>NZ_JBICUD010000029.1:0-1222 GCF_043198015.1 Spirillospora sp. NPDC048911 | reverse complement strand
TCATGTGGTGGTTTGGAGTATGAGGGCGGTGTTGAAGCCGCCGTGGCCTCGTGCGAGGACGAGGGCTGTGCGGGCAGGGGCGGTGCGGGGGGCGGTGACCAGATCGAGTCGGTGGCCGGGGTCGGGGATGGTGTTGATGGTGGGCGGAATCAGCCCGCTGTTGAGCGTCAGCAGCGCCGTGACCACGTCCAGCGGGCCGGCACCGGCGCCGAGCCGGCCGGTCATGGTCTTGGGCGCGGTGACCGGCACCCCACCAGGACCGAAGACGTCGGTGATCGCGGCCGCCTCGACCCGATCCAGCTCAGGGACCGCGGCGGCATCGGCGAACACCACATCCACATCGGCGGGGACCAGGCCGGCGTCATCAAGAGCGATCTGGATCGCGGTCGGCAACGTCGACGGCCGGCCACTGCCCGGCCGCGGATCCAACGTCGCCCCCCACCCGCTCACCGCCCCATACACCCGAGCACCACGCCGCGCCGCCACGGCGGCGTCCTCCACCACCAGCAACGCACCGCCCTCACCCGGCACATGCCCGGCCGCACGCACATCGAACGGCAAATACCCGCGCTCAGGATCAGACCCGGCCGCCAGCCTGCCCCCGGCCAACTGCGCCACCCACCCCCACGGACACAACGGCGCCTCCACCCCACCGGCCAGCATCACCGTGCCATCACGCGCCAGCCGACGCGCATGCGCCAACGCATCCAACCCACCAGCCTGATCACCCACCAGCACACTGCTGGGCCCCCGCATCCCATGCCGGATCGAAATCTGACCGGTATTCACCGCATAAAACCACGCGAACGACTGATACGCACTCACATACCGGCCACCCTTACTCCACAAATTCCGCAACTCATTCGCACCGAACTCAAACCCACCACAACAACTAGCCGTCACCACCCCCAACCGATAACCACACACCCCCGCCACCTCCACCCCCGCATCACCCAACGCCTCCCCAGCCGCCACCAACGCCAACTGCGTCACCCGATCAGTCTGCGCCAACAACCTGCCCGGCAAAAACTCCCCCGCATCAAACCCCGACACCTCCCCCGCCAACCGCGCCGGATACCCACCCACATCAAAACGCGACACCACCCCAACACCACCCCGCCCAGCACACACCGCCCCCCAAAAATCAGAAACCCCCAACCCATTAGGAGCCACCACCCCCAACCCCGTCACCACCACCCCCGACCTCATCCCACCAACCCCC
>NZ_JBICUD010000028.1:0-1317 GCF_043198015.1 Spirillospora sp. NPDC048911 | reverse complement strand
GGGGGCTTACCCCTGAATGTGGACACCGGTTTCAGACGGCGGTTGCCAGGCTACCTGCGGTTTTCTCGTAGTTGATCGGTGATGTCTGGCCGAGCCGGGAGTGTCGGCGGCGGGTGTTGTATCTGGTGATCCACCCGAATACCGCCAGGCGGGCGTCGCGGGCCGAGGCCCACTGGTCGGCGCCCTGCAACGTCTCGCGTTTGAGGGTTGCGTTGAAGGACTCGGCGGCGGCGTTGTCGGCGCTGGTGCCCACCGCGCCGCGGGAACGAGTGACCCCGAGCCGACGGCAGGCTTCCTCGAACTCGGTGCTGCAGTATTGGGCGCCGTTGTCGCTGTGGAAGATCGCCCCGTCCAGGTGCCCGCCGCGGGTGCGGGCGGCGGCCTGCAAGGCGTCCACGACGAGTTCGGTGCGCATGTGGTCGGCGATCGACCAGCCCGCCAACCTTCGTGATCCCAGGTCCAGGACCGTGGCGAGATAGAGGAACTTCCCGCCCCCGATCGGCAGATAGGTGATGTCGCCGACGTAGTTGTGGTTCGGTTGTCCGGCGGTGAAGTCGCGCCTCAGCAGGTCCGGGACCGGGGCCGCGGACGGTTCGGGCAGCGTGGTGCGCACCTTCTTGCGCAGGTGCAGCCCGACGATGCCGCGCTCACGCATCACCCGCGCGACCCGCTTGTGGTTCACCCGCACTCCCTGCTCGTGCAGCTCGGCGGTGACCCGAGGGGAACCGTACGTGCCGTCCTCGGCCTGGTGGATCTCCCGGATCTTCGCCGCGAGGACGTCGTCGGCCTTGCGGCGGGCCAGCCGGGTCGGGGCGGCGGCCAGCCACCGGTAGAACGACGACCGGGCAACCCCCAGCACCCGGCACAACCGCTTCACGCCGAAGGCGTGCTTGTGGTCCTCAACGAACTCGAAGCGGTTCACCAGTTCGTCTCGCCCGCGAAAAACTTGGCCGCCTTCCGCAGGATGTCCCGCTCCAGTTCCAGCTCCTCGATCCGGGCCTTGAGCTGCTTGTTCTCCTCTTCCAACACGTCCGGCGAGGCTACCTGGCCGCCAGCGGCCGGCTTACCCGTCCTGGCCGGCTTGGGGCCCGCGGTGCCGTTGCGCTGCGCGGCCAGCACCCACTCCCGCAGCGTCGCCCGGTTGATCCCCAGATCCTCAGCGACCTGCTTGTAGGTCTTGGACGGGTCCGACAGATACAAGGCCACAGCGTCGGCCTTGAACTCCTCCGGGTAGTTCTTCAGAGCCATCAGTGACATCTCTTCCCCTGGACCTCAAGATCCAGTCTCCAAGGTGTCCACACTCAGGGGTGAGGCCCC
>NZ_JBICUD010000026.1:0-2043 GCF_043198015.1 Spirillospora sp. NPDC048911 | reverse complement strand
CATCACAATCACCCAACACCAACGCACTCTGGAACCCCCCAAACCCACTACCCACCGTCAGCACCGTGTCGATGCTCCATTCACGGGCGGTCAGCGGCACATAATCGAGGTCGCATTCGGGGTCGGGCTCGTGCAGATTCGCTGTGGGCGGCGCCACGTTGTTCTCCATGGCCAGAATCGAGGCCGCGATCTCTATCGAGCCGATCGCGCCGAGCGAATGGCCGACCATCGACTTGATCGAGCTCACGGGGACACGGCGGGCGTGATCGCCGAGGCTGCGCTTGAACGCGGCGGTCTCATGTCGATCGTTCTGCTTGGTTCCCGAGCCATGCGCGTTGACGTAGTCGACGTCCTGCGGATTCAGTCTCGCCCCGTCGAGGGCCACCCGGATCGCCTCGGCCATCTCGCTGCCGTCCGGGCGCAAGCCGGTCATGTGGAAGGCGTTGCACCGGGAGGCGTAGCCGGCGATCTCGGCGTACACATGCGCGCCGCGGCGGCGCGCTGCCCCGAGCTCCTCCAGGATGAACATCGCGGCGCCCTCGCCGAGAACGAAGCCGTTGCGGGTGCGGTCGAACGGCCGGGACGCGTGCGCGGGATCGTCGTTGCGCGGCGTGGTCGCCTTGATCGCGTCGAAGCACGCCACGGTGATCGGTGAGATCGGCGCGTCCGCGGCGCCGGCGATCATCACGTCGGCCGAGTTGTCGCGGATCAGCTCGGCCGCGTAGCCGACCGAGTCCAGCCCCGAGGTGCAGCCGGTGGAGACCACGGTGGCCGGGCCCTCGGCGCCGGCCGACCAGGCGACCTCGGCCGCGAAGGAACTCGGCACGAAGTAGTCGTACAGGTGCGGGGAGGCGTACTCGTGGTCGACGAGTTCGAGCCGGCCACCATCGCTGACCACCCGGTACTCCTGGTCCAGGCTCATGGTGGCGCCCACGGCGCTGCCGACGCTCACCCCGACGCGATGGGGCGCGATGCCGCTGAGGTCGAGATCGCTGTCGGCCATCGCCTCCCTCGCCGTGACGACGGCGAACTGCGCCGCCCGGTCCATGCGGCGTATCTCCTGCGGCCCGAGCCCGTGCTCCCAGGGGTCGAAATCCACCTCGGCCGCGACTCTCGAACGGAACGCGGACGGATCGAAGAAGGTGATCTGCCTGGTCGCCGTCCGGCCCTCGCTGAGAAGACTCCAGAAGTTCTTGACCCCGATCCCCCCTGGCGCCAGCACCCCGATCCCGGTGATGACCACCCGCCGGCCGGTCATGCGGATTCCCAGAGGTAGAACCTCTTCGCCATGGCGTCCGCCGGGGATCGCCAGGTAGTCGGGTCGTAGGCCTCGATGTAGGGCTTGAGGTCCTGGCTGATCTGCAGGAACCGTGGATCGTTCTTTGCCTGCTCGATGCGCTCTCCGCCGTCCTCGTCATCGAAGTCCTGAAGATGGAAGTAGAGCCCGCGGAACAAGAACAGCTGGCGCCGCCGCGTCCCCATGCGATGCGGCATATCGGTCTCGTCGAAGGCGCTGAAGAGGCCGGCCACGTCTGCGCTCGAACGAGGATCCATCTTGGCGACTATCAGATTGCTATGCATTCGACCGTCTCCTCTGACCCACCTAGGTCTCCATTCCTCGGAAAGGCGGCGGCGGTCGCCAGGACGCCGAGGCCGCCGCAGATCTCGGTCGCCTCGCCACGCTCCGGCACGCCGGTGGATCGCCGGTCGAGGACCGGTCGCGGTGTGATCGGCCCCTCCGGCCGGACGGCAGGGCCGGCAGACCTCCAGCGAGTTTCGACGCTTCCGCGACTCTTCCTTGAGGGTCGTGGCGAAAGGTGACGCAGGCTGGTTCCGAAGGAGACGAGCGCCTAAGGCGAGGGACGCCAGCGTGAAAGGCCAATGGTTCAGGTCCGCGCTCACGTCGTGCGGCGTTGCGGCCATGAATTACCGAGGCGGGTCGAGTGCTTACCAAACTGACGCTTACCAATCTGATAGTCGCCGAAACGGATCCTCGTTGGAGCAGCGCCGTAGGCATCGCCATGAACCCGGGTAGCGGGTTTC
>NZ_JBICUD010000025.1:0-2500 GCF_043198015.1 Spirillospora sp. NPDC048911 | reverse complement strand
GCCGCCATCGCGATCTCCGGGCTGGTGAAGACGTTCGGGCGGACCCGGGCGCTCGACGGTCTGGACCTGACCGTCTCGACCGGGGAGGTGCACGGGTTCCTGGGGCCGAACGGCGCCGGCAAGACCACCACCATTCGCGTCCTGCTGGGGCTGCTGCGCGCCGACGGAGGCGAGGCCCGGTTGCTGGACGGTGATCCGTGGCGTGACGCCGTCGCCCTGCACCGGAGCCTGGCGTATGTGCCGGGCGACGTGAGCCTGTGGCCCACGCTGTCGGGCGGCGAGATCATCGACGTCTTCGGCCGGTTGCGCGGTGATCTGGATCCGGCCCGCCGGGACGAGCTGCTGGAGCGCTTCGAACTCGATCCGGCCAAGAAGGCGCGCACCTACTCCAAGGGCAACCGGCAGAAGGTCGGCCTGGTGGCGGCGCTGGCGTCCAGTGCCGAGCTGCTGATCCTGGACGAGCCGACCTCGGGCCTGGACCCGCTGATGGAGACCGTCTTCCAGGACTGCATCCGCGAAGTGAAGAACCAGGGCCGCACAGTCTTGCTGTCGAGTCACATCCTGGCCGAGGTGGAGGCCCTGTGCGATCGGGTGACCATCATCCGGGAGGGCCGGACGGTGGAGAGCGGGACTCTGGACGAGCTGCGGCATCTGACCCGCACCTCGATCGACGTCCAGACCGCGCGCCCGGTCACCGGGCTGGACGAGCTGGCCGGGGTGCACGACGTTCGCATGGACGGCGACCGGGCTCGTTTCGACGTCGACACCGACCGGCTCGACGGCGCCATCCGGCATCTGGCCGCGTTGGGCATCCGTACTCTCAACAGCCAGCCGCCCACGCTGGAGGAACTGTTCCTGCGGCACTACGGCGACGAGCTCGCCGGCGAGCGGGCCCTGGCGGACGGTCACCGGAAGGCCGGCCGATGAGCGAGCTCGCCGGCGCCGCCACGCTCGCGCGCCTGGTCCTGCGCCGCGACCGGCTGCGCATCGCCGTGTGGACCGTGTCGATCGTCCTGCTGGAGGTGTTGAGCGCCTGGAGCACCAAAGGCCTGTACCCCACCCGCGCCGATCTCCAGGAGGCGGCCGCGGCCGCCCATGGCAACGCCGCCGCCATCGCGCTCAACGGCCCCGACCAGGCACTCGACACGACGGGCGGGCAGGTCGCGTTCCAGATCGGCACCAACGGCCTGGTCGCGGTCGCGCTGATGGCCGTCTTCATGGTCGGACGCGAGACCCGCGCCGAGGAGGAGGCCGGCCGGCTGGAGCTGGTCCGCGCCATGGCGGTCGGCCGGCACGCGAGCCTGGCCGCCGCGCTGAGCGTCGTGGCGGCCATGAGCGCCGCCGTCGGCGGCCTGACGGCGCTCGGCCTGATCGCCCTGGATCTGCCCGCGGCCGGCTCGATTCTGTTCGGCGCCACGCTGCTTCTGGAAGGGCTCGTCTTCGCGGGCGTCACCGTGGTCGCGGCCCAGTCCGCCCAGAACACGCGGGTGACCTACGGTGCCGTCGGCGCCGTGCTGGGGGCGGCCTTCGTCCTGCGGGCCGCCGGTGACATCGGCGACGGCACGCTGTCGTGGCTCTCGCCCATCGGATGGGCGCAGAAGACCCGGCCGTTCGCTGGCGAACGGTGGTGGCCCGCGCTCCTCATGGCCGCCGCCGCGGTGGCGCTGGTCGCCGCCGGCAGCGTGCTGTCGACCCTGCGGGACGTCGACGCCGGCTTCGTGGCACCCCGCCCCGGCCCCCGCACGGCACGGCCGTACCTCGGCCGCCCGCTGGGCCTGGCCCTGCGCCTGCAACGCGGCGCCCTGATCGGCTGGAGCACCGGGCTGCTGCTCACCGGAGCGGCCTTCGGCTGGATCGCCGACGACGTCGAGGATCTGGTAGGCGACAACGAGAACCTGCGCGAAGTGATCGCGCGGACCGGCGGCGCCAGTCTCACCGACGCCTTCCTGGCCACCGAGGTGCTGCTGGTGGCCCTGATCGCCACGGGTTACGCCGTCCAGGCCGCACTGCGGGTACGCGGCGAGGAGACCGCGCTGCGCGCCGAGCCGCTCCTGGCGACCCCGCTGTCCCGCCGCCGCTGGCTGGCCGCCCACCTGGTGGTGGCGCTGGCCGGAAGCGTGGTCGTGCTCGCCGCGGCGGGCCTCGGCTCGGGGCTCATGTACGGCCTCGTCTCCCACGACCTGAGCCAGGTGCCCCGCATGCTGGGGGCGACCCTCGTCTACGTCCCGGCGCTCTGGCTGTTCGCCGGGCTGGCCACCCTGCTGTTCGGACTCGTCCCGCGCGGCGTGGCCCTCACCTGGGGAGCCTTCGCCGCCTGCTTCGCCATCGGAATGCTCGGAGAGGCACTCAACCTCCCCACCTGGGTCAACGACGCCTCCCCCTTCCACCACACACCCTCGGCCCCCTCAGAGGACCCCGCCGCCACACCCCTCACCATCCTCCTTGCCATCGCAGCCGCACTGACCCTCGGCGGCATACTCGCCTTCCGCCGCCGCGACGT
>NZ_JBICUD010000024.1:0-6961 GCF_043198015.1 Spirillospora sp. NPDC048911 | reverse complement strand
TACGAAAGGGTCACGCCCTCGAACGACACGGCGGGAGCGTCCGGATTCGAAGCCGCCTGCACCTCGAACAACGCCGGAATCGTCGCCCGCTCCACCGGCTCCGCCGTCCCACCCGCCCACTTGCGCAGGAGAGTCCGGCGTTCGGCCCGGTCGAGGATCTCGGCGGTGCCGATCGGCTCGTCGGGCGCGTCGAGCAGCTCGCGGACGAGCCGTTCGAAGCGGGCCGCGATCGACTCGGCGGTGGCCGGGTCGAAGAGGTCGAGCGCGTACTCCAGGCCCGCCTCGATACCGGCGGGAGCGCCGTCCTCGCCGTGCCGTTCCGCCAGGTAGAGGGAAAGGTCGTACTTCGCGGCACCCGACCCGAGCGGCTCGGCTCCCCCGGTCAGCCCCTCCAGCTCCAGCTTGGCCTCGGGGTTGTTCTGGAACGTCAGGGCGACCTGGAAGAGCGGGTGCCGGGACATCGACCGCGCCGGGTTGAGCACCTCGACGAGGCGCTCGAACGGCAGGTCCTGGTGCGCGTACGCGGCGAGGTCGGTCTCCTTGACCCGCGCGATCAGCTCGCGGAACGTCGGGTCGCCGGAGGTGTCGGTGCGCAGCACGAGCATGTTGACGAACATGCCGACGAGGTCGTCCAGCGCCTCGTCCGTGCGGCCCGCGATGGGCGAGCCGATCGGCACGTCCGTCCCGGCGCCGAGCCGCGTCAGCAGCGCCGCGTACGCCGCCTGCGTCACCATGAACAGGCTGGCGCCGCTCTCCCGCGCGAGCTTCAACAGGCGGGCGTGCAGCTCGGCGTCGAGGTCGAAGGCGAACGTGGCGCCCCGGTGGCTCGCCTCGGCGGGCCGGGGCCGGTCGGCCGGGAGCTCCAGCTGGTCCGGAAGCCCGGCAAGGGCCTGGGTCCAGTACGCGATCTGCCGCGAGACCAGGCTGTCCGGATCGTCCTCGGATCCGAAGAGCTCCTGCTGCCACAGCGTGTAGTCCGCGTACTGCACCGGCAGCGGCGCCCAGTCCGGCGCCTCGCCCTCGCTGCGCGCCGCGTACGCCAGGAGCACGTCGCGCGCGAGCGGCGCCATCGACCAGCCGTCGGCCGCGATGTGGTGCAGGACCAGCAGCAGGACGTGAACATCGGCGCCGTCGTCGTCGCCGAGCGAGAACAGCCGGACCCGGATCGGCGGTTCGATCGACAGGTCGAAGCCCTGCCCGACGGCGGCGGCGAGCTCGGCGGGCAACCGCGCCTCGGTCGTCTCGGTCACGGTGAGCCGCGGTCGCGCCAGGGCCGGGTCGAGCACGAGCTGCCGCGCGGTGCCGGAGCCGTCCGGGAAGATCGTGCGCAGCGACTCGTGCCGCGTCACGACATCGCCGAGGGCGGCCTGGAGTGCCTCATGGTCGATGGCTCCGGCGAGCCGCAACGCCGCCGGCATGGTGAAGGTGGTGGAGCGGCCCTCGAAGCGGTTGAGGAACCACAGCCGCTGCTGCGCGTACGACAGCGGGACGGTCTCCGGGCGCTGTTCGACGCGGACGAGCGCGGGCCGGACCTCGCCGGACGCTTCGTCGAGCCGTCCGGCCAGCCCGGCGACCGTCGGCGCCTCGAAGAGGGCCCGCAGCGGCAGCTCCACGCCGAGCGCCGACCGGATCCTGCCGACGAGCCGCGTCGCGATCAGCGAGTCGCCGCCGAGCGCGAAGAACCCGTCGTCCACGCCGACCCGCGCGACGCCGAGCACCTCGGCGAACAGCCCGGCGAGGATCTCCTCCCGCGGCGACCGCGGCGCCCGGCTGACCGAGACCCCGGCGTCGGGCGCGGGCAGGGCCGCGCGGTCCAGCTTCCCGTTCACCGTCAGCGGCAGCGCGTCCAGCAGGGTGAACGAGGGGACCATGTAGCCGGGAAGGCTCGCGGCGACGTGCCGGCGCAGCGCCGCGACGTCCACCTCTCCGGTGACGTAGGCGGCCAGCCGCCTGTCCCCCGGCACGTCCTCGCGGACGATGACGGCGGCCTGCGCGACGCCCTCGTACGCGCCGGCGACGCTCTCGATCTCGCCGAGCTCGACGCGGTAGCCGCGGATCTTCACCTGGTCGTCGGCGCGGCCGAGGTACTCGACGGTGCCCTCGGGCGTCCAGCGCACGAGATCGCCGGTGCGGTACATCCGGTCGCCCGGCGAGCCGAACGGGTCGGCGACGAAACGTTCGGCGGTCAGGCCCGGCCGGTCGAGGTAGCCGCGCGCCAGCTGCACACCGGCGAGGTACAGCTCGCCGGGGACGCCGGGCGGCACGGGCTGCAGGGCCGGGTCGAGCACGTACGAGCGGGTGTTCCGGTAGGGCGCGCCGACCGTGGGGCGCTCGCTGAGCGCCGCCACCTGGTTCATGGTGTCGATGGTCGATTCGGTCGGCCCGTAGAAGTTGCGGGTCGTCACGCCGGGCAGCGCCCGCAGCTCCGCCCACAGCGCCGCGCTGATCGCCTCGCCGCCGAGCAGCAGCTGGGACGGCCGGTGCCGCCCGTCCGCCGCGAGCAGCCCGGCCTCACGCAGCGACTGGAAGTGCGAAGGCGTGGTGTTGACCAGGTCGATGCGCGCCCTGGCGACGTACGCCGTGTAAGCCTCCACATCACGGCGCGTCTCGTCGTCGATGAGGTGCAGCTCGTGGCCGTACATCATCCACAGCAGGCCCATCCACGACGTGTCGAACGAGAACGACGCCAGGTGCGCGAACCGCATCCGCCTGCCGCCGGCCGCCTCGATCGCCGGGTCGAAGAACGCGGCCCGGTGCGCCTCGAAGTAGTTGAGGACGCCCGCGTGCGGCACGACGACGCCCTTGGGACGCCCGGTCGAGCCCGAGGTGTAGATGACGTAGGCGGTGTTGTCCGAGGCCGATCGCCGTTCGGGATCGTGCGAGGGCCGGTCCGCGACGTCGAGGCCCTCCCTGATCGTCAATGCGGGACGGCAGTCGTCGAGCATGTGGGCGACGCGCTCGGCCGGATACTCGGGATCGATCGGCACGTACGCCGCGCCCGCCTTCAGAACCCCGAGGATCGAGACGACGATCTCCGGGGTGCGGGGCAGCACGAGCGCCACCCGGTCCTCGGCCCCGATCCCGCGGGCGATCAGCTCGTGCGCGAGGCGGTTGGCCCGCTCGTTCAGCTCCGCGTAGGTGACCGAGATGTCGCCGCACACCAGCGCGACGTCGTCCGGCGTCCGGGCGGCCTGCGCTTCGAAGAGATCCGGCAGCGTGCCAGGGCGCACCTCGGCGGTGGTGTCGTTCCAGGCGGCGAGCCGCGCGCGCTCGTCCTCCCCCGCCAGCTCCACGGCACCGATGGCCTGCCCGGAGTCGTCGGCGAACGCCTCCAGAATGCGCCGGACGCGGGCCAGCAACGCCTCGACGACGTCCTTCTCGTACACGTCCGGCCGGTAGTGCAGCCGCAGCGACAGCCCGGGGCCGGGCGCGGCGACGAACGACAACGGGAAATGCGTCGCGTCATAGGAGTCGGCATCGGTGATCCGCATGCCGTTGAGCGAGCCGTCCATCGAGGCCGGATCGAACGGGTAGTTCTCCAGCACGGTCATCGTGTCGAAGAGATGAGCGTGGCCCGCCGCGCGCTGGATGTCGGTGAGCCCGAGGTGGTGGTGCGGCAGAAGCTCCGCCTGCTCGTCCTGCAGCCGCTCCATGAGCGCGGAGAGGGGCTCCTCGGGCCGGTAGCGCACGCGCACGGGCAGTGTGTTGATGAAGAGCCCGATCATCTGCTCGATGCCGGGCAGCTCGGCGGGCCGCCCCGAGACGGTGGAGCCGAAGACCACGTCGTTCGTGCCGAGCAGGCGTCCGAGCACGAGGCCCCACGCGCCCTGCAGCACCGTGCTGAGCGTGACGCCGTGCCGCCGGGCTGCGCGTTGCAGCTTCTTGGTCAGCCGCCCGTCCAGCTCGGTGATGGTCCGCTCGGGCACCACCGGCGGGCGGCCCGCCGCGTCCGGCGCGACGAGGCTGGGCTCGGACACACCGTCGAGGGCGGCACGCCAAGCCTCCTCGGCGGCGCCACGGTCCTGCTTGGCGAGCCAGGCGAGATAGCTCTTGTACGGGGTGACGCGCGGGAAGCCCGAGTCATCCCCGCCCTGCACGTACAGCATGAACAGCTCGGTCGCCAGAATCGGCGTGGACCACCCGTCGAGCAGGATGTGGTGATTGGTGAACACCAGCCGGTGCCGTTCGGCGCCCAGCCGCACGAGAACGAAGCGCAGCAGCGGCGGCGCGGTCACGTCGAAACGGCGCGCCCGCTCCCGGGCGACGACCGCGTCCGCCTCGGCCACGTCCGCGGCGCCGATCTCCTCCCAGGGCAGCTCGACTCCGCGCGGGACGACCTGCACCGGTTTGGACAGGCCCTCGTGCCAGAACGCGGCGCGCAGGTTGGAGTGGCGCCGCAGCAACGTGTCGGCGGCGGTGCGCAGCGCGGCGGCGTCCAGCGGCCCTTCGAGATCGAGGACGATCTGCGCCGTGTAGACGTCCGTGCTGTCCGCGTCGTACAGGGCGTGGAAGAAGAAGCCCTGCTGCAGCGGCGACAGCGGCAGGATGTCCTCAAGGTCACCGCGGTTCAACTGTGCTTCCTCCAGGCGTCCTGCAGTTGGTCGATCTCGCCCTGGTCGAGGTCCACCAGGAGGTCGGACGGGGTGAACCCGCCGGCCGTCCCGGTGCCGTCGCCGCTGACGTGCGCGACCAGACCGCGCAGCGCCTCGAACCAGTCCTCGGCGAGCTCTCGTACGTCGTCCTCGGTGAGCAGCCCGTCCGGCCACGTCCAGGTGGCGCTCAGCTCGGGGCCGCCCGCCAGCTCCCGGGTGATCGCGTTGATCTCCAGGACGTGCGCCATGGGCATCCGCGGGTCCTCGCCGCCGGGCAGCTCCTCGTCGGCCAGGCTCCAGTCGCCGCCCGCGCCGCCCGGATCCACCCGGCCGAGGTAGTTGAACGCGATCTGCGCCGGCGCGAGCTCGGCCAGTTCCCCGGCGGCCTCGTCGTCGAAGTGGCGGAGCAGGCCGTAGCCGATGCCGTCGTCGGGGATCTCGCGGAGCTGCTCCTTGACCTTCTTGAGCGCGGTGCCGACGGCCTGGCCGCCGTCCCGCACCTCGGCCCAGTCGATCGTGCCCGCGTCCAGCCGGACGGGGTGGATCGAGGTGAACCAGCCCACGGTGCGCGACAGGTCCACGCCCGGCACGATGTCCGCGCGGCCGTGCCCTTCCAGGTCGATGAGCACACCCGTGCCGCGCCCACCACGGTGCGTGTGCCCTGTGGGGGGACGACCCTCCACGCCCCCCGCCGCGGCTTCGCCGCGATTCTTGCGCCACTGGGCCACGGCGAGCGACAGCCCGGTGAGCAGCACGTCGTTGGCGCGGCCGTGGAACGCGGCGGGCACGTCGGTGAGCAGCGGCCCGGTCACGTCCGCGGGCAGGTCCAGCCGGACCGTCCGCGCCCGCGCGGCGATGTCCACGCGCGGGTCGAGGGCGCGGCCCGCGAGCCGCTGGGCGGGGCCGTCCACGATGTCGAGCCAGGTCTCCAGCTCGGCCTCGGCGCGGGCCGGGTCGGTCGCGGCGGCGGTGAGCCGCTGCGCCCAGCGCCGGAACGAGGTGGCGACCGGCTGGAGCTCGCCGCCCGCCCACGCGGTGACCAGGTCGGGGAGCAGGACGCGCCAGGAGACGCCGTCCACGACGAGGTGGTGCAGGACGACCAGCAGGCGGCCCTGCGTCTGCCCCGCGTCGAACCACACCAGCTGCCCGGTGATCCCGGCGGCGGGGTCGAGGCGGTCGCGCGCGGCGGCGGCGTGCTCGGCGACGACCTGGGCGAGCTTGTCGGCGTCCAGGGCGGCGGCGTCCACGCGGGTGACGAGGCCGGCGGCGTCGACGGTCCCCGCCGGCCGGACCACGGGCTGCCAGCGGTCGCCGTCCACGTCGAGCCGCAGCCGGAGCACGTCATGGTGGTCGAGGAGGGTCTGGAACGCCGCGACGAGACGCTCCGTGCCAAGGCTCGGCGGCGTGCGCAGCAACGTCGCCTGGTGGAAGCCCCGGATGAGCTCCGCGTCGCCGCCGACCCGGTCGCGCAACCACGCGACCACCGGAGTGATCGGGACGGGGCCGGTGCCCGTGCCGGGCGCCTCGATCTCGATCTCGTCGCCCTCGCCGACCGGCCGGGCGTGCGCGGCGAGCGCCTGGACCGTCTGGTGCTGGAACACCTCGCGTGGCGAGATGACCAGTCCGGATTGGCGGGCGCGCGAGACCAGCTGGATGGCGATGATGGAGTCGCCGCCGAGGTCGAAGAAACCGTCGTCGATGCCGACGCGTTCCAGACCCAGCACCTCGGCGAACAAACTGGCGAGGGTCTCCTCGTCGGAGGTACGAGGTGCGCGCGAGGAGACCTTCGCGGAGAAGTCCGGATCGGGCAGCGCGTCGCGGTCGAGCTTGCCGTTCACCGTGAGCGGCAGCGCGTCAAGGGACACGACGGCCGCCGGAACCATGTAGCCGGGAAGGCCCTGAGCGACGAAGCCCCGCAGGCCGGCGGCATCGACGTCGGCGCCGACCACGTACGCGATCAGGCGGTCGTCACGGACGATCACAGCCACATCGGACACCGACTCATGGCGGGCCAGAGCCGATTCGATCTCGCCCAGCTCAATACGGAACCCGCGCAACTGCACCTGCTGATCGGAACGACCCAGGTATTCGAGGCTGCCGTCGTCCAGCCAGCGGCCTACGTCCCCCGTGCGGTACATGCGCGTGCCGGGCTTGCCGTACGGGTCGGCGACAAAGCGCTCGGCGGTGAGAGCGTGACGGTCGAGGTAGCCGCGCGCCAGACCCGCGCCCGCCACGTACAGTTCACCCACGACACCGGGCGCGACCGGCTGGAGCCGATCGTCCAGCACATAGACGCGCAAGTCCGGAATACCGACACCAATGATGCTGCCAGGCGCGGTCGCGGCATACGCACGGTCAAGCGCGACGTA
>NZ_JBICUD010000023.1:0-13991 GCF_043198015.1 Spirillospora sp. NPDC048911 | reverse complement strand
TCAGAGGACCCCGCCGCCACACCCCTCACCATCCTCCTTGCCATCGCAGCCGCACTGACCCTCGGCGGCATACTCGCCTTCCGCCGCCGCGACGTCGGCTAGCCGATCCTCGGCGGCGCGTCGAGTTGTTAACGTTGGCGAATGCCAGGCTGGCCACCTGGGCAGGTGCGAGCCGAGGTCTCGTCGACCGTGTGGCCGCATGCGAGACTCGGAGTGATCAGGGGTGGCTGGATGGTGCGCGGACGGCGAGGGATGGGGCCCGTGGCGATGGACGAGTGTGCGATCACGACGGGCCGGCTGAAGTGAGCGCGCCCCTGTACCAGCTGAAAGCGGAGTTCTTCAAGACGCTGGGTCACCCGGCGCGGATCCGGGTGCTGGAGCTGCTCAGCGAGCGCGATCACGCGGTGTCGGAGATGCTGCCCGAGGTGGGAATCGAAGCGGCGCATCTGTCCCAGCAGCTCGCGGTGCTGCGGCGTGCCGGACTCGTGCGATCCCGCAAGGACGGCTCCGCGGTCATCTACTCGCTGACCAGTCCACAGGTCGCCGAGCTGCTGGCGGTGGCCCGGGCGATCCTGACCGGCGTGCTGTCAGGGCAGGCCGACCTGCTGAACGACCTGCGCGCGACCAACGAACCGGCCGGGCCGCCGCGAGACGCGACCAACGAGCCGGCCGGGCCACCGCGAGACCGGTAGGCCCCATCTCGCGAGCCCGATCAGGTGTCGTCGGGAGTCTGGTGAGAGATGGTCAGCATCCGCAGCACCCCGACAGCGGTGTGGTGGAGCGCGGTGCGGGCCGTGCCCCACGCCCGTAGCGCCTGCGGGTCCGCGGGGTCCTGTGCGGTGCGGTGCGGCTGGCAGATCGCCACCGCCCACTCGGCGTTGACCGCCAGCATGACCGCCAGCTCGCCCAGCAGCCGGCGCCGTTCGGCCGCGGCCGTGTCCTCGGTGTCGGCCGTGGCCGCGGTGGCGGTGGCGAGGACCACGCGGTTGGCCAGCTCACGGCACTGATGCGCCGACGCCTCCCACACCGCCGTGTACTCGGCCAGGGGCGCTCGCGGCTCGGCCTGCTCCAACCCGGCCAGCAGTCCGCGCGCCAGCTGGAACAGTGCGGGTGCCTCATCGGGCACGGACACCTTCGTCACTCCTTTGGCGTGGCCGGACAGGCGGGCCGGGGGAATGTGCGGGCCTTCACGTATGCGCTATTGCTAAATTTAGCAACTCATTCAAAGAAAAGCCTGCGATGCGCGCACCGGCCGGCGCCGAAGTTCCCCATACGAGGACGAGCGGCGCGAACCCGCCACGCCTGTGAACGCAACGCCAGAAGATCGATGACGCCGCGGGCCAGGTCGCGGCCCGCGGCAGGTCCGCGAAAGCGACCCTGGCGGTCACGGTGGATCAGATAGCGCCCGACGGCAAGGGGTGCCGCACGCAGCTCAGCGAACGTGCCATTGGAACTCGCACTGGTCGGCGGTCCAGGCGGCGGCCTGGTCGCTCAGCGTGACCCCGAGGCCGGGACGGTCGGGGACGAGCATGCGGCCATCCTGAATCTCGAGGCGCTCGTTGAACAGCGGCTCCAGCCATTCGAAGTGCTCGACCCAGGGTTCCTGCGGGTAGGTGGCCGCCAGATGCAGGTGGATCTCCATCGCGAAGTGCGGGGCGAGCTGGAGGCGGTGGTGGTCGGCGAGCGCGGACAGGCGCAGGAACGGGGTGATCCCGCCGATCCGGGGCGCGTCGGGCTGGATGATGTCGGCCGCGCCCGCGCGGATCAGTTCGGCGTGCTCGGCGACGCTGGTGAGCATCTCGCCGGTCGCGATCGGAGTGTCGAGGGACGCGGCCAGCGCGGCGTGGCCCGCGTGGTCGTAGGCGTCCAGGGGTTCCTCGATCCATATCAGGTCGAACCGTTCGAGCACCCGGCCGAGGCGCCGCGCGGTCGCCCGGTCCCATTGCTGGTTGGCGTCGACCATCAGGGGGATGTCCTCGCCGAGCTTCTCGCGGACGGTTTCGACTCTGGTCAGGTCCACCTTGGAGTCGGGGTGACCGACCTTGATCTTGATGCCGCCGATGCCGCGTTCCAGCGAAGCCTTCGCGTTGTCGATGACCTGGTCGAGCGGTGTGTGCAGGAAGCCGCCGGAGGTGTTGTAGCACCGCACCGAATCGCGGTGGGCGCCGATGAGCTTGGCCAGCGGCAGGCCGGCGCGCTTGGCCTTGAGGTCCCATAGTGCGATGTCGATGGCCGCGATCGCCTGAGTCGCGAGACCGCTCCGCCCGACCGACGCGCCCGCCCAGACCAGCTTGTTCCAAATGCGCGCGATGTCGTTGGGGTCCTCACCGAGGAGTTCGGGGGCGATCTCCTTGGCGTGCGCGTACTGGCCGGGGCCGCCGGCCCGTTTGGAGTAGCCGAATCCGATGCCCTCGTGGCCGCTCTCCGTGCCGATCTCGGCGAACAGCATCGCCACCTCGGTCATCGGCTTCTGCCGGCCGGTGAACACCTTGGCGTCACTGATGGGCGTGTCGAGCGGCAGAGAAACGGAAGAGAGACGGACCTGGATGATGCGGTCGGTTGTCGTCACCGGAGCTCCTTGTTCATACAAGTCGGGGAGAAGACGCGTGGGAAAGGGATCGTGCGACTGTGAAGTTTTCATGCGACTGCCACGAACCACAGATGTGTGGCCAGGCCCAGGCCGCCGAGGGCGATGGCGATGCGCAGCGGCTTTTCCGGTAGCAGCCGGACGAAGGTTGGACCGATCCAGCTGCCCACCAGGCAGCCGATGGCCAGCACACCTGCGGCACCCCAGTGCACTGGGGCGAGCAAGGCGTAACCGATCGCCGCGATGACATTGGCCGCGCCGGTGGCCATGTTCTTGACGGCATTGGTCACGGGCAGTGGTTCGGCCAGCGCGATCGACAGCACCGCGAGCATCAGCACGCCCGACGCTGCGCCGAAGTAGCCGCAGTACACGCCGACCAGCACGATCGCCGCCGCGAGCGCCGGCGCCGAGCGCAGCGCCGGAGCTTGGGCGGCCTGGCCGCGCTCGGTGTGGTTGCCGGCCAGCCGGCGCAGGCGGTCACGCGCGAGCAGCAGCACCGACCCGAGCGCGATGAGCCACGGCACCACGAGCTCGAAGGCCTCGGGCGGCGTGCTCAGCAGCAACACCGCGCCCAGTGCTCCCCCGACGGAGGCCAATGCGATCAGCTTGACCAGACGGCGTCGCTGACCCCGCAACTCCTCCCGGGATCCGGCGGCGGACCCGACCGTGTTCGAGAACATCGCCACCGTGTTGGTGACGTTGGCGGCGATGGGCGACAGCCCGACGGCGAGCAGGGCCGGATAGCTGAACAGCGATGCGAGGCCGGCGATCGAACCGGCCAGGCCGGACGCGATTCCGGCGATCAGAAGCAGCGCCGTGGAACCCGCGTCCACCCCCTAGGACCCGGCGGCGAGGCCGGCGCCGTCAGTGAGGTCGACCGGTGCCATCCGCTCGATGGCCAGCCGGGTGCGCCGCATCGCCTCGACGATCTCGTCCCCGCGGCCGGCGTCGAGGCCCGCGACGGGCACCGAGCAGCTGATCGCGTCCATGGCGGGGGTGGTGTAGCGGAGCGCCAGGGCGAAGCAGGTGACGCCGACGTAGTTCTCCTCGTCGTCGATCGCGTATCCGCGCTCACGCGTCCGCTCCAGGTCGCGGATCAGCGAGTCGTAATCCGTCAGCGTGTTCGGCGTCAAGGGGGTGAGCTGGCGCGGCACGTGGGCGTCCACACTCGAGTCGAGGCGTTCGGCCAGCAGGGACTTGCCCATCGCGGTGCTGTAGGCCGGGAGCTGGCGGCCGACCCGGCTGAACGGGCGGATGTACCTGCTGGACTCCTTGGTCGCGAGATACACGATGTCGGCCCGTTCGAGGCGGCCGAAGTGGATGGTCTCGTCCAACTCGGTGCTCAGGTCGTTGATGAGCGGCTGGACGATGCGCAGGTAGGGATCGGTGTCCAGATAGGTCGTACCGGCCAGCAGGGCCCTGATGCCGACGCTGTACAGCGACCCGGTCGGGTCGGTACGGACCCAGCCGTGCTCGACCAGCGTGCGGATCAGCGCGTAGACGCTGCTCCTCGGCGCCCCGAGGGCCTCGCTGAGTTCCCGCAGGCGGGCCGGCCGGTTCTGGCGGGATGCGAGGAGTTCGAGCAGCTCCACTGTGCGCGCCGCGGATTTCACGCCTCGTACGCCCGTCTTCGCCGGCCCATCGGCGCGGTCTGCGTCGTCGGCGGCCTCGGAGGGTCGGCCCATGGCACTCCGTTCACGTAAGTCGCGTCACCAGACGGAAATGAGCTGTTCAAACTCTTGACACGATAACAGAGGATAGGCAAGCTGCTTGCCATGTAACTGAATGTCCACATATGGAGACAGGTTGATTGACACGTATACGGACGGGGCGGGACGTACCGCGTCGGCGGAGCAACGAACGGAGCGCGTCGCCACGGTGACCCGACGGCTGCGCGACGGGATGAGCGCGGCGGTGCTGTCGTTCCCGCTCACCCCTTTCGACGCCGACGGCGGGCTCGACCCGGACGGGTTCCGCTCCCACGTGCGTGAGCAGATCGCGGCGGGCCCGGGCGCCCTGTTCCCCTGCTGCGGCACGGGCGAGTTCTTCTCGCTCGCCGAGCCCGAATACGAAACCCTCGTCTCCATCGCGGTCGAAGAGTCCGACGGCGCGCTGCCGGTGGTCGCCGCGACCGGCTACGGCTGGGCGCAGGCGGCGCGCTTCGCCGCCATCGCCGAACGCGCCGGGGTAGACGCGCTGCTGCTGATGCCCCCGTACCTTGTCGAGGCGCCCCAGGCGGGCCTCGTGGAACACGTACGGCGGGTCGCCGCGACCACCGAGCTGCCGATCATCGTGTACCAGCGCACCCAGGTGAAGATCACAGCGTCCAGCGTTCCCGCGCTGGCGGCGATCCCGAACGTGATCGGTCTCAAGGACGGCCATTGCGATCTCGACCGGCTCCAGCGGCTCCGGCTCGCCGCTCCGCCCGAGTGGCTCTTCTTCAACGGCGCCGCCACCGCGGAGATGCAGGCGCGGCAGTACGCCAGCATCGGCGTCCCCGCGTACTCCTCGGCCGTGCACGCCTTCGCCCCCGAGATCTCCCGGGCATTCTTCCGCGCCTTCCAGGACGACGATCACGCACGGGTCGACGAGTTGCTGAGCGAGTTCTACGTCCCGCTGGTCGAGCTTCGTGACCAGGGCGTCGGGTACGCCGTCTCTCTCGTCAAGGCCGCGGCACGCCTGCGCGGCGCGAAGGTCGGCCCGGTGCGCGCGCCCCTCGCCGACCCGGCACCGGAGCACCTGGACGTACTGGACGCACTGCTGACCAAGGGGCTCGACCTGGTCGGCGCCACTCGTTAGCGCGTGCTCGTTAGGAGACCTCTGGATGCCTCGTCCCGTGCCGACGATCGTCAAGGCGACCGTCACCCCGATCCTGATCAGCGATCCACCGCTGCTCAACTGCCTCGGCGTGCACCAGCCCCACACGCCGCGGTCCATCGTCGAACTGGAGACCGACACCGGCGTCACCGGAGCCGGAGAGACCTACCTGTTCTACCGGTGGGCCGAGCACCCGGTGGAGGGTGCCTCGGAACTGGACGACGTCCGGGACCGGGACGACGTCGCCGCCATGCGAAAAGCCGACCCGGCGTGGACCCAGCCATCCCTTCCACGCTGGTAGATCAGGATTCTCTGGAGGATTGATGAAGATTCAGCCACGAATCTCCCGGCGCCGCGCCGGCACCGCCCTGCTCGCCGGCGCCGCCACGCTGGCCCTGTCCGCCTGCTCGGTGCAGGGTGGCAGTTCCGGCGGCGGCTCGGGCGACTACCCGAGCCGAGCGGTGGAGTTCACGGTTCCCAGCGACCCCGGCGGCAGCACGGACCTGATCACCCGGGCGCTGGCCAAGAGCATCGAGAAGCCGCTCGGCCAGAAAGGCGTCGTGGTCAACAAGCCGGGCGCCAACGGCAAGATCGCGGGCAAGGACGTGTTCTCCAGCAAACCCGACGGCTACCGGGTCGCGGTGATGCCGCAATCCCTGTTCGCGATCGGCCCGCTGGTGGTCAAGGACCCCGGCGCGATCAAGCTGGAGGACATGACCTTCGTCAAGGGCCTGACCGTCGAGGACTACGTGATGGTCGTGCCCGCCGACTCCAAGTACAAGACCGTCAAGGACATCCTCGCGGCCGGCAAGGTCAGGTACGGCACCTCGGGCGCCGGCACCGGCAACCAGCTCGCGCAGGCCCTGCTGTTCGGCAAGGCGAAGGTGAACGCGACCGCCATCCCGTTCGACGGCGGTGGCCCGCAGCTGACCGCGGTCCTCGGCCACAAGGTGGACGTGGGCACGGTGCATGTCGCCGAGGCTTACAAGCAGATCGAGGCCGGCAAGCTGCGGCCGCTGGTGGCGTTCTCGGCCAAGCGGCTCGAAGCCCTGCCGAACGTGCCGACCGCCACCGAGTCGGGTTACGACATCGTCGTCGACCAGCGCCGGTTCGTCGCCGCTCCCGCCGCACTGCCCACCGACGTCCGTGACAAGCTCGTCGCCGCGATCGACAAGGCGGTGGCCTCCCCCGAGTACACGCAGCTGCTCAAGCAGAACTACATCGGCCGGTGGGACGTGAACGGCGACCAGGTCTCCCAGCAGCTGACCAAGAGCCGTGACAACTTCACCAACCTGACCAGGACCCTCGGAATCAATCTCTCGGGTTCATGAGCACTCTCGACGAGACCACGCCGGTCAACGACCCGTATGAGGACGGCCCCGTCGCGCCCAGCCCCTCGTACGCGCACCGGCAGAACATCATCGCGGCGCTGGTGCCGCTCGCGATCGGCGTTATCGCGGCGGTTCTGTCCTCAGGGCTCGGAGTCGGCACCCTCGCCGATCCCGGGCCCGGCCTGTGGCCGCTCGTGGTCAGCGTGGCCATGGTGGTCATCGCGGCAGTACAGGTGCTGCGGTCCCGGCCCACCGGGGACGAGGAGAAGTTCACCGGTGAGGCGTGCATCGTCGCCGTCGCCGTCGTCTCGCTGATCGGCTTCGCGCTGCTGTTCGAACGCGTCGGGTTCGAGGTCCCCACGGTGGCGCTGCTGGTGCTGTGGCTGAAGGGCCTGGGACGCGAGTCGTGGCGGATCACGATCGTGCTCTCGCTCGCCGCCACCGCGGCCATCTACCTGCTGTTCATCACGGCGCTCGGCGTGTCACTGCCCCACATCGTGGCCTTCTAGGGGGTTGCCGATCATGGACTTCTTCTCCCCGGTGCTCGACGGGTTCGGGGTCGTCTTCCAGCCCGCGAACCTGCTCTACTGCCTGCTGGGCGTCACCCTGGGCATGCTGGTGGGCGTCCTGCCCGGCCTGGGACCGGCGGCCACCATCGCCGTGCTGCTGCCGATCACCTACAACATCGAGCCGACCGCGGCGATCATCATGCTCGCCGGGATCTTCTACGGCGCGCAGTACGGCGGCACGATCACCTCGGTGCTGCTGCGGCTGCCCGGCGAGGCCTCCAGCGTGGTCACCGCTCTGGACGGCCACGAGATGGCCAAACAGGGACGGGCCGGGGCGGCCCTGGGCATCTCGGCGATCGGCTCCTTCATCGGCGGGACGGTCGCGATCATCGCGCTGACCTTCGCCGCGCCGCTGGTGGCCGGATTCGCGCTGGACTTCGGCCCCGCCGAGTACACCATGCTCGCCCTGCTGGGCATCCTGCTGGTATCCACCCTGGGCACCGGGTCGGTGCCCAAGAGTCTGCTCATGGCGACGGTGGGGCTACTACTGGCGACCGTCGGCCAGGACCCGCTGGTCGGCACGGCCCGCCTGTCGTTCGGCATCGACGACCTGCTGGACGGCATCGACTTCGTGATCGTCGCGATGGGACTGTTCGGCGTCGGCGAGATCCTCTACAACCTGGAGTCGCTGCGCCGAAAGAGCCCGCCACCAGCAAAGATCGACTCGGTGTACCCGTCCCGCACGGACCTGAGCGAGTCCAAGGGCGCGATCTCCCGCGGCTCGCTCGTCGGTTTCCTGCTGGGCATCCTGCCGGGCGGTGGCGCGACGATGTCCTCGATGGTGGCGTACGCCGTGGAGAAGAAGGTCACCAAGAAGCCGGAGAAGTTCGGAAAGGGCGCCATCCAGGGGGTCGCGGGGCCGGAGAGCGCCAACAACGCCGCCGCCACGTCCTCGTTCATCCCGCTGCTGTCCCTGGGCATCCCGGCGAACGCGACGATGGCGGTCATGTTCGGCGCGCTGATGCTACAGGGCATCACACCTGGGCCGCTGCTGGTGGAGGAGAAGCCCGACCTGTTCTGGGGCGTCGTCAACTCGATGTACATCGGCAACCTGCTGCTGCTGGCGATGAGCCTGCCGCTGATCGGGTTGTTCGTGCGCATCCTGCGGATCCGGCCGGCGATCCTGGCACCGCTGACGATCCTGGTCACCATGATCGGCGTCTACACGGTGCGCAACAACGTGTTCGACATGTTCCTCGTGATCGGTCTCGGCGTCCTGGGCTACCTGATGAAGAAGGTCGGCTTCGAACCCGGCCCGCTGGTACTGGCGTTCGTGCTCGGCGGCATCCTGGAGTCCAACTTCCGGCGCTCGATGCGCACCTTCGGCGGCGATCTCGGCGGATTCCTCACCCAGCCGATCGCCGCGACCCTCCTGGGTTTGATCGTCCTTGTCGTCGTCGTCATTCCAGCGCTGCGCCTCGCGTACAAGCTCCGCGCCAAGGCATCCGCGCCTGAGCCCGCATCATCCACCAAAGAGAAAGAAACGCGTGTCTGAGGTCCTGAGCACAAATCCGCGCAGCATGCCGTCCCACAGGCGCCGTTGACGAAACTGCCAGGCTGACGGACGCCGAGACGCCTGAGCCCACATTGCGCCCCACCCGCTTCAGGCCCACCCCCGCCCGGATGGATCGGCGTCCTGCTCGGGCTCGGCAATGCCCGCACAGCGGCCCGGCCGGCTGGCGCAGTCGGCGCCCTCTCCGAGATCGCACTCCGACACCTCCGCAGCGGACGTGTCGGTCTGGAGCGGGCGTCGCGTCAGGTCGCGCAGCGGGAACAGCAGGGCGCTCTGGTGCTGGCTGATCAGCAGTA
Source organism: Spirillospora sp. NPDC048911 (assembly GCF_043198015.1). NCBI lineage: Bacteria > Bacillati > Actinomycetota > Actinomycetes > Streptosporangiales > Thermomonosporaceae > Spirillospora > Spirillospora sp. NPDC048911. The sequence continues at coordinate 4,878 of NZ_JBICUD010000023.1, read as the reverse complement.
CCATCGGCGTCCTGCCGGGAGGACGTGCCGAACTCTTCCGTCGCTTCCATCACTGCTCCCCTGGTCAGGGCTTCTCGGTGTAGACCTCGTCGACGGGCCGGCGCACGCTGGTGAAGGCGGCGCCGCCGGTTCCCAGGCGCATGAGCATCTGCGGGAGGTCGCCGGCGCAGAAGTGCATGCGGATCAGCTCCCGCAACTCCGGGACCTCGAGCGCCTGGGTGTGGAAGGCGGCCGCCACATCGCCTTCGAGGGTCGCGCGCAGCAACAGCCGCTGGAGAGCCTGGCCGGTGCGCAGCCAGTCCGCGGGCTTGTCGCCCTTGGTGGTCAGGACGCAGGCCACGCCGACCTCGGGCTCTTCGAGCCATTCCAGAATCGAGGCGTCGATGCCCCACCCGTGCCCCCGGGCGAAATCGCGGCCCGCGAAGTCCGGCTCCGTGCGCGCCGTCTCCTGCGGGTAGGCGGTCTCGTGCACGCCTTCCCTGCGGCGACTGCCGGGAGCAGGTGCCCAACGTCCCAGCTCGCCCCGGTACGCGGGGATCAACCTGTGCATGTGCTCAGCGGCCACCGTGAGCGCGGCGAGCGCGGCCTGAGCATTCGGATCCTCGATCAGGCACAGGCTCGCGCCCTCTCGCTGCGCCTCCCGGCGCAACGCCTCCAGCAGCGGCTCGGACACCTCACCGGGCTTGAACCCGCCCCGGTGAGTACGCCGGCGCCGGATCTGGTCGTACACGCGCTCGTTCTCCGGCGAGGCCGGCAACCCACCACTCCGCAGGCGGACGTCGGCCAGCAGGTTCGGCCGGTCCGGATCGGGCAGCAGCACGACCTCAGGCTCATACCCCTGGCGGCGGACGGCGACGCGCAACGTGAACAGGGCGGCGCCGCAGCTGATCAGCATCTCCCGGCCCGCCGGATCGGCGACCCCGAGCCGCCGGTCGGCATCGGCACGCAGCGTGATCCGGTCTCCCCGTCCGCTGAACAGCCAGGGCTGGGTGTTGTGAACGGAGGGCGCCCACGTCGCGTCCTCCACCGCCGAACGAGCGGCGGCCGCCAGCCGCGACATGTCCCTCCCTTGGTCCGGCTTCATGGCAAAGCTCCTTCACGCCGTGTGACCCCAGTCCAACAGCGGGTCGCTCCGCCCGGCAGGGCCGAACGTCCGCCATGTGAAAGACCTCCGGCCACAGATATCGGCGCCGGGATGGTGTTCTCGCTCCTGCGATAGGAGGTTGGAACCAGCGGACGCGGCGCCGCACGATTTCTCACCGGAACGGAGGGCGCTGATGGGCAAGGCCAAACGACTGCCCCGGGAGCTGTACGAAAAGGAGCTCTTCCGGTTGCAGTCAAAACTTGTAGACCTGCAGGAATGGGTGCGCACCGAAGGCACCCGCGTCGTGGTCGTGTTCGAGGGCCGCGACGCCGCGGGCAAGGGCAGCACGATCAAGCGCGTCACCGAGTTCCTGAACCCGCGCATCGCCCGGATCGTCGCGCTACCGGCCCCGACCGAACGCGAACGGACCGAATGGTACTTCCAGCGCTACATCGAACGGCTGCCCGCGGCCGGCGAGATCGTCCTCTTCGACCGGTCCTGGTACAACCGCGCGGGCGTGGAACGCGTGATGGGGTTCTGCACCAAGCAGGAGTACATGCGTTTCCTCCACCAATGCCCGATCTTCGAACGGCTGCTGGTCGAGGACGGCATTCTGCTGCGCAAGTACTGGTTCTCCGTCAGCGACGCCGAGCAGGAACGCCGGTTCCGCAACAGGCTCGACGACCCCATGCGCCGATGGAAGCTCTCACACATCGACCTGGAGTCGATCACCCGCTGGGAGGACTACTCCCGCGCCAAGGACGAGATGATGCTCCACACCGACATCCCCGAGGCGCCCTGGCACGTCGTGGAGAGCGAGGACAAACGGCGGGCACGGATCAACATGATCGCCCACCTCCTGTCCACCATCCCCTACCAGCCCGTCGAACGCGAACCGATCCATCTTCCGGACCGGCCACCGCCGCGAGGCTACGAACGCTCGCCACGTGACATGCAGACCTACGTCCCCGACCACTCCGCCACCCTGACCACCTGACAGCAAGCCTGCCGCAAAGGAGCACCGCCTGCCGCGTCAGTCCGACACCGCGCCCATACATTGTTGGCGACGCCGTCCTCGCCGGCTGCGTCCGGCCACGACACATCGTCGGGCGTCGTCGGTGGGCTGGATGGTCTCACCGAAAGTCGTCTGCGTGGTCGACAGCCCATTCATCGAAACTGGTCGCTGGGTGGCCCAGGATCGAATTCGCCGACGCTCCCGCCAGCTCCCATGACCAGGGTGGGCTTGCGGTCAAGACTCACCACAACCGGCTCCAATGCGCGTAGTCGCTACGCGCCATGGAGGCCCAGATCGACCGACAGGGCGTTCCGACGCCGCACCCTGCTGCAAGCAGCATAACTCCACGATCGGACAGCCAGCCTTTCTCCTGAGCTTCACCCGCCAGTTCGAGATCAATGACCTCGTCGGCGAACATGATCGCCTCGTTCATGTCGTGTGCGAGCTGCGTTACTCGGCTGCTTGATGGAACGGGATGGAACGCCTCCTGGGTAAGGCCCGCATCACCAGCCCGGGGCCTTGTTCAGCTGGCACCCCGCATCGACCAGTGTGCGCACCTCATGGGGGAACTCATGCTCAACTCGGCAAAGCGTGCCTGTGCGGCCGGTCTGCTGGCGTCGGCGTCCGGTGTCATGGCGGTGGCAGGCGCCGGCGCGTCGACGGCTGCGCCGGACGGTGGATCGTCGGGCACGGTGTACGTGTCGGGCGCTACGGACGGGACCGTCACGGCCCTGTCGATCGACGCGCGCGGCCGGCTCGCCCGGATCGGCGCGCCGGTGGCGGCGAGCCCGGAGGTACGCGGCGTGGTGCTGACGCCCGACGGCCGGTTCGCCTACGCCGCCGGCTTCGCAGGCGGACCGGACGGTGCCGGCGACATCGTGCCGTTCGCCGTGCGGCCGTCCGGCGAGCTGGTCAGGCTCGGCGATCCGGTGCCCGCCGACGGCGGGCCGTTCGGGATGGCGATGGCGCCGAACGGGCGGACGTTCTACGCGACGGCTCCAGAGCAGAACCTGATCCTGGCGTTCAGGGTCGGCGCCGACGGCCGGCCCGTCCCGCTCGGCACGCTGCCGTCCGGCGGCACCAACCCGCGGGGCGTGGTCGTCGCGCCGGACGGCCGTCACGTCTACGTCGTCAACGGCACCCGCGACGTCCAGATCGAGAACACCCTGGCCGTCTTCCGGGTGCGGGCGAACGGATCGCTGCAGCCGACCGGCCGCAGCGCCGCCCTCGGCAAGGGCGCGTTCGCCTCCCAGGCCGCGTTCACTCCCGACGGCCGGTTCGTCTACGTCGCGTTGCAGGTCGGCAATCAGGTCCTGGCGTTCCGCACCGCCGGCGAACAGCCGACCCCGATCGGCTCCGCACCCGCCCCCAACGCCACCGAGGGAGTCGCGATGGCCCCGGACGGGCGCAATCTCTACACCGCGAGCGTGCGGGGAGAACTCAACCCCGACGGCGCCAGCGCCGTCGCCGCCTACCGGATCGGCGACGACGGACAGATCGCCCCGATCGGGCAGCCGAACACCGAAGGCTTCTCTCCGGTGGGCGTGGCGGTCACCCCCGACGGCCGGCACGTGGTCGCCGCCAACAGCGGCCGCGAGGACATCGACACCAGCGACGTCTCCTCCTTCAGCCGCGTCCCGCCCACCGGGGCCCTCGGCACCATCCCCGGCTCGCCGTTCCAGGTGCACCCGGGCGGCCCCGGCTTCCAGGGGATCAACGTCGCGCCGAACCAGGGACCGGTCGCACGGTTCTCAGCCGCGCCACGCCCGCAGGACGGCCGCGTCATCGCCTTCGACGCCCGCGCCTCGGCCGATCCAGACGGCCGGGTCGCCCGCTACGACTGGGACTTCGGCGACGGAACCACGCTCGCCGACGGCGGCCCGGCACCCCAGCACCGCTACCCGCGGACGGGCACCTTCACCGTCCGGCTGACGGTGACCGACGATGAGGGCTGCGCCGACCGGCAGGTCTTCACGGGTGTCGCCGTCCTGTGCAACGGCACCGCCGCCGCCCGATCCCAGCTTCCCGTCCCCGTCCGCTGACAGACAGGCCCGCTCGGACGACGTCAGCCCCCACAACCGTTGGCGGCTCGCTCCACGAGTTCGGGGGCGCGATCCCAGTCGGGCGAGTCGGCTGCGGAACGACCTCCTACACCCGCAGAACCGGCGACCCGCTCCCGATGTTCCGCCAGTGCAAACGTCCCGGCAAGAAGCTTTGATGGTCCGGCGAGCTAGGCCAGGCAGTTGAGAATGGCGCGTGCAAGGAAGCCCAGCCGACGAGCTGACCAAGATCACGACGGCGGTGGCTGCCGTGCTGGTCGCTGCGCTGCTAAACCTCTCCGCCCAGCTCGCCGTCCGACACTGCCCCGCCTCCGAAGCGTTCTACCAGCGCAAACGTGCCGAGGGAAAGAACCACAAGCAGGCGATCCTGGCGCTGCCTGAACGTGCTGTGGGCACTCATCCGCGACGGCCGCACCTTCCAACCGAGCCCTCCACTACCCGCAGCAGCCTGACCTGGGACTTCGCCGCTCTGTGACTAGGCACAGGCACAAAAAGGCGCGCGCGAACGTCAGCCGCTTCCTCGTGCGCCCCGCTTGCGTTCTTGCTACGAGTCACACGACAACTATTCCGCGCACGCGTGCCTGTGGACCGACGTCGGGGCGGGATCAGTCGTCGGCGAAGGACGGGGCCTCACCCCTGAGTGTGGACACCTTGGAGACTGGATCTTGAGGTCCAGGGGAAGAGATGTCACTGATGGCTCTGAAGAACTACCCGGAGGA
>NZ_JBICUD010000022.1:0-66265 GCF_043198015.1 Spirillospora sp. NPDC048911 | reverse complement strand
ACCCGGCCCGGCTCCAACGGCTCCAGCACCTCAGGGCAGGCGGCGACCGACACATCCTCAAGCGTCGACGCGTTCGCCGCGCTCAGCCGCCACGCCCGCTCCCCAACCGGAGCCGTCAGCTCCGGTGGCGCGCCGGCACGCACCAGACGCGGCACGAACGGCCGGCCGTCCCGGACGGCCACCTGCGGTTCGACTGCGTACCGGGACGCACCGCCGGGGTCGGTGCCGCCGTCGAGATCGATCAGAACGAAGCGGCCCGGGTGCTCCGCCTGGGCGCAGCGCACCAGACCCCACACCGCCGCCGCGTCCGGGTCGGGCGACTCCCCCACCGCACCGCGCGTGACCACCGCGAGCCGCCGGTCATCATCGGATCCGGAGCCGGCCAGCCAGTCCCGCACGGCCTGCAACGCCTCATCCGCCGTGCCCACCTCCACGACGGAGAGGGCCTGCTGAACGGCGTCGATGGGCTCGGGGCCCCGGGTCCATTCGAGCGAGTACAGTCCGCGCGCGGCGCCGCGGAAGCGCCGGGGATCGGCCGGGCGCATGAGAACCGACTCCGCGGTGAGCACGAGAGCGCCGGCGGTGTCCGCCACCACGAGCCGCACCTGATCGCCGTCCCGGGTCAGCCGGACGCGAGCCGCGCCGGCGTCGACGGCGTGCAGCTCCACGCCGCTCCAGGTGAACGGCAACCAGAGCGAGCCGCTGTGCAACTGGTCGGCGAGCAGCGGATGCAGGGCCGCGTCCAGCAGGGCGGGATGCAGGCCCAGACCTGCCGCTTCGCCTGCGGCCTCGGGCAGCACCACCTCGGCCAGCAGGTCCCCGCCGTCTCGCCAGGCGGCGCGGAGCCCCTGGAACGACGGTCCGTACTCGTAGCCCGCCGCGGCGGCGTCCGCGTAGAAGGCCGCCACGTCGAGCGGCACCGCGTCAGCAGGGGGCCATGGCTCGCCCGCCGGCTCCCCGCCGCCCGCGGGTTCGCTGGTCAGCGTGCCGGACGCGTGACACAGCCACTCGGTGTCCTGCCGTGAATAGATCTGCACGTCGCGCCGGCCGCCGTCGTCGGCCGCCCCGACCCTCACCTGTACGGGAAGCTCACCCGATCGGGGCAGCACGAGAGGTGTCCGCAGGGTCAGTTCCTCCACCCCGGAGCAGCCGGTCTCGTCGGCCGCGCGCAGCGCCCATCCGAGCAGGGCGGTGCCGGGTAGTGCGGTCGTCCCGCCGATGACATGGTCGGCCGGCCATCCCCCTTGGGCCGCGGAGACCTTCCCGCTGAGGAGGTAACTCCCGTCCGCGCCTTCCAGCGCGGAGTCCGGGCCCTGCCTGTCCCGGCCGTTCAGCCAGAACCGCTCGCGCTGGAACGCATAGGTGGGCAGGTCGACGACGGCCGGACGAGGGTCGTCGGGGAACCACGGAGTCCAGTCGACGTCGATGCCGTCGCCGTGAAGCCGGGCGAGGGCCCGGCCGAGGGCCAGGGGGTCCGGCTGGTCGTGGTCGAGCACGGCCAGTGCTCGCGCGTCCTCGGCGATGTGCTGGACGGCCGTGGCCAGCACGGGGTCCGGGCCGAGTTCCACGAAGGTCTTCGTCTGGTGGGTGAGCTGGGTGATGGCCTGATGGAACCGCACCGGCTCACGCACCTGCCGCACCCAATAGTCAGCCGTGGCGATACCGCTCTCCTCCAGTTCACCAGTCAACGTACTGACCAGCGAGATCACCGGATCACCAAAGGACAGACCAGCGATGGCAGCCGCGAAATCATCCAGCATCGGCTCCATCAACACCGAATGGAACGCATGACTGACCGACAACCGCTTGGTCCTGCGCCCCCGCCCCGACCACCACCCCTGCACCTCGGCGACCAGGTCCTCCGGCCCCGACACCACCGAACTGTCAGCAGTATTGAACGACGCGATGCTCACCCCTTCGGGAAGGGTTCCGGCCAGCTCTTCCGCTCCCGCCTGAATCGCCACCATCGCACCCCCAGCAGGAAGCGCCCCCATCAACCCCGCCCGCGCAGCCACCAACCGGCACGCATCCGCAAGGTCGAACACACCGGCCACATACGCCGCAGCCACCTCCCCGATCGAATGACCCACCACCGCGCCCGGCCGCACACCCATACTGGCCAGCAACCGCGCCAAACCGACCTGCACCGCGAACAACCCCGCCTGCGCATACATAGTGTGATCCAGGACCTCTGGATCCCCGGCCAGGACGACCGATGCCAGCCCATGCTCCAGATGCGGATCCAGCAGCCCGCACACCTCGTCAAAGGCCTCCGCGAACACCGGGAACCGCTCATACAAACCCGCACCCATACCCGGTCGCTGACTGCCCTGACCACTGAACAGCCACACCACCTCACCACTCACCGGCTCCACCGAATCGGCGGCATCCAGGCCCGCCACCAACTCCTCACGCGAAGAACCGATGGCCACCAGCCGACGCTCCAACAGCGACCGCGACGTGATCAACGACCAACCCACCTCGACCAGCGACACCTCAGAAGCCTCAGCCACAAACTCCTTCAGCCCTGTCGCCTGCGCACGCAACGCCTCCGCACCGCGCGCCGACACCACCCACGGCACCACCCCGGCCGGCTGGCAGGGCTCGGGCTCGGGTTCCTCCCCCTGTTCCACGATCACGTGCGCGTTGGTGCCCGAAGCGCCGAAGGACGAGATCCCGGCACGTCGCGGTCGGCCGGCATCGGCCCACGGGACGGGCTCGGTCAGCAGCCGCACGGCCCCCGACGACCAGTCGACGTGCGGCGACGGCTCATCGACGTGCAACGTGGCCGGCAGGACGCCGTTCCGCATGGCCAGCACCATCTTGATCACACCGGCGACACCGGCCGCGGCCTGGGTGTGGCCGAGGTTGGACTTGATCGACCCGAGCCGGAGCGGGCGATCGGCGGGCCGGTCCGCACCGTAGGTCGCCAGCACCGCCTGCGCCTCGATCGGGTCGCCCAGGGCGGTGCCGGTGCCATGGGCCTCGACGGCGTCCACGTCGGCGGGACCCATGCCGGCCGACGCCAGCGCCGTCCGGATCACTCGTTCCTGCGCGGGGCCGTTGGGCGCGGTGAGCCCGTTGCTCGCACCGTCCTGGTTGACCGCCGACCCCCGGACCACCGCCAGTACGCGATGACCGTTGCGGCGCGCGTCCGACAGACGTTCCAGCAACAACAGGCCGACGCCCTCGGACAGGCCCGTGCCGTCGGCGTCCGCCGCGAACGCCTTGCACCGTCCGTCCGGGGCCAGACCGCGCTGCCTGGCGAAGTCGACGAAGGGGGCGGGCGTCGCCATCACCGACGCCCCGCCCGCGAGCGCGAGATCGCACTCGCCCTGGCGCAGCGCCTGGCAGGCCAGATGAATCGCCACCAGCGACGACGAGCACGCCGTGTCCACCGTCACCGCCGGTCCCTCCAGGCCGAAGGTGAACGCGACGCGGCCGGACAGCACGCTGCCCGAGCCGGCCAGCCATCCGTAGCCTTCGAGGTGTGCGTCGCGCACGGCCGTCCCGGTTCCGTAGTCGTGGTACATCAGGCCCGTGTACACGCCCGTCGGCGTGCCCTTCAGCTCGGCCGGAGGGATGCCCGCCCGCTCGAACACCTCCCAGGCGGCCTCCAGCGTCAGCCGCTGCTGCGGATCGGCTGCCAGCGCCTCGCGCGGGTTGACGCCGAAGAACTCGGCGTCGAAGAGCGCGGCGTCCTGAAGGAAGCCGCCCTGGCGCACATAGGTGGTGCCGGGATGGTCGGCGTCCGGGTGGTAGAGGGAGCCGAGGTCCCACCCGCGGTCGGCGGGGAAATCGCCGATGCCGTCCGCCCCCGAGGAGACCAGTCGCCACAGGTCTTCCGGTGAGGCCACGCCGCCGGGATACCGGCACGCCATCGAGACGATCGCCACCGGCTCGTCCGGCCGGGCCGCCACCCGCGCCGGGGCGGTCGTGCCCGGTGCGGGCTCGGCCGATGTGAACCGGGTGGCCAGATGCTCGCCCAGCGCCCGCGGTGTCGGGTAGTCGAACACCAGCGTCGCGGGCAGGCGCGACCCGGTCGCGGTGGCCAGCCCGTTGCGCAGTTGCACCGCCGTCAGCGAGTCCAGGCCCAGTTCCTTGAACGAGACGCCGGCGTCCATCGCGTCCGGAGAGGCGTGCCCCAGCACCGTCGCCGCATGTTCCATGACGAGGCCGGTCAGCACGTCGCGGCGCGCCTCGGGCGCCAGTCTCGCGAGTGCGTCCGCCTCCGCCGCGGCGGCGGCCGCGTCGCCCGCCGCCCGCCGCCGCGTACGCCCGGTCAGACGCCGCAGAAGCGCCGGTACGTCGTCCGCCGGGATCGCGCGCGGATCCAGGCCGGCCGCCACCACGCAGGACCGGCCGGACCGCAGGGCCGCCTCGAACAGGGCGAGTGCCCGCTCCGTGGGCAGCGGGGTGATCCCCGCGCGCCTCATGCGGGCGAGGTCGGCCTCGGTGAGGCCGCCGGTCATGGCGCTGGATCGGGCCCACAGGCCCCATGCCACCGAGAGGCCGGGGAGGCCGCGGCTGCGGCGGTCCTGGGTCAGTGCGTCGCAGAACGCGTTCGCGGCGGCGTAGTTGGCCTGCCCAGGGCTGCCCAGGAGCGCCGCGGCGGAGGAGAACGTGACGAACATCCGCAGCGGCAGGTGCTCCGTCGCAGCGTGCAGGTTGGCCGCGCCCGTGGCCTTCACGGCCCATACCCGGGCCAGCTTCGCCGGCGTCTGGGAAGTGATCACGGCGTCGTCGAGCAGCCCGGCGGCATGAACGACACCGGTCAGCGGGCGAGCCGGGTCGATGCCGCCGACGAGGTCGCGCACCGCGGCCGCGTCGGTGACATCGAGTGAGGCGAGCTCGACGTCCGCGCCGAGCTCGGTCAGCCGCGACAGCAGTTCCGCCGCGCCGGGGGCCTCCGCGCCGCGCCGGGACGCCAGCACCAGGTGGCGTACCTGTCCGGAGCGTACGAGATGCTCGCCGATCAGCCCGCCGAGGGTGCCGGTTCCGCCGACGATCAGTACGGTGCCGTCCGGGTCGAGCGCGTCGGACGGATCGATCCGCTCCGCCGTCCCCGCGCGGTCGAGCCGCGGCACCAGAGGCGTGCCCGCGCGAACCGCCAGTTGCGGCTCCGCGGGATCCAGCGACCGGGCGACCGCCGCGGCATCGGCCTCGCCGTCGACATCGATCAGCGTGAACCGGCCGGGATGCTCCGCCTGGGCGCTGCGGACCAGCCCCCAGACCGCCGCGCCGCCCGGGTCGGGGTCATCGGTCGCGACTGCTCCACGCGTGACCAGGGCCAGCCGGGAGCCGGCGAGGCGCGGGTCGGCGAGCCATCGCTGGAGCAGAGCGAGTACCCGTTCGGACGCCGCGATGTCGCCGCCCTCGTCGATCGAGGCGACGACGACCGGGGGCGCGGTGGCTCCCGCTTCGAGTGACGCCTCCAGATCGTCCAGCTCCAGCCACTCGCCGGCCGTCGCCTCCTCCTCCTGCCGCGCCGCCCGATGGGGCGTCCACTCCAGGGCGAACAGTCCGTGCGCGTCGTCCATGGCGGCGGCCGCGATATCCGCCGTCCCGGCGGGACGCACGGCCATCGCCTCCACGTCGAAGACCGGCACGCCGGCCGGGTCGGCCGCCGACAGCCGGAATCCCTGACCGGCGTGCGACGGAGACACCGTCACGCGGATCGAGGTCGCCGCGGCGGCGTGCAGCGACACGCCGCTCCAGCTGAACGGCAGCAGGGCCGTGCCTTCCTCGTGCGCGGCCATCGGAAGGAGCGGATGCAGAGCGGCGTCCAGCAGGGCGGGGTGGACGGCGAACCCGTCCGCGGCCCCCGCGGTCTCCGGCAGCCGTACGTCGGCGAACAGGTCGCCGCCACGTCGCCAGACGGCGCGGACGCCCTGGAACGCCGGTCCGTACTCATATCCCGCCGCGGCGGCGTCTTCGTAGAGATGTTCGGTGTCGACCGGCTCCGCGTCGGACGGCGGCCACGCCCCGTGCCCTTGCGGCGCCGGCCGAACCGGCACGTCGCCGAGGAAGCCGCTCGCCTGGCGCACCCACGTGCCGCCGTCGCCGGATCGGGTGTGGATCCGGATCTCGCGCCGCCCGTCTCCCGCGGGCTCACCGACCGCCACCTGGACGGTCAGGTCGCCCGATGAGGGCAGCACCGTGGGCGCGTGGAGGACGAGCTCGTCGACTCCGGAACAGCCGGTCTCGTCGGCCGCCCTGAGCGCCCAGTCCACCAGAGCCGCCCCCGGGACCAGCGGGTATCCCGAGATCTCGTGGTCCGCCAGCCAGGGGAGCGCCTGCCGTGACACCCGCCCGGTGAGCAGCCGTTCACCCGTCTCGGCCGCCTCGACGGCGGCCCCGAGCATCGGGTGATCGACCTCGGCCAGGCCGAGTGCGGCCGGGTCACCGGCGCAGCGGCCGCCCGACGGCGGGAACTCCGTCCGTTGGAAGGCATAGGTGGGCAGGTCGACGAGGGAGGGCGCGGGGTCGGTGGGGAACCAGCGGGCCCAGTCGATGTCGACGCCCGCGGTGAACGCCCCGGCGAGCGCCCGGACGAGCTCGTCGTCTCCACCCTGGTCGCGGCGCAGTGTGCCCAGGACGACGGCCTGCACGCCCGCGTCGTCGGCGCACTCCTCCAGTCCCATCGTCAGCACGGGGTGCGGGCTGGTTTCGATGAAGGTCCGGTGACCGTCCTCGATCAGAGCGTTGACGGCGTCGGCGAAGCGGACGGTGTGGCGCAGGTTGTCGACCCAGTAGGCGGTGTCGAGGGTGGTGCCGTCGGCCTGGGTGCCGGTGAGGGTGGAGTGGAAGGTGATGTCGGTGTGGAGGGGGGTGATGTCGGTCAGTGTTTGGGTGAGTTCGTTGGTGATTTGGTCGATGTGGGGGCTGTGGGAGGCGTAGTCCACGTCGATCGTTCGGGCTCGTAGTCCGTTGTCCTGGGCGGTGGTGACGATTGTGGTGATTTGGTCGGGTGGGCCGGAGATGACGGTGGAGGTGGGGCTGTTGATCGCGGCGATGGTGACGTCCGGTGCGTCGGTGAGCAACTGCGCCGCGCGCTCTTCGCCGACGCCGAGTGAGGCCATGGCGCCCTGCCCGGACAGCCGTCGCAGGGCCTTGCTCCGTACGGCGACGATCTTGGCGGCATCATGGATGGTCAGGGCTCCGGCGACGCAGGCGGCGGCGATCTCGCCTTGGCTGTGGCCGATCACCGCCGAAGGGACGACGCCGTGGTCGGCCCAGACGGCGGCGAGGGAGACCATGACCGCCCACAGCGCGGGCTGGACGATGTCCACGCGTGACAGCTCGGTGCCGTCGCCGCGGATCACCTCGGTGAGCGACCAGTCCACGTGCGGGTTGAGGGCCTGTTCGCATTCGGCCATCCGCGCGGCGAACACCGGCGACTCCTCCAACAGCCGCGCACCCATCCCGGCCCACTGCGAACCCTGACCCGGAAACACCAGCACCGGACCAGACCCAGGATCCTTGACCATCCCGGTCACCACGTCCGGATGCGCCACACCCTGGGCGAGCGCCGCCAAGCCCCGCGCCGGATCCGCACCCACGACCACCGCACGATGCTCGAACACCGAACGCGTCCTGACGAGAGACCAGCCGACCTCGATCGGCGACAACTCGGGGTGGGCGGTCAGGTGCCCGGCCAGACGCCCCGCCTGCTCCCGCAGCGCCTCCGCCGACCTCGCCGACACCACCCAGGGGGCCATCGCTGGGAGATCCGCAGGCACGGCCCCCGGGTCCGCCTCCTGTGCCTGCTCCAGGATCACGTGGGCGTTCGTGCCGGACATCCCGAAGGCGGAGACGCCGGCGCGGCGCGGGCGGCCGTTCTCCGGCCAGTCCACCGCCTCGGTCAGCAGCCGGACCTCACCCGCCGACCAGTCCACATGCGACGACGGCTCATCGACATGCAACGTCGCGGGCAGCAGCCCATGCCGCAACGCCATCACCATCTTGATCACACCCGCGGCCCCCGCCGCGCCCTGGGCATGCCCGATGTTCGACTTGACCGATCCCAGCCACAACGGCCGGTCGCCGTCCCGGCCCTGCCCGTAGGTGGCCAGCAGCGCGCCGGCCTCGATCGGATCGCCCAGCGTCGTGCCCGTGCCGTGCGCCTCGACCGCGTCGACCTCCGCGGCCGACAGGCCGGCGCTGGTCAGCGCCGCGCGGATCACCCGCTCCTGGGCCGGGCCGTTCGGCGCGGTCAGACCGTTGCTCGCGCCGTCCTGATTGACCGCCGACCCGCGCACCACCGCCAGCACCCGGTGCCCGTTGCGCCGCGCGTCCGGCAGCCGCTCCAGCACCACCAGCCCCACACCCTCGGCGAAGCCGGTGCCGTCGGCCGCCGTCGCGAAGGACTTGCACCGGCCGTCGGGCGACAGGCCCCGCTGCCGCGAGAACTCGGTGAATCCGCCGGGCGTGCTCAGGACGGTCACACCGCCGGCGAGCGCAAGCGAGCACTCTCCCTGCCGCAGCGACTGGCACGCCAGATGCATCGCCACCAGCGACGACGAACACGCCGTGTCCACCGTCACGGCCGGCCCCTCCAGACCGAGCGTGTACGCCACCCGGCCCGACAGCACGCTGAGGGCGTTGCCGGTCAGCAGGTAGCCCTCGGACCGCTCGTCGGCGTGGGGCGTGCCGAAGCCGGGCAGGCCCGCGCCGATGAAGACGCCGGTCGGGGTGGCCCGCAGCGATACCGGGTCGATGCCCGCCCGTTCGAAGGCCTGCCACGAGGTCTCCAGGAGCACGCGCTGCTGCGGCTCCATCGCGGCCGCCTCGCGTGGGCTGACACCGAAGAACGTTTCGTCGAACAGGTCCGCGCCGTCGAGGAAGCCGCCTTCTCGCGCGTAGCTCGTCCCCGGGTGATCGGGATCGGGGTGATAGAGCGCTTCGAGATCCCAGCCGCGGTTCGCGGGGAATCCCGAGATGGCGTCCCGGCCCGCCGCCACGAGATCCCACAGGTCCTCGGGCGAGTCGACGCCACCGGGGAAGCGGCAGGCCATGCCCACCACGGCCATCGGCTCCCGGTGGCGTTCCTCCATCTCCGCCAGGCGTTCCTGGGTCTCCCCGAGTTCGACCGTCACCCGCTTGAGATACTGCCGCAGCTTCTCTTCCGTGCCCGACATCAATCCTCGTTCCCTGACGATCGCAGTTTCCGGTCGATGAGCGCGAACATCTCGGTGTCCGACGCGGCCTCGACGTCGGCGGCCGTCGCCGGGACGACCCGTTCGCCGTCCAGGCTCGCGAGCAGCCCCCGCAACCTGCGGACGACCCGCTCCCGCGACGCCTGATCCAGGGCGAGCGCGCCGAGCTCGCTCTCGACCCGGCCCAGGTCGCCGAGGAGCGGCTCGACGGCGTCGGCGGCCGGCGCCGCCGTGCCGCCGAGGTCCAGCAGGTCCAGCAGGTGGTCGGCGAGCAGGGTCGCCTGCGGATAGTTGAAGACGACGGCCGCGGGCAGGCGCAGGCCGGTGGCGGCCGACAGCCGGTTGCGCAGTTCGACCACGGTGAGGGAGTCGAAGCCGAGCTCCTTGAAGGAGGCGTTCGCGCGGACCTCACCCGCGTCGCGGTGGCCGAGCACCGCGGCGGCCTGCGAGCTCACGAGGTTCAGCAGCGCGGTGCGCCGCTCGGCGTCGCGCATTCCGGCCAGCCGGCCCTTCAGGTCGGTGGACGTCTCACCGGGTCCGGACGCGGCTCGCCGTCCGCGGCCCGCGGCCGTGCTCACCAGCGTCCGGAGCATGGCGGGCACCGCCTCGGCCGGCTGTCCGGCCAGCGCGCGCGGATCGAGGTTCATCGCCACCACGTGGGCTCCGCCCTCCTCGCCGGCGATGTCGAGGAGCGCGGTGCCCTGCTCGTCGCCGAGCGGGGCGAACCCGCTGCGCCGCAGGCGGCCGAGGTCGGCGGCGGTGAGGTGGCCGGTCATGCCGCTGGCGTGCTCCCACAGTCCCCAGGCGATCGACTGCCCGGGCAGCCCGGCGGCGCGCCGCTGAGCGATGAGCGCGTCGCAGTAGGCGTTCGCCGCCGCGTAGTTGGCCTGCCCCGGGCTGCCCAGGGTCGCGGCCGCCGAGGAGAACACCACGAAGAAGCCGAGCCGGGTGTTCGCGGTCGCGGCGTGCAGGTTGGCGAGGCCCTTGGCCTTGGGCTCCCACACCCGTCGAAGCCGGCGGGCGTCCATGTCGCCGACCAGACCGTCATCGATCACACCGGCGGCGTGGACCACCCCGGTCAGCGGATGCCCGGGGTCGATGCCCTCGACCAGTCTCGTCACGGCGTCGGCATCGGTCACGTCGGCGGCCACCACCGTCACATCGGCGTCCAGCCGGCGCAGGAGTTCCCGGGCTTCCGGTGCGTCCGGGCCACGGCGGCCGGCCAGCAGCACGTGCCGCGCCCCCCAGGCCTGGATCATGTGCTCGGCGATCAGCCCGCCCAGGGCACCGGTGCCACCGGTGATCAGCACCGTGCCGTCGGGGTCGAACGCGGCCGGGACGTCCAGCACGACCTTGCCGACGTGCCGCGCCCCGCTCATCGTCCGCAACGCCTCACGCGCCCGCCCGAGCGGCCACGAGCCGACCGGCAACGGCTCCAGCGCCCCTTCGTCGAACAGCTGCCGCAACCGGCCCAGCATGGTCCGGATCAGATCCGGGCCCGCGTCGGGCACCAGGTCGAACGCCCGGTACCGCACGCCCGGGTCGGACCGGACATCGGTCTTGCCCATCTCCACGAACCGGCCGCCCTCCGCCAGCGACCGGAACGACGCGTCGGTGAACTCCCCCGCCAGACTGTTCAGCACCACGTCGACGCCCCGGGAGTCCGTCGCCTCCCGGAACACCCGCTCGAACTCCAGGTCACGCGAGGACGCACGGTGCCCGGCGTCGATCCCCATCCGTTCGAGAACCGCATGCTTGGCCGGGCCGGCCGTCGCGAACACCTCGGCGCCCAGATGCCGCGCGATCTGCACGGCGGCCATTCCCACGCCGCCCGTCGCCGAATGCACCAGCACCGATTCCCCGGCTTCCAGACCCGCCAGCTCCACCAGCCCGTACCAGGCCGTCAAGAACGCCACCGGCACCCCGGCCGCGGCATCGAATCCCCAGCCCGCCGGGATCCCGACCACCATCCGGGCGTCCGCCACCGCCACCGGGCCGAAGGCACCGTCGAAGACGCCCATCACCCGGTCTCCCACGGCCACCCCGGCGACACCGGGTCCTGCTTCGAGCACCACGCCCGCGCCCTCGGTGCCGTGGAAGACCCCGTCGGCGTCGGGGTACATGCCCAAGGCGATCAGTACGTCCCGGAAGTTCACGCCCGCGGCGTGGACCTCGACCCGCACCTGGCCCTCCCCGAGCGGCGCCAGCGCCTCCGGGCAGGCGACCGCCGAGATGCCGTCCAGCGTGGCCGCCGGTCCGGTCATGCCGAGTCGCCAGGCGGGTTCCCCGGCCGGGCCCGCCAGCGCCCGCGGCGCGCCGCACCGGGCCAGGCGCGGGACGAGCGGCTTGCCGTTCCGGACGGCCACCTGCGGTTCGCCTGACCGCAGCGCGATCCCGACACAGGCGTCGAGGTCCTCGTCCTCGTCGACGTCCACCAGCACCAGCCGGTCCGGCTGCTCGGCCTGGGCACTTCGCACCAGACCCCAGACCGCCGCGGCATCCGGGTCCGGGTCGGCCGCCACCGCGCCGCGGGTGACGATCGCCAGCCGCCGGTCCGCCGGGGCCGGTCCGGCCAGCCAGTCCTTCACCCGCGCCAACGCCTCCTCGGCCGTCGCCGCCTCGACGGACTCGCAGTCGTCCGCCATGGGATCGCCGACGTCCGGAGCCGGCACCCACTCGACGGCGAACACGTCGCCGGTGCCGCGCGGTCCAGCCGCCCGGAGCCGGCGGTCGCCGGCCTGCCGGAGGGCGACCGAGTCCACCTCCAGCACGGGGGCGCCCGCCGTGTCGGTGACGCTCACCCGCACGCCCTGGTCGAGTCCCTCGCCCAGCGGTGACAGTCGGACGCGGACGGACACGGCGCCCACGGCGTGCAGCGTCACCCCGGTCCAGGTGAACGGGAGCCAGACCCGCCCGTCGCGGAAGTCGCCGATCAGAAGGAGCGGGTGCAGCGCGGCGTCCAGCAGCGCGGGGTGGACGCCGAATCCGTCCCGGTCCCGGACGACCTCGGGCAGCTCGAGCTCGGCGAGCACGTCGGCGCCCTGCCGCCACACCGCCCGTACGCACTGAAAGGCGGGGCCATAGCCGTACCCGGCGTCCGCGGTGTCACGGTAGAATCCGGCGGTGTCCACGGGCTCGGCTCCGGCCGGCGGCCAGGCGCCGGCCGGCGGCCCGGCCTCGCCGGGCGGTTCCGCGCCGAGTACGCCGGTCGCATGACAGGCCCACGCGGTGTCGTGGTCGGCACGGGAGTACACGTTCACCTCACGGCGTCCGCCGTCGTCCGCGGCGCCGACCGCGACCTGGACGTTCAGTGCGCCCTCCCCCGGGACGACCAGAGGCGCGTGGAGGACGAGTTCTTCGACACCGGAGCAGCCGGCCGCGTCGGCGGCCCGCAGGGCCCATTCCAGCTGTGCCGCGCCCGGGACCAGCACGGTGCCCGCGACCGTGTGGTCGACGAGCCAGGGTGGTCTTCGCCGCGAGATCTGCCCGGTGAGGACGCAGCCGTCGCCCGCGGCGTGCTCCACGACGGCACCGAGCACCGGATGGCCGGTGGATGCCTGTCCGAGATCGTCGACCCGCACCGCCGGGTCGCCGGCCGACAGCCAGTAGCTCTCGCGTTGGAAGGGGTAGGTGGGCAGGTCGACGAGGGAGGGTGCGGGGTCGGTGGGGAACCAGCGGGTCCAGTCGATGCCGACGCCTGCGGTGAACGCCGCACCGGCGGAACGGGTGATCTGCTGCAGGTCGCCGTGATCGCGGCGCAGCGTCGGGAGCACGACGGCCTGCACGTCGGTCTCATCGAGGCACTCTTCGATTCCTGGCACCAGACTCGGATGCGGGCTGGTTTCGATGAAGGTTCGGTGGCCGTCGTCAAGGAGTGTCTTGACGGTGTCGGCGAAGCGGACGGGTTGGCGCAGGTTGGTGACCCAGTAATCGGCATCAAGCGTGGTGCCGTCGGCCCGGGCGCCGGTGACGGTCGAGTAGAACGCCACGCCGCACTTGGCCGGGACGATGCCCGCCAAGGCCTCGATCAACTCGCCCGCGATCTGATCGACCTGCGGGCCGTGCGAGGCGTAATCCACCTCGATCATCCGCGCACGCAACCCCTGCTCCCGAGCCACCGCCACCACCGCCGCCACCTGTCCGGGCGGACCCGACACCACCATCGACACCGGACCGTTCACCGCCGCGACAGCGACGTCCGGCGCATCGGTGAGCAACTGCGCCGCCCGCTCCTCGCCGACACCCAGCGAGGCCATCGCGCCCTGCCCCGAGAGCCGTCGCAGAGCCTTGCTCCGCACGGCCACGACCTTGGCGGCATCGTCGATGGTCAGGGCACCGGCCACACAGGCCGCGGCGATCTCGCCCTGGCTGTGCCCGATCACCGCCGAAGGCACAACGCCGTGGTCGGCCCAGACGGCCGCCAGGGAGACCATGACCGCCCACAGCACGGGCTGGACAACATCCACCCGCGACAGCTCGGTGCCATCGCCGCAGATCACCTCGGAGAGCGACCAGTCCACGTGCGGGTTGAGGGCTTGTTCGCACTCGGCCATCCGCGCGGCGAACACCGGCGACTCCTCCAACAGCCGCGCACCCATCCCGGCCCACTGCGAACCCTGACCCGGAAACACCAGCACCGGACCAGACCCAGGATCCTTGACCATCCCGGTCACCACGTCCGGATGGGCCACACCCTGGGCGAGCGCCGCCAAGCCCCGCGCCGGATCCGCACCCACGACCACGGCACGATGCTCGAACACCGAACGCGTCCTGACGAGAGACCAGCCGACCTCGATCGGCGACAACTCGGGGTGGGCGGTCAGGTGCGCGGCGAGCGCCCGAGCCTGTCCGCGCAGAGCCTCCTCGGTGGAGGCCGAGACGACCCATGGCGCGACGCCCTCGACGCCCTCGCCGGCTCGTCCCGGATCCGGTTCGGGAGGCTCTTCGAGGATCAGATGAGCGTTGGTGCCCGAGAAACCGAAGGAGGAGACGCCGGCGCGGCGCGGGCGGCCGTTCTCCGGCCAGTCCACCGCCTCGGTCAGCAGCCGGACCTCACCCGCCGACCAGTCCACATGCGACGACGGCTCATCGACATGCAACGTCGCGGGCAGCAGCCCATGCCGCAACGCCATCACCATCTTGATCACACCCGCGACACCGGCGGCCGCCTGCGTGTGCCCGATGTTCGACTTGACCGTCCCAAGCCACGCCGGACGATCGTCCGGGCGCCCCTGCCCGTACGTCGCCAGCAGCGCGTTCGCCTCGATCGGATCGCCCAGGGTGGTTCCCGTGCCGTGCGCCTCGATCACGTCGACGTCGGCCGCGGTCAGACCGGCGCCTGCGAGCGCGCCCCGGATGACGCGTTCCTGAGAGGGGCCGTTCGGCGCGGTCAGACCGTTGCTCGCGCCGTCCTGGTTGACCGCCGACCCGCGCACCACCGCCAGCACCCGGTGCCCGTTGCGCCGCGCGTCCGACAGCCGCTCCAGCACCACCAGGCCGACGCCCTCGGCCCAGCCGGTGCCGTCGGCCGCCGCCGAGAACGCCTTGCACCGGCCGTCCGGTGACACGCCTCGCTGCCGGGAGAACTCCACGAAGGTGTTCGGGGTGGCCATCACCGTGGCGCCGCCCGCCAGCGCCAGCGAGCACTCCCCCTGCCGCAGCGACTGGCACGCCAGATGCATCGCCACCAGCGACGACGAACACGCCGTGTCGACCGTCATCGTCGGCCCCTCGAGGCCGAACGTGTACGCCACCCGGCCCGACGCGACGCTCGGCAGGCTGCCGGGCATGAGCCGGCCCTCGACCTCCGCCGGGATCCGGCCCAGGAAGCGGCTCCCGTAGTCGTCGTACATGATTCCGGTGATCACGCCGGTCTGGCTGCCGCGCAGCGTCGCCGGGTCGATGCCCGCCCGTTCGAACGCCTGCCACGCGGTCTCCAGCAGCAGGCGCTGCTGCGGGTCCATCGCCACGGCCTCACGCGGGCTGATCCCGAAGAACCCCGCGTCGAACAGGTCGGCGTCATAGAGAAACCCGCCCGAACGCACATAGCTGTGACCCGCACGGTCGGGATCGGCGTCGAACAGCGTCGACAGATCCCAGCCCCGGTCGGCGGGAAACTCTCCGACCGCGTCGCCCCCGGCGGCGACCAGGTCCCACAGCTCCTCCGGCGAAGCCACACCACCCGGATACCGGCACGCCATCCCCACGATCGCGATCGGGTCGTCGCCGGCCGGGCGGTCCGCGGGCATGGGAAGTGATCCGTCCGTCCCCTCGCCGAGTAGTTCCCCCCGCAGGTGGTCGATGAGCGCCTCGGGCGTCGGGTGGTCGAAGACGACCGTGCTGGGCAGCGTGACGCCGCTCGCCGCGCCGAGGCCGGCCCGGAGCTCCACGGCGGTGAGGGAGTCGAAACCGAGATCCTGGAAGGCCCGGCTGAGGTCGATGTCCTCCGGATCCGGGTGCGCGAGGACGGCGGCGACCCGCTCCCGGACGAGCGCGCGGAGGGCCCGGTCCCGTTCGGCTTCCGGGAGCGCCGCGAGACGCTCCCGCCATGGCCCCGGCGCGGAAGCCGAAGGCGTGCGGACCAGACCGCGCAGAACCGGCGGCAGAGCCCCGGCCGTGGCCTGCTTTCGCAACGCCGCGTGGTCGAGCCGGACCGGCACCAGCGTGGGCTCCGCCATGGAAAGTGCCGCGTCGAGCGTCGCGAGCCCCTGTTCTGGAGTGGTCGGGACGACTCCGGAACGGGCGATGCGGGCCGCGTCCCTCCCGGCGAGAGCGGCGGCCATTCCTCCGTCGGCCGCCCAGGGCCCCCAGGCGAGCGAGACCGCGGGCAGGCCCTCGGCGCGGCGGTGCTCGGCCAGGGCGTCCAGGAACGTGTTCGCCGCGGCGTAGCCGCCCTGACCGGCACTGCCGAGGACACCGGCGGCCGAGGAGAACAGCACGAACGCCCCGAGGCCCTTGTCCCTGGTCAGGCGGTGCAGATGCCAGGCCCCGGCCACCTTGGGCGCGAGGACGCCCTCCAGACGCGACCCGGTGAGCGACGTGACGACGCCGTCGTCGACGACTCCGGCGGCATGGACCACGGCGGTCAGCGGGTGCTCGGCGGGAATCGACGCGAGCAGGGCCGACAGCGCCTCGGGGTCGGCGACGTCGCACGAGGCGACGCGGACGTCGGCGTCCAGGTCGTCCAGCCCGGCCGGGCCGCCGCTCCGGCTGACCAGCAGCAGGTGCCGCGCTCCATGCGCGGTCACCAGATGCCGGGCGACCAGGCGGCCGAGCGTCCCGGTCCCGCCGGTGATGAGGACGGTGCCGTCCAGGTCGAACGGGCGTGCGGCCTCGTCCAGGCCCTCGATCCGGGACTTGACCAGGCGTGGGACCACGACGTCCCCGTCACGGACGGCCGCCTGCGGCTCCGCGGCGGCGAGGGCGGCCCGCAGGGCGCCGGGCTCGGTGTCTCCGTCGAGGTCGAGGAGGGCGATCCGGCCGGGGTGTTCGGCCTGCGCCGCGCGAACCAGGCCCTGAACGGGTGCGGTCACCAGGTCGCCGGAGGTCACGATCACGAGACGGCCGGTCGCGAACCGCTCGTCGGACAGCCAGTCCTGGAGCACCGCGAGCACGTGGCCGGTGACGGCGGAGGCCCGTTCCGGCACATCGCCGCCGGCCGGTCCGTCCGGGCAGGTCACGATGACCACGTCGGGAGCCGATCGCAGCGCGGAGAGGTCGGGATGGACGGGAACGCCCTCCAGGCCGAGGCCGTCCGGCCCGATCACCGCCCAGTCCCCGGCCGGAGCCCCGGGCTCGGCGTTCAGCGGCTGCCAGGTCAGGCGATACGCGGATTCGCCGGCCGCCGCGTGGGCGCCGCGCCAGCGATCGGCGGAAACGGCCCGGAGGGCCAAGGCGTCGATGGTCAGGGCCGGAGCGCCGTCCTGACCGGTCAGGACCAGACCGAACGCGTCGGCGCCGGCGGACCTGATCTGGACGCGCAGCCGGGAGAGGCCCGGTGCGCGCACGCGCACGCCGCTGAACGAGTACGGCAGCCGCACGGCCGGGCCGTCCTCCCGGTAGACCTCGTCGATCGCGTGGAGCGCGCCGTCGAGCAGTGCCGGGTGAACGACGTAGGCCCGCGTGTCGCCGGCCTGCTCCGAGCCGGGCCGCACCTCCGCGAAAAGGTCGTCGCCGAGCCGCCACGCGGCCCGCACCCCCCGGAAGGCGGGCCCATAGCGGTAGCCCCGGTCGGCGAGGCGCGAGTAGAGCTCATCGACGTCGACCTCGGCGGCACCGGGCGGTGGCCAGGCCGCCGAATCGGCAGGCGCCGTCTCACCGGCCGTCTCACCGGCCTGCGATGCGAACGTCCCGGCGGCGTGACGGATCCAGTCGTCCTCGCCGGTGCCGCGCGAATGGATCGCGACCGGTCGCCGGCCCGCCTCGTCGGGGGCCGCGACCGTGACCTGGACATCGACACCTCCCGATGGCGGCAGCAGGAGCGGTGCCTCCAAGGTCAGGTCGTCTATCAGGTCGCAGCCCGCCTGGTTCGCGGCGGCCAGGGCCAGTTCGAGGAAGGCGGTGGCGGGCAGCGGCACGGCACCGGCGATCTCGTGATCGGCCAGCCAGCCGTGCGCGCGCAGGGACAGGTGGCCCGTGAGCAGCAGTTCCCCGGTGGCGGCCTCGACCATGATCCGCAGGAGCGGGTGGTCCGCCGGGCCGACGCCACCGGAGTCGCCCACGACGGTGTCCGGGATCGGCCGCCAGTAGCTCCGTCGCTGGAACCGGTACGTCGGCAGCGGGATCGTGCGCCCGCCGGGCGGCAGGGCGGCGGCGAAGTCCACCGGCGCGCCGTCGACGTACAGGTCCGCCAGGGCGGTGAGGAACGTACGGGTCTCGGGACGGTCCTTGCGCAGGGCCGCGGCGAACACGCCGTCCTCCAGGCAGTCCCTCGCCATGGCCGTGAGCACGGGAGCCGGGCCGAGTTCGAGGTGGCGGACCACCCCTTCGGCACGCAGGGTGCGCAGGCCGTCGGCGAACCGGACCGGTTCGCGGGCGTGCCGTACCCAGTACTCCGGGTCGCCCAGCTGGTCCGCCCCGGCGACCTCGCCGGTGAGGTTGGAGATCACCGGGAGGCGCGGCGAGCCATAGGACAGGCCATGGGCGACCTCACGGAAGTCGTCGAGCATCGGGTCGAGCAGCGGCGAGTGGAACGCGTGGCTGACCCGCAGCCGCCGGGCCTTGTGTCCCGTGGCCCGCAGGCGGTCCGCCACCTCCTCGACGTCGCGTTCCGCACCGGACACGACCACGGCCGCCGGACCGTTGACGGCGGCGAGCGAGACGCGGTCCGCACGTCCCGCGAGCAACGGGAGCACCTCCGCCTCGGCGGCCTGGACGGCGACCATCGCGCCGCCCGGCGGCAGTGCCTGCATGAGCTTCCCGCGCGCGGCGACCAGCGCGCAGGCGTCGGGCAGCGACAGGACTCCGGCGACGTGTGCCGCGACGAGCTCGCCCACCGAGTGGCCGGTCAGGTGGCCGGGGACGAGCCCGAACGACTCGACCAGCCGGAACAGCGAGACCTCGAGCGCGAAGAGCGCGGCCTGGGTGACCTCCGTCCGGTCCAGCTCGCCGGCGTCGTCCGAGGTGAGGACCAGGTCGCGGAGCGAGCGGCCGAGCAGCGGGTCCAGGTGCGCGTCGATCTCGTCGAAGGCCTCGGCGAACGCCCGGTGCTCGTGATACAGCTCGCGGCCCATGCCGGGACGCTGGCTGCCCTGCCCGGTGAACAGGATCGCCGTGTCGCCGTCGCGCACCGGCCCGGGGCCGTCCGCCAGGGCGGACAGCCCCGCGAGCAGCTCGGCACGGTCGGTGCCGAGCAGGACCGCCCGGTGTTCGAACGACGTGCGCGTGGTGGCCAGCGACCGGCTGACGTCGGCGATGGCGGCCTCGGGGTGCGCGGCCACGTGCTCGGCCAGCGCCTTCGCCTGAGCCGTCAGCGCCTGCGGGGTACGGCCCGACAGCGGCCATGCCACGATCCGGGGCGCGGCCGCCGGCGGTGCGGGCTCCTCCGGCGGAGGCGCGGACTCCACCGGAGGCGGTGGCTCCTCGAGAATCAGGTGCGCGTTCGTGCCGGAGATGCCGAAGGACGACACGGCGGCCCGCCGCGAGCGCTCTTCGCGCGGCCACGGGACCGGCTCGGTGAGCAGCCGGACGGCATCGCCCGCCCAGTCCACGTCGGGGGTGGGCCGGTCGGCGTGGAGGGTCGCGGGCAGCCGCTCGTGCCGCAACGCCATGATCATCTTCAGTAGGCCGGCCACGCCCGCCGCGCCCTGGGTGTGGCCGAGGTTGGACTTGACCGCGCCGAGCCACAGTGGACGGCCGACGTCGCGATCCTGCCCGTAGGCGGCCAGCAGGGCCCGCGCCTCGATCGGGTCGCCCAGCCGGGTACCGGTGCCGTGCGCCTCCACCGCGTCCACGTCGGCCGCCGACAGCCGCGCGGACTCCAGCGCCTGCCGGATCACGCGCTGCTGCGCGGGGCCGTTCGGGGCGGTGAGGCCGTTGCTGGCCCCGTCCTGATTGATCGCCGAACCACGGATCACCGCGAGCACGTCGTGGCCTTCCGCGAGCGCGTCCGACAGGCGTTCCAGCAGCACCAGCCCGACGCCCTCGGCGAAGCCGGTGCCGTCGGCCCCGGCCGAGAACGGCTTGCACCGGCCGTCGGGCGCGAGCCCGCGCTGCCGCGAGAACTCGACGAACACGTTCGGCAGGGCCATCACCGTGACTCCGCCCGCCAGCGCCAGCGCGCACTCGTTCCGCCGGAGGGCGGTGCACGCGAGGTGGATCGCGACCAGCGAGGACGAACACGCGGTGTCGATCGTCACCGCGGGCCCCTCCAGGCCGAGCGTGTAGGCCACGCGGCCCGAGAGGACGCTCGGGGCGTTGCCGGTGATCAGGTAGCCCTCGGCGCTCCGGTCCGCGTGCGGCGTGCCGAAGCCGGGAAGCGCGGTCCCGGCATAGACGCCGGTCCGGCTTCCCTTCAGCGAGACCGGGTCGATGCCCGCCCGCTCCAGCACTTCCCATGACACCTCCAGCAGCTTGCGTTGCTGGGGATCGAGCGTCAGAGCCTCGCGCGGGCTGATGCCGAAGAACTCGGGGTCGAACAGGGCGGCGTCGTCAAGGAAGCCGCCGGCGCGGGCGATGCTCGTGCCGGGGTGGCCGGGGTCGGAGTGGAACAACCGGTCGAGGTCCCAGCCGCGATCGCCGGGGAACTCGCTGATCACCTCACCGCCGGAGGCGATCAGCTCCCAGAGCTTCTCAGGCGAGTCCACCCCGCCGGGGAAACGGCACGCCATCGAGACCACGGCCATGGGCTCGGCGTCCCGCTCCTCGACCTCGCGCAGCCGCCGCCGCGTGTCGTGCAGGTCGGTGGTGACCCGCCGCAGGTAATCGACCAGCTTCTCTTCGCTGACCATTCGCGATCACACGCCCAGCTCGTTGTCGATGAACTCGATGATCTGACCCGCGTCGGCGGCGCGCAGCCGTTCGGAGGCGTCGCCGTCGCCGTCCGCGGCCCCCCGGGACGCCGCGGCGTCCCCGGCCGCCGCGGTTCCCCCGGCGTCCGCGGCCTGCCCGGTTTCCGCCGCGTCCGGCGAGAGCCGCTCCAGCAGATGGTCGGCGAGCACGGTGACCTCCGGGTAGTCGAAGACGAGCGCGGAGTGCAGGCGCAGCCCCGTCGTGGCGGCGAGCCGGTTGCGCAGCTCGACGGCGGTCAGGGAGTCGAAGCCGAGGGACTTGAACGACGCGTTCACGGGCACCGCTCCCGGGTCGTCGTGGCCCAGGACGGTCGCGGCGCCGGCGCGGACGACCTTGAGAAGCACCTTGCGCCGCTCGGGGGGAGCCATGCCGCGCAGCCGCGCCGGCCAGTCGTCCTGAGGCCACGCCGACGCCGCGGCACGGCGCGCGGATCGGCCGCCGGGCCTGCCGCCGGGCCCGCCGCCGGGCACCGCGAACCCGCGCAGAGGGCCGGGCAGCTCGCGGGCGGGACGGCCGGCCAGGGCGCTCGCGTCGAAGCCGAGCGCCACCAGTGCGGGACGCCCGTCATGGCGGGCGGCGTCGAACAGGGCGAGCCCCTCGTCGGACGGGAGGGCCTTGATCCCGAATCGGCCGAACCGCGCCAGATCGGCCTCGGTCAGCCTGCCGGTCAGCCCGCTCATCTCGGCCCACAGCCCCCACGCGATCGACAGGCCGGCCAGACCGGCGGCGCGCCGGCGGGCCGCGAGCGCGTCGAGGTAGGCGTTGGCCGCGGCGTAGTTCGCCTGCGCGAGCGTGCCGAGGGTTCCGGCGAAGGAGGAGAAGACGACGAACATGCCGAGCCGCAGGTGGGCCGTGGCCTCGTGCAGGTGGTACGCCCCGTCCGCCTTGGCCGCCCACACCCGCGCGATGTGGCCGGGCGTCAGTGACCCGACCAGCGCGTCGTCGAGCGCCCCCGCGGCGTGGACGACGCCGGTCAGCGGATGCGCCGGGTCGACGCCCGCGACCAGTTCCCGCGCCGAGTCAGGGTCGGCGACGTCGGCCGCGACGGCGCGCGCCTGGACGCCCAGCTCACCCAGCCGTGCGATCAGCTCCGCCGCGCCGGGTGCGTCCGGGCCGCGCCGGCCGGCCAGGATCAGCCGGCGGACCTGCCGGGTCCGTGCCAGGTGTTCGGCCACCGCCGAGCCGATCGTGCCGGTTCCACCGGTGATGATGACCGTGCCGTCCGGGTCCACGGCGGCCGGTACGTCCAGGACGAGCTTGCCCGTGTGGCGGGCTTGGCTCATGTGCCGGAACGCCTCGCGGATCCGGCACAGTGGCCACGCCCTCACCGGAGGCGGCTCCAGCTTCCCGTCGGCGAACAGGCCGGTGAGCTCGGCGAGCATCTCACCGACCCGGTCCGGCCCGGCATGATCGAGCAGCTGGAACGCCAGATAGGAGATCTCCGGAAGGCTGACCGGGTCGCGGACGTCGGTCTTGCCCATCTCGACGAACCGCCCGCCGCGCCGGAGCAGCCGCAGCGAGGCGTCGATGAGGTCCCCGGTCAGGCTGTTGAGGACCACGTCGACGCCCTGGCCGCCGGTGGCGGCGCGGAAGGCCTCTTCGAAGCCGGTGTCCCGGGAGGACGCCCGGTGCGCCCGGTCGATCCCCATCTCCTCGAGGATCGGATGCTTGCCGGGACTGGCCGTCGCGTACACCTCCGCACCCAGATGGCGCGCGATCCGTACCGCCGCCATGCCGACGCCGCCGGTGGCCGCGTGGATCAGGACGCGCTCACCCGGCCGCAACCCGGCCAGGTCCGTGAGGCCGTACCAGGCGGTCAGGCAGGCCACCGGGACGCCCGCGGCCTGCCGGAAGTCCCACTCGTCCGGGATCGGGGCCACGGTCCGGGCGTCGGCGACGGCGATCGGGCCGAACGCGCCCCGGAACAGTCCCATCACCCGGTCACCAGGCGACAGGCGGGTCACTCCGGGGGCGACGTCGAGCACCACACCCGCGCCCTCGCTCCCCAGCCCGGTGTCGGCGTCCACACCGAGCCCGATCAGGACGTCCTTGAAGTTGATCCCGGCGGCGCGCACCTCGACGCGGACCTGACCGGGCTCCAGCGGGTCCAGCACCTCGGGACACGGCACCGCCGCGATGCCCTCGAGCGTCGCGTCCGCGCCCTCGGCCAGCCGCCACGCCCGTTCGCCCACCGGTATCGCCGGCTCCGCGGTCTCGGACGCGGGGGTCATGCGCGGCACCAGCACCCGGTCTCCGCGCACCGCCACCTGCGGCTCGCCGGCGGCCAGGGCCCGCCGGAGGCCCTCCTCGACGTCGGCGCGATCGACGTCGAGCAGGACGAATCGGCCGGGGTTCTCCGACTGCGCGCTGCGGACCAGCCCCCACACCGCCGCGCCGCCCAGGTCGGGGGCGGCGGCGGCGACCGCACCCCGCGTCACCAGCACCAGCCGGGAGCCGGACAGACGCGGCTCGGCCAGCCAGTCCTGAAGTACGCCGAGCGCGCGCTCGGCGGCCTCCCGCCCGCCCGTGGTGTCCAGGTGCGCCACGGCGACCGCCGGGACGGACGTCTCGACGTCCATCGCCTCGAGGTCCATCCAGGTCTGGGCGTCCGGCGGATCGGCCGGCTCCGCGAGCGGCGTCCACTCGACGGAGAACAGGCCGTCGGGTACGCGCCTGAGCCGATCGGCGCTCGTCGGCCGCGACACCAGCGACTCCACGGTCAGCACGGGAGCCCCCGCCGGGTCGACGATGCCGACCCGCACGCCGCCGCCGGACGGCGAGATCCGGACGCGGACCGTCGTCGCCTGGACCGAGTGAAGGCATACGCCGGACCAGGCGAACGGCACCACGGGCCCGTCGGCGTCGAGCAGGATCGGCTGCAACGCCGCGTCCAGCAGCGCGGGATGCACGCCGAACTCGCCGGCCTCGCCGGCGGCGTCCGGCAGGCTCACCTCGGCCAGTACGTCCTGCCCCTGGCGCCACAACGCGCGCAGACCGCGGAACGCCGGGCCGTAGTCATGACCCGCCGCGGCCGCGCGATCGTAGAAGTCCTCGACGGGCACCGGCTCGGCGTCCGCGGGCGGCCACCGCCCCTCCCCGGCGTGCTCGCGCGGTTCCGGAGCGAGGACGCCGGTCGCGTGATGCGTCCAGCCGCCCGGGCCGGCGCCCGGGTCCGGGCTTGAGCACACCCGCACCTCTCGGCGGCCGTCCTCCTCCGGGGGGTCGACGAACACTTGCAAGTGCAAGGTGCGCGATCCCGGGACGAAGGCGGGCTCGTGCAGGGTCAGCTCGTCCACCGTCGCGCAGCCGACCTCGTCGGCGGCCCGCAGCAGGCATTCCACCAGCGCCGCGCCCGGCAGCAACGCGCTGCCCGCGACCGCGTGCTGGGAGGCCCAGCCGGAGGCGGACAGGTCACCGGTCAGGATCCGCCCGCCATCGGCGAGCGCGAGCGACACCGGCAGCAGGGGATGCGCGGATCCCGGCCCCGCCTGCGCACCGGCCGCCCGCGTTCCGGCCCGGTCGGCCAGCCAGTACCTCGTGCGCTGGAAGGCATAGGTCGGCAGGTCGACGACCCGTGGCCGCGGGTCGGCCGGGAACCAGGCGGCCCAGTCCACCTCCGCCCCCGCGGTGTACGCCTGGCCGAGGGAACGAGCGACCCGGGCGAGGTCGTCCTCGTCCCGGCGCAGCGTCGGAACGGCGGCCGCGGTGACGTCCGCCGCCTCGAAGGTCTCCTCCAGTCCCATCGTCAGCACGGGATGCGGGCTGGCCTCGATGAACACGCGGTGGCCGTCGTCCAGAAGCGCGCGGACGCCGTCGGCGAAGCGGACGGGCCGCCGGAGATTGGTGACCCAGTAATCGGCATCAAGCGTGGTGCCGTCGGCCCGGGCGCCGGTGACGGTCGAGTAGAACGCCACGCCGCACTTGGCCGGGACGATGCCCGCCAAGGCCTCGATCAACTCGCCCGCGATCTGATCGACCTGCGGGCCGTGCGAGGCGTAATCCACCTCGATCATCCGCGCACGCAACCCCTGCTCCCGAGCCACCGCCACCACCGCCGCCACCTGTCCGGGCGGACCCGACACCACCATCGACACCGGACCGTTCACCGCCGCGACAGCGACGTCCGGCGCATCGGTGAGCAGTTCGTCCGCGCGCTCCTCGCCGACACCCAGCGAGGCCATCGCGCCCTGCCCGGACAGCCGTCGCAGAGCCTTGCTCCGCACGGCCACGACCTTGGCGGCATCATGGATGGTCAGGGCACCGGCCACACACGCCGCAGCGATCTCGCCCTGGCTATGCCCGACCACCGCCGAAGGCACAACGCCGTGGTCGGCCCACACGGCCGCCAGGGAGACCATGACCGCCCACAGCACAGGCTGGACAACATCCACCCGCGACAGCTCGGTGCCATCGCCGCAGATCACCTCGGAGAGCGACCAGTCCACGTGCGGGTTGAGGGCCTGTTCGCACTCGGCCATCCGCGCGGCGAACACCGGCGACTCCTCCAACAGCCGCGCACCCATCCCGGCCCACTGCGAACCCTGACCCGGAAACACCAGCACCGGTTCCGACCCCACGACGCGGCCCGCCACGATGCCCGGATGGGTCTCGCCGGCGGCCACGGCGGCCAGCCCCGCCGCCTTGTCGTCTCCCACGATCAGGGCGCGATGCTCGAACGCCGAGCGGGTGGTCGCCAGCGACCAGCCCACGTCCACAGCCGGTGCCGCGCCGTCCGCCAGGAACCCGGCCAACCGGTGTGCCTGCGCCCGCAGCGCCGCCGCGTCACGCGCCGACAGCACCCACGGGACGACGGCCGGCTCCGGGCCCGTCCGCTCAGGCGCGGGCCCCGGCTCCTCGGGGGCCTCCTCCACGATCAGGTGCGCGTTCGTTCCGGAGATCGCGAACGAGGAGACGGCGGCGCGGCGCGGGCGGCCGTGGCGGGGCCACGGCGTGTCCTCGGTGAGCAGCCGCACACCACCGGTGTCCCAGTCGACGTAGGGGGTCGGCTCGTCGGCGTGCAGGGCCGCGGGCAGCGTTTCCGCCCGCATCGCCATCACCATGTTGATCAGACCGGCGGCGCCCGCCGCCGCGATGGTGTGCCCGATGTTGGCCTTGATCGACCGCAGCCACAGCGGGCGCTCCGGCGGCCGGTCCCGCCCGTAGGTGGCCAGCAGCGCCTGCGCCTCGATCGGGTCACCCAGCCGGGTGCCGGTTCCGTGCGCCTCCACCGCGTCCACGTCGGCCGCCGTCAGACCCGCGCCCGCCAGGGCGTGACGGATCACTTCCTCCTGCGCGAGGTCGTTGGGTGCGGTCAGCCCGTTGCTCGCGCCGTCCTGGTTCACCGCCGAACCACGGATCACCGCCAGCACCCGCCGGCCGTTGCGGCGTGCGTCGGACAGCCGCTCCAGGAGCAGCAGCCCGGCGCCCTCGGCGAACACCGTCCCGTCCGCCGTCGCCGCGAACGGCTTGCAGCGGCCGTCGGTCGCGAGCCCGCGCTGCCGGGAGAACTCGGTGAACAGGGCCGGGGTGGACATGACCAGCACCCCGCCCGCGAGCGCCAGCGTGCAGTCGTCGTTCCGCAGCGCCTGGCACGCGAGGTGGGTCGCCACCAGGGACGCGGAGCAGGCGGTGTCGATCGTCACCGCCGGCCCCTCCAGGCCGAAGGTGTAGGCCACGCGCCCGGAGACGACGCTGGTGCTGCGGCCCGTCGTGGCGTGTCCCTCCAAGCCCTCGGGGATGCGGGACAGCCCGGACACGTAGTCCTCGCCGGACGTCCCCGCGTACACGCCCGTCCGGCTGCCTCGCAAAGAGGCCGGATCGATCCCGGCCCGCTCGAAGAGCTCCCAGGACGTCTCCAGCATCACGCGCTGCTGCGGGTCCATCATCAGCGCCTCGCGCGGGCTCAGCCCGAAGAACCCGGCGTCGAACCGGTCGGCGTCGTGGACGAAGCCGCCGCGGCGCAGATAGCTGGTCCCCTCGTGATCGGGATCGGAATGGAAGAGCGCGTCCAGGTTCCAGCCGCGATCCGCGGGAAACCCGGTGAGCGCGTCCCGGCCACCCGCGACCAGCCGCCACAGTGCCTCGGGCGAGTCGGCTCCGCCCGGGAAACGGCAGGCCATGCCCACCACCGCGATCGGTTCGGACGAGCGCTCCTCCATCTGGCGCAGCCGTTTGCGAGCGTCGTGGAGTTCCGCCGCGACCTTCTTCAGGGTGTCGACCAGCCGGTCCTCATTCGCCATGGCGCATCACCGTTCAGGAGACTCCGAGGTCGTTGTTGATGAAGTCCAGGACCTGCTCGGCCGATGCGGACTTCAGCCGGTCCGCCGCGTCGGCGTCCTCTTCGTCCGCGGTCCGGCGGGCCCGCTTCCACATCTCGAGCAGCTGTTCCAGCCGGGCGGTGACGGCGCCGACATCGCTCTCGTCGACGTCGGCTGCGGAGAGGGCGGACTCCAGCCTGGCCACCTCGCCCAGGAGCGGGCCGGCGGCGCGGCCGCGGCGCGCCGCCGCGCCACCGGATGCCAGGCGCCGCAGGAGCTCGTCCGCGACGTCCTGCGGGGTCGGATGCCCGAAGACCAGTGCGGCGGGGAGCATGACCGCGGTGGCCGAGACGAGCCGGTCGCGGAGCTCGACGGCCATCACCGAGGCGAGGCCCAGTTCCGTGAACGTGGCGTCCGGCCGCACCTCGGCCGGATCGGCGTAGCCCAGGACGGCGGCGGAATGGCCGCGTACCAGGTCGAGCACCAGGCGGCGGCGCTCCTCCTCGGCGAGCGCGGCCAGCCTGCCGGCCAGGTCCGCGTCCTGCCCGTCGGCGGTGGACGCGACCGGACGGTGCCGGACCGCACCGCCGGACGGGGCCGCCTTCGCCTGATCCACCGCGGCGCGGAGCCGCTCCTCGTCGGCCATGAGCAGGGTGACCTCGGCGTCGAGCACCGGGCCTCCGGCCGGATCGGTGACGGTCAGCCGGACGCCCTGGTCGAGTCCGTGTCCGAGCTCCGACAGCCTGACGCGGACCGAGGTCGCGCCGACGGCGTGCAGGGCCACGTCGTTCCAGACGAAGGGGAGCCAGACCCCGCCGTCGTCGCACCGGCCGGCCAGCAGCGGGTGCAGCGCGGCGTCCAGCAGCGCCGGATGAACGCCGAAGCCGTCGCGGTCCTGAGCGGCCTCGGGGAGGTCGATCTCGGCGAACACCTCGGAGCCGGCCCGCCACATGGCCCGCAGGCCCTGGAAGGCGGGACCGTAGCCGTAGCCCGCGGCGGCGGACCTGTCGTAGAAGCCGGCGAGGTCCACCGGTTCGGCCCCGGCGGGCGGCCATTCACCCGGCGGCTCGCCCGGCGGGAGGGACGTGGCGCGCAGCATGCCGCCGGCGTGGCGGGTCCACGCGGCGCCGGAACGGGAGTACACGCCCACCTCGCGCCGGCCGTCGTCCCTGACCTCGCCGACCTTGACCTGGACGCTCAGGCCGCCCGGCTCGGGCACCGCCAGGGGCGTGTGGACGACGAGTTCCTCGACGGCCGCGCAGCCGGCCTGGTCGGCCGCCCGCAGGGCCCACTCCAGCTGTGCCGCGCCCGGCACCAGCAGGGTGCCGGCGATGAGGTGATCGGCGAGCCAGGGCTGCCGCCGTCGCGATACGCGGCCGGTCAGCACGTGGTCGTCGCAGCCCGCGGGCTCGACGGCGGCCCCGAGCATGGGGTGGCCGGTCGAGCCGAGGCCGAGGTCCGCGGCGTCGGTGACCTCGGACTCCCCGGAGAGCCAGTAGCGCTCGCGCTCGAAGGCGTAGGTGGGCAGGTCGACGACGCGCGGTGGCGGGTCGGCGGGGAGGCAGCGGGTCCAGTCGACGCCGACGCCGGCGGTGAACGCCCCGGCCAGCGCCCTGACGAGCTGGTCGTGCCCGCCATCGTCGCGCCGGATCGTGCCCAGCGCGACGGCCCGCTCGCCCGCCTCCTCGGCGCACTCCTCGATCCCGGGCGTCAGGACGGGGTTGGGGCTGGCCTCGATGAACACCCGGTGGCCGTCGTCGAGCAGCGTCTGGACGGTGTCGGCGAAACGGACGGGGTGGCGCAGATTGCTGACCCAGTATCCGGCGTGCAGCGCGGCGTCCGACCTCTGGCCGGTGACGGTGGAGTAGAACGGCACCTGTGCGGTGGCCGGCGCGACGCCGGACAGCGCCTCGCCCAGCTCGTCGGCGATCCGATCGACCTGCGGGCCGTGCGAGGCGTAGTCCACGTCGATCATCCGGGCGCGCAGGCCGTCCTCCCGCGCGGCCGACACCACGGCCGCCACCCGCTCGGGCGGCCCCGAGATCACGGTCGACGCCGGGCCGTTGACCGCCGCCACCGTCACGTCCCCGGCCGGCGCCAGCAGCCGGCCCGCCTCCGCCTCGCTCATCCGCAACGAGGCCATGGCGCCCTGGCCGGAGAGCCGCCGCAACGCCCGGCTGCGGACCGCGACGACGCGGGCGGCGTCCTCGATGGACAGAGCCCCGGCGACGCAGGCGGCGGCGATCTCGCCCTGGCTGTGGCCGATCACCGCCGCCGGGGTGACCCCGCACTCCTCCCACACGGCGGCGAGCGACACCATCACCGCCCACAGGGCCGGCTGGACGACGTCGACCCGCTCCAGGTCGCCCCCGCGCAGCACCTCGGTGAGCGACCAGTCCACATGGGGCGCGAGCGCCCGCTCGCAGTCGCCGACGCGCGCGGCGAACACCGGAGAGGACTCCAGCAGCTCCGCGCCCATCCCGACCCACTGCGATCCCTGCCCCGGGAACACCAGAACCGGCCGGGCACCGCTCGCGCCCGCGACGCCGGTCACGACGTCGGCGTCCGGCGCGCCCTCCGCCAGCGCGGCCAGCCCGTCCAGCAGGCGGTCACGATCCCGCCCGATCACCGCCGCACGATGCTCGAGCTTCGACCGCGTCTTGATCAGCGACCATCCGACCTCGGCCGGCGTCAGGTCCGGGTCGGCCGTCACGTGCTCGGCCAGCCGCCGCGCCTGGGCCCGCAGAGCCCGCGCCGACTTCGCCGACACCACCCACGGCGCGGCCGACGGGTGGGGCCCGCGGTGGTCCGGTGCCTGTTCGAGGATCATGTGGGAGTTGGTACCGGAGATCCCGAACGAGGAGACGGCGGCGCGGCGCGGGTGACCGGCCCGCGGCCAGCGAACCGGCTCGGTCAGCAGCCGTACCTCTCCGGCCGACCAGTCCACATGCGGGGTCGGCTCATCGACGTGCAGCGTGGCGGGCAACGTTCCGTGCCGCAGCGCCATCACCATCTTGATCACGCCCGCGACACCGGCGGCCGCCTGCGTGTGCCCGATGTTCGACTTGACCGTCCCAAGCCACGCCGGACGATCGTCCGGGCGTCCCTGCCCGTAGGTGGCCAGCAGCGCGTTCGCCTCGATCGGGTCGCCCAGGGTGGTTCCCGTGCCGTGCGCCTCGATCACGTCGACGTCGGCCGCCGCGAGGCCCGCGTTGGCCAGTGCCAGCCTGATGACGCGTTCCTGTGCGGGACCGTTGGGAGCCGTCAGGCCGTTGCTGGCGCCGTCCTGATTGATCGCCGATCCCCGGATGACGGCCAGAATCCGACGGCCGTTGCGCTCGGCGTCCGACTGCCGCTCCAGGATGACCAGGCCCAGTCCCTCGGCCCAGCCGGTGCCGTCGGCCGCCGCCGAGAACGCCTTGCACCGGCCGTCCGGTGCCAGGCCGCGCTGCCGGGAGAACTCCACGAAGATGCCCGGCGTCGCCATCACCGTGACGCCGCCCGCCAGCGCCAGCGAGCACTCCCCCTGCCGCAGCGACTGGCACGCCAGATGCATCGCCACCAACGACGACGAACACGCCGTGTCCACCGTCATCGTCGGCCCCTCCAGACCGAAGGAGAAGGCCAGCCGGCCGGCCATCACGCTGGGGGTCGTGCCGGTGAGCAACTGGCCGTCGGCCTCCTCCGTGGCCTCGTGCATGCGGGGGCCATAGTCCTGGGTGGTGGCACCGACGAACACGCCGGTCCGGCTGTGCCGCAGCGAGCCCGCGTCGATGCCCGCCCGCTCGAACGCCTGCCACGCGGTCTCCAGCAGCAGCCGCTGCTGCGGGTCCATCGCCGCCGCCTCGCGCGGGCTGATCCCGAAGAACCCCGCGTCGAACAGGTCCGCGTCGTGCAGGAAGCCGCCCTCGGTCGCGTAGCTACGGCCTGACCGGCCGGGGTCGGGGTCGAACAGCTCCGTGAGGTCCCAGTCCCGGTTGGCCGGGAACTCCCCGACCGCGTCGACCCCGTCGGACACCAGGCCCCAAAGATCCTCCGGCGAATCCACTCCGCCCGGATACTGGCAGGCCATGCCCACGATGACGATCGGGTCGTCACCGGTGACGGGTGCGACGCGTTCGGGCGCGGTGGCCCGCGTGCGGAGGGCCCGATCTCGCAGGTGCTCGGCGACGGCGGCCGGCGTCGGGTGGTCGAAGGCCAGCGTCCTGGGAAGCGGCAGCCGGATCTCGGCACCGAGCCGCTCGGCCAGCTCGGTGTTCCCGATCGAGTCGAAGCCGAGCTGCTTGAAGGTCAGGCCCGGGTCGACGGCGGCCGGCGAGTCGTGTCCCATGACCTCGGCGGCGCTCGCCCGCACCGTCTCCAGCAGCAGCCGGTCACGGTCGGCCTCGTTCAGCGAGGCGAGGTGCCGGAAGAAGGGTGAGTCCTCCGCCGGGGGCGATACGACGGGATGCGACGACGACGGCGCGGGTGCCGGTTCGTGCACGGCCTCGGGTGCCGGGACGGCCTCGGGCCAGTGCCTGCTGCGCTGGAACGGGTAGGTCGGCAGACCGACCCGCCGGCATCGCCGGTCCGCGAACACCTGGTCCCAGTCCACGTCGGCACCCGCCACGTACCTCTCAGCGAGGGTGTGGGCATCGCCGTCGGCCGCGCCACTCTGGACCAGCCCGTCCGCCTCGGCGCCCCGTTCCAGGGCGGCGAGCCGTTCGAGTCGTTCCCCGATGTCGTCTCCGAAGACCACCGCCCGGTGGGTGAACGCCGAACGGGTGGTGGCGAGCGAGTACCCGACGTCCACGGGATCAAGGTCCGGATGCTCGGTGAGGTGCCTGCGGAGCCGCCTGGCCTGCGCCGCCAGCGCGGCCGGGCTCGTTCCCGACAGCGGCCATGGGACGTCCGCGGTCTCGGTCTCCACGGGACGGTCGTCGCCCTCGGCCGGCTGGGGTGCCTGGCCGAGCACGAGATGGCAGTTGGTCCCCCCCATGCCGAAAGAGCTGACCCCGGCGAACAGCGGCCGGTCCGGCAGCGGCCAGCCGGTCAGCTCGTCCTGGACCCGCAGCCCGAGCCGGTCGAGGGGGATGTCCGGGTTGGGCGTGCTGAAGTTGAGGCTCGGGGGCAACTGCCCGTTTCGCAGGCTCAGCGCGGTCTTGATCAATCCGGCGATTCCGCCCGCGCCCTCCAGATGCCCGATGTTGGTCTTGACCGAGCCCACCGGCAGGGGCGCGCCGGCGGGACGGCAGGATCCGAGTACCGCGCCGAGCGCGGCCGCCTCCACGGGATCGCCGACCGGGGTGCCGCTTCCGTGCAACTCGACGTACTGGACGTCCTCCGGGGACACTCCGGCGGCATGGTAGGCCCGGCGCAGCACGCGCTCCTGCGCCGCCGAACTGGGCACGGTCAGCGCGTCGGTGTTCCCGTCGTTGTTCACGGCGCCGCCGTGGATCACGCAGTACACGTGGTCGCCGTCGCGCACCGCCGCGTCCAGCGGCTTGAGCAGCACCAGCCCCCCGCCCTCGCCACGGACGAAGCCGTTGGCGCGGGCGTCGAAGGTGAAGCACCGGCCGTCCGGGGAGAGGCCGCCGAACTCGGCGGACATCTCCATGCTGTCCTCACCGAGGATCAGGTTGACGCCTCCCGCCAGTGCGAGCGAGCACTCGCCGCGGCGCAGGCTCTCGCTCGCGACGTGCACCGCGACCAGCGAGGAGGACTGCGCGGTGTCGAGGTGAAGGCTCGGGCCGCGCAGGTCGTACCGGTGGGAGACACGGTTGACCATGATGCTGCGGTGCACGCCGGTCATCGCGTGGCGTGCGCCACCGCTTGCGGAGCGGCGGAGCAGCGCGGCGTAGTCGTCCCAGATCGCACCCGCGAACACGCCGGTGTCGCTGCCCGCCAGGGACGCCGGGCGAATGCCGGCGTCTTCCAGGGCCTCCCAGGTCAGCTCAAGCATGAGGCGCTGCTGGGGATCCATGGCCACCGCCTCGCGCGGCGAGATGCCGAAGAACTCGGCGTCGAAGGACGCCACGTCGTCGAGGAAGCCGCCGGGCCAAGTACGGGAGGTGCCATCGCCGCCGGATGCCGGGCCGGTACGGCCGCGGTCGGCCGGCATCGTGGTGATCGCGCTCTCACCGAGATTCAGAAACCGCCAGAAGGCGGCAGGGTCCGGCGCGTGCGGCAGCCGGCAGGCGAGGCCGATGACCGCGATGGGCGCCGCATCGGTCGCTGGAGCCATGGAGTCCCCTCCGTGGGCATATCGCTCTGGGTGGGTCGCCAGTCATCGTTGGCCACCGTGCTAAAGGCGCTCCAAACGAACGGGGGTGATCAGCCGCTTTAGCGGGGCGTTGGCGCTGACGCGCATCATTCGCCTCTATGGCAGGTTCATTGCGAATCGGACGGCTGCTTCTGGCTCCTGTGCTCACCTGCGGAACGCTGTTCACCTTTTCCATGCCGGTAGGCGCCGATGCCGCGCCCAACTGCACGACGCACGAACTCAAGGTGCGCCTCGCCGATCCGGGTCCGGCCGACCAGACCCTGTGGGGCCGGCTGTGCTACCCGGGCGGCGCCCGGCCCGGCACGGTGCAACTGCTGGTCCACGGCTCCACTTACAACCACTCGTACTGGGACTTCCCGACCGGGGACGGCCGCTACTCCTATGTCAGGGCGGCGGTCGGTGCGGGCCATGCCACCTTCAACGTGGACCGGATCGGCAACGGCGCCAGCTCGCACCCGCTCAGTACCCGGCTCGGCCCGGAGGCGGGCGCGGTCGCGCTGCACGACGCCATCACCGCGCTCCGCTCGGGCTCCCTGGACGGCCACGCCTTCTCGCGCGTCGCATGGGTCGGGCACTCGCTCGGCTCGTTCCACGCCTGGTACGAGATACCGCGCTACCGCGATGTGGACGCGGCGATCCTGACCGGCTCGCTGCACGCGATCAATCCCGAGGCCGGCACCATCGTCCACCCGGCCGCGCAGGACCCGAAGTTCGCCGATTCGGGCCTGGATCCCGGCTACGTCACGACGCGGCCGGGCACCCGGGACTTCTTCTACGACCCCGCGACGTCGGACCCGAAGGTGATCGCCGCCGACGAGACGGGCAAGGACGTGGGCACGCTGACGGGCGGGCCCCCGCTGCCGGCCCCCATGGACATCCGGGTGCCCGTGCTGCTGGTGTCCGGCCGGCGGGACCGCGGCCAGTGCGTCAACGTCACGCAGTACGACTGCGCGGATCCGGCCAGCGTCGCCAGATGGGAGTCGCAGTACTACCCGCCGGAGGCGCGCCTCACCGTCACGATGATCCCGGGCACCGGCCATGACCTCGCCCTGTCCACGACGGCGCCGGTGACCGATGCCATCATGCTCGGCTGGCTCCGTTCGAGCCTGGCTCGCCAGGGACCGGGCGGGTGATCCCATGGCGCCCCGGGCCGCGACCGGCATCCTCCAGCCACAGCTCCAGGCCGTCCAGCAGGCGTTCGAGGCCGAATTCGAAGCCGTCGCCCTGGAGCTTCTCGATGTCGGCGCCGCTGTTGTCGGACCACCACGCGGCATAGCTGGGGTACTCGGCCCGCAGGCTCCGCATGTACGGATCCAGCTCCGCGGCGAGTTCGTTCGGGCTCTTGCCGGCGCGGCTCGAGGCCCTGTACATCGCCGCCTCGAGCGTTGCCGATCCGATGGTGTGCGCCGAGAGCAGCGAGCTGGCCAGCGCCAGCTCGCTGCCGGTGAACCCCGCCATCATCAGCGCCCCGAGCATGCGGTCGCCCATGCGCATCGAGTTCGGGCCGATGGCGGGCTGGACGCCCATCAGACTGATCACCCACGGGTGGCGCAGCAGCGCGGCCCGGTACTCGTGGGCGCAGGCTCTGGCCGCGGCCCGCCAGCCGACCTCGGCCGGATCCGGAACGTCGATCTCGCCCATGACCTGGTCGAGGGCGAGCTCCAGCAGTTCGTCCTTGTTGGTCACGTACCAGTAGGCCGACGTCGCGCCGGCGTCCAGCTTGATCCCGAGCCGCCGCATGCTCAGACCGTCCAGGCCCTCGGCGTCGAGGAGCTCGATCGCCGCGGACACGATCTGGTCACGGCTCAGCGGCGGCTGGCCCCGGCGCTGGCGAGGCGGCGGGCGCATCCAGACCGAGGCGGCAATGGGATCGGTGTTTCGCGGCATTCCTCGTCCTTACAGCTCTGCAAGCCCCCACAGGTTACCCGTACCCGACCCGTTCTCGCACACCATGCGATTGTCGTACACCATGCGAAAGTGGTACAGTGTGCGAGAATCATACATCGTGCGAGTGGAGACACCCAGATGTCATTCCCTCGATCCGACACTCAAGAAACGACGACCCCCGACCCGCGGCGGTGGTGGATCCTCGCCGTCCTCTGCCTGAGCCTCCTCGTCGTCGTCATCGACAACATGGTGCTCAACGTCGCGATCCCGTCACTGATCCAGGACCTGCACACCGGCATGTCCGGTGTGCAGTGGGTCCTCGACGCCTACATCCTGGTGTTCGCCGGGCTCCTGCTCACCGCGGGCGGCCTGTCGGACCGGTTCGGACGGCGACGCTGTCTGGTCATCGGACTGGTCCTCTTCGGCGGCGCCTCGATTCCCGCCGCGTTCGCCGAGACGACCGGTCAGCTCATCGCCGCCCGCGCCTTCATGGGCGTCGGCGCCGCGTTCCTCATGCCGGGGACGCTGTCGATCCTCACCACCGTCTTCGACGATGAGGAGCGCAAGAAGGCCATCGCGATCTGGAGCTCGGTGCTCATGGTCGGCGCGCTCGGCGCGCCCCTCGTCGGCGGTGTCCTGCTGAACCACTTCTGGTGGGGCTCGGTGTTCCTGCTGAACATCCCCGTCGTCGTGGTGAGCATCATCGCCGCGCTGCTGATCATCCCCGAGACGCGCGGCCCGGCGCACCGTCCCGACGTGCCCGGCGCCGTCTTCTCCACGCTGGGAATGGCGGCCCTGGTCTTCGGGATCATCTCCGCCCAGCGGGACGGCTGGACCTCGTGGCAGACACTGGGCGGAACCGCGGTGGCGGTCGTCTCGCTGTTCGCCTTCGCCCACCGGGAGCGCACCGCCAAGGAGCCGATGCTCCCGCTGCGGCTGTTCCGCGACCGCAACTTCACCGGCGCCAGCGTGACGCTCGTGCTGGTGGCGTTCTCGGCCGGCGGGCTGATGCTCGTGCTGACCCAGTTCATGCAGTTCGTCCTCGGCTACAGCCCGCTGAAGACCGGGGTCGCCTTCATCCCGCTGCTCGTCACCGTGATCGTCTTCAACGGCGCCGGCGTGGCGATCAGCAAGAAGTTCGGCGTCCGGGCCACCATCGTCGCCGGGCTCATCATGCTGGCGGTGGGCTTCGGGCTCCTCGGGACGATGTCACCCGGAGACGGCTACGCCAGGCTGGTCATCGCACTGCTGATCACCGGTGCCGGCAGCGGCACGGTCGGGCCCGCCGCGTACAACACCCTGCTGTCCGCGCTGCCGAAGGAGCGCGCAGGCGTCGGCTCCGCCATCAACGACACCGTTTCGCAGACGGGCCAGGCGCTCAGCGTCGCCGTCCTGGGCACGCTGCTGACGGCCTTCTACGCCAACGAGCTGCCGGCCGGCGTCACCGGCTCGGCCCGCGACTCCATCGGCGAGGCGCTGGCGGCAGCGGCGGCCGGCCACGACGCGGGACTGGTGCGGACCGCGCAGGACGCTTTCGTCCACGGCATGGCCTCCACCTCGATCGTCGGTGCGGTCGGCATGGTGATGGCGGCGGCCGTGGCGGCGTTCGTGCTGCGTCCCATCGCCCCCGCGGAGGAATCCGCCAAGGAGAAGGCCGGAGTCTCCGTGTAAGCGCACAACATTGAAGAGCCGGCGCCGGTGGCGCCGGCTCTTCGACGTCGCGGACTACTTCGGGACGCTCTCGCCGGTACCGGAGTACTCCCCGGCGAGGTGGCCGGCGAGCTGGGCCGCCGTCGGATGATCGACGATGGTCACCAGTGGTATCTCCATCTCGGTGATCGCCATCAGGTTCTTCGTCAGCTCGAGGGCCGACAGCGAGTTGAGCCCGAGTTCGAGGAAGTTGCCGTCGTCCTCGATCGAATCCAGCGATAGCAGCTCCATCAGGCGCGTACGGATCGCCTCCCGAAGCAGCAGCTCCCGCTTCGCGGCATCGCCGCCGGCAAGAGAGACCTTGAGTTCGGCCACGTTCATGTCGCTGTTCACCATTGCCTTCATTG
Organism: Spirillospora sp. NPDC048911; assembly: GCF_043198015.1. NCBI lineage: Bacteria > Bacillati > Actinomycetota > Actinomycetes > Streptosporangiales > Thermomonosporaceae > Spirillospora > Spirillospora sp. NPDC048911. The sequence continues at coordinate 29,136 of NZ_JBICUD010000022.1, read as the reverse complement.
CTCGACAACCGTTGCATGGTCGATTGCTTCAATGTCGTCAGTGCTCCCGGCGGCCTCCTTTCTCACGTCCGCACCCGGGTTCCCCGGCGCGGCGTCGGTCAGCCAGTAGCGCTCGCGCTGGAATGCGTAAGTGGGCAGCGGGACGGTACGGGGAGGCGGCTCGCGACGGACGAGCCCACCGGCCTGGCAGAGCCCCGCCCAGTCGACGGTGCCGCCGATGGCGTCCAGGCGGGCCAGCGCACACAGCAGTGCCCGGGCCGCGGGCCGTTCCCCGTCCAGTACGGGCAGCACGACCGGGGGCCGCGCGCCGGCCGCCGGCTCGGGGCAGGGCCCGATCTCCAGCAGGACGTCCGCCTCGTCCGCGGACCGGCCGCCGGAGATGACCGGAACGCTCGGGGGCGCGCCGTCCCGCCTGGCATCGGCGGGCCCGCCCATCAGCTTGCACGCGTCCGCCAGGTCCAACACCCCGGCCACATGCGCCGCGGCGATCTCACCGGTGGAATGCCCGACCACCAGGTCAGGGCGCAGTCCGGCCGCCTCGAGCAGCCGGGCCAGCCCGATCTGCAGCGTGAACAGGCCCGCCCCGTCGGCGGAGAAGATTTCATGCGGCGTGTGCCCGAACCAGCCATCGAGCAGCTCGCACACCTCGTCGACGGCGGCGGCGAACGCGGGAAAACGCTCGTACAGCTCCGTGCCGGCGTCCGGCGGAGGATTCTCCCCGCCGAAGGCCCAGGCCGTCCTGCCGCTTCGCGCCGGCGCCGATCCATCGGCGGCGACCGCTCGCAGGCCCGCGACGAGTTCATCATGATCCGCACCGACGACGACCGTCCGGTGTTCGAAGACCGATCTCGTCGTCGCGAGCGACCAGGCCACGTCGGCCGCGGCCAGTTCCGGGTGCTCGGCGACGTGCGCCGCCAGCTCCGCGGCCTGTGCCCGCAGCGCCTTGTCGTTCCTGGCGGAGACGATCCATGGCACGACGTGGGCAGGCACCTCACGGCCGTCCCGTTCCGCGGGTTCGGGGGACGCCTCAAGGATCAGGTGAGCGTTGGTGCCGGAGACGCCGAAGGAGGACACCCCGGCTCGGCGCGGGTGCTCGCCCTCCCGCCATTCCGCCTGCTCGGCGAGCAGCCTGACTTCGCCCGCCGACCAGTCCACGTAGGGATTGGGCCGGTCGATGTTCAGCGTGGCCGGCAGCGTCTGGTGGCGCATGGCCTGAACCATCTTGATCACCGAGGCGATCCCGGATGCGGCCTGCGTGTGCCCGATGTTGGATTTGACCGAGCCCAGAAGCAGCGGCCGGTCCGCCGGCCGGTCCCGCCCGTAGGTGGCCAGCAGCGCCTGGACCTCGATCAGGTCGCCCATGGCGGTTCCGGTGCCGTGTCCCTCGACGACGTCCACATCGGCCGGGGACAGCCCGGCTCCGGCCAGCGCCTCGCGGATCAGCCGCTGCTGGGCCGGGCCGTGCGGGGCGTCGAACCCGCCACCGCCGCCGTCCTGATTGACCGCCGAACCACGGATCACCGCCAGCACCGGGTGGGCTTCCCGCCGGGCGTCCGACAGCCGTTCCAGCGCCAGCAGGCCCGCGCCCTCGCCCCACACCATGCCGTCGGCGGCCGCCGCGAAGGGCTTGCACCGGCCGTCGGAAGCGAGCATGCCGGGCTTGGCCGAGTACTCCAGGAACAGCCCGGGCGTGCACAGGACGGTGGCGCCGCCTGCCAGCGCGAGCGTGCACTCGCCCCGCCGCAGCGCCTGGCAGGCCAGGTGCACGGCCACCAGCGAGGACGAACAGGCCGTGTCCACCGTCACCGCGGGCCCCTCCAGCCCGAACAGGCGGGACACGCGCCCGGAGGCCAGGCTGCCGGAGATGCCGGCGCCCAGGTGCCCGAGAACGTCGTCGGGCGGGCGGTCCATCCGGGAGAGCACGGTGATGTAGTCGTGCGTGGTCATGCCGACGTAGACGCCGGTGCGGCTGCCGTGGAGCGAGTGCGGGCCGATGCCCGCGCTCTCGGCGGCCTCCCAGGCGAGCTCCAGGAGCATCCGCTGTTGCGGCTCGGTCGCCCGCGCCTCGCTCGGGCTCATGCCGAAGAAGGACGCGTCGAAGTCGAGCGCGTCGTGGACGAATCCGCCGGCCCGGTCACCGAAGGCGCCGTCGAGCGAGCGGAGTTCGTCGCCGTCCCAGCCCCGGTCGGAGGGGAATCCGGAGATCGCCTCCCGGCCCTCGGCGACCAGCCGCCACAGCCGCTCCGGCGACCGTGCCTCACCCGGGAACCGGCAGGCCATCGCCACGATCGCGATCGGCTCCCGGTCCCTGGACTCGTACTCGCCCAAGCGCTGCCGGGCCTCGTGCAACTCGGCGGTGGTCCATTTCAGGTAGTCGACGAGCTTTTCTTCGGTCGCCATGCTCGCTCTCTCCGGCTAGGCGGTCGGGACGCTCTCGTACGCGGGCAGCCGTACGAGGTCGAGCTCCTCGGGCCGCAGCGGCGGCCCGGTCAGCTTCGAGCAGGACGCCTCCCTGTGCATCAGGGAGAGGAAGCGGCTGGAGCCCAGCTCGGCGTAGCCCGCGGACAGGCTGATCACGTCGGTCACCACGGCGCAGACCTCGGGGGCGACGATCGACTTGTCGATGATGGCGTCGGCGAACATCCGCTGCTGCCGGGTGTGCTCGCCCACCAGCCGCGGGTCGCTCGCCCGCATCCGGCAGTTCACGTAGGCGGCGTCCTTGGAGGCCGCCAGCACCCACGGGTCGTCCACCACCGCGCCGATCGCCTCCTGCGTCCGGCGGGTCGTGCCACCGGAGGCCAGCGCCCGGTCCAGCGCGGCCGCACACCGCGCCGCCGAGCTCATTCCGTGGCCGTAGACCGGGTTGAACGCGGTGAGCGAGTCACCGACGACGACCAGGCCGTCGGGCCAGCCTTCATGCCGTTCGGGATACAGGCGCCGGTTGGCTCCGGAATGGGAGCGGAACACCGGGGTCAGGGGCTCCACCGAGCCGATCAGGTCGGCGACCAGCGGGTGGCCGAGCCGGCTCCGCGCGAACGCCTGGAAGTCGTCCTCGTGAGCGGGAAGCACGCCGCCCCGGGTACAGGACAACGTGACGAGCCAGCGGTCGCCCTCCACGGGGTAGACCACGCCGAAGTGGCCGGGCTCGTGCGCGCGGTGGAAGGCTCCGACGTTGACCGCGGGGAACGCGGTCGTGGCGCCCGGCGGCGCCGCGAAGAGCCTGGTGGCGTATCCGATCCCCGCGTCGACGACGTCCATCTCGGGTGGCGGCACGTCCAGCGCCGACAGCCAGTGCCGGAGCCCGGAGGCCCGTCCGGTGGCGTCGATCACCAGGTCGGCGTCGATGTCGGTGGTCTCGTCCCGCTCGACGTCACGGACGCGCACGCCGGTGACCCGGTCGCGGTCGCCGCACAGTGCCGCCACTTCGACGCCCTGCCGCACGTCGACGTCGCCGGCCCGCAGGACCTGGTCGCGGATGATCCAGTCCAGCAGCGGACGGGTGCACACGATGGCGAACTGGGTCGGCGGGAAGCGGTGCTGCCACCCCTTCACCGTCAGCGTCACCTGCTCGCCCTGGAAGCCGATCCGGCGCGCTCCGGCGCCGAGCAGCCGGTCGGTCGTGCCCGGCAGCAGCTCGTCGATGACGCGGGCGCCGTTGGACCACAGCAGATGGGCGTGGTGCGCCTGCGGTACCCCCCGGCGGTGTCCGGGCCCGTCGGGAAGGGCGTCGCGTTCCACCACGGTGACCGAGCCGGCGTGCCGGGTCAGGACGTGGGCCGCCAGCATTCCCGCCAGGCCGCCTCCCATGACGATCGCATGTGTCAGTCGGCTCATGCCCCGGCTCCTCCCGCGTCCAATGCCCCGCGATCCTTCGCATTGCCAAGTCCTTCGCGGCAACATCGCACAGCCGGCTAAAGCACGGCTAATACAGAAATGGCCGACCCGGCGAATAGGGGATGCGACAGGGGCGGTTAGGGGTGTCCGCCCGTCCGGTGCTTGGGAGACCGTGCAGGAATGACGACACATGCCGACGAAAAGCGACGCTCCATTGTCATTGCCGGGGAGCGACGGCCCACCGACTCGCGCACCATCGGGGAATATTACGATCATGCGGTCCTCGAGGTGATGGGCGAACTCTGGGAGGGCAATCTGCACTACGGTCTCTGGCGCGACGAGAACGACACCAGCGATTTCATCGACGCCGCCAAGGCGATGACCGACGACATGATCAGGCGGCTGGACCCCGCTCCGGGCGACCGCGTCCTCGACGTCGGCTGCGGAAACGGGACGCCGGCCATCCAGCTCGCCCGGGCCCGCCCGGTCGAGGTGGTGGGGATCTCCGTCAGCGAACGCCAGGTCGCCCGCGCCAACGAAAGCGCCCGCGAAGCCGGCCTGGCCGACCGCGTCTCGTTCGAGCAGGTCAACGCCATGGATCTGCCCTACCCGGCGGAGTCGTTCGACGGCGCGTGGGCGCTGGAGTCGATGCTGCACATGCCGGACAAGGTCCAGGTGCTGTCGGAGGTGGCCCGCGTCGTACGGCCCGGCGGGCGCATGTCCATCGCGGACATGGTCTACAGGGACCCCGGGGACGGCGCCGAGGACACCGGTGAGCGGTACAGCACGGTCTACGCGACGCTGTCCCGGCTGGACGAGTACGGGGACCTCATCGAGCGCGCCGGTCTCGTCCCGGAGAACATCAGGGACGTCACCAAGGAGACCTTCCCCACCAACGCCGCCTTCGCCGCGGGCCTGAGGTCCCGCCGCGACCGTTTCGTCGAGATCCTCGGGACCGAGGGGTACGAGCTGCTCATCGGAAACCAGGAGAAGATCGCTCACATGCCGGAGCTCGGCTACGTGCTCATCACGGCGCGCCGGCCCTGAGGGAACATCATGAGGGACCCCGGAATCCAAGATCTTTCTGTCCGGGCGGCGGACGGCGTGCACCTGCGCGTCCGGCATCGGCCGGGCGCGCGGCCCCCGGCGTTCCTCCTCGTGCACGGTATGGGCTCGACCGCCCGGGAGTGGGATGAGGTCGCCGATCGGCTCGCCGCGCGAGGGCATCCGACGTACGCCGTCGACCTGCGCGGGCACGGGGAGTCCGACGCCCCCGCCGAGGGCAATGACACCGCCACGGCCGCCGCCGACGTCGCGGCGGTCGCCGCCGCGCTCGGCCTGAGCGGCGCCGTCGTGGCAGGCCACTCCTGGGGTGCGAGCGTCTCGCTGCGGCTGGCCGCCCGGCATCCGGCGCTGGCCGCCGGACTGGCGCTGGTCGATGGCGGCTGGCTCGAGTTGAAGTCGGCGCACCGGAGTCTGACGCAGTACCGCGACGTGCTGGCCCGGCTCCTGGTGGACCGCGGTTTCACCGACGCCGACGCGATGCGCGCCCATCTGCGCCACATGCACCCGGGATGGTCCGAGAGAGCGATCGAGGCGCAGGTGGCCGACATGCGCGCCGGACCGGACGGATCACTGGTCCCCCGCCTGTCGCGGCATCAACTGGCCTCGATACTCGAGAGCGTGTGGGAGGACGATCCGCGGCGGTGGCTTTCCACGGTCACCGTTCCGGTCATGCTGCTGCCCGCCACCCGCCCGGAGACCCCTGGCGGGGCGCGCCAGTGGCGGCAGTGGGTGGCCGGCGCCGCGGCGGCGCTGTCCCGGCCGACCATCAGGTGGTACGAGAACGCCGACCATCATGTCCACTGCGAGCAGCCGGACCGGCTCGCGAACGACCTGCTCGACCTGGCCCGCGAGGTCGAGCAGTAAGTCGATCCGTTCCGTAAGTCACCACTCCACCGGCAGCCTGTGGACGCCGAAGGCCATCGCGTCTGCCTTGGTCGGCACCTCGTCGGGCGACACCGCCAGGCGCAGGCCCGGGAAACGATCGAACAGCGCGGGATAGGCGACGCGCAGGACGATCCGGGCGAGTTGCTGGCCGAGGCACCCGTGCACGCCGTGGCCGAACGCGACATGCCCTCCGGCGGGCTTGGCGATGTCGAACGTCTCAGGTTCGGGGAAGTGCGCGGGGTCGCGGTTGGCGGCGGGCAGCGACATCATGACCGCCTGGCCCTTCTCGATCAGAACGCCTTCGATCTCGACGTCCTCGAGCGCCGCCCGCTGCGGGCCGATGTGGCCGATGGTCAGATAGCGCAGCAGCTCCTCGACGGCGTTGTTGACGAGGCCGGGATCGTCGCGCAGCCGCTCCTTCTGCGCGGGGTGTTCCATCAGCGCGAAGGTGCCGAGGGCCAGCATGTTCGCCGTGGTCTCGAAGCCCCCCGCGAACAGGATGTATCCGATCGTGGCGAGCTCGTCGTCGGTCAGGTCGGTGCTGTGCGTCAGCCTGCTCAACAGGTCGCCGCCCGGGTCGCGGCGCCTGCGCCGCACCAGCGGCGGGAAGAATCCGAGCACCGTGTCCAGGGCGTCGCGCGTCTCCTCGACGCCGCTGCTCCAGCGGGACATCGTGGCCACCGCCCGGCGGAAGTCCTCGCGGTCCTCCCGCGCGACTCCCAGCAGCTCGCAGGTCACCAGGGAGGGAATGGGGAACGCGAACTCCTCCACCAGGTCGGCCGGCGAGCCCGACCTCTCCATGGCGTCCAGGCACGTCCGCGTGATCTCGGCGATCCTCGGTTCGAGCCGTTTCATCTGCCTGACGGTGAACTCGCCGGCGAGCGCGCGCCGGTACCGCGTGTGCTCGGGCGGATCCTGCAGATGGAACATGCCCGACACGCTCAACGTCATCCTGCCGGCGAAGGCCTCGGCCATCGGGAGTTCGACCACCAGGTGGTGGCGCTCCGGGCGGGCGCTGAATCGGGGGTCGCTCAAAATCGACCGTACGGCCGAATAGCCGGTCACGAACCAGCCCAGGTGACCGTCGCTGAATCTCATCGGAATCAGCGGAGCCCTTTCCCTCAGCGCACGCAGAACGTCCGGCGGGTCAAAGGGGCCGGGACGGGCCTCCCGGGGAAACGTGATCGGTTCAGCCTTCGACGCATTGGCGGTGGCCATGTGGCGAGCGTCGCGGACCCGGCTAACGCCGTACTTGCCGGGCACTAAAGCCCGCGTCGGCCGCCGCCCGGGTTAGGCGGGCTTTAGCGGCTTCGGCGAGGCTTCCGCCAGGCACATTCTGCGGAGAGGAATGGTCGACCACCGATGGCCGACAACGAAGCCAAACTCCTGGACTACCTCAAGCGCGTCACCGGCGACCTGCGCCGGGCTCAGCGGCGGCTCAAGGACGCCGAGTCGGCGTCGCGGGAGCCGATCGCGATCGTCGGCATGGCCTGCCGCCTGCCCGGCGGCGTACGGTCGCCCGAGGACCTGTGGGACCTGGTCGCCGAGGGCCGCGACGCGATCACCGAGTTGCCCGGCGACCGCGGCTGGGATCTGGACGCGCTCCATCACCCCGACCCCGAGCACCCGGGTACCGCCTATGTCCGGGAGGGCGGTTTCGTCCATGACGCCGGCGAGTTCGACGCCGCCTTCTTCGGCATCGGCCCCGCCGAGGCCCTCGGCATGGCCCCGCAGCAGCGGCTCGCCCTGGAGACCTCCTGGGAGGCCATCGAGCGCGCGGGCATCGACCCGAGGTCGCTGCGCTCCGCGCCCGTCGGTGTCTTCCTCGGGGCGGACGGGTTCGACTACTGCCTGAGCGACGCGGAGGTCCCCGAGGGCTCGGCGGGCTACTTCACCATCGGGAACTCCGCCAGCGTCACGTCGGGCCGCGTCTCCTACACCCTCGGGCTGGAAGGGCCCGCCCTCACGATCGCCACCGCGTGCTCGTCGTCCCTGGTCGCCCTCGACCGGGCGTGCGAGTCGCTGCGGCGGCGCGAGTCGACGCTGGCGCTGGCCGGTGGCGTGCACGTCATGTCCTCGCCGGCCCCCCTGATCGGCTTCAGCGAGATGCGCGCGCTGGCGCCCGACGGCCGCTCCAAGCCGTTCTCGGCGAACGCCGACGGCATGACGCTGGCCGAGGGCGCCGGGGTGCTGCTTCTGGAGCGGCTGTCGGACACGCACCGCAACGGCCACCGTGTGCGGGCCGTGATCCGTGGTTCGGCGGTCAACCAGGACGGCGCGAGCAACGGGCTGACCGCGCCCAACGGCCCCTCCCAGGAGCGGGTGATCGGGCAGGCGCTCGCGAGCGCGCGCCTGCCCGCGTCCGAGGTGGACGTGGTGGAGGCGCACGGCACGGGCACGCCGCTCGGCGATCCCATCGAGGCGGGAGCCCTGCTCGCCACGTACGGCGAGGACCGCCCCGCCGACCGGCCGCTGTGGCTCGGCTCGGTGAAGTCCAACATCGGGCACACCCAGATGACCGCGGGCGTGGCCGGGGTGATCAAGATGGTGATGGCGATGCGGCACGGCGTCCTGCCGGCCTCGTTGCACATCGACGAGCCTTCCGAGTACGTGGACTGGGAGAGCAGCGGGCTGCGCCTGCTGACCGAGGCCCGGGCCTGGCCGCGCGACGGCCGGCCGCGCCGGGCAGGCGTGTCGTCGTTCGGCTTCTCGGGTACGAACGCGCATCTGGTTCTCGAGGAGCCCCCGGAGACCGAGCGGGAGCCGGAGCGGGAGAGCCCGGTCGACGGGATGGTGCCGTGGGTGGTGTCGGCGCGGTCCGGTGAAGCGTTGAGTGCGCAGGCGGAGCGGCTGAGAGCGGTGGCCGATGCCGCCACACCCGCGGAGGTGGGTTGGTCGTTGCTCCGTACCCGGCCGGCGTTCGAGCACCGGGCGGTGATCGTGAGTGAGGATCCGGCGCCGGGATTGGAAGCGCTCGCGCAAGGTGTGGCCCATCCGGACGTGGTGACCGGCATGGCCGGAGACCCTGGGTCCGGCCCCGTTCTGGTGTTCCCTGGTCAGGGTTCGCAGTGGGCCGGGATGGGTGCCCGGCTGCTGGAGGAGTCGCCGGTGTTCGCCGCCCGGATGGCCGAATGCGAACAAGCCCTCAACCCGCACGTGGACTGGTCGCTCACCGACGTGATCCGCGGCGACGGCACCGAGCTGTCACGCGTGGACGTCGTCCAGCCCGCGCTGTGGGCGGTCATGGTCTCTCTCGCCGCCGTCTGGGCCGAGTACGGGATCACTCCCGCAGCGGTCGTCGGGCACAGCCAGGGCGAGATCGCCGCCGCCTGCGTCGCCGAAGCCCTGACCATCGACGACGCCGCCAAGATCGTCGCCGTCCGGAGCAAGGCTCTGCGACGGCTCTCGGGACAGGGCGCGATGGCCTCCCTGGGCGCCGGAGCCGAACAAGCCGGGCCGCTGCTGCGCGAGGGCGTGGTGATCGCCGCGATCAACAGCCCCACCTCCACCGTCATCTCCGGCCCGCCCGACCAAGTAGCCGCCGCCGTGACCGACGCCCGGGAACAAGGACTACGGGCCCGGACGATCGACGTGGACTACGCCTCCCACGGCCCCCACATCGACCAGATCACGGGCGAACTCACCGAAGCCCTCGCGGGCATCGACCCCGCACCCACCACCATCGCCTACTACTCGGCGCTCACCGGCACCCGAACCGGCACCACCACCCTGGACACCGACTACTGGGTCACCAACCTGCGCGAGCCCGTCCGCTTCGCCGACGCCATCACCGCGCTGCTCGACGACGGCTACAGGATCTTCATCGAAGCCGCCCCCCACCCCGTACTGACCACCGGCCTCGAAGAATCCTTCGAACACGCCGACACCACCGCCACCGCCGTCCCCACACTCCGCCGCGACCATGGCGACCTGACCCAGATCGCCATGGCGGCGGCCCACGCCTACGCCGCCGGGGCACAGGTGGACTGGTCTCCCTGGTTCCCGGCCGACCCCTCGCCCGGCACCGTCGACCTGCCCACCTATCCCTTCCAACGGCAGCGCTACTGGGTGGAGCGCGCGGTCACGGCCGTCGCAGGCGAAGGGCATGACGAGGCCGAGGCGCGGCTGTGGCAGGCGATCGAGAACGGCGACATCGACACGCTGACCGACACGCTCGGTCTGGACGGCGAGGACGCCGCCGCGATGCTCGGCCCGGCGCTGCCCGCGCTGTCGGAGTGGCGGCGTGGACACCGCGAGCAGAGCACGCTGGACTCCTGCCGCTACCGGGTCACCTGGAAAAGCGTCCGGGTCTCCGCGTCAACGGGTCTGTCCGGTACGTGGCTCCTGCTGGTCCCGGAGGCGCACCACGACTCCCCCGCGTTGGAAGCCGCCGTACGCGCCCTCGACGGCCATGGCGTCACGACGGTCCGTCAGACCATCGACGCGCCGCACGCCACCAAGGAGACGCTCGCGGCCCACCTCGCCGAGGCGGAGCCGGCAGGCGTTCTCAGCCTGCTGGGTCTGGACGAGTCTCGACACGCGGAGTCCGAGGCGGTGCCGTCCGGCCTGGCGGCCACCACCGCCCTGATCCAGGCCATGACGGACGCCGACATCACCGCACCCCTGTGGTGCCTCACCCAAGGCGCCGTCGCCACCAGCGCGACCGATCCGCTCACCAACCCGACGCAAGCACAGATCTGGGGTTTGGGACGCGTCGCCGCCCTCGAACACCCCCGAACCTGGGGCGGCCTGATCGACCTGCCCGCCGCCATCGAGCAGAGCACCTCCGACCGGCTCGCCTCGCTGCTCGTCCCTGACCAGCCCGAAGACCAGGTCGCGATCCGTTCCTCGGCGGTCTGGGTGCGACGCCTGGAGCACGCGCCGCCCACACCGCCCGTCCCCGCCGACTGGGAGCCCACCGGCACCACACTGATCACCGGCGGCACGGGCGGCATCGGCGCGCACCTGGCCCGCTGGCTCGCCGCCAACGGCGCACCCCACCTCCTGCTCACCAGCCGCCGCGGACCAAAGGCCCCCGGTGCGGACGAGCTGACCCGCGAACTCAAGGATCTGGGCTCCGGCGTCACCATCGTCGCCTGCGACGCCGCCGACCGCGCCCAGCTCGAGGACGCCCTCGGGCACGTCCCCGAGGACCAGCCCCTGACCACCGTCATCCACGCGGCCGGAGTACCCAACTACATCCCCATCACCGACCTCACCCCGGCGACGCTCAGCGATGTTCTCGGCCCCAAGTCCCACGCGGCCGCCCATCTGCAGGAGCTGATCGAGCACCACCCGGTCACGGCATTCCTGATGTTCTCCTCCGGCGCGGGCACCTGGGGCAGCGGTCAGCAGGGCGCGTACGCGGCCGCCAACCACTTCCTCGACGCGCTGGCCCAGCATCGCCACGCCCACGGCCGACCGGCCACCTCCCTGGCCTGGGGGCTCTGGAGCGACCTCGGCATGGCGGCCGACCGGGCCTCCACGGACTTCCTCGCGCGCTTCGGCGTCCGCCCCATGCATGCCGACCTGGCCACCAAGGCCCTGCACCAGGCCCTGGCCACCGGCACCACGAACCTCACCATCGCCGACATCGACTGGGACCGGTTCATCCCGACCTTCACCATCGGACGGCCCGCTCCCCTCCTCGGTGACCTCCCGCAGAACCGGCAGCCCGCCGAACCGGGCGGCACCGCCTCGACTCCCCTGGTCGAGGAACTGGCCGGGGCCACGGCCGCCCAGCGGGAAGAGATGTTGCTGCGGCACGTTCAGGCCCAGACCGCCGCCACGCTCGGCCTTCCATCACGCGACGCCGTTCCTGCGAACAAGCCGTTCCAGGATCTCGGCTTCGACTCCCTCACCGCCGTCCAGCTCCGCAACCAGCTCAACGCCAGCACCGGACTCCGGCTCCCGACCACGCTGGTCTTCGACCGGCCCACGCCCCGGGAGCTCGCCGACCACCTGCTCGGGGAGCTCGCCGGCCGGGACACGCCGACCGAGGGCTCCATCCTGGCCGAGCTCGACAGCTGGGCCTCGGCAGGCGCTTCGGGCGAGGTGAACGCCGCCGCGCGCCGCCGGATCGCCGTCCGCATGCGGTCGCTGCTGGCCGCCTGGAGCGGCGGCCCGGCCGAGTCCCGCCGCGACCTGGAGACGGCGACGGCCGACGACATGTTCTCGCTCATCTCCGAAGAGTTCGGCAAGTCCTGACCACCCCTGCCGCGAAGGAGCACGACCGCATGGCCACCGAGGAACAGCTTCTCGAGAATCTCAAGTGGGTCACCGCGGAGTTGCGCGCGGCACGCGGACGTCTGGACGAACTGGAGTCCGCCGAGCCCGAACCGATCGCGATCATCGGGACGGCATGCCGGTTCCCCGGCGGGGTTCGGTCCGCGGCGGACCTCTGGCGTCTGGTGGTGGACGGCGCGGACGTCATCTCCGCCTTCCCGGCGGACCGGGGCTGGGACCTGGACGCCCTGTTCGATCCGGACCCGGAGAACCCCGGCACCAGCTACGTGCGCGAGGGCGGGTTCCTGTACGACGCCGGGGATTTCGACGCGGCGTTCTTCGGCATCAGCCCGCGCGAGGCGATCGCCATGGATCCCCAGCAGCGGCTCCTCCTGGAGACCTCCTGGGAGGCGGCGGAGCACGCGGGGCTGAACCGGGAGGCGCTGGCGGGCAGCGACACCGGCGTGTTCACCGGCGTCAGCGCGCACGACTACCTGATGCTCGTCCCCCAGACCTCCAGCGAGGTCGAGGGCTACATCGGCACCGGCAACCTGGGCAGCGTGGCGTCGGGCCGCATCTCCTACACCTTCGGTCTGGAGGGCCCGGCGACGACGGTGGACACCGCCTGCTCGTCCTCGCTGGTGGCGATCCACCTGGCCTGCCAGGCGCTCCGGGACGGCGACTGCTCGCTCGCACTGGCCGGTGGGGCCACCGTCATGGCCACCCCCGGAGCGTTCACCGAGTTCTCGCGGCAGCGCGGCGTCGCCCCCGACGGCAGGGCCAAGCCGTTCGCCGACGCCGCCGACGGAACGGGCTGGGCCGAGGGCGTCGGGCTGGTCATGCTCGAACGGCTGTCGGACGCCCGGCGCAACGGCCGCCGGATCCTGGCGGTGGTCCGCGGCTCGGCGGTCAATCAGGACGGCGCGAGCAACGGGCTGACCGCGCCCAACGGCCCCTCGCAGGAACGCGTGATCCGGCAGGCGCTCGCCAATGCGGGACTGTCCGCGACCGAGGTGGACGCCGTCGAAGCCCACGGCACCGGAACCGCCCTCGGTGACCCCATCGAGGCCCAAGCCCTCCTGGCCACCTACGGAACGAACCGCCGCGATGACGAGCCACTGTGGCTCGGCTCCGTCAAATCCAACATGGGTCATACGCAGGCGGCGGCCGGCGTGGCCGGGGTCATCAAGACCGTCATGGCCATGCGCCACGGCCTGCTGCCCGAGTCCCTGCACATCGACCAGCCCACCCGGCACGTCAACTGGGACACCGGCACCATCCGCCTGCTCACCCAGGCCACCCCATGGCCCGACACCGGACGCCCCCGCCGCGCCGGCGTCTCCGCCTTCGGCATCTCCGGCACCAACGCCCACCTCATCCTCGAACAAGCACCCGAACAAACCGAGCCCGAACCACAGCGACCGCCTCCTCCCCCTGATGGCATCACCCCATGGCTGATCTCCGGCCACACCTCTCAGGCGCTACGCGGACAGGCCCAACGCCTGACCGACCACATCGCCGCCCTCCCTGACCTCTCCGCGGCCGACATCGGCTGGTCCCTGATCAAAAACCGGTCGGCCTTCGAGCATCGTGCGGTGATCGTGGGTGCGGACCCAGCCGTGGGCTTGGCGGCGCTCGCACAAGGTAGGGCGCATCCGGACGTGGTGACCGGCATGGCCGGAGACCCCAGGTCCGGTCCGGTGCTGGTGTTCCCCGGTCAGGGTTCGCAGTGGGCCGGGATGGGTGCCCGGCTGCTGGAGGAGTCGCCGGTGTTCGCCGCCCGGATGGCCGAATGCGAACAAGCCCTCAACCCGCACGTGGACTGGTCGCTCACCGACGTGATCCGCGGCGACGGCACCGAGCTGTCACGCGTGGACATCGTCCAACCCGCGCTGTGGGCGGTCATGGTCTCCCTCGCCGCCGTCTGGGCCGAGTACGGGATCGTCCCTTCGGCGGTGATCGGCCACAGCCAAGGCGAGATCGCCGCCGCCTGCGTCGCCGGAGCCCTGACCATCCAGGATGCCGCCAAGGTCGTCGCCGTACGGAGCAAGGCCCTGCGACGGCTATCCGGGCAGGGTGCCATGGCCTCACTCGGCGTCGGCGAAGAGCGCGCGGCGCAGTTGCTCACCGACGCACCGGACGTCACCATCGCCGCGATCAACAGCCCCACCTCCACCGTCATCTCCGGCCCACCCGACCAAATCACCACAATCGTCACCACCGCCCGCGAACAACGACTACGAGCCCGAACGATCGACGTGGACTACGCCTCCCACAGCCCCCACATCGACCAAATCACCAACGAACTCACCCAAACACTGACCGACATCACCCCCCTCCACACCGACATCACCTTCCACTCCACCCTCACCGGCACCCAGGCCGACGGCACCACCCTCGACACCGCCTACTGGGTCGACAACCTGCGCCACACCGTCCGCTTCGCCGACGCCGTCAACGCTCTGATCGAGGACGGTCACCGGACCTTCATCGAAACCAGCCCGCACCCGGTCCTGACACCGGCCATCGAAGAATCCGTCGAACAGGCCGGCGCCACGGCGACCGCGGTGCCCACGCTCCGCCGTGACCACGGCGACCTGACCCAGATCGCGCACGCACTCGCCCACGCCCACACCACCGGCACCCCGGTCGACTGGTCCCGCTGGTACCCCGCCGATCCGCCGCCCCGCACCGTGGACCTGCCCACCTACTCGTTCCAGCGCGAGCGCTTCTGGCTGGAGCCTCCCGTGGCCGAACAGCCCGGGGTCGCCGGGCACGACGCGGTCGAGTCGAAGCTGTGGCAGGCGATCGAGAACAACGACATCGACGCGCTGACCGACACCCTGCGCCTGGACGACGAGGAGGCCGTGGCGGCGCTTCGCCCGGCACTGCCCGCGCTGTCGGAGTGGCGGCGGGAGCATCGCGAACGGCGGACGATCGACTCCTGGCGCTACGAGATCAGATGGAAGCACGTCTCCGACCTCACCGCGCCCATGCTCTCCGGCACGTGGTTGCTCCTGGTCCCGGCCACGCGGCCGGACCACCCCGCCGTCCACGTCGCGCTGCGAGCGCTCAACGCCCATGGAGCCACCGCCGCGCGCCACACGCTGGCAGGTCATGAACTAGAGCGCGAGGAGCTCACCCGCCGCCTGACGGACTTCGCCGCCGAGGCGGAGCTGGCGGGCGTCGTGAGCCTGCTGGGTCTGAACGAGTCGCCGCACGCGGAGTTCGAGGCCGTCCCGTCCGGATTGGCGGCCACCACCGCCCTGGTCCAGGCCATGACGGACGCCGACATCACCGCACCGCTCTGGTGCCTCACGCAGGGCGCCGTCGCCACCACGCCCGCCGACTCCCTCACCAACCCGACGCAAGCGCAGGTCTGGGGCTTCGGACGCGTCGCCGCCCTCGAACACCCCGCGATCTGGGGCGGCCTGATCGACCTGCCCGCCACCATCGACCAGCGCACGGCGTCCCGGGTGGCCTCCGTCCTCACTCCGGACCAGCCGGAGGATCAGGTGGCCATCCGCCCGACGGGCGTGCTGGCTCGCCGGATGCGGCACGCGCCGCCCACCCCGTCCGTCCCCGCCGACTGGCAACCCACCGGCACCACACTGATCACCGGCGGCACGGGTGGCATCGGCGCGCACCTGGCCCGCTGGCTCGCCGCCCGCGGCGCACCTCACCTCCTGCTCACCGGCCGCCGCGGACCGGACGCCCCCGGCGCCACCGAACTCGCCGAAGAGCTTCACGACCTCGGCAGCGCCGTGACCGTCACGGCCTGCGACGCCGCCGACCGTGCCCAGCTGGAGCAGGTCCTCGCCGACATCCCGCCGGACCGGCCGCTGACCACCATCCTCCACGCGGCCGGAGTACCCAACTACATCCCCATCGCCGACCTCACCCCGGCCGACCTCGACCAGGTCCTCCGCCCCAAGTCCCACGCCGCCGCACACCTGCACGAGCTGGCAGAACACCACCCGGTCACCACCTTCCTGATGTTCTCCTCCGGCGCGGGCACCTGGGGCAGCGGCCAGCAGAGCGCCTACGCCGCCGCCAACCACTACCTCGACGCCCTCGCGCACCACCGCCACTCCGGCCGCCGACCGGCCACCTCACTCGCCTGGGGCCCCTGGAGCGAGACCGGGATAGCCGCCGACCAGGCCACCCAGTCCTTCTTCTCCCGCTTCGGCCTCCACCCCGTCCAGCCCGACCTGGCCACCAAGGCCCTCCACCACGCCATCAGTCACGGCACCACCAACCTCACCATCGCCAACTTCGACTGGACGCGGTTCACCCCCACCTTCACCACAGTGCGTCCCGCACCCCTCATCGCCGACCTCCCCGAGAACCAGCGGCCCGCCGCCGCGAGCGAACCCGAGACGAGCGCCGCGTCCACGCCCCTCGGGCAACAACTCCAGGGCGCGACGCCGGCGCAGCGGCAACAGATCCTGCTGAACCACGTGCGGACGGAGGCGGCCGCGACGCTCGGGCACGCCGGCACGGACGCGATCCCGGCGAGCAAGCCGTTCCAGGAGCTCGGCTTCGACTCCCTCACCGCCGTCCAGCTGCGCAACCGGCTGAACCAGGCGACCGGGCTCGACCTGCCGGTCACGATGCTCTTCGACCACCCGACGTCGCAGGATCTCGCCGAGTACATCAAGGGCGAACTGCTCGGCGAGCGGCCGGCGGCGGCGCCCGCCCCCGCCGCGGTACGCGCCGCAGGTCCCGAGGGCGCGGGCGACGAGCCGATCGCGATCGTCGGCATGGCATGCCGCTATCCGGGCGGGGTGGGTTCGGCCGAGGACCTCTGGAAACTGGTCTCCGAGGGCCGGGACGCGATCGGAGAGTTCCCCGCGGACCGGGGCTGGGACCTTTCCGCCCTGTACGACCCCGACCCGGACCGGCCGGGCACCAGCTACGTACGCGAGGGCGGATTCGTCTACGACGCGGACGAGTTCGACGCCGCCTTCTTCGGCATCAGCCCGCGCGAGGCGATCGCCATGGATCCCCAGCAGCGGCTCCTCCTGGAGACCGCGTGGGAGACCATCGAGAACGCGGGAATCAACCGCGAGACCCTCGACGGCAGCGACACCGGAGTGTTCGCCGGGCTGACGATCTTCGATTACCTGACGCTGGTCGGCAGGCGGTTCACCGAGGTCGAGGGCCATATGGGCACCGGCAACCTGGGCTGCGTCGCGTCCGGCCGCATCTCCTACCTGATGGGCCTGGTCGGCCCGGCCGTGACCGTGGACACCGGATGCTCGGCCTCGCTGGTCGCGATGCACATGGCCTGCCGGTCGCTGCGGCAGGGCGAGTGCTCGCTCGCGCTGGCCGGGGGCGCGACGGTGATGACCACGCCGGTCTCGTTCGTGGAGTTCTCGCGGCAGCGCGGGATCGCCCCCGACGCCCGCTGCAAGCCGTTCGCCGACGCCGCCGACGGCACGAGCTGGGCCGAGGGCGTCGGGCTGGTCATGCTCGAACGGCTGTCGGACGCCCGGCGCAACGGCCGCCGGATCCTGGCGGTGGTCCGCGGCTCGGCCATCAACCAGGACGGCACGAGCAACGGGCTGACCGCGCCCAACGGCCCCTCACAGGAACGCGTCATCCGGCAGGCGCTCGCCAACTCCGGGCTTTCACCGGACGAGGTGGACGTGGTGGAGGCCCACGGCACCGGAACCACGCTGGGCGACCCGATCGAGGCTCGGGCGCTCATGGCCGCGTACGGGCGGCAGCGCCCACCGGACCGGCACCTTTGGCTCGGCTCGGTGAAGTCCAACATGGGACATACGCAGGCGGCGGCCGGCGTGGCCGGGGTCATCAAGACCGTCATGGCCATGCGCCACGGCCTGCTGCCCGAGTCCCTGCACATCGACCAGCCCACCCGGCACGTCAACTGGGACACCGGCACCATCCGCCTGCTCACCCAGGCCACCCCATGGCCCGACACCGGACGCCCCCGCCGCGCCGGCGTCTCCGCCTTCGGCATCTCCGGCACCAACGCCCACCTCATCCTCGAACAAGCACCCGAACAAACCGAGCCCGAGCGACAGCGGCCGCCTTCCGGTGACCACCCCGTTCCTTGGGTGATCTCCGGCCACAACGGGGAGGCCCTCCACGCGCAGGCCCGGCGGCTGGCCGATCACGTCGCCGCCGATCCTGACCTGGCCCCCGCCGACATCGGCTGGTCCCTGATCAAGACCCGCTCCGCGTTCGGCCACCGGGCCGTGGTGGTCGGCGCGGACCACGAACGGCTGCTGGAGTCCCTGCGGGCGCTGGCGGACGGCGAGCCGGACGCGGACGTCGTGACCGGCGTGGCCGACACGACCGGAGCGGGACCCGTGCTGGTGTTCCCTGGTCAGGGTTCGCAGTGGGCCGGGATGGGTGCGCGGCTGCTGGAGGAGTCGCCGGTGTTCGCCGCCCGCATGGCCGAATGCGAACAAGCCCTCAACCCGCACGTGGACTGGTCGCTCACCGACGTGATCCGCGGCGACGGCACCGAGCTGTCACGCGTGGACATCGTCCAACCCGCGCTGTGGGCGGTCATGGTCTCCCTCGCCGCCGTCTGGGCCGACCACGGCGTCGTCCCTTCGGCGGTGATCGGCCACAGCCAAGGCGAGATCGCCGCCGCCTGCGTCGCCGGAGCCCTGACCATCGACGACGCCGCCAAGATCGTCGCCGTCCGGAGCAAGGCCCTGCGACGGCTGTCCGGGCAGGGCGCGATGGCCTCACTCGGCGTCGGCGAAGAGCGCGCGGCGCAGTTGCTCACCGACGCACCGGACGTCACCATCGCCGCGATCAACAGCCCCACCTCCACCGTCATCTCCGGCCCACCCGACCAAATCACCGCGGTCGTCACCACCGCCCGCGAACAACGACTACGAGCCCGAACGATCGACGTGGACTACGCCTCCCACAGCCCCCACATCGACCAGATCACCGGCGAGCTCACCGAGGCGCTGGACGGCGTGACGCCCCGTACGGCGCGGGTGACGTTCTACTCCGCCGTCACCGCCGCGCCGCACGACACCGCCGGCCTGGACGCCGCGTACTGGATCACCAACCTGCGCCGGCCCGTCCGGTTCGCCGACACCGTGGCCGCGGTGCTGGCCGACGGTCACCGCCTGTTCATCGAGGCCAGTCCGCATCCGGTGCTGACACCGGGGACCGAGGAGTGCGTCGACGCGGCCGGCGCCGAGGCCGCCGTCCTGCCCACGCTGCGCCGCGATCACGACGGGGCGGAGCAGCTCATCCTGGCGCTCGGGCAGGCCTTCGCCGCGGGAGCCGAGGTGGACTGGACGCCCCGGTTCCCCGCCGACCCGCCGCCGCGGACGGTCCCGCTGCCCAGCTACCCCTTCCAGCGGCGTCGCTACTGGCTGGACCCGCCCGCCTTCTCCGGCGGCGACCCGGCGGGCCTCGGCCTGGCAGCCGCCGGGCACCCGCTTCTGGGTGCGGCGGTGGAGCCGGCGGGCGAGGAGAGCCTGCTGCTCACGAGCCGGGTCTCCCAGCGGGACCACGCCTGGCTCGCCGAGCACCGCGTGCTGGGCAGCGTCCTGCTGCCCGGCTCGGCCTTCGTCGAGATGGCCCTGCACGCCGGGGCGCGAGCGGGCTGCGACCACCTCGCCGAGCTCATGCTGGAAAGCCCGCTGATCGTGCCCGACGACGCCGCCGTCGACCTCCAGGTCGCCGTCGGCCCGCCGGACGAGACCGGGCTGCGGCCCGTCAGCGTCCACTCCCGCCCGTCCTCCGCCGATGAGGGCGACGAGCCCGCCTGGGCGCGGCACGCGACCGGGCTGCTCGCGCCCGAGCCGCCGGACGGGCCGCCTGCCGGCCTGGCCGGCGCGTGGCCACCGCCGGGGGCGGAACCGATCACCGCCGGAGACCCGTACGACGAGCTGACCGCCCGCGGTCACGAGTACGGCCCGGCCTCGCGGGCGCTCGTCGCCGCGTGGCGGCTCGGCGACGAGGTCTACGCCGAGGTGGCGCTGCCCGAGGGGGAACGGGCACGGGCCGCCGAGTACGGCGTGCATCCGGTCCTCCTTGACGCCACCATCCACGCACTGCTGCTGGAAGCCGGCGTTCGAGCGGACACGGCCGAGGAGATCCTGCTGCCGTTCGCGTGGACCGGCCTGCGTCTGCACGCGACCGCCGCGACCACCCTCCGGATAAGGATCACCCGCGAGGCGCAGGACCGGCTCGCTCTCAGCGCCGCCGATCCGACCGGCGCGCCGGTGCTCGGCCTGGAGTCGCTGATCCTGCGGCCGGTCTCCGCCGAGCGGATCGCGCGGGCCCGCAGCGACGACGCGCTGTACCGGCTCGACTGGACCCCGGTCACCCGGCCCTCCGACGTTCCCGAACGTCGGCACGCGGTGCTCGCGCCCGATGACGACGCGCTCGCCCGGGCCCTGCCCGGGTCGTGCGCGCACCGCGATCTGGCCGGGCTCCGCGCCGCCGCCGAGGCCGGGGACCGGGCACCCGACGAGATCATCGTCGTCACCCCCGGCCCGCGGGACGGGGACGATCCGGCCGAACGGCTCCGCCGGGTCGGCGGCTCGCTGCTGCCGCTGCTCCAGGACTGGCTGGGCGACCCGCGGTTCGATGGGGTGCGGCTCGTCGTCGCCACCCACGGGGCGGTCGCGACCCGTCCCGGGGACCATGTCACCGACCCGGCCGCCGCGGCGCTGTGGGGACTGGTGCGCAGCGCACAGATCGAGTTCCCCGGCCGGCTGGTCCTGCTCGACCTCGACGGGAGGGACGACTCGTACCGCGCCGTTCCCGGGGCCCTGGCGGCGGAGGAGCCGCAGCTGGCGCTGCGCGACGGCGACGCGTTCGCCCCGCGCCTGGTCCGCCACGACCGCGCCGGAGAGCACGACCCCGGGCAGAACGCCCCGCGGGCCGTGCTGGACCCGGACGGCACCGTACTGATCACCGGCGGCACGGGCGCGCTCGGCGCGCTGTGCGCCCGCCACCTGATCACCGGGCACGGCGCACGCCGGCTCCTGCTCGTCGGCAGCCGCGGGCGGAACGCGCCCGGCGCCGCCGAACTGGCCGCCGAGCTGACCGGGCTCGGCGCGGACGTCACCGTCGCCGCCTGCGACGTCGGCGACCGGGATGCCCTGGCCGCCCTGCTCGCGGACATCCCCGGCGAACATCCGCTCACCGCCGTCGTGCACGCCGCCGGGATCGTCCGGGACGCCACCGTCCAGTCGATGGACCCGGGCCAGCTCGACGCCGTGCTGCGCGTCAAGGCCAACGGGGCGATCCACCTGCACGAGCTGACCCGCGACCTGGACCTGTCGGCGTTCGTGCTGTTCTCCTCGATCGCGGGGCTGATCGGAGGCGCCGGCCAGGGCTCCTACGCCGCGGCCAACGCGCTCCTCGACGGGCTCGCCCAGCACCGGCACGCCCTGGGCCTGCCTGCGAAATCGCTGGCCTGGGGGATGTGGCGACAGGAGACGGGCGGCATGTCGGGGCGGCTCGCCGAGGTGGACCGCGCCCGCCACGCTCGCACGGGCGTCCTGGGGCTGAGCGTCGAGCATGGCCTGGCCCTGTTCGACATCGCCCTGGCCGGCGACCGTGCGCTGCTCGCGCCCGTCCGCCTGGACCTGGCGCGGATACGCGGCCAGGCACAGGCCCACGAGGTGCCGGGCGTGCTGCGCCATCTCGTCCGCCGCGCGGGCCCGCAGGACGGCGGCCCCGCCCCGTCCGACCTGGTCGGCCGACTGGCCACGATGTCCGAGGACGACCGGGAACAGGCGATCCTGAACCTGGTGCGCGCCAACGTCGCGACGGTCCTCGGACACGACGGCGCCGACACGGTCGCCGCCGCGCAGCGGTTCCAGGACCTCGGCTTCGACTCGCTGACCGCGATCGAGCTGCGGAACCGGCTCTCGGCGGCCACCGGACTGCGCCTGCCGGCCACGCTCATCTTCGACCACGCCGGCCCGGCGGCCCTCGCCGGGTACCTGCTCGCCGAGCTCGACCCGCCGCGGACCGATCCGCTCGCCCCCGCGCTCGGTGAGGTCGACAGGCTGGAGCGCTCGCTGCTGGCCGTCGCGGCCCGGGACCAGGCCTCCCGGGACGCGCTGACCAGCCGGTTGCGGGACACCCTGCGGCGGCTGGAGGAGCAGGACGGCGACACCGCCGCGGCGGCGCCCGCCACCGGACTGCCGGCGGCGGCCACCCCCGACGAGATCTTCGACTTCATCGACCGCGACCTCGGACGAGGCACGAACACGGGAGAGACCGTTGGACAGAGCGCTGACAGGTGAGCGCGACCGCAAGGAGCTGGCGCTGGAGCACAGCCGTCGCGTGAACGCCGGTGACGTGGACGCGATCCTCGAACTGTACGGCGACGGCGTCGTCTTCGAGGACCCCGTCGGCTGGGAGCGGCGGACCGGACGAGACGCCCTGCGCGCCCATTTCGACGAGGCGGTCGCGGCGGGCGTACGGGAGGTCGCCGGCGAACCGGTCGCGGGGCAGGACGGCGCTCACGCCTTCATTCCGATCACCTCCGACATGGACTACTTCCCCCTTGGCCCCGTGTTCGCCGAACGGGGCTGGCTCGTCCCCCCGGCCGACGCCGCGGGCAAGCGGCTCAGGCGCAGGCACATGCTGTTGCTCCGGGTGGACGCGACCGGCCTGATCTGCCAGGCCCAGGCGTTCTGGGGAAAGTCCGATCTCGAAGTCGCCGGCTGACCCGTCCGGCCGGCCGGCCGCACCTGGAGGTGCCATGCCCGACGAGGCGTTTCGCAAGGCGATGGTGGCTGAGTACGCGCGGCTGCTGAACGAGGGTGACGTGGAAGGCGCCCTGGACCTGTTCACCGACGACGTCGTCTTCGAGGATCCGGTGGGACGGGAGCCGACGGTGGGCAAGGAGGCCCTCCGCAGGCACCTGGTCCTGTCCGTCGAGAACCACGTGCACGAGACGCCCGGAGAACCGGTGACCTCGATGTGCGACCGGTTCGTCGTCACCCACAGCAGAGTGGTCCTGCGCACCCCGGCGGTGATGAGCTTTCACATCATCGGCATCGTGGAGTTCAACGACGAGGGCCTGGGCCACCACGTCCGGGCGTTCTGGGGGATGACGGACATGACCGTCGGCGAGGCCCGGCGGACCGATACCGAACATCAGACGGCGTGAGAACGAAGGGCGGAGCGGGCGGCCGGAAGGGCCGCCCGCTCCGCCTGTGCGGTCAGGCGCCGAGCTCGCGGTCGAGCAGCGCGAACATCTCGTCGGCCGTCGCCGTGTCAAGGTTCTCCCGGCCCTCGGCCTGCCCCGGCTCGGCGTCGTCGTCCGCGTACCTCCACAGCAGCGTCCGCAGCCGCTCGACCAGACCGCTGCTCCGTACGTCCTCCGGTGGGAGCGCGGCCAGCGCGGCCTCCAGGTCGCCCAGGCGGCCGAGCGCCGCAAGCGCCGCACCGGCGTCCGCCGGCAGCACCGCGCCCAGCATCCACCCCGCCAGCGCGTCCGGCGTCGGACGGTCGAACACCAGCGTCGCCGGCAGCCGCAGCCCGGTCGCGGCCCGCAGGCGGTTGCGCAGCTCGACTGCCGCGAGCGAGTCGAAACCCAGGTCCTTGAACGGGAGCCGCGGATCCACCGCCTCCGCGCCCGCGTGCCGCAGCACGGCCGCCACGTTCGAGCGCACCAGCGTCAGCAGCACGCCGTGCCGCTCCGCCTCGGGCCGCGCCGCGAGCTCGCGCCGGAGCGCCTCGGTCGTCTCCGCCGCCGCGTCGTCGCCGGTGTCCCGCGCGACCCGGATCACCTCCATCGCCGCGGGGATCTCGTCGAACAGGTGTGTCCGGCGCTCCAGCGTGAACAGCGGCGCGAAGCGCTGCCACGCGACGTCGGCCACGGCGACCGACGGATCGTCCCGCTCCAGGATCCGGTGCAGCGCGGCGAGCGCCAGCCGCGGATCCAGCGGTACGAGCCCCTGCCGCCGGGCGAGTTCGATGTGCGGGCGCACCTGCCCGGCCTGCTCCTCGTCGTCGTCCGGTACGTCCCACGGGCCCCACGCCACCGAGACGGCTCGCACGCCGTCCGCTCGGCGCCGCCGGGCCCAGGCGTCCAGATGAGCGTTCGCCGCGGCGTAGGCGCCGTGGTCGCGGCTGCCCCAGACGGCGGCCACCGAGGAGAGGTGGACGACGGTGTCGCCGGGGCCCAGATCGCAGCTCTCCTCGACGCCGAGGACGCCGTCCAGGGTCGTGCGGACGGTCTCGGCCAGCTCCGGCGGGGTGAGGTCGGCGAGCGGCGCCAGCGCGCTGGACGACCAGGCTTGCACGAGCGTTCCGATGCCGGCATCGGCCGGAACCGAGTCGACGACGGTCACGCCCGGCGGGGCCTGTGCCGTCGCCTCGGCGGTCGTGGCCCCGGTCCGGTCGAGGGTCCGGTCGAGGACGAGCACGCGCTCCGCGCCCCTGTCCACCAGCCACCGCGCCATCGCCCCGGCCGGTCCGTCCAGGCCGCCGTTGACGAGCACGGTGCCGTGCGGGCGCCAGCCGGGCCGCGGCTGGCCGGCGCCGAGCGGATCCGCCACCAGCCGGCATCCGAACACGCCGGCCGGACGCAGCGCCAGCTGGTCCTCGCCGTCCTCGCGGGCGAGCGCGGCGCGCAGGTCCGCCGGGTCGAGCTCGTGCGGCGTGGACGGCAGGTCGACGAGCCCGCCCCAGACGGCCGGGTGTTCCAGGGCCGCCACCCGGCCGAGCCCCCAGGCCTGCGCCTGTTCGGGGCGCTCCGGACCGCCGTCTCCCTCGTCGCCCTCGCCGGCCGAGACCGCGCCGCGGGTCAACGTCCACAGCGGCGCGTCCAGCTCGGCGTCGATCAGGGCCTGGAGGAGCGTGAGGGTTCCTGTGAGCCCCGGGAAGGCGCCGTCGCCGTCGCCGTCGCCGAGCGCGAGCAGCGAGAGCACGCGGGCCGGTGGCGTCTCCTCCGCGGCGGACATCTCCCGGAGGGCGGCCAAGAGGTCCTTCCGGGAGATGTCCGGGTCGATGTCGAGGTGACGTACCCGGCCGCCGCCCTCCTCCAGCGCGACGGCGCACGCCTGTGCCCAGTCGTCCGCGACGCCGGGCGGCCGGACGATCAGCCACGATCCGGCCGGGGTCTGGCCGGCGGCGGGCTGGGCCGTCAGCGGCCGCCACTCGACGCGATGGCGCCAGGAGTCGACCGCGGATCGTTCACGACGTTGCCGCCGCCATCGCGACAGGACCGGGAGAACCGCGTCGAGCGAGGTCCTGTGGCCGTCGGCCTCGGTGATCTCGAGCGTGCCCGCGAGCCCGTCGGAGTCGCCCCGCTCGACGGCCGTCCAGAACCGTGCCTCTTCCTCGTCCCCCGGCCCGTCCGTCACGGGCGGCGCCGCGACCTCCGGCAGCCAGTACCGCTGGTGCTGGAAGGCGTAGGTGGGCAGGTCGGCGGTGCGAGGTGGCGGGTCTGCGGGGAACCAGGGAGACCAGTCGACGGGTGCGCCGGCGGTATAGGCGTGGGCCGCCGCTATGGCGATCTGGGTGAGGTCGCCGTGGTCGCGGCGGAGGGTGGGTGTGGCGGTGGCGGTGGTGTCGGTGTGTTCGAAGGTTTCGTGGAGGGCGGTGGTCAGGACGGGGTGGGGGGCGGTTTCGATGAAGGTGCGGTAGCCGTCGCTGAGGAGTGTGGTGGTGGCGTCGTTGAAGCGGACGGGTTGGCGCAGGTTGGTGACCCAGTAGGTGGTGTCCAGGGTGGTGGGGTCGGTTCGGGTGCCGGTGAGGGCTGAGTAGTAGGCGGTGGTGGCGGGTGTGGGTTGGATGCCGGTGAGTGCTTGGGCGAGTTCGTCGGTGATCTGGTCGATGTGGGGGCCGTGGGAGGCGTAGTCCACGTCGATCATCCGGGCCCGCAGTTCCTGCTTCTCGGCGTCAGCCACCACCTGTCGCACATGGTCGGGCGGGCCGGAGACGACGGTGGAGGAGGGGCTGTTGACCGCGGCGATCGTGACGTCCGGCACGTCGGCGAGCAACTCGGCCGCCCGCTTCTCGCCCACGCCGAGTGAGGCCATGGCGCCCTGTCCTGACAGTCGGCGCAGGGCCTTGCTGCGGACGGCGACGATTTTGGCGGAGTCCTGGAGGGTCAGGGCTCCGGCGACACAGGCGGCGGCGATCTCGCCCTGGCTGTGCCCGACGACCGCTGCGGGAGTGATCCCGTACTCGGCCCAGACGGCGGCGAGGGAGACCATGACCGCCCACAGCACGGGCTGGACGACGTCCACCCGCGACAACTCGGCGCCGTCGCCGCGGATCACCTCGATGAGCGACCAGTCCACGTGCGGCGCGAGGGCCTGTTCGCACTCGGCCATGCGGGCGGCGAAGGTCGGTGACTCCTCCAGCAGCCGGGCACCCATCCCGGCCCACTGCGAACCCTGACCAGGGAACACCAGAACAGGACCTTGACCGGAATGGCGGGCCACTCCCGAAACCACGTCGGGATGCGGAGCCCCTTCGGCCAGCGCGGCCAGACCCGCCGGATGGGCATCCATGATCACTGCCCGATGATCGAAGACCGAGCGGGTGGTGAGCAGCGACCAGCCCACCTCCACCGGCGACGGCCCGCCGTCCACGCAAACCCGCTCCCGCAGCCGGGCGGCCTGCGCGCGCAGCGCGGCGCCATCGCGCGCCGACACCACCCACGGCACCACGCCCGTGCGGTGAGGGTCCTCGATCGGCTCCGGCTCCTCGATCGGCTCGGGCTCTTCGGCCGCCTGCTCCACGATCATGTGCGCGTTCGTACCGGAGACGCCGAAGGACGAGACACCCGCCCGGCGCGGCCGGCCGCCCGTGTGCGGCCATGCCTGCGCCTCGGTCAGCAGGCGCAGCCCACCGTCCTCCCACTCCACGTACCCCGAAGGCTCGTCGATGTGCAGCGAGAGCGGCAGGACGCCGTGCCGCATCGCCATCACCATCTTGATCACCCCGGCCACCCCCGCGGCCGCCTGGGTGTGCCCGATGTTGGACTTCACCGAGCCGAGCCACAGCGGCCGGTCCTGCGGACGATCCCGCCCGTAGGCCGCCAGCAACGCCTGTGCCTCGATCGGGTCGCCCAGCTTGGTCCCCGTGCCGTGCGCCTCCACCACGTCCACCTCGGCCGCCTTGAGGCGGGCGTCCTCCAGGGCCCGCCGGATCACCCGTTCCTGGGCGGCGTCGCTGGGTGCGGTGAGCCCGTTGCTGGCGCCGTCCTGATTGACCGCCGAACCCCGGATCACCGCGTGCACGCGATGACCGTTGCGGCGCGCGTCCGACAGACGCTCCAGCAGCACCAGGCCGACGCCCTCGGAGAAGCCCGTGCCGTCGGCCGCGGCCGCGAACGCCTTGCAGCGCCCGTCGGGAGCCAGTCCCCGCTGCCGCGAGAAGTCGACGAACGCGGTCGGCGTGGCCAGCACGGTGACGCCGCCGGCCATGGCCAGGTCGCATTCGCCCCGGCGCAGCGCGGTGCAGGCCAGATGGGCGGCGACCAGCGAGGACGAGCACGCCGTGTCGATCGTCACCGCCGGGCCCTCCAGGCCGAGGGTGTAGGCGACCCGGCCCGACATGACGCTGGCGAGGCTTCCCGTGGCGATGTGGCCCTCGATCTCGTCGGGCGCGCCGAGCCCGGTGTGGTAGTCCTGGCTGGAGATGCCGGCGAAGACGCCCACCTCCGTTCCCCTCAGGGAGTTCGGGTCGATCCTGGCCCCTTCCAGCAGTTCCCACGCCGTCTCCAGCAGCACGCGCTGCTGCGGCTCCATGGCCAGGGCCTCGCGGGGGCTGATCCCGAAGAACGCGGCGTCGAACCCCGCGGGATCGGTCAGGAACCCGCCGTGCCGCACATAGGTGGTGCCGGGGTGGTCGGGGTCCGGATGGAACAGCCGGTCCAGGTCCCAGCCGCGGTCGCCGGGGAACTCGCTGATCGCGTCCCGGCCCGAGGACACCAGCTCCCACAGGTCGTCGGGAGAGCTCACGCCGCCGGGAAGACGGCAGGCCATGCTCACCACCGCCACCGGCTCGCGGGACCGATCCTCCACCTCGCGCAGGCGCTGACGCGTTCGGCTGAGATCTCCGGTGACGCGCTTGAGGTATTGGCGGAGTTTGTCTTCCGTCTCGGACATCAGTCCTCACTCCCCAGGGGAGACCCGAGTTCCTTGTCGATGAGTTCGAACACCTCGTCGTCGGACGCCGACTCCAGCGCGCCGTCGTCGACGGCGACGCCGTTGCCGACGCCGTTGCCGGAGTCGCCCAGCCTCCACAGCAGGGCCTCCAGACGTTTGGCCAGCCGGAGGCGCGTGTCCCCGTCGGGGACGGCCTGGTCGATCACCGCCTCCAGCTTGTCCACCTCGCCGAGGACGGCGGCCGACGGGTCCGCCTCGGCCGGGATCAGCCGCTCGCGCAGGTGGTCGGCGATGGCCGCCGCGGAAGGGTAGGTGAACGCGAGGGCGGCGGGCAGGCGAAGCCCGGTGGCCGCCGACAGCCGGTTGCGCAGCTCGACCGCCGTGAGGGAGTCGAACCCCAGGTCCTTGAGCTGGGTGTCGGCTCGCAGCGCGCCGGGATCGGAATGCCCGAGCACGGCCGCCGCGTGCGTCCGGACCATGCCGAGCAACATCGAGAGCTGATCCTCCGACGACTGCCCGGCGAGCCGCCCGGCCCAGTCGACCCGCCGGTGCCCGTTGGCGGCGGCACCGCGGGCGTCGCCGCCGCCCGAACCGAGGGCGCGCAGCAGGGGCGGCAGGACGTCGGCGGGTATCCCGGCGACGTTCAGGTCGGCCGCGACCAGGTGCGCTCCCCCGTGCTCGAACGCGGCGTCCAGCAGCGCCAGCCCGTGTTCGTCGCTGAGCGGGGTGATTCCGCTGCTGCTCATGCGGTGCATGTCGGTGTCGCTGAGTTCGCCCGTGATGCCGCTGGCCGACTCCCACAGTCCCCATCCGATCGACTGACCGGGGAGTCCGGACGAGCGGCGCCGGGCCATCAGCGCGTCGCAGTAGGCGTTGGCGGCGGCGTAGTTGGCCTGGCCCGGACTGCCCGAGGTACCCGCGGCCGACGAGAACACCGTGAAGAAGCCGAGTCGCTGGTCGGTGGTGGCGGCATGCAGGTTGGCCGCGCCGGTCGCCTTGACCCGCCAGACCCCTGCCATCTGCTCGCCAG
>NZ_JBICUD010000021.1:0-76669 GCF_043198015.1 Spirillospora sp. NPDC048911 | reverse complement strand
GTGCTGGAAACCCTCTACGACACCTGCGCGGTCCGCGGCTGTGAAGTACCCGGCCTCCTGTGCGAGATCGACCACGTCGATGGATGGGCACTGGGCAACAGCCCCACCGACATCGACAAGCTGGCGTTGTGCTGCGGCTGGCATAACCGATGGAAGCACGCCAACCCCGAGCAGATAGAGATCAGTCAGGGGGAGGACGGACGCTTCGTCTACCGGACCCTGCCGCCCAAGGGGAAAGCAGCGCGATCCAGACGAAGACTGGTCGATCAGGCCGACAACCCGTGGCGCAACGACCACCACGCGGCCTGACCCCACCCCCATCGATCCAGCCTGAAGCCCGGCGCAACCAACACACCGGGCCTACAGGCACGCCCAACATCGGATAGTCGCTCCACGGCAAGCCTTCAACGGCCCCACCGCATCACGCGATGGGGCCGTGCCGTTCCTATGGAGTGCAAGGCTGTGCTCGGTTATCGGGGACGTTAGCGCCCACCAGGTGCGTCAGCTCGGCGTCGGCTCGTCATGGCCGTCCTCGGTGGCTGGGGTAGCCACAGGTGTCCGCAGGTGTGGGTTTCCTTGTGGTCGATAGGTAGGCGCTGGTACGCGTCCGGATCTATTAGGCCGGAGGTGACCACGTCCTTGTAGAGCTGGTCGGAGACCAGGATGCCTAGATCTGCGTTAGGTGCGTTCTCCAGCGCCGCCTTGAAGGTCGGCGCGTTCAGGAGCCGGTAGAGCAGGATGAGGGGCTGGCCGAGGAGTCCGTAGTCGTCCCGGTGGATCTCTCCGGCATGCACGGCGATCCGCATCCTCAGCCGGCAGAGGCTGTCGGCGGCTTGGTTGGAGCGGCGCAACCCTGCGGTGAGGTGCTGAGACAGCGGACCCAGGATCTCGGCCGCCCGCACGTCGGGTGGGATAACGATCAGTATTCCGTCGCCACGATCTTCGTGATGGCAGGCCTGCCATGGCACGCCGGTCGCGTGGAAGGCGTCTTTCATCTGCTCGTACAGGCCATGGCGCAGGACCCGCTGGACGTCGTCGGTGCGGAGTGGGTCGCCGAAGCGGGGGATGTCGACGCCGATCAGGGTGGGGTTCATCGTGAGCGTGGCTCCCTTGGTCGTTGAGGGGTGCACCGGGCAGGAATTCTCATTCCGTGTCGGGTGGCGGAATCAACTGTGCGGTCCACGCTGCGTCCGGCGCTATAAAAATGGATCAACCCGGCTATTCCCGGATGTACTGATTGGTATCCGGGTCGTTCTAGGTGGGAATGTGGCAATCCGTCCTGATTAAGGTCCGTGGTCCGTGGATTCATGACTTGTTGTGCAATATGGTCCGGTCTAGTGTCGGCTCTGATAGGACGATGGTCGTCAGGGGCAGGCCATGACCACGCGAGCGATCGGACCAGGGATGTGACGGAGAGAGATCGCGATCACCCGTTCGCCGAAGTTGCCACCCTGCTTGCGGACAATCGCCGCATTGCAGACACTCCTACGTTCGCGGATATTTATCGGGTCTCCGTGCGGCTGGAAGGTCAGGTGGTGGCCGGTGTCCGCGTCGAGCGGCTGCCTCGCTCCACTGCCAATGACCTGCTGAGGCTGGTTCCGCAGACTCTGAAGTGGGGCCAGGTGTCATCGTTCTGGGCAGTGCTGTTCTGGATAGCCGATCAGGACGACAGGCTGGACGCTCGCGCCATGCATTCCTTGCGGGAACTGCGACGGCGATTCAACAGAAGCGCCAGTCACTCCGGCGCCGCATCGAACCAAGGCCTCGCTGCGGACCTTGAGGAGGCCGACGCGACGGGCATCGCCCCTGCTGTCGCTCCCGAGGGGCTGGCAGAGATGGGGCTTGTCGGGCCGGGCCAGCACCGCAGGCGCCAGGAAGCCACCGAGCGGCTGCTCGCCAACGCCCGCCGACGGCGGGCTACTGCCTGGTGGAGCGAATACGGCGACATTGTGACCGAATGGTCCGGGCCCCAGTTGACCCTGGAGTGGGAGGCCAGTGAGATCCGTTACTACGGCCCGAGCCGGTTTCCGGACCTGCTTCAGACAGCTGACTATGCTCGATATGTCATCAGGCAGGATTCCCCTGGCATTGATGACGTGACGCTGGCCAGGCGGGTCGAGTTGCTGATGCGGCGCCAGGAGCTCTTGCGACGGTCCGATCCGCCCAACTATCTGGTGGTCATCGGTGAGCGGGCATTGCGGGATCGGGATACTCCACCCGCAATCATGCGTGAGCAGCTGAAGCATCTGATCACAATGGCCAACTTCCAGCACATCACCGTGCAGTTCGTTGCCGATGAGGAAGCTGAGCTCTTGCTGCGCCCGATTCCGATGGCGATCACGCGGTTCACCGAACCTGGCTATTCGGATCTGGTGTATCTAGAGCATCACGCTCTCGGCATCTATCACACTGGGCATGACAAAGTTTCGTACTTTGCTCTTCGATACAACGCGTTGCTGGTGAAGGCGCTGTTGCCGCACGTGACCGTCGGCATGCTCCTGGATGTTCTTGACCGGCTTCCGCCAGAAGATCATTAATTCGTGCATCGGCGCGGGTTGTCTGGTGTCATGGAGGAAACGGCACACCCTGCGGAGGCGAATCATGACTGCCGACCCCCGGTATCCTGTCGGCGGCGAAATCGATGCCAGCATCCCGCATTCGGCACGGATCTGGAACTACTGGTTGGGGGGCAAGGACAATTTCCCTGTCGACCAGGAGGCCGGCGACCAGTATGCCGAGACGTTCCCCGGTATATTCGACATGGCGCGAGCCTCACGCGAGTTCATCGGCCGAGTCGTCACCCATCTGGCCGTCGAACAGGGCGTCCGGCAGTTCCTCGACATCGGCACGGGGCTCCCCACCGAGAACAACACCCATCAGG
The DNA here is from genome assembly GCF_043198015.1 of Spirillospora sp. NPDC048911. Classification (NCBI taxonomy): domain Bacteria; kingdom Bacillati; phylum Actinomycetota; class Actinomycetes; order Streptosporangiales; family Thermomonosporaceae; genus Spirillospora; species Spirillospora sp. NPDC048911. Next base: position 73,788 of record NZ_JBICUD010000021.1, on the reverse strand, counting down.
TCGCCCAGCGCGCCGCCCCCGAATCACGCATCGTCTACGTCGACAACGATCCGCTGGTGCTGGCCCACGCCCGGGCTCTGTTGACCAGCAAGCCAGAGGGCGCCACTTACTACATCGACGCCGACCTGACGCGTCCCGAGGACATCCTGGATCAGGCCGGAAAACTCCTGGACTTCTCCCAGCCGATCGCGCTCATGCTCATGGGGATCCTGGGCCATGTCACCGACTACGACAGGGTCGTCTCGATCGTCGAAGAACTCCTACGGCCTTTGCCAGCGGGTAGCTACCTCGCCATCTACGACGGCACCGCCACCGATCCGGATCTGCTCAAGGCCCAGGAGGGCTATGACGAGACCGGCGCGGTGCCCTACCGGCTGCGTGACCCCGAACAGGTCCGCGCGCTGTTCAACGGCCTGGAACTGGTCGAGCCCGGCGTGGTGCCCGTCCGTCGCTGGCGTCCGGATCCGAGTCCCCTCAAGCCCGTCGACGTCAACATGTGCGGCGGAGTGGGCCGTAAAACCTGAGCCCCTAGGCGGCGCCTAGGGGGCGGGGTCAGTCGGTGCCGGCTTCCATGGCCGCGTTGTCCAGGAGTTCGTCGGCGGGCACCTCGCCTCGGGAGGCGATCGCTTCGGCGCCGCCTTCGGGCATGGCGCCGATGAGGGCGGTCTGGGCGGCGCCGATCATCGGCTGGCCGCCGACGATGCCGTGCTGGGCGTACTGCTCCAGTTTGGCGCGGGAGTCGGCGATGTCGAGGTTGCGCATGGTGAGCTGGCCGATGCGGTCGACGGGGCCGAAGGCGGAGTCCGCGGTCCGTTCCATGGACAGCTTGTCCGGGTGGTAGCTGAACGCCGGTCCGGAGGTGTCGAGGATGGAGTAGTCCTCGCCGCGCCTGAGGCGGAGGGTCACTTCGCCGGTGACGGCCGATCCGATCCAGCGCTGGAGGGACTCGCGCAGCATCAGGGCCTGGGGGTCGAGCCAGCGGCCCTCGTACATGAGGCGGCCGAGGCGGCGGCCCTCGTTGTGGTAGGTGGCGAGGGTGTCCTCGTTGTGGATCGCGTTGACGAGGCGTTCGTAGGCGGCGTGCAGGAGCGCCATGCCCGGGGCCTCGTAGATGCCGCGGCTCTTGGCCTCGATGACCCGGTTCTCGATCTGGTCGGACATGCCCATGCCGTGCCGGCCGCCGATCGCGTTGGCCTCCAGGACGAGGTCGACGGGGGAGGGGAACTCCTTGCCGTTGATCGAGACGGGGCGGCCCTGCTCGAAGGCGATCGTGACGTCCTCGGCGGGGATCTCGATGGAGGTGTCCCAGAAGCGGACGCCCATGATCGGCTCGACGGTCTCGATGCCGGCGTCGAGGTGTTCCAGGGCCTTGGCCTCGTGGGTCGCGCCCCAGATGTTCGCGTCGGTGGAGTAGGCCTTCTCGGTGCTGTCCCGGTACGGGAGGTCGCGGTCGAGCAGCCACTCCGACATCTCCTTTCGGCCGCCGAGCTCGGTGACGAAGTCGGCGTCCAGCCACGGCTTGTAGATCCGCAGGGAGGGGTTGGCGAGCAGGCCGTAGCGGTAGAACCGCTCGATGTCGTTGCCCTTGAAGGTGGAGCCGTCGCCCCAGATCTGCACGTTGTCCTCGAGCATCGCGCGGACGAGCAGGGTGCCGGTGACGGCCCGGCCGAGGGGCGTGGTGTTGAAGTAGACGCGGCCGCCGGAGCGGATGTGGAACGCGCCGCAGGCCAGGGCCGCCAGGCCCTCCTCCACGAGGGCCGCCCGGCAGTCGACCAGCCGGGCGACCTCCGCGCCGTACGCCGTGGCACGTCCGGGGACGGAGGCGATATCGGGTTCGTCGTATTGACCCAGGTCAGCGGTGTAGGTGCACGGCACGGCACCCTTCTCGCGCATCCACGCGACCGCTACGGAGGTGTCGAGGCCGCCGGAGAAGGCGATCCCGACGCGTTCGCCGACAGGGAGGGAGGAGAGCACCTTGGACATAGGTAAGAGTATGCACTGCTGTGCATGGTCATGCAAACCCCGCCGGGAGATTCTTCGGCTTGTCCCGGAGGAACTGGGATACCGCCAGTGATCCCAGCAGGACCGCGCTCGCCGTCCAGGTGGCCCAGCCCGCGTGGATCCGGCCCAGATCGAAGACGGTCAGAACGGTCAGGAGCCAGCCGCCGAGCGCGACGAAGACCAGCAGCCGGGGGCCGGTGCTGGCGGCGGACCGGTACGCCGAGCGGAGCGACGCGCGGGGTCGCTGGTCCGCCATCAGGATCCAGGCGAGGGTGACCAGCGCGAGCGCCGCCGCGGACTGGATCATGAACCACCAGAGGTCGGTCAGCGTGCCCTCGAGGAGGTAGCGGCGGCCGTGCTCGGACAGGGCGACGGCGCAGGCCTCCGCGCCGAGCAGCGCCGCCACCGGCAGGCCCAGGTTGACGAGGCTCAGCGCGGCGAAGGAGATCGCGATCGCCAGGATCTTGGCGGCGCCCGCGACGAGGCTGATGGTGACGGCGCTGATCATCTTGGCCAGCACGAAGACCAGCCTGATGAGCAGGTTGAGGATATGGATCAGCAGGCGCAGCAGCAGGTGACCGAGTTCGAGCAGCGTGTTGACCGTCACCCGGGCCGTGGTGACCATGATGATCCGTACCGCGTCGGCCAGCCTGGTGATCGTCGCCCAGGTGAGCTCGGCGATCCGGTCGATCACGGTGCCGCGCCCGCCGCGCCGGAGGGTACTGGGGCGGGCGTGCCAGTCCACGCGGGGGCCACGGGACGGGAGCCGGATGCCGGGTGCGTCCTCGTCGACGGCGCCCAGGCCCTCGACGAGGCCGACGCCGCCGACGACCAGCGACGTCAGGCACAGCGCGAAAAGGGCCGTTCCCAATTCGTACTCGCGAACGTTCGGGTCGTCCACGACCATGGGCGACAACACCCATGACACCCCGCTGAACATTGCGACGATCAGTGGCACGGCGCCGAGCTCCACCAGGCCATTCCCGGGGCCCCGCGAAAAGATCGCTTTATCGGTGGACGCCTCGTCGTGGAGCAGGAAGACGGCATGGACGGCCAGGATCGCCAGTGCGACGAAGAAGGCCAGGACGACGAACCGGTGATGTGTTCCGCCATTCGTGGCGTGCCCGGCGAATATCACCGTGAACGAGGTGACGTAGGCCAGCGCCGCCAGCCATACCGTTCTCCGGTGGGTGCGGAGCGGCAGGAGGCAGACGCCCAGCCCGACCATGCCCGTGGCCAGCAGGATCGGCACCGACGAGGCCCTTTCGGCGGCCAGCCAGAAGAGGCCGTAGATCATCGCGGCGACGGTCGCCACGAGGCCCGCCCTGGCCGCGCCGTCCCAGTTCACCAGAGGCAGGAAGTGGTCTTGTTCCCGGCAGAAAAGATCGGTCGGGACGGGCTTGTCGCTTCTGCATGTTGAGCATTGCTCGGCCGGACCCACGAAATCGGCCAGCCCGAATCCTCCGGTCAGTTCGCCATGATAAGGCGTCCCGGCCGTCCCGGCATGAGTGGTCATGGCATTCCCCGTTCCCCTGTTCCCCGTCCCCGGACGTGTAATGACCAAATTAGGGACGAGTCCGGCCGATTGGCCATCCCTGAATTCCGGGATGGCCGGGGGAAGGAGCGGGTCAGGGAATCAGGAGGACGCGGCCGAGGACCGTGCGTTCTTCGAGCAGGCGGTGTGCCTGGACGGCCTCGGTCAAGGGCAGCCGGGTGTCGGCGAGGGCCCGCAGGCGACCGTCCTGGAGCAGGCCGGTGACCTCGGCGATGTCGGCACGGACCCGCGCGGGGTCGGCCCCGCGCCAGGCCAGGAAGGAGAACCCCGACAGTGACTTGAGTGCGAACAGGCTCGTCACCGGCACACTGGTCAGGTCTCCGGCGGCGGCTCCGTAGGTGACCGCGCGGCCGAACGGCGAGAGCAGCCCGATGCCGTCGTGCAGGATTCGGCCGCCCACGGCGTCCACGACCGCGTCGACGCCGGCGGGTATCTGCTCGAACCAGTCGGGCCGGGTGTGGTCGACCGCGACGTCGGCGCCCAGCTTGGTCAGGAGGTCGAGCTTGGCGGGGGAGCCGGCGGTGCCGATGACGGTGCGCGCGCCCTGATGCCTGGCCAGCTGCACGGCGAGATGGCCGATCGTCCCCGCGCCGGCGGTGATCAGGACGGTGTCCCCCGCGTCCACCCGGGCCATGCGCAGCGCCCCGAGGGCCACGACGCCGACCATGGGCAGCATGGTCGCGGCGCCGAGGTCGAGCGATTCGGGGACGGGGACCAGCCACTCGACGTCGGCGACGGCGAAGTCGGCGTAGGCGTCCTCGTGCAGGGCGGCCACCCGCGTGCCGACGAGCGCCGGGTCGGTGTCCGGGCCGGCCTCCTCGACCGTCCCGACGACGTCCCCGGTGAGCGTGGCGGGGAGGGGCCGGTGGTAGAGCGAGCCCGGCCGGACCTCGCGGCGGATCTGGACGTCGACGTAGTTGAGGCCGATCGCCTCGGTGCGGATGAGCACCTGGCCCGGACCGGGCCGGGGGACGGGCGTCTCCTCGATCGTCAGGACGTCGGGGCCGCCGTGAGCGTGATAGCGCACGCGTCGCATGAGTCCTCCACAGTGACTCGCTAAACTGAACCAGCGGTCAAGATAGGCACTTACTTGACCGTTGGTCAAGTTCTGCTGCCTGGAGGTTCCATGAATGAGGCCCGGCGCGAGCGCGCCGACGCGGTCCGCAACCGGCGCGCGATCCTGGCCGCCACCGAGCGGCTCCTCGCCGAGCACCGTCCCGCCGACGTCTCGGTGGACCGGATCGCGGCCGAGGCAGGGGTCAGCAAGGGCACGGTCTTTCACCGTTTCGGCAGCCGGATGGGCCTGATGCGCGAGCTCATGATCGAGCGTGCGCAGGCGCTGGAACACGCGGTCACGTCGGGTCCGCCGCCGCTGGGGGAGGGCGCCCCGGACCGGGACCGGCTCCTGGCGTTCCTGGACGCGATCGTCGAGGTCGTCGGCCGCAACAAGAGCCTCATGGCCGAACTCGCCCCCGCCGCCGCGTTCTCCCACGGTGACGAACCCCGCAGCACCGACGACCACCCCGTCTATCCGGTCTGGCACGGGCACATCAGCGGGCTCATCGCCGCCCAGCGGCCCGATGCCGACGCGGAGCTCATCGCGCACATGCTGCTCGGCGCCCTGCAGAGCGAGCCCATCCTTGGCCAGCTGACCAGCGACGGGCCCGACCGGCTCGCCGCGGCGATGCGTTCCTTGATGTGCGCGCTCCTGGACGCTCCGTCCCGCCCGGCGACCGGCAGATGACCGTTCGCCGAACGCGTCCATCCGGGCTGCGAGCATGAGCGCATGGTGGATGTGACCCTGGACGAAGCCGATGGATCCACGTTCCTGGTGAAGCTGCAGGCTGAGAGCTGGGAGCTCAACATCCGGGCCTCCGCGACCGACCTGATGCGGCTGCGTGACATCCGGGACGCCGACTGGGACGCGCGCCGGTCACTGGCGATCGGCACCTGTGCCGGTGCCGGCGTGTTCTGGGCGATGAGCGGCGACCGGGTGGCGATCCTCGTCGGTTCTGACGACGAGACGTGGGACATCGCGGTCGCCGTCCCGCCGGCGGCCGTCGACGAGATCGTCACTCGTGCCGCGTCGTCTTCGTAGCCCGAACCTTGCGGAAGTGGGTGACAGGCGCGGGAAGCGGCCGCACTCTGGGTGTGTCGAGCGGCGTTCCGGGCGCCGCGCCGGGCGGCGGGCGGGATGGATCCCATGATCGACGAAGGCACGGTGAAGCGGCTGGGGCTGCCGGGGCATCTCCGGGCGGTGCCGGACGAGATCGACGCCAAGGGGCTCCGGGTGACGGGGGTGTTGCCGCCCGGGCTGAACGGGCGGTACGTGCGGAACGGGCCCAACCCGCTGCCGGGACAGACCAGCGAGCAACTCCAGGTCGGGGCGGGCATGCTGCACGGGGTGCGGCTGAGGGACGGGCGGGCCGAGTGGTACCGCAACCGGTGGGTGCGGACGGGGGCCTTCCACGGGAGGTCGTTCCTCGGGCCCGACGGGTTCGACCTGACCGCGGTTCCGGCGAACACCCATGTGGTGCGGCACGCGCGACGGATGTTCGCGTTGATGGAGGTCGGGCTGCCGTTCGAGGTGACGCCGGAGCTCGACACGGTGGGGCCGTGCGACTTCGACGGGAGACTGACCACGGCGATGACCGCGCATCCCAAGCGCGATCCGGAGAGCGGAGAGCTGCATTTCTTCGGGTACGGGATGTTCCCGCCCTACCTGACCTATCACCGGCTGGACGCGGAGGGGCGGCTGGTCTTCAGCCGCGAGGTGCCCGTCGCGGCGGGCACCCTGATGCACGATTTCGCCATCACCGAGCGGTATGCGGTCTGGCTCGACCTTCCGGTCGTCTTCGGCTTCGTGGACGGCGTCCCGTATCACTGGGACGAGGGGTACGGGGCCCGGCTGGGGCTGATGCGGCATGACGTGCCGGACGCGCCCGTGCGATGGTTCGAGGTCGATCCGTGCTTCGTCTTCCACGTCGGCAACGCGTACGAGCGGGACGGGCGTGTGGTGGTGGACGCCGTCCGGTACTCGCCGGAGGAGTTCAGGGCGCTGTGGAGCCTGCTGTCGCGCAGCGGTCCGTTGACCGGGCCGGACGCGCGGGCGGGACGGGGCGTCCTGCACCGGTGGGTCCTCGACCCGGAGGCCGGAGCGACCGAGGAGGCGCTGGACGATCAGGAGGTCGAGTTCCCGACGCTGGACGACGAACGCGTCGGACGGCATGCCCGTTACCTCTACACCGTGACCGCGACGGACCCGCGCAGCACGGACAGGTGCGCGCTCATCAAGTACGAGAGCGGCAGCGAGGCCGCGCGTTACGACCTCGGCGCCGACACGTTGATGGGCGAGGCGGTCTTCGTGCCCGCGCGAGGGGAGCGGCAGGAGGACGAGGGGTGGCTCATGTCCATCGCCACCCGGCGGGACGGGAGCGCCTCGCGCCTGCTGGTGCTCGACGCCGCCGATGTGGCCGCCGGACCGATTGCGGCGGTCGAGCTGCCGCGTGGCGTGCCGACCGGTTTCCACGGCTCGTGGTTCGCCGACGGATGAACGGCTACGGCGAGGACGCGGATGTTCTGGCGCGGCAGTACGAGAGCCTGGAATTCGCGGATGTGCACGCTGCCGTGCTGCATCTGTTCCCGGCGAAGCCCGCGCTGGTGCTGGACATCGGTGCCGGAACGGGCCGTGACGCGGCGGCCTTGTCCCGGCTGGGGCACCGTGTGGTCGCGGTGGAGCCCACGGCCGAGCTGAGGGCCTACGGGCAGCGGGCACATCCCGAGCCCATCGAATGGATCGACGACGCCCTCCCCGAGGTGCCCGTCGTGCTGGAGCGGTTCGAGTCGTTCGACCTGATCCTGCTGTCGGCGGTGTGGATGCACCTGGACGATCAGGAACGGGCCGTCGGGATGAAGCGCCTGGAGGGGCTGCTGGCCGTGGGCGGCCGGATCGTCATGACCTTGCGGCACGGACCGGCGCCACGGAATCGCCGCATGTACGACGTGACCGTTGAGGAAACGGTCGCCGACGCGCGACGCGCGGGCCTGGCCTGCGTTCACCGCAGCCGCGGCGAAGACCTTTTGGGCCGTCCAGAATTGCGCTGGAGCTATCTGGCCTTCGAACGGTTCTGAGCGCGGATCGTCCTGAGAAATACCGCGTCAGTGGCAGCTCGTGTGTGGACGGCAGGCGACCCACAGCGGAGTGGAGTCGATGATGCTCCAGCCCTCTGTCTGCGCGGCCTTGAAATAGATGGCGTCGCTTTCGGTGTAGTCCTTGTTGCACCACGCCCAGGTGCCGGCGCCGAACGTATTGCGGCAGATGCCTTTGCGGCGCAGGTCGTTGCAGGGAAAGGAGCCGCCGTCATTGCAGGCCCAGTCTTCCCAGCTGACCGAGGCGCTGTGGCCGTCGGCCCGGGTGTCCTGGACGTACCAGTCGTCGCCGTTCGCGACCCAGCACGCTCGGGCCGCGTTCTGTGTGATGTCCTCGTTGATGCAGAAGGTGGGATTGCTCGGCGCCGACGTCTGCACGGCGTTGTTGTGCTCCGAGGTCACAGCGTGCGCCGGGCTTCCGGTCAGCCCGATGGCGAGCACGGCGCCGCCGAAGAGCGTGAGAAATCGTCGCGGCAGAGTATGCATTCTCCGCTCCAGAATTCCGTGTGTACTCCGATAGGAATATTTGCGACGTCGGCAAACTCTCTCGGAGAATGACATCGCGACTCGCGGGTGTCAATACACTAAAAACAGCCGGCTGAAACAGGCTTCGGACGCCATCCCTTGAGTGCGCAGGCCGGGTCTCTCCGCCTGGCCGGTCGTGGACAGGCGCTATCCGCCGGTCCCAGATGTCGTCATGCTCCCCACGCATCCCTTGGCTCTTCCTGCGTGAGAGGACCGATGGCATGGACGATCTGACCAGACGCGGGTTTCTCGCCGGCTCCGCGGCGGCGGCCGTCACGGCGGGCGCCGTCACGGCGGCGGGCGGTCCGGCGGAGGCCGGGGCGGCCTCGCGGCGGGCGCCGGTGTCCGAGCTCCCGCGACCGGACGAGTCGGGCATCGACCACATCGTCGTCGTGATGATGGAGAACCGGTCGTTCGACCACTATCTGGGCTGGCTGCCCGGCGCGGACGGGCGGCAGGCGGGGCTCACGTTCACCGACAGGGAGGGCGCCGAGCACCCGACCCACCACCTCACGGTCCCGCACGGCTGCGGCTTCCAGGACCCCGACCACAGCTACGCGGGCGGCCGCGTCCAGCTGAACGGGGGCAAGTGCGACGGGTGGCTGCGGTCGGGCGACAACGACGTCTTCGCCATCGGGTACTTCGAGGCCCCTGACCTCAACTTCTACGGCGGCGCCGCCCGGGACTGGACGGTGTGCGACCGGTACTTCCCCGCGATCATGTCCTCCACGTTCCCCAACCGGATCTTCCAGCACGCGGGGCAGACCGACCGGATCAACAACGCGTTCGAGTTCTCCGAGCTGACCACGATCTGGGACCGGCTCGCGGCGAGGAAGGTGCCGCACCGGTACTACTTCAGCGACGTCCCGTTCACGGCGCTGTGGGGCCTCAAGCACCTCGGCATCAGCCGGCACATCACCGAGTTCTACGGCGACGCGGCCCGGGGCAGGCTGCCCGCGGTCTCGTTCGTCGAGCCGGGCTTCGTCGGGGAGCTGATCCCCGGCCTGTCGGAGGACGAGCATCCGCTCGCCGACATCCGCTTCGGCCAGCACTTCCTCAACAAGGTGTACGAGGCGATCACCAACGGCCCGGGCTGGGGCCGGACGCTGCTCGTCATCAACTACGACGAGTGGGGCGGCTTCTTAGACCACGTCGCACCGCCGGAGGGGCCCGACCCGCGGCCCGATCTGGGCACCGGGCTGCGGGGGTTCCGGGTGCCGTGCCTGCTGATCTCCCCGCGGGCCCGCCGCGGCGCGATCGCGCACGAGGTGTACGACCACACCTCGGTGCTCAAGGCGATCGAGTGGCGGTGGGGGCTGGAGCCGCTGTCGGTCCGCGACGCCGCCGCCCGCAACATCGCCGAGGCACTCGACTTCGAGGGCGAGCCGAATCTCCACGCGCCCCGCTACAAGGCGCCGCGGCCGATCACGCTGGGCTGCGTAGCGCCCGGCCATGTGCACTTCGGTGACGACTGGGACCAGCTCCGCCGGTACGCGATCAAGAAGAGCTTCGGGAAACGCTGAGGTCGTGGGTATCTCTCCGGAATCGAAGAAAGAATCTCGGGATCGGTGTCCGGACGGGTGCCGTGGTTCCGACGTCTCTGGTGAAGGCGCCAGGGAGGCGCCGCCAGAGAGGAGCGATCATGAAGTACATGATCATGATGTTCGGGTCGCAGCAGGACTATGACGTCCTGACCGGCAAGGAAGGGGACAGGCCGGCCTGGGACGAGAAGGACGTCGCGACCATGAACCAGTTCCTGGCGGACTGGAACAACGCTCTCGTCGAATCCGGGGAGTTCGTCGAGGGCCACGGCCTCACCGCGCCGGTGCACGCCCGCCGCATCGGTGTGCGCGACGGCGTCCCGGTGGTGACCGACGGACCGTACGCCGAGACCCAGGAGGTCCTCGCCGGGTTCACGATCGTCGAATGCGCGAGCTTCGACCGGGCGACCGAGATCGCCGCGCAGCTCGTGAACACCCCGCACCCGCCGGACACCGACCTGGGCCGTGACTGGTACGTGGACGTGCGGCCGGTCGCGGACGGCATCGGTGAGTATGACCTGTAGCCGCCGGCATGACCGAGCCTGAGGCGACGCCCGAGGACCTGCTGCGCACGCTGGCGCCGCAGGTCCTCGGCGCGCTCGTCCGGCGGTACGGGAACTTCGACACCGCCGAGGACGCCGTCCAGGAGGCCCTGCTCGCCGCCGCGACGCAGTGGCCGGTGGAGGGCGTCCCGGCCAATCCGCGCGGCTGGCTGATCACGGTCGCGGCGCGGCGCCTGACCGACCTGCTGCGCGGCGAGCAGGCCCGGCGGCGGCGCGAGGACACGGTCGCCCGGTGGACGCTGCCCGACCGGTGGATGGCGCCCGCCGCCGACCGGCCGGTGACCGCGTCCGACGACACGCTCATCCTGCTGTTCATGTGCTGCCACCCGTCGCTGTCGCCGGCCTCGCAGATCGCGCTGACGCTGCGGGCCGTCGGCGGCCTGACGACCACCGAGATCGCGCGCGCGTTCATGGTTCCCGAGGCGACCATGACGCGGCGCATCAGCCGGGCCAAGCGGAGCATCAAGAGCGGCGGCGTCCCGTTCGGCATGCCGGTCGACCGGGCCGAACGGCTCGGCGCGGTCCTGCACGTGCTCTACCTCGTCTTCAACGAGGGGTACGCGAGCACGTCCGGTCCCGCGCTCTTCCGCACCGAGCTGTCGGCCGAGGCGATCCGGCTGGCCCGCATGGTCCACCGGCTGCTGCCGGACGACGGCGAGGTGGCCGGGCTGCTCGCGCTCATGCTGCTCACCGACGCCCGCCGGCCCGCGCGCACCGGCCAGGACGGCGCGCTGATCCCGATGGCCGAGCAGGACCGCTCGCGCTGGAACGCCGCGTTCATCGACGAGGGCGTGGCGCTGATCAGCTCGGTGCTGCCGCGCGGGGAGCCGGGGCCCTACCAGCTCCAGGCGGCGATCGCGGCGGTCCACGACGAGGCGCCGACCGCGGCGGACACCGACTGGCCGCAGATCAAGGCGCTGTACGAGGTGCTCCTGCGCGTCTCGGACAACCCGATGGTGATGCTCAACCACGCGGTGGCGGTGGGCATGGCCGACGGCCCGCGGGCCGGGCTCGCCCTGCTCTCCGAGCTCGACTCCGACGAGCGGATCGCGAACGACCACCGGCTGTTCGCGGTCCGCGCGCATCTGCTGGAGACGGCGGGCGAACGCGAGGCGGCGCGGACGGCCTACACGCAGGCCGCGCGCCGGGCGACCAGCCTGCCGCAGCAGCGCTATCTCAACACCCGCGCCGCCCGCCTGAACGCCCTGTGACCAGGCGAACGCGGTGCGATCCGCCCGTGAATGACACGCCCGACGGCTGATCCTCTTTTCCTTTTAAACGCACCGGAATCATCTATTTTGGATCACCTCCCGCGCGGGTGGGCCGCGTGCGCTGATCGAGGAGACCGCGAGATGATCGAACCCCAGGACCACGCGATCGACCGGTACAGCAGCGGCGTACTGAGCCACGACGTCCCGACCGAGCTCGCCCGGCTCCGGCTGCTGGAGGAGCATCTCGACCCGGTGACCCTCCGCGTGCTCGACGCGCGGGCCGCCGACCTTCCCGACTCCGCGCGCTGCCTGGAGCTCGGCGCCGGCGCCGGATCGGTGACCCGCTGGCTGGCGGGGCGTTTCCCGGCCGGAACGGTGACGGCCGTCGACATCGACGTGCGCAACCTCGACCCGGACTGGGCGCCGAACCTGGAGGTACGGGAGGGCGACATCCGGGTTCTCGACTTCCCCGAGGAGTCCTTCGACCTCGTCCACGCCCGCGCTCTGCTCATGCACCTGCCCGAACGCGAGGACGTGGTGAAGCGCCTCGCGAGCTGGCTGGCGCCGGGCGGCTGGCTCGTCCTCGAGGACATCGCGCACTTCCCGAAGGCCACCTCGCCGCACCCGGCCTGGCGCAAGGCCATGACGGCGGTCGTCGACCTGCTCGGCAGCCAGGGCGAGGACGTCGGCTGGGTCCGGCGCCGGCAGCCCGCGGTGATGGCCGACGCGGGACTGGCCGAGCTCGGCCTGGCGCTGGAGATCTTCACCGTCGGGGACGGGAGCGCGGCCGAACGGTTCTGGCGGGTCTTCCTCGACCAGCTCCGGCCGGCCCTCGTCGAGCGTGACCTGATCACCGCCGGGGAGCTCGACGCCGCGCTCGCGCTCTTCGACGATCCGAGCTTCGTGGACGTCGCCCAGGCCCTCGTCAGCGCGTGGGGCCGTCAGCCCGCGACGTGACTCACAGGAGGGGGAGGCGCAGGACGAAGCGCGCGCCGCGGACGCTGTCCTCGATCCGCAGCGAGCCGCCGTGGGCGAGCGCGATGTCGCGGGCGATGGCGAGCCCGAGACCGGCGCCGCCGGAGCCGCGGCTGCGGGCCGGATCGAGGCGGGTGAACCGGTCGAAGACCCGCTCCCGGTCCGCCCGCGGGATGCCGGGGCCGTCGTCGGTGACGACGAGCACGGCCATGCCCGCGTCCTCGGCGTCGCGGCGGACCTCGATCTCGATGGCCTCCTTGGCGTGCCGTTCGGCGTTGTCGAGCAGGTTGCCGAGCAGCCGGGCCAGCTGCAGCCGGACGCCCGTGATCGCCAGGCCGGGCGCCAGCCGGGTCCGCAGCGCGGCGATCCAGGTGCGGGTGGCCACCTCGGCGCGGACGAGCTCGGCGAGGTCGACCTCCTCCCGGACGGACGCGACGGTGCCGATCCGTGCGAGCAGCAGCAGGTCGGCGACGATCGACTCCAGCCGGTCGGTGGCGCGCAGCGCGGCCTGCGTGGCGGCCGGGATATCGGTGTCGTTCGGGTACATCGCCAGGTCTTCGAGGTTGACCCGGAGACCGGTGATCGGCGTGCGCAGCTCGTGCGCCGCGTCGGAGGCGAACTGCCGCTGCCGGGTGACCGACTGCTCCAGCCGGTCCAGGGTCTCGTTGGCGGTGCGGGCGAGGTGGGCGATCTCGTCGGCGCCGGGCGGCTCGGGCACGCGCCGGGCCAGGTCGCTGCCGCTGATCTCCGCCAGCTGCAGCCGGATCTCCTCGACCGGACGCAGCGTCCGGCCGACGACCTGCCACGTGGTCCAGGCGATCAGCGCGGCCAGCGCGAGCACAGCGGCGGCGAGCAGCACTTCGAGGAGGCCGGACGTCATCACCCAGGGCAGCCTGCTCGCCCCGTACACGGTAGGGGAGTCGGGGGCCGTCGTCACCCGGATGGCCCACACGGCATAGCACTCGTCGTCCAAACAGGTGGTCACGCCGCGGACCCGCGACTCAGGGCGCGGCCGCACCTCGGCGAGCGGCGGCTGCCCCGCCGCCTTCGCGCTGGCCGCGAGCACCAGGCCGCCAGAAGAGACCAGCTGGACGAGCGCCGCCCCGCCCGCGTCCTCCCTGATCGGGTTGTCCAGCGTGCCTTCCCGGACCGCCGCGCTCGCCTGCCGGGCGACGAACTGCGCGTCCTCAAGGGCCCCCTGCGTGAGCATGTTGCGCAAGAGCATGTCGGTCGCGGTGGCGAGCGCGCTCAACACCAGCACGGCCACCACGGCGGAGATCACGGTGTCTCTCCCGCGGATCGACCGGGGCAGCAGGCGCATGACGACCTCGCTCCGACGAGCCGGACATATCCGGAAAAGGGCTTCCGCGGCGACCTCAGCTTAGGCCGCTGTTGACCTTGCCGTCGGCCCCACGCCAAAACCCGGTCAGGACCCCCTGCTCACCGACGAGCCAGAACACGCGCCACAGCGGCCGCGAACACCGCCGCGCCCAAGGCCACCAGTAGTCCGAGCCAGATCAGTGGGCGCCAGGGCTGGTAGCCGTAGGCCACGGTCGCGTCCTGAAGCAGGCTCCACACCTTGGGGAGCCGGGTGTTGGTCCTGCGCTGGAGACGCTCCTTCGCGAAGAGGACCCGGCGGGCCTCGGCCGGCTGGCCGATGCGCGTGTAGTGGCTCGCGAGTTGTTCGTACGGCTGCGGCTGGTTGCTCAGTTTGGCACCGGACAACTGGACGCTTCCGACCACGCGGGCGTTCCGCATGGCGACCTCTCCATGGGCCGTGAGCCGGATCGCGACGATCCCGGTGTTGGCCGCCGCCCGGCTGAGGGACATCGCGACCTGGTCCCGTCCTTGACGGCCGCCGATCTCGGCGTCCCGGACGTCGAGCGTGCCGTCGATGCGCGCGCCCCGGAGCAGAACGGAGCCGGCGGCGCGGAAGCCTTCCCGGCACTCGAGATTCCCGTTCACCATCAGGCCTTCGGCCGCGAGGGAAACACCCTCGGCGTCCACGCCCACCTCGGCGCCGATGAGCACGATGTCACCGGTGATCGTGGCGCGGTCGAACCGCAGCCCGCCACCGATCCGGCTCCGATGGAGGTTGACGATCCCTCGCGCGTTCATGCGGGCGGCGTTCATGCTCGGCACGTCGCAGTCGACGAGCCGCACGGTCCCGGTGGTCGCCTCGACGAAGCGCAGCGGGTTCTCGAAGCGGCAGTGCTCGCACACCAGCGGCCAGAGGGCGGTGCTGCCCATGAGGTCGAGCCGTCCGGTCACGACGGCGCCGCGCAGGCGGACGGCCGGACGGCGACCAGGCTCGTGGCCCGCCGCGCCCAGGAGCAGGGCGGTCACCACCTCGGCGCGGACGGTCCGTTCCAGATCGCCGGAACGCAGGTCGACCCACTCGCCGCGAGGGAAGGCGTCCCACAACCGCTGTTCGGGCTCCGCGAGGTCCCAGTCGGCCATGACCCCATCCTGAGTCGTCCCGGCCCGGGCAACCAGGTCCGGGGACTCAGGTCGAGGTGTAGGTGTGGAGGGGGGTGGGTGGGTGGCCGCCGTAGTGTTCGATCGCTTCGGTGACCCGGAAGAGGGGGTGGTCGTTCGGGCCTAGGAAGCGGAAGATCTCCCACAGCTTCGTCAGGTGGCGGACGGTGTCGGGGTCGCCGTAGGAGGCGAGGGCGCCGCGTTCCCAGTCGTCGGGCGGGACGTCGACGTAGGGGACGCCGAAGGCGGCGGCGGCTTCGGCGACGGTCAGCATCTCGCCGGTGAGACGGCAGATGGGGTCGACCTCGGGGACGGGGTCGTCGAGGAGGCCGACCGCTACGCGGGCGACGTCGGCGCCGGCGATCAGGGGGAGCAGTGTGTCGGGACCGCCTAGGGGTGCGGCGAGCTCGTTGCGGCCGCTGAGGCGGATCAGGACGTCGAGGTTCTCGAAGAAGACCGCCGCGCGGAGGTGGACGGCGCCGATGCCGGCCCAGTCGAAGATCTGCTCGGCGAGCCAGTGCTGGCGCATCCGGTGGGTGTTCGCGTCGGGCTCGGCCGCGAGCTGCGAGACCTCGACCAGGCGCTCGACATTGTGCTCGCGGGCTGCGGCGGCGAACGCGGCTGTGGCGTCCAGGAGGCCCTCGGTCACCGGGTAGGTGAAGAACGCCCGGCGGACGCCCTTGAGGGCCGGGAGGACGTCGGCGATCTCGCGGAGGTCACCGGTGACCACCTCGGCGCCGAGCTTGCGCAGGTCGGCGGCACGGTGGTCGTCGGTGTGCACGAAGGCGCGCACGGGGTGGCCGCGTTCCAGCAGGGTTTGTGCGACGAGGCGTCCGGTCGAGCCCTGGGTGCCGCCCGCGGCGCCGGTGACGAGGATCATCCGATCACCCTCCGTTCACTCTTCAATAATCACGCGAAACGCGCCGAGACGTTCGAGCGTGCGGAGCAGCACGTCGGAGGGGAAGGCTTCGGCCGGGCTCAGCACGCCGGTCTTGTTGGGGACCTCCATCAGGCGAAGCGCCGCCTCGACGGAGGCGAGGGCTCCGGCGCGCCAGAGGTCGGTGCCGGTCACCCGTCCGGCGCGGCTGCCGTGCGCGGCGATCACTTGGGCGGCGACGGTGAACTCGCTTTGTGCTCGCTCGGCCATGGCCACGTGCTCGCTGACGAAGACCTGCTCCTCGGTGAACGTCTCGGCGGTGAGCAGCGCCTCGACGGTCCGGGCGGGGACGTGCCGGGGGATCATCACGATCTCGCAGGACGGGAACGGGGCGATCATCGTGCGCGGGCCGATGGGGGGCGGGAACGGGAAGACGACGTTGCGGGGCTCCACGTAGCCGATGTGGAACTCGCCGCCGGTGTAGGTGATGCGCTCGGTCTCGGCGAAGAGCTGGGCGGCGGTCTCCTTGGCGCCGGTGGTCATCCGCCAGCCGCTCACCGCGTACGCCGTGGTGACGCGGTCGATGTCGTGCAGGCCGTCGGCCACGGCGTCGGCGAGGAGGTCGCCGATGCCGCCGTAGAAGCTCATGCCCGGCACCATCGCGATCCCGGCGCTCTGCGCCCGGCTCTGGAAGTCCTCGAAGAGATGCCGGACGTGGTGGGACTCGACCGCGTGGTCGACGTAGTGGCACTCGGTCTCGACGCAGGCGCTGGCGACCGGCTCGCCCGTGACCTTGAACGGGCCGGCGCAGTGGATCAGCACGTCCGCCTGCCGGGCGAGGCCGCGCAGGGCTTCGGGATCATCGAGCGCGGCCGGGTGGACGGGGTAACCGAGTTCGGCGCCCATGGCCTCGAGTGCGGCGGCGTCGCGACCCGCGAGAAGGACGTTCTGGTTCCGGGAGTGGAGCTCCGCCGCCACCAGGCGGCCGGTGTGGCCGTACGCTCCGTAGACGGCGATGAGCGGCGTGGACATGCCTGCCCGCTTTCATACTGGAAGTATGTAACTGTGATTCGGAAGTTACCTACCCCGGGTATGACCGTCAAGAGGGTTGTGGATATCCGTTCGAAACTGTTCGAACACCGCAGGTGGGAGGGGAGCCCAGATGGCACGCCGGAGCCAGGCCGAACGGTCCGGCGCGACGACGGGCGAGTTGCTGACCGCGGCGCGGCGCCTGTTCGGGGCGGACGGCTACGCCGCCACCTCGATCGACGCGGTGGCCGCGGCGGCGGGCGTCACCAAGGGCGCGGCCTACCACCACTTCAAGGGCAAGGCCGACCTCTTCCGAGCGGTGTTCGTGCGCGAGCAGGAGGGGATCGCCGCCGAGCTCGAACGGGTGGCGCTGGCTGCGCCCGACTCGTGGACCGCGCTGCGGCGGGGCGTACGGACGTTCCTCGAACGGTGCACCGACCCCGCGTTCCGGCGGATCGTCCTGCTGGACGGGCCCGCGGTGCTCGGCTGGGACGGGGTCCGCGAGATCGAGTACGACCACACCCTGCGCGTCCTCACCGTGGGCATCCGCGCCGCGGCCGCGGACGGGCGACTCGCCGGCGGCGACCTGGCCGCCCGCGCTCAGATGATCTTCGGTGCGCTCTGCGAGGCGGGCATGCTCCTCGCCCGGTCGGGTGACCCCGCCGCCGCGCTGCCCGCCGTCGCGGCCGAGGCGGAGCATTTGCTGAGCGCATTCGCCCTGGCCCCGCTGAACGGGTCGGCTCAGCGCCAGTAGCCGGTCAGCCCCAGTAGCCCAGGAGGAGGCGCTCGATCATGCCGTGCAGCACGCCGGTCTCGTGCGCGTCGTCCCCGCTCTTGTAGATCTCCTCGTGGCGCTCGATCACCGCCTCGGTGATCTGCCACCCGCCGCCCTCGGCGGGCCGGAAGAAGGCCTCGAAGATCTTGTAGCCGGTCCAGCTGCGATGGAAATGGAGCCGGTCAGCCTCGACGTAGGCGAACCACTTCTCCTCCATCTCCGCCGGGATGACGCCCCGGCGGATCGTCTCCCACTCGTACTGCGTCCAGACGCGCTCCGGCGGCGGCAGCGGCGCGGGCCGCCGCATCGGCTCGGTCTTCCAGTCGCGGGCGGTCGCGGTGGCCGGTCTCGTCAGCGGCGGGAACACGAGCCACTCGGGCAGGTCCTCGGTGCCACGGTCCCACCAGACGGGCAGCGCGCCGGGCTCCATCCCGGCCGCCACCATCCCGCCGACGATCGCGCAGGTGGTGTCGACGTCCCCGCCGACCTGGGCGGTCGACCAGATCGCCTCTTCGAAGTCGCCGGCGTGCTTGGCGGCGGCCCAGAGCGTGAACGGCACCGTCTCCTGGGTGCTCATGTCGCGCCCGTTCCCCAGCTCGGCCGCCACGGTGTGCGCGTCGCCGAGCGTGAGCAGCCGCCGGGCCGCCACGATGCCGTCGCGGACGCGGCTCTCGGCGACATGCTCCAGGACGGCGTCGATGATCTGCCCGGGGGAGCGGCGGCCGGACGCGATCGTCGCGGCGGCGACGGCGACCGCCACCGCTCCGGCGACCGCCTCGGGATGGGTGTGGGTCACGGCGGCCGAACGCGCGGCCTGGTGGGCGGCGCGCCGCGGGCTGCCCGCGTAGTACGCCCCGAGGGGCGCCACCCGCATCGCCGCGCCGTTGCCCCAGGAACCCTGGCCGTCGAAGAGGCCCGCGAGCTGCTCGCGCCAGTCGGCTCCCTCCCGGACGAGCCGCAGGAACCGGTTGGTGGACGGCCCGTAGCCGCGGTCGAAGTCGTGGTGCCGGGCGAAGCGCCCGATGAGCCGGTCCTGGTCGAGGTCGCCGTCGCCGAAGGCGAGTTCGAGGACGAGGGCGCTCGCCATCTCGGTGTCGTCCGTCCACCGCCACGGCGCGGGCGGCATCGAACGGGAGTCGAGCAGGGGACGGTTGGCGGGAACGAAGAACTGGGAACCGAGCGCGTCCCCCACCGCGAGTCCCCGCAGCGAGACGAGCGCGCGCTCAAGTCGATCAATGGTCATCGCGGGACATTCTCGCACTTGGCGCCCACTCCAGGGGCGAGCGTCCCGCCGTCTCATGCCCTGCGGCTCGGCCCCGCGGCTCGCCGACCGGGCCGATCAGTCCTGTGCGGGCTTGCCGTTCTTGTCACGGCCCACCCTGCCGCGGACCTTCTGCCACTGCTCGTGGAAGCGGCCCCGGGCCCAGTCGTTCACCCGCTTGGCGGCCTCGAACTCGGTGGCCAGCAGCGCCAGCCCGGCGAAGATCGCCAGGATGCCGGGGCCCGGCAGCACGATCATCGCGACGCCCGCGACGATGAGCGCGGTGCCGCCGGCGCCGACCACGACCTTACGCAGCAGCCGTGTCCCGGGATGGCGCGGCGACCCGGTCCCGGTCGCCTCCGTCGTCGCGGGCCTCAGGCCGGTGCCGGTCGGGGATGCCATGTGTCCTCCTGTGGGCGTCGGGTGCGGCCTGCTTCGGCGGCCGCAGGGTCGCAATGGTCACAACGAGCACGGCCGTCGCAACGATCCCGTCCAGCCAGTAATGATTCGCCGTGGCGACCACCACGAACGCGGTGACCAGGGGATGAAGGACGATCAGCCAGCGCCAGGGGCCCCGGGTGGCCGCGATGATCCCGACCGCCACCAGCACCGCCCAGCCGACGTGGAGCGAGGGCATCGCCGCGAACTGGTTGGCAAGGTGATCGCTCTGCGGTGATCCGTACACGGCCGGTCCGTAGCGGGCCCCCGTGTCGACGAAGCCGAGGCCGTTCAGCATGCGCGGCGGGGCGAGCGGCACCGCGAAGTGCACGACGAGCGCGAGGCCGGTCAGCACCACGAGCACGGTGCGCGCCCAGCGATAGTGGACGGGGCGCCGGAGATAGAGCCACACCAGAAAAGCCGCCGTGACCGGGAAATGGGCGAACTTGTAATAGACGTTTGCCGCCCGGACCGCGTCCGGCTCGTTCAGCAACCAGCCCTGCACCCGCGCCTCGTCGGGCAGCCGCAGCGTCCGCTCCAGGTTCCACAGGCGGTCGGCGTTGGCGAAGGCCGTGGCGACATGGTCGGCGGCCAGGACGCGTCCGAGCTTGTAGGCGGCGAAGAGCACGGCGAGCAGGAGCAGCTCTTTGACCGCGCGCCGCCAGAGGGTCGGAACGGTCGGTGCGAACGCGGAATGCATGGAGGCCTCACCCCGTTGTGAAGAACACTCTTCGTTCCCTTTCTTTCAGCATTGACCCGTTCCAAGAAAAAAGGAATGGTCGTTTTATATGGCGCTCGTCACATCGGAGCGTCCAGGACGGGCCATTCGGGGGCGTCTCTCCTGGGCGGGAGGGGCCGTGGCTCCGGGGTGTCGGCACCCGGTCGCCGCGGCCCCCTCCCCCGGCCGCCCAGTCCCGCGGATCGCCGCCGGTGTTGAGGAACGGCCGCGGCCGTTCCTGCCCCCCACCTGCCCGGCAGCACCTCCGCAGGATTCGATGAAGCTAGCCCGGTACTGCGTAGTAGGTTCACGGCTCCGCCAGGGCAAGCGATGAGCGGCTCCTGAGGTGCGATGAGCGGTGACCTATTCGTTACAGAGCGTTATTTTGCGTCTCGCAGAGGGCTCACAGCGTCGGCCAGAACTTCGGTGACCGTGCCGGGGCGAACGCCCGTGCGGGCAGCCACATGGGCTACTTGGCGGGCGATATCAGACACCTCGGCGGAACCGTCGAGCGCAGCCGCGGCGCGGGCGATGATGCGAACGGCGGCGCGAACGGCGGTCAGGCGCTGTTCGTGTGTCTCCAGGACGCCGCCGGATCGTTCGATGGCGGCGTCCAAGACCAGATCGCTGAGCGTCTTCTCGTTGCGAAGGGCCGCACGTACGGCGGCCCGCCCCTGAGCCCCCAGAAGCCCGGCCGGGTCTTGATCTTGGCCGAACGACACCGCGCCGATCGGGCCGCGGACCTGGGCGTCCGTCAGCTTGTGCCACACGCGCAGGCTGCCCGCCCTCCCGGCCTCGTCGTCGTCGAGGGCGACGACCAGCCCCGCGATGTCCAGGTCGGTGACGCGGGAGAGGGCGCCGATCTGGGCGGTGGTGAGGGAGACACCGCAGGTCGCGACGGCGGCGTGCGTACGGGCCGCGGCGACGTTGACCGCGATCGCGTCGAGTGGCCCTTCGACGAGGACGGGGCGCACGCCGCGGCTCAGGCGGTCGCTGGTCTCGTGCAGGCCGTAGAGCAGCTCACCCTTGTGGAAATGCTCGGTGTCCGGGCTGTTGAGGTACTTCGGTCCCTTCGCGCCGTCCGGGAGGCGGCCGATGAACCCCGCGATCGCACCGTCCTGACTGCGGATGGCGAACATGGCGCGATCCCGGAACCTGTCGTACAGGACGCCAGAACGTCGGCGGCGGGCCAGCCCGGCGGACACGATGGCGTCGTCGGCATGGCCCAGCGAACGCAGGCGCGCGGTGAGGGCCTGTCCGTTCTCCGGTGCGTATCCGATCTGCCAGCGTCTTTGCACGGCACGGGAGAAACCGCGCTCGGCCAGGTAATCCGGCACCCATGAGCCGTCCAGGCAGTCTCGGAAGAAACGGTGTGCCGCACGCATGAGATCGGTCGAACGGTCGTAGTACTGGAGGCGGCGGCTCACACCGAGGATGCGATCCCCGATCTCGGGCCCGGCCCACCCGGCGACCGGCGGGAAGGACAGGCGCGGCGGTGCCAGTCCCAGATGGGCGAGGACGAGGTAGGCGACGGAATCCGCCTCCACGCGGCGCAGGCCGTGACAGCCATTCGTAGCGCCCGTAGCGGCCCCTCCGGCGGCCGCCGCTCCGGTAGCGCCCGCTCCGGGTGGGTCTGGACGGTCGCCGCGCCGAATCACATGGGCCAGCTGATGGGCCAGGACCGCGAGATCCTCCCCCTGCGGCGCCTGGTAGCCGAGACGAGCGGCGATGCGCTGAAGCTGCTCCCGGGCGTCGGCGACCGGTCGGTCCGGCAGGGGCAGCCCGTCGGTCTGGGCCACGTCGAAGACCGCCCGCAGCCTGCCGTCCCGGCCGATGACGCGGATCGCGACCTCGCCCTTGCGCACCTGCCGTCCGGCCGCCCGCCACGCCTCGTACGGGCGGACGTCGCTCGCCGCACGCCACTGGGCGGCGATCAGCAACGTGTTGGTGAACCCGTACCGCCCGTAGCGCGCCGCGCGTTCGAGCCACCACGTCCAGGGCAGCGTGCCGTCGCGCAGGCGCGCCGTCTCCTGCTCGGCGATCCCGCGCAGCACGGCCAGCAGCCGCCGCGTCTCCGCGTCGTCGCCCATGGGGCAAGTCTCGCCCGCGGCCCGCTACAGGTACAGGCCGCTACAGGTACAGGCCGCTACAGGTACAGGCCGCTACAGGTACAGGCCGATGAGCTCCGCCGGCTGCTCCCACAGGGCAGGGAGGTCGTCGGCGGTGAGCGTGACGAGCCCCCGCTTGCTGGGCTTGCGCCGGATGGTGGCGAGGCGCTGGGCCTGGTTGGCCACGGCGAGGTCGAGCAGGTTGCGCATCAGCCGGCCGTTGCCGAACGAGGGGCCGCGGGGGACGCGGGACAGCATCGACCGGAGCAGCTCGGTGGTCCCGGGGTCGAGCCGGAAGCCGTCCGCCGTCGCGAGCCGCTCGAACACGGCGACCAGCTCGTCGTCGCTGTAGTCGGGGAAGTGCAGCTGCTTGGGGAAGCGGGAGTCGAGGCCCGGGTTGGTGGCCAGGAACTCGGCCATCTGCTGCTCGTACCCGGCGACGATGACGATCAGGTCGTCGCGGTGGTCCTCCATCAGCTTGACCAGCTCGGCGATGGCCTCGTGGCCGTAGTCGCTCTTCAACGGCGACTGCGTCAGCGTGTAGGCCTCGTCGATGAAGAGCACGCCGCCGAGCGCCCGTTCGACCAGGCGGCGGGTCCGGGGCGCGGTCTGGCCGATGTACTCGCCGACCAGATGCGCGCGGGACGCCTCGACGAGATGACCGGACGACAGCACGCCGAGCCGCTTGAAGATCTGGCCGAGCAGCCTCGCGACCATCGTCTTGCCCGTGCCGGGATTGCCGGTGAACACCATGTGCCGGGTCGGCGTGCTCACCTTCAGCCCGGAGTCGCGGCGCAGCTGGGTGGCGCGGGCGGTGGCCACGACCAGGCCGAGCTCGTGCTTGACCGACTCCAGGCCGGGCAGCTCGCGCAGCTCGGCCCGCGGGTCGTCGGCCCCGCCGGACAGGTGCAGGACGCGCGGGATGTCCGCCTTGCCGATGACGATCTCGCCGTCCCCGGCCGCCGACCGCACCAGGATGTCGGCCAGGTGGGGCGCGAGCCGGGCGTTCCGCAGGGTCTGCACGGGCGGGGTCGCGGCGAGCAGCTCACCGGCGGCGGCGATGGCGTGCCGGGTGCCGCGCGCACCGCGCTCCCGCAGCGCGCGCCGGAACAGCTCCGCGTGCCCCTCGGCGGTGAATGGGCGGGTGCGGGCGACCCGGAAGCGCTGGGGCAGCACCGGGTTGATCTCGCCGATCCGCTCGTCACCGGTGGCGTCGCACAGCGCCACGACGTTCAGCTCGTCGTGCACGGCCAGCAGCCGGTGCAGCTCTTCGGCGAGGGCCTCGCCGTTGCCCGGATCGGTGATGATCTCGTCCAGGCCCTCGATGATCAGGAGCCGTTCGCCGGCGCAGTCGCGGGCGTCGGCCTGGAGCCGCGCCACCGCGTCGGACAGCCGCTGCCCGGCGAGGAGGTTGCCGGTGAGCCAGAGCGGGTCGCGGCCCAGCGCCAGCGCCTTGCCGAGCTCCTGCGCCGCGTCGCGCTTGCCGGTGCCGTCCGGCCCGACGAGCAGCAGCCGCACAGGGGTCCTGCCCGGCGTTTTCGCCTTGGCGGCGGCCGTTTTCGCCTGTCCGGCGGCCGCCGGCGTCTCACCCGTCGCCGCGGCCTCGGGCTTGCCGTCGCCATTGGTGAGCTCGGCCAGGACCGCGATCAGCTCGGGCTGGTCGACCAGCTTGGTCATCAGGTCGGGACGGGCGGCCGGCGACGACGTCCGCGCGCCCTCCTCGACCTTGAGCGTGTCGGTGAGCGGGTTCACGACACGGCGGCGCGCGGCGTACAGGCGGCGCAGGTCGGTCTGGAACTGGCCGACCGGGATCCACTCGGTCTTGGGGAACCACGGGTCGCCGGGCAGCCCCTGCACGGTCGCGACGAAGCGCATCGCCATGTCGAGCCACGCGCGGCACGCGTCGGCCGCTCCCGCGACCAGGGCACGCACCAGCCAGGCCCGGGTCTTCTCCTGCCACGCGCCCGGCTTGAAACCGCGCTTCTCGGCGGCGAACCGCTCCTGGAGCTCGCCGTAACGCTCTTCGCCGAGCGCCAGCGTCAGCTCCGCCGGAACGTGCTCCATGCTGCCCTGCAACAGCAGCTGGATCAGATGCGTCTCGACCGTCTCGTCCCGCGGCGCCACGCTCGTCAGGTGCTCGTACGCGGCCAGCAGCCCGGCGCACACCCACTCCAGGTAGCCGACCGGGCCCAGGAGCTCCGGCACCGCCGCGAGGATCTCGTCGTCGGCGTGCCAGTGCCAGAGCTCGCGCATCTCCATCTTGGGGAGGTTCACGTCGTGCACGGGCGGGTCGTCGTACAGCCGGATCAGGGCCTTCCGGCGCTGCTCCAGGGGCTCGATGCCGGCCAGCACGTCCAGGCACTCGCGCGCCAGCTCGATCGCCAGCCCCCGGTCGGGCGCCTCGATCAGCCAGTCGACCGGCGGCCGCCACCGGCCGCCGGGCGCGTCCCACCGCGTCATCCGGGTGCTGATCGGGCTCGGGTTGACCAGATGCCCGCGCAGCAGCCGCTCGGGCAGCTGCGACCACGAACCGGCCTTGATCGCCCCGCCGCCGGGCAGGAACGCCAGCATGCCGAAGATCTCGGCGATCACCAGGGAGGCGGGCAGCGTCAGCAGCTTGTGCTCGTCGGTGGTGAGCCCGGCCGCGCGCGGGTCGCGCGCCAGCCCGTCGACGCGCGCGCTGATCTCCTCGAACAGGCCGTCGGGCACCCGCCAGGGACCGTACGAGTAGACGTCGAGGACCGGCTCGTCGGTGAGCAGGAGCTCCAGATGCTCCGGAAGCCGCACACGTTCTCCCTTTTCGGGGGGTCAAGGCGGATAACAGCCTACGGTTCCGGAGGGGATGAGATACCCGTCATCGCGGTGACGGCGGCGGCCGCGAGCTCGCGGGCGCCGGCTCGCGCCTCGTTCTCCGGCATGGCCTTCTGCCCGGCGAAGACCTCGTCGCCGAACCGGTCGAGCCGGTTGGTGCCGCCCTTGAACGTGACCTCGATGACGGCGTTGCGGACGCGCACGTGGACGGTTCCGACGCCCGTTTCACCGACGACCTTCTGGACCGCGTACGTGACGAACGCCTCGTCGCCCAGACCGGGCAGCTCCTGGTAGTGGACCCGACCGCCGCTCTGCCAGGCGCTGACCGGGCTCTTGTCGGGGTTCTGGGCCCACCAGCGTTCCTGGGCCGTCTGCCTGGCGGCGGTGTAGGTCGCCGATCGCCGCCCGGCCGCCTGCTTGATCGTGATCGTGGCGGTCAGCTCCCGGGTGACGCGGGTCTTGCGGTCGGCGCCCGCGTTCTGGCTGGACTTCCAGGCGCAGGTCCACTCCTCGGTGCCCCGCCCGGGCCGCCCGGTCGCGGCCGGAACGAGGCGGGCCAGCGCCGGTTTGGGGAACAGGGCACAGGCGTTCTCGATCTGCTTGAACTCGGGGCCCGAGGGGGTCGTCATCCGAGGATCGGGCTCGACCCCGCCCAGCTGGGCGGGCAAGCTCGGCGCGGTGGCCGAGGGGATCGAGATCGAGGGGACAGGGGTTCCGGGATCTGCGGCGCGGGTGTCGCGGGAATCTCGGTCCTTCTTCGTGTCTCCGGTGACGGCCACCGCCACGCCGACGGCGGCGCCCAGCGGCACGACCGCCGCCAGCACCGCCGCGATCATGAAGGGCCGTCGCCGCGGCGAGGCCGTGCCGCCGGCCGCGGGGTCGGCGGGCGGTGGCTGCGGGGCGTACGCCGGGTCGCTCCACGGCGACCGATGATCCCGCTCCTGCATTCGTCCCGCCTTTCCTTCTCGTGGATGTGCGCCGGCCGCGTCAGGACGAGCGCTGGATCGCCGCCGCCAGCCAGCGGGCCGCCTTGATCGCCTGATCGTGGACCTGGGCGGGCGTGCGGCCCCGGTCGGATTCGAACCGGACGTCCACGAGGAGGCTCCCGGTCCGGAAGTACACCGTCGCCTTGGGCTTCGTGGCCGGTTCGACCACGACGAACGCCTGGTCGCCCGGATCCTTGATGTCGTTGAAGGGGCGGCCCGGGTCGGGAGTGCCGCCGCGCGGTGCGTAGAGGTCCCGCTTCTCGGCGAAGCGGGCCCGCGTGGACCCGGCGGCCGCCCCGGGCGCTTCGCCCTCGGCCGTCACGGCGAGCCGGTCTTCGCCCGTCGAGCCTCCGGCCACCGATGTGCTCCAGATGCAGCCCCGGCTGGGCCGCTTCGTGGACGCGTCGGTCGCGGCCTGCGGGGCGACGGTGAAGCCCGGAACGAGTTGTCCTGCCTGCGCCGGGGTGAGGAGCGTGCAGACGGAGGGAAGTTTCGCTGGAGCGGCGGCGGACGGCGCGGCCGAACGAGGCGACCCCGTTGAGGAGCCGCTCGGGCTCGTCCGGGGCTCGCTCCCGTTGCCGTCCGGCCAGAACACGATCGCGAGCGCCACCGTCACGACCGCGATCACGGCGATGGCGGCGGCCGCCAGCGGGGCCCGGCGACGTCCTCCGGGGCCGCCCGGTTCGGTCGGCCGTTCGAGGGGCCCGGCTGCCGGTGGCCCCGGTGGAAGCTGGACGGGCCGAGTCCGTGGCACGGGCTTGCCTGCGGCCACGGCGCCGAGCCACTGCTCCGCTCCCTGCGCGTTCAGCCGTACGGCCGGATCCTTGGCCAGCAACGCGAGCACCACCGGAGCCAGCGGCCCGGCTTCGCGCGGCGGCTCGACAGGCTCGGTGAGCACCGCGCCGAGCGTGCCCATGACGGTCGTCCGGCTGAACGGTGTGCGCCCCTCCACCAGCACGTACAGCGTCACGCCGAGCGACCACAGGTCCGACTCGGGGCCGCCGCGTTCGTGCCGGACGCGTTCAGGGGCCATGTAGGCGGGCGACCCGATCAGCGCCCCGGTCTCGGTCAGCGTGGTGTCGCCCGCGAGCGAGGCGATCCCGAAGTCGGTGAGCACCGCGCGCCCGTCGTCCCGCAGGAAGATGTTGGCGGGCTTGACGTCGCGGTGCAGGATGCCGCGTTCATGGGCGGTCCGCAGCGCGGCCAGCACGTCCAGGCCGATCTCGGCGACGCGTTCCGGCGGCAGCGGCCCGTCGCCGGACAGGACGGCGTCCAGCGAACGGCCGGGCAGCAGGTCCATGACGATGCAGGGCCGGCCGTCGTCCTGGACGACGTCGTGCACGGTGACGATCGACGGATGCTTGACCAGGGCCGCCGCGCGGGCCTCGCGCATGGCCCGCTGAGCCGCCGTCGCCCGCCGGTCCGCGGGGACCCCGGCGGGCAGGAGGAGCTCCTTGACCGCGACGTCCCGGCCGAGGGCCTCGTCCCGGGCCTGCCAGACCACGCCCATGGCGCCCTGGCCGAGCCGCCGCACCAGGCGATAGCGCCCGGCGAGCATCCGTTCGCCGGTCATGCCTGCCTGGCCAGTGCCTGCGCCGCCCATCGCGCGGCCTGGAGCGCGTCACCCGGGCCGCCCGCCCCCCGGAAGTAGGCGTATTCGACCTCCACGACCCTCGTCTTGAGGCGGAAGACGAGGGCCGCCTTGTCCATGGGCTTGTCCACGCCCCGGGTCTCGAACGAGTAGGCCTCGTCACCGAGACCCCGCACCGCCTGCGGGGGAGTCGTCCGCCCCCGTCCGCCGGTGAAGCCGAACTCTTCCCAGCCCCACACATGCGTCGACGGCTTCGTGTCGTTCGTCCTGGAGCTCACGAA
This sequence comes from Spirillospora sp. NPDC048911, assembly GCF_043198015.1. NCBI lineage: Bacteria > Bacillati > Actinomycetota > Actinomycetes > Streptosporangiales > Thermomonosporaceae > Spirillospora > Spirillospora sp. NPDC048911. The sequence continues at coordinate 45,915 of NZ_JBICUD010000021.1, read as the reverse complement.
CTGCAGATGCGCTTCCGCGGGCGTCTCCGGCTTGATGGCGCTTTCGTAGCGGGGATTCAGCTCGACGGAAAGCCCGCGGCGCTGCACGCCCCACGCACAGCCCAGTACGCCCTTCTGCTGCTGGCGCTGGGGCTTGCCGTTGGGCAACAGCCGTCCCAGCTGCTCCGGCGTCAGCAGGGCGCAAACGTCGAGCTTGGCCGCGGTCGGCGTGGACTTCTCCGTAGGCGTGACGGGCGTTACGGGCTTGGTGGTCTGCTTGGTCGGATCGCCGCTGCCGCGGCTCTTGCCGTCGTCGTTCTGCGAGAGCGTGACCGCCGACGTCGCGACCACCGCGATAACGGCGACCGCCCCGACCCCTGCCAGGACGAAGCCCGTCTTGCCTCGCCCCTTGGGTTGGGCAGACGGCGGAGCCGCGGGTGGGGCTGGATCCCGCAGCCCAGACGGCCGTCCCCGCGCCACGTTCTGGAGCACCTGGCGCGTCGCCTGTACCGACAGGCGCGCGGCCGGGTCCTTGCTGAGGAGATACCAGAGGAGCGGTGCCAGCGATCCCGACCGGCTCGGCGGCAGCGGCTCCTCGGTGAGGACGGCGCCGAGCACGGCCATCGAGCTCTCGCGTTCGAACGGGGCCCGGCCCTCGACCGCCGCGTACAGCGTCGCGCCCAGCGACCACAGGTCCGACTCCGGCCCGGCGGCCTCCTCCCGCAGCCGTTCGGGCGCGATGTAGCCGGGCGACCCGACCAGCGCCCCCGTCCTGGTCAGCGACGAGTCGGCCTCGACGTCGGCGATCCCGAAGTCGGTGAGGACGACCCGGTCGCCGGCGAGCAGCACGTTGCTCGGCTTGACGTCCCGGTGCAGCACCCCGCGCGCGTGCGCGGCCTCCAGAGCGTCCAGCAGCCGCAGCCCGATCCGCGCGGCCTCCGCCGGCGGCCGAGGCCCCTGCTCCCGGATCACCTGGTCCAGCGAGACGCCCCGGACGAGCTCCATGACGATCCACGGCCGCTCGTCCTCGATCACCACGTCGTGCACCGTGATCACGCTGGGATGGTCGATCAGCGCCGCCGCCCGCGCCTCCCGCTGTGCCCGCTCGGACACGACGCGACGGTCGGCGGCCGGCAGCTCGTCCGGCAGCCGGATCTCCTTGACCGCCACCTCGCGCCGGAGCACGTCGTCCACGGCGGCCCACACCGTTCCCATGCCGCCACTGCCGAGCCGCGAGACGAGGCGGTACCGGCCGGCCAGCACACGATCGGACATGCGTGAATCCCCCTCCAAGCGCCCACACGATACCGAGCAAGCCCAAACAGGGCTGAACAGACCGCCGGATCAGGTGGGGCGGCGGAGGGCTTCTACGGCCAGGCGGGCGGAGGTGCCGATGACCGCGTCCGCTTGGGGGAGGACCGCGATCGGGAGGAGGGAGCGGGTGAAGACGGCCACCGCGTAGCGGCCGCCGTCGGGGTACTCGACGACGCCGATCTCGTTGCGGATCGTGGGCAGCGTGCCGGTCTTGCCGCTCACCCGGACGTCGTCGTAGGGGAAGCCCGACGACAGCCGGTGCGGCCATACCTGGAAGCCGAACAGCCGCCGCATCTCGGCGCACTCGTCCGGCGGGGCGGCCTCGTCCCGCCAGATCAGGCCCATCAGCCGGGCCATCTCGCGCGGCGTGCTGTGGCTGGTGGTCAGCGGGTCGAGGACGCGCAGGCGGCCGAGCATGCCGGGCTCGTCCAGCAGCCCCCACAGCTCGCCGAGGCTCTCCACGCCGCCGTCCTGGAGCATCGTCTCGAAGAGGTCGATGCCGTTGCCCGCGATGTGGGTGCGGCGCAGGCCGAGGTCGGCGACGGTGTCGTTGACCATGCCGAGGCCGACCCGGTCCATGATCGCGTCGGCCGCGGTGTTGTCGCTCACCGTGATCATGAGGCAGGCCAGGTCGCGCAGCGACATCCGCACCTCGTCGTGCATGATCGAGATGCCGGTGGGCCCGTCGCCGCGCGTCCGCGGGGCCAGCGTGACCGGCTCGCGCGGATCGAGCAGCCCGGCGGCCGCCCGCCGATAGAACGTGACCAGCAGCGGCACCTTGAAGACCGAGGCCAGCACGACCGGCTCGTCGCCCCGCACGCCGAGCTCGCGCCCGGTGTCGAGGTCGGTGGCGTGCAGGAAGCCGGTGACGCCCGCGTCCCGGAACGCCGCCTCGATCCGTGCGGTGGCGTCGAGCGGGTGGCCGGAGCTCGCGACGCGGGTCATGCCAGGAACCCCGACGCCGGCCGGGGCACGACGCGCCGCGCCGGGCCGGGCTCCAGCGGCGCCATGCCCGCCTCGCGCTTCAGCACGGCGGTGGCCACGGCGGCGAACTCCTTGACGGCGTGCTCGTCGCCGCCGCCCGACCGCCAGGCGCAGGACGTCCGCCACATCAGCGGCGCGCCGATGAGCGGGCGCCAGGTGACCCCGGCGGTGTCGTCCGTGCGGGCGGCGAGCGCCACCGCGGTGCCGGCGAGCACGAGGCCGAACGCGAACTGCGGATGTCTCGCCTCGTGGACCACCGGCGGATCGTAACCGTTCCGGCGGCACCCCGCGAGCAGCTCGTCGTAGGTGCCGGGGGCCTCCTCGCGCGGCGGGACGACCAGCTCATGGCCCGCGAGGTCGGCGATGTGGAGCTCGGCGGCGGCCGCGAGCGGGCCGGCGGCGGGCACGAGCACGCCGATCTGCTGGCTGAGCATCGGGCCGAGGCCGAGATCGCGCGAGTCGCACGGGTGCCGGACGACGCCGACGTCCAGGGCCCCCTCGGTGAGCGCGCGCACCTGCTCGGCGGTGCCGATCTCGCGCAGGTCCAGGCGCAGGTCGGGGCAGCGCTCGCGGAACGCGGCGATCAGCGCGGCGACCACGGCGCCGCCCAGGTCGGGCGGGAGTCCCGCGCGCACGGTGCCGATCTCGCCCAGCCTGGCCCGTTCCGCGAGCGAGTGCACACGTTCCACGCGGGTGAGGATCTCACGCGCCTCGTCCAGCAGGAGCCGCCCGGCGGCGGTGAGCTCCACCCGGCGGCTGGACCGGTCGAAGAGCCGCACGCCGAGCTCCTTCTCCAGCCGCTGGATCCGCTGGCTGAGCGGGGGCTGGGCCATGCCGAGCCGCTCCGCCGCGTGCCCGAAGTGGAGTTCTTCGGCGACGACGACGAAGCAGTTGAGATGCCCGACCAGATTCACGACCAGGAACTATATCAATCTTCATATTCCACCGAAATCGATACGCATCTTGGACTTTTGCCTGGTCAGCTGGTGTCCTACGGGCATGTCCAAATCGCGTAAAGTCATCGCCCTGGCCGCGGCCCTCGCCGTGCTGCTGGGAGGAGGAGCCGCCTGGTGGCTCCTGAAGGGCGACGACGGACCGGGGGACACCGCGAAGGACTACCTCGCCGCCTGGCAACGCGGCGACGTCGCCGCGATGCGCGCCCTCACCGCCGACCCGCCCGCCGACTTCGACAAACGGTTCGCGCAGCTGCGCGAGGACCTCGGGGTGGTACGGCAGAAGTACGAGCCGGGCTCGATCGGCAAGCCGAAGGACGGCGCGGCGGGCGGCTCCTACGAGGCCACGCTCACCCTCGCCGGAAACCGGGACTGGTCGTACGTCGGCATGCTCCCGTTCACCAAGCGGGACGGCGAATGGCGGGTGGCGTGGTCGCCGCAGGTCATCTATCCGGCCCTCAAGGAGGGGCAGCGGCTCAAGGCCGCCCGCACCTGGCCGGCCCGGGCGGGCATCACGGCCGCCGACGGAAGCAGCCTGGAGCAGTCGTCGTCGGGCTCGGTCCAGCAGCTCGCCGGACCGGTCAGCCCGGCCACCGCCGACGCCGCCAAGAAGCTGGGCGCCCCCTACCGTCAGGGCGACCCGGTGGGCGCCGACGGTCTCCAGCGGCAGTACGAACGTCGGCTGGCGGGGACCCCGGCGCTGGCCGTGCAGATCGTCGGGGCCGACGGGAAGGCCGTGAAGACGGTGCAGCGGTTCGGCGGCAAGGACGGGCGGCTCGTGCGCACGACCCTCGACCCGAAGGTGCAGAAGGCCGCGGGCGAGGCGCTCGCCGGCGTCGGCAAGTCCGCCTCGATGGTGGCGTTGCGCCCGTCCACCGGCGAGATCCTCGCGGTCGCGAACAAGCCCGGCGGGTACAACCGGGCGCTGATGGGCCGCTACCCGCCGGGCTCCACGTTCAAGGTGGTCACCGCCGCCGCGCTCGTGGCCGACGGGCTCGACGCCCAGAGCAGGGTGCCGTGCCCGGCGACGACCAACGTCGGCGGCCGCCAGTTCAAGAACTACAAGAACGAGGACTTCGGCACGGTCTCGTTCCGCGACGCGTTCGCGCACTCGTGCAACACCACGTTCGCGCGCCTCGCGGTCGACAAGCTGGGCCAGAAGCGGCTGGCACAGGTGGCGGCCCAGTTCGGCTTCAACGCGCCGGTCATCGCGGGGCTGCCCGCCGTCCGGGCCTCATTCCCGCAGGCCAAGGACGACACCGCGTTCGCGTCCGCCTCGTTCGGGCAAGGCGAGGTGCTGACCAGCCCGCTCAACATGGCGAGCGTCGCGGCCGCCGCCGCAAGCGGGACGTGGCGGTCGCCGCGCCTGGTCGACGCCGCGCTGGCGTCGCAGGCGGTGGACGCGGGCGGGCGCAAGCCCGAGCAGCCGCACCAGCTGGAGCCGGGCGTGCGGCGGGCCCTGCGCACGCTGATGCCCGCGGTCGTCAAGGAGGGCACGGCGGCGAACGTCGACTTCCCCGCCGGGACGGCGGGCAAGACCGGAACCGCCGAGTTCGGGTCCGGTGCGGAGCCGCCCACCCACGCCTGGTTCATCGGCTACCGGGGCGACGTCGCGTTCGCGGTCATCGTCGAGGACGGCGGCACCGGCGCCGAGGCCGCCGCCCCCATCGCCGCCAAGTTCCTGCGCGGTCTGTGAGCGCCGTATGGCCAGGTCAGAGCCAGTCGCGGAGCTTGAAGACGAGGTAGAGCGTCACGCTGCAAGCGATCATGACGACCGTGCTCACGACGAACCCCCAGTGCGCGCCGGAGCCCGGATACGGCACGTTCTGCCCGTAGAAGCCGGTGACCGCCGTCGGCACCGCGATGATGGCCGCCCAGCTGGTGACCTTCTTCATCACCTCGTTCAGCCGGTTGCCCTGCAGCGCGATCCGCGTGTCGAGGAGGTTGCCGACCATGTCGCGCAGGCTGTCGGTGAACTCCGCGACCCGCATGGTGTGGTCGTAGACGTCCTGGTAGTACGGGACGAGCGGGGTCTGGACGATCGCCAGGTCGCGGCGCAGCAGGGTGTTGACGAGCTCGCGCATCGGCAGCGCGACCTTCCGGAGGGCCACCAGGTTGCGGCGCAGGTCGAAGCTGCGCCGCTGGACGTCGCGGACCGGGTACTTGTCGTCGAAGACCAGATCGCCCAGGTCGTCGGCCTCGGCGTCGAGCACCTGGACGGCGTCCAGCTGGGCGTCCACGACCATGTCCAGCAGGTTGTAGAGCAGGTAGGGCACGCCGTGGGCGGCGAGTTCGGGCCGCTCGATGTCGGGGGTGTCGTCCCAGCGCCGGACGAGCGCGTCGACGTCGAAGCCGGTGTCCTGCCGCACCGTGACCAGGGCCCGGTCGGTGATGAACGCCGACACCTCGTGCAGGACGATGCCCCCGTCGGCGCACTCGGGCGCGTAGACGTTGAGGAACGCGTACTCGCCGTACCGGTCGAGCTTGGTCCGCTCGTGCCGGGAGACCGCGTCCTCGATGGCGATCGGGTCCAGGCCGAGCTCGTCGGCGACGACCCGCAGGCCGTCGTGGTCCGGCCCGCACAGATCGAGCCAGACGACGTGGCCGGGCTTGTCGAGATAGTCGCTGATCTCGGCGACCGGGAAGCCCTCCGCCTCGACCTTCCCGTCCCGCCACGCCCGGGTGTGCGGCGGCCGGGTGCCGAGCCGGTCGCCGGGCTGCGCGGCCGGATCCACTTCCGAGGGGAGATCAACCATGGGAACTATCTAGCCCGAGGGGACGGCTCCTAACCGGCGCCCCGGGCGCGGCGGCGGTCGAGCCCCGGACGACCAGCTCGCCCGGCAGGGAACGCGGCGGCGGATCGCCGCCCTTGAGGAGGGCGAGCAGCGCCGTCATGCCCTCCGCGCCGAGGGCCTCGGCGGGCAGCCGCACGGTGGTCAGCTCCGGCTCCAGCGCGGTGGCCAGCTGGACGTCGTCGAAGCCCGTGACCGACAGGTCTCGCGGGACCTCCAGGCCGCGGGCCCGGGCGGCCTTGTAGGCGCCGGCCGCGATGAGGTCGTCGTCGCAGACCAGTGCCGTCGGCGGGGCCGGGCGGTCGAGGAGCAGGCCCGCCGCGTCCCGCGCCGAGCCCACCTCCAGAGCGCCGCTCGCACGGGTGTAGGAGCCGCCCGGCAACGCCTCGACGGCCGCCGCGAGCGCCTCGCCGCGGGCGTGGAACGTCCACTGGTCGATCGACGCCGCGACATGCCCGATGCGGCGGTGCCCGAGATCGGCCAGGTGCGCCGCGACGGCCCGCATGCCGTCGGCGACGTCGAAGACGACCGTGGGCGCCGTGCCGGCGGGGTCGCTGTCGAGCATCACGACCGGCGTATCGCGGAACTCGCTCGTCACGTCGGCGGCCAGGGACGTCGCGATGATGCCGTCGATCGCCTCGTGCGGCGCGGCGAACGGGCTGTCGGCGGGCCCGGCGTCGTCGGGCCACGGATAGGCCACGATCCCGAAGCCGTGCTCGGCGGCGACCCGGGCGGCCCCGAGGTAGACCTCGCCGAAGAACGGCGCGGTCAGGGTCGGGACGATCAGCAGCACGGTCCGTGCCGAGCCCAGCCGCAGGTTGCGCGCGGCCAGGTTGGGCCGGTAGCCGAGCCGTTCGGCGGCGTCCCGGACCGCCTGGGCGGTGGCGGGGGAGACCCGCCCCGCCGACTTCCCGCCGAGCACGAGCGACACCGTGGACTGCGAGACCCCGGCCTCGTGCGCGACGTCCCTGCTCGTAGGGCGTCCGGTAGGCGACACGAAAATCAGGGTAGAGCCGATCGCCCTCTTAGTGGTACGTATGATGGAGCAAGTAATACGTATGACTTCGGAGAGCGGATGCGCGCGTACGGTGAATTTCTGCGGCTGCCCTACGCGGCGCGGCTGCTCGGCGGCACGCTGCTGGGACGCCTGCCCAACGGCATGGGCATGCTGGCGGTGGTGCTGCACATCCGGGCCGAAGGCGGTGGGTATCCCCTCGCCGGGGCTCTCGGGGCGGTACTCGGCCTGGCCACGGCGGCGGGCCAGCCCGTGCTCGGCCGTGCCATGGACAGGCTTGGCCAGCCACGCGTCCTGCTGGTGTCCGCCATCATGGCGGCGGCCGGATTCACCCTGCTCGCGGTGGTCGGCGCGGATCCGCTGCCGGTCGCGATCGGAGCGGTGATCCTCGCCGGGTTCGCCACACCGCCGCTGGAAGCGGGGCTGCGGGCGCTCTGGACCGCGGTCCTGCCAGGCCCGGCCCAGGTGCAGGCCGCGTACGCGCTGGACGCGGCGGCGCAGGAGATCCTCTTTACGGTCGGCCCGCTCCTGGTCGTGGCCGCCGCCGCCCTCTCCACCGAGACCGCGCTCGTGCTCACGGGCGCCATCGGCATCGTCGGGACGCTCGTCATCACCACGTCCCGGCCCTCCCGCGAATGGCGCGGCGAGCCGCGCGCCGCCGACTGGGCGGGCCCGCTGCGCTCTCCGGGCCTGCGCGTGCTGCTGCTCTCGCTCGCCTTCGCGGGCGTGGCGCTGGGCGTGTACGCGGTCGCCGTGGTCGCCTACGCCGAACGGCTGGACAACGACCTCGCCTCGGGTCTGCTGCTGGCCGCCATGTCCGCCGGGGCCCTCGCGGGCGGCCTGGTCTACGGCGCGCGGTCGTGGCCCGGCGAGGCGCACCGCCGCCTGCCCTGGCTGCTCGTCGCGCTCGCCGCGTGCTACCTGCCGCTGATGTGGGCGCCCGGCCTGACCGTCATGATGGTCCTCGCGTTCGTCAGCGGGATCTTCCTCGCGCCGGTGCTGGCGTGCAGCTTCTCCCTGGTCGACCGGCTGGCGCCGACCGGCACGGTCACCGAGGCGTTCGCCTGGGTGGTCGCCGCGATCGGCGCGGGCAGCTCGCTCGGCTCGGCGGTCTCGGGCGTCGGCCAGGACCTCGCCGGGGTCCCGGGGGCGTTCGCCGGGGCCGGGGCCGGCGGCGTGGTCGCCCTGCTGGTCTGTCTCCTGGGCGCACGGACCCTCAGCCCCGCCCGCCCGCTGCCGTCCGCCGCGCCCGTCGTGGTGGAGGCGTGACGGGCGTCAGGTCCATCTGACGGGTCAGATCCAGGAGTTGAACCAGATCCGGTCCTTCCACTGGTCGTAGGTGATCACCTTCGCGGCCAGGATCGGGTAGAAGTACGCGAAGTTGACCAGGACGAGCAGCACGAACGCGCCGGCGGCCGCGGCGCCGACGATGCGGCGCGTGCCGACCAGGGCGGCGTTCGGCTCCAGGGCGGGCCCGAACGCCGGCGCGGACGGCAGCGCGGGCTCGGGCTCCCGCGCGGGACCGATGAGATAGCCCAGCACCAGGACCACCGCGAGCACCATGAACGGGATCATCGGGGTGGCGTAGAAGAGGAACATCGTCCGGTCGGAGAAGGCGGGCAGGAACCACGGCACCCAGCCGGCCAGCACGCCCAGCAGGACGGCCCCGGCACGCCAGTCGCGCACGACCGCCCAGAGCCCGACGCAGATGACGAGGGCGACCAGGGCGCCCCACCACAACACCGGGGTGCCGATGCCGAGGATCTCGCGCGAGCACTTGGCCGCGCCGCACTGCCCCTTGGGCTCGGTGTAGAAGAACGCCACCGGGCGGTGCAGGATCGGCCAGTCCCACGGCCACGACTGGTAGGGGTGCTTGGCGTCCAGGCCGGTATGGAAGTTCAGCATCTCCCGGTGGTACTTCCACAGGTCCGGCATCGCCTCGATCGGCCGCCACGGCGCGAAGCCCGCGACCTCACCGCGTCCCCAGCCGCCGGGCCGGAAGATCCAGCCCCACCACGAGACCAGGTAGGTGATCAGGGCGATCACGACCAGCTTGAGGAAGGCCGGGCCCGCCTCCAGCGCCAGCGCCCCGGCGAAGGGCCGCTCGACGCCGGCGGCGCGGCGGGCGCCGTAGTCCCACACCACGACCAGGATGCCGAAGGCCGCGATGTAGTAGACGCCGGTCCACTTGGTCGCGAGCGCCATGCCCAGGCAGAGGCCCGCCGGGATCCGCCACCAGTGCATGATGAACGGCCCGAACGCCCCGGCGGGCGCGGCGTGGGCCCGTTCGACGGCGTCCGCGAGGCGGCGCCGGGAGACGTCCCGGTCGGCGACCAGGCAGGCGAAGGCCGCCAGGATCCAGAACATCACGAAGACGTCGAGCAGCGCGGCGCGGCTGGTCACGAACATCAGCCCGTCCAGCGCCAGCAGCAGCCCGGCCGCGCAGCCCAGCAGCGTCGAGCCGGTCATCCGGCGTGCCACCCGGCACAGGATGAGCACCGACAGCGTGCCGGCCAGGGCGGGCATGAACCGCCAGCCGAACGGCGTCGCGCCGAACACCCACTCGCCGAGGGCGATCATCCACTTGCCGCCGGGCGGATGGGCCACGAACGACGGGCCGTCGGCCCAGATGTTGGCGTTCCGGTCGGCGAGGAGCAGCTTGTCGGCGTCCTTGACGGTGCTGTGCTCCCACCCGAACTTCAGCAGGGCCAGCGAGTCCTTGGCGTAGTAGGTCTCGTCGAAGACCACCGCGTGCGGGATGGCCAGCCGGTCGAACCGCAGGAACCCGGCGAACGCGGTCACCAGCAGCGGCCCGAGCCAGCCGATCAGGGCGCCGCCCGGGATCGGCGGGGCGAGCCAGGCGCGCAGGGAACCGGTCCGGCCCCCCGGCCGCGGCCCCTCGTCGAGTGTTTCCGCCGGCGCGTAATCCGTCATCGCCATTAAGCCATCGTAGGGGCGCATCCGGTACGTGTCGGGCGGGGCGAGGGTCCGGGCGCGGCGGCACGAGGGCCTAGTCCTGGCGGGGCACCGGGGCTGGCCCTGGCGGGGCGAGGGCGTGGGCGCGGCGCGGCGGCGGGAGAATGGGGTGGTGACGGGCGACGCGACAGACGACGGAACCGGGACCCTGCTGCTCGGAGGGGCGCCGATCGGCCGGCCCGACGACGCCTCGGCGCGGCTGCGCGCCGCGCTGGCCGAGGCGGAGATCATCGCGGCCGAGGACACCCGGCGGCTGCGGCGGCTGGCCGCCGATCTCGGCGTCGAGGTGCGCGCCCGGGTCGTCTCGTACTACGACCAGAACGAGCGGGCCCGCGCCGAGGAGCTCCTCGGCGAGCTGCTCGCCGGCCGGAACGTGCTGGTGATCACCGACGCCGGGCTGCCCGGCGTGTCCGACCCCGGTTACCGCCTGGTCGTGGCGGCGGTGGCCGAGGGCGTGCCGGTCTCCGTCCTGCCCGGCCCCTCCGCGGTGACCACCGCGCTGGTCGTCTCGGGGCTGCCCACCGACCGGTTCTGCTTCGAGGGCTTCCCGCCGCGCAAGCCGGGCGACCGGAGCCGCAGGCTGGCCGCGCTCGCCGCCGAGCCGCGCACCATGGTCTTCTTCGAGTCGCCGCGGCGGCTGGCCGCCACGCTGGCCGCGATGGCCGAGGCCTTCGGCGCCGACCGGCCCGCGGCGGTCTGCCGCGAGCTCACCAAGACCTATGAGGAGGTGCGGCGCGGGCCGCTCGGCGAGCTGGCCGGCTGGGCGGACGAGAACGTCAAGGGCGAGATCACGCTGGTGGTCGGCGGCGCCCCGGAACCCGAGGGGCTGTCCGACCCGGCCGATCTCGCCGCCGAGGTCGGCGCGCGGGAGGCCGCCGGAACGCCGCGCAAGCAGGCCATCGGGGACGTGGCGAAGGAGAACGGCGTGCCCAAACGCGTCGTCTACGACGCGGTGGTGGCAGCCAGGAAACCGTGACCGGCGCGTCGTGTTGTGTTGCCTGGTCACGGGGTATGACACTGGTGGATAAGAAGGGCCATATGGCCCCCCATCGCGGCTTGTCACCATGTGGACGGCGGCTGCGGAATGGCCGGGGACGCCCCGGCACCAAGGGGGTGGGGCCGTGCGCGACGCATGGTCGAGCCACGAGAGCTGGGTCTATGAGTGCCTGTGCTGCTTCACCACATGGGAGGAGCAGTTCGAGGTCCGGCACACCGCCGACGGACACGGTGGAGAGGGCGTGGTGTACGAGCACGACGGTCACCGCTGCACGACACCCTGGACCGATCATGTGTGCCCCAACTGCGAGAGCCAGAACGTCAAGGCGTTCTCGGCACCGTGGGGCAAACGACCGGCCGTCCCCCCGGCCCGCCGGACGGACGACCTAGAGCTGGTGTTCCGGCTCCGGCGCCTGCACGCCTGGTAGCGGGGCCCCGGAGGGCTCGGCAGGGTCCGGACGGCCTCGCGTGAAGGCCAGCCCGGCGGCGAGGCACGCCAGCGGCACCGCGACCAGCACGTACCGGTAGTCGAAGTCCGTGGTGACCGGCGGTACCGACACCAGGGCGACGGCCCCGGCGAAGGGCAGCAGGATCCGCGGCCGGTCTTTCCGCGCGAGGGCGATGCCGTCGCGCCGCCGGCGCCACCACGCCACCGCCGGCAGTAGCAGGATGCCCGCGAGCACGATCCCGGGCAGGTAGGCGACCCGCTGGTAGCCGCGCATGAACGTGGCGAACGGCTCGACCGGGTGCGTGGCCGCCGGCCCGCGCTCGTACCCGGCGGTCACCGAGGCGGGCGTCCCGCCGCCGTACACCGCCCAGCCCGGCGGCGGTTTCGGCTGCTCGGGGAACTTGTAGAGGTCGGTGACGAACGCCGTGGGATAGGGCGAGCGGGTCACCCAGAAGGTGCGGACGGTCGAGCCGTAGAGCACGGTCCCCAGATAGTCCAGCGGCTGCGCCTTGATCGCGTCGAGCGCGAACCGCATGGCCCGGTCGTTGAGCTCGGGGGAGAAGACCTCGCCATAGGTCCATCCGATCGGGGAGTACTCGTGCCAGACCTGGTTGGAGGAGGCCCGTCGCTTGCCGGGCTCGCCCGGCGGGCAGAGCGAGGCGAGCTCGGGCGGCGGCTTGATCTTCGCGCAGTCGGCGAAGTCGGCCGTCCGCCCCCACAGGAAGACGCCGTCGGTGCGCGACAGGGCGTACTGCCCGTTCTCCGCGTGGAACCAGGCCGTGTAGGCGGCCAGCGGCAGCAGCCCGGCGACCGCGACCACCCCGAGCCGGCCCCGGCCGACCCGCCACAGCACCAGGACGCCGAGCGTGAGCAGCAGGACGGGGAGGCCGATCGTCCGCGTCAGCGTCGCCAGCGCCAGCAGCAGCCCGGCAAGGGCGCACCACCGCGCGGGCGGCAGGCGGCTCTCCCTCGGCCACAGCAGGACCGTGAACGCGCAGACGACCAGGAAGAGGAACAGCGTGTCCGACAGGGCCATCTGCTCCAGCTGGATCTGGTAGGCGTCCAGGAGCACGGGCGCGGCGGCCAGGGTCGCTCCCCAGGCGGGCAGCCCGTAGCGACTTAGCAGTGTGTAGATGGCGACACCGATGCCCAGGCCCATCAGGTGCTGCAGGGCCATCACGAGCGTGAGGCTGTGGAACGGCTTGAGCAGCCAGAGGAAGATCCCGTATCCGGCAGGACGAATCGGGTGCGGGAACGGGCCGAGCGCGATCCGCACGTAGTCGTAGCTGTCGTTGAACCACAGGGTCGGCGGGAATCCCGCCATCGTGACCACGCGCAGCGCCGCGCCGAGGCCGAGCAGCGTGAGGAAGAGCCTGTGACCGCGAAGCCGCAGGGTCATGGAACGAGCACCTCGCCGGGCCGGTCGTCGCCCGTCCCCGAACCGGACGCGGTGTCAGGCGTGATGTCGGGTGCGATGTCGGCGGGGGCGCCGGAGCGGCCCGGCCGGCGGGTCGCACGGAGCCGCAGGCGCACGTCGGGGGAGAACGCGATGGCCGCGGCGACGCAGGCCAGCGGCACCGCGGGGAGCACGTACCGATAGTCGAACTCGGCGGTCGCGGCCGGAGCCAGCAGCAGGCCGGTGGCCAGCGTCCACGGCAGCAGGGCGCCGCCGCCCAGCCGCCGCCACATCGCGCCGATGCCGGCCAGGCCGATCAGCAGGAGCACCCCGACCATGGTGCCGCGCAGGTAGAAGAAGTCTTGGTAGACGCGCAGGAACCCGGCGAACGGATCGACCGCGCGGGGGGTGACCCGGCCGTGCTCGTAGGCCACCGCCTCCTCGACGTGGGTGTCCTGCATCCACTTGGGCAGGGCGCTGCGCCGGGTGCCGAACTCGTACTGCCCGTAGGTGGCGCGGTCGGGGAAGACCGTGCGGTCCCAGGCGAAGACCCGCAGGAAGTCCTTGGCCACGACCCGGCCGTAGTCGCCCGGCTGCGCCATGATCACGCGCTTGGAGAAGTCGTTGGCGGTCTGGTTGGTCTCCGGGCTGAACTTCTTGCCGGTGTAGCGGGCCAGCGGGGAGCCGGCGTTCCAGATGCCGTCCTGGGAGTTGGGCAGCCGGTTGACCAGCTCGGTGCAGAGCGGCATCTCCTCGACCGGCAGGTTCTTGATCTTGTGGCAGTCGGCGAACTTGTAGACCCGCGCGTACAGGAAGATCCCGTTGCTCTCGGTCATCGCGAACTTGCCGTGGTCGATCTTGTACCAGCCCATGTAGGCGATGACCGGCAGGACCGCGGCGGCCAGCATGACCAGGATCATCCGCCGGTCCACCCGCCTGATGATCATGAATGCGAGCAGGCAGAGCAGCACCAGCAGGCCGACCGAGCGGGTCAGCCACGCCATCCCGGCCAGCAGGCCCAGCGCGGTCGCCAGCCGCCAGGTGAGGCGGTCGTGCCAGAGCAGCAGGCAGACGGCGCTCACCGCCAGGAAGGTGAAGAGCGTGTCCGACAGGATGAGGTGTTCGAGCTGGATCTGGTAGGCGTCGAGCAACACCGGGGCGGCGGCCAGCGCCGCGCCCCAGCCGGGCAGCCGGAACCGCCGCCGGGCCAGCGCGTAGATCATGACGCCCATGGCGAGGCCCATGAGGTGCTGGACGGTCGTGACCAGCGCGAAGCTGTGGAACGGCCGCAGGATGAGCAGGACGAAGGCGTAGCCGTCGGGCCGCAGCGGATGCGGGGCCGGCCGCATCGCCACCTGGATGTAGTCGTAGCTGTCGTTGAAGAACAGCGCCGGCTGGTAGCCGATCATCGCGACGAGGCGCAGCAGGGCCGCGACGGCCAGCATGGCCATGAAGATCGGATGCCGGCGGGCCCGGGCCCGCAGCCGGCCGCCCAGCGGCGGCTCCAGCGCGGTGGCCAGCCGGGCCTCCAGCCGCAGCCGCAGCGCGCCCAGCCGGACCCGCGCCCACCACCGCGCGGCCGCCACGCGGCCGGCCGGTGCGGGCCGCCCGTCGCCCGGCGGGCGCTCGGCGTGCGGAGTCGTCGTGGCCGGTCGCATCGCGCGGCTCAGCTCGGGGACGACTCGCGGCGCGCCCGCGACGGGCGGACGAGGCGCGAGCCGGCGACGCGGACGAGGCGGTCGCGGACCGGACGGCGGGGACCGCCGGCGGGACCGTCGCGCTCGTCGGGGGACGGGGGGACGCCGGGGCGGCGGTGGCGGCCGGGGACCCAGGCGAGAGCGGCGGCCAGGCAGGCCATCGGGATCGCGGGCACCACGTACCGATAGTCGAACTCGGCGCTGGCGGCGGGGGTGACCAGGAGCCCGGCCACGGCGCCGAGGGGCAGCAGCGCGCGGCCGAACCAGTCGCGCCGGCGGATCAGGCCCGCCGCCGCGACCAGCAGGATCACGCCCAGCAGGGTGCCGCGCAGGTAGAACCACTTCTGGTAGAAGCGCATCACGCCGGCGAACGGCTCGACCACCCGGGTGTCGGCGGGGCCGTGCTCGTAGGCGTCGGTGAAGGGCACGGCCCAGTCGGGATTGGGGGCGGCCGTGGTGCGGAACTGGTAGAGCTCGTACGTGAACTTGTCGGGAAAGACCGTCCGGTTCCAGAAGAAGACACGGACGACGTCGTAGGCCATCGCCTGGAAGTAGTCGCCGGGCTGGGCGAGGATGGCGCGCTTGGCGAACCGGCCCGCCTCGGCGCTCTTGTCGTTGTTGAACATGTCGCCCGGGAGCCGCAGCAAGGGCGAGGAGTTGCCCCACACATAGAACTGCGACGACGGCCGGTCGGTGGCCGGGACCTGCGTGCAGAGCGGCATCTCCTCGACCGGCAGGTTCTTGATCTTGTGGCAGTCCGCGAACTTCATCACCCGGGCGTACAGGAACGGGCCGCTGCTGTTGCTCAGCCCGAACTTCCCGTGCTCGGCCTTGAACCACATGGCGTAGCCCATCAGCGGGATCGCGCAGGCGACCACGGCCGCGGCGAGCGTCGTCCACCGGACCCGGCGGATCACCAGGTAGACCAGCACGACCAGGAGCAGGGCCATGCCCACCGAACGGGTCAGCACGGTGAGGGCCAGCAGCGCGCCCAGCGCGGCGCCGCGGACGGCGGTGATGTCGCGCCACCACAGGATGAGCGTCACCAGGCCCGTCATCAGGAAGGTGAACGGCACGTCCGAGAGGATCATGTGCTCGAGCTGGATCTGGTACGCGTCCAGCACGACCGGGGCGGCGGCGAGCGTGGCGACCCAGCGGGCGGCGCCCAGCCGGCGCCGCAGCAGCGCGTAGATCATGACCGCGATGCCCAGCCCCATCAGGTGCTGCACGGTCGTGATGAGGGCGAACGAGTGGAAGGGCTCCAGCGCCTGGAGGAAGAAGACGTATCCGTTGGGCCGGACGATGTGGGGCTCGTTCTCGAGCGCGGTCTGCACGTACTGGAACGCGTCGTTGAACCACATCGCCCAGCGGTAGCCGAGCATCGTGATCACGCGCAGTGACAGGCCCGCGGCCAAGATGATCAGAAAGGGCCAGTGCGCGGAGAGGAACGGCCTGACCCGTGCCCCGAGCCCCTGGAGGCGCGCCCGGCGGGGCGAGGTGCCGGTGCCGGTGCGTCCGCCGCCCGTGGCGGAATCGTTGCGGTCGAGACCTTCGGCCTGGTCAGGCGTCTCGAGCAGGTCGGTCGCGCCCGAGGCGTGCGCGTCGGCATCAGCGGCAAATGTCAAGGCGCCAATACCTCCCCCGGAGAGCCCGTAGCATGTTACTCAGCCTGTCGTCCGCGCACCGGGCCGCGCTCGTCTTCGAGTTGCGGCTTGACAACAAGATGGCGTGATTGATCGTTACTCGCGGTGTATCGCGGACCGTCGCAGGTATTACGGGTACCCTCTTGCCCCTGAGCCCGTCCGCGCGCCGTGCCAAGATTAGTCGAAATCCCCAGATCCCGTATCCGAGGGGACAACAAGGAGTCGACATGGAACTGACCGTAGTGATGCCGTGTCTCAACGAGGCCGAGACCGTCGAGACCTGCGTGCGCAAGGCGGTCGCGTGCCTCAAGGAGAACGGCATCGACGGTGAGGTCGTCGTCGCCGACAACGGCAGCACCGACGGCAGCCAGGCGCTGGCCGAGGCGGCCGGGGCGCGCGTCGTCCATGTCGACCGCAAGGGCTACGGCAACGCGCTGATGGGCGGCATCCGCGCCGCGCGCGGCGAGTACGTGATCATGGGCGACGCCGACGACAGCTACGACTTCACCTCGCTGCGGCCGTTCGTCGACGAGCTGCGCAAGGGCGCGGACCTGGTCATGGGCAACCGGTTCGAGGGCGGCATCGCCCCCGGCGCCATGCCGCCGCTGCACCGCTACCTCGGCAACCCGGTGCTCAGCTTCGTCGGCCGGCTCTTCTTCAAGAGCAAGATCGGCGACTTCCACTGCGGCCTGCGCGGCTTCCGCCGCGACGTGGCGCTGTCGCTGGGCCTGCAGTCCAGCGGCATGGAGTTCGCCAGCGAGCTGGTGGTGAAGTTCACGCTCTTCGGCTACAAGATCACCGAAGTGCCGACCACGCTGGCGGTCGACGGCCGGTCGCGGCCCCCGCACCTCAACACGTGGCGGGACGGCTGGCGGCATCTGCGCTTCCTCCTGCTCTACAGCCCGCGATGGCTGTTCCTGATCCCCGGCCTCGTCCTTATGACGCTCGGACTCGGCGCGGGGATCGCACTGTCCTTCGGGCCGGTGACGGTCGGCGAGATCGCGTTCGACGTCGACACGCTGGTCGGCGCGTCGGCGATGCTGGTGATCGGCTTCCAGGCGGTGCTCTTCGCGCTGCTCACCAAGGCGTACGGGGTCGCGGAGGGCTTCCTGCCGCAGACCGCGCGGGTGGGCAGCTTCCTCAAGTCCTGGTCGCTCGAACGCGGCCTGGTGATCTCCGGCGTCCTCGCCGTGCTGGGTCTCGCGGGCCTGGTCGCCTCGCTGGTGCACTGGCAGGTCCGCAGCTTCGGCGAGCTCGACCCGCGCGAGTCGCTGCGGCTCGTGGTGCCGTCGGCCACCGCCCTGATGATGAGCTTCCAGGCGCTGCTGGGCACGTTCTTCCTCTCCATCCTCAACATCCGCCGCTCCTCGCACCCGGCCACCGAGTCCGCCGAGGGCGACTCGACCGTGCAGGACGCGCTGCGCGCTCGCGGCAAGGCCGAGGGCAAGGTGGAGGCCGTCGACCTGGCCGAGGCCGAGTCGGCCAAGGCGGAGTCGGTCAAGGCGGAGCAGGTCACGGTCGAGGCGGGCGAGCCGGTCGAGGCCGGCGAGGTCAAGGCCGAGCAGGGCCACCGCGACTGACCCTGGCGCATGTCCATGATCGTCGACCCCCTGGATCTCGCGGCGCGGCTCGCGGTCTTCGCGCTCTGCGCCGTGCTGCTCCTGGTGGGCTGGCGGCGCGGCTGGGCCCCGTCCCTGAAGGTCACCCTGCTGGTGGCGCTGGGCCTGCGGGTCCTCATGGCGCTCGTCGCGGGTGACTTCAAGCCGTACGACCTCGACATCGACTTCCACCGGGCCGGCGTCAACGCGCTGGAGCACCGCGACCCGATCCTGAACGCGCCGCAGACCGGCTGGAACTACCTGCCCACCTACGCGCTGTTCCTGGCGGGCAACGTCTTCGTCGAGCGGCAGTTCGACGTGCCGTGGATGGTCGTCAGCCGGGTCGGGCCCATCCTGTTCGACCTCGGCGTGGTCGCGCTGGTCGGGTTGCTGGCGGCGCCCTCGTTCCGGCCGACGGCGCGGTTCCTGTACGCGGCCAACCCGCTGACCGTGCTGGTCTCGGCGGTGCACGGGCAGATGGAGCCGCTGTGCCTGCTCTTCGCCCTCGGCGCGTTCGTGCTGATCTTGCGGGGGCGTGGACCGGAGCGCGAGGGCGAGCGCGGAGCGTTGACCACGCGCCGCGTCCTGCTGGCCGGAGCGCTCATCGCGCTCGCCATCTCGGTGAAGACGTGGCCCGCGCTCTTCCTGCCCGCACTGCTGATCGCACTGCCCACCTGGCGTTACCGCGCGCAACTCGTCGGGGCAATGGGCGCGGTCCTGGCCGCGCTCTTCGTCACCATGCCGCTGACCGTCGGCACGCCGGTCTCCAAGCTGCCCGACGTCATGAGCGTCATGCTGGGATACCACCCCGTGGTCGGCACGTTCGGCTGGAGTTCGGTGTTGCTGTGGCTCAACCCCGTCCCCAAGGGGCAACTGCTGCACGATCCGTTCTCCCAGACGATCGGCACCATCGGCACGGTGCTCACCCTGGCCGCGATCACGGCGGCCGTCTGGTGGTGGCGCCGCGCCCATCCGGTCGACATCGCCATGGTCAGCGCCTCGGCCTTCCAGGCGGTCACCGCCTCGCACGGCGTGCAGTACCTGGAGTGGGCGATGCCCTACGCGACCGCCCGTCCCACCCGGTGGACGTGGCTGATGAGCATCGTGATCAGCCTCTACGCGGGAACGGGCTACCTGGTGATGACGTTGCTCCGCAACTGGAACGACATCGCCCCGTACTACTACATGGGCGGCCTGGCCGTCGTCGCGGCGATCCTGGTCGCGCTGCCCTGGGCCCGGCGCCGGTGGGAGCCTGACGACGGCCGGCCCGGTTCCGCCGAGCCCGCTCTCGTGGGAGCCGCCAAATGACCGATGTCCTGACCGGCTCCGAGAAGGCCGCGGAGCCGGCGCCCGGCCGCGGTCCGGTCCGGCGCCTGCGGGCCGGGCTGGGACGGCATCGGCTGTTCGCCGGGGTGCTCGTGCTGGCCGTGGTGGTCCGGGGGCTTGCCCTGCTGGGGCAGCGGCCCGGCGAGATGTACTGGTACGACTCGTACGAGTACCTGCGGTTCGCGCTCGAACCGCATCCCGCGCGGAACCTGCACCCCGGCGGCTACGGCTTCTTCCTCTGGCTGCTCAAGCCGTTCCACAGCATCCCGCTGATCATCGTGCTCCAGCATCTGATGGGGCTGGCCGTGGGCGTGCTGGGCTACGCGGTGCTGCGGCGCCGCGGGCTGCCCGCGTGGGGCGCGTCGCTCGCGATGATCGCTCCGCTGTTCGACGTCGAGCTGCTCCATCTGGAGCACGCGGTGCTGTCCGACACGCCGTTCATGCTCCTGGTGACCGGCGCCGTCATCGTCCTGCTGTGGTCGCCGGAGATCACCTGGCGGGCCGCGACGGGCGCCTCGCTGCTGCTGGCGTGCGCCGCGCTGGTCCGCACGATCGCGCTGCCGCTGCTGGTCCTGGTGCTGATCTGGATGGCCGTGCGGCGGGTGGCGTGGCGCTCGCTGCTCGTCGCGGCGCTGGTGGCGGCCGTCCCGATCGTCTCGTACGCGACGTGGTACCACTCCGAATACGGGCGGTTCAAGCTCGCGGGCGGCGACGGGGCCTCGCTCTGGGCGCGGACGCGGACGTTCGTCGACTGCGACAAGGTCAAGCCGCCGCCCGCCGAGGCCAAGCTCTGCCCGGACGGCGTGCAGACCGACGCCGCCTCGGAGTACTACTGGATCGGCGAGATCAACCGGCCGCCCGGCCGGACCGCCAACGAGGACCTGGCCCGGTCGTTCGCGCTCCGCGCGATCATGGCGCAGCCGCTCGACTACCTGTGGGCCGTGACCGTGGACGTGTCGCGCACGTTCGCCTATCCCGCGGTCGCGCATCCCAAGCGCCTGCCGCCGGTCTACTACTTCACCGCGGGCACCGTCCCGCTGTCGGGCGAGCCCGGGGCCCGCGGCACCGCTCTCGCCTACGACCCCGGCGTCAGCGAGGGCACCCGCTCGGTCGGGCCGTACGACGGCTGGCTCGCCGCGTACAAGGTCCACATCCCCGGCCCGGCCCTCCTCATCGTGCTCCTGCTGGGGGCCTGGGGCCTCGTCCGCCGCCGGGGCGGCGGGCCGGGCACCCGGCGCGCCGTCCTGCTGCCGTGGGGCGTGGCGGTCTCGCTGCTCGTGGCGCCGGTGGCCGTGCTCGGCTTCGACCACCGGTACGCGATGCCCGCGCTGCCGCTGGCCTGCCTGGCCGCCGCCCTCATGTTCGCCCGCCACGCGAAGGCGCCCGCCGAGCCGAACGAGACGGACGAGACGACCGCCATGGTGGGCGAGACGACCGCCACGGTGGGCGAGACCGCTTAGCGGCGGTCCCAGAGCTCCAGCACGTCATCGGACGAACGCCACTCCAGTTCCCAGCCGCTCTCTGTGCTCGGCCGGACGCCGTTGGAGCTGGGCGGCTCCTGGCCACGCCACTCGGTGTAGAGCAGCGGGCCGTTCACCGCGGCGACGGGCAGTTCACCGTCGATCTGGCGGAACGTGCGGATCTCGCCGTCCCACACCTGCTCGCCCCACACGTCCTGGGTATAGAACGACAGCGTCTGCCCGAGCCGTTCGTCCGCCCAGATCGTCTCGACCGGGGGATCCTCCTCCGCGGACAGCCAGCCGCGCAGTTCGGCCCAGGCCGTGTCGCGCGGCTGCTCGGCGATCTGGACGCCGGCGGGCACGAGGTAGGCCGCGGCGACGGCGATCGCGAGCGCCCCGGCGGTCACCGTTCCGGCGCGCCGCGCCACCGCGCGGCGCTTTCCGCGGGGCACGCCCAGGCGGTCGGCCAGCGGGGCGCCGAAACGGATCGCCGGCGGGACGAGGGAACGGGCCAGCGGCGGCCCGAAGCGCCGGGTCAGCAGGATGAGCGACCCGAGGCCGCCCGCCGCGAGGGCAGGCAGCACCGCGAACCAGTAGCGCACGAGCCAGCCGCGCAGCGAGATGTCGGTCGGGTCGAGGGTGCCCGACATCAGCGTCAGCGGTGCCCACAGCGTCGCGAACCACACCAGCGTGAACGCCAGCCGCCGGTCGCGGGTCGCCAGGAACCCCACGACGTTGAGCGCCAGCGCCACGATGAAGATCGTGCCGAGCGCGTCCCACTCGTACATCGCGCGGGGGAACGAGGTCAGCGCGTCCATCCGGGTGACCGGCTCGGCCGGCATCCCGCCGTGGCCCGCGGCCGAGCGCAACTCGGTCAGCGGATCGCCGAACACCACGGCGTTGTGAACGAGGTTGACGGCCAGCACGCCCAGCATCGGCGCCGCGATCACGGTGAGCCTGCGCAGCGGGACGCGGAGAAGGGCCACGAAGGCCGGGATGGCCAGGTACATGAAGGCCAGGAACTCGCGGGCCAGGAACGCGCAGCCGAAGAACAGCCCGGCCATCAGCAGGAACTGCGTCTGGCGGCGGCCCGCTCTGCGGCTCGCGGTGACCAGCGCCGCCACGCCGAGCGCGAAGAGCCCCGCGCCCGGCATGTCGGGCAGGATCGCCCCGGTAGCCCAGGTGACCTCGCTGCCGTACGGGTTGACCAGGATGAAGAACGGGTGGACCAGCAGCACCAGCGCGGTCACGAGCCCGGCCGTCTCGCCGAAGAGCGACCGCACCGCGAGGAAGGCGCCCACGAAGAACAGGCAGCCGCCGAGCGCCGCGACCGCGAAGTAGGCCGCCTGGCCGTCGCCGAGCAGCCGTTCGGCGACCATCGTCGGCAGCACCAGGCCCATCCGGGTGATCTGGTGCGGGACGTCGAGGAAGGGCTCCTCGCCGATCGGGATGTCCGGCCAGAGCTTTCCGGCGGTGAAGACGTAGAACGGATCCGCGTACAGCGGCGGCGGCATGATCATCCACTGCACGAGCAGGCCGGCGGCCGCGACGAGCAGCGACTTCCAGACCACGCCGCGGCGCAGCAGGCGTAGGGGCAGCGGCCGCCGGGGCGGCGCGGGCCGCCGGGGGGCCTCGGGGGCCGCCGTGGCGGGGTTCCGACCGGCGTCGGGCGAGCGCAGTGTGGTTTGGGTCATGCCTGCCGGGGTCTCGGGCGGTGGTCCGTCGCTGGTCGGCCATGGCCCTGGCGGGCGGCGGCCGCGCAGCGGTCCGGTGGGTCGCCCGCCAGGGTATGGCGTCGATCTGCCTTTTCGGTGCTCGATGATTTCAGTTGCCCAGGTCAGCGGCCAAGGGCTAGGGAAGACTCTCAGCAAATTTTCAGGGAGCCGGCCGGGACTCTGCGCCGTGGGCGATATCGATTCGATAGGGCCGGGAGCGCCCTCTAGTCTTGACCCCATGTCCTCGTCGAGCCGACACATCCTGACCGCGCCCGCCTGGCCGTACGCCAACGGGCCCCGTCACATCGGGCACGTCTCCGGATTCGCGCTGCCCGCCGACATGTTCAGCCGCTACCAGCGGATGGCGGGCAACAAGGTCCTGATGGTCAGCGGCACCGACGAGCACGGCACGCCGATCCAGGTGCAGGCCGACAAGGAGGGCGTGACCGCCCGCGAGCTGGCCGACCGCTACAACCGCGTGATCGCCGAAGACCTGGTCGGGCTGGGCATGTCCTATGACCTGTTCACCCGCACCACGACGCTGAACCACTACGCGATCGTGCAGGAGCTCTTCAAGGGGCTCTACGACAACGGCTACATCTTCCCCAAGACCACGATGGGCGCGATCTCGCCGTCCACCGGCCGCACGCTGCCCGACCGCTACATCGAGGGCACCTGCCCGATCTGCGGCTACGACGGCGCGCGCGGCGACCAGTGTGACAACTGCGGCAACCAGCTCGACCCGATCGACCTCATCAATCCGGTCAGCCGGATCAACGGCGAGACGCCGAAGTTCGTCGAGACCGAGCACTTCATGCTCGACCTGCCCGCGTTCACCGAGGTGCTGGGGCGTTACCTGCGGTCCAAGCAGGGCGACTGGCGGCCCAACGTGCTGAAGTTCGCGCTCAACCTGCTCGACGACATGCAGCCGCGCGCGATCAGCCGCGACCTCGACTGGGGCGTGCCGATCCCGCTCGACGGCTGGCGCGACAACCCGTCCAAGAAGCTGTACGTGTGGTTCGACGCCGTGATCGGCTACTTCTCCGCGTCGGTGGAGTGGGCGCGCCGGAGCGGCGACCCGGAGGCGTGGCGGGCCTGGTGGCAGGACCCGGACGCCCTCTCGTATTACTTCATGGGCAAAGACAACATCGTCTTCCATGCCGAGATCTGGCCCGCGATCCTCCTCGGCTACAACGGCGAGGGTGACAAGGGCGGCACGGCCGGCTCGCTCGGCAAGCTCAAGGTGCCCGACGAGGTCGTGTCGTCGGAGTTCCTGACCATGGAGGGCCGCAAGTTCTCCTCGTCCCGCCAGGTCGTCATCTACGTGAAGGACTTCCTGGAGCGCTACGACGTCGACGCGCTGCGCTACTACATCGCGGTCGCCGGCCCCGAGAACCAGGACACCGACTTCACCTGGCAGCACTTCCGCGAGCGCAACAACAACGAGCTGGTCGCCCAGTGGGGCAACCTGGTCAACCGGTCGATCAACATGGCGGCCAAGGACTTCGGCGCGATCCCCGCTGCGGTCGACCTGACCGACGCCGACCGCGCGCTGCTCGACCGCTCGAAGGCGGGCTTCGCCGCCGTGGGCGCCGAGCTGGGCCGCTCGCGGTTCAAGAACGCGGTCACCGAGGCGTTCGACGTCGTCCGCGAGGCCAACGGCTACCTGTCCGCCCAGGAGCCCTGGAAGATCAAGGACGATCCGGAGCGCAAGGGCACCGTGCTGCACGTCGCGCTGCAGGTCGTCGACGACGCCAAGTCGCTGCTCACCCCGTTCCTGCCCGAGTCCTCGCAGAAGGTGTTCGAGATGCTCGGCGGCGAGGGGGAGTGGAGCGGCAAGCCGCGGCTGGAGACGGTCTCCGAGCCCGGCGGGCCCGACTACCCGATCCTGACCGGCGACTACGACACCCAGGCGCGCTGGGAGTCGCGGCCGATCAAGCCCGGCGTGCCGCTGGTCAAGCCGACCCCACTGTTCAAGAAGCTCGACGAGTCGATCGTGGACGAGGAGCTGGCCCGGCTGGAGGGCGAGTGAACCCGGAGGAGATGGGCGGGCAGGCACCGCGCGCGGTGCCGCCGCTGCCTGACCGCCTTCCGGTCGACGTCTTCGACAGCCACTGCCATCTCGACATCGTCGAGACGCCCGTGGTCGAGCAGGTGGCCGCCGCGAAGGCGGCGGGCATCACGCGGATCGTCACGATCGGCTGCGACCTGCCGTCGTCGCGCTTCGCCGCCGAGACCGCCTTCGAGCACGACGCGGTCTACGGGGCCGTGGCGATCCACCCCAACGAGACCACGGGCATCGACGACGCCGTGATCGACGACATCGCCCGGCTCGCCGAGCAGCCCGGCGTCCGGGCGATCGGCGAAACCGGCCTCGACTACTACCGCGACTGGGCGCCCAAGGACGACCAGCAGCGCTCGTTCCGCGGCCATATCGAGATCGCCAAGCGCACCGGCAAGGCCCTGGTCATCCACGACCGCGAGGCCCACGACGACGTGCTGCGCGTCCTGCGCGAGGAGGGCGCCCCGGAGAAGGTGGTCTTCCACTGTTTCTCCGGCGACGGCGAGATGGCCAAGGTCTGCGCCGACCACGGCTACGTGATGAGCTTCGCGGGCAACGTCACGTTCAAGAACGCCGAGCCGCTGCGCGACGCCCTGCGCGTCGCGCCGCTCGACCTGATCCTGGTCGAGACCGACGCCCCGTTCCTCACCCCGATCCCGCACCGTGGCAAGCCGAACGCGTCGTACCTGATCCCGCACACCGTGCGCTTCATGGCCGAGGTCAAGGGCGTCGAGGTCGCCGACCTGTGCACGGCGATCGCCACCACCGGAGAACGCGTCTTCGGCCCCTGGTAGGGGCGTTCACGTAGGCCTGGTCGGGGCCCTCGCTCAGGCCTGGTCGGAGCGGCGGGCCGCGTCCAGGAAGTCGACGCAGCGGTCCAGAAGGGCCATCAGCGTCTCGCGTTCGGCGTCGGTGAACTCGGCGGCGAGCCCGCGCTCGACCTTGACCGCGCGGGCGTCGGCGTCGGCCAGGGTCTTCTCGCCCTTGGCGGTGAGCCGGGTCTCCAGGACGTTGCGGTGCCACTCGTGCGGTGTGCGCTCGACCAGGCCGTGCTCCAGGAGGTTCTTGAGCACGGTGTTCATGGTCGGCGGGGTGACCGCGCACAGCCGCGCCAGACCGGCCGCCGAGATGCCCGGGTTGTCCGACAGATGCATCAGCGCCGCGTACTGCGGCCCCGTCACGCCCGCCGGCTTCAGCACGGAGTTCTTCGTCGCGCTGAGTGCCTGCTCGGCGCGCTTCAGGTAGGAACCCAGGCGCTCGGGAAAGGGCATCGACGTCATCTCCGCATGATAACGGGCAAGCAGATTCGCCCCTTGACGAGCATTAGAGTTCTAACTATCGTTCGTATGCGTTCTAAGACATCACCTCTATTGTTCGTCCCCAGAGAGAGGTCTCATGCGCACGATGCGCCGATCCATCGCTCTCACCGTCACCGCTCTCGCGGCGGCGTCCCTGCCGCTGGCGGCCCCCGCCGCCGCGTCGCAGCCGTCCGCCGCGCAGGCATCAGCCGCACCGGCATCAGCCGCACAGGCGGCGTCGCGCGTTCGGGTCTCCGCCGCGTACGAGCTGCCCGGCACGAAGGTCTATCCCGAGGGCATCGCCGCCGACCCCCGTGGCGGCGCTCTGTACGCCGGTTCGTACACCGACGGCACGATCTACCGGACGGTGCCCGGCCGCCGGGCCGCGGAGGTCTTCCTGCCCGCCGGGGCGGACGGGCGCCACACCGCCAACGGCCTGCGGGTCGACCGGGCCGGCCGGCTGTGGGTGACCGACTCCACGGCGGGCGTCACGGTGTACGACACCCGAAGCCGCCGCCTGCTGGCCCGTTTCGACGTTCCCGGCGAGGGCGCGAGGTTCGTCAACGACATCGCCATCGCCCCCGACGGGAGCGCCTACCTGACCGACAGCACCCGCGCCGTGGTCTACCGCGTGACGCCGCGGGAGGTCGCCCGGGGCGGCCGCGGCACGTTGACGCCGCGCTTCGACCTCAGCGGGATCCTCGACCCCGGCGCCGGTTTCACGCTCAACGGGATCGTCGCCGACCCGCGCGGCCGCTACCTGCTCACCGCCGACATGTCCGGCGGTGGCCTCTACCGCCTCGACCTGGCCTCGGGCGCCGTCCGCAAGGCGGGCCTCAGTGGCGGCGACATGCTCCACGCCGACGGCCTGGAGCTCCAGCACGGCCGGCTCTGGGTGGTCCACAACACCGCCTACGCGATCAGCCGCTGGCGGGTGAGCGCGGACGGTACCGCGGCCCGCCTCGAACGCCGGATCTCGGACAAGGCGCTGCAACTCCCGACCACGGCCGTGCGCCGGCATGGCGTTCTGTACGTGGTGCGTTCGCAGTTCGACAAGGGCGGCCCGATGGGGCCGGGCACCCCCGAGGTGCCGTTCACCATCGCGGCGGTCCGCGGCATCTGACCGTTCCCCTTGTGAGGGCCGAGGACACCGTTCGCGGCCCTCACAAGGGGCCCGTGGAGGCCATACGACCGTCTTCGGCAGGGTGATATCCGTCGTTGCGGTAGCCAGATATACCCGTGGGGCTCTAGTGTCTGGCCGTTGAGCAGGGCACCCCCCGGGCCCTGCTGGCGGTCCTGGAGGACAAAGGTGCGTTCCACACCCCCCGCGATTTCTGTGCTGGTCGCCGCGGCGCTGCTCGCCGCCGGATGCGGCGGTGGCGGCGGCGAAAAGAAGCCACCGCCACAGGCCCCCGTCGCCGATGCGCCCAAGGCCAGCACCCCGGCGCCGCGCAAGGTCGTCCTCGTGGTCGACGGCAAGCGGACCGAGACGATGACGACGGGCACGACCGTCCAGGAGGTGCTCACCCAGGCGCAGGTGCAGCTCGGGAAGCACAACCTGGTCAAGCCGCCGCTGACGGCGCCCGCCGCCGGCACCAAGATGATCAAGGTGCTGCGGTTGCTGTCGAAGCCGGTCACCAAGACGCTGACGACGTCGGCGCCCACGATCAAGAAGAAGAGCTCCAAGCTGCCGCCGTTCAGCGAGAAGGTGCTGCGCAAGGGCAAGCCGGGCATCAAGGTCGTCCAGGTCGCCTGGGTCAAGCGGCGCGGCAAGAAGGTCAAGACCGTCATCGACCAGAAGGTCAAGCGCAAGCCGGTCGCGGAGATCCTGGCCGTCGGCCCGCAGTCGGCCGGCGCCGGTTCCGCCGCGCGGCTCAACTGGGCGGGGCTGGCCAAGTGCGAGTCCGGCGGCAATCCCAGGGCGGTCAACTCCGCGGGCGGCTACTACGGGCTCTACCAGTTCTCGCTGGCGACCTGGGGGTCCGTCGGCGGCAAGGGGCTGCCGTCCAACGCGACCCCGGCGGAGCAGACCTACCGCGCCCAGATGCTCTACAACAAGGTGAACGGCCGCTGGCAGGGGCAATGGCCGGTCTGTGGCAAATTCCTCTTCAGCTAGAGCAGGCCCTCATCGTTCACGCGGACCTGAAAGACTGCTCCGGTGGGGGACATCAGGGACACGCACGCGCTGCTCGGGCCCGCGGACGTCCGTGAGCTGGCCGGCCGGCTCGGCATCCGGCCGACCAAGACGCTCGGGCAGAACTTCGTCATCGACGCCAACACCGTTCGCCGGATCGTTCGCGCCGCGGAACTGACGCCGGAGGACGTGGTGATCGAGGTGGGCCCGGGGCTGGGCTCGCTCACCCTGGCGCTCCTCCCCGAGGTACGCCGCGTGACCGCCGTCGAGATCGACCCGTCGCTGGCCGCCGCACTCCCCGAGACCGTCGCAGGCCGGGCCCCCGATCTCGCCGGCCGGCTGCACGTGGTCCAGGCCGATGCCCTCCGCATCACAGCCGCCCCCAGATCCGACCCAGCGTCCGGCCCGGCGTCTGGTGCGGCGTCCGGTGCGGCGTCCGGCTCGGCCGCGGCCGGGGTCAGGGCCGCGTCTGCCGAGCCGCGGCGTGGCGGGCGGGGGGCCGTGCGTGGTGAGCCGGTGGTGTTGCCGGGGCCGGAGCCGACGGCGCTGGTGGCCAACCTGCCCTACAACGTGGCGGTTCCTGTCGTGCTGCATCTGCTGGCCGAGCTGCCGTCGCTGCGGCGCGTCCTGGTGATGGTGCAGGCCGAGGTCGCGGACCGGATGGTCGCGGAGCCCGGCGGCAAGATCTATGGCGTGCCGTCGGTGAAGCTCGCGTGGTACGGCGACGCGCGGCGGGCCGGGCCGGTCGGGCGCGCGGTCTTCTGGCCGGCGCCGAACGTGGATTCGGGTCTGGTGGCGTTCACGCGCCGCGAACCCCCCGCCACGACCGCGAGCCGCGACGAGGTGTTCGCCGTGATCGACGCCGCGTTCGCCCAGCGCAGGAAGACGCTGCGGGCGGCGCTGGCGGGCTGGGCCGGCTCCCCGGCGCAGGCCGAGCGGGCGTTGCGCGCCGCCGGGATCGACCCCCAGACCCGTGGCGAGACTCTGGACGTGGCCGCATTCGCCTGCCTTGCCCAGTATGGTCCTGGGGGCGCTAAGGATCAGAATGAGGCGGAGGAGCATGGTGAAGGCGCGTTCGCGGGCGACGAAGGTGATGACGCCCGCGACGAAGGCGATGATGCCCGCGGTGGCGGCGCTGGCCGCGATGGCGGTCACGGGCGCCCTGGTGGCGGCCGGCTGCAGTAACGGCGCGACCGCGACGCCGAAGATCACGGTGACGGCGCGGGCCGGGGTGGCCCCGCTGCCCCCGGCGCAGGGCGCGTACTTCGGCGCCTGGGTCCCGCCCGTGCTGGGGCCCACGTACGCGACACGCGGTGATCAGGGCAAGGGCAAGCGCCCGTCCGGCAAGGCCTCGTCGTCTCCCTCGGTCTCGGCGCCCGCGACGGGCTCTCCGGCGTCCGGCGAGGAGGAGGTCGAGGCCCGGAACGGCCGGACCGCGCTGACCGGCTTCGAGCGCGACCTCGGCCGCCGGCTCGACATCGTGCAGAGCTACGTCGACTGGAAGACCGAGTTCCCCCGCAAGGTCGACACCGCCCTGCTGGAGGGCGACCGGACCATGCTGCTCACCTGGTCCGGCACCGACACCCAGGAGATCGTCGCCGGCAAGCACGACGCGCTGATCCGCGCGCGGGCCCGGGCGATCAAGGCCACCGGCAAGCCGATCTTCCTGCGCTGGCAGCGCGACATGGACAAGTCGAGCCTGCGCGACATCAAGATTCACTCACCGGCGGCCTACATCGCGGCCTGGAAACATCTGCGCACGATCTTCAAGAAGGAGAAGGTCGACAACGTCGCCTGGGTCTGGTGCCCCACCGCCCGCGGCTTCGGCTCGCGGGCGGCGCAGCCGTTCTACCCGGGGGACGACCAGGTCGACTGGATCTGCGTGGACGCCCAGCCCGGCGGCGAGTACGAGTACCGCGACCTGATCGAGACGCTGAAGATCTTCATGGAGTGGGCGCGGGGCCACTCGAAGCCGATCATGGTCGCCGAGTTCGGCGTGCCGCAGGCGTACGGCACCCGCCGGGCCGAGTGGCTCCGCAAGGCCGCCCAGACCCTGCAGAACCCGCAGATCAAGGCCGTCGTGTACTTCAACTCCAACGAGCAGGCCCAGGAGCCGCGCGACAGGCGGCGCCGGTACGAGGTGACCGGCGACCGCGCCGCCGTCTCGGCGCTGCGCGAGTTCGCCACCACCCCCTACTTCAACCCCCGCAACCTGCCGGTGACGAGCGGCGGCTGACCGGCCGCCGCGACCCCGTTTCGGCCATCGGGCGCCCCGTCCCGTACGCTTCCCTCTCGTGACAGCTGTGACCGTGCGCGTGCCCGCGAAGGTCAACCTCCAGCTCAGTGTGGGGCCGCTTCGCGACGACGGGTACCACGATCTCGTCAACGTCTTCCACGCCGTCTCGCTCTTCGACGAGCTGACGGCCGTTCCGGCGGCCGGGCTGACGGTGACCGTCCAGACCGCGCCCGGCTCCCGGGTGGCGGTCGACGGCGTCCCGACCGACGACGGCAACCTGGCCGCCCGCGCGGCGCGCCTGGTCGCCGGCCGGCTCGGCGTGGAGCCCGCGGTCGCGCTCCGCATCCGCAAGGCGATCCCGGTCGCCGGCGGCATGGCGGGCGGCAGCGCGGACGCCGCGGCGGCCCTGCTCGCGTGCGCACGGCTGTGGGACTCGCCGGACGAGCCGCTGCTGAGCCGCGACGATCTCCTGGAACTCGGCGCCGAGCTCGGCAGCGACGTCCCGTTCGCGCTCATCGGCGGCACCGCGATCGGTACCGGCCGGGGCGAACAGCTGACCCCGGCGCTCGCACGCGGCACGTTCCACTGGGTCTTCGCGACCGCCGACGGCGGCCTGTCCACCCCCGCCGTCTACGCCGAGTGCGACCGGCTGCGGGACGCGCAGGGCGAGGAGACGCCCTGGCCGGAGGTCTCCGAGGAGCTGATGACCGCCCTCGCCACAGGCGACGCCAAGGCCCTCGGCGCGGCCCTCACCAACGACCTGCAGGCCCCGGCACTGCTCCTGCGGCCCTCGCTGCGCCGTACGCTCGACGCCGGCCGGGAGTCCGGCGCGATCGGCGCGCTGGTCTCCGGGTCCGGGCCCACCTGCGCCTTCCTCGCCGAGAGCGTGGAGCACGCGGCCGAGCTGGCGGCGATCCTGGACGTCGAGGGCGTGGCCGAGTCCGTCGTGCGGGCCACCGGTCCCGCGCCCGGGGCCACCGTGATCTGACCCGAGAACTCCGGACACGACGGC
The DNA here is from genome assembly GCF_043198015.1 of Spirillospora sp. NPDC048911. Classification (NCBI taxonomy): domain Bacteria; kingdom Bacillati; phylum Actinomycetota; class Actinomycetes; order Streptosporangiales; family Thermomonosporaceae; genus Spirillospora; species Spirillospora sp. NPDC048911. The sequence goes on along the minus strand of NZ_JBICUD010000021.1, from coordinate 14,881 downwards.
CGGGTATCGGTTATGAAAGAACCCCCGGCAGTGAGGTGGACGCGGCATGTCCCTGGCCGTACTTCTGATCTTCGTCATCTTGCTGGCCCTGATCGTCGCGGTCGTCGTGATCGTCGTGGTCGCCGTCAACGCCTCGAAGCGCAACTCCGGTCCGCGCCCGCCCTATGGTCCGCCGGGCTACGGCCCTCCACAGCAGGGCCATGGCCCGCCGCAGCTCGGCTATGGCCCCCCGCAATCGGGTCATGACGCGCAGCTGCCGGGTTACGGCCAACCGCACGCTGGCTACGGCCAACAGCAACCGGAGTACGGCCAAGCGCAGCCTGGGTACGGGCAGCCGCAGCAGGGCTACGGTCCGCCGCAGCCTGGATATGGCCCGCAGCCGGGCTACGGGCATCCGCACGCTGGCCATGGGCCGCAGGGCGGGCCGAGCCACTACGACGCGGGCAGCCCGTACGACGCCTCGTACAACCCCGGCGGCCATTCATCCGGAGGGGGCGGCGACCCGTACGGCGGCGGCTCCGGCTACGACAGCGGCGGCGGCTCGTCGAGTTCATCGAGCTCGGACAGCGGCGGCTCGTCATCGTCCAGCTCCGACAGCGGCGGTTCGAGCTCGAGCAGCTCCTCCAGCGACTGAGCCAGCCGCCTTCCGCAGTTGGACCGCCTTGCCGGAGGGCCGCCCGTACGAGGCGGGGGCTGACGGGCATTAGCCTTGATGGCGTCGTGAACCTCATCAATGTTGAGAATGTCAGCAAGGCCTACGGGCCTTCTCCGCTGCTCGCCTCGGTGTCCCTCGGGCTGGACGACGACGATCGCATCGGCGTCGTCGGCCGCAACGGCGGGGGCAAGAGCACGCTGGTGTCCGTCCTCGCCCGCCAGACCGAGCCCGACGGCGGCCGCGTGACCCACACCCGCGGGCTGCGGCTCGGTTACCTGACCCAGCGGGACGAGTTCCCCGACGGCGCCACCGTGCGTTCGATCGTCATCGGCGACCGGCCCGAGCACGAGTGGGCCGGCGACACCCGCGTCCGCGACATCCTGGGCGGGCTCCTCGCCGATCTCGACCTGGACGCGCCGCTGGCCGGGATGTCCGGCGGCGAGCGGCGCCGGATCGCGCTCGCCCGGCTGCTGGTCCCCGAGTCCGACCTGCTGATGCTCGACGAGCCGACCAACCATCTCGACATCGAGGCCATCGACTGGCTGGCGCGGCACCTGAAGGAACGCAAGGTCGCCCTGCTCGTCGTCACCCACGACCGGTGGTTCCTGGACGAGGTCACCGACCGCACGTGGGAGGTCGTCGACGGCGGGGTCGAGCGCTACGAGGGCGGCTACTCGGCGTACGTGCTGGCCAAGGCCGAGCGTTCGCGCATCGCCGCCGCCACCGAGGCCAAGCGCCAGAACCTCCTCCGCAAGGAGCTGGCCTGGTTGCGCCGCGGCCCGCAGGCCCGCACGTCCAAGCCCAAGTTCCGGGTCGACGCCGCGCAGGCGCTGATCGCCGACGAGCCGCCCCTCCGCGACTCGGTCGAGCTGACGCGCTTCGCCACGGCACGGCTCGGCAAGACCGTGTTCGACCTGGAGAACGTGGACGTCGAGCTCGGCGGCCGCGACATCTTCGCGAACCTCACCTGGCAGCTCGGCCCCGGCGACCGGATCGGCCTCGTCGGCGTGAACGGCAGCGGCAAGAGCACCCTGCTGCGCCTCCTCGACGGCGACGTCACCCCCGCCGCGGGCAAGGTCGTCCGCGGCAAGACCGTCCAGCTGGCACATCTGTCGCAGAACCTCGAAGACCTCGACCCGTCGCGGCGGGTCCTGGAGTCGGTCGAGGAGATCCGCGGCCGCATCACGGTCGGCAAGCGCGACTGGACGGCCAGCCAGTTGCTCGAACGCCTGGGTTTCCGCAGCGACCGCCAGTGGACGCCGGTCGGCGACCTCTCGGGTGGCGAGCGGCGGCGGCTGCAGGTGCTGCGCCTCCTGATGGCCGAGCCGAACGTCTTCCTGCTGGACGAGCCCACCAACGACCTCGACATCGAGACGCTGACCGAGCTCGAAGACCTTCTCGACGGCTGGCCGGGCACCCTCGTCGTGGTCAGCCACGACCGCTACTTCCTCGAACGGGTCACCGACCGCGTCGCCGCGCTCCTGGGCGATGGCCGCGTCTCGATGCTCCCCGGCGGCGTGGACGAGTACCTGGATCGGCGCCGCAGCGGCACCGCGGTCAAGCCCGGCCAGCCGGGTTCGCCTCCACCTTCGCCTTCGTCCCAGGCCGCGACGCCGGTGGCCAAGCAGGGCAAGGGCAGCGGACAGGACTGGAAGGCCCGCAAAGAGCTCGACAAGCTCGAACGCCGCCTGGAGAAGCTGGGCCGGCAGGAGGCGAAGCTCCACGAGAGGCTGGCCGAGCACGCCACCGACTACGAGAAGCTCCAGGAGCTGAACGCTCAGCTCAAGGACGTCCAGAACGAGGCCGCGCAGGTCGAGGAGGAGTGGCTCCTCCTGGCCGAAGATCTCGGCTGACTCAGGGGCCGTCCGAGCCGTTCGGGCCGTCGGAGCCGTCCGTCCCGTCGGGACTGTCGAACGGGACGAGCAGGGTCCGCAGCAACCCGGCGAGGGACTCGCGCTCGGCCGGGCTGAGGCCGTCGAGGATATCGTGCTCGCGCCGCAGGAGATCGGCGAACGCGGCGTCCACCCTGATCTGACCGGCCTCGGTGAGCCGCACCAGGACGCCGCGCTTGTCGCCGGGGTCGGGATGCCGTTTCACCAGCCCGGCCGCGGCCAGCCGGTCGATCCGGTTGGTCATGGTGCCGGACGTCACGAGGGTCGCGCGGAGCAACCGGCCGGGACTGAGCTCGTACGGGGCGCCGGCCCGGCGCAGCGCGGTCAGCACGTCGAACTCCCACGGCTCCAGATCATGGGCGACGAACACCGCGCGGCGGGCCCGATCGAGATGCCGGGCCAGCCGGGAGACCCGGCTGAGGACGTGCAGGGGCTGGACGTCGAGATCCGGGCGTTCGTTGTGCCATGCCTCGACCAGTCGATCGACCTCATCCCGCATGCGCGACAGCCTACCTGTCTTGATATCGAGAATACTTTCTTGACATCAAGATAAGCGCCGGGGCATCATGTCTCTTGATGTCGAGACAAGCAGGCGCCGCCGTGTGGGATCCCGCGCAGTACGGGATCTTCGGTGACGAGCGCGCACGGCCGTTCGCCGAGTTGCTCGCCCGGGTGGACCTCGAAGCCCCCGGCCATATCGTCGACCTCGGCTGCGGGAGCGGTGAGCTGACCGCCTCGCTGCTGCGCCGCTGGCCGGACGCCACGATCGACGCGTTCGACAGCTCGCCCGAGATGATCGCCGCGGCTCGCGGCATCCCCGGCAAGCTGACCTTCTCGGTGGGCGACGTCGCCACCTGGCAGCCCGAACGGCCCGTCGACCTGATCGTCTCCAACGCCGTGCTCCATTGGATCCCGGCCCACCCGGACCTGCTCCCGCGCTGGATCGGCGCGCTGGCTCCCGGCGGCCGCCTGGCCTTCCAGGTGCCCGGCAACTTCGACGCGCCCAGCCACACGCTGCTTCGCGAGATGTGCGCGTCCCCCCGCTGGCAGGCCGAGCTGGGCGATGCCGTCCGGCCGCGCCCGGTGCTGGACCCGTCCGGCTATCTCGACCTCCTCTCCCGCCACGGCTGCACGGTCGACGCGTGGGAGACCACCTACGCCCAGCTCCTGCAGGGCGAGGATCCCGTCCTCGAATGGGTCAAGGGCACCGCTCTGCGCCCCGTCCTCACCCGGCTCGGCCCGGCCGACCGAGCCTCGTTCCTGGCCGAGTACGGGGCACGCCTGCGCGAGGCATACCCACCCGCCCCGCACGGCACCGTCTTCCCGTTCCGGCGCATCTTCGTCGTAGCGGGAGGCCCATAGCCAGGAGCCCCGAGGTCGGCAGGTCCATGCCCGGCAGGTCTATGCACCCACAGGCCCACGAACGGGCAGGCCCATGAACCGGCAGGCCCATGAACCGGCGGGCCCACGGACGGGGTGCCGCCCGCCGCGCGAGAGAAGCCAATCGTTCCCCTGCGGTGTGCCCTCTCGCGCGGCGGGCGGCATCCATCACCGCCGCTCGGCTCAGGCGGCCACGATCTCGGCCTCCCATTCGACGAGGACGCGGTGGAGGCGGTAGAGGACGCGGCGCAACTCGTCGGCGTGGTCGGACTGGCGGATCGCGTTGCGGAAGGCGTTCGGATTCGCGCGGCGGGCGTCGTCGTAGATCCAGAGCGACTCGTCGAGATCGCAGAGCAGATCGAGGGCGCAGTCGTCGGCCGGGGTGTCGTCGGCGGTGTCGGCGGCGCGGCGGGCGATCACGGCACGGCCCTCGCGGTGGCGCGTGGCGGGCGTAAGGCCGGGCAGGGCGTTGACGGGTCCATCGGCTTCCCTCCTTCTCGGATGAGACCGAGGCTAGGGGAGGGGTGTGACAGTTCGCCGATGGACCGTCACGCTCGGTATCGCGTCACGAGTGGTGGGCCGGCTCGGAGGCGGGCTCGTCGATCCGTTCGGGGAGGTCGTCGTCGGCCGGGCGGGTCTTGCGCTGGGCCTTGGCGGCGGCCTTCTCCTCTTTGGCGGCCTCCTTGGCGGCGGCCTTCTCCTCCTTGGCCGCCTCCTTGGCGGCGCGCGACTTCATGCGTTCGAGCTCCTTGCGCCGCCGCCGGGGGTCGAGGGACGGCCGGGGCTCCAGGCCCGACAGGCCGTTCCAGGCGAGGTTGACCATGTGGGCCGCGACCTCCTCCCGGCGGGGCTTGCGCGCGTCCAGCCACCACTGGCCGGTGAGGGCGACCATGCCGACCAGCATCTGGGCGTACATGGGCGCGAACTTCTCGTCGTAGTCATGGCGGTCGAGCTCCTGCGCCATGACGTGCTCGACCTCGCCGGCGATCTCGCTGAGCAGGCTGGCGAAGCTGCCGGTGCCGGTGCCGCCGTGCGAGTCGCGGACGATGATCCGGAAGCCGTCGGGGTTCTCCTCGATGTACTCCAGGAGCGCGAGGGCCGCCTTCTCCAGCTTGCCGCGGTAGTGCACCGCCGAGCCGAGCGCCTCGGTGATGAGGCCGAGCAGCCGCTCGAACTCGCGGTCGACGACGACGGCGTAGAGGCCCTCCTTGCCGCCGAAGTGCTCGTACACCACGGGCTTGGAGACCCCCGCCGCGGCGGCGATCTCCTCGACCGAGGTGCCGTCCAGCCCCCGCTCGGCGAACAGCGTGCGCCCGATGGTGAGCAGCTGCTCGCGTCGTTCCTTGCCGGTCATGCGCTTCCTGCGCGACCGTGGCGGGACCGGTTCAGTCATGGGATCAATTGTGACGCTCACGCGGGCACGTTCGTACGCTTGCTCGCAAGACGCTCGGAATCGGGCCAGCGGACGTCGTGCGCCCAGCCGGCCTTCTCGAAGACCCAGATGACGCGGGCGCTGATGTCGACCTGGCCCTTCAGCACGCCGTGCCGCGCGCAGGTCGGGTCGGAGTGGTGCAGGTTGTGCCAGGACTCGCCGAGCGACGGGATCGCCAGCCACCAGACGTTGCGGGACTTGTCGCGCACCTCGAAGTGCTCCTTGCCGAACGTGTGGCAGATCGAGTTGATCGACCACGTGACGTGGTGCACGAGGGTGATGCGGACGAAGCCGGCCCAGAAGAGCGCGGTGAGGGCGCCCTGCCAGGACATGGTCAGCAGGCCGCCGAGGACGGCGGGCAGAAGGAAGGAGACCGCGACCAGGCCGGGGAACCACTTGTGGATGCGGACGATGTCCTTGTCGTTCAGGAGGTCCTTGGCGAACCGCTCCTTGTTGGTGCGGTTGCCGTCGAAGAGCCAGCCGTAGTGGGCCCAGGCGAGGCCCTTGGTCAGGGCCTTCCAGTCGTTGCCGAAGCGCCACGGCGAGTGCGGGTCGAACTCCTTGTCGGAGTGCTTGTGATGGCGGCGGTGGTCGGCGACCCAGGTGATGACCGGGCCCTCCATGGCCAGCCCGCCCGCGATCGCCATGAAGATCTTCAGCCCGCGGTTGGCCTTGAACGAGCCGTGCGTGAAGTAGCGGTGGTAGCCGACCGTGATGCCGCCGGCGGAGACGAAGTAGAAGACCGCCATGATCGCGATGTCGGTCCACCCGAGGAACCGCCCCCAGGCCAGCGGGACCGCGGCCATGAGCGCGATGAACGGGACACCAGTGAAGACCCCGACGAGGACCCGCTCGGAAACGCTGGTCGGCTCCGGCTCGATCTCGGGTCGCGAGGGCCGACGTGTGGAGGGTTCTAGGACGGGGGCTGTAGTCATGTGGTCACCACTTCTTCCTGCTGCTGAGGCCTACCTACGCCAACGTAACCTACGCTGCCGTAGGTTGGACAGTCTCGAATCGTAAAATCAGTGGAATCGCGTCCCAGGGGGCACAAAGCTCACGTGCGAGTCACGCGGATGTCACCTCGCTGTGACCGGCCGGACGACCCCCTTGAACGGCGCGTCGAAAGTCGGCGCGTGCCGCCTCTTTCAGCGTCAACGCTTCAGCCCGGACAATGGTTCGCCGGACGGGCTTCGCGTGGGCGTGGGGTACGGGGCTCAGGGTCTTCCTCCTGGTGAACAGGCTGATCCTTCGGTCGCCCGGCCCTCTCCCGCCCCCAGGAGCGAAGCGGACGACTCAGACATTGCTTGCTCGTTTGAGGCCGTCCTAAACAGGCGCTCGAATTGATCAATAGGTCCCCGCGCAAGGTCCCGTGCCTAAGCGATGAGTGACCACCGGGGTAGATGATCTTTGATATCGGTCATAGAGGCCGGATCGGGCCGAGTTCCGGCTCGGTCGGTCGTCGACGCTCGGGATCGGAAGTCACTTCTGGTAGTCGGATGCGTCACCAGGGTGAAGGTGTGAGGCGTGTCCGCGCGCTCAGGGGAAGAGGTCCTGGACGGGGTGAGCGGCTCCCGGCCGGGGTGCGGCCGGGGCGCGGCCGGGCAATATAGGTGAAGGCTGCGCTGTTGGCTCGGTATCGTTGGGGCCGGTAGATCGGCCATGTGTCCGATCTGTCGCCTTCGATCCGGCGTGGTGTAATTGGCAGCACAAGGGTTTTTGGTGCCCTTAGACAAGGTTCGAGTCCTTGCGCCGGAGCCGTCCTCTGTGTCGGATACTGCCTGGTGGGTGACAAGGCGGGGCTGGGCGGTATCCTTCGGGTGTCGGGCGAGTTACGACCTGCGGTCCCTCCATCGCAGCAGGTAGACGGCAGGTCGGATACCGAGTCGCGCCCGAGTCCGATCCAGTCCGCGACGCCGAGGAGCCTCCGTAGTGAGTGTCGGCCGTGCACGGAGCCGGGCGAGCCGCCCGGCCGCCGTCGTCGTTCTCGCCGCAGGCGAGGGCACCCGGATGAAGTCCCGCACCTCCAAGGTCCTGCACGAGCTGTGCGGCCGCTCCATGCTCGGCCACGTCCTGGCCGCGGCCGGAGAGCTCGACCCCGAGCGGACCCTCGTGGTGGTGGGCCACCGGCGGGAGCAGGTGGTCGCCCACCTCGAGCGGCACGCGCCGGACGCCGAGGCGGTCGTGCAGGAACGGCAGGGCGGCACCGGTCACGCCGTCCGGATGGTCCTCGAGCAGGTCGGCGAGCTGCGGGGCACCGTCGTCGTCACGAACGGCGACCACCCGCTGCTGCGCGGCGAGACCCTCGAACGCCTCGTCCAGACTCATGAGGACGAGGGCAACGCGGTGACGATTCTCACCACCGAGATGCCCGACGCGACCGGTTACGGCCGGATCCTCCGTGAGGCCGACGGCGGCGCGGTCACGGCGATCGTGGAGCACAAGGACGCCGACGACGAGCAGCGGGCCATCCGCGAGATCAACGTCGGCATGTACGCGTTCGACGGTGCCCTGCTGGCCGCCGCGCTCAAGCGGGTCACCACCGACAACGCCAACGGTGAGGAATACCTCACCGACGTCGTGGCCATCCTCCGCGGCGACGGCCACCGCGCCGGCGCCTATCCGGCCGCCGACTGGGTCGAGACCCAGGGCGTCAACGACAAGGTCCAGCTGGCGCAGGCGCGCCGGCAGCTCAACGACCGGATCCTCGAAGCGCACATGCGCGCGGGCGTCACCGTCGTCGACCCGCAGAGCACCTGGATCGACGTGGCGGTGACCGCGGCCGCCGACGCCGTCGTCCACCCGGGCACGCAGTTGCACGGGCGGACGCACCTGGACGAGGGCGCCGAGGTCGGGCCGGGCTGCACGCTGACCGACACGCAGGTGGGCGCCGGGGCACGGGTGATCAACGCGGTCTGCGACGGCGCCGAGATCGGGCCGCAGTCCTCGGTCGGCCCGTTCGCCTACCTGCGGCCCGGCACCAAACTGGGACGCAAGACCAAGGTCGGCGCGTACGTCGAGACCAAGAACGCCGAAGTGGGCGAGGGCGGCAAGGTCCCGCACCTCACCTACGTGGGCGACGCCACGATCGGCGCCGGAGCCAACATCGGCGCCGGCACGATCTTCGCCAACTACGACGGCGTCAACAAGTTTCACACCGAGATCGGCGAGCATGCCTTCGTGGGCAGCAACTCCGTGCTCGTCGCGCCGGTGACGGTCGAGGACGGCGGCTTCACGGCGGCCGGCTCGACCATCACGGGCGACGTGCCGCCCGGGGCGATCGCGGTCGCCCGCGGCAAGCAGCGCAACATCGAGGGCTGGGTCGAGCGCAGGCGCGCCGGCACCCGGTTCGCCGAGGCGGCGGCCAAGGCCAGGGCGGAAGCCGAGGCCGGGGCCGAAGTCGACGGCAAGGGCGAGGACGCCGGATGACGAGCTCCGGGGGCGTTCGCTCCCGGTAAGCCCGGAGGGTCACCCTTCCGGGACAAACGCTCGGAGGACTCCCTCCGGGGCATAAGAGACCACCGTGGGTCGGCTACCGGTCTTCTTCGGCCCGCGGAGTGTGGGGCACACCCACGGCATGCAGGTTCCGTTGAGGGGGAGTTGTCAGAGGTGAGTGGGATCAAGGCGAGCGGCCAGAAGAAGCTGATGCTCTTCTCCGGCCGGGCGCACCCGGACCTGTCCAAGGAAGTAGCCGACAATCTCGACGTCGAACTCACGCCGACGTCGGCCTACGACTTCGCGAACGGTGAGACGTTCGTGCGGTTCCTGGAGTCGGTCCGCGGTTCCGACGCCTTCGTGATCCAGAGCCACACAGCTCCCATCAACCAATGGATCATGGAGCAGCTGATCATGGTCGACGCGCTCAAGCGCGCCTCGGCCAAGCGGATCACCGTCGTGGCGCCGTTCTTCGGGTACGCCCGGCAGGACAAGAAGCACCGCGGCCGCGAGCCCATCTCGGCCCGTCTCATGGCCGACCTGTTCAAGACCGCGGGCGCCGACCGGCTCATCACGGTCGACCTGCACACCGCGCAGATCCAGGGCTTCTTCGACGGCCCGGTCGACCATCTGTTCGCGCTCGACATCCTGGCCGACCACTTCGAGCAGCGGCTCGACCTGACCCAGGTCACCATGGTCGCGCCGGACGCCGGCCGGGTGCGGGTCACCGAACGCTGGTCCGACCGGCTCGGCGGCGTGCCGATGGCGATCATCCACAAGAAGCGCGACCCGGACGTGGCCAACGAGGTCAAGGTCTTCGACGTCGTCGGTGAGGTCCGGGGCCGGACCTGTGTGATCGTCGACGACATGATCGACACCGGCGGCACGATCGTGAAGGCCGCCGACGCGCTCTTCGACCAGGGGGCCACCAAGGTCGTCGTCGCCGCGACGCACGGCGTGCTCTCCGGCCCGGCCGTCGACCGCCTCAAGAACTCCCGGATCTCCGAGGTCGTCCTCACCGACACCCTGCCCATCCCCGAGGAGAAGCGGTTCGACAAGCTGACCGTTCTCCCGATCGCCCCGCTGGTCGCCCAGGCCATCCACGAGGTCTTCAGCGACGGCTCGGTCACCAGCCTCTTCGGCGGCCACAGCTAACCCGCTCGCGCCAAGCGAACCGAGCAAACGGAGCAAACGGAGCGTCGAGCGGATCCGGGCCTAGCTCGCCGGGCGCCGACCGACGGCAGAGCAAGTGGAACGCTCCGCACCCTTATGGGTCGCGGGGCGTTCCGCATTCCGCCCACGATGCTCGGTGCGATGGCATTCACCCCTCTTGCTGCGAAAAGACCTGGCCGGCGCGCACGCGTCACCGCGCGAGCGGCGGCGGCTCCGCTTCACGATCGGTTCAGGCTCCGTACCTATGGCGCTCGCTGTGGCGACGATCGGCTAGACTTGATGAATCCGCGTATGCCTCGGGTCGTTCAGTACGGCTCCGATCGGACTCGCACTCCCCGGGGAACGCAAAGAATCTTCGAGGCGCCAGACGCGTCGAGCACCGCCTGATTCGCTTATGTCCGTAGCGGACGTCCATGACGGACGGCCGTGGATCGCAACAACAAGGAGTTTTCGCCGTGTCCGAGGTACGCATTGCCGCCGAGCCGCGCACCGAGTTCGGTAAGGGTGCCGCGCGGCGCACCCGCCGGGCCGGCAAGGTGCCCGCCGTCCTCTACGGTCACGGCACCGACCCGCAGCACATCTCGCTGCCCGGCCACGACCTGATGCTGGCCCTCAAGACCCCCAACGTGCTGCTCCGTGTCGAGGGCCTCGGCGCGGGCGTCGAGCTCGCCCTGCCCAAGGACGTGCAGCGCGACCCGATCAAGGGCTTCCTGGAGCACGTCGACCTGCTGCTGGTCAAGCGCGGCGAGAAGGTCACCGTCTCCATCCCGGTGAACGTGACCGGCACCGTCGTCGCCGGCGGCCGTCTGGTCCAGGCCGAGGTCGAGATCTCGGTCGAGGCCGAGGCCACCCACATCCCGACGGGCGTCGACCTCGACATCGAGGGCCTGGACGTCGACAGCCAGGTGCTCGCCAAGGACCTGAAGCTGCCCGCCGGCGCCAGCCTGGCCGCCGACGAGGAACTCCTCATCGTGCAGATCGCCGACGCGACCGTCTCCACCGAGCCGGCCGACGAGGCCGCCGACGAGGAGGCCGCCGCCGCCGAGACCGAGGCCGCCGCCGAGGGCGACGCCGCCGAATAGGCTCGGGCGCCCGCCCGCCGACCGCCCTGGTCGGCCTGCCGTCTGCACGGCCCCCGGCCCGGTGTGCGCACCGGCGGGGGCCGTTCGGCTGTCCAGGCGGTCCCGTGCGTGCAGGCTGTGCGTGAAGGCCCGCGCGTGGAACGTGCGTGAAGGCCCTTGCGTGAAGGAGAGAGTTCGTGAGCGCTGATCTCTGGCTGGTCGTGGGGCTGGGCAATCCCGGGCCCTCGTACGCCGGGAACCGCCACAACGCGGGCTTCATGGTCCTCGATACGCTGGCGGCGCGGGCCGGAGGCAAGTTCAAGACGCACAAGAGCCGGTCCGAGGTCATCGAGGGACGGCTCGCGGGCGCGCGCGTCGTCCTGGCCAAGCCGCGCACGTACATGAACGAGTCGGGCGGGCCGGTGAAGGCCCTCCGCGACTTCTACAAGGTTCCGCTCGAACGGATCGTCGTCGTCCACGACGAGCTCGACATCCCGTACGGCGCGGTGCGGTTGAAGCAGGGCGGTGGTGACAACGGCCACAACGGGCTGCGGTCGATCACCAGGTCGCTGGCCGAGAAGGACTACCTGCGGGTGCGGTTCGGCGTCGGCCGCCCGCCGGGCCGCATGGACGCCGCGGCCTTCGTGCTCAAGGACTTCGCGGCGGCCGAACGCAAGGAGCTCGACCTCAACGTCGAGCGCGCCGCCGACGCGGTCGAGGCTTTGATCACCGATGGCCTCGCGGCGGCCCAGAACACCTTCCACGTCTCCTGAACGATGCGGCGCCGGGGTGGGGCGATTGGGCCCGTCCGTTCCGGGTGTCCGTTTCTGACGCCATGGCCGGCCGATTCAAGCGAGCCACCGGGGATTGATCCTGCTTTGTCGATCTTGTGCCCCTGAAGTGCGTCTTTGGTCTGCGGAGGAAGTAAACCGCCCGTAAGATGCATCCCCAACGGGGTTCGTGGGAGATGTGAACCTCAAGTGCCTTTCCAGCGTCTTGCGTGTGTGACTACACGCGTGTGGCGCGTGTTGCAGGGGTGGTTAGGTAGGCATTGATGGCCGTCGTTGACAAGGTCCGGGTTGGCATCTCGCCCAGAGACGAACTGCGACGCGCCCATACCCAGAACTGGACGGGATCGTATCGGCGTCGCGCCGGGGCCGTGGACTTTCTGAGCATGCTGCTGGCCGGCCTGGTCGCGTTCTTCCTCCGCTTCCCCGGCACCCCGAGCCGCATGACCGCGCCGTACATCGTCCTCACCGTCGCCCTGCCGGTCCTCTGGGTGACGATCCTGCTGATCGGCCGGGCGTACGAGCCGCGTTTCATCGGCGTCGGCTCGGAGGAGTTCCACCGGGTCCTGCGGGCCGGATTCATCATCACCGCGACCGTCGCGATCGTCGCGTACGCCACCAAGACCGAGGTGGCGCGCGGCTACGTGGTGATGGCGCTGCCGTTGGCCACCGTCCTCAACGTCTTCGCGCGGTACCGCCTGCGCAAATGGCTGCACCGGCGGCGCTGGCAGGGCGAGTGCATGCGCCGGGTGGTCGCCGTCGGGCACCGGGCGGCGCTCGCCGACCTGATCCGGCTGCTGCGGCAGAAGCGCTACCACGGCATGGACATCGTCGGCGTCTGCCTGCCCCCGGTCCTGTTCGAGAGCGACGACGCGCTGCGGGCCGGGTCGCTGGACGGCGCCGCCGGCGACCGCGGCAACGACGGCAACGACGGCTTCCTGGACGTGAGCACCGTCGAGGGGGTGCCCGTGCTGGGCGACTTCGGCCAGACGGCCAAGGTCGTCGAGCAGATCGGGGCCGACTCGGTCGCCGTCCTCGCCTGTCCCGAGATGGACGGCGTCGCGCTGCGCCGGCTGGCCTGGCAGATCGAACGCGACGACGTCGAACTCGTCGTCGCCCCGGCGCTCATGGACGCCGCCGGGCCGCGGATCTCCATCCGCCCGGTCGCCGGTCTGCCGCTGCTGCACGTCGAGCACCCGGAGCTGGACGGCGGCCGCAAGTTCCTCAAGAGCCTGTTCGACCGGGTCGGCGCGCTCGCCGGGCTGGCCTTCCTCAGCCCGCTGATCCTCGCCATCGCCATCGCCATCAGGGTCACCAGCAGCGGGCCGGTGCTGTTCCGCCAGGTGCGGGTCGGCCGCGACGGCGGCGAGTTCACCGTGCTCAAGTTCCGCACGATGGTCGTGGACGCCGAGGCCCGCAAGGTCGATCTCATCGAGCGCAACGAGAACGACGGCGTGCTCTTCAAGATCAGGCACGATCCGCGCATCACCCGTGTCGGCCGCTGGCTCCGCCGCTACTCGCTGGACGAGCTGCCCCAGCTGATCAACGTCGCCCGCGGCCACATGTCCCTGGTCGGCCCGCGCCCGCCGCTCCCCGACGAGGTCGCCAAGTACGGCGACGACGTCCGCCGCCGGCTGGTCGTCAAGCCCGGCATGACCGGCCTGTGGCAGGTGAGCGGCCGCTCCGACCTGACCTGGGAGGAGTCCGTCCGGCTCGACCTGCGCTACGTCGACAACTGGTCGCTCGCCCTGGACCTCCAGATCATGTGGAAGACCTGGTCGGCCGTCTTCCGCGGCTCCGGCGCCTACTGAGACGAGGCCCGATCCGGCCGCCGGCCGCCGCGTGTGCGGGGCACGGCGTGCGCAGGACACGGCGCCGAACGTGGCACGCTGGAGGGTGAACGTCACGGCCCCCGGCGGGGAGCATGGCCGGGGAGGCGTGAGAATGTATACCGAACAGATCAACCGAGTCGGGAATGTGGTCGAGCGATGACGGAGAGCGGTGGCGTGCCCGCGGCGGCGGACGACCACGCGTTGGCGGCGGAACTCGCCGGGACAGCGGGCCGGATCCTGCTGGACGTACGCGCGGAGATCGGCTTCGCCGACTCCCGCGTCCTCAAGGACACCGGGGACCTGCGTTCCCACGAGTACCTCATGGCCGCGCTCGCCGAACGCTGTCCGGGCGACGCGGTCCTTTCCGAGGAGGGCCGCGCTTCCGCCGCGGACAAGAGGGCCTCGGGCGGCGACGGCAGCCCTACGGCGAACACCGCCGATGAGGTGCGGCTTCAGGCGGACCGTGTCTGGATCATCGACCCGCTCGACGGGACCCGGGAGTTCTCGGAGGAGGGCCGCCACGACTGGGCCGTCCATGTGGCGCTCTGGGAGAAGGGTCGCCTGACGGCGGGTGCGGTCGCGCTCCCGGCACAGGGTAAGACTCTTGTCACCGGTCCGGACGGAGCCGTCGTGATCGATGTCACAGGGACCGGGCCGCTGCGGGTCGGCGAGCCCGCGCCCGGCCGGCTGCGGATCGCGGTGAGCCGTACCAGGCCGCCCGCGTTCGTCCAGCGACTGGCCGAAATCCTCGACACGAACGTGGAACTCGTGCCGATCGGATCGGCCGGAGCGAAGATCTCCGCGGTGCTGCTCGGCGAGGTCGACGCGTACGTTCACGCGGGCGGCCAGTACGAGTGGGACTCGGCCGCACCGGTCGCGGTGGCGCTCGCCGCCGGGGCCCACGCGAGCCGGATCGACGGGTCCGAGGCCGTCTACAACCAGAAGGACCCCCGGTTGCCGGATATCCTGGTCAGCCATCCCGTGTCGGCATCGACGCTGCTGACCGGCATCCGGGACGTGAGCGACGCCCTGCCGGAGTGACCCGTCCGGGTACACAACCCAGCCGGTGGGAGAGCGTTCCCCCGGAGCATCTGCCAGAAAGCGTGGAGAGAGCCCTAGACCATGCAGCGCTGCGATTACCTGTTGTCCCAGTTGGACGTGCTTGAGGCCGAGTCGATTCAGATCATTCGGGAGGTGGCCGCTGAGTTCGAGCGGCCGGTCCTGTTGTTCTCGGGT
>NZ_JBICUD010000020.1:0-77326 GCF_043198015.1 Spirillospora sp. NPDC048911 | reverse complement strand
TGGCGCTGCATGTTGGAACCCATCAACGCCCGGTTGGCGTCGTCATGCTCCAGGAACGGAATCATCGCCGTCGCGACCGAGGTCATCTGCCGCGCGGAAATGTCCATGTACTGGATTTCCGCCGGGGGAACGAGTTCGACCTCGCCGCCCTTCTTGCGGATCAGGACCTTCTGCTCGACGAACGTGCCGTCCTCGTTCATCAGCGAGTTGGCCTGCGCGATGATGAAGCGGTCTTCCTCGTCGGCGGTGAGGTAGTCGATCTGGTCGGTGACGACGCCGCCCTCGACCTTGCGGTAGGGGGTCTCGACGAAACCGAACGGGTTGACCCGCCCGAACGCCGCCAACGACCCGATCAGGCCGATGTTGGGGCCCTCAGGCGTCTCGATCGGACACATGCGGCCGTAGTGCGAGGGGTGAACGTCACGCACCTCCATGCCCGCCCGCTCACGCGACAGACCACCCGGACCGAGCGCCGACAGACGACGCTTGTGGGTGAGGCCGTCCAGCGGGTTGCTCTGCTGCATGAACTGGGACAGCTGCGAGGTGCCGAAGAACTCCTTGATCGACGCCACCACCGGGCGGATGTTGATCAACGTCTGCGGCGTGATCGCCTCGACGTCCTGGGTGGTCATCCGCTCCCGGACGACCCGCTCCATCCGCGCCAGACCCAAACGGACCTGGTTCTGGATGAGCTCGCCCACCGTGCGCAGGCGCCGGTTGCCGAAGTGGTCGATGTCGTCGACCTCGACCGGCACGGGGACGGCGCCGACGGTGGCCTCTTCCTCACCGGCGTGCAGCCGGACGAGGTATTCGATGGTGCCGACGATGTCGTCCTCGGTCAGGGTGCCCTGGTTCATGTCCAGGTCCAGACCGAGCTTCTTGTTGATCTTGTAACGGCCGACCTTGGCGACGTCATACCGCTTGGGATTGAAGTACAGATTCTCCAGCAGCGTCTGGGCCGACTCCTTGGTCGGCGGCTCACCCGGACGCAGCTTGCGGTAAATGTCCAGCAACGCCTCGTCCTGGCCGGAGGTGTGGTCCTTCTCCAGCGTGACGTTGATCGACTCATACCCGCCGAAGTGCTCGCGGATCCGCGCCTCGTCCCAGCCCAGCGCCTTCAGCAGCACCGTCACCGGCTGCTTGCGCTTGCGGTCGACACGCACACCGACGTTGTCGCGCTTGTCGACCTCGAACTCCAGCCAGGCACCACGGCTGGGAATCACCCGGCAGCCATAGATGTCCTTGTCCGAAGCCTTGTCCAGCGAACGATCGAAGTAGACGCCCGGCGAACGGACCAGCTGCGACACCACCACGCGCTCGGTGCCGTTCACGATGAACGTGCCCTTGGGGGTCATGAGCGGGAAGTCGCCCATGAACACCGTCTGGCTCTTGATCTCACCGGTGGTGTTGTTGATGAACTCCGCCGTCACGAACATCGGCGCGGAGTAGGTCATGTCCTTGTCCTTGCACTCCTCCACGGAGTACTTGGGCGGCTCGAACCGATGATCCCGGAACGACAACGACATGGTCCCCGAGAAGTCCTCAATCGGACTGATCTCTTCGAAAATCTCTTCCAGCCCCGACTGCGTCGGGACACTCTTACTTCCGGCCTTCTGGGCCGCCTCGACCCGGGCCTTCCACCTCTCATTACCCAGCAGCCAGTCAAAAGAGTTGGTCTGCAGAGCAAGGAGGTCCGGGACTTCGAGCGGCTCCTTGATGCGCGCGAAGGAGACGCGACGGGGACCAGCGGGTACTGCGGAGGCGTTCGAGGCTGCCAACAGATGTCCTTCCGAGGGCTCGCGGCGGGACTGCATACACGCACGCCAGACGACATCACAGCCGAACGGAGGAGTTGGGGACATCGAGGGCAAGCGTGAGACGCAGCATAAAGCAGAAAGCAGAGAGATGTCCACACGCATATATAGCTTGTCAACCTCGATCCCGCAATCAGGATCGCATACTCACACAGAAATCGTCAAGCCGCACACCGAAGCCCCGTGTTGAGGGCTGAAGCATACCGAGCCGGCAGGTCCCGGCCACGAGAGCGGCAGCGTGATCAGGGGCTCTCCACCTGGAGAGCCCCTGATCACCCAGAGCCGCCGCGCGGGCCCTTCCGGAGAGAAGTCCCGGAGAAGCCCGGAGTCGTCCCGGAGACGGTCTCCGGGACGACTCCGGGAGAGGGCGTCTGCAGAAGGAGCGCTGGAGGGTCAGGTGTGGGCGAGCAGCGGCTCGGGGGCCTCGGTCTCCTCGGCGCCGGCGGGCTGGTGCCGGGGGCGCGGGGCGTTCATCAGGATGGCGACGATCACCGCGCCGGCCAGGATGATGCCCGCGGCCCAGGCGCTGGCCGTCGCGAAGCCTTCCACCACGGCCTGCTTGGCGGTGGCCGGGCTCGTGCCGTGCGAGGCCAGGTAGTCCACGGTCGCGCTGGTGGCGATGGTGTTGAGCAGGGCGGTGCCGATCGAGCTGCCGACCTGCTGCGCGGTGTTGAAGCTGGCCGAGGCCACGCCCGCGTCGTTCTGGTCGACGCCGTGGGTGGCGCAGTTGATCGCCGTCGGCATGATCAGGCCCGCCCCGAAGCCGAGCAGGAGCTGTGCGACCAGCAGGCCGCCGGCGTAGGAGCTGCCGGCCTCCAGGCGGAGGATCCACAGCATGCCGGCGGACGCGATGAGCATGCCGGGGACGATCAGCGCCCGCGGCGGGAGCTTGGGCAGCAGCCGGGCGGTGATCCCGCCGGCCGAGACGAGCACCGCCGTGACCATCGGGAGGAAGGCCACGCCGGTCTTGACCGGCGAGTATCCCTTGACGATCTGCATGTAGTAGGTCATGAACAGGAACGCCCCGAACATCCCGATGACGGCCAGGCCCACGGCGAGGTAGGCGGCGCCGCGCGTCCGGTCGGAGATCACGCGCAGCGGCAGCAGCGGCTGCGGCACCCGGCTCTCGACGAAGGTGAACGCGGCGAGCAGCACCGCGCCGGCGGCCAGCAGGCCGATGACCTTCGCCGAGCCCCAGCCGTCCGACTCGGCCCGGCCGGTGCCGTACACGATCGCGACGAGCCCGCCGGTCACCAGCAGCACGCCGGGGATGTCGAACCGGGCCCTGCCCTCGTGCCGCGACTCGGCCAGCACCGCGTACCCGCCGATCGCCGCGACCAGGGCGATCGGGATGTTGACGTACAGGCACCAGCGCCAGTCCAGGTACTCCGTCAGCGCTCCGCCGCCCAGCAGCCCGATCGCGCCGCCCGCTGCGGAGATGGCGCCCCAGATCGCGAAGGCCTTGGCGCGCTCCTTGGGCTGGGTGAACGTGACGGTCAGCAGCGACAGCGCGGACGGGCCGAGCAGCGCGCCGAACCCGCCCTGCAGCGCACGGGCGGTCAGCAGCATCTCGAAGTTGCCGGCCGCGCCGCCGAGCGCCGACGCGCCGGTGAAGCCCAGCAACGCGATCAGGAAGGTCCGCTTGCGGCCGGTATAGTCGGCGATCCGGCCGCCGAGCAGCAGCAGGCTGCCGAACGCCAGCGTGTACGCGGTAATGATCCATTGCCGGTCGCCGTCGGAGATGCCCAGGTCACGCTGGAGCGACGGCAGCGCGATGTTGACGACGGTGGCGTCCAGAACGATCATGAGCTGGGCCAACCCGATGAAGAGCAGCGCGGCCCAGCGGCGCGGGGGTGGCGCCTTCGTGGTTGCCATAGGTACGTCCTCTTTCATGGTGGTACAAGCCGCGGCGCGGCGTCCTGACGAGCACAAGACGCGGCCGATCCGGTCCCTGTGACAGCGCGAACATGTGACGTGTGCCACCGGACGCGGCTGTCACAAAGCGGCGGCGACCGGCGTCTTGTGCGCGGGAGACAGTTGATGGAAGGCAGACAGGAGCCGGGCATGGAAGACAAGACGGACACCACCGCGAACGGCGACCTGGCCACTGAGGCGTTCGTGACGCACCGCAACCTGCTGTTCACCGTCGCCTACGAAATGCTTGGCTCGGCCGCAGACGCCGAAGACGTCCTGCAGGAGACCTGGCTGAAGTGGGTGGGCGTCGACCTGGCCACCGTCCGGGATCAGCGCGCCTACCTGGTGCGGATCGCCACCCGCCAAGCACTGGACCGCCTGCGCGCGCTTGGCCGCCGCAAGGAGTCCTACGTCGGCCCATGGTTGCCCGAACCACTACTCACCGTGCCCGACGTAGCCGACGACGTCGAACTGGCCGACAGCGTCTCGATGGCCATGCTCCTTGTCCTGGAGACACTTCAGCCGACCGAACGTGCGGTGTTCGTCCTGCGCGAGGTCTTCGACCTGGCCTACGACGAGATCGCGCAAGCCGTCGACAAGACCCCCGCAGCTGTCCGCCAGATCGCCCACCGGGCCCGCGCACACGTCGCCGCCCGCCGCCCAGGCGACCTGGTCTCCCCGGCAGAGACCCGCGCCGCGCTCCAAGCGTTCCAAAACGCGGTAGAAACAGGCGACCTGCAGAACCTGCTGGACGTCCTAGCGCCGGACGTCGTTCTCCTGGCCGACGGAGGCGGGCTCAAACGCGCCGTGCAGCGCCCCGTCGTCGGCGCCGGCAAGGTGGCTCGCCTGCTGTCCGCCGGCCTGGCCCAGCCCGGCCTGGCCAAGTTCGGCACCGAACGATCGGTGGAGCCGGCCCAGATCAACGGCTGCCCGGCCCTGATCGTGCGCATCGACGGGGAGATCGACGGCGTCGTGGCGATGCGCGTCGAGGAGGGCCTCATCACCGGCCTCTACTTCGTCCGCAACCCCGAAAAACTGTCCCGCGTAGAGCAAGAAACCGCCCTAAGCCGCTAACCCCCCAGGGTCGCCGGGCTGCGGTCAGCGGTGGGCGGCTAGGACTGCTGCTAGGCCTTCTTGCAGGTCTTTGACGAAATACTCGGGGACCTCCAGCGACGGGAAGTGTCCCCCGCTTTCGGGTGACCTCCAGCGGACGATCTGCCGGTACCGCTCCTGTGCCCAGGGACGCGGGCACTTCTCGATGTCGCGGGGATACATGCTGATCGCTGACGGGACGTCGACCCGGAGTTCGGGATCGAGTGAGTTGTGGCTTTCGTAGTAGATGCGGGCCGCCGACGCGCCGGTCCGCGTCAGCCAATAGAGGGTGACGTCGTCGAGAATGCGGTCTCTGGAAATCGTCTCGAACGGGCTGTCTTCGGTGTCTGACCATTCGGCGAACTTGTCGAGGATCCAGGCGAGAAGCCCGACCGGCGAGTCGACGAGCGAGTAGCCGATGGTCTGCGGCCGGGTCGCCTGCTGCTTCGCGTACGCCCCGTGGGGACCCGCGTAGAAATCGCGGGTCTCCTCGGCCCACGTGCGCTCGACCGCCGTCAGGCCGTCCGTGGTCAACCCGGGCGGCGCCGCCGCGAACGTGGTGTGGATGCCCAGAACGTGCGCCGGGAACCTGCCGCCGAGAACCGTGGTGATATTGCCTCCCCAGTCGCCGCCGTGGGCCACGAACTCGCTGTAGCCGAGCCTTCCCATCAGTTCCACCCATGCGGCAGCGATCTTTTCCGTCCCCCATCCGGTGGCGGCCGGCTTGTCGCTGTAACCAAAGCCCGGGAGCGACGGGACCACGACGTGGAACGCCGGCGCGTCCGCATTTTTCGGATCGGCCAGCTCGTCCACCACATCGATGAACTCGGCGATGCTGCCCGGCCAGCCGTGCGTCAGGATCAGAGGAGTGGCGTCCGCGCGCGCGGATCGGCGGTGCAGGAAGTGGATTCCCAGATCGTCAATGGTCGTGCGGAACTGGCCGATCTGGTCGAGGCGCTCTTCGAACGACCGCCAGTCGTACCCGGTACGCCAGTAGTCGACGACATCGACGAGGTCGGCGAGAGGAACGCCCTGGTCCCATCGGCGAGGGCCGGGCGCGGCGCGGTACACCGTCTCGGCCTCCGGTAGCCGCGCCGCGGCCAGTCGCGCGCGCAGATCGTCGAGGTCGGCGTCGGCTGCGCGGGCTTCGAATGCTTGCACGTCACGGGTCGGACGGGGCATGAGACCTCCTGAGCAGTTCGGAACCATCTAAGACGGTTCTAACATGTCGTCGTATCGGCTTGCAACCGGCTAAGGTGGTTCCATGCGTGCTGGGTTTCCTGACTTCCGCCTCGGTAGCGTGCTGGCGACCAGCTTCACGGGGACTCTGTCGGAGCGATATGGCAACGCTGTGGAGCGCATTCCCACGCCGCACCGCCTCGTCGACTGGCTGGCGGTGAACGGCCTCGCTGTCGACTCCTGCACTGCTGCCCAGCTCGACCTCGCTCGGGAACTGAGGGAGTCGATTCACCTCGCCGCGACAGCGGCCGCGATCCAGGACGCTCTCCCTCCGTCTGCTGTCCAAGCCATCAATGACCGCAGTGCCGAGGGCCGGGCCGCTGCGATCCTGACGCCCGAGGGCAAGCGGGAATGGCGGCTCGGCTCGGGTTCCCCCGTGGAAGACGCCCTCGGCGTCATCGCCGCCGATGCGATCAGCATCATCGCGGGCGAACGGGACGGAAGATTGGCCTTGTGCGCATCACCGACCTGCCAAGCCGTCTTCTTCGACACCAGCCAAAGCCGCACCCGCAAATGGTGTGACATGAACACCTGCGGAAATCGTCAGAAGAAAGCGCGCTTCAACGCCAACCAGCGCAGACATTCCAGCCCAGCCGAGTGACCGGCGCGCTCAGGTGGCGTAGTGGATTGATCCCGTGCCCCATCGCAAGGCCGCTGGGCCGCCGCCTGCCGCGTTGCCAGGCCGCGCGGTGTTGGCTGGCTGGGGGTTTCTCGCTGGGACGCGGGGGTGTGTCGGTTGTTTGGGTGAGGTGGGGCGGTGTCTAGACTTGACTCACTCAAGATTGTGACGCAGTCTGTGGGCGTGGTCGCACCGATGGATTTCCAGCGGATGCTGCGCGGCGCCGAGTTGCGCGTGACCCGTCCCCGGCTCGCGGTGCTCGGCGCGGTGCACGCGCATCCGCATGCCGACACCGACTCGATCATCGGTGCCGTGCGCCGGGAGCTCCCGAAGGTGTCCCATCAGGCCGTGTACGACTCGTTGAACACGTTGACGGCCGCGGGGCTGGTGCGGCGCATCCAGCCGTCCGGCTCGGTGGCGCGCTACGAGACACGGATCGGGGACAACCATCACCACCTCGTGTGCCGGTCGTGCGGCACCATCGCCGACGTCGACTGCGCCGTCGGCGACGCGCCCTGCCTGCACGCGTCCGACGACCACGGGTTCGCGATCGACGAGGCCGAGGTCATCTACTGGGGCCTGTGCCCCGACTGTTCCACTCGCGAGAGTTCTTGATCCATCCTCGCCTTCCTGGAGGGAAACACATGTCTGAGAACGAAGCCACCTCGGGCGGCTGTCCGGTCGGGAGCAAGCGCGCACCCCATCCCACCCAGGGCGGCGGCAACCGCGGCTGGTGGCCGGACCGGATCAACCTGAAGCTTCTCGCCAAGCACCACCCGGCCGCCAACCCGCTGGGCACCGACTTCAACTACGGCGAGGCGTTCCAGAGCCTCGACCTCGCGGCGGTGAAGCAGGACATCGCGAACGCGCTGACGGATTCGCAGCACTGGTGGCCGGCCGACTTCGGCAACTACGGGCCGCTGATGATCCGCATGGCGTGGCACAGCGCGGGCACCTACCGCGTCAGCGACGGCCGCGGCGGCGCCGGCGCGGGCCAGCAGCGCTTCGCGCCCCTCAACAGCTGGCCGGACAACGCGAGCCTCGACAAGGCCCGCCGCGTCCTCTGGCCGGTCAAGCAGAAGTACGGCCGGAAGATCTCCTGGGCCGACCTGATGGTCCTCGCCGGTAACGTCGCGCTGGAGACGATGGGCCTGAAGACCTTCGGCTTCGCCGGTGGACGCGAGGACGCGTGGGAGGCCGACGAGGACGTCTTCTGGGGTCCCGAGACCGCCTGGCTCGACGACGAGCGCTACAGCGGCGAACGTGACCTGGAGAAGCCCCTGGCCGCAGTGCAGATGGGCCTCATCTACGTCAACCCCGAGGGCCCGAACGGCAACCCGGACCCGCTCGCCGCGGCGCGCGACATCCGCGAGACGTTCAAGCGCATGGCGATGAACGACGAGGAGACCGTCGCGCTGATCGCCGGCGGTCACACGTTCGGCAAGACGCACGGCGCGGCCCCGGCCGACGCCATCGGCCCCGAGCCCGAGGGCGCCCCGCTGGAGGACCAGGGCCTGGGCTGGAAGAGCACGCACGGCACCGGCGTGGGCCGCGACTCCCACACCAGCGGCCTCGAGGTCACCTGGACCAACACCCCGACGAAGTGGGACAACAGCTTCTTCGAGATCCTCTTCGGCTACGAGTGGGAGCTGACCGAGAGCCCCTCCGGCGGCAACCAGTGGCGGCCCAAGGACGGCGCCGGCGCCAACACCGTGCCCGACCCCGAGGACGGCACGCTGAACCGCCAGCCGGGCATGCTGACCACCGACCTCTCGCTGCGCTACGACCCGATCTACGAGCCGATCTCGCGGCGCTTCAAGGACAACCCCGACGAGTTCGCGGACGCGTTCGCCCGCGCCTGGTTCAAGCTGACCCACCGCGACATGGGCCCGATCCAGCGCTACCTCGGCCCCGAGGTGCCGGGTGAGACGCTGATCTGGCAGGACCCCGTCCCGGCGGTCGACCACGAGCTCGTCGACGCCCAGGACGTCGCCGCCCTCAAGGCCCGGCTCCTCGACTCCGGCCTGTCGATCTCCCAGCTGGTCTCCACCGCGTGGGCGTCGGCCGCGTCCTTCCGCGGCTCCGACAAGCGCGGCGGCGCCAACGGCGCGCGCATCCGGCTGGAGCCGCAGAAGAACTGGGAGGTCAACAACCCCAACGAGCTGGCGGCCGTCCTGCGCACCCTGGAGGAGATCCAGGGCGCGTTCAACGCCGAGCAGAGCGGCGGCAAGCGGATCTCCCTGGCCGACCTGATCGTCCTCGGTGGCTGCGCCGCCGTCGAGAAGGCCGCCAAGGACGCGGGCCACGACATCGAGGTGCCGTTCACCCCGGGACGCACCGACGCGTCGCAGGAGCAGACGGACGTCGAGTCGTTCGAGGTGATGGAGCCGACGCACGACGGGTTCCGCAACTACCTCATGAAGGGCAACCTGCTGCCCGCCGAGTTCCTCCTGATCGACCGGGCGAACCTGCTCACCCTGAGCACGCCCGAGATGACGGTGCTCCTCGGCGGACTGCGCGTCCTGGGCGCCAACCACGGGCAGTCGTCCCTGGGCGTCCTCACCGACAACCCCGGGTCGCTGACCAACGACTTCTTCGTGAACCTGCTCGACATGGGCACGGTGTGGAAGCCGACGTCCGAGGACTCCGAGACGTTCGAGGGCCGCGACCCCTCGGGCGAGGTCAGGTGGACGGGCAGCCGCGTCGACCTGGTGTTCGGTGCCGACTCCGAGCTCCGCGCGGTCGCCGAGGTGTACGCCGGCGCGGACGCGAAGGAGAAGTTCGTGACCGACTTCGTCGCCGCGTGGGACAAGGTCATGAACCTCGACCGGTACGACATCGCCTGATCGCGAGACCCCCGAGACTCCGGAGGTCCTCGAGGCCCCGAAGTCCACGAACGGCCAGGCCGGCCCGGTGCACACGCCGGGCCGGCCTGGCCGTTTTCGTGCCAGGGTGGCGCTGACCTGCTCAGAAACGTCGCCTAGCATGTCCAGTCCGAAAAAAGTGTTATCGCCGGACTGTTCCATCGGTCTCCTATCCGTCCGTGTTCCCAGCCGCGGGCTCGCAGCCATGGCTGGCGGCCTGGGAACGGCTGACCGCCAACCCCACTCTGCGTCCACCTGGCGCCCGCGTCCGCAGGCCACAGTCGTCCGCGGCGGCGCCGGGCTGACCGGGCTCGCCCTGGTGCCGCTCCCGGTCGGCTTCGCTCTCGGCACGCTCGTCAAGGCCCCCGCCACGGCCGCGCCCGCCGGTCTCATCGCTCAGGCGACGGCCATGCTGGCCAAACCGATGACGGCGGTGACCGTGGCCGGCGGGGTGACCTTGGCCGGGGGAGGCGCATACGTCCTCGACCAACTGGCGGAGCCGCCGCCGCCCCAAGCCGCCCTCCCCATCGGCCCGACCCGTCCTGCCCCGGCGAGCGCCGCGCCGACCGCAGCGGCGAACGCGACGCCGACCAAACCAGCGCCGAGCCCCCGCCGCATATCGCCGTACGGCAGCGTGGTCGACGCAGCCGACCGCGCGCCCGACCGTCGACGCCGCCCTGGCCCACTGCCGCGCCGCCGCGAAGCTGGCCTGACCCTGTCAACAGGGGACAAGGCCGACCTGAAGCACCGTGGAGAGAGCGTCACATTCCGTGGCCGGGGCTATCTGATGGTCCGCGGGCAGGTGATGAACGGGGACAGGTGGTCCTGCCGACCTGGACCGCCCTGACCGGGAAGCTGTTCCACGTCGCGTCCGGCGGCTCCCGGCGGCTGGACCAGGCCGGTCACCTACGCCGAGATCGTCACCGACATCGGAACCGCCCCCGGCGGCAACGGAATCACCCGCTACGGCCTCGTTCGCGACACCGGCGACGACTCGGCGCCCGTACCGCAATACCTGACCCGCGCCAGGAACCCGGCCCAGGTCCCGCAACAGTCCCGAGTCCGCTGACCCGCCGATCGGACCGTCGAGCAACCGCAGTGAGCGGGGTGACGAGCGCGTCGCTGGGGTTGGCGAGTAGCCGCCGGGCCGTGAGGGCGAGCCTGGTGCGTGTGAGGCCGCTCACACGCTGTCACAGGTGCCAGACCGCCGGCGTCTTGTGTGTACGACCAGCTACTTCACAAGGAGACCGGCATGACGAACGCGGAGCAGACCTCGGTATTGATCACCGGCGGCAACAAGGGACTCGGCTTCGAGGCGGCCCGGCGGCTCGGGGAACGGGGGTGGACGATCTTCCTGGGCTCGCGCGACGAGGGCCGGGGGCGGGTGGCCGCCGGCGCGCTGGCCGACGGTGGCGCGAACGTGGTCATGGTCCCGCTGGACGTGACCTCGGACGAGTCGGTGACCGGCGCCGTACGGCTCGTTCGCGAGCACACCGACCGCCTGGACGTGTTGATCAACAATGCCGGCGCCCCGGGAAAGATCGTCCCGCCGGCGGACGCGACGGCCCAGGAGGTTCATTCCGTCTATGACACCAACGTGTACGGACCGATCAGGGTCACGCACGCGTTCCTCCCCTTGTTGCGGGCGGCGGACCACCCGCGGGTCGTCATGGTGTCCAGCGGCGGCGGTTCCTTCGCGGTCGTGACCGATCCCGAACAGCCCGTCTCGAAGATGCACGAACTCGCCTACAGCTCGTCGAAGGCGGCACTGAACATGATCACCGTCCGGTACGCTCAGGCGCTCCCGGAGATCAAATTCAACGTGACCACTCCCGGGGAGGTCGCGAAGCACACGTTCGCCGCCACCGACATGAACAATCACACCGGGCAGCTGACGGTCACCGAGGGCACCGACTCGATCGTCGAGCTCGCGACGATCGGCGCCGACGGGCCGTCCGGGATCTTCATCGATCGCCTCGGCCCCGTCGCCTGGTGACCTCAGGCGCCGAGGAGCCGCCAGGTGGTGAGGGCCAGCCTGGTCCGGATCAGCCCGCCGGGCTCGGTGAGATCGACGCCCAAGGTCTTGCCGATCTGTTCGAGGCGGCGGGCGACGCTGCTGTGATGCAGATGGAGGAGCCCGGCGGCCTGGCGGACGGAGCCGGTGGCGCAGTAGGCGTCCAACGTCTCCAGATCGTCTGGAGCCAACCGGGCGATGGCGGCCACGTCGGCGTTGCCGCGTGCGGCGTCCTGCGGAATCTCGGCCAGCAGCGCCAGCGCACCCAGATCGTCGTAGCGGACGATCGGCTGGCGTTCGGTGGTGAAGCGCAGGGCGGTGCGGGCCTGCCGCCAGGATCGGCCGGGGCTCTCGGCGGCACCGATGCCCGCGCGCACGTCCGCCGGGAACCGGGCCGGGTTGATGGCGGTGGCCAGCAGGACGCCCACGCCGTCGAGGAGCGCGGCCTTCACCAGTCCGGCCGGGCAGACCAGGGCGCCGACCTGGTCGAGCGGAAGCCCCGGCCGGACGGCGGCGACCCGGACGGGCACATCGGCGGCGAAACCCAGGAGCCGTAGCGCGCGGGCTCTGGCCGCCTCGTCTCCGTTGCTGATCACCAGCTCGACCAGGGCGGGGTCGGCCATGGTGGTGCGGGCCGGGCCGTACCGCTCGACGACCGCGGCGGCGGCGATCGCGAGCCGCTCCAGCAGCACCTCGTCCAGCGGGACGGACGGCCCGGACCGCTCCAGCCACACCGTCCCGATCTCCTCCTCGTCGAGGATGATCGGCGCCGTGCTGGACGCGGACGGCGCCGTGCTGGGCGCCTCGGTGCCGGTGGGCGAGAAGCGGATCGTCCGGCCCGTGCCGTACAGCCGTATCCCGGCCACGCACTCGGCCAGGCCCGCCGAAGCACGGGCGAGCGCGGGCAGGTCCACCCGGCGGCGCATCAAGGTGTCGTAGAAAGCGACGACGCGGATCGCCCCTTCGGCGTGCGCGTCCAGTCCCGACAGCCGTACGGCCAGTGCCTCCATGGCACGAGAATAGAGGCGCCGTTCGGCGCGTGATCAAGGCACGATGCGCGACGGATGGCGGATGATCCCTCAGGAGGCGCCCACAAGGATGAACGACATGGATCCCGAACTGGAAGCGTTCATCCCCCTGCTCCCGCCGAACGACCTGACCGATCCGGTCACCGCGCGCAAGAGCCTCGCCGCCGCCGCGATGGCGGTACCGGTGCCGGACATCGACGGGATGGAGATCGAGGACCGTACCGTCCCCGCCGACCCCGACGTGCCGGTGCGGATCTACCGCCCGCGCCAAGCGCGAGGCGCCGTCCTCTGGCTGCACGGCGGCGGAGGCGTCCTCGGCGACCTGGACACCGAGCACCGGCAGGCCGTCCGGATCGCCGACGGCTCCGGCGCGGTCGTGATCTCGGTGGGCTACCGGCTGGCCCCCGAGCATCCGTTCCCGGCCGCCCACGACGACGCCTACGCCGTCCTCGCCTGGACGGCCGAGCACGCCGCCGAACTCGGCGTCGACCCCGACCGGATCGCGGTCGGAGGCCACAGCGTCGGCGCCGGGCTCGCGGCCGGGCTGGCCTTGCGGGCACGCGACGAGCAGGGGCCGCCGATCCGCTTCCAGCTGCTCAACCAGCCGATGCTCGACGACCGGCAAGAGACCTGGTCCCAGCGGCACTTCACCGACACGCCCTGGATGACCCGCGACGCGCTCACCGCGGCCTGGCGGCACTACCTGGGCTCCGCGCCGGCCACCCCTTACGCCGCGCCGGGGCGGGCCGCCGACCTGTCCGGCCTGCCCCCGGCCTACGTCGCGACCGCGGAGTTCGACCCGAACCGCGACGAGGACCTCGACTATGCGTTGGACCTGCTGCGGGCGGGCGTCCCGGTCGAACTGCACCAGTGGCCCGGCACCTTCCACGGATCGCAGGCCATCCCCGCCGAGGTGTCACAGCGCCAGTTCACCGAGCTCTGCGACGCCCTCCGCCGAGCCCTGGCCGAATAAGTCGAGAACGCCCCGAGCGGCGCTCGGGGCGTTCTCGCTGTTTCTCAGCGCGGAAGGACGCGGTTCCGCCGGGGCCGACCGCGACCGGCCGCCAGGTCTTGCCGTCGTCGAAGGAGACCGAGAACGACGGCGTGGCCTTCAGGGCTTCGGGGATGAGGGTGATCTGCTGCCGCGACCCCGGGCCGGCCCGGTTGCTCATGTCGAGGGGCGTCCGGTAGCGGATGTTCGGAAGGGTGATGATCTTCTGGTTCTGGACGTCGAGGTCCCAGATGATGTTCTGCCGGGTCGCGAGATCCGACCAGGGGACCGAACGTTCGGCGTCCACCGCCGAGCGTGTGCTTGCCGGGGGCGGGGCTGGGCCAGGGGCCGCCGGAGCCGGGGATACTGCTGGTGCCCACCACGTTTCCGCTCGCGTCGCGCAAGGTCGAGGTGTCTCTCATCCCGTCACCGCTCCCGTCGGCGTGCCACGTGGACAACATCGCCACGTCGAGCCAGGTGTCGTCGGCGGCACTGAGATCCAGCACTCCGGCCCCGGGCCCGAAGGGAGCGTCGTTCCATTGGCGGGCGTAGCTCCCTGGGCGTGAGAACCGTTCCGTGCGCACGCCGGCGTCGACCTTCTCGAAGGAGCAGTCGGCCGTGGTGACGCCCTCGTCGAGCTTCCAGTCGAGCCTCGGGGTGAAGTACTCGGTGCGGGTGGCGGGCAGCGCGCCGGGCTCGGTGTACAGCCCGGCCGTGAGACCGATGCCCCAGTCGATGGCGGCGTGCGACCCGGCGCAGGCAGGCACGCCCTGCCCGAAGTGGCGCGTCCGGACGGCCGCCAGGTCGTGGTCGCGCACTCGCAGGCTCGGGTTCGTCCACTCGGTGGTGAGCGTGTACGTGCCGGAGGTGCCCCACTCGCCGCCGTCGAGCCACACGAGGACGTTGGTCTGGCGCACCTGGGAGGTCGCCGGATCGATGACCATCCTGACCGTGTCCCCGTACTCCGAGGGGAACTGCAGGCCCTGACCGCCGGGCACCTTCCCGGTGCTCTTCACGTTCGGGTAGGAGGCGATGGCGCGGAAGGCCGCCACACGGGTCTTCGACGAGGTCGGCAGCGTGCTGATCAGTGAGAGCAGCGGTTCTCATGACTCTCGGGATCGCGCCGGAACCGGGTGACCAGCTCGGCCTCAGTGACCGGCTGGTCCACACCGGCCCTCAAATCCTTGCCTCCGTCATACGGCCTCCAAAGGGGGAAGTGGTCGGCTCACACCAACACTTCGCGACTAGCGCGAATCACTTTCCCGCCCGTCCGCCAGACCGCGCGAGGCGGGCTGGATCAGGTAGTACAGCCACGGCGGAGTCTCATCCAGGTGGTCACGCGCTGCGGCCGCCTGCTCGGCCGCGCGTTCAAGCTGGCGTTCGGCCTGGTACGCGCGTCGCCGACAATGGCGCGTCCGCGCGCCAGGTGCTCGATCGCGGTCAACTGCGTCCGGACGGGCGCCAGCAGTGGCCCCGATCCGATGCTGCTGGCCAAGGTGAGTCGATGAACGTGGGCGCGTGGGTGCTTTACCGGCTTGGGGTGTAGGCCAGCACTACCGCGCCGTTGCCGATCTCGGTCACTCCCGTCAGGTTCAGGGGGGTCGTGCTGATGCCCGACAGGAGTGACTCACCGGAGCCCGCGACGAAGGGGGAAATGCTCAGGTGCAGCTCGTCCAGCAGACCGGCCTCGACGAGCGCCCGGCTGAAGGGGCCGTTGCCGTACTTCAGCAACGTGCCGTCGCCAGACTCTTTGAGCTTGGCGACGGCGTCGATGGCGTCGCCGTCGAGCACCTTGGCGTTCCAGGTGGTCTCGGTCAGCGTGGTGGACGCGACGTGCTTGGGCAGGACGTTGATCTTGTCGGCGAGGGCGCCGGTCATGGCCGGCCACGTCTCGGCGAAGCCTTCGTAGGTCACCCGTCCGAGCACCAGACCGGCAGCCTGTTCCAATAGTTGGAGCTGATAGTCGATGTGTTTGTCGCTGGAGGGGACCTTCATCTGCCCGGCCCACCAGTCGTCCCCGGAGAGTCTCCCGTCGATCGAGAGATGGTTGAATTCGATCAGTTTTCGCATGCCCGGAGACAACCATCCTGGTGATCGGCCCGTCTTGTATCGAACCGAATCAGAACGCGACCCACGGGGTGCCGGACCTCAGCTCGCCCGGGGTGTGGCCGGTCGCCCACCGCATCGCCCGCGCGAGCTGCGGCTGGTCGTAGTAACCGGCGGCGGTGACCACGTCGGCGATCGAGACCCCCGCCGCCAGGAGCTGCGCGGCGTGTTTCGCCTGGTCGATGCTGGCGAGCTTGCGGCGCGATATCCCGACGGCCCGGCGGAACCGGAGTTGCGCCGTCCGCTCCGACATGGCCCGTGGCCGTTCGCCGTGACGGATCTCGTCGACGAGCGGATCGAAGACCAGCAAACCTGCTCGCACGAGCCTGCAGACGAAGACGTCGACGTTCTGCGCGGTCGGCATCTCCCAGTCTCGGTTGTCCAGCACGATCCGGCCGCTTGACAGGGTCGGCAGCAGAGCATCGTTCAGGTCGGCCAAACTGGACGGCGGGAACTGGGGCAGATGGGCACCGAGCCGCAGCTCGACACCGAAGAACTCCCAGCCCTCGGGGCAGATGTGTTGCGTGGCCTTGGTCTCCGGCCCGCGCAGGTGCACCGTCAACCTGTCACCGGCCCGCGCAAACGCGATCATGGAGGAGCCTTTGGCCGCCGAGCTGAAACTCGTCGCGGCGTCACAGCTGGCCGACCACACCCGCCGCACCAGCGGGATTTCGCCGGCGACAGCGTCGAACACTAATCCCATAACGGCGGGATTCTAGACGGTCCCGACTTCGGCTGACTTGAGCTAGCGACCAGCAGGAGCACGTCCGCGATAGGGGTTCTACTTACGGCGGCGTCCAGGATCAGGTCCAAGCCGTAGCCGAACTCGCTGGACTAGTTGTAGCCGGGCTTCAGGGCGTGGTCGACGATCATCTCCCTGAGGTGCGGCAGCTCGTCCGCAGGCAGGTGCTCGAGGATGCCGCCGGCCACCTCCTCGACATCGTCCGGCGTCATCACCGGCAGGTTCGCCTCCCGGAGGACGAACCCGCCGATGTAGCTGTCGATGAGCGACACGGCGTGCACGGCCATCGGCAGCGCGAACCCCGCCTCGCGAAGGACGCAGAGGACGGCGTCGTGGTGGCGCAGCGTCGCCGGGCCCGGGTCGCGGCGGGAGTCCATGAGGCCGAGCGCCCAGCTGTGCCGCGACAGGACCGCACGCGCGGACGAGGCACGCGTACGGATCGCGTCGCGCCAATCGTCGTGGCGGGCCGGGGGCAGCTCGATCGCCGCGAAGACCATGTCGACCACGCCGTCGAGGATCGCGTCCTTGTCCGGGACGTGGTGGTAGAGCGACATCGCCTCCACGCCCAGTTCCTTCGCCACCCGCCGCATCGTGATCGCCGCTCCGCATCACCGAGTTCCTTCGTATGGACGTGGCCGCGGGCTGACGTTCAGCGTTCAGCGCGAAGCCCGGGGACCCGCCCGCGCGGCGGCCGAGGCCCAGCTGTCAGTGGCGGCCGCGGAAGGTGCGGCGCAAATCCTCGATCCACTCCGTGGGGGTCTCCCAGGGGATGAAGTGGCCGCCGTGGTCGTGGGCGGTGAGGTTGACGTGGTCGTACCAGGCGGCCCGGTCGCTGTCGAGGAAGTGGCGGACCCGCTGCTCGGTCGTCACGCCCGGCGGGTTCTCGTACCCGACGAAGGTGATGCCGGTGGGCGCCTCCACGACCGGCCATCGGTCGTGCGACGGCGTCCACGGGTAGCGGTTGTTGTTGGCGTAGGTGCGGATGGACGTGCCGATCGCGTTGTTCACCCAGAAGATCATGGCGTGGGTGAGCAGATCGTCCTTGGAGAAGACGGTCTCGATGTCGCCGTCGTCGTCGCTCCAGCTCATCCAGCGCTGCAGGATCCAGGCGAGCATTCCGGCGGGTGAGTCCGACAGCCCGTACGACAGGGTGCTCGGGTCGAGCATGTGCGCGGCGAGGTGGACGGCGAACCGCTTGTCCAGCGCCATGACCTGCGCGTGGACGTCCGCGGGCAGGCCCTCGGGGATGGGCCGGCCGCCGCTGAAGTCCCAGGCCCGGTCGCCGTTGAAGAAGTCGAGCCTCAGGCCGGAGCCGATGTGGATCGCATGCAGCTCGTCGGCGTACTTGTGCCCGAGCTGCCCGGTGACCAGCGCCCCGACGTCGCAGCCGGCGGCGGCGTACCGCTCGTGGCCGAGCGTTTCGGTCATCAGGGTGTGCCAGAGGTCGGCGACCTTCCAGAAGTTCATGTCCGGGCGGTCGGGCAGCGGGGTGGAGAATCCGAACCCGGGGAACGAGGGCACGATCACCTCGAACGCCTCGGCGGGGTCGCCCCCGTACGCCCCGGGGTCGGCCAGCGGGTCGACGACCTTGGACCAGTGCCAGAACGTCCAGGGCCAGCCGTGCGTGAGGATCAGCGGGGTCGGATTCGGCCCCACGCCGGGCCGGCGCATGAAGTGCACCGGCACGCCGTCAACCTGGACGCGGTAGTGCTCGTAGGCGTTGATCGCCGCCTCGGCCTTGCGCCAGTCGTAGTCGTCGCGCCAGTACTCGACGAGCTCCTGCAGGTAGGCGCGGTTGACGCCGTAGTAGGAGTCGTCGTTGCCCGCGTCGACCGGCCAGCGGGTGAGGGCGAGCCGTCGCCGCAGGTCGTCAAGCACGTCATCGGGCACCCGGATGGGCGTCGGCGTCAGATCGCTCATGCTCGTCCTCGCTGCTGGTTCTGGGACTCACCGAGCTCGGCGACGCGGCGGAGGGCGGGCAGCGCGGCGGCGATCGCGGAGCGCTCCGCGGCCGAGAGCCGCTGAAGAATCGGGGCGAGCCGGGCGATCCGATCGGCGCGGCGAGCCGCGACGATCTCGGCGCCCGCGGGAGTGAGGTGCACGAGCACGGCCCGGCCGTCGCGGGGGTCGGGCCGCCGCTCGACCAGCCCGTCGCCTTCGAGCCGCGTCACCATCTGCGTGATGGCCGACTGGGTGACCTGCTCGGTCGCGGTGAGCTCGCCGAGCCGCAGCGGACTGCGCCGGGCGAGCGTGTGCAGCACCGACAGCGTGGTGAAGCTCAGCCGCTGGATCGAGGGCAGCCGGATGTAGAAACCGTTGAACTCCTCGACCGCCGCCGCCATCTCGCCCGGATCCAGCTCGGGCGTGCCCTCGCCTGTCATGGCCAAAACCGTATCAGTAACTTATTTAAATACCTAATATAAATATGCCGTGAGGAGGGCCCTCGGCAGAGGGCCCTCCTCGCCGCTCGTCAGGCGGGGGTTTCGGCGGTGGCGGTCAGGACCGCGCGGCCGAGGATGTGGCCGGAAATGGTGAAGCCCAGGTAGGCCGGGGTGGCGTCGGCCGGGACGCCGATGGACGCGACGTCGAGGGCGTGCACCACGACGAAGTAGCGGTGCGGGCCGTGCCCGGCGGGCGGAGCGGCGCCGATGAAGCGGGCCATGCGGGCGTCGTTGGGCAGTTGGAAGGCGCCTTCGGGCAGCCCCGAGCCCGTGTCGTCACCAGCGCCCTCGGGCAGCTCCGTGACGGCAGCCGGGATGTCGGCGACCGCCCAGTGCCAGAACCCGGACCCCGTCGGGGCGTCGGGGTCGTAAATGGTCACGGCGTAGCTCTTGGTGCCATCCGGGGCGCCGCTCCAGGACAGCTGCGGCGAGACGTCCTTCCCGCCGGGGACGCCGGAGGAGAACTGCTCGGGCGCCCAGGCGGCGCCGTCGGTCACGTTCGCGCTGGTAACGGTGAAGGAGGCCGCCTCGGGGAGGCGGGCGAAGGGGTCGTTGGCGCTCATCGTCGTTCCTTTCGATCGGGGAACGAGATCGACGATAACACAGATAATCGATTATTTGTCGAATCGTCTATGATGACGCCATGACCCAGACCTCCCACGCCTCGCCGGGGAAGCAGATGCTGTCCGAGCAGGTCTACGCGCACCTGCGGGACGCGATCATGCGCGGCACCTACGCGCCCGGTGCCGCCCTCAAACCGCAGGACCTCGCCAAAGAGCAGGGCGTGAGCCTGGCCGTCGTCCGCGAGGCGCTCGTGCGAGTGGTGGGCGAGGGCCTCGCCGACCGGCTGCCCAACCGCGGCTTCGCCGTCCCGGCCTTCTCCGACCGCCGCTGGCAGGAGATCGCGGAAGCCCGCCGGACCATCGAGCCGGTCGTCCTGCGCATGTCCATCGAACGCGGCGACGTCGACTGGGAGGCCCGCGTACGAGCCGCCCACCACCGTCTGACCCGTACCCCCGCCTACGCGCCCGACCAGGGCGAGCACTACACCGACGCATGGGCCGAGGCCCACCGGGTCTTCCACCGCACGCTGCTGGAGGGGTGCGGCAACCCCGTCCTGCTGGAGACCTTCGACCGGATGTGGACCGCGAGCGAACTGGCCCGCCGGTGGTCGGCGCTCCGCGTCCCCGACCGCGACGGCGTAGCCGAGCACCGCCGACTCGAAGAGGCGGCCCTGGCCCGCGACGCCGACACCGCGGCCGAGGTACTGGCCCAGCACCTCACCCAGACCGCAGCCGCCCTGACCGACGACGCCTGATCATCGAGCGCCGCCTTGGCCCTCGGGTCAGAGCACCTCGAGTCGAGGATCCTGCCGTCTCCCGTCCCCAGGACGAGACGGCCGGGGGACGGCGCGGTGAGCGACAGCGCGACCGCCGGGACGGCCCCGACCCGAAGCGAGTGGCTCCAGCGCCTCACGCCACGATCGTCGCGGACGTAGGTGACGGGGCCGCCGAATAGGTGGCCGTCGCGGGCGGCGGTCGCGATGGGGTTCGCGATCGAGTGAGACATCGGTCAGCTGCGGAGTTGCGCGTTGAGGCGGGCGGCCTGGCGGGTGAGGTGTTCGCGTTCGGGGAGGCTGGGCGCCGATTGAGCTGCTTCGGCGTAGAGGCGTGCCGCGGTCGCCGGGTCGCCGTCGCGTTCGTGCAGGTACGCAGCGACGGCGGCGTAGCGGGGGAGGGACGGGTCGAGATCCGCCAGGGCGGCAAGGCCGGCCCTCGGGCCGTCGGCCTCGCCGACCGCGACGGCCCGGTTGAGGCGGGCCACCGGGTTGCCGGTGAGGCGCACCAGCTCGTCGTACCACTCGACGATCTGCACCCAGTCGGTCTCCTCGGCCGTCGGGGCGTCGGCGTGGAGGGCGGCGATGGCGGCCTGGGCCTGGAACTCGCCCAGGCGGTCGCGGGCGAGGGCCGTCTGGAGGACGTCGACGCCCTCGGCGATCAGGCGGGTGTTCCACAGGCCGCGGTCCTGCTCGGCGAGGGGCACGAGCCTGCCGCCGGGGCCGGTCCGCGCCGGGCGCCGGGCGTGGTGCAGCAGCATGAGCGCGAGCAGGCCCGCGACCTCCTCGTGATGGGTCTTGGACGCGAGCTGGCGCGTGAGCCGGATCGCCTCGGCGGCGAGGTCGACGTCGCCGGAGTAGCCCTCGTTGAAGACCAGGTAGAGGACGCGCAGCACGGTGGCGACGTCGCCGGGCTGGTTGAACCGGACGTCCGAGACGGTGCGCTTGGCCCTGCTGATCCGCTGGGCCATGGTCGCCTCCGGGACGAGGTAGGCCTGGGCGATCTGGCGCGTGGTCAGGCCGCCGACCGCGCGCAGCGTGAGCGCGACGGCCGACGCCGGAGTCAGGGACGGGTGGGCGCACAGGAAGTACAGCTGGAGCGTGTCGTCCACCGCTCCGACCGGGCCGGGCACCGGCTCGTCCTCGAGGCGTTCCTCGCGATGCCGCCGGGAGGTTTCGGCGCGAGTGGCGTCGAGGAACTTGCGCCAGGCCACGGTGACCAGCCAGCCCTTGGGGTCGTCCGGCATACCGTCCGGCCAGACGCGCGCGGCCTCGACGAGGGCGTCCTGCACGGCGTCCTCGGCCGCCGCGAAGCCGGCTCCGCGACGGACGAGGACGCCGATCACCGCGGGAACCAGCTCCCGCAGCAGCGATTCGTTCATTCCGTGACCGCGGCCGGCGCGCCGTAGAACGGCCGGACCTCGAGCCACTCGTGGATCGGCTCGCCACCGGGCCCGGGCGCGGCGGACAGCTCCCCGGCCAGCTCGACCGCGCGATCCCAGGACTCCACGTCGATGACGTACCAGCCGGCGATCAGGTCCTTGGTCTCGGCGAACGGGCCATCGGTCACCGGCGGGCGCCCCTCGCCGCCGTACCGGACGAACGTCCCCTCGGGCGCCAGCGCCTGGGTCTCGACGAACTCACCCGTCTCCTCCAGGCGGGCCGCGAAGTCGCGCATGAACTGCACGTGCGCGTCGACCTCCTCGGGCGTCCACTGGTCCATCGGTGGCCAGTCGGCGACGGCGGCCGGGCCACCGCGATAGTGCTTCAACAACAGGTACTTGGCCATCATGTTCTCCCTTGCTGATCAGGCGGGCTGACGCTCGTTCCGGCGCTGGACGAGCTCTTCGACCGCGCTGGGCAGCGTGGTCTCGAAGTCGATCAGTTTGGCCCAGGTGGGGGTGATGACGATGCGGACCATGCCGTCCACATAGAGCGAACGCACCTCCGCCTCCCACTCGACCCGTTGCTCAGGCGTCATCTCGTAGGTGCTGGTCGTCTGCAGATATTCGTCGGGGATGCCGTCGACGTAGTCGAGCTCGGCCCGGCCGCGGATGAGCAGGATCTTGGGCGGGTGCGACTCGGTGTCGATCGTCAGGGCGACCATCGGATTCACGCGCAGGGCCGCGAGCTTCGGCGCGTTCTTCGGAGTCGACACGACGATCTCCGACCCGTTCCAGGCGAAGATGATGGGGATGTTGCGGGGTGTGCCGTCCGTGCCGACGTAGGCCAGGCGGGTCATGTCGCGGGCCAGCAGCTCCTGACTGAGCGGCCGGTTCAGCACCTCAGCGATCTCGTTCGGTCGCATGGCTCATCCTCCAAGGTCGCGCGGCCCCTTGCGGGCCGCTGTGCCCCTGGGACGGAGCCGCCACGACATTCTCGACATCGGCCGCGTCCTGATTTTCAAGAACTCGCTCCAGCCCCTCTGCGGTGGCCTGGGTTAGGCGCAATGCCGGGTAGTTAAGGTCCGGGCTGGGGTGTCAAGGGATCTTGTGGTGTTGTCCGGGCATGCAGAACGGAGATCCAGTAGAACGGGTGATCTCTCACAACCATCGGTTTTCAGACTGGATCTCCGTTGGCTGCTCAGTCTGCCAGGTCGGGCCTGGCTTGGGATATCGATGTGTTCACCTCGACGGTGCGGGCGGCGGCGGGGGTGTTCGCGCCGGGTCATCTGGGTGAGTTGACGTGGTGGCTGCCGTTCGAGCTGGTGGATGCGGTGCCGGCCGAGACCGGGGCGGCCGAGCGCAGGCTGCGGCGGTTGCCGTCGCGTGTCGGGGTGTACTTCGTGCTGGCGCTGGTGCTGTTCCCCGGCCTGGGATACGGGCGGGTGTGGGGGAAGCTGGTGGGGGGCCTGCCGCCGATGCCGGTGCCGTCGGTGAAGGCGCTGCGGGATCTGCGTCGCCGTCTGGGCGAGGCGCCGTTGCGGGTGTTGTTCCAGACGCTGGCCGGGCCGTTGGCGCAGCCGGCGACGGTCGGTGTCCGGTTCGGGAGATGGCGGACGGCGTCGTTCGACGGCTGCCGGTCGATCAAAACCCCCGACTCGGCCCGCAACGTCGACTGGCTGGGAAAGGCAGGCTGCGTGCGGGGCGTCACCGGCTACCCGATCCTGACGTTGATGACGCTGGTGGAGACCGGCACCCGGGCGGTGCTGGGCGCGACGTTCGGTCCCTGGGCGTCAGAGACCGACCAGGCCCGCAAGCTCACCCACCTGCTCAAGCCCGACATGCTGGTGCTGGCCGACCGGGGCCTGGACGCCACCAGGCTCTTGGAAGACATCGCCGCGACCGGCGCGGCGTTCCTGGTCCGGCAGATCTCCAGCCGCCGCCCGCCGATCGTCGCGCACCTGCCCGACGGCACCAACCTGGCCCGCCTGGGCGCCGTCCGGATCATCACCGCGACCGTCACCGTCACCTGCGCCGACGGCACCACCTGGACCCAGCCCTACCGGCTGGTCACCACCCTCACCGATCACCGCCGCCACCCCGCAGCCACGCTGATCGGCCTCTACCACGAGCGGTGGGAACACGAATGCGCCTACCTGGCCATCCGCCACACCCTCCTGCACGGGCGGGTGCTGCGCTCCACCGACCCCATCGGTGACATCGGCCGCGCCGTCCTGGCTGACCTCAACCCACCCCGCCGCCCCCGCGTCAGCGCACGCAAAGTCAAGTCCGCCCTGTCCCGCTACAACAAAGCCGACCCGCACCGGCCACTCACCAGCAAAAGGATCACCGACATCACGACAAACAGCACCCCGGCCGCCACCTTGACAGCCAGAGCAGGACCTTAACTACCCGGCATGGGGGTTAGGCGTCGCGTGTGTGTAGTAGGACGGTGCCGGCTGCGAGTGCGGCGGCGGCCCAGGCGGCGGTGACGCCGAGGCCGGCCCAGGGGCTGAGGGGCAGGTTGTGGAGATCGGTGGTGGCTTGGCCGGTGAGCCCCGCGTTCATCGGCCCGATTCGCTGGAGCAGACGCTGCCAGTACGGATCGCCGATCACCTGGGAGAGGATGGGGAGAAGGTAGGGCAGAAGCAGGCTCTTCGCCACCGAGGCGATCCTGAACGGGATGCCGCCCGACATCTGCCAACTGATCATGGGGCACGCCAACATCAACACCACGATGGGCTACAAGAAATCTCGGGAATTGCATCAGACGGGCGCGGATCCGCAGGTCGCCAGATGAAGGAGTTCTCCGGATAGGTACGGCGAAGGAGCGGTCTATGCCTTCTGGCCTGAACCGATTGCAGGATGCTCCCGTTAGATGCATGATCCGACCTTCAAGCGGTGGTGTTTGGGATGCTCCGGAAGGTCCAGAGCACCCCAAGGCCACAGGTCAACCGTGGTGCCGCGCCTGCAAGCAGCGCTGGGCCACCTGCAGCCAGTGCGGCGAGCTTGCGCCGATCCGCGGCGGCACCCGAGCCGCTCCGCTCTGCGCCCGGCGCACCAGACCCGACGAGACCTTCTGGAAGAGCTGCGCCACCTGCGGCCGGGCCGACCGGATTAACGCGGGACGATGCGTTCGCTGCGCCGTCGAACAGCGCCTTCGTGCCGAGCTCGGCGACGCGTCCGGGCAAATCGACCCGCGCTTCGACAAGCTCTTCGCCGCGCTCACCTCCTCCACGCGACCGACCACCGTCGACCGCTGGCTCAACCGCAGCGCCGCCCCGAGAATTCTCCGAGCTCTGGACGACACGGACCTCACCCACCAGGCCCTGGACGGCCTGCCGGCCGGCAAGGCCGTGCAGCATCTGCGCAGTGTCCTGGTCGCGATCGGCGTCCTGGAGCCTCGCGACGAGCAGATGGTCCGCCTGGAGAGCTGGATGACCACGGCCATCACCGCCCGACCCGACCCGGACGAGCAGCACCTGCTGCGTCGTTACGCCATCTGGCACGTTCTTCGGCGCCTTCGCCGCCGCACGGTTGCCGGTGAGACCACCCACAACCAGCTCTCGACGGCACGCCAGCAGGTCAGGGCCGCCATCGTCGTGCTCGATTGGCTCACCGCCCACGATCTCACTCTGGCCACCTGCACCCAGAAAGATCTCGAAGCCTGGATCACCAGCGACGAGGCCACGCACCGCCGCGAGGCGGGCCATTTCATCCGCTGGGCGACCAGCCAGAAGCTGACCGACCTCACCTTCCCCGCGACCAAATGGGGTGGTCCACAGCAGGCACTCGACGCCGAGAACCGCTGGGAACAGGCCCGTCGCCTCCTGCACGACGACGCCGTGAAGCTCGAAGACCGGGTCGCTGGTCTCCTCGTGCTCCTCTACGCCCAATGGCCCTCTGCCATCAGCCGTCTCACCCTCAACCACCTCGATCTCCACGGCGACCAGGTGAAGCTCCACCTCGGCCGCGAACCCCTCACCCTCCCCGAACCCCTGGCCGGCCTGACCACCCAGCTCGCGGCCACCCGCCGCGGACACGCCGCCATCGGACACCAAGAAGCATCGCCCTGGCTGTTCCCCGGAGGCCAGCCAGGCCGCCCCATCAGCGCCGCCCAGCTCACCGAGCGGCTCCGCCAGATCGGCATCCAGCCCGGTCGAGCACGCTCCACCGCCCTCTTCCAGCTCGCCACCGACCTGCCCGCCGCGCTCCTGGCCCGCCTGCTCGGCATCCACATCAGCGTCGCAGTCGCATGGCAGCGCGCCTCCGCCGGCGACTGGACCAGCTACGCAGCAGAGATCAGCCGCAGAAAGGCCACCGCCGATGAATGAGACGTGGAAGTTCGAGGAGTTCCCCTCGGCGCTGACCTCCCAGACAGCCGTCGAGCAGCTCCGCACCCGGATCAACGAGGGACAGCTCGAAACCTGGCTGACCAGTTCTTCCGGCCGCCTGCTCGCCATCGTGACCAACGGACAACGAGCAATGGTCATGCTGCTCGATGACGACGCCGACCCAGGCCAGCACGCGGTCGACCCGGCAGCCGACGGAAAGAGCGACGGCTTCGTCCTCGCCAACGGACAACACGACGAGTACGCCAACAAGGACACCATTCCGCTATCGGAAGCGCTCCGGATCGTCCGCCACCTCGTCGACGAGGGCAACCCGCCCAGCGACGTCACCTGGGCGATCGACCGGTGAGATCCGCACACCGGCAAGTCCGCCTCGCCCCTCCGAGTCCAAGGCATTCGGACAGTTGCGATATCTGACGTCGCCAGAGCACGTCACCGGCACCCACGTCGAAGATGCCTGGCTCGCCGGCCAGCAGCGCGCGGCCACCCGGTTGGAAGGACTACGGCGATGAAGTGGAACCTGCGGCTCGCGGCCGCCAACCGCGGCATTTGGAAGGCCTCCGAGCTCCAGCGGATACTCGCCGAGCACGGCCTGGTCATCAGCGCCGGGAAGATGTCTGGGCTCTGGTCGGGCGAGCCCGCCAGCATCAAGCTCGACGACCTCAACATCATCTGCGCCGTCCTCGGCTGCGGGGTCGAGGAACTCCTCCTCCCGCAGCCGGAGAAGGTCCAGCGGGTCGGCGAGCAGGAGCAGCAAGCTTCCGCAGTGGCGACGGGCGGTCCGGCCGTGACGCCCAAGCGCCGAGACGGCCGATCGCTCCCGCCGGTCTGAAGTGCCGCCGCGAGAGTTCCGGAAAGGCCCCGCCAGCTGCATCGACTGCCTGGCCTGGGGCGTCCTGAACGGTCGACGCTGCGCCGCCTGCACGCTCTGGCGGCACAACCGGCACCGTCACGAAGACGGCTGCTGCGCGGGCTGCGGACGACGGGAACTGCTCCGCAAGGGCTACTGCCGGATGTGCTGGAACCAGGCACGAGCAGAGGCCGTCGAGATCAGAGCCGCCGGAGACCGACGACAGAAGATCATCGCTTCCACCTTCCTCGATCAGGTTGGAGCCTTCCACCAGCTCTTCTTCGCCGGAATGCACCGTCAGCGGGGCTCGGCGACCACCTCCGAGCGCAAACAGGAGCGGCGCGGCCGACCCCGCCGGCAACCGCCTCCGCCAGCCGGGCAACCGGCACTCCGATGGACCCAGCCGAAACTGTTCGAGGCATCCCGCGACTTCACCCGTTTCAACGAACGCACCGATGCCGACCCCGACAACCCCTGGCTGGCCTGGGGTGTTCACCTTGCCCACCAGATCGGCGAGACCTACGGCTGGCGGCGCGGCACCCGCCTTGGCGTTCATCGCGGCCTGATCATCATGCTGTCCTCGCACACTACCGGCGATCTCGTCCGCTCCTCCGAGTTGTTCCCCGCGATGCGGGCCCTGGATATCAGCGTCGAACGCGTCGCCGAAGTCCTGACCGCAATGGGCGTCCTCCTCGACGACCGCACGTCGTCGTTCGAGACCTGGCTGGAGCGCAAGCTCGACGGCCTGACCGACGGGTTCCGGCAGACCACGAGGACTGGCTGCGCGCCATGCGCGATGGCGGCCCGCGCACCAAGCCACGCAACCAGGCCACGGTCTGGACCCACATGGGCTACATCCGTCCGACGCTTCTGACCTGGTCGCAGCGCTACGACCATCTCCGGGAAGTCACCCACGACGACGTTCTTGCTGCTCTGGACGAACTGACCGGCTCCCGCCGATCCAACCTGCTGGTCTCCGCCAGGTCCCTGTTCGCCTTCGCCAAGAAGACCGGAAAGATCTTCCGGAACCCCACGAGCGGGATCCGCGTCGGCCAGCACACCTACGGCCTCGCCCAGCGGTGGGACCAGGACGACGTCGATCAGGCCGCCGAAGCGGCCACCACCCCGGCCGCCCCGGCTGGTCCTCATGCTCGCCGCCGTTCACGCCGCCCGGACCGGCGCCATCCGCGCCCTTCTCCTGGACGACGTCGACCTCGGTAACCGGCGCCTCAACATCGCTGGCCGCTCCCGCCGGATCGATGAGTTCACCCACCGAACCCTGCTCGAATGGCTCGACCACCGGCAGACCCGCTGGCCGGGCACCGCCAACCCGCACCTGCTCATCAATCAGATGAGCGCCCACGGCACCGGCCCGGTCAGCACCATCTACTTGGCAAAGCCCACCTTCGCGGCAAGACCGCGACCTTGGAACGCCTCCGCGTCGACCGGCAACTCGAAGAAGCGCTCGCCCACGGCCCCGACCCGCTTCACCTCGCCGCCGTCTTCGGCCTCGACCCCAAGACCGCCATCCGCTACGCCGAGAACGCCCGCACCCTCCTGACCGCGGCAGCCGAGGGACAAAGCCCCACCGATGGCCCGCATGAGAAGTGAGGCGCCCAGCGGACAATCTGCTGGTCAGCCCCATCATGATGGAGGGATGAGAATCCCGTACCACAGCGCCGGGGACCAGGTCCCGTCGCCTGCTCTCGTGGCTGCTTGGTTCAAGATCGAGGACCTGGCGACAGAACAGGTTCCCCTCTGGGCCGCTCATTGGATCGCTGACGGGAAGGACGGGGAAACGCTTCGGATCTTGGCAGGACTGGACGGATCCGACCCCCATGAAGTTAGAGACACCCTCGTCGCAGCTCTCGCAGACACCGGAACGCCGATTCCCTCCGACCTCCCGGAAGCCATCACGACCGTCTATCGCGATCTCGCTCAGCTCCACCTCGCCGGAAAGATCAGCGCCGAGCAGCTGATCTTCAAAGTCGCGCGGCTCGTCTCCAGTTCCGAC
The DNA here is from genome assembly GCF_043198015.1 of Spirillospora sp. NPDC048911. NCBI lineage: Bacteria > Bacillati > Actinomycetota > Actinomycetes > Streptosporangiales > Thermomonosporaceae > Spirillospora > Spirillospora sp. NPDC048911. The sequence continues at coordinate 48,528 of NZ_JBICUD010000020.1, read as the reverse complement.
CTCGCCGACGAGTACTTCGACCAACCCCTGGGAGCCGCCTACGGCTTCCACTACGAATGGACCTGCGGATGCGGTCACTGCAGCACCCCCGAGGAACTGCAGGAACCCCTTCGTGAAGCATGCATGGCGCAGATCAGCCAGCACCCGAACCAGCAACCCAGCGGTTGACGGACAAGCCATATCCACCAGTTCATACGAACCCAAGGGTCAGAACCAGCCACGAAGCCTGAACGTCCCTCAGTTCATCCTGAAGAACCTTCAGTTCGCCTGAACTCTGGGACTTCAGCGCAATACCGGCTGATCTCCTCGCCGAACGCGACGATGTCGTCGTAGGTGATGGCGGAGATATCGGGGTCGCCTCGCCAGAGCAGGAGCCGCGAAAGCGCCCAGGTCAGAGACGACCTGCCGGTGACGGGCCGATACCCCAGCTCCACGATCCGCTCGATGTGCCGCTCGAACAGCCCCATGTCCAGACCCAGCCCGGCGGCCACGTTCGGGTTGAAGAGGCTGTTGAAGTTACGGCTCAGCACGTAGGCCGCGTCCAGCGGTATGCCGTGCGCCAAGCTCAGATAGACGATGTAGGGGCCGGTATCTTGAGAGGGCCCAACCCGCTTCCCGGGTTCGTGCACGACTCGATCGTGCAGGTCCAGGCGGACCAGGAGCGGTTCAGCGAACCAGGCCTCAAGGTCGGGCCAGTGCTTGAGGAACCGGTCGTAGAAGTAGCGGCGAGATTTGATCGACTTCGGCGCGCCGGCGAAGACGTCCTTCACCCAGGCGAAGTACTCCTCTCGCGGGGCATGCTCGCGCCTCCGCGGCGACGCAGGCAGCGCGGAAGCGGTCACCGGTTGTCCTCCAGCGCCTTGGTGTACTCCGCCAGCACGGCCTCGTCAGAGACCCGGGTGTAGACCTTCACCGACTCCGGCGAGGCATGCCCGAGCCGCTTTTGCAGCGACAGTTCACGCATGCCGCCTTCCCACATCGCCGTGGCGTGCGTGTGCCGCAAAGCGTGCGGGGTCGTCTCCGCGGTTCGCAGACCCAAGCTGTCCATGTGGCGGGCGAACAGCTTGACCAGGGCGTCATAGCTGAGTGGCGGCCGCCTGGACCCGTTCCCAGCCGGGCTGGCGGCGCTCGCGCATCTGGGCGGTCACCAGCTTGCGCCTCATGCCACTGGCCAAGCGAAATGATCTGTGGGTGGTCCTTGTTGACTGAACTACGTCCGGAGTTTTCGCGCGAGCCCGAGCACGCGGTCAGCCGCGATTATGAATCGTTCTTTGAGTCGACGCTATTTTGTCGGTACGTACGAAAGTCAGTATTTCCTCGGATGTATTACGCGGGGCCGCAACAGATAATTTGATCATCTTCCCGCTGAGTCAGTGGTGGATGAAGTCTTCCAGTCATGATCGATCTGTTGTTCCGGTTCACGTCGAGGAGTGAAATGATCACGATTAAGGATAAGGATCTCATTGCTACCGACGGTCCTCCTGCGACCTTCGGTCGTATTTATGCTATTCTCCAGGCCGAGTTCGAGCTAGCGGTCTTTTCTGGCGTCGACACCGTAGTGATAACGACGGGGAAGACGCTCGCGACTCTCCTGCAGGTCGACCCCGTCACGACTGAGACGCTGCCTCCCTTCGACGAGGACGGTTTCGAGGGGGTGATCCAGGATCTGCATCTGAGTCGCGTGTTCGTGGGGTGGACGACCGAGCACGGCGGCACCCTGCGGCTGCGCGTGGTGTTCGAGGGTGAGGGGGTGGAGGTGCGTGGCGGCGTGGCCGACATCGACTTCGACTACCTGCACCTGGATATTTTCATGATCCCGTCGCTGGACGCCTCGGGCACCGTCGTCTGGACCATCGACCGGGGAATCGAGATCGACTTCAAAGGTGGGCTGAGCGGTGCGCTACGCGAGCTCATCGAACGCAAAGTGCTGGAGAGCCCGTTGGCCGCTTCGCTGGCCGAATCGCTCGACGGACTGAGGCCCGAGCTCAATAGACTCCTAGAGCTTCCTTTGACCGGTGGTATTTCCTCGATCGACGTCGACGAGGGCGAGGCGCACTTCGACAATGTCCAAGTCGGACAGCGCCGCATCGATGTCGTTTTCGACGCCGTCGAAATCCATGACGACACGGACGGGAGCGGACAGGGGGAACTCACTTTCGCCGCGACGGTGGAGGGCATCGACACCGGATTCTCCGCGACCGTGAACGCGGGGAGCGGGACACTGGTGCCGCTCGAAGGCCCCGCCTGGCGGATCGGTCTCACCGTGCAGGATGAGCAGCCGGTCTCGATGCGCTTCGAAGCCTTGGACACCGACCCCAATCGGTCGGAGTCGCTGGGCGTGATCAATATCGATCTCGACACCGGCACAGTGCCGGTCGTGCTGCGCCTGGACGGGCCGGGCCGCCGCTACACGGTGCTGATGAGGTTGGTCGTGCCGGGCGTCGTAGCGCGCCCGCCGAACACTCGCCATCTCCGGGTGTCCGTGCCGAGCGCCACCGTGGAAAGAGACCTCGACACCTCCGGGAAGGGTGAGGTGCAGTTCTGGGCGCTCATCGCCGACCAGCCGACCGCGGTGAGCGTTGAGCAGAAGGTCAAGGGCACCGACAACCCGGAGGTAACCCTCAGCGCCCCTGGCGGCGGCCCTCTGGAAGTGGAGCTCTTCCTGCCCGGGGGCGAACCCCTGGAGATGCGCGTCGTCGGCTGGGACAACGACCCCGGCCAGCGCGACTGGATGGGCGATGCCAGGCTCACCATTCCTGGCGACGCGATCGTTGCGGGATCCAGTCAAGTGGAGTCGGACTCCGCGGACTTCATCGCGACGATCGAGATCGTCGATCTCGATGAGCCGGTCGAGCCGGCGTCACCCCCGACAGTACGCCGGCTGGTCATCTTCGACAGCCTGACCGTCCGCAACGGACCTGGTACGCGCCAGATCCTGGCCACGGCGACGGCCAACGGGGTCGATCTGGGCAACACGCACCTGATCGACACCTCTTCCGGGACGACGGTTCCGCTCGCCGGCAGCCAGTGGCGCGGCGTGATCGCAGTCCCCGTCGACGAGGCCCTCGACCTGGCGGCGAGAGTCGTGGACTCGGGCCAAGATCTCGGTGAGGCGCTGCTGACGCTCGGCGTCGGCGACGACTACGGCCTGGGCTCGCACACGATGGTCGGGCCGGACGGCCGCTTTGAGTTCCGGCTGCACGTCCTGGATGCCGCCGTGACCCTGCCCCGGCTGGTGGTGTTCGAGAGCCTGACCATTCCCGACGACCACGACTGGGGCAATGCGGGCGAGATCCTGGCCACGGCGACGGCCGGCGGCATCGTCATGGGTGACACAGAGCCGATCGACGTCTCCTCCGGCACGACCCTCCCGCTCGTCGGCGGCTCATGGCGCAAAGAGATCGCGGTGATCGTCGGCGGCACCCTGGACCTGACGGTCAAGGTCGTGGACGTCGACGGCGGCGATGACGACCCGCTCAGTGAGTGGGAAATGGCATGGGACGCCGACGGCGCCTACGGCCTGGGCTCGCACACGTTGGGCGACTCGGCCTTTGAGGTTCGGCTGCGCATCCTCGATCCGGCCCAGGACACCGGTGATGTCCAGGCCACGGTGCGCTTGGAGAAGGTCGAGATCCTGGACGACCACACGGCCGTCGGGCCCGGCGAGTTCTGGGGCATCGCGTCGGTCAACGACTTCCCGGTGGGCAGCGGTGACCGGTTGACCGCGGGGCGCGGTGACACGATCGTGCTGGACTCCGCCCAGTGGAGCCACTGGGCCTCGCTCGATGAAGGTGAACCGCTGGAGGTGTCCTTCGAGGTGGTCGAGGCCGCCGACGACGACCACGTCAGCCTGGGCACCGCGACCGCGCACCTGACCTACCCCTGGCCCGCGGGCACACAGGTGGCGGCCTCCGACGAGGGCGACTTCCTGCTGCACTACCGGGCCTACGACACCGTGCCGACCGGCGCGAACCAACTGAACGTGACCTTCCTGGAGATCACCGTGCTGGACGACGGCGACTCGGCGAGCGAGGGCGAACTGCGCTTCTCGGCCACGGCCAACAACGAGGAGAGCGGCCTCAGCGTGCTACAGAAAGCACGACGAGAAGAGCCGCTGCTGCTCATGGGCGAGCTGTGGACGCTGCAACCGCGACTGGCCGCCACCGACCGGCTCACGATCGGTTTCTCGGTGTACGACGAGGACGGCGACACCCTCAAGCTCCTCGACCAGATGACTCAGCGCTTCACACTCGCCGACGACTGGGGACTGGGCGACCACACCGTCACCTCACCCGACGAACGCTTCCGCATCCGCTACACAATCGCCGGAACCGATGCCGAGTCGCTGCCCGACCTTCCCCGCCGCTACCCCCTGCTGGTCGAGTTCACCTCCGTACAAGTCGACGACGACGGCGACAACGCGGACCGCGGCGAGGTGAGCTTCACCGGCCGCATCAACGGGACGACGGTCCTGCAGACCCCCGAATACAAGGTCCGCTCGGGCGACACCGTGCCCCTGGGCGAGCCACTGGCACCGCGCATGGTGTGGGCGGCGCTCGACCAAGACCTCACCATCGAACTCACCGCATCCGAACGCGACAACGGCGACGACACACTGCTGGGCACCAGCCGGCGCGTCCACCGATTCGATGACGGATGGGATATCGGCTCCCACGAAGTACGGGCACCGGGCAGCGCCATCACCTCGGCCTGGCGGATCGACGCGGCCGACGGGCCCCGCATGCGGGTGAAGTTCCTCCAGGTGGACATCCTGAAGGACCACGAGCCCGCCGGACGCGGCGAGCTGATCTGCCAGGGACAGGTCAACGACGTGTCCACCGGACCGAGCCTGGAGATGAAGGCCGGCAAAGACGACAGCCTCTTCCTCGGCGGGCCGAAGTGGCGCAAGATCGTCTCCTATTCCACCGAAACCCCCAAGGTCGACATCACCTTCACCGTCACCGACCGCGACGGCCTGTCGGGCGACGACCTGCTGGGCACCGTGCGCTACGACGCCACCGACATCCTCCACTCCGAGCACGGCTTTCCGAGCAAGGTGTACGAGGTTCCCGCCGACACCGACCGCTTCACACTGTTCTTCCTCGTCCAGAAACTGGCATGACCGAGCACCTCGACCTGGGCTTGGAGACCGGGCGCACCGCATGACCTCCGAGCCTTCGTCTTCCCCCGGCTCACCGGGGGAAGGCGCCCGGCAGGGCCGTTCCCGGGTGCGCGGGCTTGTGGCGTGAGACCATGCCACAACAAGCGTCCCGGACCTTGGTGAGGGATCGGGGGGAAGCGGAAGAGGCCCGGTTATGACCCTTTCGTCGGGCGCGGCGCCGCTGGATCCGTTGCCCGCAGGCGACCGCCCGCGTGTGCCGCTGGGGTCGCCGCTGATCACCATCACCGCCCGCCGCCAAGGCTCCTTGGTACATCTTGACCTTGCACGGTGAGCTCGACATCGCCAGCGCCAGCGACCTGCAGGACGCATTGGATCAGGCCGTGGCTGCCATGGACCTGCCCTACATCGCCCTGGACAGCTCTCCGCTCGCCGGGTAGCCCCGGTGCATTGCTGCACCGGGGCCCCCTCAGAACCGTGCGTGCCACTCGTCGCGGCACACGGCTCAGGCAAGCCCCGAAGGGCGGTTCAGGCTGACTGTGCGGTGCTCCTGCGTTGGCGGGCGCGGTGCCCGCGGTGGCAGGAGGCGTGAACGAGGCGGGTTTGGTCACCGTCCGGTGGGCCGGGTCGGCCGTGATGCACGAGATAGTCGGCGGCAATCGCGGGCTTGACGACCTGGAGCCACCACCGTTCCCACTGGTCGGGGGATTGCGGTGGTTGCTCGGCGGTCAGCAGATGGCCTCCGCAGAGTGGGCAACGTGCGTCCTGCCTGGTGAGCAGCCGCAACGTATACCTATCGACGGGCGGTTTGATTCGCTTGCGCCGCGCGGCCCAATAGTCGGCCTGGGCGGGGTCGTCGGGAGACGCCGCGCCCACGACCAGGACGTGCCGGACAATGTTGGTCCAGGCGAACTTGGGCAGATAGGCGCCGTGGTCCCGGTCGCCGACCCAGCGCCTCGGCTTGTTCGGGTGGTTGTGGCGAGCCCATTTGTAGGTGAGCCGCCACATGTAGTTGTCCAGAGCGGTAAACACCCTGGACGCCACCACACTGCGGTAGTACGCGGCCCAGCCCCGCACGATGGGATCGAGCCGGATGATGACCGCCTGCGCGTTCGAACCGCGCAGGCTGCGCATCTCGGCCGCGAGCCGCAGCTTCAACCGCCTGACCGCTGCCGCGCTCGGTTTGGTCATCAGCTTGCCGTTGGGATAGCGGCGGATGTTGACCCCCAGGAAATCGAACCCTCGCGTGAGGTGCACGATTGTGGTCTTGTCTTCGTTGAGACCAGACCCCGGGGCTTCAGCCACTCGGCGAGCCTCACCTTGACCTGCTGCGTCTGTTTCTGGCTGTGACAGAGCGCGATCATGTCGTCGGCGTATCTGACCACGATCGGGCAGCCCGCCACCGTCTCCCCGGCGTGAACGCCGTCGGTGCGGTAGCGGACTCCAGCGGCCTCCTCAAGCCCGTGCAGTGCGACGTTCAGGAGCAAAGGGCTGATGACTCCGCCCTGTGGGGACCCCTCCTCAGTGGGGGAGAATCCCTTGCCCGCTTCGAATACCCCGGCCTTCAGCCAGTCCCGGATCATGTCCCTGGCGGGGAACGATCCGAGTGCCTCAAGCAGCCGGGAGTGGTCGATGCGATCGAACGCCGCCGCCAAGTCCGCATCCAGTATCCAGGCCCGCTTCGCGGTCTTCTGGCACGTGGCCTGAAAGATGGCCTGGATCGCGTCCTGGCAGCTGCGGCCCGGCCGGAACCCATATGACCGAGGTTCGAACCGGGCCTCCCACTCGGGTTCCAGCGCGTTGCGGACCCGTGCCTGATGACACCGGTCCACGATCACCGGGATTCCGAGCGGGCGCAGCTTCGCGCGATTTCCGGCTTTCGGAATGTGCACCCGCTTGACGGCGCGGGGCTGCCAGGTGCGGATCGTGGCGTGCACGCGCCCCGCCATCTCCGCCCTGTCAGAGGAGGTCAAATTGACCACCCCGTCGATGCCCGCCGTCTTGCGGCCAGCGTTGCGCTGCGTCACCTGCCGCACGCTGATCAGCGTGTTGGCGCGGCTTCGCAGCATCAGCTTCTGCAGGTTCCTGGCCTTGGGCCAGTCGCCTTCCTGAACCGCCTTGAAGATCCTGCCTCGCAGCCGCCGTACTTGTTCCTCGGCCACCCGCCAGTCGATGGTCTCCCACCTGCTGGCGTCCAGCTCCAGGAGCAGGCCCTCCCGGTCCGTTCACCTTGTTCCGCACGCCTGAGACGCGGCTGGGATCGGGCGTCCTCTGTACCCCGAGGGCAACGGTGTCCACGCGGCCGGGTTCGGTGCCCGGACCGCCGTTCGCCGCCTTGCAACGGGCTGGCCCCTGCTCATCCCGGACTACCGTCCCGCCCCGGGATGTGGACATGACGAGGCATCAGCGAGGATTCACGGTCGTTCGCCCCTCCAGCCTTCCCCTCACCTGTGCCCCCGGACGGAACGGAGGCCCTTGGGCTTTTCCCTGAGCTTCGAACCCCGCAGTTACCCGCAGCCCACGTCAGGGCGGGAACAGGTCTCGGACACTGACCCGGACTACGGTCTCGACATCGTCGAGCCTCCTTCCTCGCAGTCACTCAAAGCGTGCGACCTCATGTCGCAACCGAACGTGTCCCCAGCCGCCAACTGGACGACCGACCGAGGTCACGGGCTGTACGCGCCGCCGGGCCTCCGGGTGGATTCCGGTTCGGGCATGGCGGGATAAGACCGGCACCAGCCGCTCGGCCACTCCCGGCTAACTGATCGGCAGTGTGAGGAAGAACGACGTCGGTTCAGGTCAGCGCGATGCGGCCGCGGGACGGCGGGTGCTCGCATCCTGAACGTTATGTGAGGTAGTCGATTACCGAGAGCTACTTTGCCTCTGGTTGCGCGGACCCGAGCGGAGGGCCAGCAACCATGCCCATGATTGCGTTGTGTACTCATTCGACCGCTGTCCGTGATACTCCGGATGTTCAGGGTGGCCTGGGTAGATGCGCGCCTCTGTCACGTTCTGGAAGGGAACGGGATGTGTCGGCTGGAGTTGTCGTCTCGCTCGGTGGAGGGACTGCTGGTGGTGCAGGCTCGTGGGCAGGTGGATGTGGCGCACTGCCGGCGGCTGGATGAGTTCCTGGCGCAGGCCCGCCGGCGTTCTGGGCCTGTGGTCCGGAGTCAGCGCGGGCGTCACTGCTGGGCTCAACCTGGCCAGGGTGGTGAACGTGCATACAGCAGTCGCCCTGGGGATCTTCGCGGGCGTTGGCACTGCCGCCCTGGTCGGGTTGATGGCCGCAGAACTTCTCAACTCGCTCGTGAAGAAGTGATCAGCCCTGGGTGACGACGATCAAGATCACCCGTCGGTCAGCATCAGGCTGCTCAGAGCCAGGTCACTCGGGTGACGACCACGCGGTGTTCGTTGATCTCGTGGTGTTCGATGATCACGTAGCTGGCGAGTCCGTGTCCGGCTCCGAACGGATGTGTCCGCACGTTCGCGCCGGCGGGGTTGTCGGGGTTGTACTGGGCGCCGCTCCAGGGCGCCAGTTCCAGTGTCGTTCTCAGTTCCAGGTAGGCGGCCAGGGCTGCGGGGGAGAGGACCGAGAGTTCGGCGAGAACGTCTTGGGTCTCCTCGACGCGGTAGATCAACGTCCGCCCTCGAGATCGGCGATACGCCGCCTGATCATCTGTGTGGCGTCGACCGTCGGCACCCGCTCGCCACGCAGCAGGGCCTCAAGGGTGTCGCGAGCGATGCGGTGCTTGTCCGGATCCATCGAGAACACCGCGATACGCCGCCAAGCCTCGATGAACTCGTGAACGGGCGCCAGATCCAGATGGTCGGCCGCGGTGTTCATCGCCCGCCGCAACCCAGAGTCGAACCCAGCACGGTCCTCAGGTAGCAGCGCCGCACGGATCGACTTCAGGTCTTTACCTGGCGGCGTGGAAGCGGGTTCCGGCGCGCTGGCGGTCATGCCCCACAGTCTATGACTCGCCCACCGAACGGATGCGACCTCGGTCGGCGGCGATGCCGCTGCCAAAGACAAACCTTCTGTGGCCAACTTGACGTAATCTCTATATCGAACAATCGACGATATATCGTCGTGCTGTCGTTACGGCTGGCGGGAGGAGCAGCCGTGCGCCTTTGCGCCTTTCTGGAGCGCGACAACGGGCTGAAGCGCGACATCGTCGGGTCGTGGCTGGTGTTCGTCTCCGCTGTGCTTGGTCAGGAACCTGGAAACAACCACTCAGAGGCACGCTAAGGCGATCTGGGAACAGCCACCCTGCGAAGTCGGAGGTAGCACGGACCATGAAGGCAATGAGTATCCCGGCGTTGACAATGCCCTTTCCGCGTCGCGGCGCATCTCCCGCGATGGACACGGTCCTTGAGGACATGTGGGCATGGCTTGACCGCTTCGGGCTACCCGGCACCCAGGCGATGCACGACCAGCTGACGCGCACGTCTCCGCAACTGACCACTGCCCTGTACTACCCGAATGCCGATGCCGCCCATCTCCGGCTCCCCGCCCGGTACATGGCCTGGGGGTTCATCGTCGATGACCTGCTCGATGACACGAACCTGGCGCATGACGCGCAAGCGGCGGCGGCGTTCATCGATGAGCTGGTCGGCGTCGCCTGGGGTACCTGTCGTCCGTCCAGACCCGCCGGGCACGCGTTCGCCGATGTCATGGCCGACTTGTGCCGCGATCGCACCCCGGGCTGGCGCACAGCGCTGGCCGAGGGGAACGCTGCCTGGCTGGCCACCTATCGTGTGGAGGCCGAGGACAGAGACCGGCAGATGAGCTTCGGGGACTACCTTCCGCACCGGCGCTCCAGCGTGGGGGAAACCATCTTCTTCCACCTTCACGAGTACGTGGCGGGCATCGAACTCCCCGCCCAGGTGCGCGAGCTTCCCGCAATGGCCCAGGCCCGGGACCGCGGCTCGGAGTGGATCGGCCTGTACAACGACTTGTACTCCGCGGGCAAAGAAGCAGTGGTCGACTACCCGTTCAACGCCGTCCACCTCCTGCGGCGCCTCCATGGCTGCTCCGCACAAGCCGCGGCCGGCATGGTCGCCGCCGTGCTGGACGGGCTGATGGACCAGTTCGAGGCGGCTTGCGCCTGCGCTGCCGCCCAAGTGCGCGCCATCACCGACGACCGGCGTGTCCTGGCCGACATCGAGGCGGTGCTGGACGGTTACAGGTGCCTGCTGAGGGGCAACTTCGACTACCACCCCAGCACCGACCGGTACAGCGATGTCGACGCCTACGCGGCCGACGGCCCCACGAACGGTGGGGCCCCCTGGAGCGCCACTGCGCTGACGCCAGGCACGACCAACAACCGCACGCGGCACGAGACGAAACCTTAGGTCACGGGTCGAGCAGCCCCGGCGCCCCGCTGTCTGCCTGAGCCCATCCAAGGTGCCTGTCCGTGCGCCTGTCTCGAGGCAGGATGGCGTCGTGGACGGCGTCGCCGTCATCCCCTTCGTAAATCACGCCGATGTCGACGGCGCTGTCGGCCCGGGTCGTGGATGTAGCTTCAGAGCGGCGTGCGGTGGACGAGGCAGGGGGCTCCCAGACATACCAGCAACAGCGCCTGACCTGCGTTCTGAGGATGCGTGAACACGGTGTGCACCGCAGTGCACCACCACCAGCCCAGAGTGGCGCACATCCAGCCGTACCAGCCTGTGACCAACTTGACGTAATCGTACTTATCGATCAATCGCCGATATATCGTTCTTCGAGAAGTGTGGGACCTGTCGGCAGCGCCGTTGGTCTGGTGACGTCCGGGATTGGCCGACATGTGCTTGATGCGGACCGCCGGTCCAGGGAGCGACGTTACGTTCGGCGCATGGGGCATGACAGGGGTCATCTGGCGCGGTGGGCTCGTGGATGGCGGCAGCGACCGAACATGGTACGGCGGGGCTGGGCAAGGCTGCGCAAGCGGCGCGCTGCCCGGCAGCGGCAGATGCAGCCACTGCAGGCGGGATTGTGGATGCTCGCGGCAGCCACGGCGGCAGCCGCGGCGATATGGGTGACCACGGCGTGGCTGCTGGGCACAGCTAACGACGCCACGGCGGGCACCGAGCGGGCCAAGGTCCGCGTCGACGCAGTGCGCACCGGCTTGGCCGCCGGCGCCGGCGCGGCCGCGGTCGTCACGTTGGGCCTGGCGTTCCGCCGTCAGGAGCACCAGGAATACGACACCGCTGAGCGCCGCGTCACCGAGCTCTACAACGCCGCCGCTGAGCAACTCGGCTCCGACAAAGCCCCGGTCCGCCTCACCGCCCTGTACACCCTGGAACGCCTGGCCAACGACAATCCCGCTCACCGGCAGACCATCGTCAACATCGTCTGCGCGTATCTCCGGATGCCCTACACCCCGCCCAAGACGTCCATCGGCCCGAGGGAGGAGCCGCACGCTGCATCGCGCCGCTACCACACCGCCCGCGCCGCCACCCGCGCCGGCACCTGGCCCGCTGCCCCACAGCCGCCTACCGCTGGACCCGACCCACACGAGGAACACCAGGTCCGCCTCACCGCCCAGCGCATCCTGCACACCCACCTGCACTGCGACGCCCCCGAGCACTGGACCGGCCTCAACCTGGACCTCACCGGCGCGACCCTCATTGACTTCGCCCTGACCGAGTGCACCCTGACCCACGCCGACTTCCGCGCGGCGGTGTTCTCCGGGTACGCCCTCTTTGATAAGGCGACCTTCTCCGGGTCCGTCTTCTTCGACGAGGCGACCTTCTCCAAGGCCGCCAGCTTCGAAGAGGCGACCTTCTCCGGGTACACCACCTTCAGCAAGGTGGCCTTCGAGTACGCCGTCTTTGACAAGGCGACCTTCTCCCGGTCCGTCTTCTTCGACGAGGCGACCTTCTCCGAGAAGGCCAGCTTCGAAGAGGCGACCTTCTCCGGGTACACCATCTTCGGCAAGGTGACCTTTCCGGGAAGGCGACCTTCAACCAGGCGACCTTCTCCGATTCCGCCAGCTTCATGGAGACGACCTTCTCCGGGGCCGTGGACTTCAACGAGATGGACGTCGGACCGGTGACGGTCGAGCTGGACGGCGCTCGGGTAGCCGACGCTGGAGACAGCCACGCGCTGCCGTCGGGGTGGCGGATCGAGCCAGACGGTGATGGCGGCGGCAACATCGTTGCTGAAGCAGGCTCGCCCGCCTGAACCTTGGTCACCGAGACGGCGGCTCGCTAGGTGCCTGGCTATCGGGGCGGTAGAGCGCGCCGTAACCGAAGCGGTGGAGGTATGGTCCTGGCCATTTGGTGTCGGCGGACGCCACGACAACGGCTGTTGCCCACGCGAACCGTGAGCATCATCGCCGCTCCCCAGAAGCTTCATTCTGGTCTGTGGCGGGAGTGGCGAGAGAGAGACCCTGGGTGGTCAGCCAGGCCTGGACGTCGGCGAGCGCGAACGTCGGCGTGTCCAGGTGCGTCGTCCCGACGGGCGCGGGGAGTCGTGATGGCACCGTCGCCAGTCAGATGTCCGTCCGGGCTGAGGGGTGGTTCTCCAGGCGGCGGTCACCCGTTTTCATGATGGCGGCGCCGATTCACGCCGGGCGAGCTCATTCGGCAGCCCGCTGGGACGGCCTCGGCCAGCCGCTGCCGACGGCAGGCCAGCTTTCGGCAGCGGAGGCGTCAAATGATCGTCGGGCTGGTGCGGCGGGCCCCGGCATGCGCCCGTGTGATCGGTTGACTTTCTATATGGACACTAGTCGGGCACGGCGCGCGTATTCGACGGGGTTCCTGTCGTCTGCCCAGGCCAGGGTGATCGGCCGATGGAAAGTCCGGCTGCTGGAGGACCGGCCGGTGCAAGCGCCCGGGTGGCAGCAACAGCAGGGCAGGCCACCGGCGTCGTTGTCGGACACGCTCGCGGTCGCGGTCATCGAACTGTTCACCGACGCGCTGCCCGATCCGTTCACGGTCGCTGCCTACGCCGCGCGGACCCGCCGCCGTCACGAGCTGGACCTGGCGCGGGGGCGGGTTCCCGAGCATCCGCCGGTGGCGTTCTACCTGCCACCGCGGTTTACCCAGCGCTACGACGGCTTCCTGGACAAGATCTTTGAGGATCTGTGCGGGGCCTACGCCGCCGAGCTCGCCCAGGTCTCCCAGCAGTTCGTGATCACCCCGGCGCCGGCGGTGCTGGCGGCCGAGGTGTACGAGCGGCTCGGCACGGCAGGGATCTCCTCGTCCTGGTATCGCCGGCGTGCGCCCGGAACGCCGTACCGGATCCCGGCCGGAACGCTGGCGCGCATGGCGATCGACCGGTGGGCCCGCAGACCGGTCGAGCAGGTGGTCCTGGCCGCCGTCAGCTACGCCACCGCCGTCCACCAGCAGCCGCACCGTACCCGCCGCGACATCCGTGCCTGATCGCCGAGCGCGCAGCAACTTTCCATATAGAAAGCGACCAAAACTCGCTGGCCGAGCGAGTCAGTCCCCGGTGGGCGGCGCGCTGACCTGGCGGGACGAGAGCGGTCACGGCCGACTACCGCGCTCTTGAGGAGTGGCTACGCGGGATCGACACCACTTCGCCATTGAGTGCTTCCTGAGCCCTGGAATCATGGGGGCAGTGGAAGACGATCAGCCCCTTGCCGTGTTCATGGCAGCCGTGAACGTCGGCGACATCCTCACCGGCACCGTGACCAAGGTCACGCAATCAGGGGCAACAGTGCTCCTCGATGGCTTCGCCGGCGATCCGGTCGGCGTCATCGGCTCCCTCGCTCTTTCCTGGCAGTCCTTCCACCGATCGGCTGGTGGGATCCTGCAGGCCGGCGACCGGGTCTCCGCCGAAGTCATCGCCGTCGATCCCCAGAGCGGGCGGGTCCTGCTCTCCCGGGCAGCGACCGAGAACCCCCAGCTCTGGGCCTTCCTCAAGGCACTGCATCCGGGACAGCGCCTGTCCGGCACCGTCGCGGTCATCGAGCGATTCGGCATCTTCGTCGATCTGGACGACGGACCCAAACATCCCGTCTTCCCCGGCGTCGGCTTCGTCACCACGCCCGAGCTGTCCTGGCGCCGGTTCGAGGACCCGTCCGAGATCGTCTCCATCGGACAGCACATCACCTGCGAAGTCCTCGCTTTCGACACCACCAACGGTGAGGCCCGGCTGTCGCTGCGTGCCACCCAACCCGATCCCTTCCAGCAGTTCGCCCGCGACACTCACGTTGGGCAGACCCTGCACGGCCAGGTCACCAAACTGGTCCCCTTCGGAGCCTTCGTCCGCGTCGCAGACGGCATCGAAGGCTTGGTCCACCTCAGCGAACTCTCCACCACCCCCATCGAAACACCCGACCAGGTAGTCCAGGAAGGCGACGAGATCACGGTCATCGTCACTGACATCGACCTGCCACGGCGCCGGCTCGCCCTATCACGCCGCCGCTGCCCTGCACCCCAATAGGCACGCCGACACCATCACCCGCGACACGCGGAGGACCCAAGACCAACAGGCTCAAGCAGTCACCATCCGTCACCAGGCCCCCAAGCCCGCCGCCCAATCAGCCAATCAAGATCAGTTCGGTTAAGCATGCGTCCGATGCTCGATGCTCCGGGTCGAGCCCGCCGAGCGTCCCCGACTGATGCCTGGTGGGCGTCGACGGCCGGCGGCCTACTGCGGTTCCCCGTCCTGTTCATCGGCGAACCGGGCCATGTACTCGTAGAACGCGTCGTCGTCGTAGTCGGGTTGGACGAGATCCGGCAGCAGGTCGTCCGCGTCGGGGTCGAGCGCCTCCGAGTGGCCGAGCACCCACCCGAGGAACTCTTTCGCCTTGCGGAGGAGTTCGCCCTCGCGAAGCCATATCCCGAATTCCAGGTTGCTGCGTGATTCTGTGGTGCCATTGGCGCTGCCCAGCCACAGACGCTGAGGTGCGAAGCCGGTCACATCGGCGGAGCCAAGATCATCTTCGTCGTGCCACCACAGCTCACCCAGCAGCAGCATCTTGGTGTGCAGGATCGGCACCAGGTGATCGTCGGTCTTGCGGAACCCGAGCGTCCGGATCGCTGGCAGATGCAGACTCTGCATCGGGGTGAACGGACCGACGATGGGCGGCTCCCCGTCGTCTCCGCGCAACACCAGAGCCTGGAGTTCGGGCAGGGCGTAGGCGGGGAACCCGGATTTGTGTTCGAGCAGCGGCTGGAGCTTGTCCAGCTTGGCCTGCTGGCGCTTAATGACCTGTGGCCTCGTGCCCCGCACCTGTTTGGTGATCACCACGCTGGCGTGAGGGAAGTCCGCGATCCGCTGAATGAGCTCGGGGTCATCGAGCCACATGAACGCGCCGAGTACCGCCGGGCCCAGGGACCGAAATCGGGGCTCACGTTCTGCGGTGGCACGGAAGTCGTCGATGCCGGCGATGAGCCGCGCCAGGACGTCGGTCCCGAAGTAGCCGCTGGAGCGGTTGTCTGGCCCGAAGGTGAAGTCGCCGCCGAGGTTGAAGTGAAAGGGGAACGATGCGGCTGACGAACTCATGGGGCACCTCGATTCATCTGGCCAGAGTGCCGGACGTTCATGATCGCTAGCTAGACGTTTCTCTCTCGGGCTCGTGACTCGCGCCCGCAAGGACTCAGGTCGGCGGGGGCCGGAACATCACGACGTTGTCGGGAGCCGCGGCCGGCATGGGCGGCGGCGTGGGCTTGTTGTGGGTGAGGACGGCGCTGGCGAGGGTCAGGTTGGTCACCAGTTGCCGCAGTTCTTGGAGTTCGGCGTTCTGGTTGGCGATCGTCGTCTTGAGCTTGGTGATGGTGGTGCGCAGTCGCTGCTCGTCTTCTGGGATCAGCTTTTTCTCGACGCGGTTCGTCAACCAGCTCTCACGACCCCACGGTCACCAGCACGTGGTCACCACTAGTGAGGGTGCGGGGGTCGACACCGACCTTAGGCAGGGTGCCGTTGCCTGTGAGGGTGTTGGAGTCGACACCGACCTTGGGCAGGGTGCCGTTGCCTGTGAGGGTGTTGGAGTCGACACCGACCTTGGGCAGGGTGTTGGCGGTACTGGTGACGCCCCTGACGGGGTCGACGCCACCGACGGTGAGGAGCTTAGGCGGAGGCGGCGGGGCTGCCTGAGCAGGAGTGGCCAGCACGATACTTCCCAACGCGGGAAGAACACTGACCGCAATGACGGCGATGAACCCGCGAACACGGTTCATGACATGCCTCCTGAAGGGTCGGCCGCCAGCTTGCCGGACAATTACTCTACGCGTATGAATGCTTACCCCATGGCCTGACTTTCGGCTCTGTTCAGTCCTGCGCGCCGTCCTGGTCGCCATCGAGGCCGGGCGCATCCGGGCCCCGCAGCGGGCGCAGGGGTGCCGGCAGGCCGCACCGTGGCGTACCGCGTCGCCGGCGCGGCCCTCATCGCCACCCCTCGCGCGACCTCGGCCGAGCCTTCGTCCTCAGACACCAGCGAGACGACCATGGCCGCGGCCGTCACCACAGCGGCGCGCGCAGCGACTTCCTCCAGTGCCCCCACAGCGCGGTCACCTCTAGAGCCGCGCCGTGCTCCGGGCTATGCCGACACCGTCAGATCCCATAGCTCACCGCCGCTTTAGGGCCAAGATCACCGATCTAAAACAGTCGCAAATGTCCCTGCGGGGACGCCCTCCAGGCGTGAAAATCGGGGGTGGTGGCTGACCGCTGACGTCGAAGAAGCTTGGTGCGCGATGAGCCCGTCAGACAGTCTGACGCTGGGAGCCGTTTTTCCGGGGTCCTGCATTGTTGCTTCGAGCACGCGATTCCGCCTCGTACGTCCCCTGTCGGCTCCCGCGGTCAGCTCCACCGGAATCCGATCACCCACCGCGCCAGGACGGGACGATCTGCCGTGGAGGAGATCACTCAGGAGCCGGTTGAGATAGTGCAACGAGTCGCGGCACTGGACATCGGGAAGGCCGAACTGGTGGCGTGTGTGCGGGTGCCGCACGACCACGATCCGGGTAAGCGCCGGCAGCAGGTGCGTACCTATCCCACCAGCACCCCCGGGCTGCTGGAACTACGGGACTGGCTGGTGTGCCAGGGCGTGACCCGGTGCGTGATGGAGGCGACCTCGACCTACTGGAAGCCGCCGTTCTACGTGCTGGAAGACGACGTCGAGTGCTGGGTGGTGTCGGCCCGCGAGGTCAAGAACGTGCCCGGCCGGCCCAAGACCGATCGGATCGACGCGGTCTGGCTGGCCAAGCTGGCCGAACGCGGCATGGTGCGGCCCAGCTTCATCCCGCCGCCCTGGCAGCGCGAGTTGCGGGATCTGACCCGCTACCGCCGCACCCTGGTGCACGAACGCACCCGTGAGAAGCAACGGGTGGAGAAGCTGCTGGAGGACACCCAGATCAAGATGTCCTCGGTGATCTCCGACCTCTTCGGGATGTCGGGGCGGGACATGCTGGAGGCGCTCATCGCCGGGGAACGCAACCCCAAGGTGCTCGCGCAGATGGCCCGTGGCCGGCTACGCAACAAGATCAGCGTCCTGCAGGAGGCACTGACCGGGCACTTCCGTGACCACCACGGGTTCCTTCTGCGCATGATGCTGGACCGCATCGACGCCATCACCGTCCAGGTCCAAGTCCTGACCAGCCGAATCGAGGAGGCCCTGACCCCGTTCGCCGCCCAGCTGGCGCAACTGGATGAGATCCCCGGCGTCGGCCAACGCACCGCACAGGAGATCATCGCGGAGGTCGGCGTGGACATGGACCGCTTCCCGACCGCCGGGCACTTGGTCTCCTGGGCCAAGTTCGCGCCCCAGACCAAGCAGTCCGCTGGCAAGAACCGCCCGGCCGCCACCGGCAAGGGCAACCCCTGGTTGGCCGGCGCCCTGGGCGAAGCCGCCACCTCCGCCGCCCGCAGCTCCACCTTCCTCGGCTCGCGTTACCGGCGCGTGGTCAAACGCCGCGGCAAGGGACGCGCCCTGGTCGCCGTCGGCAACTCCCTGCTGACCATCACCTACCACCTGCTATCCGACCCCGACGCGCACTTCACCGAGCTCGGCGCCGACCATCACGACCGGCTCGCGCCACAACGCCGCAAACGCCAGCTGATCCGTGAGCTCGAACGCCTCTCCGGCCAGAAGGTCACCCTGGAGGAGGTCGCCTGACCAGACCGTCACGCTGCCCGGCTCCGCCGGGCGCTGCCGCCTGCCCAGCTGAGCACCGATTTTCGATTCAGCTTCTCAAGCTCAACGACCAAGCCCAGCGCACCGTCCTGCGCAAGGACCCGTTCCGCTCCGTCGACGAACGCGTCGACAAGCTCATCGCCAGCATGTGACACCCGGGTGGTCGGCGCCGCCCGCACAACGACCGAGCCACGAGCCGCAGCGGTCGGCGCCGCAGGGGAGTGCCGCCGCTACAGAATCCGATACATCCGGTGGTCGATGCGGCCCTGACCGTATTCGCCGTAACCGACCACGACCACTCCGCACAGCCAGGAGTAGCGCTCATCGGACGTCTCGAACCTCGGCGTCGGTCGCACATAACTCTCGTCGACCGACAGCCGCTCCCCGCCCGCCAGTCGCCGCCGGCCATCGGGCGGGAACCGGAGCACTCCGTTCGACTCGTAGTGGATGAGGACACCATCATCAGTGCGCAGGGTCGCGCGGACGTCCATGCGGCTGATCCCGTCGTCTCCCAGCCACACCCAGTCGCCGCCTCCGGGCAGCATCTCGCCCCGGAAGCCCGACCCGGCGAAACGGCCGCCCTTGGTCACGAAGGTCATGCGGGTGCCGAGCGGGGTCGAGATCAGCTGGCCCGGCTCCAGATCGATGCTGAGATCGCAGAGATGCTCGACGGGCAACGCATCGAGCAACGCCCGGTCGAACAACGGCGTGGCGGTGTCGGCGGCGGTCACGCGGCACCGCCCTTGAACGCGGCCTTCAACTCGGCGAAGTCGAAGAAGGTGTCCTTGCGCGCGACGAGACCGTCGGACGCCACCTCGACGACGTCGAGGCAGTGAACGCCCCGACGATCTTCGCCGGGCCGCTGGAAGGTCAGCGTCCAGTCCAGAACCCAATGGCCGCTGCCGAACAGCACGCGCCGCTCGTCGAAGCCGAAGCCCGGGTAGAGCTCGAAGACGTTCGCGAACTCACGCCGCAGGTCCTCGCGGCCATGGACTGCTGCACCGCGGCCGTGGGCCTGGAACTGCGAGTCGGGGGTGTGCAGAGCGACGATCGCGTCGACGTCGTGCGCCTCCCAGGCGGCGAAGTACCGCTTCGCGATCGCGGGAAGATCCTGGGTCGTCATGGCACTCCTCAGATCGGATACGCCGACGCTAAGAGATACGATCGTATGTGTCAATACGTACGATCGTATGACCCAATACGATCGTATCCATGAGTCGAACGGGCGACGCACGCCGCGGCGCGATCGTCGATCGCGCAATGCACATCGCATCCGTCGAAGGCCTCGAGGGCCTGACGCTCGGACGCTTGGCGGAGGCCCTGCACACCAGCAAGAGCGGCATCCAGACCCTCTTCGGCACCAAGCAGGAACTCCAACTCTCGATCGTCGCGGCCGCATCGCAGGTCTTCGAACGCGACGTCTCGCTGCCCGCCGAGCGGCAACCCGCCGGGCTCGCGCGACTGCGGACGCTGATGTCGTTGTGGATCGACTACCTGGAGACATTCGAGGGCGGATGCCTCTTCGTCGCCGCCGCGAGCGAGCTCGACGGCCGGCCGGGACCCGTCCGGGACGCAGTCGCGGACGCCGTCGCCCGAGCCGACGCCCTGCTCCAACGCGACCTCGAACTCGCTGTGCGCCTCCGGGAGCTTCCGTCAGACACAGACATCGAGCAGCTCGTCTTCGAACTGCACGCCATGGTGCTCCAGGCGAATCACAACCGCCAGCTCCTCGGCCGCAAGGACGCCCTGACCCGCGCCCGCAACGCGGTCAACCGCCTCCTGGACGCCGATCAGCAAACAAGCGACGAAGCGTAGCCCAGCCGGCAATCCGCCCCATCCCAACCAGCAAAGCCCCACGCACTCGGCATTTCGTCCTATACCAGACAGAATTACACTTCTGTCTGGTTTCGAGTTGACGTCTGCGGGCGTTGAAAGTCCGTAAGTGGTCAGTGGTTCTACGGATGGTGCGGTCGGTGGGCCGGTTTGACGATGTGATTCACAGCGCAGATCTCCCGGGAGGAAGCATGGAACGCGCTCTGCCGTCGGTGGCCGTGCTGGTCGATCAGGATCTGCCGGAGCCGACCAGCTACCGGGGCCAGCACATGATCGCGTTGCCGGTCGACGACGACGCCTGGCTGCGGTATCACGGGATCACCTACTGGCTGTCGCCGTTCACCGACGGGTCCGTCGGCTGGTGCGAGTTCGTGCTGATCTCCGACGACGGAGCGCCGCAGCTCACCATGCAGATCTACGACGAGAAGGGCAGCTGGCACAGCACCAGCGAGGCCCCGTCGCCGCCGGACGCGCCGGGGACGAACACCCGGAGCCTGATCCTCAAGGCGCTGCAGAACCCGGAGGGCCCGGACACCGACGGGCCCTGGATCATCATGTTCCCCGGAACGTCCATCACACTGCGGTTCAACTACGTGGGCAGCGCCGGCGTCAAGGACGTCGTGCTGCCGCTGGAGCTGGGCGGACCGGTCGCCGACCTGCTCAACAAGCGGCGGCTCTACATCAAGCTGGAGGAACGGCCGCTGGCCGACACGCGCTTGACCGCGCGAGACCGGGACCGGACCGGGGAGAAGACCCCGCTGATCTACCTGCACGGCTACGAAGACCCCGACACCGGGCACGAGACGATCGGCACCCGGCTGCCGCCGTTCGCGCTCACCCGGGAACGGATCGGCTCAGCTTGGAAGGCGGTCCAGGAGACAGGGCACTTCTCCCCGGCGATATTCCCCAACGTGACCACCGGCGGCGACGAGGCCGCCCGCGCCGGGGTGCTACGGGCGGTCAAGGACCTGGACCAGGCCACGGTGGTGCAGGAGATCAGCGCCGGTTCCCGCCTGGTGGTCAGCCGCGCACCCACCGGCGAGTACGGCTACCGGTTCCTGAACGCCCCCGAGCACTGCCGGCCGGGGCTGGTGCTGGTCGAGCACTACCGGCTGTCCTCGTTCCCGGCCCGCTACGGGCCGGGGCGCACGATCAAGACGTTCTCGCTGCTGCCCGGCGAGCGCACCAGCATCCGGGTCAGCACCTACAAACGCTCGTCCGAGAGTACGCAGAAGACGTCCTCGATCCTGGACTCGGTCAGTGACGAGTCCGAGAGCGAGTTCGGCCGCACCGTCAACTCCGAGCAGTCCAACCAGACCAATGCCAGCAAGACCTTCGAGTACCGGGCCGAGACCCAGGCGCAGGCGCAGGGCAACTGGGGCTGGGGCAGCGCCAGCGTCAGCGTTTCGGGCGGGGTGTCGGGCAGTTCCAACGGCGCCCGTGAGGAGCTGACCAAGAACATCACCAACGCGGTCAGCCAGAACACCGCCCGCGCCTCGGCCAAACGGGACGTGCAGATCGACACCAGCCTGGACGTCAAACTGGAGGAGGGTGAGGAGTCGGCGGTCGAGCGGACGCTGGAGAACATCAACGTCAGCCGCACCCTCAATTTCGTCTTCCGGCAGATGAACCAGGAGTACGTCACGCTGCTGCACCTGGTGGACGTGCGGGTGGCGTTCTTCAACGGGCACGCCGAGTCCCGCGACGAGGTACCGCTGGCCGAACTGGACCGGCTGCTGGCCGACTGCCTGAAGCCGAAGCCCGCCGACGATCCCGAGGCGCACGATCACATCGCCGAGGTCCGTGAGCAGGTCTTGGCCGCGGTGCGCGGCATCACCGACCATCAGGGGACGCAACGGCCTGAGATCCTGCGGTCGGCCGGCCTGGACGACAAGGGGCCGTTCCAGATCGACGCCGGCGTGACCTCCACCTACACCGCCCCCGACGGCCGCGAGCACACCGTTCCCGGCGTCATCATCGGCGTCGAGCAGCACGTGCTGCGCACCGACGGCGTGGTGGTCGACTCCTTCCTCGGGGATGGCGACGCGCTGGACACCTACTCCACCGGCCTGCAAGAACAAGCCGTCCGCGCCCGCGAGATCGACAACGACCGGCAGCAGGCCGAGAACGAGAAACTGCGGCTGGCCCTCCAGCTCATCCAAAAGGGCGACACTGCCGGCGTCGACCTGTACCGGCGGCTCTTCCCGATCCCGCAGATCGTCAACCAGATCGATCACGCCGCCGTCAACGCCACACCCAACGGCCAGCAGAGCACAGCCGACACCATGACGAATTGATTGCGTTCGCGCCGCCCGAGGAGCCGTACAAGAACGCATATGGCAACGCCGTGAGAGAGCACTCAATGAGGTCGTCCGACGTCTGGTTTTGGCCTGGCGCCGCTGACCACGAGGTCGGCGTCATTATCTCCGGCGAGGACCTCATCGGCCGATGCCGGTCGTGGGACGGTGGACAGGCCGACCCCGGTATCTCTGAAAGGCTCCCGCTGCAGTGGGCCGTGAATGATTTCGGCTGAGTGACGAGTGGGCCGTCCGAGGCGACGCAGGTAAGACAGATGAAAAGGATGCCTCAGTGGCTATCGCAATCACGGGTTACCCCGGCCCTTACTGGATCATCGATGAGTGGATCCGCCGGTACCTGCTCATCGAGCATAGAGCCTCCGACACAGTAATCGATAGGCTGGCTGTGTGGGCGAAGGCCCGCGAAGTGAGGAAGTTCGCCCGCTGGCAGGACGCGATCGAGGGTGTGGTCAGGGAACTCGACAAGGAAGCTCACGGAGAGGGCGCGTCTGGCGATACTGCTCTTGCTGAAGGCTCGCTCGGCAAGAGCGAGAGCGTCCTCGGCAAGAGCGAAAGTGCCCTCGGCAAGAGCGAGAGCGTCCTCGGCAAGCGCCCCCTTGAAAAAGACGCCCCCGGCCAGGCGGACAAGGACGCCCGTGAGTTGGTCAGGCGCGCCAAGTACATCGTGCAGGATGCGATGGATCTCACCGGCGCAAACAGCCTGGACGGTATTGGCAAGTACGAGAAGGACATGAAAGAAAGCTCCGATTTGCTGCTGGAAGCGGCTTCACGACTGTCGCTGCAGCAGCGCAACGCCATCACCCGCAGCGACTTGGCAGTTCTCCTCAAACAGTCGAAGAGTAGACCAATGGAAAACTGGCAGGAGCCCATAGCGCTCCATCTGGTACATCACCCGATGCTCGTCGACCGGCGACCCCAGGTGCTGCTGGCTGATACGCATGAGCTGCACCAAAGGCACCTCGACCGCCTTAAAGATAAAGAGCGGAGGGCGGCTTCCTGCGAGCTCAAAGCGGTCGTCACCACCAGCCAGGACAAGCCCATTCCCGTGGAAGCCCTCTTCGCGACCAACAGCGGAAAGAACGAAAATACCCTCGTTGAGTTCAAATACACTCCCCCTTCAGGAAACGAGGTGATCGCAAGAAGTATCGTCTCCCCCCGGACTCTTGAATTCACCTCGTTCGCGGTGACCGCGAACAGCGAGGAGCGATCCCCCACACCACGACTGTACGATGCTGAAAAGAAACTTTTTGAGGCCGTGCGCGAACGGTTGAAGGATGTGTGCACCGAATGGAAATACCCCATGCATCTGGTGACCGGAAGCCTGGTCATGGCGACTGAGATTCGGATGTGCACGTCTTGTTACATGGTCGCGCTGCAGTTCCTGAGCTACTTCCCCGGTCTGAACGTAACCGTCAACAAGACAAAAGAGCCGCGAAGTTGAGTTTTCGAGACGGCCGGCCGGGACGCCGACGGTGTGGGACCGCATGGCCGTGGCCCCAGCCTGCGACCGTTCTGCCACTCTGGCTCCTCAACGCCGATCGATGCGCGCTTTCGGCTCGGCCTTCAGATCGTGGGTCGCGCCGGGCAGCGCCCGACACCCACACGGTGGTGCCGTCCGGACGGCTATGACCTGCAGATTCACGCCATGCTTGTGGTGCTTCCCGGAGTAGAACAGCCGGTCGGCGGCCACACGGCCGATCAGGACGAGGGCGCCGTCCAGCAGCAGGTACGACAGTCCGTCCTTGGCAGCGTTGCGCAGCGCTCGGTCGAGCTTGGGAGAGCGGGCGGCCAGCAACTCCCCCAGCTATGCCCCTGCAGCATCGCCGCGGCTATGCCGCAGACCTTCACCACGGCCTCCCGACCGGCGACATCAACCGGTCCGAAAGTTCCCCGCACTACAACGCCGTGCGGGTGCGCGCTGCTACCAGCTCCGATCCGCCAGGTTCGAGCTGGTGGCTCTCCTGAGGAGCGTTCAGCCGCTGGTTCCTCAGGTGTGCCTTTCCGTTCTGATCCACCTCGTCGTAGGCAGGACTGCTTCCCGTCCTCCCGGTACCTCCCGGTTCAGGCTGCTCTCTGCTTCACCCGGCCCGCTGTGGCAGGCCAGGGGCGGTGTCCTTTCACCACCGCGCGGTTCGTCAGCGCCTCGTGGCGCTCGATGTCGGTGACCCATGGCTGGTTGGGTGCGTTCCGGTGGAAGTCCGGGTCGACCAGGTCGGCGGCGGTGGGCAGCTGCGGGACCGGGCGGCGGGCGCGGCTGTGGGGCAGGCCCTTGATCCCGGCCTGGCGAATCGGCTTCTCCACGGTGCCGTGCCCGACGATGATGCCGCGGGCCGGCCTGAGTTCGGTGCGGATGCGGGGGGCTGCCGTAGATGCCGCTGGAGGCGGCGTGGTCTGCGCGATCGCGTCGGTCAGCCACGCTCGCCGGGTGGCGCGTGCCGAGGGTGGCCGGCTGCGCCAGGCGTAGAATCCTGACTCCGACACCTGCAGCACTCGGCAGCAGGCGCGGACCAGCAACCCTTCGGCGACCATCACCGCGATCGCTTCGAAGCGTCTTTTGGTGCACCGCCTCTCTCAGCAGCTCGGCGGCCCGCCTGGTGACGGCCAGCTCGCTCTCCAGCTCGGCGATCCTCCGGCGGGCGGCCACCAGGTCACTGTGATCGGTTAAGGTCACACCGGGTTCTAGCCTTTGGTCGATGCGGTCCTGCCGCCAGTTGTAGATCGTTTGATCATTGAGCTACAGGTCCTCGGCGATCTGCTGAACGTCCGTCCGGCAATGCCTCAGAAGAATCATCCGGCCGATAAGCGTGATTCTGTTTTTGCGGCATGCGGCTCCTGCAGCGCCCTCTGGGAGGACGGGTGGCGTGGCCATGCAGGTCATGCTGTCGAAGCTCTGCGGACGCCACCGGGCGGGCGGCGTCCGCAGAGGATGTTAGGCGGTCAGTTTTGCTCCCTCTTGCGAAAGATGTCGTTTACCCAGGCGGGACGGAGAGAACTGGGATCGGCGTTCGTCCACTCGGCCTTTTCCACGATTTCGAAGAACTGGCGCATCCCTGGTTTGAGACCGGTGTTCTTCGTGCCGGGGGTGACGATGACCGCTTGGCTGGCGGTGAGACGTCCGGTCGTCCGGTCGATGAACATCTGCCACTCCAGCGTCCCGTACGCCGTGTCCGTCGTTCGCATCGCGATGGCTTGCTTCTTCCGGCCGGTGGGGTCGGTCGCCGTCACGACGCGGACGCCCTCGATGCTCGCCAGGATCCGGTACGTGGCGACCCGTACCCGGTCGGACACCGGCCTTTCGAGCAGCAGCGTCGACGCGCTCGTGAACAGGTAGAGGTCCGGGCGCTTGAGCCGTTCGTGGTCGAACTTGGTGGCGTAGTTCAGTAGCCACGCGCGCAGCTTGGGCGGGTCGGCCGGCAGCTTGCGGGCGGTGGACACGTCGAAGTCGGGATACGCGCCCTCATGGGTCGCCGGACCTCGCTGAGCCGGGCCAGGCAGTTCGACGTCGCGTTCTGGCAGGACCGGACGGCCGTCCTCGCGCTCAGGGCCGCTTGGGCCGTGCGTCGTGGGGGGACCAGGCCGGCCGTCCTTGACCCACAACCTGCGGTCCTCGGGGCTCACCGGCTTCACAACGATCTCCGAGTCCTCATCTTGCCAGCCCTCGGAGGAGAGTCCCTTGCCCAGCGCATTCTCAGTCGTCCCGGAGATGCTGTAGGAGCCGCAGGTCACCTCGAGCGTGTAGGGCCCGTGGGCGGATCGCACGACGGCCGTGCGGCCCTCGACCAGATGCGTGTACCAGAAGCGCCCTTCCTTCATGTCTCGTTCTTTCGCGTCGGCCGCCGCGAGCAGGAAGTTGGCCGCGGGGCCGCTCTGTCCTGCCAGTGGTTCCGGGTGGTAGAGCGGGCGGTTGCTCCACTGGAGGTATCCGCCGGCCGCCGCCAGCGTGATGAGGGTCGCCCCGGCGATCAGCGGCACGCCGAAGCGAGGACGTACCCACCATGCTCGTGGCGGGGCCTGGCGCTCGCCCGCTCTGACGGCCTCCAGCACGAGCCGGCGCGCCTCGTTCTTCGTACGCGCCGAAGCGGGGCGCTCCTCGGTCAGCGCGTCGCTCAGCATCTTCATCTCGTTCATCACTGTCCCTCCCCCAGAGGATGGACGCCCCCAAGCGCCTCGCGTATCTGCTTCTTCGCCCTGCTGAGCCGGGAGCAGACCGTCCCGTACTTCACACCGAGTGCCTGCGCGACCTCCGGATAGGTCAGGTCGGCTAACGCGACCAGCAGCAGTACGTCCCGCTCCCCGCTGGACAGCTTCGCCAGCGCCGCTCCCAGCGGTGCTTTCACCGCGGAGGCGGACACTCGCGCCGCCACCGTCTCCTCGTGGCCTTCCTCTTCGGGCGCCTCTCGTTGCAGGCGGGCCATCGCCTGGTACCGGCGCACCTCGTTGCGGCGATGGCGGCTGACGAGCCTGGTCGCGATTCCGTACAGCCAGGCCCGCACCGATCCCTGCTCGGGATCGAACCGGTCCTGCTTGCGGAACGCGACGAGGAACGTCTCCGCCGTGATGTCGTCGGCGGCGTCCGCGCCGAGCCGACGGTCGACGTAGCGGTGGATCTCGTCGTAGTGGTCGTCGAAGATCGCGGCGAACCGTGCCTGCGGTTCCGCAGGTTTGTCGCGCGGCCGTCTGAAGACCTGGATAGCGTTCACATTCCTACTCGCCCTGAAGCCCGCAAACCCTTCCCAGGCGCCAACGCCGGCATCTGCGCCCTCCCCCGTCGCGCCTGCTGAGGCGAAACCCGTCCATCCCACCTGCCGACCATGATCGAGTCATCCGGCGCACCGGACAAAGCGTCCTGCCGCCACCGATGGCGGACGATCCGCCGCTCGGCCCCCGCCGCCCTCACCGCGCTCCCGGCGCACGTCGCCGAGGCGTACGAGAGGCAGGCGCGTAACGGGCCGTGTTTCGTCTGTGCCTTTCTCGCCGGGCGCCCCGGCTACGCACACCAGACGATCTACGAGGACGAGGAGACCGTGGCCTTCCTGGATCGGTGGCCCACCCTTGCCGGCAAGGTTCTGGTCGCTCCCAAGGCGCACATCGAGCACGTCGTCCGCGATCTCAATGAGGCCGCCTACACGAGACCAGCGCGATGGCGGCCCGCTTGCGCCGAGCGCTCCGCGGACAGTGACCGTGGCGCGGCGCGGGCCTGCCGCTTCAGAGCGCCGGTTTAGGCGTTACCTGGAGGCGGCGCCCCGGGCGATCATCGGTCTATGGCGTGGAGCCGTGCAATACGGACGGCAGTTCCGTCCTGGAGCGGATGCCGAGTTTGCGATAGGCGTTGCTCAGGTGAACCTCGACGGTCTTCGGAGTGATGAAGAGAGTCTGGGCGATCTCCCGGTTGGTGACGGAACGCGCCGCCATCTCGGTGATCCGTTGCTCGCTCGGGGTGAGGCTCGCCAGGCCGGTGGGCGAAGCCCTGTTGTACCTGTACGCCCCGGTCGCGCGGAGCTCGATCTGGGCTTCACGCGCGAGCGGTTCGGCGCCGCAGACGGTCGCGATGTCGATCGCTTGACGCAGAGGAGGACGAGCCGCCGAGCGCTGGTTCTGACGTCGTAGCCGGGACCCCAGCTCCATGAGCGCCTTGGCGTGCTCGAGACGATGCGGGGACGGGGCCAGGAGGGCGATCGCCTCCTCGATCATCGCCGTTCCCTCGGCGCCGGACAGGGAGCTCAGGAGGCGTAATGCTCTCCCCAGCGGGCCGGGCGTGCCCCAGGCCCTGGCGAGGCCGACCTCTTCTTCGGCGTAGGCGATCGCTTCGGGAAGGCGGTGGAGCGCTCGCAGGCAGAGGGCGGCCTGCGAGCGCCACGGGAGGATCGCGGGATTGCGGCCGCCGTGCGCGGCGAACAGGCGGCCCGCCTCCAGCGCGGCGTGCAGCCCTCGCTCGTGGTCACCGCGCAGGTGGAACAGCCGGCTTTGAGCGTGCAGGCAGTAGTACAGGGGGCTGGCCGGGGGTGCGCCTTCGCGCATGCCGCTCCAGTCCAGGGCGGCTTCCGCGGCGTCGAGCAGGCCCTGTTCGATGAGGATCTCCGCGTGGAACGCCCCGCTGAGCGGACGGCTCGCGTCCACCCCGGCACATTCCACGGCCCATATCGCCTGCGTGGCGTCGGCGTGCGCTTCGGCCAGCGAGCCGCGCAGGAACCAGGCGAGGGAACGGTAGGTGTAGGCCACAGCCATGGAGGAGACCGCGCCGCGCCGGTGGATATGGGTGGTGGCCTCGTCCAGCAGCGCCGTGCCTTCGTCGAGGTCTGCCAGGAGGAGGACGTGGGAGGCGGTCCACAGCCGTCCCGCGTCGTGGAGATACCATTCCGGGCCGGACAGTGCGCGTCTGGCATGGAGCTTGGCGTCCGGGTCGCCCGCTATGGCCTTGAAGAAGGCGATCACCGCGTCCAGCGGTTTGCCGCAGCGCCCGTCGCGCGGCGGCGTCGCCGTGGCCTGGACGAGGCGCTCGCGCAGGTCGCCGCGTTCGGGGAGGAAGGCGGCCAGGATGCCCAGATGCGCCAGCGCGAAGCGGCGCAGGTCGGTGTCGCCAGGCGGGGCGTTGGTGAGTATGTCGTTCCACAGCTGTTCGGCTACGTCCGTGCGACCCGCCAGAGCCAGCGCCATGCCGAGCCGGCAGGCCGTCTCCGCGCGGTCTTCGAGCCTGCCGGCGGTGGACAGGGCGGCCCTGATCGCCTCCGTCAGATACTCCATGGACCCGGCGACGTCGACGAACAACGCGACGTCGCCGGCGCGGCCAAGGATCTCCAACCGCCTGTCGACGGTCAGCGGTTCGAGCAGGGCACGCTTGAGGTAGGTCAGCGCGATGTCCGGGGCGCCCTGATCGAGTGCGTGGGAGGCGGCTTCGTCGAGGACGGCGTAACCGTCCGCGACCGAGCCCGGCGGGCTGCCCAGCAGGTGCGCGGCGACACGCTCGGCAGGGGCTCGCCGGCCGATCAGCGCCGTGGCGATCCGGGCGTGCCACATGGCCTGCTCGATCCGCGGGATCTGCGCGAGCACACCCGACCGGACGATCGGATGGGCGAAGGAGGTGCCATGGCCGGGTTTGAGGAGTCCCGCCTCCGCGAGCCTGCCCGTGGCCTCGAGCGCGGTGCGCAGGTCGAGCCCGGCGACGGCGGCGGGAAGGTCGGCATCGGTCTCCTCGTCCAGGAGCGCCAGCGCGTAGGCCAGTTGCCGCTCGGGCTCACCGAGCAGGGCCAGGCGCAGCCCCACCGACTTCACGACCGCCTGGGCGCCCAGGTCACCGACGTGCGGGATCCGCTCGACCTCGGGCGGCACCCCCTGGCCCTTCATGATGTCGACGAGTTCATGCAGGTAGAGCGGGTTGCCGCCGACATGGCGGTGGAAGGCGAGGGTGAACTTCTGATCGACCGGACGCCCGAACGCCTCCTGCAGGAGGCGCTCGGTGGCGTGTTCGGTGAGCGGTGCCGGCCGGAGCACCCTGGCCGACATGGCGGAGGCGCTGAGCAGCCGGTTGAGCAGCGCACGGTCCTCACCTTCCGGCCGCAACGCCATGATCAGGCCGACGGGGAGCCCCTCCAGCCGGGGAATCAGGTAGGAGAGCCATCGCAAGGAGGGGTCGTCACACCAATGCAGGTCATCCATCACCAGCAGCAGCGGCTCCCTCGCGGCGAGGTTCACCGTGAGCCAATACAAGCCGTGCAGCGTGGCGAACGACGGGCTGACGGTCTCCGAGTCCGGCACGTGCGAGCCGACGACGAGCCGCGCGGGGGAGGCCGCCCCGGACAGCAGGTCGTCCTGGTCGTCCGGGCCGGATTCGGCCACGCATCGCTCGAAGAGCTGCCGGACGATGCCGAAGGAGAAGTCCTGCTCGAGTTCGGAGGAGTGCGCCGACAAGACGCGTAGTCCGCTGGTGCGGGCGTGTCCGCGAGCGTCGTTCAGCAGTTCGGTCTTGCCCAGCCCCGCGGCGCCTTCGATCACCAGGAGGCCGGAGCCGCCGGCGGCCACATCGCCGACAAGCCGGGTGAGCGCGGCTCGTTCGCCAGCGCGCTCCAGCAGGCTGTCCTTCTCAGACATGGCTCGACCGTTCGTGGCCGGACTCCGCCGCATGCACGCGCTACTTTGCGGCCCGACACCGGAATTGTAGTTGTCGAAAGTCTTGGGGTCCCGACCCACAACGTGGGGCTCAGCGCCTCTCGCAGCAGGCGGCCCCGATCGCATCACCAGCGACGGCGGCCAGGTCTTCGTCCGGTTCGGGAACCGGGTACGGGTGGGCGAAGAAAACCTTGGGGTCGGTGTAGGGGTTGCTCCCTGATGTTCGGGCACCGCCGAACGCCGAATCTTGGTGGCGGAAGGCAATCCCAATCCTGATGGAGAGAACACGATGTCTACGACGTCAACGACCCGACGCCGTGCCGCCCGCGCCGGTTTCGGTCTCGCGGCCGGCCTCGCGCTCGCCGGCGCCGCCGCCCTGCCCGCCACCGCCGCCGTCGCGGCCACCGCGGCGAACGCGGCCGACGCCGCTACCGCCGCCACCGCGGCCAACACCGTGACCTTGGTGTCCACCGCGAAGGTGTGCGTCAACGACCCGGCGATCAGCCAGGTCATCTGCGACGCCCCCACCTTCAAGGACACCCTCGGGGTCGGCTCGTCCAACGACCACACCGTGACCGTCCAGGGCACCCGGTTCGAAGTCAAGGTCAAGTACCGGGTCCTCGCCCCGGCCTCCGGCCCTCGGACGCTGATCGTGAGCCAGCAGCTCATCTACAGGGCCAACGGGTCGACGGCGAACTCCGTCCTCAAGCCGGTGACTCAGCCGTCAGCAGGCGTGCCCCTCAGCACGACCACCCCGTTCACCTCGGAGTTCTCCGAGGACATCAACGTCGGCAGCGGCGACCTGTCCACCCA
Organism: Spirillospora sp. NPDC048911; assembly: GCF_043198015.1. Lineage (NCBI taxonomy): Bacteria > Bacillati > Actinomycetota > Actinomycetes > Streptosporangiales > Thermomonosporaceae > Spirillospora > Spirillospora sp. NPDC048911. The sequence continues at coordinate 17,254 of NZ_JBICUD010000020.1, read as the reverse complement.
GCCGCCCCACCCGGCTAGCGGCAGCGTGGCGATCACGGGCTTCATGACGAGTCCGTGACCTCCTCATCCAGCGTTCTTCGGCCAGGACGCCCGGCTCACCTCCGAGGAGTTGCCCCGCCCTGCGGGGACGTGACCATGCGCCAGGACGGCGGCGACGTTCGTGCTCGCGCCGCCGGCCACCGGCCAGGCCGCGGCCGCGCGCGGTGGCGCGTGACCAGCCACGGCACACCCGGCAGCTAGGCGATCTTCAACGGAGCAGCTGGCCATCGAAGGGCCGGGGTGCCCGCTGCTACAGCGGGCACCCCGGCCCTTCCGGCATGCCCCTTAACTCGGTAGCGACTACCGATCCGCGCGTAGGGCTCTCGGCACAAAGCTTCTGGATGTCCGCACTGCGAACACCGTCACCCGTGGCGGGTCCTGTCCATCCAAGGAAAGCAGCGAGCATGACTTCCATTTCAACGGCGTGGTCGTGCACCGGTTCGAGAACGTGCAGAACGGCCTGGTGATGACCGCCGACGGCACCGCCCCGAAGACGCTGATCAGAACCGCGCCGCTGAACGGCGGCCTGTCGCCGAACCAGCTGTACCGCACGCAGTGAGGCCGACATGGCGCGCGCGTGAGGGCCCCGCACCTCACCGACCCCCTTGGGGCCTGCCCTCATATTGGCTTGACAGTGTGTCCAGCCAACATCCATGCTCGATTTAACTGTACACAGTGTTCTATGAAAGGGTTCACCGAGATGACTGGCCTGCCAGTACTCCAACGTCTTCTCACCACGCTGGCGATCATCGTCGCCGGGTTCGCGATCGCGGTCCCGGCGAACGCCGCATCGACCACGTCCGTCCATGTCAGCAGCAGCACGCTGTTCATCGTCGGGACGTCCGCCGGGGAGACCGTCAACATCGAGTTCCAGTTCGGCCTCCTCACGATCGACTCCAGCTCGGGGATCACCGCGGGAGCCGGGTGCTCTTCCCAGGGGACGACCGCGGTCTCGTGCTCGACGAACGTGCAGTTCATCGACGCGAGCACGCTCGGAGGCAATGACACGGTCAACAACAGGACCTCGTTGCAGTCGTCGGTTCGAGGCGGCGGCGGCCTGGACACCCTGAACGGGGGGTCCGGCCCGGACGGGCTCAACGGCGGCGCCGGGGACGACACCCTGATCGGCAACGGCGGCGTGGACGTCGCCAACGGAGTGGGCGGGTTCGACACCTGCAACGCCGAGACCGAAAGCAACTGCGAAGCCTGAGCAGGTGCCGGCTGGGGTGGATCGTCCGCCCCAGCCGGTTTGCCCAGCCACCGACAGGCGGCTTCGGGCGGGTAAGCGGCGACAGCACCCCTCAGCCTCGTGGTGGTCTGCCGCTGGACGTCAGGCGCCCCGGCCGCGTGCAGCCGGGGCGTCCGGCGTCCGGCACACGGCTCGCTCGGCCATGTCCACCAGGATGTCGGCGGCCTCGTCGACCGTGTGGCCGCGGCCGGTCACCAGCAGGTCCAGGCTCTCGAAGCTCGTCAGCACCCACAGCGCGTCGACCGCCCCGTCGACGGTGAGCCCCTCGCGCAGCTCACCCTCCCGCTCGAGATGCTCGGCCAGGCTCTGCATGCCGGCCCGCCGGTCGATCTCCATGTGGCGTACGGCGCCGCCGGCGGACTCGGGGTCCAGCCGGTCCATGGCGTGCAGCACGCGGTAGACCGCCAGCTCCTTGCCCTTCATCCGGCTGGCCGCCCGGATGCCCTCGCGCAGATGGTCACGCGCGTCGGTGGCACCCACCGCCCGGCCGAGCTCGCCCAGACCGGTGCGCTCCCAAAGATCGGCCACGAACGCGTCGAACAGGCCCGACCGCGAGCCGAAGTCGGCGTAGATCGTCGACCTCGACACCTCGGCCAGCTCGGCCACCCGGCCCAGGCTGGGCTGCTCGGTCGGCGCCTCGCGCAGGCACTGGCCGACCGCGTCCAGGATCCGCCGCCTGGTCTCCTCCGCGGCCTTGGCGCGGAGCACCTGCTGATACTTGCGGGGTGCCATGCCCCCATCATGCCAGATTCATCGGACAAACAGTCTGCTCAATCGCCCTGCCGCCTGCACACGACAGCCACGACGACACCGAACCGGACCGCGTCTACCGCTCCGGCGCTCGCGCGATCAATTCTCTATGCGGCCACCGCCGCCGCCCAGCCCACCGGTATAGGAGCGCGTGCAGCTCTTGACCGCGGCCTGCGCGGCCGTTGCCGGGACGGCGACGAGCGCCGCGGCCGTGACCGTTGTGAGGACGGCGGCGAGCCCGCGACGTGTTGATCTCTTCATGGTCACTCCATTGACGGGGCCCTCATGGTCCGTCCCGCACCCGCACCCGACAAACGCAGCTGAAGTCCGTATCCGGCCGCGAGCGGAGGAGCGACTCGTCCCGCTCTCGGGCGGGCTCCGTCCGGATGCCGACTCTGATGATCTCCGTGCGGCGAACGATCTAGATCATCTAGATTGCCCTGGTTCGAGATTGTTCGACCGAAGGATTCGCAACCTATGAAGATCCGTCTCCTCACCGCCGCCGCCGCGTTCGCGGTGGCCGGGGGTGCGTTGGCAGTTATCCCCGCGACCGCCGACGCGGGCATCGCTCAGGTCGCCGCCGGGCAGGCGTCGGTGAGCGCCGCCAAGGTCACGAAGTTCGATTTCCGCCAGGGCTGGGGAGTCGCCTGGGGTACAAAGTCCACCAAGGTGGTCAAGGGCCGCATGTCGGACCAGCGCAACGACGGCATCTGCATCCAGGCCCGCGTCGCGTGGTCGGTCAAGAAGCGCGGCAAGTTCCGCGTCTTCGACCGTGACACCAAGAACGTGTGCGGCGCACTGGCCGTGGCGTTCCAGGCCACGCCGGGCGACGGGGGCCAGAAGCGCAGGGCCGATCGAGTGACCGTCGCGTTCGTTCCCGTCAAGGGCGGCCTCGGCTGACTCCGAGCAGCACCGATGAGAGGCGGGTCCCGGATTCCGGGACCCGCTTTTCCCTTGCCAGTGCACGGTCAACGGAATGCGGCCAGCGCGACCGGCTGCCACTTCCGCCACGTGGCAAGCCGTTCCTCGTACTCGGCCGCGACCGGCTCGAGGGACGTGCCGAAGAAGATCCGTGCCGGCGGGTCGTCGGTGTCGGCCAGTTCCAGGATCGGCCCGCGCGTCGCCTTCGGGTCTCCGAGGTCCCACTCGATCGCGGTGGCCGCGCGGACGTCGGTGTAGTCGGGGTGCTCGGCGCTGGCGCGGACGCTGCCGCCGCCGAAGTCGGTCGAGTACGGGCCGGGTTCCAGGCAGATGACGTCGATGCCGAAGTGCGCGACCTCCTGGCGGAGCGACTCTGACAGCCCTTCCACCGCCCACTTCGACGCGTGGTAGCCGCCGATGCCGGGGAACGCCCGGACGCCGCCCTCGCTGGTGACCTGGATGATCCGTCCGTGGCCCCGGGCGCGCATCAGCGGCAGGACCCCTTGCGTCACCCACAGTGTGCCGAAGAAGTTGGTCTCCATTTCGGCGCGGATCTCGGTCTCGGTGAGTTCCTCGACCATGCCGAAGTGGCCGTAGCCCGCGTTGTTGACGATCACGTCCAATGTGCCGAAGCGCTCGGCCGCCTGGCGCACGGCGGCGAAGACGGCGGCGCGGTCGGTGACGTCGAGCCGCAGCGGCAGCACGGCGTCGCCGTACCGCTGGACAAGAGGACGCAGGTGGTCGAGGTCGCGTGCGGTGGCGGCGACCCGGTCGCCTCCCGACGTCGCGACGCGGACCGTCACGCTGCATTTCCCCACCAAGGAGGACCTGCTCTTCGCCGACGACCCGTTCGCCCCGCGATCATTGGCGGCCCGCCTCGACGCCCGTCCCGGCGCCGCCCTCGACGCCGTCGGCGAGTGGATGCGCGACACGATGCGCGCCCTGGACGAACGCGACGCCGACCAGGGCCGCGAGCCCGGCGAGACCTGGTCCCTTCGCGTCAAACGCGCCAGGCTGATAGCCGAGGACGAGGACCTTCGCGGCACCGCCCGCGCGAGCTACTACGAACTCGAACGCCTCATCGCCGCCGCCGTCGGCAACGACGCGGGCCTCCCGCCGAACGCGCTGGCGCCGCGCCTGACCGCCTACACGGTGGTGGGCGGCCTGCGCGAGCTGTACATGACCAACGAGGCCCGCCACCCCGCCACCGAGGAACTGCTTCCCCTGGTAGACCGCGTACTCGACTTCGCCCGCGCAGGCCTGGCCAACTGCACCGGCTAAGATCATCCGGTGCTGCTCAGGTGGAAACGCCATGTGACCCGCCACCCCCTGCTCGGAGCCGTCGAACTGACGCTCGCCTGGCACGCCGTCCTCCTGCTGGTCGCCAAGGTCCTGCTGCCGCCGCTCGCGCCGCGGTGGTTCCCCGCCCTGGGGGCGACGATCGTCAACGTGGCGTGCTTTGGCGCGGTCATGCTCGTGCTGTGGCGGTGGGGCTGGCTGCGCAAGTCCGGCGTGGCCACCTTGGGACGCCGCTGGTGGCTCGCCGCGCCCATGGCCCTCATCGCGTGCTCCTACGCGCTGGCCGGCCTGGACGGGAACACCACCCTCGTCATCAGCGGTCTCGTCTCGCTGATGTGGGTCGGGATCAACGAAGAGGTCCACAGCCGCGGCCTCGTCCAGCAGGCCCTCAGCCCCCTCGGACCGGTCCGCGCCGCGATCTGGGTCGGCGCCCTTTTCGGGGTGGGACACCTCCAGAACTACCTGTTCTTCGGCCGGTCCCTGGACGACACGCTCTGGCAGATGCTGTCGGCCGGCCTGTTCGGCTTCTGCTGCGCCGCGCTGCGGTTCGCGATCGGCTCGGTGTGGCCGATGGTGTTCGTCCACGGCCTGGACGACTTCATGCAGATCCACTCGCCGGGCTCGGTGCCCTGGTGGTGGGAGGCGTCGGTGTACGTCTTCCACGCCGCATTCGGATTGTGGCTACTACAGCGATACGGCGCGCAGAACGACGACAAGCCCAAACCACTGGCAACGTCAACAACCTAAGTCACCCAGAGGGCACCCTCGGCCGACGCTCGATAACTAGCCTTACGTCAACCTGAAGGTCTCGAATCGCGGATCTTGGGTCGGGCACCGTCCAGTCCGTGACCGAGCGGGTCCTAGTCACTTGTCCGGTACCGAGGAAAGGGCGGCCTCCCTACCGTTCCCGATAGATCTCCCCACTGATCGGGACGGATAGAACCGCTGTGAAACTTATAGAACACCTCGAGACCGCAGTCGAGCTGACGTCGGTGAGTAAGCACTACGCGCACGGTGTCATCGCGCTCGACGACGTGAGCGTCGGCTTCCGCCAGGGCACCTTCACCGCCGTGATGGGCCCGTCCGGCTCGGGCAAGTCGACGTTGCTGCAGTGCGCCGCCGGGCTGGACCGGCCCACCTCAGGTCGGGTGGCGGTGGACGGCAGGGACCTGACGACCATGAGCGAGCGAAAGCTGACCCTCCTCCGCCGCGACAGGATCGGGTTCGTCTTCCAGTCGTTCAACCTGCTGCCTTCGCTCACCGCCGCCCAGAACGTCGGGCTGCCGCTGCGGCTGACCGGCCGTCGCCCCGACCCTGAGCTGGTCGGGCAGAGCCTGGACGCGGTCGGACTCGCCGACCGTGCGGGACACCGCCCCACCGAGCTGTCCGGCGGGCAGCAGCAGCGGGTGGCCATCGCGCGGGCGCTGGTGACCAGGCCGGCCGTGCTGTTCGGGGACGAGCCGACCGGTGCCCTGGACACCAACACCAGCAAGGATGTGCTGCGCCTGCTGCGCGGCCTGGTCGATGTGCACGCGCAGACGATCGTGATGGTGACTCACGACCCCATGGCGGCCGCGTACGCCGACCGAGTGCTGTTCCTGGCCGACGGCAGGATCTGCGGAGAGCTCCCCGACCCCACTGCCGAAGCCGTGGCCTCCCGGATGCTCCTGCTGGAGGAGGCATGCTGACCATTGCCTTCAGCACCTTGCGTACGCGCATGGTGTCCTTCGTCGGCACATTCCTGGCCCTGGCACTCGGCACGGCGCTGATGGCCGCGATGGGCCAGGTCCTCGCCACCACGGTCGGCTCGCCGGAGAGGGAACCGCAGCGCTACGCCTCCGCCCCTGTCGTGGTGGTGCCCGATGGCCGGCTGAGAGTCGACGGCCGTCTGGGCGAGACCAGCGCGCCGCTGGCCGCGCCGCGCGGCCTGCCGGAGAGCCTGGCCGGGCGCTTCCCCGGCGCGGTCACGGACCGGGTCTTCACCGCGCGGCTCGCCGGGGGCCCCGCCGCTGTCGGCCGCCCGTGGTCCGCCTCGCGCACCGCGCCCCAGCGACTCCTACGCGGCGGCGCGCCGGCCGGATCACGGGAGATCGTGGTGAGCGGCGGAGCCCGCGTCGGCGACCGGGTGCGGGTGGTGACGGCCGCGGGCGCGGAGCCGTACACGGTGGTGGGGCTGACGACCGCGCCGGGCACCGTGTTCTTCAGCGACGCGGAGGCCGCCAGGCTGTCGCCACGGATCGACGCGCTGGCGCTGTGGCTCCCGTCTCAGGAGGTGCACGCCGCGGTCGGGTCCGCCGCCAAGGTGCTGACCGGCCAGAATCGGGCACTCCTCGACCCCACCAGAAAGAGCGACGAGCAGGCGAGGAACAACGCCGGCACGATCGTCGGCATCGCCGCCGGGTTCGCCGTGTTCATCGCCGTCTTCGTGGTGTCCTCGACGTTCGCCTTCGCGGCGGCGCAGCGCCGGCGCGAGTTCGCCCTGCTGCGTACCGTCGGCGCCACCCCAGGCCAGGTGCGCAGGATGCTGTACGGCGAGGCCGGCATCGTCGCCCTGCCGGCGGCGGCGCTCGGCGCCATCGCCGGCCCCTTCCTGGCAGGCCCGATTCTGGACTGGCTGGTCGGGCTGGAGATGGCGCCGGGCTGGCTGGCACCGAGCACCGCGACCTGGCCGTCCCTCGTCGCCTTCGCGACCGGCGTGGTGGTCGCCTTGTCCGGGGTGGCGCTCGCGGCCAGGCGGGCGGGACGGGTACGTCCGGCGGAGGCCATGCGCGAGGTGGCCGTCGAGCCGCGGGCGATGACGTGGGGCCGCTGGGCGGTGGGCGCGGCCCTGGTCGGGACGGCGCTGGTCAGAATGGCCATGACCGCCATCGGTGACCCGGCGAAGGCGACGAACAACAAGTCGTTCATGCCGATCGTGATGCTGCTGGTCGCCGGTGCGGGAGTCCTCGCCCCCGCCCTGGTGCGGCCGGTCACCCGGCTGCTGGCCGCCTCGCTGAACGGCCTGCGCGGTGCGGGCGGCGTCCTGGTGCCCGCCGCCGCGGCGGCCTCCGCCCGGCAGACCGCCGCGGTCGCCGCTCCCGTGCTCATCGCCGTCGGCCTGGCCGCCGCGCTGCTCGGTGGCGCCGCGATGACCGACGCCACCAAGACCGCGGCGCAGGCGGCCCCGGTGCGCGCCGACTACCTGGTTCTCCCCACCGGCACGGCAGGCCTGGACCGCCAGCTCGTCGAACGCCTGCGCGCACTTCCCGGCGTGGACGTCGCGGTCACGGCGCCGACCAGCGTCTACACCCTCGAAGGCGACGCCGTGCTCATCCAGCGCCCCGCCGAGGTCGTCGACCCTGCCCGCCTGCCCGCCGTACTCGATGTGCCTCTGACGGCGGGGTCGCTGACCGACCTGGACGACGACGGCATCATCGTCTCCAAATCCTGGGAGAGGAAGCTCGGCGCGAACGTAAAGGTGTGGCGTGCCGACGGAAGCGAAACCTCACTCAAGGTCGTAGGAGTGCTCGGCGTCGACGCACAGTCCGATTCCTACGTCACCCGGGCGAACGCCCGCTCCGCACCGCCGACCACCGCGTACGCCAAGCTCCGCCCAGGCACGTCGCCGGCCACCGTCCAGGCGGCACTGGAGCGGGCAGTCTCGGGGCACAACGCGCGAGCCGTCGCGAAGGCGGGCTGGGTGGCGCAGGCCGGAGAGCAGCGCGGCTCGGCCAGCAGGCTCGGGCTGCTCGTCGTCCTCGGCATCATCCTGGCCTACACCGCGATCGCGCTGGTCAACACGCTGCTGATGGCCGCGTCCGGCCGTGCGGCCGAGCGCGACGCCCTGCGCCTGCTCGGCGCGACCCGCGGCCAGGTGCTCCGCTACACCGCGGGCGAGGCCCTGCTGGTCGTCGCCGTCGGCGTCGTCCTGGCCGCGGGTGTGGCGGTGCTCAGCCTGGCCGGGCTGTGGGCCTCCCTGACGCAGCTGGCGGCACCGATCGCGATCAGTCTGCCGTGGCCCTCGATCGCCGCGGTGGCGGGAGGGTGCGCGCTCCTCGGCGTACTCGCCTCGATCGCGCCCGCCCTGCGGCGACGACGTTAGTCCTCACCCAGATCGAGTCTGGCCAACTCCACCCTGGAGGAGACGCCCAGCTTGGGAAAGGCGCGGTAGAGGTGGTAGCTGACGGTCTTGGGGCTGATGAACAGGCGGGCGCCGATCTCCTTGTTGGTCAGCCCGGTCACCGCCAGCCGGACGATCTGCAGCTCCTGGGGAGACAGGTCGTTCCGCCTGTCGGCGTGGACGAGGGCGGCGGCACTGTCGCCGGCGGCGCGCAGCTCCGCGGTCGCCCGGTCGGCCCACGGACGGGCCCCGAGGCGCTGGAAGATCTCCACTGCGATCCGCAGGTGCGTGCGGGCGTCCTTCTTGCGGCGCTCCCGGCGCAGCCACTCGCCATAGAGCAGCTCCGTCCTGGCCCGCTCCAGGGGACGTTCGCGCGGCCCGTGCAGCCGCAGGGCGGTCGTGAAGTGCGGCTCCTCCCCCGACAGCAGGGCCCTGCAGCGCGCCAGGACGGCGTCGGACCAATCCAGCCTGGCAGCGGCGGCCCACTCGGCGAACCGGGCCAGCGGTTCCGCCGCCCGGCCGGGCTCACCGGTCCGCACAGCGGCCTCGACCTGGTCGGCGGCGAAGTAGACGGCTTGGTTCTGGTGGCGCACCGGCCCGGCCTGCGCCTCCTCCAGCCGGTCGAGCACCTGCGCGTGCCGACCGCGGCTCAAGTCGAGCATGGCCAGCGCCCACTCGCCCCAGGCCATCCCGTGGGCGATCCCGGTCAGCGTGAACTGGTCCCGGCACCGTACGGCCAGCTCAGCGCAACGCGCCTCGTCGCCTTGCACGGCGGCCAGCCAGGCCAGGACGCCCTCCGCATAGCCGGTCCGGTGGGGCTGGCCGCTGTCCAGCGCGATCCGCAACCCCTCCTCTGCGTCGGACATGGCGTTGCGGAACCTGTTCAGGTGCAGCTCAGCGGAGGCCAGCGTCGCGTACGCGATCGGCAACCACCCGGTCGTCCCCAGGGAACGGCACTCCTCGACGAGGGCGGCGCAGATCTCCTGCTGCGCGGTGAAGTCGCCGACGAGCCCCGCGACGAACGCCGCGTTGAGGCGCAGGCCATAAGACCCCCGTTCGATCCGCCTCGCGTCGGCCACCAGCGGCCGCATGGCGGGCAGAGCTCTGGCCGGGCCTCGGGTGAGCGACTCCGAGCGCGCGGCGACAGCCGTCACAGCGGAGTCCAGCCCGTGCTCCGGGCGCAGCCGCAGCGCGTGCAGCCGGTTCGTGGCCTCTTCGAGCAGTTCAGGATCGCCGAGTTGCGAGGCGTTGCGCGCCGCGTCCACCAGCATGAGCCCGGCCGCGCCCGGATCGTGCTCGGCGATGCGCGCCGCCCCCGACAACAGCAGGTCGTGCGCGGTGTGGGCCGACCCTCGCTCGAAGGCGATCCTGGCCCGCAGTCCGGCCAGCCGCGCGGCGGGACGGGGGGCGTCGACCAGGCGTGCCGCGCGCTCGGCCAGCTCCTGGGCCCGCTCGGGGGATCCGGCGTCCGCCGCGGCCACGGCGGCCTCGGTCAGCCGCCTGGCGAGCTCAACGCGACCGGCGGTCAGCTCGGCGGCCCGTTCGAGCGCCGCCGCGGCGGCCGCGTGTCCCTGCCGTTCCCTGGCCCGTTCCGCGGTGCGCTCCAGCGCGGCCGCCGCGTGCTCGTCGGGGCCGAGCGCCGCCGCTGCCAGGTGCCAGGCCTGCCGGTCCTCCTGATCGTGCAGTACCTCGGCCAGCGCGCGATGCACAGCGAGGCGCTGGTCCAGGCTGCCCGCGTGCAGGGCAGCGGCCCGCATCAGCGGGTGCGTGAAGGTCACCGTGCCACCGGCGACCGTGACCAGACCCTCGGCGCCGCCGAACGCCACCGGGCCGGCGCCCAGCAGCTCGGCCGCGCGCAGGACGACACCCAGGTCCCCCGCGCCCTCGATCGCGGCGACCAGGATCATCAACCGCGTCTGCTCCGGCAGCACGTCGAGACGGGCCCCATAGGCCTCCTGGATGCGGCGCGGCAGGGGCGTGGGCGCGAGCCGGTCACCAGTACGGGGCAGCTCGATCAACGCCAGCGGGTTCCCGCCGCTCTCCGCGAGAACCCTGGTCCTCACCGTGTCGGACAGATCGGGGTCGCAGTCGCTCAGGAGCGCGGCCGCGGCCGCGGGGGTCAACGGGCGCAGCCGGCGTTCCGGCAGGCCGGGCGCGTGGAAGCCGTCGCGCGAGGCGAAGATGAGCGCGATGCCCTCGGCGTCCAGCCGCCTGGCCGCGAACAGCAGCGTGTCGGCGGAGGCCCGATCCAGCCAGTGGGCGTCGTCCACCAGGCAGACCAGCGGGCCGTCCTCGGCGATCTCCGACAGCAGGGAGAGCGTCGCCAGCCCGATCACGAATCGATCTTCACCCCCGCCCGCGCCCAGACCCAGCGCACCACGCAGGGCCGCTGACTGCGGGCCCGGCAGGGCGTCCACGCGGGCCAGGGCGGGACGCAGCAGCTGGTGCAGGGCGGCGAACGGCAACTCGGCCTCGGTCTCCACCCCGGTGCATCGCAGGACGCGCGCGCCGGCGGCCTGGTCCGTCACATGGGAGAGCAGCGCGGTCTTACCGATCCCCGGGTCTCCATAGATCACGAGAACCCCGCTCCGCCCGGCGTGCGCACCCTTGAGCAGCTCGTCAACAGCACGCTGGTCGTCCTCCCGGCCCCGGAGCATGGGAAGACCTTAACGAAGACCACCGCCAGGCTTGCCCCTGCAATATGTGCATATCGCCAGGCTGTGGAGGGTGGCGGCGCAGATGGTCAGGCGAGGAGAAAGGCGGCTGCACAGGCCGTCGGGTGCGCGAGTTCAGGGAGCCCCATGGGCCGGAAACAAGCCGGTGCCCCGTTCACGGAAGGAGATCGAGACCTCCGGGCCCGAATATCCCAGGTATCGGGTGTCAACACGGGTCAACCGGCGATCGACGTCGGCATCGATGATCTGCCCGCCGGGCAGCGCGACCGGTACCTGCAGCTGGCGGTGTTCACCGGCCGCGGCCCGTTCTCCATCGCCGCCGCGGCCGCGTTGTGGCCTTCGTTCACCGACTCACAGACGCGCGAGTTGCTGGTCGAGCTCAGTGGCCGATCCCTGGTGATCTGTGAACAACCTGCGCGTGAAGCTTGCCGAACTCAAGACCGCCCACCAGGCCGCCGAAGCGCAGATCAAGGAGATGTCCGACCGGCTGCAGAACCTGGCGACGCCGAGTTGGCCGACGCCGAGCGTCTCGCCGTCCATCATTGACATGCGGACCGGTACGGGTGCGCAGGCCGTGGACAGCCTGGAGGGACCTCCAGTTCGAGTGGCGCCGGCGAGCCCACGGCTGAGGGACCGGGCTGACGTGCGGGAGATTGTGCATACCGCATTCCTGCAGGTCCGTTTGTGCTGCGCGCGGTTTGGCGCTGATCGCCACCGCGCCGCCGTGCGGTGCTCGCCTTCGGATCACGCTCTGGCCTGCTCTAGATCCGCACTACCGCCGCGATGGCGGGGCCTCGCGCCGTTGACCTGGCCGCGGGTCGAGAGGGGAAGCTGTCGTTGGAACGGAGCGGGCGCCGTCGCAACGGCACGCTGGTCGCGCACTGGAGCCTTGTCGCTCGGGTCCATGCGGCCGGTGGAAGCGGCATCGCTGCGGCGCGATGGCCGAGGTGGCCCATCTGGTCGCCGGCGGGCACAGCCTTCGACGGTGCTGTGCTGATAGCGGGTCGGCTGAAGAGCGGGGACCGTTTCCTCGTCGGCGACACTGAAGGCCCGGCCCCCTGCCTATACGGACCGGGTGTGATCCGCGACTGCTTATCTCGGTAGTCATCACCGACGTCCGGCATGGCGGCGCCCCGGAGACTGGCGAAGGTCGAATCCCACGCCAGACGAAAGGAGCCAACCATGGGTCTGGTCCGACGCACGACCGGCCTGGCGCTCGCGGCGACGCTCGCCGCGAGTCCAGCCGTCGTCATCTCGACATCGCCTGTGCAGGCTCGGTCCTGCACCTTCTCGAACACGCTGCGCCACAGCGGCGGTTCGATCCTCGGAGCCCGGCAGATCTTCTGCGATCCCGATGACACCGAGGGCTCGTACCTGCTGGTCACCGTCCAGCGTCTGATCAACGGTGTCTGGGTCAACGTCGCTTTCGCCGACGGCGACGCCGCGCTCTACCCGTGCCCCGGCACGGCGCTGACGTCCTACCGGCTCAAGGAAGTCACCAGCAAGAAGATCACCGTCGCCTGCGGCTGATCTCATCCGATCTTCGCTCGAAAGGTTCTCAGATGTCTTCATCCCTGGCCCGTGCCGCCACCGTCGGCGTCCTGGCCGTACTCCCGCTGACCGGTGCGCTCGCCCTGAGCACACCGGCCGCGCACGCCGACAAGTGCACGGAAGTGCTCACCTCGCTGGAGTTCACCGGCACCCATGTCGCCGCGGAGAAGTTCCGCATCTGCGAAGGCGGAGGCGTCATCCCGCTGTCGGTCACCATCCAGCAGAAGGATCCGTCCACCGGCCTCTGGAAGACCGTCGCCAGCGGCGTCGGCGGCGCCGCCTACGCGTGCCAGGGGAGCTCTCCCTCCAAGCGCTACCGCCTGGCCGGCGGCAGCAGCGCAGGCGTGCTGATGCCCTGCGCCTGACCCTTTGGCCTACTCGGCTGCCCGCCAGTACCCAGGGCATTTGGCGGTACGGCTGGCGGCCGAGTGCCAGGCCCGGTTCGGGCGAGCGCCGCAGCGGCTGCTAGTCGACCAAGCCGAAACGGCCGCTCTCGAAGGCATCGACACGATCTCTCATCCCGGCAGACGCAGCGGACTGCTCACCACTACCGCCACAGCCCTGGTCACCGCGCTGCCCCGCCACCGCGACACCCTCACCGATCGGCAACCTGATCCGCGCACCGCGGCGCGTCGCCTGCTCGCCCGTCTACTCACCGATCCACACAGCTGGGACGCCGCCCTCCCGGTGCTGGGCGAGATCGCGCCCCACGCAGTCGCCGACATCTACCTCAGACTCACTCGCCTGTGGTGAACCAGCAGCTCACCTCCCCCACCGCAAGCAACGCTCGGGTCTGAACGGCGGTACTTCCCGCTGGACGGACCCGATCAGGCCGGCTAGGACGCCGTGGCTCGTCTCTGGAGAGAGCCTGGGACAGCTCGGCGGCGAAGATCACCAAGGACTGTCGCATCTAACCATGCCTCCTGGAGGCTGCACCGGCCTCCCAGGCTGGGACGTGCTGGGAACCGGGCTAGGTCTGGCTGCGTAAATGAGTTTGGGGAGCCACGTGCAGGTGGTCTCGACAGCCAAGCGATCAATCCCGCTTTCGCGGTAGGGAGGTCGATCGCGTAGTCGAGGTCGTGACCTGCGCAGCGCGTAGACACCGGGTTTCGGTTGTGGATAGCCGCGTATGGCCTGGGAGAACGCGATGTCGCAGACCCTGCGGAGCACAGATTCCGTCCGGTGTGGCCCGGCTGGTGGCCGCTCGGGTCACTCCTCGGTGTTGTCAGCCTCCTTGGCCTTGGTCTTCGCCGACGAGGCCTGCGAGGGTCTCGCCGAGGCCACTGAGGGCCTTGGGCAGGCCGGTGGGCGCTGGGGGAGCGGGCGCGGCCTGGGCCGAGCCGGTGAAGGCGGTCAGCGTCAGCGCGACGGCGGCCACAGTGGTGGCCGTGGTGACGCTCGCGGTCCGGATCAGCGTGCGGGGGGTGCGCATGAACAGCTCCGATCACGATAAGCGTTCGGTTAATTACTGTATGCCCACCGAAGAGGTGGCAACCCGTACGGCCGCCGGGTGGGGAGGAGCCAGCGGCGTACCGGTGAATCACGCCGGATCTACCTTGCGGCTCGCCGTTGCTTGAGGAGCTCGGGGCCGAGATGGTTTGCGTCGTGATCGACCGGGAGGCCGCCGACCCGCCCTGCCCGGCCCGGTCGGGCGGGTGGTGAGGGTGCTTGGGCAGGCGGCTCCGCAGTGACGGCGTCACCTGGACCGACGTCGCACAGGCCTGCCAGGTCCGGATCGCTGACGCGCAAGCCGCTCTGGGTCACACCGAGGACGACCACGCCGAAGAGGCCACACAGGGCAAGGAGTAACAACACTGGTCCCTGTCACCGGCAGCCGGCGGCTTGTGGCAACCTCGTTGACTCTCGCCCGCTACCGCGCAAAGGTCGGAACGCCAAGCTGGCAAACCCCGGCAATCCATCAAAGGCTGGCTTCGAATCTTCGACCTGCTGGTTCCAATCCTCAGGTGGTCTCGGGCACGAGTTGTGACCCTGGCCCACATCGGCGGGCCGCGGTCGCTATGGTCCGTTTTGTGGAGAGCGAAGTCCCGTCGCAGCAGGACACGGCCCGGCTCAGGCGGACCGCCGCGAAGGTGGGGGCCGCGGCCGTCCTTGGTGTGGTCGTCCTTGGTGTGGCCCAGAGCGGCTTGCACGTCGGCGATCCGGACCTGGCAGGCCTGTGCAGCATCTCTTTGGGCTTCTCGGAATTCAGAAATGCATGGCGGACAAACAGCTTCTCCGCTCTGCGTAACCGCGCGCATGAATGAAACGCTGAGGTACAGACGCCCTCAGGAATACCGCGCACCCGGCGCCACCGGATCCGAGCGGATCATGTTCACGTGGGCGGTCGCCGAAGCGGCTGCGGGCTGTTCCTAGCGGGCCCGCAGCCAGCGATGGGCGTAGGCGTCCAGGCTCACTCGGACACGTCCCTTGGCAGTGGTCTCGGTCGTCCAGTCGTCCAGCAGGTCGGCCAGTGTGCGGGAGTCGTCCAAGCCCGGAATGTCGAGATCGATGTCGATAGGGGTGTCCGCGAAGTTGTGCAAGGTGACCAGTACGGCGTCCTCTGTACGGAACTCGATCGCCAGCACGGCGGGCTCTCCGGTGTCCAGGACGGAGTACTCGCCCCAGGCGAGCTCCGGAGTCTCGCGGTAACGCTCGGCCAGCACACTGGTCCACGACAGCAGCGAATCCGGCCGGCCGCGTTGGTCGGCCACGTTGACCTGGTCCGGCCCGTACCGGCCGGTGACCACCGGGCCCGGGAAGCAGGACGGATCGGCGGTCGAGAAGCCGGCCGCGGACCCGGGTCGCCACTGCATGGGGGTACGGACGGCGAGCCTGCCCTTCCCGTCCAGGTCCTCGCCCATGCCGATCTCTTCTCCGTAGAACAGAACCGGTGTGCCCGGCAGGGAGAACAGCAGGCTGTAGACCATCTTGATGCGCCGCATGTCGCCGCGGAGCATGGGAGGCAGCCGCCGGCGAAGACCCCGCCCGTACAGTCGCATCTCCTTCTCGGGGCCGAAGGCGTCGAAGACCTCCTGCCGTTCCTCGTCGGTGAGCTTGTCCAGCGTCAGCTCGTCGTGGTTGCGGACGAACGTCGCCCAGTGCGCGTCCCGCGGCGCGCGCGGACGGTCACGCAGGGCTTCGGCGAGCGGGCCGGTATCGCCCCGGGCCATCGACAGGTAGAACTTCTCCATCCCGACGAAGTCGAAGCACATCGTCAGTTCGTCGCGGTCCTCACCGTAGAAGGGCATGGTCTCGGGGTAGGTGAGGTTCACTTCGCCCAGCAGTACCGACTCGCCGTTGCGGCGGGTCATGAACGAACGCAGATCGGCCAGGTACTCGTGCGGGTCCGGCAAGCGCCCGGCATCGGGCTGATCGGTGGTCTCCAGCATGAACGGCACCGCGTCCACGCGGAACCCCGACAGGCCGAGCTCCATCCAGAAGCCCACGATCCGCGCTATCTCGTCGCGCACGGCCGGATTGGTGATGTTGAGGTCGGGTTGCTGCTTGTAGAAGCGGTGGAAGTAGTACTGGCCCGTCCGTTCCTCGTACTGCCACAGGCTGTTCTCCTCATCGGGGAACGTGATGCCCTGGGGCCCGCCCCGCGGCGGCTCGTCGGCCCAGACGTACCAGTCGCGGTACGGCGAGTCGCGGTTCTCCCGGGCACTGACGAACCAGGGATGCTCCACCGAGGTGTGGTTGACCACCAGGTCGGCGATCACCCGGATGCCGCGGTCACGGGCCGTCCGCATGAACTCCACGAAATCGCCGAGCGTGCCGAGCCGGGGGTCCACGCCGTAGAAGTCGACGATGTCGTAGCCGTCGTCGCGTTCCCGCGTCGGATAGAACGGCATCAGCCAGATGCACGTGACGCCGAGCCGGTCGAGGTAGTCGATCTGCTGGGTGAGGCCGCGGAAGTCCCCGCATCCGTCGCCGTCGCCGTCCTTGAACGTCTCCACGTCCACGCAGTAGACGAGTGCGTTCTTCCACCAGACGTCCGAGGTCCGCGTCAGCTTCATCGCGGGCCCTCCGCCAGCTGGGGCAGCACCTTCGCGCCGAACACATCGATGAACCGGTCGAGTTCCTGCCCGACATGGTGAAGGTAGATGCCCTCGAAGCCGAGCTCGGCGTACTCCTGCAGCCAGGCGGCGTGCCGGCCGGGGTCCGCCGAGACGTTGACCACCTGGGCGACCTGCCGCGCCGTCACATGCTCCGACACCGCGTCGAAATGCTCGGCCGTCTCCAGGTCCCAGCACACAGGCGGCGCGAACACGTTGCTGCGCCACTGGTCGTGCGCGATATGGGCCGCCTCGTCCTCGTCCGGCGCCCAGCTCAGATGGACCTGAAGGTTGACCGGCCCCCGGCCGCCGCTGTCGCGGTAGGCGTCCACGATCCGGACGAGGGTCTCCCGCGGAGCGTTCACCGTGATGAGCCCGTCCGCCCAGCCGGCACACCAGCGGGCGGTGTCCACGCTCACCGCGGCACCGACGAGCTTGGGCACGGTGTCCGGCAGCGTCCAGAGCCTGGCCCGATCGACGCTCACCAGACCGTCATGACTGACCTCCTCCCCCGCCAGCAGGGGGGCTTACCCCTGAATGTGGACACCGGTTTCAGACGGCGGTTGCCAGGCTACCTGCGGTTTTCTCGTAGTTGATCGGTGATGTCTGGCCGAGC
>NZ_JBICUD010000019.1:0-78557 GCF_043198015.1 Spirillospora sp. NPDC048911 | reverse complement strand
GTCACCATCGCCAACACCGTCCACCGCCTACCCAGCGACGACGACTGCACCGCAGCCGAACAAATCCTGCTGGACGCCATCGACCGCGACGTGCCGCCCAGCAAGCTCGCCAAACTCGGTGAGAAGATCCACGACCTGGTCAACCAGGCCAACGGTACTGAGAAGCCGCCCGAGGACGTGCAGCGCGGTTACGCCCGGTCCTGGCTGACGGCCAACCGGTCGATGGACGGCGGCTGCTACCTCAAGGGCTGGCTGAACGCCGAAGACGCCGCCATTCTGGACGGCACACTGGCGCCGTTGGCCAAACCCGCTGGGGGCGACGATCTGCGCGACCGCGCTGAACGCACCGCTGCGGCGTTGACCACCCTGCTATCGCAGGGCCACAAGGACAGCCGCGTCACCGTCATCGCCCACCTGGAGACCTTGACCGGCGACGACACTCCAGGACGGTTGCGCGACGGCACACCGATTCCCGCCGCGCAGGTGCGGCGGCTGGCGCTCAACGCCGGCATCTCCACCCTGATCCTGGGCGCCAAGGAGGTGCCGCTGTATCTGGGCCGCACCGCCCGCATCGCCAGCCCCGCCCAGCGCCAGGTGCTGGAAACCCTCTACGACACCTGCGCGGTCCGCGGCTGTGAAGTACCCGGCCTCCTGTGCGAGATCGACCACGTCGATGGATGGGCACTGGGACACAGCCCCACCGACATCGACAAACTGGCGCTGTGCTGCGGCTGGCACAACCGGTGGAAACACGCCAACCCCGAACAAATACAGATCAGCCAGGGGGAGGACGGGCTCTTCGTCTACCGGACACTCCCGCCCAAGGGGAAGGCCGCACGGTCCAGACGAAGACTGGTTGATCAGGCCGATAATCCGTGGCGCAACGACCACCACGCGGCCTGATCCACGATCATAGATTCAGTCTGTAGCCCGGCGCTCCATGCACCGGGCCTACAGGCACGCCTACAGCCACTCGCACTATCTCCGACGCCGACGGGTGGGCCGGTCACCGCCCCGCCTTCAGCATGCAGCGGGCCCATCAGTTCACAGGAGGCGCTGGCTACGCTGGCTGGATGTCATCCCTTGATGTGCGGCCAGCCCGCCCGGACGATGCGGCGGCGGTGGCCGTCATCTGGCAGGACGGATGGCGGGATGGCCATCTCGGGCATGTTCCTGACGAGTTGGTCGCGGTGCGTACGCCCGAGTCGTTCCAGGTACGCGCTGCGGAACGTGTCGCGGACACCACGGTCGCGGTCGTGGGCGACGAGGTCGCTGGCTTTGTGATGGTGGTCGGTGATGAGGTCGAGCAGGTATTCGTCGCGGCGCGGTATCGCGGGTCTGCTGTCGCGGCCGTTCTGCTTGCGGAGGCGGAGCGGCAGGTCGGCGAGAACGGCCATGCCATGGCCTGGCTTGCGGTTGTCGCGGGAAACGGGCGGGCTCGCCGCTTCTACGAGCGGGAGGGGTGGGCCGATGAGGGGCTGTTCGATCATCAGACCCCGGGACTGGATGGTCCGGTCACCGTTCCCTGCCTTCGCTACACCAAGTCCGTGTCGCGCTCCTGAGACGGGCCCTAGTAGCTCCCGTCACTGCCGTCTCCGAAGTCGCTGGAGCGGTCTGGGGCTCCGCCGCCCACGGTGTCGGTTCCGCGGCCTGACCAGCCGTGCTCGAGCTTCATCGGCTTGGGGTCGGGAGTTTCGAAGACCTCTCGCATCTTGCCGGCGTCCAGGCCCGAGGAGCCCTGTGCGGCGAAGCGGGCGTATGATGCCGGGCCGGGTTCCTTCTGTAGTTGTTGGCGGAGCGCGCGGCCGTTGCGGGTGAGCCAGCGTTCGCGTAGCAGGCCCATGTCGCGCAAGGTCCTGCCCACGGCCCGTACTTCATCGGAGTCGGCGGTGGCTTCGATGAGGGCTCCCAGGAGCAGTCCGGTGCCGGGAATCTGCTCGAGCACCGCGTTCTGGACGGTGCCGGATGAGCCGCCCCGCGTCACCTCGACCCGATGCGTGCCACGGGAGACACGGATCCGCCGGTCGTCGTGCAGTTGGAGCAGCGCGACCTGGACCACGCGTTCGCGTCCGCCGCACAGGTAGGCGATCTCGTACGGACCAAGGTCGTCGGCCACGGCGCTCCCTCAGATCGGAGGAACCTCTTTCCGAGTGGACGCTCGATATCGCCGTCACGTTCACGGGGAGGCCAGCCGCCGGGCAGGGGTGGGCGCTGCCCGGCGGCGGTGGGGCCTTAGCGGCGGCGCTTCTTTTCGTAGGTGTCGATCGCGCGGCCCAGCTTGGCGAACTTCTCGGTGTAGGAGAACGGGTAGATGCCGGGCGGGGTGGAGGGGCGGTTGGCGTCGACGTACTGGGTGCCGAGGTTGGAGAAGACCACGACGATGTAGGTGCGGCCGCCCTTGCCGGGGAGGGCGCGGACGATTCCGGCGTCGCTCGCGGTGTTGTTGACCCAGCCGGTCTTGTGGGAGAAGCGGACCTCGGCCTTCTTGTTGCACGGGCGGACGTTGCGGCCGAACTTGGAGGAGCCGACGGTGACCGTGCCGTCCTTGCCGATCCAGCGGAGCGGCGTGACCTGGGGGATGCCCGCCGCGGGATATTTGCCGCCGCACCAGTTGGTGCTGGACAACATGTCGTTGTAGCCCTGCTGGCTCAGTTTGTTGAGGAAGAGCTTGCGGGAGGCGGGGGAGAGGACCTTGCTCGTGACCGGCTTGCCGTTGGGGGCCGTCCAGACCTTGCCGGGGGCTCCGTTGACGAGGGCCAGGAGCTTGGCGGTGTCCAGGGAGCTCATCGTGATGGAGTTGGACCACCGGCCGCCGTTGGCGGGGTTGGTGCCCTTGAGCTGCAGGGTCTGGAGTCCGAGGTCCTGGAAGGTCTGGTTGAGCGGGTCGATGCCGCCGCGTTCGTGCAGGAGCTTGACCAGGGCGCAGGACGCGCCGTTGGACGACCAGGTGAGCGACTCGTCGATGTACTGCCGGACGGTCTTGGCGGAGGCGCCGCCGCAGAGCGAGCTGATGGGGGAGGGTTTGTACTCGAACTTCTCGTCCAGCTTGACCTTGCCCTGGTCCGCCAGGCGCAGGACGCCGAAGTTGACCATGAGTTTCAGGACGGACGCCGGGTAGTTGAGCATGTGGTCGACGGTGGCCTTCTCGCGGCCCGGCACGACGTCGACGGTGCCCTTGCCCTTGTTGGCGTACCAGCCCTGGTCGTCCCACTGGCGCCAGCGCACGTCCTTGGCGGCGAAGTTGCGGTCGACCGGGATCGCCACGCCGTTCTTGTACGAGGGGCTCATCAGGACGGTGCCGGACGAGACGGGGCGGCCGCGCTTGTCGAGTTCGATGACGGTCGCGTCGACCTGGGGCTGCTGCACGATGGGCTTGGCGGCCGGGGCGGCGGCGAGCAGGCGGGCGCGGTCGCGGGTGGTCTGCGCCTCCTTGTCGACCGGGTTGCCGAGCGAACGGGCCTGCGCGCTGCCGGGCGGGGCGGTGTCGAGGACCTGCTGGAGCTGGAGTTTGGCGAGCGTCGTCCGGAGGTTCTTGGCGACCGGGCTGACCTTGCCCTTCGGGAGCTTGGGCGCGGCTTCCGCCGCGCTGATCTTTCCGGCCGGTGCCTCGGCGCTGCAGGCGAGCAGCGAGCCGCTCAACACGAGTCCGGCAGATGCGTACAGCCATGTACGACGCAAGCGGAACACCCCTTCTGGATCGAATTGTTGATCTTAGGGGCGGTGCTGGGGGGCCGCATGACGAACGCCACAACCCAAGCTATTGGACTCTGTGTAGAATTGGGCATTCGCGTTCTTGGGAGGCGTGGTTCATGGCGGAGACCTCGGACAGTCCCGACCACGAGGTGGTCATCGTCGGTGCCGGGTTCGCGGGGATCGGCGCGGGCATCGCGCTGAAGCGGGCCGGCGTGCACGACTTCGTGATGCTCGAACGTGCCGGGGACATCGGCGGGACGTGGCGCGACAACACCTATCCGGGCCTGTCGGTCGACATCCCGTCGCCGACCTACTCGTTCGCGTTCGAGCCGAGGCCGACCTGGTCGCGGCTGTACGCCAAGGGGCCGGAGATCAAGGACTACGCCGACCACTGCGTCCGCAAGTACGGGCTCATGCCGCACGTCCGCCTCAACACCACGGTCGTCGCCGCGCGCTTCGACGAGAGAGATGATCTGTGGCGGGTGGAGCTGGCCGACGGGTCCGAGGTCAGCGGACGTTTTCTGCTTTCGTGCCAGGGCGCGCTGACCACTCCGAGCTTTCCGGAGATCGTCGGTCTGGAGGACTTCACCGGACATACCGTGCATACGGCGCGGTGGGATCATGATCATGAGCTGACCGGCAAGCGGGTCGCTGTGATCGGCACCGGCGCTACGGCGCTGCAGGTCATTCCTGAGATCGCCGGGCGCGTGCGGAGTTTGGACGTGTACCAGCGGACGCCGATCTGGGTGTTCCCCAAGTTCGACCCGCGCCTGCCCCGGCCGGTGCAGGAGCTGTTCCGCCGGGTGCCCGCGACCCAGAAGGCGACGCGTTTCGTCACCACCTCCGCCGTCGAGGTCATCGTCACCGGCGTCGTCCACCACCGCCGCGTCCAGCCGCTCGTCAAGGCGGTCGAACGCCGGTGCCTGCGCCACCTCAAGCGTCAGGTGAAGGACCCGCAGGTGCGAGCGAGCCTCACGCCCCGGTACGGGTTCGGGTGCAAGCGTCCCTCGTTCTCCAACGACTACTGGCGCACGTTCAACCGGCCCAACGTCGAACTGGTCACCGACGGCATCGACCGTGTCACCGCCACGGGCATCCGCACGGCGGACGGGCGGGAGCGCGAGATCGACACGCTGATCCTCGCCACCGGCTTCAAGGTGTTCGCCATCTCGTTCCCGCTCGTCGGCCGCGAGGGCGTCGAGCTGACCGCGTTGTGGAAGCAGCACCGGCGGCAGTCGTACGAGGGCGCCGCCGTGCCGGGCTTTCCCAATCTCTTTCTGGTCCCGGGACCGTACGGCAACATCGGGCTGTCCTGGTTCCAGATGATCGACGCACAGATCCGGCACGCCACCCGCGTCATCGCCGAGGCCCGCCGCCGCGGCGTCACCCGCGCCGAGGTCCGGCAGGACGCCCACGACCGCTACATGACCTGGGTCGGACGCCGCATGCCCGGCACTGTGTTTCTCAATGGTGCCTGCGCGACCGCCAACAGCTACTACTTCGACGAGCACGGCGACGCCCCTTGGCAGCGTCCGTCCTCGGTGGTGGCCGCCCGCCGCCGCAGCCGCTCGTTCCCCTTGGACGACTACGCCTACTCGGTTCGGTCGACGCCGGCTGACTCGGCCCAGCTCAGCGCCGGCTGACGATTCGTGCCGCGCCCGCGGCTACGGTCGCCGTGAGCACCCAGCCCGCGGCGACCAGCGCGTAGGAGAGCCACTGGAACGCGCCGGCCGGGTTGAACGCGCGTTCCTGCCCGAGATCGACGATCGGGATCAGCAGGTCCAGCGTGTAGATGACCGGGTTGAAGTGCGGCGCCTCGTCCCGCTTGAGCGGCTCCGGCGGCGAGAACCCGTAGACGAGGCCGCCCACGGTCAGCAGCACGCCCAGCCACAACAGCGCCCGCCACGGCTGGTAGCCGTACCCGGTCGTGATGTCCTGCAGCCGGTTCCACGCCCGGATCACCGGAGTCTCGGTGGCCTGCCGGTGGCGTTCCTTGGCGTACAGCACCTTGCGCGCGTCCGCGTTCTGCCCTGTCGCCGCGTAGTAGTTGGCGAGCTGCTCGTACGGCTGCGACTCGTACCCCTCCGGATTGCGCGTCAGCCACCGCAACCGCTCCTTCGCGGGCAACCTGGGCTCCAGCGCGTCGTACCGCATACCGGTGAGGATCATCTGGTCCGGCCACGACGCCGGATCATCCCCCAGCACGCCGATGTAAGAGTGGCTGAGAACGACCGCCCCTTGGACCGGTTCCGCAGGCGTCAGCCTGAACTCGCCCGCCTGCAGCGCGTGCGCGTCCAGGGCGGTCGAGCCGGGTGCGGAGAGCCGTACCTCGGCCAGCTCCAGAAGGCCCGCCACCTTGGCGCGGCGCAATCGCGCGGTGCCTTCCAGCACCAGCCCGGGAGCGAAGACGTCGGAGCCGACCTCGCTCCGGGCCAGGCGTAGCGCGACGCCGCCGGGATTGCGTATCTCGGCGTCGCCGAGGAGGACCCGGTTCCCGACCTTGCATGCGCGAACTCTGACCTCGCCCTGCGCCTTGATGTCGCGCAGGTCGAGCGCGGCCATGGTCGCGTTGTCGATCGCCAGGACGGGCTCGTCCGGGTCGCTCGCGGGCAGTACCATGCCGCGCATCTCGATGGCGCCGCCGACCTGCGTTCCGCGCATGCTGATCTGTCCCGCGGCGACGTGGAGGTTCTGCGCGAGAAGGTGTCCGATCGACGCCTGGTCCAGGTTGAGGGCCGTGCCCTCGGACGGATGACTCAGACGAGCGCCGTCCAATGTCAGATTGGCCGTGAACGTTGCGCCGACCAGGCGGATCGTGCCCTCCGCCTCGAACCCGCGCCAGCACCAGACGCCGCCCTCGACCGTCAGGCCGCCGAGGCTCAGCGCGATACCGCCGGGGTTGCTCATCCGCGAGCCGGCCAGATGGACGCTGCCGCCGATGTGCGCGTTGTGGGCGCGGAACTCGCCTTGCACCTTCAGGCCTCGAGCGTCCAGCCGTCCCTCGACGGTGAGCTTGTCGGCGAACACCGGGCCGAGGGTCATCTCGTTCATCATCAGCGGGCCGCCGACGTGCGCACCGTCCAGCCACAGCCCCTGCTCGATCTCCGAGCCCTCCAGATTGAGCAGGCCGTTCAGCCGGAGCCGCGAGCAGACGAGCTGGGGAAGACGGCAGCGCTCGATCCGCAGCGTGCGCAGGTTGGAGTCGACGAACTCGGCCTTGTCGTCGAACTCGCAGTCCGTGCAGTGCAACCCGGACTCGACCGTGGAGCCCTTCAACCTGAGCCGGCCAATGACGCGGGCGCCGCGCAGCGAGATGCCGGGGGAGTGCCCGGGGAACGGCGGCACGGCGCCGAGCAGCAGCGCGGCGAGCACCTCGCCGCGTACCTCGGCGCCGTCCAGCTCGACGCGTTCACCGATCGGATAGGCGCGCCACAGTAGGCGCTCGGCTTCGTTCAAATCGCTCTCGTCCACCAAAAGAGGGACGCCTGCCCTTCCGCCGTGGTTCCTTCCTCACGTGGAATCGATCAGCTCCGATCAATTGATGGACATGCTCATGGCGCCGCCCGGTGGCGAACGCCGTGGCCCGTTCAAGCTTCAGGACGCACGCATCACAGGCACGTTGGATCTGGAGGCATGCACACTCGACCGCCCCTTGGTGTTGGAGGGCTGCGTCTTCGAGGAGGCGCCCAACTTCGATGAGGTCACCGCGCCAGCGATCCGGATGCCCGGTTGTCAGATGCCTGGGCTGTCGGCACAACAACTGCGGACCATCGGAAACCTAGAGCTCAACAAGGGTTTTGTAGCCGAAGGCGTTGTAGACCTACTGGGCGCCCACATCGGCGGGAAGCTCTCTCTAAGCGGAGCGCGTTTGTCTCATCCAGGCGGTGTGGCGCTGAACGCGGACGCGCTCACCGTCGAACGGTCGGTCTTCTGCCGGGACGGTTTCGTCGCGGACGGCGAAATGCGGCTGATCGGCGCCAAGGTGGGCGGCGTCTTCAACATGACCGGCGCCCGGCTCTCCAACCCCGGAGGCCGGGCGCTCTATGCGATCCGGCTTGGTATCGCGGGCGACCTGATGTGCCGGGACGGGTTCGTCGCCGAGGGAGAGCTCAGGCTGAACGGCGCGCACGTCGGCGGGCAGATCGAGTTCGACGGGGCGCGGCTGGCCAACCCCGGCGGGCACGCGATCGGCGGGCTCGGCATGACCATCGACCAGAATCTGTTCTTCCGGGACGGGTTCGTGGCCGAGGGTGAGCTCTACCTGATCGGCACGCGGGTGGGCGGTCGGCTCTCGTTCATCGACGCCCGGCTGTCCAATTCTCAAGGTCTGGCTCTGGACCTGGAGGCGGTGCGAGCCCGGGCGCTGGTGCTGCGGCTCGGACGGGCGCCCGCTGGGGGGCATCGACCTCACCAACGTCCAGGTCGAGAGTTTCCGCGACGATGCCGTGAGCTGGCCGCCTTCGCGCGTCACCCTGCGCGGCTTCACGTTCGGCACCTTGGAACACGACGAGATCGACGTGCGGACGCGGTTGCGGCGGCTGGCCGAGCAGCCCGAGGGGTACGTGCCGCAGCCGTACGACCAGCTCGCGGCGGCCTACCGGCGCGACGGGCGGGAAGAGGCGGCCCGGCGCGCGGCGATCGCGAAGCACTGGCATCGGCGCAAGGTCCTGGGGCCGTTCGGCGGGCTGGCCAACTGGGTGCTCTACCTGACCGTCGGCTACGGCTACCGGACGTGGCTCGCCGCCGTCTGGCTGGCCGCGCTGCTCGCGGTGGGAAGCGCCGTCTTCGCGCAGGCCGACATGGAGCAGGCCGACCCCAAGGGACCGCGTTTCCACGCGTTCGCCTACACACTCGACGTGCTGCTGCCGATCGTGGACCTCGGCCAGCAGAAAGCGTGGAATCCCGGTGGAACGGCCGTCTACTGGTCCTGGGCGCTCATCGCGGCGGGCTGGATCCTTACGACGGCTGTCGTGGCCGGACTGACCGGAATCATCAAGCGAGACTGACGGGCCCTATTTGACCTGGTCAGGAGGAAAAACCAGTTGCCCGGCCCGGGGCCCGCTCGCTTACCGTGGAGAGTTATGAGCGATCTTGAGATCCGCGCGGTGCCGGAGTCCGAGCTGGACCGGATGCTCGACCTCCTCGACGTGGTGTTCCATCACCGCACCGAGGACGACGAGCGGGACCGCAACCTCTGGATGCCGCGCCGGTCCGAGCGGATCGGCGCCTACGAGGGCGACACGCTCGTCGGGCAGCTGGCGGCGCTGCCGATGAAGCTGTCCGTGCCCGGCGCGCTGCCGGACTGCTCGGCCATCACGTGGGTGGGAGTGCTGCCGACGCACCGGCGCCGGGGCGTGCTCACCGCCATGATCGAACGCATGCACGCCGACGCGGTGGCCGCCGGCCGGCCGGTGGCGGCGCTGTGGGCCTCGCAGGCGGGGATCTACGGGCGGTACGGGTTCGGCCTGGCCGATCGTTCCATCGACCTGGAGGTTGACACATCCCGGCCACTGGCGCTGCGCATCGAGGCCGACCCGCGGCCGCTGCGGCTGATCCGGCGCGACCAGGCGGCCGAGGTGCTCGGCCCGATCCACGCCCGGGCGATCGGCCGGCGCCCCGGCGGGCTGGCCCGCGACGCCGAGTGGTGGGAGAAGGCGATCCTGCCCCGGGTGGACGAGTTCCACGACGAGTACACCGAGCCGCGGATCGTCGTCCTCGACGGAGAGCCCGGCGGCTACGCGATCTACCGCACCCATGAGAACGACGATGCTTCCGGAACCATCCGCCTCGACGAGCTGGAGGCCGACACCCCGGCGGTCGAGGCCGCGCTGTGGCAGTTCCTGGCGGCGATCGACCTGACCAAACGGATCCAGGCGAACGGCAGGCCGGTCGACGACCTGCTCCCGCTGCTGGCCATCGACCCCGACCAGGTCGTGGTCAAGGGAGACTGGGGCGCGCTCTGGCTGCGGCTGATCGACGTCCCCACCGCGCTCCGCTTGCGGAGCTGGGCCACCGACGAGAGCCTGGTGATCGAGGTCAAGGACGCCCGGCTCCCTGCGAACGAGGGCCGCTGGCGCCTGACGGGCGAGGCGACCGGCGACGAGCCCGACCTCACATTCGGCGTGGCCGAGCTGGGCTCGGTCTACCTCGGCGGCACGCGAGTACGACGACTCGTCCGAGCCGGCCTCGTCACCGAGCACACCCCCGGAGCCGCAAAACGCCTGGACGCCGCCCTCGAAGTCCCCCTGGCCCCGCACACCAACGACGACTTCTAGCGGCGGTTGACCTTCCCCCTTGGGCAAGCCCCAGCATCGTGAACACCGGGCACCGCGCCCGGGACGAGGAGGGCGAGCATGGGGCTGCTGACCATCGGGGCGTTCGCCAAGGCTTCCCGGCTGTCTCCGAAGGCGCTGCGGCTCTACGACGAGCTCGGCCTGCTGACGCCTGCGCGCGTCGATCCCGTGACGGGCTACCCGCCGCGAGCTCGCCAGATTCCTCGTCGAGCACCTCTCGGAAGGGGAACCCGCCATGTCCAGCACCACCATGCGCAGCGGGGCGTGATCCTGAGCGGACGGCTCGCGATCTCGTTGAGCTGGCCAATGGTTCTGGCGGGCCTGACAACGTGAGTTGTGTTGTCGCGGATGTGGTCGCCGAGTAGGAAGCCGTTCATGGTGGTGGGGCACTCTTGAAGATCGGTGGGTGGGTACAAGTCCCTCTGAGGGTTCGGTGGAGGGAGTGGCCATGGCGGATCGGCGAGGGCGTGCGTTGCGTCCGCTTTTGCGGGTTCCGTCTCGGTCCAAGGTGCCGGAGGCGCCGCCGGAGCGGTCTATGGATCCCCGTCCGGGTGACCATGAGCCGGACGGGGAGGGTGTTGTTGACGCCGCTGTTTACGTGGACGGGGTGCGGGCCGAGTCGCCTGCCACCCTGGCGGACACGTATCAGTGCCTGCGCAGCACCGAGGGCGGGATGGCGTGGATCGGGCTCTACCGTCCGTCGGAGCCGCAGCTGTTGTCGCTTGCGGAGGAGTTCTCGCTGCACGAGCTCGCGGTCGAGGACGCGATCGTGGCTCACCAGCGGCCGAAGCTGGAGCGGTATGGCGACACGCTCTTCGTGGTGCTGAGGGCTGCTCGGTACGTGGATGAGGTTGAAGAAGTCGACTTTGGTGAGCTGCACATTTTTGTCGGCAAGGATTTCGTGCTGACGGTGCGGCACAGTGAGTCTCCGGATTTGGCCGTGGTGCGCAAGCGGCTGGAGGAGACGCCCGAGCTTCTCGCCAGCGGTCCGGAGGCGGTGCTCTACGCGATTCTGGACGCCGTCGTGGACGAGTACGCGCCGGTGGTGGCGGGGCTCCAGAACGACATCGACGAGATCGAGACCGAGGTCTTCCGGGGCGACCCGTTGGTGTCGCGGCGCATTTATGAGCTCTCGCGGGAGGTCATCGAGTTCCAGCGGGCCACGCGGCCGCTCTCGCCCATTCTCGGTGCGCTGTCGGCGGGTTTTGAGAAGTATGAAGTGGATGATGAGTTGCGGCGGTATCTGAGGGATGTGGCTGATCACGCGACCACGGTGATGGAACGTGTCGACGGGTTCCGGCTGAACCTCCAGGATATTTTGACGCTGAACGCCACTCTGGTCGGGCAGTCGCAGAACGAGGAGATGAAGAATCTCGCCGAGGCCAGCAACGCCCAGAACGAGGAGGTCAAGAAGATCTCCGCCTGGGCCGCCATCCTGTTCGCGCCCACACTGATCGGGACGATCTACGGGATGAACTTCGACCACATGCCCGAGACGCACTGGCTGTTCGGCTACCCGATCGCGCTGTGCCTGATGGGCGCCACCTGCGGCGTCCTCTATCTGATCTTCAAGCGCCGCGACTGGCTCTGATCAGGGGCCGGAGAAGGCGGGGGCGGCCTCCAGCACCCGGCGGCCCAGGTCGCGGTCGCCCTCGATCTCGACGGGCAGCGTGCCGGCGGCGCCGCGACCGCCCAGGAGGAAGCAGAACGCGACGACGTCGGTGACGATGTGGGCTCCGGTGTCGCCCTGACCGTCCTCGCGGACGCCGCCGGGGTCGGCGACGCCGAGCGGGACGAGCCAGGTGCCGCCGCCCGCGCCGGTCAGCGTGATATGGACCGACGAGCCCGTGCCGTCGTCGCCGGTGGCGAGCATCGCCCAGGGCAGCAGGCGGACGCAGAAGCCCGCCATCGGATGCAGGTGCTCGGCGACCGGAGGCGGCAGCCGCAGCGCCGACGTGCGTGCCGCGTCGTCGGCGTGCACCCAGGTCTCCAGGCTACGGGCGAGCATGGCGTCGGCCACCGGGATGTCCAGGCCGTCCGGGGACGCCGTGGTGGCCGGGTCGACCTCGGCGAGATGCGCGCACAGCGCGTCGGCCTGCGCCCGCCAGGTCTGGCGGGTCTCCTCGGGCGACCGGCCCTCTTCGGCGGCCTGCACCTCGGCGGTGCGGCCGAGCGGGTCGCGCGTCCCGATCGGCGGGCCCAGCACCGGAGCGCCGACGTCGGCCGCGACCAGCCCGTCCTTGGCGGCCAGGTGGGCGACGAGCTGCTGCAGCGTCCAGCCCTCGACGATCTCCTGGCTCCAGTCGGTGGCGGACGCGAGCACCGCGTCCATGGCCGCGACCCTGCTCGCGTAGGGCGCCGCCCAGGGGGCGGTCGCCGCGGCGGGACGGCGCCGGGACCGCGCGATACCGAGCAGGGGGCCGGGGGACGGGCGTTCGCCGAGTTCGGCGCCCTCCTCCAGGGCGTCCAGGTACAGCCGTTCCACCGGATTCATCGCACGCCTTCCTCGGCCAGCATCCCCGCAAGCTGCCGCAGCGCCTGCCGGATCCTTGATTTGACCGTACCTTCTGGAAGGCCTAGTCGTTCCGCCACCTGCCTGTACGTTCTGCCACCCCAATACGCCATTTCGAGCGCCTCGCGCTGCTCGGGGGGCAGGCTCTGCACGGCCCGGCGGACCCGTGCGGAGGCCTCGGCGTCCAGGACCGAGTCTTCCATCGGCGCGGGCTCGCGCTCGAACAGCCGGGGACCGATGTGCGAGGCCTTCTTGCGTTCTTCGGCGCGGACGTGGTCGACGGCCCGGCGGTGCGCGATCGTCGCGAGCCACGCGCGCAACGTGCCGCGCCCGGGATCGAAGGCCAGCGGCTTCTCCCAGAAGGTCAGGAAGACCTCCTGGGTGATGTCCTCGGCGATCGCCCGGTCCCTGGTGACGCGGACGCACAGTCCGAAGACGAGCGGCGAGAGCCGGTCGTAGAGCTCCGCCAAGGCGGACTCGTCGCCGCTGACCACCCGCTGGTGCAGCAGCGCGTCATCGCCGGGAAGCCCCATCCGGCACCACACTCCCGTCGATCCGGCCGACGTCTCGGTCTGTGGGACGTCGCAGGACCGAGCATGTCACCATCGGCGCCCGATGAGGAGAGCCCTCGTGCCGCCTTGACGGACGGGGTGGCGACGCCCGTGCCCATAGGGGAAATGGCCCGCGATGGTGACTGGCAGTGTACCGCCCGGCTGACCCCCGAAGACGACCTCCGCGGTCGCCCTGTGCATGGTGAGGTCCAAGCGCTGGGCGCGTGCCGTGGTGGTGTAGGCCGCGATGTACGTCCTCACCTCCGGATACTCCGAGTAGTCGTTCTGTGCTCCGGCATCGGGAGCTCCTCAGAAGCAGGGAAGGACGCAGACCGGGGCGGGGGCGGCCAGTGGCGCGCCGGCCGGGGTGAGGTGGGCGCCGGAGACCTTGAACGCGGTCACCGTGCCCGAGTGCTGGCCGGCGACGTAGAGCAGGCGGCCGCCGGCGTTTGTGGCCAGCACGGCGACGCTGTCGTGCCCGCGGTTGGTCCCGTAGACGTGCCGTCCATCCGGCGAGGCGAGGATCTCGCCGGGGTGGTTGGCCACGGACGTGCCGGCGGGCACCGTGGACACCACCTGTCCGGGGCGCAGCTTCCCCGCGTGCGGGTCGTACGCGCAGACGGTGATCGTCGAGTCGAGTTCGCTGATGACGTAGGCGGTCCGGCCGTCGGGGTGGAAGGCCAGGTGGCGCGGTCCCGCGCCCGCACGGAGGCGGGCCGTCGAGTGGTGCCGCAACGTTCCGGCGTTCAGGCCGAGCCGGTAGACGTGCCGGGACCCGCCGCCCGTGCTCGTGGCCACCGTGCCGCCTTCCGCCGCCTGCATGCCATCCGCAAAACTGGAAAGATTCTTGCCTGAATGTCTCGCAGTGCACAACGGTCAGGTGGCCAGGAGGCGGCGGAACGTCGCTGTGGTCACGATCGGGATGCCGTAGATGCGGGCCCGGCGGGCCTTCTGCGAGAGGCTGTCGCGGTCGGCGGCCACCAGCAGCCGGACGTCGCGGGTGACGCGCGGGTGCGGCGTCAGGCCGGCGGCGCGCGCACGCCGCTCGAACGTCTCGCGCGGGTCCTCGGCTTCGCCCGTGAACGCGACCAGGTCGCCCGGCTCCAGCCGGAACCGCTCGATCGGGCGGACGGGGCCGGCGTGCGCCAGCGCCTCGTCCACGGTCTCGGGCGGCAGGTCGAGCAGGCGTGCGGCGCGGACGAGCTCGCCGTGCTCGTCGTGCCTGACCGGCGTGCCGGCCGCCCGAGCCGAGCGGGCCAGCGCGGCCAGGTAGTCCAGGTGCAGCCGCCGCAGGTCCGTCCAGCTCAGCCCGATGCCGTTGGCGAACGCGACGAGGGCGTCGGCCGCGCTCGGGGAGATGTCGTGGTCGAGGAGCACCTGGTCGAGCAGGGCGAGGTAGTCGTCGGCTCCGGCGGGCTCGGCGACGCGCGGCATGGTGTCGAGGATCCGGGCCAGGAAGTGGGTGTCGCGCTCGGCCGACGCGCCGCGGCGTACGGGGGCGGCGCGGGCGACGGGGAGTACGGGCCACGGCTTCCGTTCCGCCACCTCCGCGGACCACGGCGGGGCGCCGTCGGCGAGGCGGAGGTAGTGGCGGAGCAGGCCGGCGGCGGCCCGCGCGTCCACGAGCGCGTCGTGATGCCCGCTCAGCGGCACCTCCGCGAGGGCACAGCACCCGGCGAGGTTGCGCGGCGCGTCGGGAAGGAAATGCGGCGCCCACGTCATCGTGCACACGCCCGCGTCCGGGTCGTCGAGCGGTGCCGGGATTCCCGCCTGCTCGAACTCGCCGAAGAGGAAGAGCTGGTCGAACCGCAGGTTGTGGGCCGCGAGAATCCGGCCGCGCAGCAGGCCCGCGACCGTGCCCGCGAGCTCGGCGAACGGCGGCGCGTGCCGGACGTCGGCGGCGGTGATCCGGTGGATGTGCCGCGGGCCGAGGTCGCGCCCGGGATTGACGAGCGAGCCCCACTCGCCGGTGATCTCGCCCGCGCCGTCCAGCAGCACGATCCCGATCTCGATGACCCGGTCGCGCCAGGCGGGCCGCAGCCCGGTGGTCTCGACGTCGACGACGGCATAGCCGTTCGCACTCACGCCCGGAACCTACCCCGCCCGGCGGGCCGGTCAGAGGTGAACGCGGTAGACCGTGGGCGGCCGTCCCGTGCGGCCCTGCTGCTGGCTGCCGATCGGTGCCGCGATCCCGGCGCGTTCGAGCCTCTTCAGCACCCGGCGGGCCGTGCGCTGCTGCACCAGCAGGTGCTCGGCGACGTCGTGCGCGGTCAGCCCGTCCGGCCGGTCGGCGACCAGCTCCCGCAGCCGCGACAGCGTCTGCGCGTTGAGCCCCACCCGGCGGGCCAGCAGCGGCAGGCTCTCGGCGCCGCGTTCGGCCGGCGGCTCGTCGCCGCCGCCGGGCTCGATGACGATGTCGACGTCGTCGGCCATGGCCACGACGCCCGCCGACGCGCCGACCGAGGCGGCCCGCCCGATCGCGCGCCGGGCGAGCGACTCGGCCTCGGCCGCCGTCCGGCCCACGCCGAAGCCGATGTGGACGCTGGGATGGCGCGCGGTGAGCCGGTCGAGGAGGGGCAGCCGGGTGAACTGCTCGGTCGCCTGCTCCAGCAGGCCGCGCGTGGTCACCACGAGGTGGCGGCCGTCCGGGAGCGGCGCCAGGCTGCCGCCGAGCGTGACCACGTCGGCGGCGAGCGTCTCGTCGGGACCGGGCAACTCGATCAGGCCGAGCGCGACCTGCGCGTCACCGACCTGCTGGCCGACCGTAGTCAGGATGAGCGCTTGCAGGGTGGACCGGATCGAGAAGCGCGACGGCGCGAGCCGCACGGTGTGCATCTCGTGTTCGAGGACGTGGTAGGCCGAGCCCAGGCAGGTGATCGCGACCCGGGTGTCGTGCCGTTCCCGCGCCGAGCGGTGGAACGCGGCGATGTCCTCGGACGTGAGGCCCGCCCGGTAGGGGAGCACCTGGACGTGGTCGGTGGGCAGCTTGGCCTCGGTCAGCGTCTCCATCACCTCGGTCCGCCGCAGCGTGTCGACCGAGATCCGCGTGACGTCGTGGCCCAGCCGCAGCAGCTCGACCAGGGCGCGCAGCAGCGTCGCGCCGTCGTAGGACACGTACATGGCCGGGTGCGCGACGACTCCGGCGGCGGTCGCCGTGGTGTAGGGGACGACCCCGGTGAACAGGAACGCGTCGACGTCGGCCTGGGCGGCCGCGACGACCTCGACGGCCTCGCTCTCGTGCCGGTAGGCCAGGCCGGTCAGGACGGCGCCGCTCGTCTCGGCCCCCACCGCGAGCGCGCGGTGGACCAGGTCTTCGGGGCCCACGACCCCGATGGTGACGGGCATCAGCCGGCCACCGGCAGGAGGATGCGGTTGCGACGCGGCACGCTGTGCTCCTCGTATTTGGGTCCAGTCCTCAAGTGGGGAGGGTAGTGCACCATCCTATGGGGAAGCCGGGCGCCTGTCCGATCTCCTTGACCGACTTAACTCCGGTGCCGTAAGTTTCGGCCTAGGCCGTAATTGATCGATGGTGCGACCCCTGGCGCGGGAGATGATGGCATGTCCGCAGGCGCGACCGGCAGGCGGTTCCCCGACGTTCTCGTCTCCGGCGGGCGGACGATCGGGGCGGAGGAGCGCGCCGCGGTGCTCCGCGTCCTCGACACCGCCGTGCTGTGCAGCACGTTCGGCACCGAGGCGCGGGCCCTGGAAGCCGAGATGGCCGAACTGTACGGCGGCGGGACGGCCGTCGCGTCCAGCTCCGGCACGGCCGCGCTGCACCTGGCCGTCGCGGCGGTGCGCCTCGACCCGGGCGACGAGGTCATCACCACTCCCATCTCCGACTTCGGCACCGTCGCGCCGATCCTCGCGCAGAACGGGGTGCCCGTCTTCGCCGACGTCGATCCGGCCACTGGCAACCTGGACCCGGCCGCGGTCGAGGCCGCGATCACGCCGCGCACCCGGGCGATCATCGCGGTGCACCTCTTCGGCGCCCCGGCGGCCGTCGCCGAGCTGCGCGCCCTCGCAGACCGGCACGGCCTGATCCTCATCGAGGACTGTGCCCAGGCCTGGCTCGGCACCACCCCCGGCGGCGAACTCCTCGGCACCGTCGGCCACATCGCGTGCTTCAGCCTCCAGCAGTACAAGCACATCACCGCCGGCGACGGTGGCCTCACGATCACCGGGGACGACGACCTGGCCCGCCGGACGCGGCTCTTCATGGACAAGGGCTGGGACCGGACGATCGGACGGCTCCATCTGTCCCTCGGCCTCAACTACCGGATGACCGAGCTCGTCGCCGCCGTGGCGCGCGCAGCTCGGCAAGGTCGCCTCCGTCGTCGCCGCCCGCAGCGAACGCGCCCGGCAGCTCCTCGGCGCGCTCGACGGGATGTCTGGAGTCGGCCTGCCCGACCCGGCGGGCCACGCCTGGTGGCTCTTCCCGTTCACTGTGCCGGACGACCCGGGCAACCGGGCCTGGGCGCGGGCGCTCACCGACGAAGGCGTCCCCGCCGTCGCGGGCTACCTGGAGCGGCCGCTGTACGCCAATCCCGCGCTGGCCGAGGCACCCGTCTACGGCTCGTCGCGCTTCCCGCTCGAAGGCCGGGCCTATCCCGCCGGACTGTGCCCCAACGCGGAGCGGCTGATCGACCGGACGCTGGTCATCCTGCACTGGAACGAGGGCTACACGGCCGACGACGTCGACGCCATCGCGCAGGCCATCACCCGCGTCCACAAGACGCTCACCGACACGACGCCCGTTGACGCGACGCCCGCTCACAAGCGGGCCGGTCATCCGTGAGAGTCGGCGTATGCCTGTGGCCTACCCTCGTGCGAGCTGATCTGGGCGCGGTCAGAGGGCGGCGGCGGTGCGCAGTTCCTTCAGGCAGTCGATGACCAGGTCGCGTTCGCCTGCCGGGAGGGGCGGTCCGTACGGGTCGTGCGCGGACCTCTCGGGGATCAGCCCCTCCCAGACCGCGGCCCACATCATCCGCTGCACATAGCCCTCGATCGGCGCGTAGAAGGTCGCCGCGGCGAACCGGTCGAGCCGGTCGGAGGCGCGCACGAACGCGGCGTGGTCGCGCTCGTTCCAGGCCTGGACGACCCGGGCCGACAGCTCGACCCGCGCCGCCGCGATGCCGACCAGCGCTGTGTCGGCACCCCACATGAACGACGGCCCGAACATGCGGTCCTCGCCCGTGATCGACAGCTTGCCGGTGCCCCGGCCCGCCCAGATCGCGTCCTGGCAGCCCATGGCGCTGTCGAGAGTGGCGGTCTTGACCCCGAGCATCGCCGGCAGCGCGAGCAGGTCGCGGATGAGCTCGGCCGTGTAGGGGTAGCCGCCCGCCTCGCCGTGCAGGTAGAAGCCGACGAGCGGCAGCCCGCTCTCGGCGGTGACGCGCTGGTGCAGGCGCACCGCCTGGGCGTGCCCGTCGGCCTGGTCGCCGAGCGCCGCCAGCGGATAGACCATCACGGCGTCGGCGCCCAACTCCGCCGCCCGTACCGCCATGGCCACCGTCGCGTCGGCGGCCGCCGCCAGGGTCGGGGCGGTGGCCGACCGGGGCACGCCGACCCCCGCCACGATGGGCGCCGGGGTGGCCTGCCGCCAGGTCGTCAGCACGCGGCCCCGGTCCTCCTCGGAGAGATGGAGGCCGCGGCCCGTGTGGGCCCACACGGCGACGCCGCCGATGGGGCCCGCGGCGATCCGTTCGGCGTACGCCGCGAGCGCGTCGTGGTCGACGACGCCCCGCTCGTCCATCGGGGTCACGACGGCGGGCAGCAGCGTGCCCCGCAGCCGGTCGACGAGGTCGTGCATCGGGGAAGCCTCCACTTCGATGATCGCCAGGTTCTGCAATGATCACAGCGTCTTCGCGAGGATCACAGGTCGTGGCCGAGGCCGGGGGCCCGCGGGACGTCCACCCAGCCGTCGGCGGCGGCGAACGCGGCGGGCGCGAGCGGCTCCGCCTCGACGAGCAGCGGGCCGACCAGGTCGGCGGGGACGGTGGCGCCGGGCAGCGCGGCGGCCAGATGCAGCGCGGCGAGGGTGGCGACGCCCAGCTCGGGCATGGAGCCGATCTTGACGGCCAGCCCGGCCGCGTCGGCGATGGCCGCGATCTGGAGCGCCCGGTACAGCCCGCCCACCTTGAGGATCTTGATGTTGAGCACGTCGGCGGCGCCGCGCCGGACGATCTCCAGGGCGTCCTGCGGCGACTGCATGCTCTCGTCCACCATCACCCGGACGTCGAGCCGTTCGCGCAGGCGGGCCAGCCCCGCGACGTCCCAGTGCGGCAGCGGCTGCTCCAGCAGCGACAGCCCGGCGTCGGCCATCCTGGCGAGCGCGGGCAGCGCGGACAGGTCGTAGCCCTCGTTGGCGTCCAGGCAGAGCTCGGCGTCGGCGGGCAGCGCCGCCCGGACCGCGCGGACGAGCTCCAGGTCGCGCTCGGGATCGTGACCGCCCTTGACCTTGATGTGCCGGAACCCCAGGGCGGCGTACTCGGCCGCCTCGGCCGCCATCTCGTCCAGCGTGCCCAGCCCCACCACCCACGCGATCGGCACCCGGTCGCGCACCCGGCCGCCCAGCAGCGCGTGGACGGGCCAGCCGCTGAGCCGGCCGGCCAGGTCGTACAGCGCGATGTCGAGGGCCGCCTTGGCGACGTGCTGGCCGCGCAGCGCGGTGTCCATCGCCAGGTGCGCGCCGGCCCGGTCGAGCGGGTCGAGCCCGACGAGGGCGGGCGTCAGATGGTCCTCGATCGCGGCGGTGACCCCGGCCAGCGTCTCCCCGGTGTAGGCCGTCATCGGCGAGGTCTCGCCGACCCCCCTCGCGCCGCCCGCGGTCTCGACCTCGGCGACCAGGCTGATGAGCTCCGTGCTGATCCCGCTGCTGATCTGGAACGGCCGGCGGTAGGGGGCCCGGACGACGCGCGTGCGGATCGCGGTGATCGGGTCGCCGGCGGCGGACGGACGTTCGCCGAGCCGGGGGAGGGCGACGCTCAAGACCTGACTCCTCTGTGGGGGGTCGCAATCGAGGTACGTATCATTTACGGTCTAGACCGTAAGTAGCGTGATTGGCTTGTGTCAATGCCACTGACCCGATGCCGCTGACCGGCACACCGACGACTGGAAGGCGGCACCCATGCGCCTCGGCCTGTATCTCAACCTCTACGGCGGCGAAGCGGACCGCCCGTCGCTCGAAGACGCCGTCGAGCAGGCGCGGCTCGCCGAGCAGGCGGGGTTCGAATGGATCGTCCTCGGCGAGCGGCATCTGCACCGCCCCGGCTACCACGAGATCCTCACGTCGCTGACCTGGCTCGCCGCGCACACCGAGCGGATCGGGCTGGCCACGGCCGGGATCGTCGCGCCGCTCTACCAGCCGGTCGTGCTCGCCGAGACGCTCGCGCACATCGATGTGCTGTCGGGCGGGCGGCTGACCGCCGGGTTCGTCCTCGGCTACCGGCCCGAGGAGTTCGCCCTGTACGGCGTCACGCAGTCCGAGCGGGTCGCGCGGTTCGAGGAGTGCATGGAGCTCCTCACCCGGCTCTGGACCGAGGACGAGGTGACGTTCAAAGGCCGGTTCACGCAGGTGGACGAGGCCTTCCTGTCGCCGCGGCCGGTCCAGGCGCCGCGGCCGAAGCTCTGGAACGGCGGACGCGTCCCGGCCGCCCTGGAGCGCACGGCGCGCATGTGCGACGGCTGGACGACGTCGTTCAACGAGCTCGACGCCGACCTGCCGCCCAAGATCGACGAGTACCGCTCGCACGAGCGCGGCGCGGGCACGCTGGGCGCCGAGGTCATCGTCTGCCGCGAGGGCTATTGCGCGCCGACGTCGCAGCAGGCCCGCGACGTGCTGGAGGAGCCCCTGCGCGGCCTGTACGACGCGTACACCGGCTGGAAGCGCACCTCCTCGGACGCCGCGCGCTACACCCAGGGCTGGGACGAGATCGCCGACCGGAGCGTCATCGGCTCGCCCGCGCGGTGCGCGGAGCGGCTCGAGAACTACGCGGCGATGGGCGCGGACGGGGTCGTGCTGCGGATCCAGCCGCCGGGCATGTCCCAGGCGGACACGCTCCGTTCCATCGAGGCTTTCGGTCACGTGATTTCCGGCTGAGACCGGAAGGCGCGCCGTACCTTGGCCGCGGCGGACACGATGTCGGCGAGCGCCGCGTCGCCGGCCATCAGCAGGTTCTGCCGCAGCCAGACCACGGAGTCCTCGGCGGCCTCCGCGACCGGGC
The DNA here is from genome assembly GCF_043198015.1 of Spirillospora sp. NPDC048911. NCBI lineage: Bacteria > Bacillati > Actinomycetota > Actinomycetes > Streptosporangiales > Thermomonosporaceae > Spirillospora > Spirillospora sp. NPDC048911. The sequence goes on along the minus strand of NZ_JBICUD010000019.1, from coordinate 57,286 downwards.
ACGACACCTCGCCCGTGTACGGCCGCAGGGCCGCTTCACGTGACAGCGACCGGTACCCGGCGTCCAGCGGGATGCCCTCGGCCGCCATCGCGGCGATGAAGCCGGCCTTGGACCGGCCGCCGAACGCCGCCGGGTCATAGCGGACGACGCCGAGATGGCGGCTGTGCCGCGTGGTGCCCTCCGGCCCCGGCACCAGGCTCAGCCCGCCGACCGCCGCCAGCTCCTCGGCGAGGTACGCGGCGGCGCGCTCGCGGACGGCGATCTGCTCGTCGAGCACCGCCAGCTGAGGCAGCAGGACGGCGGCCTGGAACTCGGTCATGCGCAGGTTCCAGCCGATCTCCGGATGCTCGTACCAGCCGCCGTCGAGCCTGCGGCCCACGTTGTGCAGCGACCAGAGCCGCTCGTAGGTGAGGACGGGTCGCGCGCCCGCCAGAACGACGGAGGTCGCGCTGGCCACGAACGTGTACGCGGGCACGATCACCTCGTCGCCGGGCCCGGCCCCGAGGGCGCGCAGGGCCAGGAAGAGCCCGACCGTGCCGTTCACCACGCAGACGGCGTACCGGGCACCGACCGACTCGGCGAACGCCGCCGCGAACTCGGCGACCTTCGTACCGCTCGTCGCGCCCCACCGCCCGCTCTCCAGCACGTCCAGGAGCAGCGCGCGCTGCTCGGCGGTGGCGGGCGGCGGCCACGCGGGCCAGCCGGACGTGTGGACGGGCGTGCCGCCGTCGATGGCCAGCGTCATCGCGATCCCTTCAGAGGCGCTGTCGTTTCAGGAGCCCGGTCGTTTCAGGAGCTCGGTCATCGTGCCGAAGAGAAGCCGGTCCCGGTCTGCCGGGTCGAGCGGCGCCAGCACCACCCGGCCGAGCCCGACGCGCAGATCGAGGAAGAGCGCGTCCGAGCCGAGCACCCTGCGGTCCGCGCCCACCTCGGACACCAGCCGGGCCAGATGCCGGGCCGTCATCCGCGAGCCGCAGATCTCCAGCACGACGTTCGGGTGGCGCGCCGCGACGCCGGCCGCCGCCGCGAAGCCCGCCGGCCACAGCCCGGCATGCCCCATCAGCAGAAGGACGGTGGGATGGCGCGCGGCGACCGTCGCGAACCGTGCCGGATCCGACCAGGGCGAGCCGTGCCGGCCGTGCGACAACACGATCCCACCGTGGTCTGAGGCGATCTCGAACGCGCGGTCATAGCCGGGTCCGTCGAGCGGGTGCTCGTGGGTGTCCGGATGGAGCTTTACGCCGATCACGCCGGGCTCCTTGAGGAGCATCGCGAGACGTTCGGGGCCCTTCGCCGCGTGCGGGTCGTGGACCGCGTAGCCGAGGAGCCTGCCGGGGAAGCGGGCCAGGTCGGCGAGGAGCAGCGCGTTTCCTGTGGCGGCGTCCGGACCGACGCCGAGGAGGTGGGAGACGCACATGGTGGAGACGCCGCAGCGGTCCATGACCGCGATCAGGCTTTCGGTGGACGCGTCGGGGATGGCGAGGTTGAACCAGGAGCCGAGGTGGCCGTGCGCGTCGATGACCCGTTTGTGCCAGCTCGAATCGTGCCAGGCCGGATCGTCCATCAGGGGGCACCTCGCCCGAGGAGCGCGCGGGCGTTGCCGCCGCCGATGAGCGCCGCGTCGGCCGCGGGCAGGTCGAGGTGATCGAGCTGGAAGCGGGGGCCGGCGTCGTCGGTGACCGGCGCGCCCGTGCCGAACAGCACGCGGTGCGGCCCGTACCGGCCGCACCAGCCATTCCACGCTCTGGTGGCCGTTGAGGGTCGCGGTGTCGACGCTGATCCGCGGATGCGCGTCCATGAGGTCGGCCAGCTCGCGCAGGCTTCGGTATCCGGTGTTGATGAGGACGAGCCGCAGCCGGGGACGCAGGGTGGCCAGCCGATGGATCTCGCTGAACGCCGCCGGGTCCCATCCGAGCAGCACGGCGGCGCCCTGGTCCGAGAGGTCACCGGCCAGAGTCAGGCAGTGCGGGCCGGTCAGCGCGAAACGGTGCTCGGCCGGGCAGAGCCGCACCAGCGGGGCCGTGCTGCCGCCGGTGCCGAGCGGTCCCGGGACGAGCACGGGCACGTGGACGAGACGGTGCCCGTAGGGAGGACGCGAGGCGGGTGGGACGGCGGCGGAGACGGGATCGTAGAAGAGCGCGTGGGAGCGGACCACGCACGCGAGGTCGATGCGGAGCCGGTCGAGTTCGGCGACCAGCCCCGCCTCGTCCTCGCTCGGGACCTCGTCAGCAGGGAGCGGGCCGAGGATCCGGTTGACATCGATGATCACCGGAGGGGTCAGCCCTTGAGTCCCGTCATCGCGATGCTGTCGGTGAGGTAGCGCTGGAGGAGGCCGAAGACCAGGAGGCTCGGCACCACGGTGATGGTCGCGCCCGCCATGATCTGGTTGATCGGCACGTTCTCGCTCTGCAGCGTGGCGAGCCCGACCGTGAGCGTCTGCATCTCGCCCGACTGGCCGATCACCAGCGGCCACAGGAAGTCGTTCCAGTGCCAGAGGAAGACGAAGACGCCCAGCGTGGCCAGCGCGGGCCGCACCAGCGGCAGCACGATGGTGGTGAAGATCCGCCACTCCGACGCGCCGTCCGTCTCGGCCGCCTCGAACAGCTCGTCCGGAAGCTGCACGATGAACTGCCGCATCAGGAAGATCGCCTGCACGTTCGCCAGCGTCGGCACGATCATGCCCCAGTAGGTGTCCACGCCGCCCAGCTTGGAGACCAGGATGTAGGACGGGATGAGCGTCGCCTGGAACGGCACCATCAGCGTGGCGAGCAGCGTCCAGAAGAGGGCGTCGCGCCCGGGGAAGCGCTTCTTGGCGAACGCGTAGCCCGCCATCGAGGCGAACAGCAGGATCAGCGCGACGGAGACGAACGAGAAGATCAGCGAGTTGAGCGTCCAGCGCGGTACGTCCGAGCTGGAGAGCACGTGCTCGAAGTTCGCCAGCGTGATCTTGCCGGGCACGAGCGCGTCCGGGAACGTCCGCCCGCTCTGGGGCGCGAACGCGACCAGCACCATCGCCGCGAACGGGGTGACGGTGACGATGGCGGTGAGGACGAGCAGCACCGGCAGCGTGAGCCGGCCGGTGCGCGATCGGCGGCCCGCGCGGGCGGGGGTCTTCACCGGGGACTTGCGGGCGAGCGCGGCCATGGCCCTCAGTCCTCCCTTCCCAGGAAGCGGCGCTGCACGAGCGAGATGACGAGGACGATGGCGAACAGCACCAGCCCGATCGCGCTCGCGTAGCCGAAGTCGAAGAACTTGAAGCCCGAGTCGTAGAGCATGTAGACGAGCGAGTAGCTGGAGCGCACGGGCCCGCCGCCGGTCATCACGTACATCGCGTCGAAGACCTGGAACGCGGTGATCGTCTCGATCACCAGCACGAAGAACAGCACCGGCCGCAGCAGCGGCAGCGTGATGTGCCGGAACCGCCGCCACGGCCCGGCGCCGTCGATCATCGCCGCCTCGGTGTAGGAGCGCGGGATGGCCTGCAGCCCGGCGAGCAGGATCAGCATCGAGTAGCCGAAGCCCTTCCACGCCGAGGTGAGCGCGATCGAGGGCAGCACCAGCTCGCTGCGGCCGAGGAAGTCCACCGGGCCCAGCGACGCCAGCTTCAGCAGGCCGTTGATCAGGCCGTCCTCGGCGTCGTAGATCCACTTCCAGAGGACGGCGGCGAGCACGATGCTCGTCACGTACGGCAGGAAGAAGATCCCGCGGAAGAGCCCGCGCCGCCACACCACGCGGTGCAGCATCATCGCGGTGCCGAGCGACATCAGCACGGTCAGCGGCACGAAGATCACGACGTAGAGCAGTGTGACGGTCAGGCTCTCCAGGAAGAGGTCGTCGTCGGCGAGCCGGGTGTAGTTCTCCACGCCGACGAACGTCCACTCGCCGCTGAGCCGGTAGTCGGTCAGCGACAGGAACAGCGCGCCGAGCACCGGCCCGAAGCGGAAGACCACGAAGAGGAGCAGCATCGGGGCCGCGAAGAGCAGCCCCGCCCGGGCCTGCCGCCGTCGTGCCCGCCGCGGACTCCCGTCCGGTCTCGCCTCCCCGGCCGCGGCGGCCGGCGCCGCCTCGGGACCGGCCTGGCCGTCGGGCGGGGATACAACGCTGGATGCGGCCAAGGACGCCTCCACAGGTCCGGGGCGCGGGCCGCCGGGACGGCCCGCGCCGGTGCTTACGTCGGGGTCAGCGCTACGTCTGGATCAGCGCTGCCTCGCCAGCAGGTCGTCACTCTGCTCGGCGGCGTCCTCCAGGGCCTGCTTCGGCGACTTCTTGCCGGTCAGCGCGGCCTGGATCTCGGTGCGCAGCAGCGCCATGACCTGCCGGGCGGCCGGGTTGGTGTCACCGGGGTAGGTGTACTGGAGCGCCTCGGCGAACTTCGCGGCGCGCGCGTTGGGCGGCGGCACCTTCACGTCCGTGCGCGGAGACAGGAAGCCCGAGGCGGTGCCGAGGCTCGTGATCTGCTTCGGGTCGATCATGAACTTGAGGAACGCGTCGGAGGCCGCGGTGTTCTTGGACCGGACGTTGACGGCGAGGCCGCCGGGGATGCCGAAGCCGACGCGCTTCTTGCCCTGGAGCGGCATGCCGACGATGACGTTGTCCTCGCCCCAGGTCTTGGCGGCGATCTCGGCGTCGGCCGGGACGTTCATGAGCCCCGCCGCGACCTCCTGCTTGCCGAGTGCCTGGTCGGCCACCACGTTCTTGTTGGTGAGCGCGCTCTTGGGCACCGCGCCGTCCTTGTAGAGGTCGGTGAGGAAGGTGAGCGCCTCCAGGCCCTCGGGGCTGTTGAACGGTAGAGGTCCGACTGGCTGTGGGTGCCGGCGTAGACGTCCGTCTCGACCTTGCACATCGCCCACACGCCGATGCCGGTGGGGATGTCGAAGTGGCCGGTCACGCCGTCCTTGGCCAGGTCGTACGCGCCGACGACGTTGGGGGAGAGGCCGCGGGTTCCGGCGTAGAGCACGCCGCCCACGAACTCGCCGTTGCCGAGCGGAATGGTGACGCTGGCAGGCCCGAGGTCGGTGACCGTTCCCTCGGCAGGGCGGTGGCCCTGCGCGAGAGCGGGGGAGGGGACAGGAGGGGGAGACCACCCGCGGCGGCTGCCTGGAGGAAACGGCGGCGTTGGAGCACGAGGAACCCTTTCGGTCCGGACCGTAAGTCGCCTGCCAGGCTAGCGGCCGACTGCCTTCCGGTCAGGACCCTAATTCCCCTAGGGATTGGTTCCGGGCCTCCGTATCGCGACCCCGGCGAGGAGCTGTCCACGCGGTGGTGGCGGCGACTCGTCCAGGGGACGCCATTCCGCGGTGGGCACCAGGCCGGGTTCGAGCAGTTCGAAGTCGCCGAAGAACGTCGCGACCTCCTCGCGGCAGCGGAGGACCAGCGGGGTGACACAGGCGGTGGTGTAGAGGTCGGCGGCAGCTTTGGCCGTGTCCGGGGGCGTCCCGGCCGTGGCGTGCGAGATCACCAGTGCGCTCTCGGGTGCGAGCTCGGCGCGCAGGGCGGCGAGGATCCCGGCCGGGTCGTCGGCGTCCGCCACGAAATGCAGCACCGCGGTGAGCAGCACGGCGACGGGCTCCGCCCAGTCGAGCAGGCCGCCGGTCATGACGTCGCCGAGCAGCTCGTCCGGCTTGCGCAGGTCGGACTGGACGACGGCGACATTGCCGTCCTGGGCGAGCAGGGCACGGGCGTGGGCGAGGACGACCGGATCGTGGTCGACGTACACCACGCGTGCGCCGGGGACGCGGCGCGAGGCGATCCGGTGCACGTTCTCCCGGGCGGGCAGCCCGCAGCCGAGATCGAGGAACTGGCGGACGCCGCGCCCGGCGAGGAGACCGACCGCCCGGGTGAGGAACGCGCGGTTCGCCCGCGCGGCGGCGGCCACCCCGGGCTGGAGCTCCAGGAGCCGGTGGGCGAGCTCGCGGTCGGCGGCGTAGTTGTCCATGCCGCCGAGCAGGTAGTCGTAGAGCCGCGCGGGACTGGCCAGATCGGTGCCGCCGCCCGCCGGGGTCCACCCCGGGCCCGCCGTCGTCACCCTCGGCGGGCCGGTCGGTCCGCGCTCGTTCATCGCTCCGCTTCGCTCCAGGTGACCGGGAGCCGGTGGAGGCCGCGCACGCTCAGCCCCTGTTTCCACCGCAGCTCCGGCTCGGGCACCGCGACGCGGAGCGTGGGGAAGCGGGCGAGCAGGGCGCCGAGCGCGACCTGGAGTTCGAGGCGTGCCAGGTGGGCGCCCAGGCAGTGGTGGATGCCGTGGCCGAACGCCAGATGCGGGTTCTCGGCCCGGTCGAGGACGAGCGTCTCGCCGTCGGGGAAGACCCGTTCGTCGCGGTTGGCGGCCGCGCGGGCCACCAGGACCGTGTCCCCCTCGCAGATGAGCACCCCGCCGAGCTCGATGTCGCGGGTCGCGACGCGGGGCATGCCGGTGTCCGAGCCCAGGGGCACGAAGCGCAGGAGCTCCTCGATGGCCCCCGGCAGCAGGTCGGGCCGGCCGGCCAGCCGCAGCCAGTCGTCCCGCCGGGTGAGGAGCGTGTAGGCCAGGTTGGTGATCTGGCCGGCGGTGGTCTCGTACCCGGCGATCAGCAGCCCGATGCCTAGGTCGATCAGTTCGGTCGAGGTGAGCTCGCCGTCCTCGTCGTGCGCGTGGACCAGCGCCGACAGCAGATCGTCGGCCGGTGCCGCCCGGCGCCGCGCGATCAGCTCGCCGAGGTAGGCGTCCAGGCTCTCCTGCGCGGCCGCCACGTCCGCCGCCGCGTACGCGGAGACCGACAGGAACGCGTCGGACCAGCCCTGGAAGCGGAACCGGTCGGCCGGCGGCACGCCGAGCAGCTCGCAGATGACGGTGACCGGGAGCGGCAGGGCCAGCCGCTCGACCAGGTCGGCGGGCGCGCCGTCGAGCTCCATCCGGTCCAGCAGCCAGTCGGTGATCTCCTCCACCCGGGGCCGGAGCTCCCGCACGCGCCGGTGGGTGAAGGCGCGCACCGCCTGGCGGCGCACCCGCGTGTGCTCGGGCGGGTCCATGTCGGTGAGGAAGGTCTCCCGGCGCAGCGCGCCCCTCGGGCGGCCCACGGCCCGGGCCCGGCTGAACGCCGGATCGGCCAGGACCTGCCGCGCCTCCGCCCAGCCGGTGACCAGCCAGCCGTCGGTCCCGTCGGCGAGCCGGACCCGCGCGACCGGTGCGCCGCGCCGGATCCGGCCGAGCTCGGGGTCCAGTTCCAGCCGGTCGCGGCTGAAGTCACCGGCCGAGGGCCGGGATGTCATCGTCATGCTCACCCTCCTCGGGTGCTCCGGGCGGGGGCAGGGAACCGGGGCGGGGGTGCGGATCGGAGGAACCACCGGGGCGGGAAACGGCGGGGGGTCAACGACGGTAGGCCGCGAAGGTCAGCGGAAGGTGAGCGGGCCCGCAGGTGCCGGCGCCGGGACGGCACGACCGGCGTCGCCCGGCCTGGTGATGTCGCAGGCCCCGGCAACACAATCTCTTACTCGCATTGACTCATGACCACATCCGGCCATGATTGTCGCCGCCGTCATTCACTAGCTTGGCCTTCCAGGAGGCATGGAGAGGCTGCGAGAAGGCCAGTGGAGTTTCGAATTCTTGGGCGGCTGGAGATCCGCGCCGACGATGGTGAAGCCATCGCGGTCTCCCAGCCGCTGATCCGTTCGGCGATCAGCGTCCTGGTCCTCAAGAGCGGCCAGGCGCTCTCGTCCGACCAGCTGCAGGCGCTGCTCTGGGATCCGGGCGCGGACGGCGACCGCGCCGACCGCACCGGGGCCATCAAGACCTGCGTCGCGGGCGTGCGCCGGGTGCTGTCCGCCGAGCGCGTTCCGCCAGGCCATGGCGGTTACAGGCTCCAGCTGAGCGACGGTGACACGGTCGACCTCGGCACGTTCCGGGACCGCGTCCACCAGGCCCGCGAGGCCCGCGGCCGCGGCGACGACCCCTTGGCGGCCGAGCTCTACGAGCGCGCCCTCGCCCTCTGGCGCGATCCGCCGCTGGACGACCTTCCGGCGACCTCGGCCATGGCCGGCATCACGGCGGGGCTGCTGGCCGAACGCCGCGTCGTCCGCGAGGAGCTGGTGGAGGCCCGGCTCGCCCTCGGCCGGCACCGGGCGCTCGTCCCCGAGCTGCGGGCCTGGGTGTTCGACGACCCGCTCAACGAGCACCTGTGGGCGCAGCTGCTGCTCGCGCTGTACCGGTCCGGCCGCAAGACCGAGGCCCTCCAGTCCTACGACGAGGCGCACGAGATGCTGGAGCAGGCGGCCGGCGCCGAGCCGGGCCCCGAGCTGCAGCGCATGTGGCACCGGATCAAGGTCGACGATCCCGGCCTGAACCCGAAGGCGGCGCGGGCCGCGGGCACCGGCGGGCATCCCGCCCGGGCGGCGCGCCCGCCCCGGCAGCCGCTGGCCCGCCAGCTCCCGCCCGACGTGCGCGACTTCACCGGCCGCGAGACGGAGCGGGGCAGGCTGCGCCAGCTGCTGGCGTCCGCCGCGGAGGCGACCGCGCCGCCCGTCGTGCACATCAGCGGTCCGCCGGGCGTGGGCAAGACGTCCCTGGCCCTGCACGTCGCGCACCTGGTCACCCCGTTGTTCCCGGACGGCCAGCTCTACCTCCAGCTCGCCGGGGCGTCACAGACCCCGCGCGACCCGGCGGCCGTGCTCAACGAGGTCCTGCGGGCGATCGGGGTCGCCCCCGCCGACATTCCCGAGACCCTCGCCGAACGCGCCGCGCTCTACCGGTCCCGGCTGGCAGGGAAGCGGGTCCTGGTGGTCGCCGACGACGCGGCGTGGCCCGAGCAGATCCAGCCGCTGCTGCCCGGCACGGCCGGCTGCGCGATCCTCATCACCAGCCGCAACCGCTCGCTCAACCTCGACGGCGCGCATCTGCTCGGGCTCGAACGGCTGAGCGACCCGGAGGCCCTCCGCATGCTCGGGCGGATCATCGGGCCGCACCGGGTGACCGCCGAGGAGGCCGCGGCGGCCCGCGTCGTGGCGGCCTGCGACGGGTTCCCGCTGGCGGTGCGCATCGTCGGCGCCCGGCTGGCGGGCCGGCCGACCTGGCCCCTGGCGCACATGGCCGGCCTGCTCACCGACCCCGAGCGCCGGCTCGACCATCTGGTGGCGGGCAACACCGCCGTGCGGGCGCTGATCGAGGCCAGCTACCAGGCGCTGGACGAACGGGCCCGGCGGGCGTTCCGCATGCTCGCCCTCGCCGGGCCGCACGACTTCGCGCCCTGGGTGGTGGGGGTGCTGCTCGACGACCCGTCCGCTGAGGAGGTCGTCGACACCCTGGTCGACAAGAGCCTGCTCTCCGCGGCCGGCGTCGACCAGGTGCACCAGCCCCGGTACCGCCTCCACGATCTGCTGCGCGACTACGCCGCCGAACGGCTCGCCGACGATCCCGAGGCCGAGCCCGCGCTGGAACGGCTGACCATCGGCTGGCTGGAGCTCGTCGACCACGCCGACTCCCTCGTGCCGCACGACCCCTACTTCCCGCCGCCGTCGCGGTTCGTCCCGCGCATGGCGGTGAGCGACGACCTGGTCAAGCGGCTCATCGAGCCCGACCCGGCCGCCTGGTTCGCCAGCGAGCTGCCCAACCTGCGCACCGCCGTGTCGGTCGCGTGCGCCGCCGGGCGCTTCCGGCTGGCCACCGGGCTCGTCCTGCGCATGGCGTCCCATCTGAACCTGCACCACCTGCACGAGGAGGCCGAGCACCTGTGGCGGATCGTCGCGGCGGCGGCCGAGCGCGAGGGCGACGCCCCCGCCGCCGCGCGGGCACGGTTCCGCGCCGCCAAGGTCATCGCCGCCGACCGCGGCAGGCCCGCCGAGGCACTGCCGCTGATCGACGCCTGCGCCGCCATCTTCGCCGAGACCGACAGCCGGCAGGATCTGGCCCGCGCCCTGGAGCTGCGCGCGTACAGCGTCCAGTACCTCGGCCGCCCGCACGACGCCCGCGACGACGCCGAGCGCGCGCTGCTGCTGGCGCGCAAGCTGGACGACCCGCACACCCAGTTCGCCGCGCTGCGGGTGCTCGGGCTCGTCTACAGCCAGATCGGTGAGCCCGAACGGGCCGTCGCCTCGTGCGAGGAGTCGCTCGCCATCGCCCGCGACCTCGGGGAGGCCACGTACGAGGGCATCGCGCTCCACAGCCTGATCCGCGTGCACCTGGCCGCCGGGCACTTCGGCAGGCTGCCGTCGCTCTGCGAGGAGGGGCTGCGCCTCACCACCGGCATCGGGCACAAGCTGGGGGAGGCCTACTTCCACGAGCTGTGGGGCTACTCGCACCAGGAGCTGGGACGGCACGAGGAGGCGGCCGCCCATCTGGAGATCGCCGCCGAGCTCTTCGACGGGGAGGAGGCCGCCGCGGCAGGAGCGGACCTCCGGATGCGGCTGGCGGAGAGCCACGAGGCGCTCGGCCGGCACGCCGAGGCACGGGCCGATCTGGAGTGGTGCGCCGCCACGTTCGCCGATCTCGGGCGGGCCGACGACGAGCGGCGCGCCCGCGCCTCGCTCGGCGGGCTCAACCCCGGGCACCGGGTGCGGTGAGCGCCTCCTCGTGCGTGTCGGTCTCCTCGTCGATCACCTCGATCGGCACCTGGGCCGTCTCCGGGGTGCGCAGGATCGGGACGATCGCGATCGCCGCGGCGCCCATCAGGTAGTAGGCGGGCCAGTTCTTGTCCCCGGTCTTGTTGATCAGCGCCTCGACGATCACGCCGGCGGTGCCGCCGAACAGGGCGGTCGACACGTTGTAGCCGATGGCGAACGAGCCGTAGCGCACGCGTGTCGGGAACATCGCCGGGAACGTTGAGCCGATGACCGCGAGGATCAGCGCCAGCAGGAACGCGACCATGCCGAAGCCGATGATGAGGGTGCCGAGGCTCCCGGTCTGCATCAGCCGGATCGCGGGATAGCTGAGCAGCAGGAAGCCGATGGCGGCGGCCAGCAGCAGCGGTTTTCGCCCGACGCGGTCGGACAGCATGCCGAGCGGGACCAGCACGCAGAGCTGCGCGAGCTCCACCCCGATGATGATCATCGTGGAGGTGTTGGCGCCGATGTCCAGATGCGAGGTGAAGTACGACGGCATCGTGGTCAGCAGCATGTAGTCCGCCACGTTCAGCAGGATGACGATCCCGATGAGGTTGAGGATCATCGGCCAGTGGCCGACCAGCGTCTCCTTCAGGGGAACCTTGTCCGGCTTCTGGCCCGTCTCCTCCAGGTGCCGGAACGCCGGCGGATCCTCCAGCTTGGACCGCAAGTAGAGCCCGACGATGCCCAGCGGCAGCGCCATGATGAAGGGGATGCGCCAGGCCCAGTCGTGCATCGCCTCCGTCCCGGCCAGCAGGCTCACGGTCAGCACCGTGCCGTTTCCCAGGACGTAGCCGGTCAGCGTTCCCACTTCGAGGAAGCTGCCGTAGAAGCCCCGCTTCTTCGTCGGCGCGTACTCGGCGATGAACGTGGCGGCGCCGCCGTACTCCCCGCCGGTGGAGAAGCCCTGGATCAGCCGGAGCAACAGCAACAGCAGGGGCGCGGCGATGCCGATGGCGGCGTAGGTGGGCAGCACGCCGACCAGGAACGTGCAGGTCGACATCAGCAGGATGGTCAGCGCCAGCACCGGCTTCCGGCCGATCTTGTCGCCCAGCGGGCCGAAGAAGGCGCCGCCGAACGGCCGCACGATGAACCCGATCGCGACGAGTGCCAGCGATTTGAGCACGGCGTTGGAGTCGCCGGGAAAGAACGCCGTGCCGATGATGCCGGTGATCGCTCCGGACGTGAAGACGCCGTAGTCGAACCACTCCACGGCGTTTCCCATGGTGGACGCCATGACGGCGCGCCGCACCGCCTGGGGCTCGGCTTTCGGATCGCCTGAGCCCGCCGGGGAATGGGCAGCCGCGGCACTGGTCATGGGGATGTCCTTCCTCAAGCGAAGCGTGCCTCAGGCGAAGCGTTCGCGCAGTTCGGGCAGCAGTTCGACCTCGGCCCAGCGGCGGAAGTCCTTCTGCCGGTCGTGTCCGCTCTGGCAGAAGGAGATGTGCGTGAATCCCGCGTCCGCCCACTGCTGCACGGCCTGGACGTAGCGTTCGACGTCGTCTCCGTAGGGCGCCGCCTTGGCGACGTCGTCCGGGCGCACGGTCTCGGAGGCGGCCTCGAAGCCCTTCGGCCCGGGGAGCTCGGCCATCACCTTCCAGCCGGGGGCGGAGAACTTCCAGTACCGGTGCGCGATCTCCTTGGCCTCGTCCGCGTCGGTGCCGTAGGAGATCGGGATCTGGCCGTACGCCGGCTTGCCCGAGCCGCCGTTCTCGTTGAAGAGCTTGAGGACGTCGCCGACGGGCTGGTCGGAGATGAACGCGTCGGCGTACTTGGCGGCGAGCCGGCCGGCCCGGGGCCCCGCGGCCGCCATGCCGATCGGCACGGGCCGCTCCGGCAGGTCGAAGATCTTGGCCGAGTCGACCGTGAAGTGCCGTCCCCGGTAGTTGACGTAGCCGCCGCCGAACAGCTCCTTGATGATCTCCACCGCTTCGGTGAACATCTCGTGCCGCACGTCCACCGAGGGCCAGCCCCTGCCGACGATGTGCTCGTTGAGGTTCTCGCCCGAGCCGAGCCCCAGCGTGAAACGGCCGTCGGACAGGATCCCGACGGTCGCCGCCTTCTGCGCGACCACGGCGGGGTGGTAGCGCATGATCGGGCAGGTCACGAACGTCATCAGCGGGATCGCGTCGGTGGCCTGGGCCAGCGCGCCCAGCACCGACCAGACGTAGGCCGAGTGCCCCTGCTCCTCCTCCAGCCAGGGGAAGTAGTGGTCGGAGATGACCGAGTAGTCGAAGCCGACCTCCTCGGCCCCGACGAGATCGTCGATCAGCTGTTTGGGCGGGGTCTGCTCGCAGAGCAGCGTGTATCCGAACTTCATGCCGCTCGCATACCCACTTGTCCCGGACACATCCCGGTGACCCGCTTCACATTTCGGGTGGACTGGAAGCCTGGATAGAGCCGCCTTGTTGAAAACCCTCGGAACCCCCAAGGAGAGGTAAAGACACGTGGCTCTACCAGCGATGTTTCGCTCGCTGCGTCATCACAACTACAAGTTGTGGGCAGTTTCGGACATGGTCTCCATCACCGGAACGTGGATGCAGGCGCTGGCGCTGAACTGGTTGATCTTGTCCATCACCCACTCGGCGACCAGCGTCGGGCTCGGCCTGGTGCTCAACGCGGCGCCCGCGCTGCTGCTCGGCCCGCTGGCCGGCGCCCTCGCCGACCGCCTGCCGGTGCGGCCGATCGTGCTCACCGCCCAGGTGCTCCAGGGCTCGCTGGCCGTCCTGCTGGCGTTCATCGCGGCGGGCGACGCCCAGTCCACCGGCGGCCTGTACGCGATCTCGCTGGCGTCCGGCGTCGTCGGCGCGTTCAGCGGCCCCGCGCTGGGCCGGTTCGGCGCCGAGGTGGTCGGCCCCGATGATCTGTCCAACGCGCTGGCGCTGGGCTCGGTGATCAACTCGGCCGGGCGGATCCTGGGCATGAGCCTGGCCGGCGCGCTGATCCCGCTCCTGGGGGTTCCGGGCGTGTTCGTGGCCAACGCGGCCAGCTTCCTCGCCGTCATCGCGGCGATCCTGCTGATGCGGCGCGGCGAGATGCACGTGCTCCCGGCCGCCGCCGCCAGCGAGCGCGGTATCGCCGACGGCCTGCGGTACGTGCTGCGCACCCCGTGGCTGCTGGTGACCTTCGCCCTGGCGTTCGTGATGGGCAGCCTCGGGCGCAACTACCAGGTGACCATGGCGGCCATGAGCGACGGGCCGCTGGACGCTGGCGCCGGAGGCTACGGCATGCTCTCGGTGGCCTTCGCGATCGGCACGATCCTCGGCGGCCTCTACGCGGCGGCGCGGGCACGGCTGCCCCTGGGCCTGCTGCTGGCCGTGTCGGTGGCGGTCTCGGTCGGCCAGCTGCTCGCCGGCGTGTCGCCGGGCCTGGTGGTCTTCGCCCTCGTGATGGTGCCGGTGGCGGCCGGCGCGGTGATCATCGACACCGTCGTCAGCACCCGGGCCCAGCTCGACAGCCCCGACCACCTGCGCGGCCGCGTGATCGCCGCCCAGGGCATGGTCGGCGCCGCCGCCGGCGCCGTCGGCCCGCCCGCCCTCGGCGCCCTCTGCGACACGCTGGGCCCGCGTACCGCGCTGGTGCTGGCAGGCGTGATCACCACGGCCGCCGCCCTGCTCGCCACCTATGTCCTCGTCCGCATCAAGCGCACCCGCGCCGCCGAGGCGATGGCAGCGGGCTTCAGCTCCACCCCCGTCCCGGCCCTGCTCCCCGCGATGACCGCTGCGGCTCCTGCAACGAGCGCGGCGGCTCCCAGCGCGCGGGAGGCGGTTCCGGCTCTGAGTGGTGCCACGGCCGCCGTTCCTTCGTCGGCCTAGGCGGCGCGCTGGCCGCCACGGCCGTTTCTGTGTCACTGCTTGGCGCTCATATTGGCTAGCGGGTCCTTGGGGGCCTTGGACTTCGCCGCCGCCATTCTTTCGCCGAGCTCCTGAAGCGCCTTACGGCCCATGGCCTTGCGCACGTCGGGGAACCAGTCCTTTTCCTCTTCCTCCACGTGGTGGCGCACGTTCTCCATGAGGACGGTGACCTTCGCGTCGAAGCGCTCGTCGGAGGGGTCCATGCCGGACAGCTCCGAGAGCATCCACACCACGACGTGGTGTTCCTCGACGCTTTCGAGAATGTGGTCCTTGGTGTCGGGGGCGGCCTCGCGCGCGGCCGGGTAGAAGAGCTGTTCCTCGATGTAGGCGTGCACGGTCAGCTCTTCGATGATCTGGTCGACCAGCTTCCGCTTGGTCTTCAGCGCGTTGTCCCCGGCCTTCTCGAACTTCTTGAAGAGCTGCTCCACGGTCTTGTGATCGTCTTTCAGCAACACGATCGCGTCCATCCGTCCTCCTTCATTTGCCTGCGCCGCTCATGCCCGCAAAAGCGGTCCCCATGCGTGGCGATGATCAAGGGCGGCGGGCCGGGGTTTTGGACCCGGACGGTGGGGATGATGAGGTCGGAGGGGGGATCGATGCCGTGGAGAACGAAGGCCTGGTGCTGCTCGCGGCCTGGGGGCAGCTGCTCGCGATCCTGGCCGCGCTGGGCTGGTTGCTGCTGAGAGACCAGCGGTGAGGGGCCGGGTGGGGCTCGCGGCCGCCGCGGCGCTGGTCTGCCTGACCGGCTGCGCGGGGCCGTCGCGCACGGACGGCGACTTCACCGCCAAGGCCGCCAACACGGCCGAGGCCGCGGTGTCCTCGGTGCGGACCGCCCGGATCGCGGTCCAGGCGGCGGTGGACGGGAAGGCCCCCGCGCGCTACCTCTCGGTGGTGTTCTCCGACCAGGAGACCGCGCTGACCAGCGTTCAGTCCACGTTCGACTCGGTCCAGCCGCCCTCCAGCGCGGCCGACGACCTCCGCGACGGGCTGGACGAGCTGCTCACCGAGGCCGTCGACCAGGTCGCCCAGTTGCGCATCGACTCGCGGCGCGGCGGCTTCCGGCCCGACCGCGCGACCCTTCAGGCGCTGGACGCGATCGCCGACCGGCTCGACCGGTTCGCCGAGGAGCACTCGTGAAGCGGGTGTACGCCCTCGCGCTGGGCGTGGTGACCGCGTTCGGGGGATTCGTCGACATCGGCGACCTGGTCGCCAACTCGCTCATCGGCGCTCGCTTCGGGCTCGGGCTGGCGTGGGTGATGGTCGTCGCGATCATCGGGATCTGCCTGTTCGCGGAGATGTCCGGGCGGATCGCGGCCGTCTCGCACCGGCCCGTGTTCGACCTCGTGCGCGAGCGGCTCGGACCGCGGGCGGCGCTGGCCAACCTGAGCGCCTCGTTCCTGATCACGCTGCTGACGCTCGCCGCGGAGATCGGCGGTGCGGCGCTGGCCCTGGAGCTGGTGACCGGCGTCAGCTACCTGCTGTTCGTGCCGGTGATCATGCTGACGGCCTGGCTGGTGGTCTGGCGCATGCGGTTCTCGGTCATGGACAACCTGTTCGCGCTCGGCGGCCTCGGGCTGCTCGCCTTCGCCGCGGCGCTCTGGGCGCTCGGCCCGGACTGGGGAGAGCTCGGCCACCAGGCGTTCCATCCGTCGCTGCCCGAGCAGGAGGGCCTGCCGACCTACTTCTACTACGCGATCGCGCTGTTCGGCGGCGCGATGACGCCCTACGAGGTGTTCTTCTTCTCCTCGGGCGGCGTCGAGGAACGCTGGAACCGCAGGGACCTGCTCACGAGCCGGATGAACGTCTTCCTCGGATTCCCGCTCGGGGGACTGCTGTCGCTCTCCATCGCCGCGTGCGCCACGGTGGTGTTCCAGCCGGCGGCGGTCCAGGTCGACGATCTCAGCCAGGTCGTCCTGCCCACCGTCGTGGGCCTCGGCCAGGTCGGCTTCGCGTTCGCGATCCTCGGGATCTTCGCGGCCACTTTCGGTGCCACGCTCGAGACCGCCCTGTCCTGCGGCTACACGGTCGCCCAGTACTTCGGCTGGCAGTGGGGCAAGTTCGTCGCACCCGTCAAGGCCGCCCGGTTCCACACCGTCGTCCTCGCCAGCCTGCTGATCGCCGGCATGGGGATCCTGACGACGGTCGACCCGATCACGGTGACCGAGTACTCGCTGGTGTTCTCGGCCATCGCCCTGCCGCTCACGTACCTGCCGGTGCTGGTGGTCGCCAACGACCGCCAGTTCATGGGCGACAAGGCCAACGGCCACGTCTCCAACGTCTTCGGCTCGGTCTACCTGATCCTGCTGATGGTGGTGTCGGTGGTCGCCATCCCCCTGATGATCGCTACCAAGGCGGGTGAATGACGTGACCCCTCCTGACGTGAACCCCGCGGAACGGCCGTCCGCGCCGCGCTACATCTACGCCCAGCAGGGCCTGCTCGACCGGCAGGTCCTGAACGGCCAGGACCGGATGGTCTGCAAGGTCGACGACGTCGAACTCGACGTCGACGAGGACGGCCGCCCGTACGTCGCGGCGCTGCTGGCGGGGCCGCTCGCGCTCGGCCCGCGCATCGGCGGCAGGCTGGGCCGGTTCATCCACGCCGTCGGCCGCCGCCTCAAGGACGACGGCGACCCGCGGCCCGCCCGCGTCGACTACCGTGCCGTCACGGGGCTGGGGCAGGCCATCCAGGTCGACCGGTCGCCGGAGGCGCTGGACGTCGTCCGCCTCGAGAGCTGGACGCGCGACCACGTCATCGGCAAGATCCCCAGGGCCGCCGGGAAGGGGAGCGGCGATGCGGGCGAGTGAGCTGCTCGGCGCGACCGTCATCGACGCCGACGACCGGCCCGTCGGCGACGTCGTGGACGTGCGCTTCAGCGAGGACGGGCCGCCGCTCGGCCACCGGGCCGCGCTGCGCTTCGACGCCGTCCTGATCTCCCCGCGCCGCACCGGCCGCCTGATGGGCTACGGCGAGGGCCGGCCCGGCCCGGACGGGCCATGGCTGATCAAGGCCATCGTCAAGCGCCTGCACCGGGGCACCACCATCGCCCGCTGGGACGAGATCGCCGAGCTGGCCCCGGGCCGGGTCCGCCTCCGGATCGCGGCGGCGGACCTCACGTCCCTCGGCGACTTCCCGCCCGACGACCAGCACTGAGCCACAAGGAGGAAGGCGATGGGGGAACCCGCCACGCGGACCCGCGAGGAACGGCGCCGCGTCCTCATGTGCCCGCCCGCCCACTACGAGATCACCGACGACAACCCGTGGACGCCCGAGGACCCCGAGACCGACCGGGACGCCGCGATGGCCGAGTGGGAGACCCTGCGCCGCACCTACGAGGGCTTCGGGCATCAGGTCGAGATCGTCGACCCCAGGCCAGGCCTCACCCAGATGGTCTTCGCGGCGAACGGGGCGCTGGCGATCGAGCGCCGGGCGTTCGTCGCCCGCTTCAACAGTGCGGAGCGCGCCGGTGAGCGGCGGGCGCACGAGGCGTGGTTCCGCGACGCGGGCTACGAGGTGCGGCTGTCGCAGGCGACGAGCGAAGGCGAGGGCGACTTCCTGCTGACCGAGGAGTACATCCTCGCCGGCACGGGCTTCCGCACCGACCGGGAGGCGCACTTCGAGGCCCAGCAGTTCTTCGCGCGCCCCGTCGTCGGCCTGCAGTTGATCGACGAGAAGTTCTACCACCTCGACACGGCGCTCTGCGTGATCGACGGGATCACCGTCGCCTACTACCCCAAGGCATTCTCGCCCGACAGCCGCCGGATGCTGGAGCGCCTCTTCCCGGACGCGATCATCGCGACCGACCACGACGCGCACCAGCTCGGCCTCAACGCGTGGTCCGACGGGCGGCACGTGGTGATCCACGGCACGGCGGACGACCTGTGCCGCCAACTCGCCGACCGCGGTTACGAACCCGTCCCCATCGACATGCCGCAGCTCCAGCAGGGCGGCGGTGGCCCCAAGTGCTGCACGATGGGGTTGTTCGAGCAGGTCCCCGGCCACTGATTCGCGCCGGGCCTCGCTATCAGGCGACGGTTCGCCGATGCCCGCCGGAGACCAGGCGCAGGCGGACGACCGTCGGCAGCGCGTTGAGGTCGAGCGCCGCGCGCACGTGCGTCACGGCCTTCTCCTCGATGCCCCTGCGCAGCGCGTCCAGATCCGCGCGGGCGCCGTACGCCACGTTCAGCAGCAGGCGCGGGTGGTCCTTGCCGCCCAGCAGCCGGGCCCGCGCCTCTCGGACGCTCGGCAGCGCCGCGATCTCGTCTTCCAGCGCGGACGTCACGGCCTGCGCGGAGACCCGCGTCTGCCCGTCCGCGTCGTCCGCCTCCAGTGACAGGCCGGGCAGCCTGTCGCTCCGCGCCTGCGCGAGCAGCCACGCCACACCGATCAGCGCGAGGGCGCAGGAGCCGGCCGCCACCGTGGGCCAGAACCAGGAATGTCCGTCCGGGTACCGGCGCATCCCGTCGGTGAGGACGGACGTCGACTCCGCCGAGGAACCCCATGGGCCGAGCGCCCGCGCGAGGACGGCGGTGCCACCGGCCGTGAGCAGCAGTCCCACGATGGTCAGCCCGGTCCGGTTGATGAACGCGGCTCCGCGGTCCATCGTCATACCCCCTTGTGCCGGGCTCGGACGCGTACCGAGCGGGACGGCTCGACCCCGAGGTCGTCGAGGCGGGCGCGCACGGCGTCGCGCACCCTCACCTTGAGGTCCCCGGTGTCCCGTGCCGGCGTGGTCACCGCCACGAGGACCCGGCGGCCCCGCGTCTTGACGCGCGGGACGTCGCTGACCAGGTCGATGTCGCGAGCCGCCGTTTCGGCCGCCGTGCGCAGGCCGCGGTCGGTGACTCCCATGACGAAATCGGGATCGTCGGTGCGCAGCCGTATCAGCCGCGTGTGCCCTGGGAGCAGGCCCGCCAGCAGCGCGATGAGCCCGAGGGCGGCGGTGACGGCGCCGGTCGCTATCACCGCGCCGTTCCGCCAGCGCGTGCCGGCCAGCCAGTCCGTCAGCCTCTCGTAGGGGACGACGCGCGCGGGGTCGCCGGCGAGCGCGGAGATGACCTCGACGGCCACGATCGTTCCGGCGGCCGTCATCACGATCGCCGCGAGCAGCGCGGGCCAGACGCGGCGCGGGCGGAAGACCCGGCGGGCGGCGCGCCGCGCGGGCCGGTCGGCGCCGCGCGGCGGCGCCTCCGCCTCCGCCCGGCCCGGCGCCGACGGCAGCGGTCCGGCGGTGGCGGTCATGGCAGCCGCCTCTCGTGGGTGAGCGCGGCGACGTCGATGTCCACCGGGCCGACGCGCAGGCCGGTCAGGGCCTGTACCTCGTCCCGGATCCGTACGCGGGCGCGCCGGGTCACCTCGCGCACCGAGGCGGGGTAGGCCACCGAGATCCGAACGCGGGGGCGGGCGAGATCGCCGTGGGCGATCGTCCTGCCGCGCGGCCGCCGGTCGCCCACGGGAACGCCGAGGACGGTGCCGTCCACGCCGCCGATGCCCGGTGTCCCGGCCGCGGCCCGGCAGGCGATGGCCACGATCACCCGATCGTCGATCGCGGTGGTGCCGCGGTCGGAGGAGAGCCGCGCCGTCATGACGACGACCTCCCGCGCCGCTCGTTCGCCGGGCCGAACAGGCTGCTCAGATCGAGCTCGCCCTCGATCACCCGGCCGGCGAGGAAGCCGATGATCCCGAGCAGGAGGACGGCCAGGAACGGGCCGAACCCGCCGAATCCGGCGGCCAGTCCCAGCACGGTCCCGAAGGCCAGGCCGGCCAGCGGCCATATCTTGACAGCACCCATCTTCGTTCCCCCCTTCGATTCAGGCTTCAGTTCAGGTCGCGGGCACGCCGCCGGCGGCGGCGCTCCAGCCAGCGGTCCATGGCCCCGCGAGGGCCTCGCCGCCGCCGGACCACGGTCACCTGGCCGTTCGCCGGTGCGGCGGGCGCGGGATGGCGGCGGCGCTGGAGTTCGGCGGCGAACTCCTCCGGGTCGCCGCCCGCGTCCGGATGGTTGGCGCGGATCCAGGCGCGGAAGTCGGCCCGGTCACTCCTGTTCATGGGCTGTGTTCACGGGCCGTGGCGGCGTCGCCCGCGTCCGCGCCGGCGACGACGTCTCCCACGATCACGTGCACGGACCGTTCACCCGCCAGCGGCGCGACGGCCGCAGCCACCGCCTCGGCCGTCTCGTACACGGGCCGCTCCAGCGTCGCGACCACGCACACCACGATCTCGTCGTCGCGCACCGCGACCCCGCGCAACGGCGAGCCCCGCCGGTAGGTGACGACGTCCCCCGGCCCGTCCGCGGACAGGCCTGCCACACCCGGGCATCGGACGGCGGCCGCCGCGACGTGTTCGGCGAATTCCCCCGCGGCCTGAGAGCCGGGGGAATCGATCGGCGGGGCCTCTGCCGCCGTCATTGGACTCGGGATTCCTTGGGCTGACCCGAATCGCGCGACGGGCCGCGGGAGGAGTCGCGCGAATCCGAGGCGCCGTTCCCGTCGTCCTCGGGCAGATGGATGTCGTCGACGGTGATGTTGACCTCGACCACGTCCAGCCCGCACATCTGCTCGACCGAGCGGATCACGTTGTCGCGGACGGCCCCGGCGAGCGCCGGGATCGCGACCCCGTACTCGACGACCACGTCGATGTCGACCGCGGCCTGCCGCTCGCCGACCTCGACCGACACGCCCTGCGAGACGCTCTTGGTCATGCCCGGGATGTGCTCGCGCATCGAACCGAGCGTGCGGCCCATGCCCGCGCCCATGGCGTGCACGCCGCCGACCTCCCGGGCCGCCATCCCCACGATCTTGGCGACGACGCCGTCGGCGATGGTGGTGCGGCCCTGCCGGGTGACCAGCGCCCCGCCGTCCGCCGGGCGCGTGCCCGGTTCGGCCTCCGGTCGACGCGGGACCTCCGTGCCCGGACGGTCCCTGGCCGTGGTCTTCCCGTTGCCCTGACTCACGATCCTCTCCCCCGATCGGTCTGTGAGCGTGAAGCATGGATAACTGGGTCATACCCGCGTTAGCCGTAATATGACGCTACCGATGAAGAATGGATGAATTTGCACGAGTACGCCATTGTCTTGTGCTCATCATTAACTCAGAAGAGGGTCGGGGGCTCCGCCGGAATCGGCTCGGGCAACGGCTCGATTTCGGGTACGAGTTCCCGCACCTCGGCGTGGAACCGGCGGGCGAGCGTCAACGCCTCGGCGTTGTCGGGAGTGTGGATGAAGACCGTCGGCGAACGGCCCTCGCGCAGCCAATCCGCGACCTGGCCGGCCCAGTGGCGCCACCCCTCCACCGTGCGCGCCGTGTCGTCACGGCCCAGATAGCGGACGATGGGCTGGTCGGTCAGCGCCGCCGACCGGCGCGGCACCCGCGGCTTCTTCGTCCAGGCGTCGCGCTCGGCGTCGCTCGTCGGCGGGCTCTGGAACATGGTCACGGTGTCGAACGGGATCCACTCGGCGCCGACCTCGGTGAGGAGGCGTTCGAGCCAGCCCGCCGACCGCGCGTCCTCGAAGAACGCGCGGTGCCGGACCTCGACGGCCCACCGGTACGACCGCGGCTGCCGCCGGAGGAAGGCCGCCAGCGTCCCCAGGTCCGACGGCGCGAACGACCCCGGAAGCTGGATCCAGAGGGCATGGGCCCGCGCCCCGAGGGGCTCGATCGCCGTCAGGAAGGCCCGGAGCTCCTCGTCGGCCCCGGCGAGACGCCGTTCGTGCGTGATGGTCTTCGGCAGCTTGACCACGAAGCGGAAGCCGGGATCGGTCTGCTCGGCCCACGACTCCACGGCGCTCCGGCTCGGCGTGGCGTAGAACGTCGTGTTGCCCTCCACCGCGTTGCACCAGCTGGCGTAGGCCTTCAGGCGCTCCTTGGGGGAGAGCGGGTGCGGCAGCAACCGGCCCTGCCAAGGCGCGTGAGTCCACATCGCGCATCCCACGTGAAGCCGCATGGGCCCGACGTTATCGGCCCCGGCCGATCCGGGAGAAACAGAAAGTTCCGCGAAAGTCCGTAATCAGGCGCTGATCTCGCCGTCTCTCCCGCACGTAAGTACCAGTGAAGGAGGTCTCCTTGTCTGACCGCGACCGGGTGGTCGGCCTCCCCGTGCGCCGTATCGAACTGGGACTCTCGTTCGAGGACGATGCCCGGATCGCACGCGATCTCCGCCCGTCCGTGCCCGGGATCGCCGCGGAGGCCGTCCGCCGGATCGAGGAGCAGGTGCCGGAGTTCCTGCGGCCGGGCGATCCCCGCTACATCGAGGCGCTCGGGCTGGGCGTCGAGTACGCCATCGGGCATTTCCTGGACCTGCTGGCCGACCCCGGCACCGACTCGGCCGAGGTCCTGGAGTTCTGGCGGCGGGTCGGCGTCGGCGAGGCCATCGAGGGACGGACGCTGGACGCCTGGCAGTCCTCGATCCGGATCGGCGCGGGCGTGGCCGTCGAACGGCTGACCGAGCGGGCCGAGGAGCTGGGCTACCGGGCCAGCGCGGCCATCGTGGCGGGCGTCGCCAACGCCGTCTTCAGGTACCTCAACCAGCTGGCCGAGGTGGTCGCGGCGGGGCACGCCGACGCGGCGGCGCGGGCGGCCGGCACGCACCAGGACCGCCGGCGGCGGTTGCTGGACCTGCTGCTCGGCGAGCCCGCCCCCGAACTGAAGGATCTCAGGGAGCCGGCCCGCGAGGCGGGCTGGCCGCTGCCGCGGACCGTGGCCGCCGTCGCGCTGCGCGAGCGCGGCCCCGACGCCCGGCGCCCGGCCGTGCCCCCCGACGTGCTGATCGGCCTGCACCTCCCGCGGCCCTGCCTGATCGTCCCGGATCCGGACGGGCCCGGCCGCCACCAGATCCTGAGGCGGCTGCGCGGCTGGACCGCCGCGATCGGGCCGACGGTGGAGATCACCGGGCTGGCCACGTCGATGCGGTGGGCCGCCGACGCGCTGGAGCTGGCCGGGCAGGGCCTGATCGACGCCGCCGAGCCGATCGTCGCCGAGACGCACATGCCGATCATCTTGATGATGCGGGAACGCGAGCTGGTCGACCGGATGATCAAACGTCGGCTCGCGCCCCTGCGCGCCGTCCGCCCGGCGCAGCGGTACCGGCTCGCCGAGACCCTGCTCACCTGCCTGGAGTGCGGGTTCAACGCCACCGAGGTCGCCGGGCGGCTGCACGTGCACGCCCAGACCGTCCGGTACCGCATCCGCCAGCTCGAGGAGCTCTTCGGGGACGGCATCCACGCCACGGGCGGGCGGCTGGAACTGCACATGGCCCTGCGGGCCTGGCTCACGCTCAATGCCGAGCCCGTCGCCCCGGACCGGATCGGCTGCGGATGATCGCTTCTAGCGTTCGATGGACCAGCCCTGGGCGGCCATGCCGGAGAACGAGGAGGACTTGAGGGTGACGGGCTGGAGGCCCGAATAACTGGCCTGCAAGTACCAGCCGTCGCCGTTGGCCAGCCGTGCGCCGCCCACGCCGCCCGTCTGCACGATCTTCCAGACCTGGTGCGGGCCACCGCACGGGGCCGTGACGACGGCGTACTCCGTGCTGCCTTCCCAGGGTACGGAGGCCGAGGACGCCCCGCGGCCCATGCACTTGCCGTTGGCCCCGCTGGTCAGCGTGAAACCGCCGCTCGTGTTCTTGCGCCGCCAGGCGGTGGCCGAGTCGCCGCAGGGACGCTGCACGACCGCCGTGCCGTTCGGCGCCAGGCATGACTGGAGGGTCGCGCTGCGGATCCGGAAGACCCCGTTCGCGGCGGGGGCGGCGGCGCCCGGAGACTTCCGCTTCGGGGGCTTGATCCGCTTGGGCAGGACGGCGGGCCTGCCCTCGTTCTGGCCGGGCTGAAGGCGCGCGGGAGGAGCCGGGCTCGCGGGCGCCGCGGGTGGGTTGCCCGACGGCGCGGCCCGGGGCGGGGCGGCCTCGTCCGGGCCGAGCCCCACGGTCGCGAACAGGACTGCCAGGAGCGCGGCGGCGCCGGCTCCGGCGATCCCCGCGGGAAGGGCCCAGCCGGGGAGTGCCGCGCCGGGGAGCGCCGCCCCGCCGGTAGAGAGGAGGGCGCCGAGCGGCGCCGACGGCGCCCCCAGCGCGACGACCCCGATCGGAAGGGCGCGCCGCAGTCGCGTGTTGAGGTCGGACATCTCCTCGCCGGCGCGCCGGCACCGTTCGCAGGACTCCAGATGCTGGCGCAGGGCGCGGTTGCGCCGGCGGCCCGGCCGCCGGACGCTCGCGGCGAGCTGGGCGGTGAACCCCGCGCACTCGGGATGGCCCTCGCAGCTCGCGGCCAGGAACGCCTGCCGGAGTCCCTCGCGGGCCCGGAACGCCAGCTGGGCGACCGCGCCGGGCTCCATGCCGAGCAGCTCGGCGACCTGCTGGACGGGCTCGTCCTCGATGATCGTGTGCCACAGGACGGTCTGCCAGCGTTCGGGAAGGGACCTGAAGGCGCGGGCCAGCGCGTCCAGCTCGTCCAGGTCCGGCAGCTCGTCGGCCGGGCGGTCGGCCCAGTCGGCGACCTCGTCGGTCACCACCGTGCGGCGGCCGGCGCGGGCCCAGTCGACGGCGGCGTTGCGCACGACGGTGTAGAGATAGGGCCGGTAGGCCTCGCGGGGCCCCATGCCCTGGCGGAGCGCCGCCAGCGTCCGCGCGAACGCCTCGCTCGTCAGGTCCTCGGCCGCGTGCCGGTCGCGTACCAGGCCGCGGGCGTATCCCAGCACCGCGGTGTGATGCCGGCGGAACAGCTCTCCCGACGCCTGCTCGTCGCCGGACCCGGCCGCCGCCACCAGCTCGGCGTCCGACTCCGTCCCCACGCGTGTGACCACCTGGCCATCAAACCCAAGCCCCACAAGTCACCACAACCCTCGCAGGTCACTATTCGCGCGTCTGGCCACCAGTGGCGAGGCCGTCGCGAGGACGGTGACGGGAGCTGCAAGTCGAGTGCAACCTGTCTGAATCTTTCTGCAAACTCTTTACTCGCTTGCAACGCGTTGCTAACGTCCTCGCTCCAGGAGGCCCCATAGCGGACATGGCGGGGCAGAAATCCGGGGCCCGGCAGCGGCCCCAGACCGAGGAGGACCCATGCGGCGCACACCCCTGGCCGGCATCGTCGCCGGTCTCGCGCTCGTGCTGAGCGCGTGCGGCGGCGGTGACGACGGCGGTGCCGGTACGTCGGCGGGCGGCGGCAAGGCCGCCGCCGGGCAGCTCACCGGGCGCGGTCCGATCACGCTGGCGACGGGCAAGGACCGTTCCGGCTTCATGCAGAAGATGGTCGACGCCTGGAACAAGGACCACCCGACCGAGCAGGCCAAGATCATTGAGCTGCCGGACGAGCCCAACGACCAGCGCCAGCAGATGATCCAGAACGCGACGACCAAGTCCGACGCGTACACGATCCTCAACCTCGACGTCGTCTGGACCGCCGAGTTCGCCGCCAACCGCTGGCTCACGGAGATCCCCGAGGACCAGGTCGAGACCGCCAAGCTGCTCCCCGCCACGCTGACCACCGCCGAATACCGCGGCAAGCTCTTCGGCGTCCCGCTGACCTCCGACTCCGGTCTCCTCTACTACCGCTCCGACCTGCTCAAGAAGGCCGGGGTCGCCGGGCCTCCCAAGACGTGGGCCGAGATGTGGGCCGCGTGCGACAAGGTCAAGGCGCTGCCGGAGGGCAAGGGGGTCGACTGCTTCCTGACCGAGGTCGGCAAGACCGAGGGCCTCACGGTCTCGGCCGCCGAGGCGATCAGCAGCGCCGGCGGCACCATCGTGGACGACGCCGGCAAGCCCGCCGTCTCCACACCGCAGGCCAAGACGGGCGTCGACTTCCTGGTCAACGCCGTCAAGGACGGCCGGATGCCCAAGGCCGCCCTCACGCTCGACGGCGAGGGCGGGCGCCGCCACTTCCAGGCCGGCAAGCTCCTGTTCCACCGGCAGTGGCCGTACCAGTACGAGCTGGCCAACGCAGGCGACGGCTCGTCCAAGGTCGCAGGCAAGTTCCAGGTCGCGCCGATCCCCGGGCCGAGCGGGCCGGGCGCAGCCAACCTCGGCGGGCACAACTACGCCATCTCCGCGTTCGCCAAGAACAAGGCCAGCGCCCTCGACTTCATCAAGTTCTCCGCCGCGGACAAGCAGCAGAAGGACAACTCGCTCGCGACCGCCCAGGCGCCGACGCTCACCTCGCTTTACAGCGACCCCGACATGGTGAAGAAGTTCCCGTTCCTGCCGACGCTGAAGGCGGCCATCGAGAACGCCAAGTCGCGGCCCGTCGTCGTCAAGTACGGCGACGTCACCGCCGCCATCCAGGGGTCGGTGTACGACGCGCTCGGCGGCAAGACGCCCTCCGACAAGGCCCTCACCGACCTGCAGGCCAAGCTCACCCAGCTCACCGCGCAGTAATCCGATGGCCACCACGTTCAAGAGCAAGACCGCCGCGCCGGCGCCCCTGGCCGCCGCGCGGCGGCGGAAGGGCGATCCGCAGGGGTCGGGGCGGATGGCCGCGCTCATGCTGTCGCCGACGTTGCTCGTGCTCGCGCTGGTCGTCGGCTACCCGGTGCTCGCCGGTTTCCGGGAGTCGCTGTACTCGCGCGGTCAGACCCTCGACGCGGACGGGTTCGTCGTCGAGGGCGAGAAGTTCGTCGGCGTCGACAACTACACCGCCATCTTCTCCGGCGACCGCGCCGACGCCTTCTGGAACGCCTTCTTCAACACGACCTTCTTCACGGTGACGACGGTCGTGCTGGAAACGGTGATCGGCGTCGCGATGGCCCTGATCATGCAGCAGGCGTTCCGCGGCCGCGCGCTCGTCCGCGCCGGCATCCTGGTGCCCTGGGCGATCCCCACCGCGATCTCCGGGCTGCTGTGGCGCTGGATCTTCCAGGCGGACGGAGCGTTCAACGCCCTCATCGGCCGGCAGGTGCTCTGGACCGCCGACGGCTCGGAGTCCAAGCTCGCGGTCATCATCGCCGAGGTCTGGAAGACCTCGCCGTTCATCGGCCTGCTGGTGCTCGCCGGGCTGCAGATGATCCCGCGCGAGGTGTACGAGGCGGCCAAGGTCGACGGGGCGGGGGCGGTGCAGCGGTTCGTCCGGATCACGCTGCCGCTCGTCAAGCCCGCCCTGCTGGTCGCGGTGCTGTTCCGGCTGCTGGACGTGCTGCGGATGTTCGACCTGCCCGCGGTGCTCATCGGGGTGAACAAGCGCTCCGTCGAGACACTGACGATGATCTCGTGGTTCGAGTCGAACAACCTGCGCTACGGCTCGGCCGCCGCGTACTCCACGATCCTGTTCCTCTACATCGCGCTCGTCGCCTACCTGTTCGTCAAGCTGCTCGGCGCCGACATCATCGGCCAGGCCCGTGACGTCAGGAAGCGGGAAGTCAGGAAGCGGGAAGCCGGGAAGAAGGGGAGAGCATGAGCTCCGTCGCCGCGCGCCGCGTCCTGGTGTACGCGGGAGTCGCCGTGGTGGCGGCCTACTGCCTCGCGCCGTTCTACTGGATGGTGGTCTCGGCGTTCCGGCGGCCGCAGGACCAGTTCGACAACTCGATCCTGCCGCGCCACTGGTCGGTGGAGAACTTCACCGCGGTGTTCGGCGGGAGCAACGGCTTCGACCGAGCCCTGCTCAACAGCCTCGTCGTGGCGGGCACCACCACGCTGCTCACCCTGCTGATCGGGACCGCCACCGCGTACGCGCTGGCCCGGCTGAGCTTCCGGGGCAAGAACATGTTCCTCGGGCTCATCATCGCCACGACGATGTTCCCCGGCATCTCGCAGCTCATCCCGCTGCTGAAGCTGTTCACCGACCTCAAGTGGATCAACACCTACCAGGCGATGGTGGTGCCCAGCCTCGGGTTCGCGCTGCCGCTGTGCATCTGGCTGCTCACGACGTTCTTCCGGCAGCTGCCGTTCGAGCTGGAGCAGGCGGCCATGGTGGACGGGTGCACGCGCGGTCAGGCGTTCCGGCGGATCATCGTGCCGCTCGCCGCGCCGGGCGTGTTCACGACGGCCATCATCACGTTCATGGCGGCATGGAACGAGTTCATCATCGCCCTGTCGATGACCACCGACAAGGAGATGCAGACCGCCACCGTGGCGATCTCCAAGTTCACCGGAGTGAGCGGCCAGGACCAGCCGTTCGGCACCCAGATGGCGGCCGGTGTGATCGTCACCGTCCCGCTGATCCTCCTGGTGCTCGTCTTCCAGCGCAGGATCGTCGCCGGGCTCACCGCCGGCGGCGTCAAGTAAGGACATCGATGACGCAGAACAGCACGGCCACGTCCACCGCCGCCGCCCCGCTCGCCGAGCGGACCAGGTGGTGGCGGGACGCGGTCATCTACCAGGTGTACGTCCGCAGCTTCGCCGACGGCGACGGCGACGGCATCGGCGACCTGCCGGGCATCCGCAGCCGGCTGCCCCACCTCGCCGAACTCGGGGTGGACGCGCTCTGGATCACCCCGTTCTACACCTCGCCCATGGCCGACTTCGGGTACGACGTCGCCGACTACCGCGACGTCGACCCGATCTTCGGCTCGCTCGACGACGCGCGGGCGCTGGTGCGCGACGCGCACGACTACGGGCTGCGGGTCATCGTGGACGTGGTGCCGAACCACAGCTCGGACATGCACGTGTGGTTCCGGGAGGCGCTGGAGGCGGCGCCGGGCGGCCCTGAACGCGCCCGCTACATCTTCCGCGACGGTCGCGGAGCGTGTGGCGAGGAGCCGCCGAACGACTGGGAGTCGGTGTTCGGAGGGCCCGCCTGGACGCGCGTTCCGGACGGCCAGTGGTACCTGCATCTGTTCGCTCCCGAGCAGCCTGACCTGAACTGGGACAACCCCGAGGTCCGCGCCGACTTCGAGGAGACCCTGCGCTTCTGGCTCGACCTCGGGGTGGACGGCTTCCGGGTCGACGTCGCGCACGGCATGGTCAAGGCGGACGGCCTGCCCGACGCGGGCTTCACCGACCAGATCGAGATGCTGGGCACGACCGTCCTGCCGTACTTCGACCAGGACGGCGTGCACGAGATCCACCGCTCCTGGCGGCGCCTGCTCGACTCCTACGCGGGCGAACGGATCGCCGTGGCGGAGGCGTGGGCGCCGTCGCAGGAGCGCTTGGCCGACTACGTGCGTCCGGACGAGATGCACCAGGCGTTCAACTTCGCCTACATGACCGCCGACTGGGACGTCCAGGCCAAGCGCGCGGTGATCGAGGAGTCGTTGCGCACCTTCGAACGGGTCGGGGCGCCGAGCACATGGGTGCTGTCCAATCACGATGTGAAACGGCACGTCACCCGCTACGGCGACGGCGAGGTCGGGATCCGGCGCGCCCGCGCGGCGGCGCTGCTGATGCTGGCGCTGCCCGGCTCGGCCTACATCTACCAGGGGGAGGAGCTGGGCCTGGCCGAGGTGCTCGACCTGCCCGAGGAGTACCTCCAGGACCCGCAGCGGAACCGCGACCCCGAGTCGGGACGGGACGGCTGCCGCGTGCCGATCCCGTGGTCCGGCGAGGCGCCGCCGTTCGGATTCGGGCCGGGCGGGAGCTGGCTGCCGATGCCCGGGCACTGGCGGGACCTCACCGTCGAACGGCAGGCCGCCGATCACGGCTCGATGCTCGCGCTCTACCGGACGGCTCTGCGGATCCGGCGCGAGCACCCGGCGCTCGGCGACGGCACGCTGCGCTGGCTGGTCGGGCCGCCCGGCACGCTCGTCTTCGAGCGCGAGACCGGCGACGCCCGTCTCACGTGCGCGGTCAACCTCGGCGACCGGAGCGTGCGCGTCCCCGCGTACGGGCGCGCGCTGCTGGCCAGCGGCCCCATCCGCCCGGACGGGGACTGCCTGGTGCTGCCGCCCGACACGGCCGTCTGGTACGAGGGCGACCGATGAGCCAGATGAGGCTGGCCGACATCGCCGCCCACGCGGGGGTCAGCGAGGCGACCGTCAGCCGGGTGCTCAACGGCAAACCGGGCGTGGCCGCCGCGACGCGGCAGGCGGTGCTCACCGCGCTGGACGTCCTCGGCTACGAGCGCCCGGCCCGGCTGCGCCAGCAGCGGGCCGGGCTGATCGGCCTCATCATCCCCGAGCTCACCAACCCGATCTTCCCCGCGTTCGCCCAGGTCATCGAGAACGCCCTCGCGCAGTCGGGGTACACGGCCGTGCTGTGCACGGTCACGCCCGGCGGGATCGGCGAGGACGACTACACCGAGCTCCTGCTCGACCGCGGCGTCGCGGGCATCGTCCTGCTCAGCGGCAAGCACGCCGACTCCGAGTCCGAGCCCGTCCGTTACACCCGGCTCATCGGCCGCGGGCTGCCGATCGTGCTGATCAACGGGTTCCGGCCCGACATCCCGGCGCCGTTCATCTCCAACGACGACACCGCGTCCCTGGAGATGGCCGTCGGGCACCTGGCCGCGCTCGGGCACCGGCGCATCGGGCTCGCGGTCGGCCAGTCGCGGTTCGTCCCGTCGATCCGCAAGACCGAGGGCTTCCGCCGGGGGATGCGAGAGCATCTCGGCACGACCGAGGTGGACGACCTCATCGTCAACACCCTCTTCACGGTCGAGGGCGGCCAGGCCGCGGCCCAGCAGCTCATCGACCGGGGCGCCACCGCCATCTGCTGCGGCAGCGACATCATCGCGATCGGAGCCATCCGCGGCGTCCGCCAGCGCGGGCTGCGCGTCCCCGAGGACGTCTCCGTGGTCGGCTTCGACGACTCCCCGATGACCGCGTACCTCGACCCGCCCCTCACCACGGTCCGCCAGCCCGTCCGCGAGATGGGCCTGGCCGCCGTGGCCTACCTGCTGGAGGAGATCGGCGGCACCCAGGCGCCCCGGACCGAGCTCCTCTACCGGCCGGAGCTCGTCGTGCGCCGGTCCACCGCGCCCCTGGCCACCCCGCTCACCGTCGTCGCCGGAGGATCATGACGGGATGGGCGGTCACTTGCTCGGCTCGGGCGCGTCGCAGGAGATCTTCGGGTTCACGCCGACGTAGTTGAGCGGCCCGGCGATGACGGTCACCACGATCGTCGCCAGGTTCGAGCAGTTGGTGTCGTCGTCGTCGAAGTACTTGCGCTGCCCGGCGGCGAGCGCGCCGATCACGAGCCAGATGACGAGCAGTGCCGTTCCGATCCGCATCGCTACCTCCGACCACCGGCTGCTGGGGGCGTGACGGATGTGCCCCCTGTGTTTGAGGACAAACCCGTTCACCAAGGCCGGACCGTGTCATTCCAGGTCAAGCTGCCGCCTCAGATGATCGCGCTCGATCTCCAGGCTCTCGATGAGCGCGGCCTGCTCCTCCCGGGAGCTCATCTCGGCGGCCGCGTCCCCGTAGTCCTTCGGCTCGTCGGTCGGCGGCCCGACTTCGCGCCGCAGCACGTCCAGCGTCCGCTCGACCTCCGCGAGCCGCTCACGGCCCCCGTCATCCCCAGCGCCCATACCGTCCCCCTCGTGCGATCGTGGCCCGGACCAGCGGTAACGTGCCAAGCCATCGCCCGTCCCCTTCCATGGACGGAACCCGGCGAAACGCTCCGCGCGTCCGGATCGCGGGGGAGACCTAGCCGAGCTTGCGGCCCACGCCCGCGTAGCACCACTGCGTCTCGGCGCCGGGCGGGGGGGTCGTGCCCGGCAGGGGACGCCACAGCGACAGGGTGGACAGGCCCGGCTCCACCAGCTCGAAGCCCTCGAACATCCGCATGACCTCGGCGCGGCTGCGCAGGGTGATCTGGGACGTGGCCTTCTCGTACACCGCGCCGGCTTCGCGGACCCGGCGGTCGGCGTCGAAGTCGGCGGTCACGTGCGACACCGTCAGGTAGCTGCCGGGCGCCATGGCGTCGCGCAGCCGCGCCGCGATCCCCGGGGGATCGTCGTCATCGCCGATGAAGTGCAGCACCGCCAGCATCAGCACGGCGATCGGCTGGTCGAAGTCGATGAGGGCGGTCGCCTCGGGATCGGTCAGGATGTCCTCGACCCGGCGGGCGTCCCCCTGGATGACGGCCACTCCGGGGGTGCTGGCGAGGATCGCGCGTCCGTGGGCCAGCACGATCGGGTCGACGTCCACGTACAGGACGCGGGAGTCCGGGGCGATGTGGTGCGCGATCTCGTGCACGTTGCCCTGGGTGGGCAGGCCCGAGCCGATGTCGACGAACTGCCGTACGCCGGACTCGGCCAGGAAACGCACCGCGCGCCCCAGGAAAGCACGGTTTTCCCGGGCCATGAACGGCGTGTCCGGAGCGTGCCGGACGACCTCGTCGACGGCCGCGCGGTCGGTGGCGTAGTTGTCCTTACCGCCCAGGAGGTAGTCGTACATCCGCGCGACGTTCGGTGTGCGCAGATCGACCATGTTTCATGTCCTCTCCCGGCCGCCACGACGCGGCTTCCAAACGCCAGCCATATCCGTAAATACCTGAGAGCATGCAAGCACAGCACCTATCTCGGGACAACCTAATCAATAACCCGACGCGGGAGTGTCATGCGAGGCGACGGTATTTCCCCGGCCCAGATTCCCGGTCCGCCCGCGGAGGGCGGTATCGAGGCCATCGTGGCGGCGGGAGGGCTGCACAACTACCAGCTGCGGTTGCACGCCGAGTACGGGCCGGTGGTGCGCTTTCCCCTGCCCGGCGCCGACCTGGCGGTGTCGGTCGCGGATCCGGTCCTGCTGGAGGCCACCGCGAAGATGAACAAGCGGCCTGAGAAGCTCTTCGAGTTCCTGACCCCGTTGCAGGAGTCGGGCAACCTGCAGACCATCCCGGCCGACGAGCACGTGCCGTGGCGCAAGGTGATGCTGTCGGTGCTGGCGGGCCGTCCCTCGCACGAGGCGCACTTCGCGCGTTTCACCGAGCTGACGGCCGAGATGGCCGATCGCTGGGCGGGACTGGCCTCCCCGGTCGAGCTGCAGAAGGACTTGAGCGAGCTCTCGCTGCGCATGATCTGCGAATACGCGCTGGGCAGCGGGCTGGAGTCCGAGGAGTCCGCAGGCCGGGTCGTGTCCGCGTTCGAGGACCTCCTCACCGAATACCTCGGGCGGCTGTACCAGCTGGAGACGCCGGGCACCGAGGAGGAACGCGCCGCCCGTGCCGAGGAGGCGCTGACCTACCTGCGCGCCACCGTCGACCAGGTGATCGCCGCGCATCGGGACCGTGACGGCGCCGTTCCTGACGACGCCGATCGCAGCGACCTGGTCGCGGCCCTGGCGGCTTCGGGGGAGACGCCGGCGCGGATCCGCGACACGGTGCTGATGACCTTGCTGGCCGCGCACCACACGACCGGCGTCGCCATCTCCTGGACGCTCTATCTGCTGGCCAGGCACCCGGACGTGGCCAAGCGCGTCAGCGACGAGGTGGACGTGGTCCTGGGCGACCGCGCCGTCCCCGAATACGGCGACCTCAAGCGGATGACCTACCTGGACATGGTGCTCCGGGAGGCGATGCGGCTGTACCCGCCGGGGCCTTACGGCGCGCGTGAGACCACCGAGGAACTGGTGCTCGGCGACTACACCGTTCCGGCGGGCACGACCATCTTCTATCCGTTCTGGGCCGTCCACATGAATCCCGAATACTGGCCCGACCCGGAAGTGTTCGACCCCGACCGCTTCACGCCGGAGGCGTCCGCCGGCCGTCCCCGTCTCGCCTACATTCCGTTCGGAATCGGTCCGCGCAGTTGCGAGGGCGCCGGCCTGGCAATGGTCGAGGCCGAACTCGTCCTTTCGGCTCTGCTCAAGCGTTTCGACTTCGAACTGGCATCCGACCAGTCGATTCAGCCGATCGAACGTTTCGTCCTGTGGGCGGCCGAGGACATCCGCATGAACCTGACTCCGCGCGCTTAGGACGCGCCGGCCCCGGCACGGCGGAACTGCTCGATCATCGCCGCGTAGCCGTCGCCGCCGCGCCCGGCGGCGACGGCACGGTCGGCCAGCGCCTTGACGAACCTCGGCAGCTCGGCGTTGACCCCGAGGGCGTCGCTCTCGTGGACGACGTGCTCCATCGCGGCCACGTGGGTGTCGAGCGTGGAATCGAGCGCCGGGTACTTGCCGTTGTCGATCTGCTGCGCGTAGCCGCTCAGCCAGCCGGTCACGGTCTCGATCCCCATCGTGGCGAGCGGGGTGAAGCTCGTGGCGTCCACCCCCGCCGTGCCGACCAGGGCGGCACCGTGCAGGAAGCCGTTCAGGACACTCCACATCAAGCTCAGCACGGCGACCTCATGGAGCGCGGAGAGCCCGTGGTCGTCGCCGAGGTGCATCGCCGCGCCCAGCTCCGCCAGCGTCGCCTCGTGCGCGTCGAAGGCCGATCGTGGCCCGCTGTAGACGATGGCGGAGTCCGCCGTGCCGATGCCCTCGGGGACGGCCATGATCGCGCCATCGAGATAGGCGGCGCCCTGGCGTTCGGCCCACGCGGCGGTCTCCCGCGCCTGGGCCGAGGTGCCCGAGGACAGATTAACCAGGACGCGGCCTTCCAGGACGCGGCCGTTCGCGTCCTGGCCGTCTGAGGCCTCGCCCAGCGACAACTCGTGCAGTGCGTCGTAGTCCGAGACGCACACGACCACCAGCGGGCTGGCCGCGACGGCCTCGCCCACCGAGCCGGCGAGCTCGGCGCCCTCCGCGACGAGCCGGTCGGCCTTGGCCGCCGTGCGATTCCATACCGTCGTGGGATGACCCTCCCGCAGGAACGCTCCGGCCAGCGCCTGGCCCATCATCCCCAGGCCGATGACCGTCACGGGAGTACGGCGATTCTCCATCATGTGCCCCTCTAGTGCGTTTGGCAGTGATGGCAGAATCATCAACGTTCATACCGATATGAAGGTCAAGGGGAGCGAGCGTGCTGATCGGGGAACTGAGCCGCCGGACCGGAGTCCACACGCATCAACTGCGCTACTACGAGTCCCAGGGACTGCTCGAACCCGGCCGAGGCGCCAACGGCTACCGCGAGTACCCCGACGACGCCATCGTGACCGTGACCCAGATCAGGAAGCTGCTCCAGGCCGGGCTCTCCACCCAGGAGATCGGGTACATGCTTCCCTGCGCCACCGGCGCCGGCCCCGACCTCGAACCGTGCCCGGAGCTCGTGGCCACGCTGCGGACGCGCCTGGGCGGGCTGGACGAGCAGATCGACACCCTCGTCCGGACGCGCCAGGCCCTGCACGACTACATCGACGCCACCGAGCGGTGGGTCGTCCAGCAGACCCGAGCGTGCGACACCCCGCCACCCGGCGGATAATCCCTCCCGTTATGGGCCCGGCATCAGTACCATCGGCCCATAACGATCCTTACAGGGGAGTATCCGTGGCGCGTCCCGAGCCTCCGTACATCGCCGTCTTCATCACCTCGACCCTCTCCGACGACCTCGACGGCTATGACGAGCTGAACGACCAGATGGTGAAGCTCTCCGAAGAGCAGCCCGGCTACCTGGGGCGCGAATCGTTGCCGGGCGAGGCGAACGAGGAACGCGTCGTCATCTACTGGGCCGACCAGGAGTCCCTCAAGGGCTGGCGCCTGCACCCCGACCACCAGGTCGCGATGCGCGCCGGCCGCGAGCGGTATTACGACTCGTACGACATCCGCGTCACCAGGGTCGAACGCGAGTACGGCTTCCGCCGCGACTAGAACCGGTTCATATATGCGGCCGCGCATGGGAGTGGGCGACCACGGAACTGTCGGCTCAATGGCCGACTCGTTTGCCCGGCCTATTGAGCTCTTTAATGGAGGTGCCGGCGTGCCCCTGTGCAATTCGCCGGCACGGGTGGCCCAGGGCCGTGACCCCGGAAAGAGGCAGCCGGGGTCACGGCGGTGGGGGCGGGGTTCAGCTCGCGCGTCCGGTCAACTCCAGATCTCTAGGAGAAGACGTAGTTGGCGGTGAGCTTGGCCGTGGAGGGGCAGAGGAAGCTGCCGCTGATCTTGGAGACGGGCGCGTCCTTGAAGCTGACGGTGACCGGCAGCGGGCCAACGGGGTAGGTGCCGGACAGGCTGCCGCCGTAGACGCAGCCGGCCGCACTGATCCGGAAGCCGGAGATGGTGACGTTGCCGCCGGCGAGCGAGCCGGTCCACGGGAAGTTGGAGGCGGTGACGGTGACGCCGCAGCCGCCGACGGAGGCCGTGGTGATGGAGAGCGCGCCGCTGACGTCGTCGAGGGTGCCGGTCAGGGTGGAGCTCGTGCAGGTGAAGTTGAGGCCCGCGTTGATCGTCATGTTGCCGGAGAGGGTGGCGCTGATGGGAACGACGGCCTCGGCGTGGGCGGGGGCGGTGGAGACGGCGACGGCACAGGCGGCGGCGACTGTGGCCGCGGACACCGCGGCCAGCTTCTTGGTGCGGGACAAGGAAGTCCTCGTTTCAGGAAGGGTGGGCGTCGCGCCAGCGCCCAGGGGGTGGGATGGAGGCCGGTGAATTCGATGGGCCGCGCCGCCCCTGTCGAATGGGCGTCGAAGGCACCGCGAATCCAGGACCCAGGAGACGGAACCGGCTTTCTGTTTCGACATGAGGTTCCGGTCACCAAGTAGAACGCGTTCTATGGAGAAGGTATGTAATAGCCCCCGGTCGGTCAATAGTCAACGGGGTTCCAATTTGGACGGATCGGGTCATCGGTCGCAGGAGTGCTTTCGCGGGCACCGTTCGGACTGGTAAGCGTGAGAAGCTGATCACGTTCGGTCGACCATCGGTGCGGGCTGTATTCGCAACATCACCACAAGTGGTGAGCGGCGGTAAATCCTGGCTAGAACCTGTTATATGTAGTTTTCATTTGGTTTTCTTTTTGACCTGCTTATAGGCCGTCCCATTTTGACGGACGGCCGGGATGCGGTTCGCCGGTCAAGATCTCTAGCAGGTGAAGGGGCGCAGGGCGCGGGTCATGCCGGGCGCCATGAACAGCCGCGCGAACGGTCGCCTTGCCCCGGCACTGCCCGACGGCCGCGTTCGTCAGGAGCGGCAGCTTGGCCGCCGGGACGATCGGCTCTGAGTTGTTCCCGGCGTTGTGATGGCATCCAGACCTCGAAGCCGATCTTTGAGTCCGGCACCGGCCGGGCCACGCCGTGGACCCGGCAGAACGCGGGCACCGACGGCAGGACCCGGCCGTCGGGAGCGGTGTACCGGCCCGCGGGGACCTGCTCGGCGATGGTGACCGTCGCATCGGGCAGCGACGCGGAGGCCAGGCGTTCGCACGCCCGGTCGGCGGCCCCGGCTGTCGCGGACGTTGCGGCGGGCCGGGCCGTGGCCGTCGCGGTGGGTGCGTGCACGACGATCGTCGCTAGCAGCAGTGCGAACGCGGCCGTGAGCCTGTTCATCTCGAGTCCTCGGGCAGGACGGTCAGTTCGGCGTAGGAGCCGCGAGCGCCGACCTTGAGGCCGATCCGTCCGGCCGGGGCGTCGGAGTCGATCTCCGGGTAGTCGTCGCTGGACACGGTGACGCGGAGCCGGTGCCCGCTCTTCAGCCGGTAGTGGGTGGGCCACACGTGCACCCGCAGATCGTTGGTCAGGCCCGGGACGACGGGGACCGAGCGGCGATGCCCGAAGCGGTGGCTCGCCTTGAGCCAGCCTTCGGTCACCCTCGTCGCGGTGCCGTCGGGGGCGACGTCGGACACGACGATCGCGATGTTGCCGTCCCGGGCGGTGAACGACGCCTTGACGGTGGTCTCGATGTCACCGGCCAGCACGACGTCACGTCGGAGCGGGTCGGTTTGGAAGACGAGCCGTTCGTCAGGGGTGGCGGGTGTCTGTTCGGTGTTGACGGTGAATCCGGCCGTGCCGGTACGTCCGGGAGCCTGGCGGAGGCCGCCGTCCCGCGTGAACGCGAGGCGCAGGGAGCGCGCCCCGGGCGGTGGCCAGTCGGGATACTGCCGCCATCCCGCACCCGCGCCCGGGCCGGGGGTCTCGTACGAGGTGATCTTCGCGCGGGGGAGCGGGGCGGCGCGGTCGTGCCGCAGCCACCGGTCCCACCAGGCGAGATAGGCGCCGGGACCGATGTCGGCGTACTGCTTCGCGGGGTAGCCGTGTTGCCAGGGCCCCGAGACCATCCAGACGTTCTCCTTGCGGGCCAGATAGTTCTTGACCATGCCGTCGCGGTAGCGGTCGTACCAGCCGTTGATCTCCAGGGTCGGGACGGTGAGCCGGTTCCGGCGCGACGCCACGCTGCGGTCCTGCCAGAAGCGGTCGTAGCGCGGGTGCGCGGCGTAGGTGGTCAGGGTCTCCGGGGCCACGGACTGCTGCCATGGGCGGATCCGGGCCGAGTAGACGCCGCCCCGGTAGATCGTGTTCTCGTACCAGTCGCTGAGCCCGTTCACCGGGATGATGGCCTTGAGGTGCGGCGGCCGGTTCACCGCGACCAGCAGGGACGAGTGGCCGCCGTAGCTGACGCCCATCTGGCCGATGTCGCCGGTCGACCACGGCTGCGCGGCGAGCCACTCGATGACGTCGTAGTTGTCGCGCTGTTCCTGCGGGCCGAACGGATCGATGCGGCCGGGTGACTCACCCGAGCCGCGCGTACGGCACACCAGGCCGTTGTAGCCGCGCTGGGCGAAGTAGCCCGCCTGCGCGCCGAACCCCTCGGCCTGGTCGGCGTAGGCGGTGTAGTCGAGGACGATGCCGGGACGGCGGCCCGGAGCGGGGCCCGCCGAGCCGCCCGGCCGGTAGAGGTC
Organism: Spirillospora sp. NPDC048911; assembly: GCF_043198015.1. NCBI lineage: Bacteria > Bacillati > Actinomycetota > Actinomycetes > Streptosporangiales > Thermomonosporaceae > Spirillospora > Spirillospora sp. NPDC048911. Next base: position 18,304 of record NZ_JBICUD010000019.1, on the reverse strand, counting down.
GCAGTCGATGAAGCCGCCGTCGCGCACGGGAACGCGCACGTCCGCGCGGTCGACGCCGTACTGCGCGGGCCGGTCGTACGTGAAGAACGGGTCGTCCATGACGTTGGATGCCTGGGGAGAGGTGCCGGCGGCGGGGGCGGGCCCGGCGGTCACCGCCGTGAGCGTGGCCGCCGTGGCGACCGCCGCGGCAGCCAGAGCGCCCTGTCGCAGGCGACGGCTCGGATAGATCGTTCCCTGGCCGGTCGGGGGACGCGCTCGCATCGTTTCGGCCTCCTCGCTGATCGCGTGACACCCGGCGTCCGGGTCCGCACGGACCATAGATTCGGCTGCGGCGAACGGGCCAACATCAATGGCGGATACATTGATGCGTGAGTAGCATAATGCCTGGTGATGGCCTGTCTCGCGCGGCGGTCAGCCGGGCTGCCAGTCGGCGCCCTCGGGAAAGGCCGGCCCTGTTTCCGGCCCGGCTTCCAGCAGCTCCATGAAGTGGCGGACCGCCGGGGCCTGCGGCCGTACGGGGTCGAACATGACGCCGATGGGGCGGGCGAGCGCGGGCTGTTCGAGCCGGCGCCGGTCCAGGCGGGCGAACTCGATGAGCGGGAGCACGAGCCCCGGGACGGCCGAGACCCCGAGGCCCGCCGCGGCCAGCCCCGCGACGGCCGCGATGTTGCGGGCCTCGGTGATGGGACCGAGCCGTACCCGCGCCTCGCGCAGCGCGCGGTCGGCGAAGACCCGCACGCTGCTCGCCTGGTCGAACGCGATGAACGGCTCGCCGGTCAGCTCCGCCCAGGCGAGCGGGGGCCGGGCCGTGCCCTCGGCGGCTCCGCCCTTGCCGGCGGGGCCGTCGCCTTCGCCGAAGCGGTGGCCTCGCGGGAAGACGCAGTAGAAGTGGTCGACGGCGATCTGGCGGAAGCCCAGCGTCTCCGGCGGGCCGGTGAGCACGGTCAGCGCCAGGTCGACCTGCCCCGTCCGGACCCGGTCGAGGACCTGGCCGAGCAGGCCGTCCTCGATGTGGATCCGCACGTCCGGATGGTCGCGCCGGAACCGGGACACGATCGCCGGCAGGAGCGTGGCGGCCAGCGAGGGCAGGGTCGCGATGCGGACGAGCCCGCGCGTGCCCGCCAGGAAGCCGCTGAAGTGGTTGATGCCGCGGTCGAACTCCGCGACGACCCGTTCTGCGACGTCCGCGAACTCGCGGCCGGCCGGGGTCAGCAGCACCCGCCGGGTGGTGCGCTCGAACAGCGTGATGCCGACCCTGCGCTCGACCTCGGCGACCGTCCGGCTGAGCGACGACTGGGCGAGCCGCATGCGTTCGCCCGCCGCCGTGAAGCTGCCTTCGCGGGCGACGGACAGGACGACGCGTAGCTGCTGGATGGTGAGATCCATGCCTTCTCTACATCAAACTATGTGGAATTGATGTTGGACATACAAGAGTGTCTCACCTCACACTCGCTGGCAACCCCGAACCGAGGAGGTGGGCACATGGTCGCCACGCTGGGCTTTGTCACCGTCGGGCTGTTCCTCGCCCTGACACTCACCCGCCGCGTCTCGGTCCTGCTGGCGCTCGTGCTGGTGCCGATCGGGACCGCGCTGGCGGGCGGGTTCGGCGGCGAACTCGGCGACATGATCGCCAAGGGGGTCGTGAAGGTCGCCCCGGTCGCCGTCATGATCACGTTCGCGGTGCTGTACTTCAGCCTGATGCTCGACACCGGGCTCTTCGATCCGGTCATCCGGGGCGTGCTGCGGTTCGCCAAGGGCGATCCGATGAAGATCACTGTGGGCACGGCGGTGCTGACATTGCTGGTCGCGCTGGACGGCGACGGCGCCTCCACGTTCCTCATCACCGTGTCCGCGCTGCTGCCGATCTACCAGCGGCTGGGCATGCGGCCGCTCGTCCTCACCGGCGTGGTGTGCATGGGCGCCGGGGTGATGAACATGGTGCCCTGGGGCGGTCCGACCGCCCGCGCCATGGCCGCTCTCAAGATGGACAGCTCCGACATCTTCCGTCCCGTGCTGCCCGCCATGATCGCCGGGATCGTCTGGGTGCTGGTGGCCGCCTACTTCATCGGGCGCCGCGAACGGGCCAGGCTGGTGGAGGAGGGCGTCACGCTGCCCGACCCCGACGCCGGGACCGGCCCCGGCGCCGGGACCGAAGTCGCCGGAGTGCGCGCCTCAGGTCCGGGTACTCCCCGGGCCGACGAACTGCGGGCTCCCCGCGGCACGGCCCGCGGCGTGCGGTTCTGGATCAACCTGGCGCTGACCATCGTGCTGATCGTGGCGCTGGTCATGGAGCTGATGCCGCTGGAGGTGCTGTTCGCCGTGGCGTTCGCGGTGGCCCTGGTCATCAACCGGCCGAGCTGGGCGCAGCAGCAGGAGCTCCTGGAGCGGCACGGGGCCAACGTCGTGCTCGTCACGACGATGATCTTCGCCGCCGGGGTCTTCACCGGTGTCCTCGGCGGGACCAAGATGATCACCGAGATGGCCGAGGCGATCGTGTCGATCGTGCCCGACGGGACCGGCGGGATCCTGCCGGTGGCGACGGCCGTGACCAGCATGCCGCTCAGCCTGGTGTTCACGCCCGACGCCTATTACTACGGCATCATGCCCGTCGTCGCCGAGACCAGCGCCGGGCTGGGCGGCGACCCGGCCGAGATCGCCCGCGCCGCCGTCCTCGGGCAGATGACCACCGGGTTCCCGCTGAGCCCGCTCACCGCGTCCACGTTCATCCTCATCGGGATGGCGAAGGTCGACCTCGGCGCCCACCAGCGGTTCATCTTCGGCTGGGCGTTCGGGACCACGCTGGTCATGACCGTGGTCGCCCTGCTCACCGGCGCCATCTCGATCTGACCGTCAGCAAATCGGGGGTTCCATGTCAGCGCACCGTTTCACGTCGGCCCGCAATGGCCGCGCGACGATGCGGATCGGCTGCGGCGCGGGCTTCGCGGGCGACCGCGTCCCGCCCGCCGTCGAGCTGCTCGAACGCGGCGACCTCGACGTCCTGGTGCTCGAATGCCTGGCCGAGCGGACGATCGCGCTCGGCCAGCGACGGCGCCTCAAGGACCCCGGGCAGGGCTACGATCCGCGCCTGCGCGCACGCTTGACCGCTCTCCTGCCCGAGGCGGCCCGCCAGGGTGTGCCGATCATCAGCAACATGGGCGCGGCCAACCCGCGTGCCGCGGGCCTCGCCGCCAGGGCGCTGGCCGACGAGCTCGGACTGAACGACCTGCGCGTGGCCGTGGTCACCGGGGACGACGTCCTCGACCAGATCGACGTTCAGGCCCCGGCCCTGGAGGACGGCCGGCCGCTCGCCGACCACGGCCCGATCATCTCCGCCAACGCCTACCTGGGCGCCGACGCCCTGCTCCCCGCCCTCGCAGCGGGCGCCGACGTGATCCTCACCGGCCGGGTCGCCGACCCGTCCCTCTTCCTGGCGCCGCTGGCGTACGGCCTGGGCTGGGACCTGGCGGACTGGCCGCGCGTGGCCGCCGGCACCCTCGTCGGCCACCTGCTCGAATGCGCCGGCCAGATCACCGGCGGATACTTCGCCGACCCCGGCCACAAGGACGTTCCCGACCTGGCGAACCTCGGCTTCCCGTACGCCGACGTCGCCGCCGACGGCACCGCCGTCATCGGCAAACCGCCCGGCACCGGCGGCCTCGTCACGCGCGCCACCGTGCGCGAACAGCTGCTGTACGAGATCACCGACCCCACCGCCTACCTGACCCCCGACGTCGTGCTCGACCTGCGTGGTGTCACCGTCCACGAACAGCGCCCCGACAACGTGCTCGTCCGCGGCGCCGCGGGCCGTCCCCGCCCCGGCACGCTCAAGGTCAGCGTCGGCTACCACGCCGGTCACCGCGCCGAGGCCGAGATCTCCTACGCCGGACCGAACGCCCGCCGCCGCGCCGAGCTCGCGGGCCAGATCGTCGCCGACCGGCTCGCCCCGACCGGCCTGCGCCTGCGCACCGACGTGACCGGCACCGAGGAGTGCCGCCTGCGCGTCGCCGCCCTGACCCCCTCGCCCGGACGCGCCGACGACGTCTGCTTCGAGGTCGAGGCGCTCTACACCAACGGCCCCGCGGGCGGCGGCGGCGTCCGCACCACCGTCACCGACGTCGTCGGGATCGTGTCGACCCTGCTGCCCCGCGAGGCCGTCACCCCCCGAACCGAGATCCTGGAGACGGCGCATGAGACTGCATGACCTCGCCCACGCCCGCACCGGCGACAAGGGCGACACCTCGACCCTGTCGATCTTCCCCTACCGCGACGAGCACTACCCGGACCTCGTCAGGGAGCTGACCTCCGAGGCGGTCCGCCGGCACCTGAGCGCCCACATCCGCGGCGAGGTGATCCGCTACGAGCTGCCGAACCTGTGCGCCCTGCAGTTCGTCTGCCGCCGCGCGCTCGACGGCGGCGTCACCACCTCACTGGCCCTCGACACCCACGGCAAAAGCCTCAGCTCCCGCCTCCTCTCCTTGGAAATCGACATTCCCTGAGGCAAAGAGCGAAAGAAAATCTCTGACGGCCGGGGCCCATAACATCTTTATGGCTTCCGTGTCACGCGTCACGAATGGCCGGAGACGGACGTCCCTTTCGTGTATCTGTCAACCCCCACATCCCGCACTTACGCTGTGATGGGCGATTCAGTCGACTGGGTTCGGGGGTCCCGTGGCCACTTCGTTGACGAAAACGAGAGGACTGAAGACCGGCAGTCTGCGGATCAAGGAATATAGCGATCACCCCGTGGAGCGCAGGCTCTGTGCCGGGACCTACCTTGATCGGCATTTCCGTGACTTTCTCATTCGAGAGATTTACAACAAACGTTTTCGCTGGGTGGCGCCCTCGTACGGGTTCGACCTCGTACCGGTGCTGCGGCACGCCTGGTTCTCCTGGTGGGCCGAGTCGACCGAGCGCGTCCTGCTGCTGGGCCTGCTCGTCTTCATAGGAGTCCGCTACCCCTTGGAGGGGCTGCTCGTCGTCGTGGTCCTCGTGCTGGGGTTCTTCTGCTGGCGATGCCTGCAAATGGCACCCAAGCGCTTGCAGTACGCAAGGTACCGGCTCGGCCTTGGCATATCCGGGAACGGACCGTCGTGGCGCGGGCAGCGGGAATCTTCCCGGAAACCCGGCGTCCAGCGGCAGCGCTCCCGGCATTTCCAGGACGAGCGGGAACAGCTGACCGCTCAGAGCAAGCTGCACATGCGAGGCGTCAAGATCTGTGCGGCCATTCTGATCGTCATGTTCATGTTCGACATCGAACGCAGAGGCGCCGCCACATCCGTCCTGCGGTCAATGGTCATCGTCGTCATGCTGGCGACGGCGGCCGGCATCGTCGGGGCGGTACTCCAGCAGAGCGCCCTGATGCGGCTGCGGCACGCGAGGCCGGTGCCGCCCGGCCGGCTGAGCCGCCGGATGGAGAGGATCGCGGAGCAACAAGTCTCTCCCGTGACGATCTACTCCGGCTCCAGGTCCTTCGTGGGTGCCGGACTGGGATTCCGCCGCTGGTCCATCGCCCAGCGGCTGATCAAGGCGAAGGGGCATCGCGGCAAGAACGAGCAGGCGCAGGAGTGGGAGGAACTGCCGTTCAAGACGGAGGATCTCCTCGGCCGCCTCAGTGAGGCCATCGAAGATCTCCGCACCGAGGACGATCCGGAGCTCCGGCTGCCGGGGCTCACGGTGAAGGAACGTGTCTTCGTCAAAGGCGTGCGGGCGACGTCCGTCCTCAGGCGTGTGGCGGAGAAGGGGACGGGCAGGCTGGTCGCGGAGGTGCTGACCGAACCGGGAGGCGCCGCACGTCACTATCTCGTGTGCACGGTCGTGTCATGGGACGGGGATCTCGTCGCGCTCGTCTTCGTGCACATGTCGTTGCAGGGCCGGACGCTCTATCTGGAGTTCGTTCCCCAGGAACTGCGCCCGCCGCAGGATCTCTACAACGTGATCGAGGAGCCGGGCGGGACGGGAGGGCGGGCTCTGCTCTCCGCCATCGTGCGGAGCTTGGAGGAGTTCCCGTTCCGCGTGTTCGACCTCTGGCGGCTCGTGCTGGTGCCGGCGGTCCTGTGCAAAGCCCTCCTGGCGTGGCGGGGACCTGAGCCCTCCATACGCCGCGCGGTGGACATCGGGGCCAGGGCGAGCGCGAGGGAGAACGCGACGGGCCTGGACCACGACAACTCGTCGGCCTGGGATCACGACGAGGACGAGTTCCAGACCACCGACGTCGTGCGCAGCATCAAGATCATCCAGCGGCGGCTGTTGTCCACGGTCGAGGACTTCCTCGGCGCGCACAAGGTCGACACCTCGGAGTTCCGTGACTACGCCATGACGATCATCAAGGGCGGAATCGTCAACATGGGCGGCGGCACCGTCACTGCTCAGGGCAACACCTTCGGAGATCACTCAGGCATCGGCAAACCGTCCTCCGGCGACGACGAATAGCGCGAGGAGCGATCCCGTGAACGGTGACGAATACGAGATCCACGGCTCAGGCATCATCAACTCCGGCGGAGGCAAGGTGATCGCCACTCAGAACACCTTTGGTTCTCATTCCCCCATCACGATCAACCAGGGTGCGAAACCCGCCGGTGATGAACGGCCGGACTCCGGCTCCAGCGAGCGGGCACGGCTTGGCATCGTCACCATCCTTCCCGAAGAGACCGACGCCGTGCTGTCCATGTTGCGTCGGCACGGCACCTGCGAACCGTCCGAGACGGAGTACGGCTGCTACGAGGGCCGCCTCGGCACCGCACCGGACGACATTCGTGTGACGGTGATCCAGGCTCTCGTTCAGGGCAACCAGTCCGCGCTGGCGGCCGTCGGACGCCTGCGCCGGGCGTACGAGCCGGAGATGGTGGCGGTCGTCGGGATCGCGGGGGCGATCCACAAATCCCTGCGAAACGGCGATGTCGTGATCGCTGACCAGGTCATCTACTACGACCTGCGCAAGGAGACCGACGACGGGCCGAAACCCCGCACGCGCAGTTATCCCGTGCCCGCTCAAGGACTGCATGCGATCAACGCCTTCTTCGTCGCGCTCCGCCGGATGCCCGCCCGGGTGGAGATCCAGACTCCTGGCGGGAGTCGCGACTGCGCCGTCGCCCTCGGGCCGATCGGCTCCGGAGACGCCGTCGTGGCGTCCCGCCGATCGTGGATCCGGCGGCATCTGGAAGCGATCAATGACAAGGTCCTCGCGGTCGAGATGGAGGGGGCCGGTCTCGCGCAGGCGTTCTACGAGGAGCCGGGTCCGGGCGGCTGGCTGATGATCCGCGGGATATCCGACCTCGCCGGCCCGGACAAGGGTGACGGGGCGCGCGAGGTGGCGGCCCAGAACGCCGCCGCGGTGCTCGAAGCGCTCGTGCCGCACCTGGCGAATGGACGGCGGACCCCTTGAGCGGGTTCATCGTCGGAGTCATCAGTTCGCTGGCCGCCTCAGTGGTCACGGTGGCGAGCGGTTGGGTCTTCTCGCAGCGGATACGCAACCGGCTCGTCGTCCTGCTCTCTTCGATCACGGGCCTGGGCGTCGCCAGGACCTACCCGAGCCAGCGGGAGGCCAACGCCGATCTCCACCGCGCCCTGGAGAAGGCACGCTGGGTGAAGGTGCTGGTGAGCCGCGGCAACGAGTTGACGCGCGACAGCTTCCAGGACGTGTGGCGAGCGGCAGGCGGGCGGATCGAGTCGGTTCAGATCCTGCTGCCGGATCCCGAGAGCGGCACCGACTCGTGGCTGGGCGACCGCGAGGCCGAGATGCGAAGGCTCGACCCCGGAATGGAGAACGGGCTCCTGGCCGAGCAGATCCAGGCCAACGTCCGCTACCTCGCCGCCCGCGTGGGAGACAACGAGGCCGTCCAGCTCCGCCTCTACGACCTGCCGCACGTCTGCCGCGTCATCCTCACGGACAAGCTCGCCTACCTGACCCTCTACGGACCGGACGAGCACGGCCGCAACTCGCCCTGCGTCGTCTGCCGCAGCCCCGGCCTGATGTACGACTTCGTGTCCCGGATCTTCACCACCGCCTGGTCCCGAGCCGACTCTCTCCAAGGAGGTTTCCATGCGTGATCGAGTGTTGGCCTGCCTGTGCGCCCTGGGGTTTGTCGGCGCCCTCACGGCTCCGGCGGCTGCGGCGTCCGCACGTGTGGCATGGCGCTTCACGCCGACCGCCACGCAGAGCACTCTTTCCGCGGTGGACGTCGTCGACCGTTCGGTGGTGTGGGCCTCAGGCGGTGGCTTCGCAAGCGGCCCCGCGGGCTCCATCGTACGGACCGTCAACGGCGGCCGGACCTGGCAGAACATCACCCCGCCCGGTGGAGCGGGTGAGGAGTTCCGCGATGTGGAGGCGTTCGACCGCGACCATGCCGTGGTCCTCGCGCTCGCGAATACCGTCACGGGCTCTCCCGCGCAGGTTTACCGCACCACCGACGGCGGCGCGACGTGGCGCGTGGCGTACCAGAGTCCCGACGCCACGACGTACTACACCTGCATGGCCTTCTTCGACCGCCGCCACGGCCTGGTGGTGAGCGATCCGGTCAACGGCAGGTTCCCGCTCCTGGTCACCGATGACGGCGGCCGCACCTGGAAGCCGGCCGAAGACTTCCCACCGGCACTGCCCGGCGAGGCCACTCGGGGATCGGGCACATGCCTGACCGCGATAGGCCCTCACGATGCCTGGTTCGGAACCGACAACCCCAATGCCCGCGCCCGGGTGCTCCACACACAGAACAGAGGAAAGACCTGGACGGCCGCCACCACACCGATCCCCGGCTATCCGGCGGGCATCCTCTCGGTCGCGTTCCGGGATCGCCGCCACGGCCTGGCCGTCGGAGGCGCCCTCCCGGAGATCAGGAGTACCGCCGCTGGCACCTCTGACGCGGGCCGGACCTGGACCCGGGCGGGCGCACCGCACGGGTTCCGCACCGGCGTGGCCTGGATCCCCGGCTTCAAGGAAGCTGCGGTCATGGTCGGTGTCGATGGCAGCGACGTGAGCTTCAACGGCGGACGCACCTGGACCCTGTTCGACCGCACCCCACTGCTGGGCGTCGATTGCCTGCCCCACGTCGCCTGCTGGACCGTCGGCGAGAAGGGACTGGCAGGCGAACTCACCCGCCGGCACCACTGACACGAGTGCGCTTTCGTTGAGAAAGATCTCGACATCGGTGGCCGCGATGATCGACTCTGGGTGTGCTGGTCGGGTGCGGAGAGTGGGGACCGAATGAGGCTTGCGTTCAGCGCGCTGGTCGCTCTGGTGGCGTGTGCGGCGCTCACCGGGTGCGGGGGGACGGGGGAGTCGTCGATCCTGGACAAGGACACGCTGGTCGCGGGGGTGCGGCCGGACCTTCCCGGGATCGGGTTGAAGGGCCGCGATGGCGCGTTCGAGGGGTTTGATGTCGATGTCGCGCGAGAGGTGGGGGCGCGGCTCGGCAAGAAGGTGACGTTCGTCCAGGCGTTCGCGGCGGATCGGGAACGGTTGCTGGTGGAGCGGCGCGCCGATCTGGTGCTCACCTTCTGGGTGCGACCCGACTGGAAGCTCCGGCTGGCCTTCGCTGGCCCTTACTATCCGTCGTACCAGGACATTCTGGTGCGTGCTGGTGAGCGCGAGATACGGGGCGTGCAGGATCTGAAGGGGCGCAAGATCTGTGCCGTCCGGGGGGCCGGGGCGGCCGACCAGGTGACCAAGGAACGCGGCGTCGCGGCGGAGCAGGTGTCCGCGCAGTCCTACGACCAGTGCGCGGACATGCTGCGGAGCCGGAGCATCGACGCCATCACGACGAACGACACGATTCTCGCGGGCATCAAGGTGCGGCAGGGCGCCGACTTCCGGCTGCTGAACGCGCGGTTCGGCGAACAGCGGACGGGGATCGGGATGCGGCGCGGCGACCCCGACGGCTGCGAGGCCGTCAACCGGGCCATCACGCAGATGTACCAGGACGACACGATGGCCAAGCTGATGCACAAGTGGTTCGGGCGATCGGGGCTGGATCTGTCGGTCATCGAGGTTCCGGAGTTCGAGGGTTGTTAGAGGCGGATCGTGGTGGTGAAGCCCTCGCCCGGGGCGGTGGTGACCTCCGCCGCGCCGTGGTGGGCCTCTGCCGCTGCTCGTACGATCGCCATTCCCAGGCCGCTCCCGGTGCCTACACGGAAGAAGCGGTCGAACACGCGGTCGGCGTCCTCGGGTTCCATGCCGGCGCCGTCGTCTGCCACTTGGAGGACGGTTTGGTTCTCCTGCCGGCGGAGGACGACCCGTACCGGGGTGTTGGCGGGGGTGTGGATCCTGCAACGCCGCCCGCGGATCGTGGGCGCGGCGGCGCTGGTGCTGGTCGCCCTGCTGTCGCTGCCCGCGTTCTCGCTGCGGCTCGGCACGAGCGACCAGGGCACGCTGCCAGAGTCCAGCACCGCACGCCGCGCGTACGACATGCCGGCCGACGGTTTCGGGCCGGGCTTCAACGGGCCGCTGCAGCTGGTGGTGCGCGGGCGCGGCCGAGAGGTGCCGCAGGCTGAGCTGGAACGGCTCGTGAACGACGTCCGCGCGACGCGCGGCGTGGCGCAGGTCGCCGCGATGCCCCCGCCCAGCCGGTCCGGCGGCGGGCAGCCGCCGATGACGATCGTTCAGGTGGTGCCCACGACCTCGCCGCAGGACGCGGGGACCGACGCGCTCATCGACCGGCTCCGCGCCGGGCCCGCGAAGCGCGCCGGCTCACTGGAGGTGCTGGTGGGCGGCGGCACGGCCATCAACAAGGACCTCGCCTCGGCGCTGACGTCCCGGCTGCCGCTGTTCGTCGGCACGATCGCGATCCTCGGCTCGGCACTGCTGCTGCTGGCCTTCCGCAGCCTGGCGGTGGCGCTGCTGGCGGCGCTGATGAACGTGGCGGCGGCGGGCGCCGCGTTCGGCATCACCGTGGCGCTGTTCCAGTGGGGCTGGGGCACCGGCGTCCTCGGCATCGGCAAGCCCGTGCCGATCACCTCGTTCCTGCCGGTCATCATGATCGCGATGCTGTTCGGCCTGTCCATGGACTACCAGGTGTTCCTGGTCGGCCGGATGCGGGAGGAATGGCTGCGGACGCGCGACGCCCGGTACGCGGTCCACGCCGGGCTCGCCTGCAACGGCAGGGGTGATCGCCTCGGCGGCGGTCATCATGATCTCGGTGTTCGGGGCGTTCGTGCTGAGCGGCGACATGGAGGGCATGCTGGTCGGCGCCGGGCTGGCGGGCGCGGTGGCCGTGGACGCCTTCGTCCTGCGCATGGCGCTCGTCCCGGCCGTGATGATCACGCTCGTCCCGGCCACCTGGCGGCTGCCGCGCCGTACCAGACTGCCGCAGCCGGCGGCGTCCGTACAACTGCGGAATGAACGCGGTCGAACGGCTCCGGATTCCTCGCCGGCTTCGCGCAATCCAGAAGACGCGTCCCGTAAATCGAGCGGATGAGGATGGGTTGTCCGAGAAGCACGGTGAGGGAGGGAGGTGGCATCGATGAAGGTCGTTCGTAAGTGGAACGCGCTGCGTTCCGAGCGTGTGGGCGCCGTTCGCCCGGCCGGCAGGCACTTCAAGTGGTCCACCTGATTCGGTTCAGCGCCTGTGGAGGGCCGTCGTGGCCCTCCACAGGCCCACCCAAGGCGAGAGGAGAGCCCGGTGCATCGGTGGAGCGTCGAATGTCTTCTAGCTGACCAGCAGATCCTGGAGTCCTTGGCCGGGCGTTTCCTGGACGTCGATTCGTGGCGGAAACCGCGCGACCCGTTGACCGCCGCCGAACGGGACGAGCTCCGCCGGTCGATCGCCGGACTCCGCCATCCCAGGGCCATCGAGGAGCTTTGCGCGTTCGCGGCGACCCACCCCAGCGCCGAGGTCAGGCGGGCGGTCGTGGAGGCGGTCGAGCCGTTCGTCGCCGCCCATCCCGCGGCCCGTGAACTGGTCGTCTGGCTGCTCGGCGACGACGAGGACTTCGTGGTCTTCGCGGCCGTGCGGATCGCCGGGCGCAATCGTCTCGGTGAGGCCTTCCAGGAATTGGAGGACATCACCGGCCCCGCGGAACTCGGGCTGTTCCGCAGCCTCAAGCCGGTGGGCATCGGCGCCGCGGTCGTGAGCAAGGCGATGGGGCAGATACTGGGGGCCGAGGATCGCGCGGTCAGAATCGAATGCGAGAAGGACTACGCCCGCACCGGCCAATTGCCGCCGGGCGCGGAGCTCGATGAGCACTGGGACTACGAGCCGGAGAACCTGCCCACACCCGTCCCCGATGGCATGGTGCTCATCCCGGCGTCGGAGTTCACCGCCGGAATCGGGATCGACGACCTCGTTCATCCGCTCTACGACGTGAGCGACGCGGTCCCGAGGCGGCGGCGCTACCTCCCCGGCTTCCTCATCGACCGGTATCCGGTGACCAACCGGCAGTACGACGAGTGGGCGGACGGCCCGGCGGCGACCGAGCATCTGCTGTGCCATCCCGACGAACCGGCGGAGAAGGACCACCGGCGCGCGCTGATCGCCGATGCGCGGTTCGGTCCCGATCACCCCGCTACCGGCGTCGACTGGTTCGACGCGTACGCCTACCTGGCCCATCACGGCAAGCGCCTGCCCACCGAGCTGGAGTGGGAGAAGGCCGCCCGTGGCCGGCAGGGCTCACGCTACCCGTGGGGAGACGAATTCGATTCCGACGCGTTGCGGTGGTTCGGTGCGGCCTTCTGCCCGCCGGAGAGTGTGGAGCATTGGCGGGAGGTGTTGTGCACGTTCGACGACACGACCCCTGAAGTCACCACCGTGCCGGTGGGCTCCCATCCCAAGAACGTGAGTGATTACGGGGTCGCCGACCTGGTGGGGAACTGCTGGGAGTGGACGGACACCAACTTCTTCACCCGGGACCGGATGAAGCCGATGATCACGGGTCGGCCGAGGCCCGAATGGGCCACCGCCGAAGAGACGTCCGTGGTCATCCGGGGCGGCGCGTGGACCTCCATCGCGGAGGAGCTGATGACGTTCTTCCGGGGCAAGGACCTGTTCACCGACCGGCACAACGAGATCGGATTCCGAGGGGTCATCCGATGACCCGGCCTCAGCGCGTTCCGTGGTTCAGGTTCAACAAAGGTGTGAGCGGTGAGCAGCGCGCGTTCTACGAGCGGCATGGATTCATCGTCTACCGGAGCGTCTTCGACGCCGATGACGTCGAAGTCATCAGAGCCGACGCCGAGCAACTCGAAAGCGATACGCTCGCCGGGAGGATCCCGGCCGAACACCGCGACAGAATCCTCCAGCCCTCCTACGACGAACGGGGTCGTGCGAGCCTGCACCGGTTGCCGTACTTCACGCTGCACCGCCCGAAGACCCGGGAACTGGTGGAACGGCGCGGGCTGGACGTACTCGGCCCCGGACTGCTGGGCAAGCCGACGTGGCGGTTCGAGGACGCCATCGACGGTGCGGTCTGGCAGATGAAACGAGGGAAGAGGACGTCCTACAACGCGCTGGACTGGCACCTCGATTTCCCGCACGACCATCCCGTCGCTCCGTTGGTGAACGTGGGGATCTACCTGAACCCGGCCACCACCCAGAACGGATGCCTCGTCGTGGTTCCCGGCTCTCACCGCTTCCCGCCGCGACGCCTGGAACCCGTCGGACTGCCTGTCGAGGTCGATGCCGGAGACGTCATCTGCCATACCAATAACATCCTCCACCATTCCGGTCCTGTGCTCGACGACACCAGCCGGGCGACGCTGTATCTCTATTACGCGGCGGGCGAGAAGCCGGCGGCCGGAACGGAATTCAGCCATAAGGCGGGCGATGATTTCGCGACGTTGTTCATCGACTCGGAAGCCGGTGCGGCGCGATGACAATCTCTGAGCACCCGTACGCAGCCGTCCCGGTCGAGGTACTCCGGATGGCCAACTGGACCGAGGGGCCGCCGGCGGAACGAGACGCCCTGCTCAAGGACTACCTGGGCAGCCTGGAACGGATGGGCGATCCGCAGGCCGGAGACAGGCGGCTGCTTGATGAATGCCTGGTGGTCGGCTTGATGCACGCCGCGCCCGAGGTGCGCAGGCAGGCGCAGGCGGCCGCCGCCCGGCTCAGCCCGGAGCTGGCGGCGGACGCGACCGGCTGGACGTTGGGCGACCCCGACGAGACCGTCCGGGCGACCGCTCTGCGGTCGGTGGCCGGCGCAGCCGGATCTATAGAGGGCGAGGCTGGATCCATGGGCGGTGCGGCGGCGCTTCATGCCTTGCTGGCCTCGTTCGGCAGGTCGCCGGAGCTCATCGCCTCAGGCGACGACGTCTGCGTGACGGCGACGGACGCGCGCGGCCTGGCCCTGGCACGGTCGCTGCTGTCCGACACCGAACTGGTCGACGCCGTGATGGCCGATCTTCCGATGCCGCTGTCCGCGGACCGGATGCCCAACCGGCTTTCTCTGGAAGGGATGCGCCTCGTTCCGGCAGGGAGACTGCGCCGAGGGCCCCGCCCCGACCAGCGGTCGCCCTGGGGCGACCCTCCCGCGCCCGCGGTGGCCGAGGCCCTCGTGGAGGGCTTCTACATGGACGCTCATCCCGTCACCAACGATGAGTACGACGCCTTCGCCGCCGACGTCACCGAGCGCGGCCACCTGTGGTGCCATCCCGACGAGCCGCGCGACACCGACCACACCCGGTCCACCGTGGACGATCCCCGCTGCGCCGGTGACCATCCCGCGACTGGGGTGAACTGGTACGACGCGGCCGCCTACGCCGGATGGTGCGGCAAGCGGCTGCCCACCGAGGACGAATGGGAACGAGCCGCGCGCGGCGACGACCATCGCCGTCACCCGTGGGGCGATGGTTTCCGCGCGGATCAGGTACGCGGCTTGCACTCGGTGACCTCGGCCGACGGTGACGGCGGCGCCGGCATGGACCGCCAGGAATGGCTGCGACGGCTCGGGGACCTGCCCGTCGAGTCGCTGCCCGCGCTGACCGGACCGGTGGGCCACCATCCGGGCGACGAGTCCCCGTTCGGCGTCCGGGACCTGTGCGGCAACGTCTGGGAGTGGACGTCCAGCCGGTTCCTCGACGGCCTGCCGCTCGCACCGAACTTCGGCACCATGGAGCCGGGCGATCTGTGGGGCGAATGGTCGGCCGAGGCCGCCGTCCGCGGTGGCGCGTGGAGCTCGCCGCCCGCGCTGCTGACCGCGTTCGGCAGAGCGGGGAAACTGCTGGTGACCAGGAGCCCGGAGATCGGGTTCAGGTGCGTGGTGAGCGAGGCCGAGACCGTCGATTGACGGCCGGAGGAGGTGGTTCGGTGACCGGCTATGCGCGTTGCCTTGCCAACCGTGACTTTCGCCGGATGCAACCCGGGTTCTTCGTCTCCTTCCTAGGCGACGGGATGAGTTTGCTGGGCGTGGCCTGGCTCGCCCTGGAACTCGCTCCTTCCGACAGGCGGGCGACCGTGGTCGGGCTGGCCGTCGCGGCGTACAGCCTGCCCGCGGCGATCGGGTCTCTGACGCTCGGACGCTGGCTGAGCTCGCGGAGCGCCAAGAGCCTGATCCTCCTGGACTCGTCCCTGCGGGCGGTCGTGTTCATCCTGATCCCGGTATCGCACTGGTCGGGCCTGCTGAACGCCACGGCCTTCATCGCGTTGCTCGCGCTGTCCTCGCTGCTGCATTCCTGGGGGATCGCAGGACGGCAGACCTTCGTCGCCGAGCACCTGCCGTCCGAGGACCGGCTCGCCGGCCATTCGCTGGTGGCCGGCCAGGAACAGGTGTCCTTCATCGCCGGACCGCCGCTGGCCGGGCTGGTGACCGCCGCGTTCGGACCGGCGGCGGTGCTGGCCTGTGACGCGGTCAGCTACGTGTATCTGGCGATCATGGCGGCACGGGCGCGGGTGGACGGTACCGTCGGCCGGCGCCCGCCGATCCCGTTGCGCCGCGCCGGCCGGACGCTCGTCCGCCATCCGGAGCTGCTGTGCCTGCTGGCGCTGAGCTTCGTCTTCTACCTGCTGTACGGGCCGATCGAGGTGGCCGTGCCGGTCTTCGTGGACGATCGGCTAGGCGGCGACCCCGCGGCGCTGGGGTGGATCTGGGGCGCGTTCGGCGTCGGAGCGGTGGTCGGCGCCCTGATCACCGGAACCCTGCGGCGCCTTCCGCTGTGGCCGATCGCTCTGGTCATCGTGGCCGGCTGGGGGCTGGCGGTACTCCCGCTCGCGGCGTTCGGCACTCTCGCCGCCGGGATCGTGGGTTTCGCCGTCGGCGGACTGATCTACGCGCCGTACGGCCCGGTGTCGATCACGTTGCTGCAACGGCAGGCGCCGCCGGACGAACTGGTGAGCGTCACCGCGTTCCGCAGCGCCATTCTCGTGATCGCGAGCCCGCTGGGCGCGGCGCTGGGCGGGCCCCTGATCGCCGAGATCGGCGCCGCGCGGACGATCTGGCTCTCCGGCCTGGCCACCGTGGGGCTCGCAGCCACCGGCGCGACTCTCGTCCTGCTCGTGCGGCTCAGCCGTCGCGCCGGAGACCTCCCCGGACGGCCCGTGTCCGACAGAGAGTACGCCGATCAGGCCTGACCGGCGGATCGGCGCCATGGCAGATCGCGCCACGAAAGGCCGCGCCAGGGCAGGTCGCGCCACGGCCGCCATCCGCGGCCGTCGGAGGATCGTTCGGTGTACGCCCAGCCGGTCCAGTCCTTGATGTCGACCGCCAGTACCGGACCGCCGTGGTCGAGGTACGCGTCGCCGGCGAACTGCCTGTACTTCCTGTCCAGCAGGCCGGCCACACGCGCGCGCTCCGGACCCTCGTGGATCACACGGCCGGTGCCGCGAAGCCGTACCCACCAGGCCTTCAGCCAGTCCTCGTGATAAAAGTCCGCCAGGACCGTGACCCGGTCGTCGTGGTCCAGATGGCTCAGCCGCTTGGCCGGCCGAGATCGCTTGGCCGACGGCTTGTCCGTCGGCGAGTAGAAGACGTCGCCGTCGACGACGAAGAGGACCGGGACCACATGGGCCCGTCCGAGTTCGTCGATCGTGGCCAGCCGGACGACGCGCAACCGCTCGACGCGCCGTCGCATCTCGTCTCGCCCGAGGATCATCAGCGCCCCCTCAGGTGGTGGCGAACCCGGCCAGGACACGGCCGAGGATGTCCATCTCCACCCGGTGCCACGAGCCGGGCAACTGCATCCCCCAGCCGTTGGGCAGCGCCTTCGCGGTCTCCCGCGCCGCCGCGCGCAGCCAATCGCTGGTGTGGTCGCTGTTGACGACCAGCGCCGGGGTCCGGACGGTGGCCAGCCGCTCGGCGGGGACGGTGAAGTCGCCGCAGATGGCCGTGTCATAGGGGAGCGTGTGCGCGTTCGCCTCGTTCCCCGCCCACAGTGGGCCCTTCCGCCACTCCGCGATCACCTCGGGGGCGAGATCCATCAGGTCGGCGAGGAAACGCTCCGCGGCCTCGCCGCGCCTGTCGTCCGCCAGGAGGGCGTTGAGCGTGTCCATGAAGCCGGCCGGGGGCATCGGATACCCCTCGACCCGGAAGTACGGCTCGTGGAGCGCCAGCTTCGTGATCGGGACGCCGGCCAGTGCCGCCGCGAGCGCCAGGTTCGCGCCGCAGGAACCGGCGAACACCACCGCGCTGCCGCCCGCCTCGCCGATCACCGCCTCGAGATCCTCGATCTCCCGTTCGACGGCGTAGGCGGGAGTGTCGCCGCTCTCGCCGCGGCCCCGGCGGTCGTAGACGTAGGTGGTGCAGTGCGGCGCCAGTTCGGGCACCAGCTGATCGAAGATCGTGTGATCGCGGAACGCGCCGTTGAGAAGCACGATCGGCGGGCCGTCACCCGCCTTCTCATAGGCGATCGTCGTGCCGTCCCTGGAAACGACTTTGCGCATCACGCTCTCCTTGTTCATCCGAGCCGTTAATTTCCGGCACTGGTAGTCGGCCGGTCGAGAGCCGAATGGTACGGCGGGCATGCCGCCGTACCATTCGCGGCTGAGGCGCCCCGCTGCGGGCACGCCCGGTCACAGATTCCCGTTCACGGTGAGCTGTGCGTTCACGGCCTCGATCAGGGCGCGAGGAGTGACCGAATCGAAGAGTGTCTCCTCGTCCAGCAAGATTCCGAATCTGCGCTCGATCCAGTTCCCGGTTTCGAGCAGCGCCACCGAGTCGTAGCCGAGCTGAACGAAATCGACGTCCATGGTGCCGGCCTCGACACCGGCGCCGTCGCTCTCGCCCGCGGCCTCATGCAGGATGTGCCTGAGATCCTTGATGGTGAATTCACTGGATGCCATTGAGGCTCCTCCTCATGTGGTGGTTTGGAGTATGAGGGCGGTGTTGAAGCCGCCGTGGCCTCGTGCGAGGACGAGGGCTGTGCGGGCAGGGGCGGTGCGGGGGGCGG
>NZ_JBICUD010000018.1:0-79539 GCF_043198015.1 Spirillospora sp. NPDC048911 | reverse complement strand
AAGATCCACAGCCACGGGGCGGCCAGACATCAATCTGCCTGACCGATAAAGGCACTGGCTTTTAACACGCTGTTGAGTTCTCAAGAAACGGACACTCACCGTTGGGTTTCGCTTTCGCGTTTCCCGCTCGGTGGCGACTCATTTACTTTATCAGATCCGTTCGGCTTGTCAATTTGCCGTTCTTTTCTGATTCCGCCGTTCTGGTTCCGCTTTCGCGGCCCCATTCCCGGCGAGTGTTGCTATTTCATCAGATCCGGCCGAGTTTGCAAAATCGGCCATTTCCGACCCATCGCGCTGCGGAGGGCATGGAAGAACCACGACCTCTTGATCATTCGATGGTTTCCCTTGGGACGGCCGCCGCGCAGGCGTCACGCTTCCCTCCAGGGACAAGGAGAGAATCTATGCGCTCCTCGCCCCTGCGTCAAATCGGGTCACCACACCCCGCCCCCACCGCTGACAACCCGAGTTGCCGATTCCGGGAATCGGCAGGTGAGATGGGTCCATGGAGCACTCACCAGCGATCGCCAGCGCCCTGGCCAAGGTCGGGCCGCGTCTCAAGCGCCTCCGTACCGAACGCGGCGTCACCCTCACCGCACTGGCCGAGGCGACGGGCATCTCCAAGAGCACGCTGTCGCGTCTCGAGTCCGGCCAGCGCCGGCCCAGCCTGGAGCTGCTTCTGCCGATCGCCCACGCTCACCAGGTACCGCTGGACGAGCTCGTCGGCGCGCCCGAGGTCGGCGATCCCCGCATCCGCTTGACGCCCCGGAAGTTGAACGGCCGGACCGTCGTCCCGCTGACCCGGCAGCCCGGGGGCGTCCAGGCGTTCAAGATGGTCATCCCGAACGACCAGTGCGAACCGGACACGCGCGTCCACGAGGGATACGAGTGGATGTACGTGCTGTCCGGGCGCCTGCGTCTCATCCTCGCCGACCATGACATCGTCATGCGTGCGGGTGAGGTCGCGGAGTTCGACACGCGCCTGCCGCACTGGTTCGGCAGTACCGGTGATGGCCCGGTCGAGCTCCTCAGCCTCTTCGGCCCCCAGGGCGAGCGCATCCACGTGCGCGCACAGCCCAAGAAGCGGTCGACCAGCACGGACGACTCCTGACGCGCCGAAGGAAGGCACGCGATCCAGGTCCGCCGGCGATGGGTCGGCCCCTACAGCACCCCATGGCGCTCGGCACGAAGATCATTAGCGCGGCCACTGGCAGCGCCATGAACAGCTGTCGCCGCGTTCGTGCAGGACTGACCTGAGGGACACCCATGCCGCAGATCATCGTCGAGTACTCCGCTCGGCTGGAAGAGACCTTCGATCGCCGGGCCGCCACGTTGATCGACAGCACGCTCGGTAGTTTCAAGACGCGCTTCCACCGGCTTGACGAAGTCGTCATCGGTGCGGGCGCGGCGACCGACGTGATGGTCCATGCCGACCTGGCGATCTTGCCTGGACGGAGCCCGGAGACGAAGCGGCGGCTGGGACAAACCGCCCTCGACCTCCTCGTATGTCATCTCGGCGAGGCTCCCGGACTCACGACGCAGGCGACCGTCGAGGTGCGCGAGCTCCAAGGCGCCGGTTACCACAGGCGAGTGCTCGGCTGACGAGTTCTCGTGGCCACAGGCGGCCTGTTCAGAGGGTTACGAGAACCAATGCACCGGGAGCAACGTCAACATCACTGACGCACTCCCATGCTTCGGAGGTTCACTGCACATGAGCTACAACACGCCCGGCTACGGCGGCTACCCCTCCACCCCGCCGGGTCCCCCGCCGCCCAACCATCTCGTCTGGGCGATCCTCACCACCCTGTTCTGCTGCCTCCCCGCGGGGATCGCGTCGATCGTCTTCGCCGCGCAGGTCAACTCCAAGTGGCAGTCCGGCGACTACGAGGGCGCGCAGAAGTCGTCCAACAACGCCAAGACCTGGGCCATCGTCTCGGCGGTCGGCGGGGCCATCTTCATCGTCATCTACCTGGTGATCGTGGTCGGGGCCGCGAGCAACAGCTGACGGCCGAGGGATAATCCACCTCATGTCGTACGTGCGCCGGGCCGCCTCGTCCCTGCGAGGCGGCCCGGCGTCCAGCCCCGTGCGAGGCGGACCCGTGGCAAGGCTGGCGATGCCGGCCGGAGTGCTCCTGGTCACCGCCGCCGTCGTCTCCTATCTGGCCGCCGTCGACCCGAACGAGAGCGGCCACTATCCGACCTGCCCGTTCCTGGCGGTGACGGGCTACCAGTGCCCGGGCTGCGGTTCGCTCCGGACGATCCACGCCCTGACGCACGGCGACCTGGGCACGGCCCTCGGGCTGAACGTCTTCACCGTCGCGATGATCCCCGTCCTGGCCTACTTCTGGATCCGCTGGACCTTCGCCCGCGCCCGTGGCCGTCCAGCACGGACGAAACCCGCCGATCCCCGGCTGATCTGGGCCTTCCTGGCGCTGGTCCTTCTCTTCTGGCTGATCCGCAATCTCCCCTTCGGAACGTTTCTCGCCGCCTGATCAGGCAGGGTCGGAGAACACGGCGGGCCTCTTCTCGAAGTAGGCGCGGACCGCTTCGGCCTGGTTGGGCGAGCCGCGCAGCGCGCCCAGTTCCCGCGACTCTTCGAGGTACTGGCCGGCGAGGTCGGTGTCCGCGGCGCGGTTGAGGAGGCGCTTGGCGGCGCGGACGGCATCCGGGCTGCCGGCGGCGATCTCGCGGGCGAGATCGGTGGCGGCCTGGCGAGGGTCGTCGGCGGTACGGGTCGCGAGGCCGAGCCGGACGGCCTCCTCACCGGAGACCATCCGGCCGGTGAACGTCAACTCTTTGGCGACGTCCTCACCCACCAGCCGGATCAGGGCGGCGGTGCCGGTCATGTCCGGGACCAGGCCCCACCGGATCTCCAGCACCGACAGCTTGGCGTCGGGCGCGACGATGCGGATGTCGGCGCCGAGAGCGATCTGGAGGCCGCCGCCGAGGGCGTGACCGGCCACGGCGGCGATGACGGGTTGCGGCAGTTCCCGCCAGGTGTGCGCCGCCTGCTGGCCGAGATTGGTGATGCGGCCCGGCTCGCGTTCGGTGATGTCGGTCAGCAGGCGCGTGAAGCCTTCGTCGCTCTGGCGGTCGGCGTTGGACGGGCCGTCGGCCATCGCGGCGAAGTTGGCGAAGTCGAGGCCCGCGCAGAACGAGCGGCCCTCGCCCGACAGCACGACCGCGCGGACGGAGGCGTTGGCGGCGATCCGGTCGCCGGCTTCGGCGAGCGCCCGGAACGTGGCCATGTCGAGAGCGTTGAGCTTGTCCGGACGGTTCAGCCGCACGTCGGCCACGCCCCGATCAACGGAGACGGTCACACGGTCGGTCATGTCGGGAGCTTCCTCTCCGTCGCCGCTGTCGCGTTCACGATCTCACGGCGTCCGTGCCTCAGCCGTCGCAGCACCACGCCTCTCGAAGGTGTCCATGACGGTGGACTCGGCCATGCCCGGCGATCGCCGCACCCCGCACTTGTGCCCGGCGGCGGGCGGGAATTCGCCGCCGGCTTCTGGACTCGGCGTGACAGGTGCGTGTCCGTGACTTCGCGCGCGGCGGGATAGGTCAACGACCAGCGGGGAGAGAAGGCATCAGAACCATCGACTGGAGAGGACAGCCCGGACCATGGCCGAGTTTCTGAGTGACGTGACCACGTTGCGCGAGCGCGCCCGCGCCGAGATCGACAAAGGCCCGGTGACCGCGGCGTACGGCGCGGACGTCGATCGGGTCATCCAGGTGTGCAACGAGGCCCTCGCCACCGAACTGGTGTGCGTGCTGCGCTACAAGCGCCACGCCTACACCGCGACCGGCATCTACTCCGAGGGCGTGGTGGCCGAGTTCCAGGAGCACGCCGCCGACGAGTACGAGCACGTGGACAAGCTCGCGACCCGCATCACGCAGCTCGGCGGGGAGCCCGACTTCAACCCCGAGATCCTGGCCGGCCGTTCGCACACCCACTATGACGCCAGCCTCGACCTGGTCGAGATGATCAAGGAGGATCTGATCGCCGAGCGGGTCGCGGTCGCCTCTTACACCGAGATCATCCAGTGGCTCGGCAACGGCGATCCGACCACCCGGCGCGTGTTCGAGGACCTGCTGGCCGACGAGGAGGACCACGCCGACGATCTGCGCGGCCTGCTCGAGCGGCTGCCCAAGGACCTCACCTCCCGCTGAGGAGTTCGTGGCGAGCGGCCGCCCGGTCCGGGCGGCCGTCCCCGCGCACCGTACCGGGGACGCGACATCCCCTGTTTCAAGGCCGCCGCGCCGAATTCGCCCGGTCCCTGTCAGGCGGCTGACAAATGTGATCTCAGGTTCCGGCAGGCATTGCGGACACCGCCTCCGCACCGGGAACATGCGTCCCGAACGGACGTACACGGCGAAGGTGGCGCGATGTCCGACCAGGATCTCGACGGCGGGAAGCCCGACGTGGCGCGGGACGGACGCAAAGCGCGCGCCCGCAAGAGGCCGCCCTTCCGGCGGCTGCCCTCGGAGAAGCGCCGCCAGGAGATCATCACCACGGCGATCAAGGTGTTCCGCGAACGGCCCGAGCACGAGGTGTCGATCGACGATCTCGCGGCGGCGGCCGGCAGCTCCCGATCGTCCCTCTACCGCTACTTCGACAGCAAGCAGGAGCTGTTCGAGGCGGTCGCCGACCGGGTCGGCGCCGAGGTCGTCGACCGGCTCGACGCGGTTGACGAGGGCGTCCCGTCGTGGAACCTCATGATCCGCCTGCACGTCTACTTCGACTTCATCGAGGAGCACGAGGGCATCGTGGGCGGGGTGCTCGCGATGGGCTCCGGCGAGGTCCCCGAGTCGGCGCGCGCCGCGGCCCAGCGCGTCCGCGACCACATCCTGAGGATCACCTGCGACACGCTCGAGGTCGCCGAGCCCAGCCCGGCGCTGGAGATGGTCATCCGTTCCTGGATCGCCGGTGTGGAGCTGGCCGGGGTCGAATGGCTGCGGACGCGCTCGCTGCCCCGCGCCGAGCTGGAGATGCTCCTCGCCCGGCAGCTGGGCATCACGCTCATCGGCGTCGCCCCCGCCGATCCCGCCATCGCCGAACGCGTCTCCTGGTGGGCGGGCGTGGAGCCGCCGGACGGGCCGTTCGGCGTCCTCGTCCGTTCCGTCGCCGGGCTCCTCGACGTGAAGATGCTCGGCAACGTCGCCCGCGTCCTCAGCTATGAGGAAGCCCCTGCGGACCGTCCCTAGGCTGGGTCGGCCACCAGGAGGGTCTGCAAGCCGCGCCCACAGTGGCCGGACGCGTCGGCGAGCGCCGATTCGGCCAGGGCGTTCCCGGACGGCGAGGCGTGCAGCCGCGCGCTCATGTAGAGCCATTCGCCGATCGGGTCGCGGTGCAGCGCCACCGTCAGGTCGGTGTTGATGACCAGCCATTTCGCGAAGTCGATCTGGCTTCCGACGCCGGAGGCGCTGTCGGCGAGGACGAGCGCGCGCACCAGAGGCGTGTCGGCCTCACCGGCGACGAGCGGGATCCGCGACCGCGCCCAGACCTCGGCCGGCCCCGGCCGCGCGAACAGCCCCCGCACGAAGCGCCACTCCATCGACGACAGGTAGCCGTCCAGGTTGATGCCGGCCCAGCCCTCGAAGGGCTCCGGGGCCGAGTCGGGCAACGACGGTGGCGCCGGCGCGTTCTCGATCGGCTCGAGGTCGGCCGGCGCGGGCGCGATCCGCCACGCGGTGGCGCGGGCGACGGTGCGCCCGTCGTGGTCGAGCTCGCCTTCGAGGAGGGCGACCCTCCGCCCGGGCCGGACGGTCCGCGTCGTGACGCGCAGCGGGGCGACCGGGACGGGGCCGAGGATCTCGACGGTCACCCGTCCGATCCGGCCGCCGGGGGCCGGGTCGTGGCGCTGGAACGCGCGCCCGAGCAGCGCCGAGACCGGACCGGCGTGCTGGAACCCCGGCGCCCACGGGCCGGCGGTCGCCGCCGTGCTGGCGAACCGGCCGTCGCCGAGCGGCTCGTAGAACGCCGCGGCGGGTGCCCCCTCGGTGCCCATCCGGCCCCTCCTCGCACTAGAACAATGTTCTGGCCATCCTAGAACACCGGCGCGAATACGGCCCGAGACTCAATTTTCGACAGGTATTTGATCATTTATTGTCACTCGCACCTATTGTCACGTCCGCCACCGCGTGACCAGACTCACCTGTCAGCCGCGTGGTCGCCCGGGCTGCGCACCGTTGCGAGGTGACAGATGACAGCCCTGGCTCGCCACCGGTCGTACCGCCGTTCGCCCGCCCACCTGCGCCGTTCGGCCGCCACGGGCACGATCGCCGCGACCGTCCTGGGCATCGGCGTCGTCGGCACCGGCACCGCGGCACAGGCCGCCCTGGGCCCCAGGGCCGCGGCGGACGGCGCGCGCATCACCAAGACCACCCGGATCGCCGCCCGCGAGTTCGACATCACCGTCCAGTCGCCGGCGCTCGGCAGGTCGGTGAAGACCCGCATCCTGGTCCCGGCGGGCTGGAAGCAGAACGCGGCCCGCACCTGGCCGGTGCTGTACGCCTACCACGGCGGCCAGGACAACTACACGTCCTGGACCAAGAACACCGACATCGAGTCCTGGGCCGCCGCGTACGGCGTCATCGTCGTCATGCCCGAGGCGTCCAACGGCTCGTACGCCAACTGGTACAACTACGGCAAGGGCGGCTCTCCCAAGTGGGAGACGTTCCACACCCAGGAGGTCCGGCAGCTCATCGAGCGCAACTACCGCGGCGGCGGTGTGCGCGCGGCGATCGGCAACTCCTCGGGCGGGCAGGGCGCGGTCAGCTACGCGGCGCGCCACCCAGGCCTGTTCAGGTACGTGGCGTCGCTCAGCGGCATCCTGTCGATGCGCGCTCCGGGCATGCAGGCGATGCTGATGTTCACCAACGCGGGCAACGGGCAGGACCCGTTCGCCATCTGGGGCGTCCCGTTCGCCGACGACGCCAACTGGGCCTCGTACGACCCGCACGCGCAGGCCAAGAAGCTCAAGGGCACCGGGATCTTCTTCTCGTCCGGCACGACGGGCAAGCCGGGTCCGGGAGACCCGAACGTCGCCCCGTGGGACATCGGCCTGCTGAGCGAGATCGCGGTCGGCGCGAACAACATCGAGTTCCGCAAGCGCCTCGACGCGGTGGGCATTCCCTACACCGCGCACATCTACGGCAACGGCAGGCACAACTGGCCGGCGTGGATCCGCGAGGCCAAGTTCATCTGGCCGACCCTGATGAAGTCGCTCGGAGCCGGCAAGAAGTAAGAAGTGGATCCAAAGAAGTGGATCTTCCGCGCTCAAATGTATTTGATAAAAGCGTAAGCGTGCACTGACACAATGCGCCGCCGGGAATATTCGGAACAACCCTCCGCCGTTCCCGAAAGGCCCCCGCATTGGGTCGACGCCACACCCTCACCTCGCTGGTGGGGGCATTCATCCTGCTCTTCTCTCTCGTCTGCACCGTCCGCACCTCCGGGCCGGTGATGGCATCCGCCGAAGCGACCGTCGTCAACGAGACAATGGTCGCTTCGCGCACTCTGGACCTGACCGTCGAGTCGCCCGCGATGGGCGGCCGGGAGAAAGTGCGACTGCTCCTGCCGCCCGGCTGGTCGCGCACCGCCTCGCGCACCTGGCCGACGCTCTGGCTGATGCACGGCGGCGTCGACGACTACACCTCGTGGACGCGCGACACCGACGTCGAAGAGCTCACCGCCGCGTCCGACGTGCTGGTCGTCATGCCCAACGGCGGCCGCTGCGGCAACTACTCCGACTGGTGGAACCTCGGGCAGGGCGGGCCGCCCCGCTGGGAGACGTTCCACATGACAGAGGTCCGGCAGATCCTCGAGCGCGACTATCGGGCGGGCACGGCCCGCGTGATCGCGGGCAACTCGATGGGCGGCCTCGGCACCATGCTGTACGCGGCGCGGTTCCGTGGCATGTTCAGGGCGGCCGTGGCGTTCAGCGGCTACCTGCACACGCTGTACGGCCACCGGCCGGGCGACGACTCCGCCGGCTGGGGCACCTCGTTCGCCTGTCCCGGCACCGACTGGCGGCGCGTCTGGGGCGACCCCGACGACCAGGCCGCGATCTGGCACGCGCACAACCCCTACGATCTCGCCGACCGGCTCCGCGGCGTCCGGCTGCGCGTGGCCTGCGGCAACGGGCAACGCGGGTCGCTCGGCGGGTCGATCCTCACCGATCCGATCGAGGCCGCGGCCTTCGACCACGCCCAGGCGTTCACCGCCAGGCTCCGCAACCTGGGAATCCCCGTCACGACGCACTTCTATGACGGCCAGCACGACTGGCCCTACTGGCAGCGCGAGCTGCACCTCGCCTATCCCTCGCTGATGGAGGCGCTCAACCGATAGCCGCCGGGCCGCCGAGCCGCCGTGTACCCCGGCACCGCCCGTGTGATCTCCTGTTCACATGCATGACGCTGTGATCGTCGGAGGCGGGCACAACGGGCTCGTGGCGGCCGCGTACCTGGCTCGGGCAGGCCGCCGGGTCCTGGTCCTGGAACGCCTGGACCATTCCGGCGGCCTCGCCGTGTCGGAGCGGGTGTTCCCGGGCGTGGACGCGCGCCTGTCCCGCTACTCGTACCTGGTGAGCCTGCTGCCGTCGCAGATCGTGCGGGATCTGGGCCTGCGCGTGGAGCTGCGCCGCCGCCGGTTCGCCTCGTACACGCCGCTCGGCGACGGCGGTCTCCTGGTCGACAACGACGATCCCGAGCGCACGGCTGCCTCGTTCTCCGGTGTCACTGGCGGCGGCAAAGACTTCGAGGCGTGGCAGCGGTTCTATGGGCTGGCCGGGCATGTCGCCCGGCGCGTGGCCCCGACGCTGCTGGAGCCGCTGCGCGACCGTGCGGGGCTGCGGCGGCTGGTGGACGAGGAGGAGGCCTGGCGCGATCTGTTCGAACGGCCGATCGGCGAGGTCGTGGACGAACGGTTCGCCGATGACGTCGTCCGCGGGGTCGTGCTCACCGACGCGCTGATCGGCACGTTCGCCGATCCGGCCGACCCGGGCCTGCTCGCCAACCGATGCCTGCTCTACCACGTCATCGGCGACGGGACCGGCGACTGGAACGTGCCCGTCGGCGGCATGGGAGCCGTGACCACCGGTCTGGCCGACGCCGCCCGCGCCGCCGGGGCCGAGCTGCGCACCGGCATGGAGGTCATCGCGATCGATCCGTCCGGCGAGGTGACGTTCCGGGACGAGGGCGGCGCGGAGCACGCCGTCAGCGCGAAGCGGATCCTGGCCAACGTGCCCCCGGCCGTGCTGGCGCGTCTCACCGGCGAATCTCCGGCGCCGGCGGTCCCGGAGGGCTCGCAGCTGAAGGTGAACATGGTGCTGTCACGGCTCCCCCGCCTTCGCGACGCGTCCGTACGGCCGGACGAGGCGTTCGGCGGCACCTTCCACATCAACGAGGGACGGGCCCAGCTCACGACCGCCTACGCCGAAGCCACCGCGGGCCGCATTCCGAGCTTGCCGCCCGCCGAGGTGTACTGCCACTCGCTCACCGACCCGTCGATCCTCGGCGAGGGCTTGCGATCGGCGGGCGCGCACACGCTCACGCTCTTCGGCCTCTACATGCCCGCTCGGCTGTTCCGGGCGAACCCTGCGCGCGCCAGGGAGGAGGCCTTGCGCGCCACGTTCGACTCGTTCAACGCCGTTCTCGCCGAGCCCATCGAGGACTGCCTGCTGCGCACGCCGGACGGGGCGCCCTGCCTTGAGGTGAAGACGCCCGTCGACCTGGAGAACGAGGCCGGGCTGCCAGGCGGGCACATCTTCCACCGCGACCTGGCCTGGCCCTACGCCGAAGACCCTGCCGAAGCAGGACGCTGGGGCGTCGAGACAGCACATCCACGAGTGCTGCTGTGCGGCGCGGGCGCGCGCCGCGGCGGCGGCGTCAGCGGCATCCCCGGGCACAACGCCGCCCGCGCCGTCCTCGAAACGACCTAGCCGGTCGTGGCCGGGCCCAGCAGGGTCCCCACCCGCTTGACGTTCTGGATGATCGGGCTCGTCTCGATGTGCCCGATCGCCTTCAGCGCCGCGGCGGGCCCGGTCAGGTAGCGGTAGAGGGCGCCGGCTTCACGGCAGACGACCTGCGCGGCGAGGTTGGTGGGCCCGGTCGTGGCCGCCGCGAAGACGATCTCGGGATGCTCGGCCAGGGCCGCGCCGGTGGCCGCCAGCTCGGCCGGTGGCACGTTGATCCATAGGCGCGCGGCGGTGTGCAGGCCGACGTACGGCAGCTCGAACTCGGCGTAGTAGCGCAGGACGCCCATGGCACGGAGCTGGTCGAGACGGCGGCCGGCGGTCGAGGGCGACCAGCCCGTCGCGCTGGCGAGCTCCGCGAGGCCGGCGCGGCCGTCCCGGGCGAGGACGTCCAGGAGCCGCTGGTCGCCGGGGTCCAGCGCGTCGTGAAGATCGAGCGGATCGACCTCGGCGCGGTCGCCGTCGTCGGGCGGTAGCTCACCGACGAGTTGCCGGATCTCGTCGGGTGTGAGCGCGTCCAGGCCCCGGACCCGGTTGGGCGACCCGTAGAACGCGTGCAGGACGGAGTACGCGCCGACGGCGACGACCCGGCTGCTCCTCGGCAGCTTGTCGAGCAGGAGCTGCTCGCTCTCGCCCTGGCTGCGGGCCCGCGTGATGCAGAGGATCTCCGTCCCGCCCGAGACGAGCTGCACCCAGGAGGTGTCGGGACGGCGCGCGAGGGCCGTCGCCACGCCCTGGGCGGCGCCGGGCACGCAGCTCAGCCGGAGCAGCCATCGCCCGGCGGCGAAGTAGTTGGCGGGCGGAACGCCTACGACGCGCAGTAGATCGCGGCCACGCAGCCGGCGGTAGCGGCGGGCGATGGTCTGGTCGGAGACCCCCAGCACCTCCGCGATGCGGCTGAACGGGGCGCGCCCGTCGAGCTGCAGGGCGTGGATCAACCTGCGATCAAGATCGTCTGCCGTGTCGGATTCCACCATCCGAGGCTAGCTGATGTCGAAAACATCGAGACCTGGCCCTGTGAGTGGTAATCGGCGCTTGGGCGGAGCCACGGTGGTTCGAGACCTCCGAAACAGACGGTGAAGGGATCGAGATGAGCAAGTGGTGGCCGCTGACAGCCATATGTCTGGGCGCGTTCATGCTCCTGGTGGACGTCAACATCGTGACGGTGGCGTTGCCCGACATGGCGACCGGGTTGAAGACGTCGTACTCGTCGCTCCAGTGGGTGATGGACATCTACGCGCTGGTGCTCGCCGCGCTCCTGCTGGGCGCGGGGGCGCTGGCCGACCTCGTCGGGCGCCGCAGGGTGTACGTGCTGGGGCTCGCAATGTTCGCATTGTCGTCGCTGGCCTGCGGGCTCGCGCCGAACGTGACGGTGCTCATCGCGGCGCGCGCGGCGCAGGGGGCGGGCGCCGCGATGATGTTCGCGACGACCGTCGCCCTGGTCAACGCCTCCTACGAGGGACGCGCCCGGACGGCGGCGTTCGGCGTCTGGGGCGCGGTCAACGGCGCCGCCGCCGGGATCGGGCCGATCCTGGGCGGCCTGGTCACGCAGCAGTTCGGCTGGCGGTGGATCTTCCTGGTGAACCTCCCGGTCAGCGTGGCGGCCGTGGCGCTGACCTTGCGCGTGGTCGCCGAATCGCGGAGCGCGGACGCTCCACGCGGTCGTTCCGTGCGGAGCATCGACCTGCCCGGTGTCGTGCTGTTCGCCGCGGGCGCGGGCGCGGTGACGTACGCGCTGACCAAGGCCGGCGAAGCGGGCTGGACCTCGCCCGCGACGCTCGGCACGTTCGCCGCCGGCGCGGTGGCCCTCGCGGCGTTCGCCGTGGTGGAGGTCCGGAGCCCGCACCCGATCCTGGACCTGCGGCTGTTCCGCAGCCCGTCCTTCACCGGCCTCATGATCGCCTCGCTGGCGATGTCGGGCGCGGCCTTCGCGTACCTGCTCTACACGTCGCTGTGGTTGCAGTCCGTCCAGGGCCTGGGCGCGATCGGCGCCGGGCTGGCGATCCTGCCGATGAGCGGCCTGGCGTTCGTCTCCTCGTGGCTGACCGGCCGCTTCCTGCACGGCGTCTCGCCCCGCTGGACCGTCGGATCCGGCATGCTGCTCATCGCGATCGGGACCCTGGGCCAGGCCGTGCTGACCGCCGGTTCCGGGTGGGCCGCGGTGCTGCCCGGGTTCGCGATCACGGGAGTGGGCGTCGGGATCGCGCTGCCCAACGTGACGGCGGCCGCGATGGCCTCCGTCCCACCGGAACGCGCCGGGATGGCGGCGGGCGCGGTCAGCGCCTGCCGCCAGCTCGGCTACGCGCTCGGGATCGCCGTGCTCGGAAGCGTGTTCCGGGCCGCGCTGGAGCGGTCTCTCCGGCACGAGGTGCCCGATGCCGCCGCCGTCGCGGCGGCGATCACCGGCGGCCACGCCGCCCAGGCCCCCGAAGCGGCGCGCGCCGCGTTCGCCGCGGGCCTGAACGCCGCGACGGCGACCGCCGCGGCCGTCGCGCTGGCGGCGGCCGTCGCGACCCTGCTCCTGGTCCGCCGCCCCACGCCCTCGACCACGCCCCCGGCAGCGCTTTCGACCACGCCCGCCCAAGTCGGCACCGAGTCCCCTGTGACCGCGAGGACGGGCGTATGAGGCCCGCGAGACTCCCGTTTCAGAGCGACAGGTCGAAGATCATCGCTCGTTCGTCCAGAATGCGAGGATGCGGAAGTCAGATCGATGGTCCTTCGTCGTCCTGGGCGTCGGCGTGGTCGTGATCCTGGGTGGGGTGCAGGTGGCCGCCATGCTCGACGAGTCTTCACCGCCGCTTCCTTCCAGATCTGGTTTCTGCCCCCTCCAGTCGACCGGAGCCGCCCGGACCGGCACCGACTACGAAGAGGCGGCGGACCCCTACCAGGGGAACGGCCCGCACCCGCTTGACCTGGTGCTGATGCACGACAACGTCAAGGACGACGTCAAGGTCGACCTCCCGGCCGCGTGGAGACCGGGACCCGCCGACGGGCCGCCCAGGGTCCAGCTGGTGGCCTGCGGGTATCAGGACATGGTCCACCCCCAGCCCAAGAAGAGGGAGACCTGCCTCTATTCCCACAAGCCCAGTCCGCGATACCTCCTGTACACCGACCGTGATCCCCCCACCAAGAGCGATCTCGCCAAGGCCGTGAAGGTCTCGCTGTTGGAGACCCGGTACGTCTTCCAGGTGTACGAGGCCACGACCGCCAAGCCTCTCGGCCGGTTCGAGGTGGCGGGGAAGAAGTACTGCCCCACCTGGTACGAACTCGACTCCGGTGGTGTGATCTCGCAGGAGCCGGACACCGAGGGCATCCGCAAGGCCCTGCGCCTCTACGTCGAACGGATCGCCGGGTGAGACGCCACCGCGGGCCGCCGGGGAGGTCGGCGGCCCGCGGGGGGCGGGGAGCGGGTCTCAGGACTTCGGGACCGCCTTGACGAACTCGGTGGTGTAGGTCTCCGAAAGGTTGATCTTGTCCTTCTTGCCCTTGACGTTCGGGGAGAACGAGGCGAGCACCTCCAGGACGTTCTTGGCCCCGGCCTCGGGCATGACGCCGTCGGCGGTGAACATGCCCTTGGAGTCCTTGATGGCCTGGGCGTACAGCTTGGGGTCGTCCCCTGCGTAGTCGGCGGGCATCTTGGCGGCGATCTGCTCGGCCGAGCTGGCCTTGATGAACGAGAGGGTGCGGACGAACGCGTTGACCAGCTTCTGCACGGCCGCCTTGTTGTTCTTCACCCAGGCGCAGTCCATGTAGAGGGAGCTGGCCGGGTAGAGGCCGCCGAGGGCCGCCTGCGTCCCCTCGCGGGTGCGCATGTCGACCATCACCTTGGCCTTGCCGGTCTTGGTGAGCCGGGCGATGGTCGGGTCGGTGGTCATGCCCGCCTGGATGCCGCCGTTGTCCAGGGCGGCGATGAAGGTCTGGCCCGCGCCCGCCTTCACGCGGGTGTACGCGTCGGAGCCGAGGCCCGAACGCGTGGCGAGGGCCTGGGTGAGGAAGTCGGTGGACGAGCCGGGGCTGGTGATGCCGAGCCGCAGGCCCTTGAAGCCGGCGGGCGTGGAGACCTTGCCGGCCATCGAGGTGGCGACGACCTCGGCCTCGCCGGGAACGTCGGCGAACTGCACGACGCTCTGGATGCACTTGCCCTTGGTCTGCAGGTCGATCGTGTGGTCGTAGAAGCCGACGACACCCTGCACGTCACCGCTGATGAGCACGTTCTCGGCCTGGGCTCCCGACGGCTCGGTGAGCAGCTGGACCTTGACGCCGGCGTCGCGGAAGTAGCCGAGCTGCTCGGTGAGCTTGGCGGGCAGGTAGATGACCTTGTCGATGCCGCCGACCATGATCTTGACGGAGGGCATGCCGTCCGAGGTGGCGGCGGTGCTGCGGGAGTCGCGGCAGCCGGTGAGGGAGGTGCCGGCGAGGGCCAGCCCGGCGACGGCCAGCACGAGCGGGCGGGGTGGGGTCCTGCGGGTCATGGGGGTGGCTCCGATCAGATGCGGGCGTCGGCGGCGGACGAGGGCGGCCGCCAGACCAGGAGGCGGCGTTCCAGCAGGGTGAGCAGGTATTCGGCGAGCAGCGCGATGACCGTGATGATGATCATTCCGGCGTAGATGCCGGCGGCGTCGAAGGTGCCCTGGGCGTGGTTGATCAGCAGGCCGAGGCCGCGGTCGGCGCCGGTGTACTCGCCGACGATCGCGCCGATCAGCGCGAAGCCGAAGGCGACGTGCAGGCTGGCGAGGATCCACGAGGTGGCGGACGGCAGCACGATCGTGGTGAGGATCTGGCGCGGCCCGGCGCCCAGGATGCGGGCGTTGTCGACCAGGGTCTTGTCCACCTCGCGGGCGCCCTGGAAGGCGTTGAAGAAGACCGCGAAGAACACCAGGACGACGGCGGTGGCGACCTTCGACGACATGCCGAGCCCGAACCAGATGACGAACAGCGAGGCCAGGACGATGCGCGGGATGGCGTTCGCGGCCTTGATGAACGGAGCGCAGACCTCGGCGATGAAGCGGCCCCGGCCGAGCAGCACGCCGAGCACGACGCCCGCGACCGAGCCGATCAGGAAGCCGAGCACGGCCTCCTGGAGCGTGACGAGGATCTGCTCCCAGATGGAGCCGAACGCGGTGCCGCCGGTGAACCAGTCGACCAGGCGGCTCCAGATCGCGGACGGCGTGGAGTAGTAGAACGGGTCGATCCAGTGCGTGGCGATGACCTGCCAGCTCCCCAGCCACAGCGCGATCAGCAGCAGCCGGGTAGTGGTGATCTTCGGGAACCGGAACCCGCCGCGACGCGGCCGCGTGGTCCTGGCGGCCTTTTCGGGGGCGGGCTTCCCGGCGATGGTGTCCGGGGCGGTTCCGGCGGCGGCCGTGGCGGATGTGGCGGCGAGGTCATGCGACACGGTCGGCTCCTCTCGCGCGGGCGATCTCGACCTCTTCCCGGAGGGAGTCCCAGACCCGGCGGTAGACCTCCAGGAACGACTCCTCCAGCCGGATCTCCTCGACCTTGCGGGGACGTTCGAGGCCGACCCGGACCACGTCCTTGACGGTCGCGGGCGCGGCCGTCATCACCACCACCTCGTCCGCGAGGGCGATCGCCTCGGTGAGGTCGTGGGTGACGAAGACGACGGCCGCGCCGGAGCCCGACCACAGGTCCAGCAGCAGGTCCTGCATGTGCTCGCGGGTCTGGACGTCCAGGGAGCCGAACGGCTCGTCCATGAGCAGGATCGACGGCTCGTTGATCAGCGTCTGGGCCAGCGCGACGCGCTTGCGCATGCCGCCGGAGAGCTGATGCGGGTAGTAGCGCTCGAACCCGCCCAGGCCGACCTTGTCGACCCAGTCCCGCGCCCGCTCGCGCGCCTGGGCCTTGCTCGCGCCCCGGTAACGGGGGCCCGCGGCGACGTTGTCCAGCACACTCCGCCAGGGCAGCACGGCGTCCTGCTGGAACATGTAGCCGAGGCCGTCCGGGATGCCGGTGACCGGCCGGCCCTGCACGAGGACGTCCCCGTCGCTGGCCGGGGCGAGCCCGGAGATCAGGGAGAGGCTGGTCGACTTGCCGCAGCCGGTCGGCCCGACGACGGTCACGAACTCCCCGTGGCGTACGGTGAGGGAGACGTCGTGCGTGGCTGTGTAGTCCCGCCCCTCGCGGGTCGGGAACCGCTTGGTCACGTGGCGCAGCTCGATCGCGGCTCCGGCCGCCCGATCGGCCGGCGGGCCGGCCGGCTGCTCGGCCGGCGGTCGCTCGGTGGTGGTCATGTCCGGGACCGTAGGCGGCGTGTGAGCCGGGTCACCAGATTGTGCGCGTTCACCGTCAATGCCGCTTAAGCCGCGTTCTGCGCATTCTGCTCACACCCACGGCGCGAACCGCCGACGTATCGTGCTGCCATGCCCTGGCCGGCGCTCAGACCGCATCCCCGCTTCGCGACGCAGGTGCTGCTCGCGCAGGTCGCCGTGCTGCTGCTGATCACCGGGGCCGGGTTCGCCCTCGTGGCCGTGCTGCTGCGCGGGGATCTCGAACAGCAATACGAACAACGCGCGCTCGCCGTCGCACGTTCCGTCGCGGCCGACCCGGTGATCGTCCGGGACGTCGCCGCGCACCGGCGGTCGCCCGCCGTCCGGGAACGGGCGGAGGCCGTGCGGCGCCGTACCGGCGTGCTCTTCGTCGTGGTCGCCGACGATCACGGCATCCGCTACGCCCACCCCAACCCGGCGCTGCTCGGGCAGCGCGTCAGCACCCCGCCCGAGGCGCTCGGCGGCCACGACGTGGTGATCTTCGAACGGGGCACGATGGGCCCGTCCGCCCGCGGCAAGACCCCGATCCTCGCCTCCGGCGGACGGGTCGTCGGCCAGGTCAGCGTCGGCATCGACGCGGGCGCGGTGTCCGGGCACGTGGGGCGGCTGCTGCGGGCGGCGGCGGGATTCATCGCCCTCGCGCTGATCGCCGGGGTCGCGGCCGCGATCATGGTGGCCCGCCGCCTGCGCCGCCAGACGCTCGGTCTCGAACCGGCCGACCTCGCCGACCTGCTCCGCGAGCGCGAGGCCGTGCTGCACGGCATCGACGAGGGCGTGCTCGCCGTCGACGCGGCGGGCCGGATCACCATCTGCAACAAGGCCGCGGCCCGGCTGATCGGCGGCCGCCCCGAGGCCGGCACCCCACTGACGGACGCCGGCCTGCCGACCGGCCTCCACGTTCCGCTCGCCGAACGCCGCACCGGGCGCGGCGTCATCGTGACCACCGGCGACCGGGTGCTGCTCGTCACGGCCGCGTCGGTCCGCCGCGAGGGCCGGGACCTCGGCCACGTGCTCACGATGCGCGACCGCACGGACCTGGACGAGATGGCCCGCGAGCTCGACGTCGTGCGGTCGCTGTCGGACGCGCTGCGCGCCCAGGCGCACGAGTACACCAACCGCCTGCACACCCTGCTCGGGCTGCTCCAGCTCGGGCACACCGAGGAGGCCGCCGCCTACCTGCGCGAACTCGCCGGCCATCCGCTGGCCACCGACGGCGGCGACCCCGCGCGGCTCCGCGACCCGTACGTCCGCGGCCTGCTCGCGGCCAAGACCGCGGTCGCCTCCGAGCAGGGCGTGGACGTGCGGCTGAGCCCGGACTCCGCGCTGCCGCGACCGCTGTCCGCGCCCCTGGACGCGGTGACCGTTCTCGGCAACCTGCTCGACAACGCGATCGCCGCCGCGCACACGGGGACGCGCCGTCCGGCATGGGCGGAGGTGTCCATCCTGGCCGAGGCCGGCACCCTGCACCTGGTGGTCGTCGACAGCGGCGACGGCGTCGCGCCGGACGCCGCCGGCCGGCTCTTCGAGCAGGGCTTCACCACCAGCACCGACGACGAGCGCCCGCACGGCATCGGCCTGGCGCTGGCCCGCCAGTTCGCCCGCAGGCACGGCGGCGAGCTGGAGCTGACCCGCACCTCGGGCGCCGACTGCGGCGCGGTCTTCGTGGCCCGCCTGCCCGGCGCCGTCGAGGCGATCCACCACGAGGACCCCGAGCCGGCGGACGTGCCGCACGAGGTGGCTCTGGACGGTACCGGATGATCCGCGTCCTGATCGTCGACGACGACTTCCGGGTCGCCGACCTGCACGCCCGCTACGTCCGCAGGCTGCCCGGCTTCGAGGTCGCCGGCGTCGCGCACTCGGCCGGGGAGGCGATGACCGCCGCCGCCCGCACCCGGCCCGATCTGGCCCTGCTCGACCAGTACCTGCCCGACGCCCCCGGCACCTCGATCGTCGCCCGGCTCGGCTGCGACGTCATCATGCTGACCGCGGCGGCCGAACGCGACGTGGTCCGCACGGCGCTCGGCCGGGGCGTGTTCAACTACCTCGTCAAACCGTTCACCGAGGCCGACCTGGCCGCCCGGCTGGGCGCGTACGCGCGTTTCCGGGGCAGGCTGCGCGGCGACCACCCGCTCGACCAGGAGCAGATCGACCGCGCGGTGCGGCTGCTGCACGAGGGCGACCGGATCGACGCCGCGCTGCGCAAGGGCCGCTCCGGCCACACCGCCCAGCTCGTCGTCGACGCCGTGCGGTCGGCCGCCGAGCCCGTGACCGCCGCCGACATCGCCACCCGGCTCGGCATCTCGCGCGCCACCGCGCAGCGCTACCTCGCCGACCTGGCCACCGACGGCCGCGTCACCCTCAGCCTCCGCTACGGCGCCACCGGCCGGCCCGAACACCTCTACCTGTGGGCCGCCGGAGACACGCCCCCGCCAGGTGATTCCGCCGCGAACGCCCATTGAACGAACCGCCGCCGGCGCCCGTACCCCTGATCACCGGGCCGGTTCGCCCTGCCCGGGAGACCGTCGCCAGGAGGAGGGTAGGGCCCCGTGGAACTCACCGCGCCTTCGTCGGGTGTCTCGTGGAATCGGCGGTGGATTCGCCGTGGTCGCTGACACCGGGCCCGCCACCGGGCCTGCCGCCAAGCCCGCGACCAAGCCCGCGACCAAGCCAGCCGGACCCGCCCCGGTGATCGATCTGCGGCTGCTCTGGCTGGGCGCGGCGGCGGTCGCGCTGGTGGTGCTGGCCCTGGTCATCCGGTTCGGCGGCGCGTTCAGCGCGGCGGCGGTGCCCGAGCTCACCCAGGCCGGCGCGTTCACCAAGGGCGGCCTCTCGATCGCCAAGCTCGCGGTGAACCTGGCGGGCTCGGTCACGGTCGGGTGGCTGCTGATGAGCGCGGTGTTCCTGCCGAGCCGTGACGGCAGGCTGTCGGCCCAGGGGTATCGCTGCCTGCGGGCGGCGTCGGTGAGCGCGGTCGCGTGGGCGCTGTCCGCCCTCGCCCTGATCGGCTTCTCGATCTCCGACCTGTTCGGCGTCCCGGTCACGACCGGGATCACGGGGAACATGGTGCGGACGTTCCTCATCGAGCTCTCCCAGGGCCGGGCGCTCCTCGCGGTCACGGTCGTCGCCGCCGCGATCTCGGTCGCCGCGCACCTGCCGCGCACCCCGGACGGCACCGGTTACCTGCTCGTCCTCGCCCTCGCGGGCCTCCTGCCGCCCCTCTTCACCGGGCACGCCGCGGACGCCGGCCACCACGCCCTCGCGGTGTTCAGCCTCGCCGCCCACATCGTCGGCGCGGCCGTCTGGGTGGGCGGCCTGGTGGTGCTGGTCGCGCTGGCGCGCTCGACGCGCGACGAACTCCCGGAGATCGTGCAGCGGTACAGTCGCCTGGCGCTCGTCTGTTTCGTGGCCGTCGGCACCAGCGGCCTGGTCAATGCCTGGATCCGGCTGGGCGGGTTCCACCTGGACTCGCGGTACGGCGTGCTCATCATGGCGAAGACAGCGGCGCTCATCGCGTTGGCAAGCCTGGGATGGTGGCACAGGCGATCGAGCATCCCCGCACTGCGCACCGACCGGCGCGGGCGGGTCTTCCTCAGGATCGCCGCGATCGAGATCCTCGCCATGGCCGCGACCATGGCCCTGGCCACCGGCCTGTCGCGCACCCCGCCTCCCGAGGTGCCGGCGGGGACGCTGAACGCGGTCACGCTGCGGCTCGGCTTCCCGCTCCCGGATTCCGGGGGCATCCAGTCGTACCTGCTGGACTGGCGGCTCGACCCGCTGTTCCTGCCGCTCATCGTCATCGGAGCCCTGCTGTACCTCGCGGCGGTGATCCGGCTGCGGCGCCACGGCGCGCAGTGGCCGCTCCCCCGCACGGCGGCGTGGTTCGCGGGGCTCGCCGTGCTGTTCGTCGTGACGTGCGGTGGCCTGGCCCGTTACAGCATGGTCCTGGTCAGCTCTCACCTCGTCCAGCACCTGGCGCTGAGCTTGGTCGCCCCGGTCCTCCTCCTGCTCGGGACGCCCGTCACGCTCGCGATGCGCGCGCTGCCCAACCGCCCCGCGACGGGCCGCACGTCCCGCGAGCTGATCCGCGCGACGCGGACGAGCCGGGCAACACGGGTGTTCACGCACCCCCTGGCGACTCTGCCGCTTCTCGTCGCCAGCCTCTATGGCTTCTACTTCTCCTCACTCTTCGAATCGTCAATGCGCAACCACGCCATTCACTCGCTTGCCATGGCGGGCTTCCTGGCCGCGGGGCTGTGCTACTGGTCGTCCATCGGCATTCCGGGGGCCCGCCGCAAGGCCTTCGCCCGTTCCTCGCTGCTGGCGGTCACGGCCTCCCACGCGGTCTTCGGCGTCGTGTTCCTGACCTCCGACAAGGTCCTGGCCGGGACTTGGTTCACCGGCCTCGGCCGCACCTGGGGCGCCCCGCCGCTCGAAGACCAGCACTCCGGCGGGGTCATCGCCTGGGTCCTCGGGTGGATCACCGCCCTGCTCGCCCTGGCCTGCCACCGGCGCCAAAGCAGCATGGCGGACACGCAGGCAAGCGACACGACTGAAGAGAGCAGCATCCCTCCGACCTGGCCGCTCCCTGCAATGGCCAACATCGTCCCCTGGCGACCCGGCAGTCCGGTCCTGAGGCAGGAGACTCCTACCAAAGCCACGCTAGAGAAGGACGCCTAACCTCAAACTGCGGGTTGGTGTTCTGTGGTCAGGCGGCGGATTTCGGCGGCGACCTGGTCCCAGACGGGGGCGGGGAGTTCGTGGCCGACGCCTGGGAGCG
Source organism: Spirillospora sp. NPDC048911 (assembly GCF_043198015.1). Taxonomy (NCBI): domain Bacteria; kingdom Bacillati; phylum Actinomycetota; class Actinomycetes; order Streptosporangiales; family Thermomonosporaceae; genus Spirillospora; species Spirillospora sp. NPDC048911. The sequence goes on along the minus strand of NZ_JBICUD010000018.1, from coordinate 58,507 downwards.
GGACGAACCGTGCGCCGGGAATGCGGGCCGTGATGTCGTTGGCGGCCTTGGGCTTGATGAGCGGGTCCGCCGTGCCGTGCAGGACGAGCGTGGGGACGGTGATGGCGCTGATCGGTGCGCCGTGCCATCGCGCGCCGATCTGACGGCTCTGCGAGTCCCGGTCGTGGACGCCTGCGTCGGCGAGGCGTTCGATCTCCTCACGAGTGGCCCGCTCGTCGAAGGGGTAGGCGGGAGAGGCGAGGAGACGGGCCAGGGCGACGCCCGCCTCGATGTCTCCTTCAGGTGTCTGGGGAAACTTCATGCGGGCGAGCTTGGCGAGCGTCCCAAGCCGGATATAGCGCAAGGTCGCCAGGCCCGAGGCGTCGCCGGGGACCGCTGACACCGTCGTCAGGGTCTGGACACGACCCGGATGCCGCACCGCGACACGCTGCGCGACCGCGCCGCCGAGCGACTGGCCGAGCAGGTGGGCGGGCTCCCAGCCGAGAGCGTCGAGGACGGCGACGGCGTCGTCGGTCATCTCCTCGGCGGTGTAGGCCTCGCCGCGCTTGCGGAACAGCGCCGTGATCGGGCTGCCGGTGGCAGTCGGCGGCAGGTGCGTCGACTCGCCGGAGTCGCGCTGGTCGTAGCGGGCGACGGCGAAGCCGTGCGCGGCCAGCGCCCGGCACAGGCCGTCAGGCCACCAGCGGCGGGAGACGCCGAGCCCGGTGACCAGCAGCAGCGGATCACCATCGCCCGCCATCCGGTCATAGGCCAGCTGGATGTTCCCGTTGCGCGCCCAGCGGGTCGGAGTCCACAGCGGCGTCTCGTCCATCACCCCTCCTAGATACTGCGATCGATGTTCGCAGTTACTAGCATAGGCGACGCGAACGCGGAGAGGACCAGCTGTGGCCGACGACACGACAGTGGTGTGGGAACGCCCCGAACGCGGGGCGCGCGGCCCCGCGCCCGAGCGCAGCCGTGCCCAGATCACGGCGATCGCGGTCGAACTGGCCGACGCTGACGGGCTGGCGGCACTGTCGATCCGGGCGGTCGCCAAGCGGCTGGAGACCGGCCCGGCGTCCCTGTACCGCTATGTCGCGGGCCGCGACGACCTGCTCGACCTGATGGCCGACGCCGTCGCGGGCGAGCTCGATCTCGGCGTGCCGCTGAGCACGGATCCGGTCGAGGACATGGTGGCGCTCGCCGTCCAGGTCAAGGCCCTGCACCTGCGCCATCCCTGGCTGAACGACCTTCCGCCCGAGCCGCTGCGCCTCGGCCCCAACGGCCTCGCCTATCTGGACCGGGCGCTCCAGGTACTCGCCCCGGCGCCGCTGGCCGACCGGGCCAAGCTGGAGGCCATCGCCACCCTGAACGCCATGGCGGCGCTCTTCGCGCGAACGCAGGCGCAGGCCGGGCGCACGCCGACCGGACGGCAGGCCGCCCAGGCCGCCTACCTCGCCAAAGCCGCCGCCGAGGGCACCCACCGATGGCTGACCGCCGCCATCGGCCACGACGGCTCCGACGACCCCTTCGACGACCCCGACGCCCTGTTCGCACGGATCGCCCGCCAGGTGCTCACCGGCTGGCTCAGGGGAGAACAAACAGTTTGAGGGTGCGGGGTGGCGTGAGTAATGTGGCGCGGGTGAGCCCCGAGTCCGACAGAACCGAGCCGCCGGTCGACCGGCGGCGGATTGCCTGACCGGTCTTCGACCGGGCTCCTTGGATCGATCTCGCTTCCGGCGACCGGACACGCCTCCCCTGTCCGGTCTCACCGCTGGAGCCGATCTCCTTGCCCTTCTTCGTCCATGTCCTGGCGCTCGCCGTCTTCGCGCAGGGCACCTCCGAGTTCATGCTGTCCGGTCTCGTCCCGGGCATCGCCCATGACCTGTCGGTTCCGGTGGGCGCCGCCGCGAGCCTCACCTCCGCCTATGCCATCGGGATGATCGTCGGCGCGCCGGTGATGGCCGCGCTGAGCGCGCGGTGGCCTCGTCGGCGAGCGCTGGCGGGCTTCCTGGGCGCGTTCGTCGTCGTGCACGTCGTCGGTGCGATCACCACGGACTTCGCGGTGTTGTTCGCGACCCGGGTCGTGGCCGCGATCGTCAACGCCGGTTTCCTCGCGGTCGCGATGTCCGTCGCGACCGCCCTGGTCGCCCCCACCAGGCAGGCCCGCGCCACGGCGGTCCTGGTGTCCGGGGTGACGCTGTCCTGCGTGGCCGGTGTGCCCGCCGGTGCGTTGCTGGGAGAGGTGCACGGCTGGCGGTCGGCTTTCTGGGCGGTCGCCGTGTTGTGCCTGCCCGCGCTGGCGCTGGTGTTCCGATCCGCGCCCATCGGCGCCGCCTGCGAGGGAGAGGTGTCGATCAGGCAGGAGGCGCGTGCGTTGCGGTCGCGAGACGTGCGGCGGGCGATGCTCCTCGCCGCCCTGGTCAACGGGGCGACCTTCGCGACCTTCGCCTACCTCGCCGTCATCGCCACCGACGTCGCGGGCCTGCCCGGGCGCGCGGTGCCCGGCCTGCTCGCCGCCTTCGGCGCGGGCTCGTTCATCGGAGTCGCCCTGGCCCCGCGGCTACGTGGCCTGGTCACCGTCATGTGCGTTCTGGCCGCGGGCTGGGCGGTGCTTGCCGTGGCAAGTGCGGAGGTGGTCCCGCTGTTCGTTCTCGCGGTCGTCCAGGGCGGGCTGTCGTTCGGCATCGGAACGGCGCTCATCGGGCGCGTCATGCGAGCCGCGGCCGACGCCCCCACCATGAACGGCTCGTTCGCCACCGTCGCGTTGAACGCGGGCGCGTTCCTGGGCCCGCTGCTCGCCGGTCTGGCCTCCGAGACCTTCGGCGATCCCCGCAGTGCCGTTTGGGTCAGTGCCGTCCTGGCCGTGGCGGCGGTCGTCATCCCTTGATGGCGCCCTGGGTGATGCCGTTGACGAAGCTGCGCTGGAACGTGAGGTACACCGCGACGATGGGCGCGATCACGATCAGGCACGCGGCGGACAGGAGCGGTACGTCGGTGGAGTACTGGCCGACGAAGAAGCCCAGGCCGGTCGGCGCGTTGCGTCTGGCGGGATCCTGCATCATGACCAGGACCAGCAGGAACTGGTTCCACGACCACATGAAGTACAGGACCGAGAGGGTGGTGATCGCGGGCCAGGAGATCGGCAGCAGCACGCGGACCAGGACGACGAGGTCGCGGGCGCCGTCGATGCGCGCGGCCTCGACGAGCCCCTCCGGGACGCCGGCGAAGTGCGCCTGCATCCAGTACACGCCGAACGGCATGAACAGCGCCGCCTCGGCCAGTATCACGCCGGGATAGGAGTTGGTGAGGCCGACCTCGCGCAGGTTGAAGTAGAGCGCGACCACCACGAGCTCGACGGGGAGCGTGAGACCGAGAACGAACCCGGCCGACAGCGTCCGGTTGCCCCAGACCTTGAGGACGGTCAGCCCGTACGCGGCGAGGGTGGCGAGGATGACCGCCAGCGGCACGACGCAGAACGTGATCAGGGCGCTGGACCGCATGAGGTCGGTGAAGTGGCCGCGTTCCCAGGCGAGCTCGAAGTTGCCCCACGACCAGTGGTCGGGGATGCTCAGCCCGCTGATCGGCGCGCCGGCCGGATGCAGCGCGGCCAGGATGATGCCGAGGAACGGCACCAGGACCATGCCCGCGAGGAGGATGAGGAGCCCGTACCGGACGGTCTGCCCGCCGCGCGTGGTCATGTCGTCTCCCTGGTGAAGCGGCGGATGACGGCGACGATCGCGACGACGATCACGGTCAGCACGACGGCCAGCGCGCTGGCGCCGCCGATGTCGCCCTCGCTGAAGGCCAGCCGGTAGACCAGCAGGGCGGGCACGTTGGTCTGCCCGGCAGGGCCGCCGTTGGTGGTGACGTAGACGAGGTCGAAGCTCGCCAGCGCCGCGATCGTGGTGATGACGCCGGCGATGGTGATCTCCTTGCGCACCCCCGGCAGCGTGACGTGGCGGAACTGGCTGAACGAGCCCGCGCCGTCGAGGGTGGCCGCCTCGTAGAGCGCCGGGTCGATCTTCTGGGCCCCGGCGAGGAACAGCATCATGCACAGGCCGCTCATCGCCCAGGTGCCGATGAACCCGAGCGCGAACAGCGCCAGGTCGTAGTCGCCCAGCCAGGCCCGGGTGAGCGAGTCCAGGCCGGCCAGGTCGAGGAACTGGTTGACGACGCCGTGCTCGCTGTAGAGCCACCGCCAGGTGACGCCGACGGCGACGAGCGGAAGCACCTGGGGCAGGAAGAAGACGACCCGGAAGAACGTCATGCCCCGGCGGACCTTGCCCATCAGCAGGGCGGTCATGAGGAGCCCGGCCACGACCGGCAGGAGCGAGAAGAAGACGATCAGGATGAGGCCGTGCAGGACGGCCTCGTACAGCGCCTCGTCCTGGAAGATCTTGACGTAGTTGTCCAGGCCCGCCCACTGCGGCGCCAGGATGCCGTCCCACGTGAAGAACGACAGGCGCAGCGTGTTCAGGGCGGGCCAGATGGCGAATCCCAGGTACACCGCGAGCGCCGGCAGCACGTAGAGCCAGCCGCGAACCCGGCCGCGACCGGCCGGGCGGCGGTGGCGCCGGCCGGCCGCCGTGGTGGCGGCCGGCGCGGCCCGCGGCGGGGAGACCGCCGTGGTCACCTCAGGAGCCATGGTGCCCGTCCCACGACTTCTGCAGCGAGCTCAGGAAGTCGTCGGTGGTCATCTTGCCGCTGATGAGGCCCTGGATGCCGGGGGTCAGCTTGTCGATCATGCCGGGCGAGGCGAAGTCGGGGAACGGGACGATCCCGTTGCTCTGGGCCACCGGCGCGAACGCGGTGGCGATCTCCCCGCGCAGGCCCGTGGCCCCGACGTCGGCCTTGGGGTCGACGGGCATGAACCCGTTCTCGAACTGGATCTTCGCCGCTTCGGGCGAGCCGAGGTAGTCGAGGAACGCGGCGGCGACGTTCGGGTGCTTGGTCTTGGAGGAGATGGCGTAGGCGACGCTCGCGCCGGACGCGACCGACGGCTTGCCGCCCGCGGCGGAGGGCAGGAGGAAGAAGCCGACGTTGTCCTTCATCTTGGATTCCATCATCGCGGCGGTCCAGTTGCCGGTGATGATGAAGGTGTTCTTGCCGTTGGCGAAGTCGGCCTGCGCGTCGGTGTCGGCCGTGGCGTTCGACGACGCCGGGATGTAGCCCTTCTTCACCCAGTCGGTCAGCGTCTGGGTGGCCTTCCGCGCGTCCGGCGTCTGGATGGTGGCCTTCGGCTGGCCGTACACCCAGGAGCGGTAGGCGGAGACGTCGCCGGTGACGTTGAGCAGGGCGTTCCAGACCTGGAAGCCGCCGACCTCGAGCCCGCCGACGCTCAGCGGGGCCTGGCCCGCGGCCTTGGCCTTCTGCATCGCGGTCTCGAACTCGCCCAGTGTCTGGGGCGCCTCCTTGACACCAGCCTTGGCCAGCAGCGACTTGTTGTAGAACACGCCCAGCACGGACATCGCGCCCGGCGTGGCGTACAGGCTGCCGGTGCCGAACTGCTTGGCGGTCTTGTCGGAGCTGAGAACCTCAAGGCTCGGCTTGGGGAACTTGGCGTCCCAGCCGTAGGCCTTGGACCAGGGGTCCAGGTTCAGGATGAGACCGGCGGGGACGAGCGAGTTCATCGCGCCGGGGTTGTACTCGGCGATGTCCGGCGGCGCGCCCGACGACATCGACAGCTTGATCGATTTGACGTAGTCCTTGAACTGCGTTTGCTGGGGCTTGATCGTGACGTTCGGGTACTTCTGGTTGAAGCCCGCGATGAGCGCCTTGGTGGGCGGGTCGTCGGTGTAGGCCAGGGTGAGGGTCACCGGCTCGCCCGGGACGCTCGTCGAGACGTCGATGTCCTTCGTCGCGCCGGCGTCCGGGCTGCTGCTGCCCGCGCAGGCCGACAGGGCGAGCGCGGCCGCGGTGCCGAGCGCGGCGAACGCCGCCCGGCGGCGGGCTGGTGCCGTCATTCGCATGGATGGTTCTCCTTCGTGAATACCGGTGCTGGCCGGTGCGGGACCCAGCGGGACGGGACCCGGCGGGACGCGGGGTGCCCGGTGTGCCCTGAGGCCGTCATGAGCAGGCCGTCATGAGGTCTCCTGACGGCCGCTCCGGGGCGGGCCGAACTTGGTCCGTTCGATCTCGTCCAGCGCGTGGCGCAGCGCGCCGTGGACGACGGCGTCGTCCTGGAGGGCCGAGACCTCCAGGCCGGGCTGGTCGAGCGGCTCGCCGGCCAGCCGCCCGCGGACGGCGGCGAGCAGCGGCTCGCCGCACCGGGCCATGGGGCCCCCGATGACCACCAGCCGCGGGTTCAGGATGGCGCGGATCACGGCGACGCCCTTGGCGAAACGCCGTGCGACCACGTCGATCGCCTCCAGCGCGGGCGGCGCGCCGGCGGCGAAGGCGTCCAGCACGGCGTCGAACCCGCGCTCGCCCGCGGCGGCGATCGACGCCCGGAACGCGGCGTCGCCGTCGCGTTCGGCGGCCGCCACCGCCAGCCGGACGATCTCCTCGCCGCCGACCCGCTGCTCGAACGGGCCGAGGCCGTGCGGATGGCGGGGCGCCGCGGCCGGGCCCGGCGCCCCGTCGTCGCAGAAGAGGTCGAGGAAGCCGACGTCGCCCGCGTCGTTGGAGGCGCCCCGGTACAGCTCGCCGTTCAGCACGATCCCGGCGCCGACGCGTTCACCCCAGTGGACCATCACCATGGAGTCCTCGGGCCGCTCGGCGCGCCGCCACCGCTCGCCCTGGGTGGCCAGCTTGACGTCGTTGTCGAGGTAGATCGGGCAGGCGAGCACGTCCTTCAGGCGGCGCACGAGGATGTCGCCCGCCAGGCCCGGCATGCTCGGGATGAGCTTGACGACCCCGGCGTCCGGATCGACGATGCCGGGCGTGCCCACCGAGGCGAACCAGACGTCCCCGGGCGTGACTCCGGCGGACGCCAGCGTGCGCTCGGCCGTGGCGAGGAGGGCCTCGACCGCGGCCGCGCCGTCCATGCCCGCGCCGAGCTGCACCACGTCGGTGGCGGCGACCGTCCCGGCCAGGTCGGAGACCGCGACGCGCAGGTCCTGGGGGCTGATCGACAGGCCGAGCACGTAGCCGGCCTCCGCGCGGAAGCGGACGAGCTGCGCGGGCCGCCCCGCCCTGCCGGCGTCGCGGTCGAGGGAGCCGAACTCGACGAGCCCCTCCTCGACCAGCGCGTTGAGCGAGCGGGTGACGGCCTGCCGGGACAGTCCCACGGCCTTGGCGAGCGCCGAGACGCTCATGCTGGTCTCGGTGCGCAGCCTCCGCAGGATGGCGGCGGCGTTGACCTCCCGCATGAACTGCGTGCCGACGGCGACCAGATCGTCCATGAACCGCCTCCTTGACGTCGATCACGCTGTGCGATGCGGGGTACGCTAGCATATTAATTATGGACCGTACGGAACTAATTCGCCAAGGGATGTGACCTGGGATGACGGTCGGGGACGGCGGCAATCCGGCGGCCTGGGCGGAGACCGTCCAGGGCCTCGCCCGCCGCGTGCTCGGGCCCGTGGCGGGCTCGATCCGGTTCGCCGCACTCGACGGCGCGGACTCCGGCGCCGGCTCCGGCACGGGCCGCCGCTACGAGTACGAAGCGCGCGGAGGCGTGCTCACCGTCACCGCGACGGACGGGGTGAGCGCGTCCGTCGGTCTCCATCACTACCTGCGCGAGCGGTGTGGTCTGTCCGTCGACTGGGACACCGCTCTGCCGCTGCCGCTGGCGTCGCTGCCGGAAAGCCCGCTCCGGCAGGGCTCAGCGCGGGTCGGCGAGGGCTACTACCTGAACTTCTGCACGTTCAGCTACACCATGCCCTACTGGGACTGGCCCGACTGGGAACGCGAGATCGACTGGATGGCCCTGCACGGCATCACCATGCCGCTCGCCATCACCGGTCACGAGGCCGTGCTGCACACCGCCTACTCCGCGCTCGGGCTCGACGACCCGACGATCCGCGGCTTCCTCGGCGGGCCGGGCTACCTGCCGTTCCAGTTCATGGGCTGCCTGGACGGCTTCGGCGGCCCGCTCCCCTCGTCGTGGATCGAGGGCCACCGCGAGCTGGGCGCCCGTATTCTCGACCGCGAGCGCGCCTTCGGCATGACGCCCGTCCTCCCGGCCTTCACCGGGCACGTCCCAGCCGGGATCGCGGCGACGGCGAAGGCCGGCCGCCGCGACTGGCAGGGGTTCCGGACCTGGGTCCTGGATCCGGCCGATCCGCTGTACGAGCGGATCGGCGCCGAGATCGCCCGCGCCCAGATCGAGCTCTTCGGCACCGACCACCTGTACGCCGCCGACCCGTTCATCGAGATGATCCCGGTCGACGCCGATCCCGCGTTCCCGGGGGCCGTCGCGGCGGCGACGCTCGGCGGGCTGCGGGCGGCCGACCCGGACGCGGTCTGGCTCATGCAGGCCTGGCCGTTCTCCTACCAGCGGGACTTCTGGACCGACGAGCGCGTCAGCGCCTTCCTCGGCTCGATCCCCGGCGACCGGATGCTGGTGGCGGACCTGTGGGCGGAGCACGACCCGCAGTGGGAACACCTCGGCCAGTTCTCCGGGAAGCCGTGGCTCTGGTGCGCGCTGCTCAACTTCGGCGGCCGCACCGATCCGGTCGCCGACCTGCGCGGGGTGCCCGCCGCGGTCGACGCCGCCCTGGCGGCGCCGAACCCGCCGGCCGGGCTCGGCCTGGCCATGGAGGCCACCCGCAACAACCCCGTGTTCTTCGAGCTCGTGGCCGACCAGATCTGGCATCCGGTCACCGACCTCGGCGCGTGGCTCGACGCCTTCGTGGCCCGGCGCTACGGCGGGCCGGGCGCCTGGACGCCGAAGCTGCATGCCGCCTGGCGGGGACTCCTGGAGACCATCTACGACGCCCGGGGCCTGCGGATCTTCCCCGAGCAGTTCAACGGCGTCATGACCGCCAAGCCCACGTACGCGCGGCTGCCGGGCGCCGTCGAGGAGGTGCGGGCCGAGGTCGAGCGCGCCCTCTGGTACCGGCCGCCCGTGCTGGCCGAAGCCTGGGAACGCCTGATCGAGGTGGCCGAGGAGCACCGCGACCTCGTGGACGGGCCGCTCGGACACGACCTCGCCGAGGTGGCCATCGCGTTCATGGCCAGGGTCGCCGACCGGCTCTACCTCGACGCCGTCGACGTGGCCCTGAAGGCTGCGGGCACTCCCGCCGGCGAGCTTGCACGCGCCCTTGACGACTTCCTGCGCGTCTTCGACGATCTGGACCGGGTGCTCGCCGCCCGTCCGGAGTACACCTTCCAGCGCTGGGAGGCCAAGGCGCTGTCCTGGGCCACGACCACGGCCGACCGCGACGTCCTGCTGGACAACGCCCGCCGCATGATCACCTCATGGGGCCCCACGGCCAGTCCCCTGCTCGACGACTACGCGGGCCGGCACTGGGCCGGGCTCGTCGGCGGGTACTACCGCGACCGCTGGGCGACGTGGGCGCGCGGCCTCGGCGCCGCGCTCGCGAGGCCCGGCGGCGACCACGAGACGGACCTTCAAGAACGGTTGCGCGACCGTGCCGAGGCCTTCCTGCGGGAGGGACCGGCACCGGCACCGCCGAACCTGGGCGACCTCACCACGGAGTCACGCCGGCTGTTCACCGCCTACGCGGCCCGGCCCGGCGCGCCCGCCCGCCAGCGACGACGACCCGCCAGCAACGAGCACGAGCGACGAGGAGCACGATGACCCAGGCGCTTCCACCGACCGAGCACCGGAACCCCCGCACCACCGACATCGACACGCTGGAGTCCCCCGACGTCCTCCGCCTGCTGGTCGACGAGGACTCCCACGCGGTCGAGGCGGTGCGCGCGGCGACCGGCCCGCTCGCCCGGGCCGTGGACGAGGCGCATCGCCGGCTGGGCCGGGGCGGGACCGTGCACTACTTCGGCGCCGGCGCGTCGGGACGGCTGGCCGTGCTGGACGCCACCGAGATCACGCCGACCTTCGGCGCGCCGCGCGGCCTGTTCACCGCGCACTTCGCCGGCGGGGCCGCCGCGGTCGGCGACTCCTCCATCGACCGCGAGGACTCCGAGGCGATGGGCGCCGCCGACGCCGAGGGCCTCACCGCCGACAGCGTGGCGATCGGGATCACCGCGTCCGGCACCACCCCCTACGTCGCCGGCGCGCTCCGCACCGCCCGCGCCGCCGGCGCGCTCACCGTCCTGATCACCTGCGACCCGGCGGCGCCGCTGCGCGAGCTCGCCGACATCGGCGTCGTCGCCGACACCGGCCCGGAGGCGCTGACCGGCTCGACCCGGCTCAAGGCGGGCACCGCGACCAAGGTGATCCTGAACGCGTTCTCGACGGCGCTCATGATCAAATCCGGGCGGACCTACGGCAACCTCATGGTCGGGCTGGTCGCCACCAACTCCAAGCTCGACGACCGCGCGGTGCGCCTGCTCGCCGAGGCGACCGGCCTCGACCGCGACGCGTGCGCCGCCGCGCTCGCCGAGGCGGACGGGCACGTCCCCGAGGCGCTGCTGCGGCTGCTCACCGGCTGCTCGCCGGAGCAGGCGCGCGACGCGCTCAAGGCCCACCCGGGCGTCCGGGCCGCCGCGGCCGCGCTGGACGGGCGCGCACGATGAGCCCGGCCGGATTCGTCGGCGTCGATGTCGGCGGCGGCGGGACCAGGGTTCGCGCCGAGTACGCGGGCGCGGTAACCCAAGCGGAGAAGGCCATACCGGTGCCCTGGGACAGAGGCAGGGTGGATCTCGAACGGCTCGCGCCGCGGATCGCCGCCGTCATCGACGACGCGGCCCCCGGCGCGGGGGGTTTCACCAGCATGGCGATCGGCATCACCGGGCTGCCGGGCCTCGTCATGGATCCGGGCACGCTCTGGCACGCCCTGCGCGGCCGCTTCGGCCTGGACACGCTCGTCGTCGCCGGCGACGCGGTGACCACGCACGTCGGCGCCCTCGGGTTCCGGCAGGGGGTCGTCGTCGCGGCGGGCACGGGCGTCATCACCCTCGGCACCGACCTCGACGGCGTCTGGAACCAGTCCGACGGGTGGGGCTACCTGCTCGGCGACCACGGCAGCGGCGCCTGGATCGGCATGCAGGGCCTGCACGCCGCCCTGCGCGCGCACGACGGCCGCGCCGGCGGATCGGCCGTGCTGCGGGAGCACATGACCGCCAGCTTCGGCCACCCCCTGGACCTGGTCGCGCTCGTCCACGAGTCGGAGTCGCCCGCCCACCGGCTCGCCTCGTTCACGCCCCTGGTCGCCGAGGCTGCGCGGGCCGGGGACCGGGTCGCCCGGCGGATCTGGGCCGAGGCGGGCCGCCAGCTCGGCCAGACCGCGGCGGCCGCCGCGGCGGGACTCGATCCGCTCATCTCCTGGGGCGGGCGGCTCTTCGACGCGGCCGACCTGCTCATGGAGCCCTTCCAGGACACCATCCGGAGCCTGCTCCCCGCCGCCCGTTTCGCTCAGCCGCAGGGAAGCTCAGCCGACGGCGCGCTCGCCCTGGCCCGGGCCGCCGCAAGCGGATCGGTACGTGCCCACTCCCCCTACGTGCACGTCTTCACCACCGAGCGCTCACCCGCTCCGGGTGAGGCTCCGATCGGGCAGACCTGACCGGCCAGACCTGACCGGGCGGGCCTGACGAGGCGGACCCGAACAGGCAGGCTTGACCGGTGGGCCTGACCGGGGCCGTCAGGCGAAGGACCCGGACAGCAGGGCGACGAACCCGAGGGCGGTCATCTCCAGCAGCAGGAGCTGGGTCAGGAAGTGCGCGTCGTGACGGGCCTCGTAGCACCGGCGCAGGCACGACTTGACCCGCCGCGTCAGCCTCGACCGGGGCATCGAGTGCCGTGGCTGGCCGGCCGGGAGCCCCGACCGGGGCGCGGTCTGCTTCGGGTCGGCCGTCCGGACCAGCACGCTCATGATCGAGTCGGTGGCGAGCACGAGCTGGTCGCCGTGCAGGGCGTCCAGCGGCAGCGGCCTGCCATGGCCGTCGAGCTCGAAGATCGGGGCCTTCAGGGTGATGTAGGAGGCGCGGGATCCCGGGGGCGGCGCCAGGCCCGCGACCACGCCCCGATAGGTGTCGCCGCTGTTGAGCCTGACCTCCAGTTCGAGGTCCTCATCGCCCTGCCTTCGGACGCCGACAGCGCGCGAACGAGCCGTTCCCTGAGCGGAAAGGGCACCCGATTCCAGGCGGGACAGGAGGGCGTCGGCAAGTGACCCGGTGGTCAGTGACAACACGAGAAATGCGATGACCGTCCAGGCGAACGTCTGGGGGTCCTCCCATTTCTCGACCTTGTCGAGGGGAAAGACCAGGTTCTGCGGATCGAACAGATCGAGCAGCCCGAGAAAGACCAAGGTCATGGTGGTGATGAGCACACCCGCGAGGATGACCCGCCCCAGGTTCGGAGGGGCGGCCGGGCCCGAACCCGAGCCCCTGCTCCGCACCCGGTCATAGTGAATTCCCGGGACAATTGCCAGAAGCAAGAGAAGCAACTGGCCGACCAATTCTCCGCCCATCGCAGGCCCCAATGCGAATAACTCTCGGCTTCCGGCACGGAGATCTTGCCACCAAGCTCGGTGAACTTCAACCACTCGGGGCTGACAACGAGTCCAATTGGCCTGACCCTTCCGCGAATGGTAGTAGCTAACATTCCACTACGCGGTGAGTCTGGACAGTTTGCACCTTCAGTGCTGTGCCGGGAAGGAATTCACAAAGGGACGCGACGGGCCGGGATGGCGGCGGCCGCCTAGGCGGGGCGGGCCTCCTGCACGGGTTCGAAGCGGCCGTAGCGGTCCGAGCCCGAACCTCCGCCGTTGGCGCCGTCGCCCTGGCCCGGCACCACGTTGGAGGAGAGGTAGGAGCGCAGCTCGGCGACGGTGCTGTAGGGCGTGGAGTCCGAAGCGCCGTTGTAGCCGTTCTGGCCGGCGCCCCCGTTGTAGGAGTCGGAACTCATGGCGTTGATCGGGTCCATGCCGTTGACCGGTTCGCGGCCGTTCACCCGGTCCATGCCGTTGACCATGTCCATGGGGCTGAGCATGTCCACGCCGTTCACCGGGTTCATGCCGTTGACCATCTCCATGCCGTTCACCGGGGTGCCGTTCATCCCGTTGACCCCGTTCAGGCCGTTCACCGGGGCCAGGACGGGTTCGGCCGGCGTGGACGGCATGGTGGAGTTGTAGAGGTAGGACCCCAGCCCCACGAGGAGCCGCTGGACGTCGTTCTGCGGGCGGACGACCAGCCGCAGGAACTGGCTGGTGGAGCCCAGCTTGTTGCCGCACTCGCGGACGAAGACGCCGTGGTGCTCGATCAGGTAGTCGCGCAGCCCGACGCCGTCCTTGCCGTCCGGCAGCTTGATCATGACGAAGTTGCCCTGCGACGGGAAGACCTTCAGGCCGGGCAGCGAGGCGAGCTGCTGCGTCATCAGCATCCTGTCGCGGGCCAGCAGCCGCAGGCTCTCGCGGTACTCCTCGCGGTGCTCGCGCAGCAGGAAGACGACGACCTCGGCGAACGAGTTGAGGTTCCACTTGGGCAGGGCCGCCCGGATGGTCTTCGCCAGCGCCGGGTTGGCGACCAGGTAGCCGAACCTGATGCCGTGCAGGCCGAAGTTCTTGCCCAGGCTCTTGAGCACGATCACGTTGGGCCTGATCCGGGCCTCGTCGGCCACGCTCGTGTACGCCTCGGCGTCCACGAAGTCCAGGAACGACTCGTCCACCACGACCAGGTCCAGGTCGATCAGGTGGTCCAGCATCCTGATCACCTCGTGCCGGGGGACGTACCCGCCGTCGGGGTTGTTGGGGTTGCAGATGACCGCCACCCGCGACCCGCGCTGCCGGACGAACTGGACGAACGGATCCACCTCGAACTCGAAGTTCCGCAGCTCGTGGAGCTGGAACATGTCGACGCGCTTGCCGGTCTCCATCGGCTGGTCGGTCCACCGCCCGAAGGTCGGGATCGGCGTGGCCAGGCTCTCGGTCACCAGCAGGTGGTCGATCCAGGTGATCAGCTCGGTCGACCCGTTGCCCATCACCACCGTCTGCGGGTTGAGGCCCAGGGTGGCGCACAGCTCGGCCGTGATGGTGTCGGCGTCGCTCGGGTAGTACTTGAGGATCTGCTCCAGGGTGCCCGAGAGCTGGGCGAACATCTCGGGCGTCGGGAAGTAGGGGTTGCAGGGGATGCAGAAGTCCACGAGGTCCAGCCGCCCCGCCGAGGCTCGTTTGAGGGCGAAGAAGGACGGGCTGTGCGCGTTCTTTCGCAGCAAACTCGGATCGATGGAGTCCGACGACACGGAGACACTCCTCGTGGACGGGGGGACGGCGCCGGCATCATCGTCGTCCTCTTCGGCGTGAACATCTCCGGTACATACGCGCCTCGAGGGGCGGGTGGTTCGAATCGGCCGCCGGAACGGCGAAACCCGGCCGGAAGACGCGCCGCCCGTGCCAGGTCACGGGGTGATCAGATTTGCGCGTTCCTTAATGGGGGAACGACAGCTCTCGACCCGCGGCCCCATACCGTGATGGCATGGCGAACCCCGTGACGTCCGACCAGGTCATCGATGTGGCGGCCCGGCTGCTCGCCGAGCTCAGCTACGACGGGACCTCACTCCAGCTCATCGCCGACGCGGTCGGGGTCAGCAGCGCCCAGCTCACGGAGATGACCGGCGGCAAGCGGGATCTCTACCTGGCGGTGATGCAGCGCGCCTTCCAGGCCGAACAGGCCATGCTGCGGAACGTGCTGGAGACCGCCGAGTCCGGGCGCGCGGCCGTGCACCGGCTCGCGGACGACTATCTGGACTTCTACCTGCAGAACCCCAAGATCCGTGCGCTGTGGACCCATCGCTGGGTCTCCGACGCCGCCGACGTGGCCGATCTCGAGGACCGCTACTCCCGTCCCCTGCTGCGCCAGGCCGCCCAGCGGATCGACGGCGCGGTGCCGGGCGACGTCGACACCTACTACCTCCTGGGGACCCTGGTGTGGTGCGTCCACGGCTTCCTGGGCTCCGGCGTCCTGGCCCCGGACCAGGGCATGATCCCGCCCGACGACCCGGGTGCCGTCCGCTCGTTCCGCGCCCACCTCCACCTCCTCATGGACCGGCTGCTCACTCCGCCGCAGGCCGGCTGAGGGCTCCGGCGCTCTCAGGGGCTTTCTGGAGTTCGCCGAAGGCTTTTTCGGTCTCGCCGAACCTTCAGGCCGCATGGTGCGTACTTCCTGACCTGGGATGTGTGTGGTCGGCCGGATATGACGACTCCCTCGACAGAGAAGGCGGGTCTGGTGCGAGCTGGATTGCAGCTCAATGAGCGGTATCGGCTGGTGGAGCGTCTCGATGACGACGGCGGCGCCAGAGAGGTCTGGCGGGCCTGGGACGATCTGCTGGACCGGATCATCATCGTCAAGGTGCTGGACTCGATCGCGCCGGGTCTCCACCGCGTGTTCCATCGGCGGATGAGCAGGACCGCGGGTCTCACCCACGCGGGCATCGCCACCATCTACGACTTCGACCACACTCGCGACGCCGACGGCTGCGCCGTCCCTTATGTCGTGACGGAGTTCCTGGAAGGAGAGGACCTGGCCACCCGGCTGGGGCGAGCCACTCTCGCGCTGCCCGAGGCGTTGGAGATGTGCGCGCGCATAGCCGGCACGCTGGCGGCGGCGCATGCGAACGGGGTGAGCCACGGGGACCTGAGGACGAGCAAGGCGATCCTCGCGCCCGGGGGCATCAAGCTGGTGGATCTCGGCACGCCCTCCGCTGAGCGCCTGGCGAAGGACTTCGCGGCGTCGGCGAATGATTCCGCGCCCTCAGCGGATGATTCGACGGAGTCGTCAGGCGATTCCGTTGAAGAGCCGGCGGACGAGGCCGCGGAGGAGCCCGCCGATGAGGCGGTGGCACTGGCGGACGACACCGACGGGATGAGAGCCGACATCCACGCCTTCGGCGCCGTGCTCAACGAGTGCCTGGCGGCAATGGCGGGCGCGAGTGTGCCATTCGAGGTGACCGCGCTGGCCTCTCGCTGCCGCGCGTCCGACCCGGCGAGCAGGCCGTCGGCCGCTGAGGCGGCCCAGATCCTGGTGCGTGCCAAGGCGGCCGCGTTCGACACCATCACGCTCACCACGCCGGCGGACATCCTGCCGCCTGCGGGCGACCCGGCGATCGCCGGCACCCCGAGGCTCGCGAGCATCGCGGCACCGGCGGGCGTCCCCAGGCCCGGGAGCGGGCCGGGCAGCAGGTCGGCGAGCTGGTCGGCCAGCCGGTCGGCGGCGGCGAGCAGGGCGACGTCGATCCACGACTCCGTCCATGCGCCCGCGGACACCGGCCGGGTGAGACGCGAATGGGGCCTCGGCCTCACCGCCATTCTCGCCATCGCCGCGACGGGGGCCGCGATCGCGGTCGCCGCCAGCAAGCCGCCCCCCGCCGCGCCCCTTCCCCAGGAGCAGGCCGCGACCATGCCCGCGCCGGTGCGCTCGACTCCGGCGGCGCCGACGACAGAGCCGACCACGGCGCCCACGACGGCGCCCGAGCCGCTGCCCTCGATCACCTTCCGTCCCGGCGAGGCCGACAACGTGAAGGCGCTGGACATGCTGGACCGGTTGCGACCGGCCGTGGACCGCGCGTTCACCCAGGGCGAGGTCCGTTCCGATGTGGCGGTCGACCTCGGCAACGTCATCAACAACCTGCGGAACGACCTCCTCCTGGGCCGGCAGGTCGACCTGGCCGAGCGGCTCAGCCAGCTCCAGGAGAAGATCGTCACCCGGTTGCGCGAACAGGCCCTCACCCCGGCCACCGCCGACCGGCTGACCCGCGTCCTGTCGACAGCACGCACGTGAACGCGGCCGCGATGCCGGACGACCAGCCGGCCGACACACCGACACCGGCGCCACCGCCGACACCACCACCGGCACCGCCACCGGCATCGCCACCGCCCCGCCGGCGGCGGCTCGGGCTGCACTGGGTCACGCTCGCGGTGCTGGTGGTGGCGGCGTCGGCGGCGACCACCCTGCAGATCGCGATCAGCGCCGCGGTCAGCGACTCCGGCGACCTCCTGAGCCGTCCCCTCCCCCGGCCCGCCGCCACGACCGCCGCCCCGCCGCCGCCGTCGGTCAGGGCCTCGCCGCCGCGGGCGGCCTCGTCCATGCCTCCGCCCATGTCCACGGCCCCGGAGACGAGCAGTCCCCGGCCCTCCGTGGCGCCCCCGGCCAGTTCGGTTCCGGTGGCCCCGGCGCCGGTCCGGTTCAGGGAGATGCTCAACAAGTTCTGGTTCGCCATCGGCCAGGGGCTGGACGCCCACGAGATCCGTGACGACGTGGGCGTCGACCTGCGCAACCTGACCAGGCGGGCGTACCAGGACTCCGGGTCCGACGACCTCCGCCGGCTCCGCCGCCATGTCACCGACCTGCGGGGCAAGGTCGAGACGCGGAAGAGGGAGGGCGCCATCACCCCCCACCGGGCCGCGGAGCTGAACCTCATCCTCGGCCAAGCGGGAATCTGAGGGCATCGGTAAGACAATTCCCTTCGGACGGCGGCCGATGAAAATGTCTGGCATGAGGGAGGCCGGCCTCGCCAATACGGCGAGGCCGGCCATTCTTGCGGGGAGCTATTTCACTCAGCGGCCCAGACCCAGGAGGGCGTTCAATTGGGCGATGAGCGCGGCCAGTTCGCTGGCACTGCCGGAGCCGTCGAGAATGCCCGCGATCGCGCACAGCAGGTTGCCCAGCAGATTGCCCGGGCCCGAGATCGCCGTGATGTCCAGGACGACCCGGTCGAGGTGCACCACGAGACCCAGCAGGTTGAGGTCCAGCGGGCCGAGCGTCAGGTGCAGGATCGGGCAGGTCGCGGCGGGAAGGATCACCGGCAGCGAGACGGCCTGGTCGCTGACCGTCCCGGTCGTGTTGCCGGAGCTGTCACGCATCGTGCCGCTCAGGACACCGTTCAGCGTCATCGTCCGGTCCTGCGACGCGAAGGCGGTCGGCACCACCGTTCCGGTGAACGTGGAGCCGTCGGCAGCCGTTCCCGTCACCGGGACGCTGTCGAGCGGGGGCGGAGCGGCGGCCTGCCGTGCCGAGGCGGGGGCGACACTGAAGGCCAGCACCGTCAGTATTGCGACGGCGAGTGCGGACAGGTGGAGAATTGCTTTTCTCATGGACACAGATCTCCTTTCGCGAGGTGTCTCATGACGAGAGGGTGTCCGCCTTACCCGGCCCGAAATCGGCTACACACGCCGAACCGGAATATTCTTGATCGTTTGAATTCATGCCTGGTGACGGCCGGGACGAATGGCCGGTTCAAGCCAATACGGAAATGCGGTAAACGAATTCCCGGCTCATGCGTCCGCGTGGCCGCGGCGGCGCTCAGCGGGTGACGAGCTCGGCCAGATGGCCGAGCATGCGCTCGGGGTCGGGGTCGAGGCCCGTGAAGAGGCGGAAGGCGTGCGCGGCCTGGAAGACGACCATGCCGCCGCCGTCCAGCGTCCGGCATCCCAGGCCGGTCGCGTGGGCGAGAAGTTCGGTCCGCATCGGGCGGTAGATGACGTCCGCCACCCAGAGGGCCGGGTGGAGGAGCTCGGCGGGGACCGGCGTGCCGGGGTGCGCGACCATCCCGATCGGGGTGGCGTTGACCAGGCCGTCGGCCTCGCCGAGCAGTTCCTTCAGGTCGGCGGTACCGCCCGCGTGGGCACGGGCGTGGCCGAACCGTCGCCGCAGCTCCGCGGCGAGGGCGTGCGCCCGGGACGGATCGGCGTCGACCAGGGTGATCCGGTCGGCGCCGAGGGTGAGCAGGGCATGGGCGACCGCGGCCCCGGCGCCGCCCGCGCCGGCCTGGACGATCCGCCGCGTCCGGGCGTCCGGCAGTCCCCGGGCGAACGACTCGGCGAAGCCGGTCCAGTCGGTGTTGTGGCCGATGGCGCGGTCTCCGTCGAACGTCACCGTGTTGACCGCGCCGAGCCGCTCCGCGTCGGGCGACAGCTCGTCCAGGTGGGGGATCACGGTCTGCTTGCACGGATGGGTGATGTTGAGGCCGGTGTAGCCGAGCCGCCGGGCGGACCGGACGAGCTCGCCGGCCGCGCCGGCGCCCAGCCCCAGCTCGGCGATGTCGATCGTGCGGTAGAGGTAGCGCAGGCCGTGGTGGTCCGCCTCGCGGTGGTGCAGGGCGGGGCTGAGGGACGTGGTGATCGTCGAGCCGATCAGCCCGATCAGGTGCTCGCGCACCCCCGGTCCGTGCCCGGTCACGCCGGCTCCTCTCCGGCCGGGCGCACCGGCTCGTGGAGGACGGAGACGCGGTCGCCGAGCGGGCCGGGCAGGCGCGGGAAACGCCGGCGGACCTCGGGGTCATGGCCCGGCACGATCAGGCCGGGGCCGTCGGCGAGCTCCTTGATCCGGTCGAACGCGCCGTACATGCCGGTCATGCTGTGCAGGATGGCGAACGGGCGGTCCTCCTCGACGTTCTCGTAGAAGTGGCTCGCGTCGGAGGCCAGTACGAGGTGCCCGCGGGCGGTGCGCACCCGGACGACCTGCGTCCCCGCCGTATGGCCGCCGACCAGGTGCACGCTCAGGCCTGGCACGACGTCGGCGTCCCCGTCCACGAGCGACACCCGGCCCTCGTCGTGGGCCGCGAGGAGACGGGTCAGGTCGCGGTCGCCGACCAGCCAGCGTTCACGTCCGATCCGTTTGGCCCAGGGGCCGGTCCAGTAGTCCAGCTCGGTTCGCTGCACGACGTACCGCGCCCGCTCGAAGGCATCGGCCGTCCCGGTGTGGTCGTAGTGCAGATGGGTGAGCACCACGTGGTCGACAGAGCCGGCGGCGAAGCCCATCCGCTCCAGCGTTGCCACCGGGGAGGCCAGATAGTCCAGGCCGGGGAGCCGCTCGGCACGGTCCGGGGAGATCCCGGTGTCGATCACGACGGTATGCCGGTCGGAGATCGCGAGCCACACGTAGTACGCGGTGGGGTGCGGCTCGTCCCAGCGTTCGTCGTAGCCGTGGAAGTGCTGGCCGCGCCGCCCGTCGCGGTGCCCGTAGCAGATCGCGTAGACGCGGAAGACGTCCGCGGAGTCGCCGGTCATGACCGCCCCGGGACGCTCTCGTGCGACCTCGCCGCCGCGACCGGCTCGCCGCCGGGCCTGATGCCCAGCCGTTCGGTCGGCACGCCGTAGGTCTCGCGCGCGGTCGCCACGGCGGCCACGTTCACCAGGCAGAGGACGGCGGTGACGACCGCGACTCCGAACCACGCGTCCTGGCCCGAGCCCGCGACGGCCCCGGCGATGGTGGGGGCGAACCCGGCGATGGCGAAGCCGATCTGCGTCCCGAGGGCCATGCCCGACAGCCGGACGCGGGCAGTGAACATCTCGCCGTAGAAGGCCGGCCACACCCCGCTGGTGGCGCTGTGCACGATGCCGAACATCACGATGCCGAAGAAGAAGATCAGGCCCCAGTTCCCGGTGGAGATCGACCACAGGTAGCCGAACATCAGCACGGCGCAGCCCAGCGAGCCCGCGATGAACACCGGCTTGCGGCCGACCCGGTCCGACAGGTTTCCCCAGAACGGGATCGCCACCAGCGCCGCCGCGTTCGCGAGCACCCCCACCCACAACATCGGGGTCTTGCTCAGCTCGATCGTGTTCACCGCGTACGAGAGGGCGTAGACGGTGAAGATCGTGCTCACCGAGGCGATCACGGCGGCGACCATCACCCGCAGCACGTCGGCCCAGTGCTCGTGCAACAGCACGGCCAGCGGCAGGTCGGCGACGGCGCCGCGCTCGGCCTCCTCCTCGAACACCGGCGTCTCGGCCAGCTTGTTGCGGATGATGAACGCCGCGACCATGACCAGCGCGCTGAGCCAGAACGGGACCCGCCATCCCCAGGTCAGCAGCTGGTCGTCGGGCATCACCGCGATGGGCAGGAAGATCGCGGTGGCGAGGATCTGGCCCGCCTGCGTGCCGTTGAGGGTGAAGCTCGTGTAGTAGGCGCGGCGGTGCGAGGGCGCGTGCTCCAGGGTCATCGAGTTGGCGCCCGCCTGCTCACCGCCCGCCGACAGGCCCTGGAGCAGCCGCAGGACCACCAGGAGCACCGGTGCGGCCACTCCCACCTGCGCGTATGTTGGCAGGCACCCGACGAGGAAGGTCGCGACGCCCATGAGCATGACGGTGAGGACGAGCACCTTCTTGCGGCCGAAGCGGTCGCCGACGTGGCCGAGGACGAGCGCCCCCACCGGGCGGGCGAGGTAGCCGACGCCGAACGTCGCCAGCGCGAGCAGGGTGCCTGCGGCGGGCTCGGAGCCGGGGAAGAAGACCTTGCCGAAGACCAGGGCCGCGGCGGTCCCGTAGATGAAGAAGTCGTAGTACTCCAGGGCGCTGCCGATCCACGCGGCGAGGGCCGCCTTCCGCGGCTGGCCCTCCCGGGCGGGCGGCAGGACGTCGGGGTGATCGCTCATGCCGGGTCTCCTCGGTGGCGGGGGCGGGGAGCGAGAAGTCGTACGTACTAGTTAGTTCATTACTGTGGACGCTCGTATCGTCATGGTGGCGGGCGTCACATGTCAAGACCCCGCGGCTTGGCGATGTTCGCCGATGACCCGCGCGACGAGGTGAAATAAGCTAACGAACCAGTTCGTCCATTCACTTCGCGATCCTCCGGAGGCAGAGCACGCATGCGCAGGTCCATCGCGACGGTGTCGCTCAGCGGCACGCTGGCCGACAAGCTGACCGCCATCGGCGCGGCCGGATTCGACGGCGTCGAGATCTTCGAGAACGACCTGATCGCCGGGGAGCTGAGCCCGGCGGACGTGCGCCACCGCGCGGCCGATCTAGGGCTGTCGATCGAGCTCTACCAGCCCTTCCGGGACTTCGAGGCGGTCCCGCCCGACGTGCTCGCCCGGTCGTTGCGCCGCGCCGAGCACAAGTTCGCGCTCATGGAACGCCTCGGTGTCGACCGCCTGCTGGTCTGCTCCAGCGTCTCCCCCGCCGCCGTCGACGACGACGCCCTGGCCGCCGAGCAGCTGCGCCTGCTGGCCGAACGCGCCGCCGAGCACGGCATCCGCGTCGCCTACGAGGCCCTGGCGTGGGGCCGGCACGTGAACGACTACCTGCACGCCTGGCGGATCGTGCGCGCCGCCGACCACCCCAACCTGGGCGTGTGCCTCGACAGCTTCCACATCCTGGCGCGGGACGTCGATCCCTACGCGATCGAGACGATCCCCGGCGAGAAGATCTTCTTCCTGCAGCTGGCCGACGCTCCGGCCCTGCCGATGGACGTCCTCTATTGGAGCAGGCACTACCGCTGTTTCCCCGGGCAAGGCGACCTGGACGTGGCGGGCCTGGTCTCCCACGTGTTGCGCACGGGGTATGACGGGCCGCTGTCACTGGAGGTGTTCAACGACATCTTCCGGCAGGCCGCGTCCATGCGCACCGCCCAGGACGCCATGCGGTCGCTCATCGCGCTGGAGGAGCAGGTCGCCGCGACGACCGGCGACCCCTCGACGAGCGTGTCGCTCGCCGTGCCGCCGCCCGCCGTGATCCCGAGCGGGTTCGCCTTCGCCGAGCTGTCCGCCCCGGGCATCGGCGCCGCCGCGGATCCGCTCGCCGGAGTGCTCGGCGCGCTGGGATTCGTCCGCACGGGCGTCCATGCCCGCAAGCCCGTGGAGTTGTGGGAGCAGGGCGAGGCCCGGATCCTGCTGAACGCGGGAGGCCCCGACAGCAAGGAAGGGCCCGCACTCACCGCGATCGGCCTGGAGTCGCCCGACCCGGCGACCGCGGTCAAGCGCGCCGAGGCGCTCCTCTCCCCCGTCCTGCCGCGAGTGCGCGATCCCCATGACGCGCAACTGGACGCGGTGGCGGCCCCGGACGGCACCGAGGTGTTCTTCTGCTGGACCGCGCGGCCCGACCGCACCAGCTGGATAGACGACTTCGGCTCGGACGACGGCGGCCCCACCCAGGGCGCGGCGATCGGCGAGATCACGCACATCGATCATGTGGCGCTGACCCAGCCGTGGCATCACTTCGACGAGGCGTCGCTGTTCTACCGGAGCGTCCTCGGCCTGTCCCCGCACGAGAGCCTGGAGTTGCCCGACCCGTACGGACTGCTGCGCAGCCGCGCGGTCTCCACGCCGGACGACCGGGTCCGGATGGCCCTCAACGTCGCGAACGTGGGCGCCGCCGACGGCCGGCCGGACGTGGCCTGGCAACATGTCGCGCTGGCCAGCAGTGACATCGTCGCCACAGCTCGTCGCCTGCATGAGGCGGGCACCGCTCTGCTGGCCATCCCGGACAACTACTACGACGACCTTGAGGCGCGGTACGACCTGGGCGCCCGGCGGCACGCGCTGCTTCGCGAGCTCAGGCTGCTGTACGACAGCGACGAGCACGGCGAGTTCCTGCACTTCTACACCGTGACCACCGGCCGGGTCTTCTTCGAGGTCGTCCAGCGTCTCGGCGGCTACCGGGGGTACGGCGCGGCCAACGCCCCGGTGCGGCTGGCCGTCCAGCACGCCCGGCTGCACCATCGGTCCGACTAGGCGCCATAGCAGTCATAGGATGAGTCTGCTTCCGTAGTCATGCCGTGGAGTCACATGTCGTCCCAGCCCGCAACGCCAGCCACCGGAGAGCGGCAGCGCGACGCCGACCGTACCCGGGCCGAGATCCTGGAGATCGCGCAGCGCGAGTTCGCGCGGCACGGCTTCGCCGGTGCCCGGGTCGACGACATGGCCGCGCTCATGCGCACGACCAAGCGGATGATCTACTACTACTTCGGCGGCAAGGAGAACCTCTACGTCGCCGTGCTGGAGAAGGCCTACGGCGAGGTCCGGTCGCTGGAGTCCACCATCGACGTCCAGCACCTGGCGCCGGTCGAGGCGATCCGGACGCTGGCCGAGCTGACCTTCGACCACCACGAGGCCCATCCGGACTTCATCAAGCTCGTCAGCATCGAGAACATCCACCAGGCCGAGCACCTGCGCAAGTCGGAGGCGCTGGTCAACCTGGGCGCCCCGGTCGCCGAGCTGATCTCGCAGATCCTGACGGCGGGCCGGGCCAGCGGCGACTTCGTCGCCGAGGCCGACGCGATCGACGTGCACATGATGATCAGCTCGTTCTGCTTCTTCCGCATCGCCAACCAGCACACGTTCGGCGCGCTCTTCGGCCGCGACATGACCGCGCCCGAGCACCGGGAGCGGCACCGCCGGATGATCGGCGAGATGGTCGTCGCCTACCTCACCGGCGCGCCGTCCGCCGCGCGCCCGGGGGCCCGGTAGACGAGTTCACGCGGGTCCGCGTCCTCGCCGGACGCTTCGACGGCCGCCAGCACCAGCCCGTGGTCGGGCGACAGCGAGCAGGCCGGGTCGGTACGTCCCGCGTCGCCGGTGAGGGCGAAGGCCTGGCAGCGGCATCCGCCGAAGTCGGTCTCGCGGTGCGCGCACGTGCGGCACGGCTCGGCCATCCAGCCGGTGCCGCGGTAGGCGTTGAAGGCCGGTGACTCCCGCCAGATCCAGGCCAGGTCGCGAGCCCGGACGTTCGGCGGGTCCAGATCGGCGATCCCGTACGCGGCGGGGCACGGCAGGGCGGTGCCGTCGGGCCCGACGGTGATCGACCGCGCTCCCCACCCGCCCATGCACGGTTTGGGCACGCCCTCGTAGTAGTCGGGCATGACCCACACCAGCTCGGGCCCGTCCGCGTGCCGTTCGCGATAGGCGGTGACCGTGCGGCGGGCGGCGTCCAGCTGCGCGCGGGTGGGCAGGAGCGCCGCTCTGTTGCGCAGCGCCCAGCCGTAGAACTGGGTGTTCGCCAGCTCGACGCGTTCGGCGCCCCAGGCGCGGCCGAGGTCGATGACGCCGGCCAGGTTGTCGAGGTTGCGGCGGTGCAGGACGACGTTCAGCCCGAACGGCACCCCGGCCGCGCGGATGGTCTCGGCCGCGCGTTCCTTGGCGGCGAACGAGGCCGTGCCCGCGATGAGGTCCGACCCGTCGGCCCGCGCGTCCTGGACCGACAGCTGCACGCTGTCCATCCCGGCGTTCAGGAGCGCGTCGAGACGGGCGGCGCTGAGCCCGAGGCCGCTGGTGACCAGTTGGGTATAGATCTCGGCCCGGCGCGCGGCGGCGACGATCTCTTCGAGGTCGGGGCGGAGCAGGGGCTCTCCCCCGGAGATGTGCGCCTGCACGATGCCGAGGTCGGCGGCTTCAGCGAAGACACGCGCCCACTCCCCGGCGGTCAGCTCGCCGCTCTTGCGCACCAGCTCCAGCGGGTTGGAACAGTACGGGCAGTGCAGCGGGCAGGCGTGGGTCACCTCGGCCAGCAATGCCCATGGGGCCGGAACGCCGGTCATCGCAGCCATCCTCGTTCTCGTAGCCGTGCCAGGAAGGCGGGGACGTCGTCGCCGATCGGCGCGCCGGGATGGGCCTCGCGGAGACCGGCCACGATGTCGGCCACGGTGGCGTGCCCGTCGCAAAGGCGCAGGATGCGTCCGCCCTCCTCGTTGAGGCGGACGACGCGTTCAGGCATGAGCAGCAGCTCGGCCCGCCGCACCGGGTCGTACCGGAGCCGCACCGACGCCGACAGCGCGGGCCGCCAGTCCGCCTCAGCGGACATCGGACTGCACCTCGTGGCCGATGCCCGCATGATCGACGGCGTCCAGCAGCGTCCAGAGCACGTCGCACTTGAACGCGAAGGCCTCCAGCACCCGCTCCTGGTCGCGCCGCGTCTCCGCCCACCGGTGGACGAGCGCCAGCGCCTCGTCGGCGTCGCGCCGCCCCTGGCTCACACGTCCCTGGAAGTACCGGAGCCCTTCCGGTTCTATCCACGGATAGTGCCGCTCCCACGCGGCGATCCGGGTGACCATCAGGTCGGGGGCGAACAGCTCGGTCAGCGACGACGCCACGGCCTGGAGGGCCGTCCCGTTCCGGCAGAAGTTCACGTAGCCCTCCACGCTGAACCGCACGGCGGGCAGCACTCCCTCACCGGACAGCAGCAACATCCGATCGAGGCCCGCGGCCTCGCCGAGCCGCAGCCAGCGATCGATTCCGCCGTCCTGGTCATCGTGGTCGTGGACGCGGCGGATCCAGCTCCTGCGCACCTCGCGGTCGTCGAGCTTGGACAGGACGAGCGCGTCCTTGATCGGTATGTGCCGCTGGTAGTGGAACCGGTTGAGGACCCAGCGCCGCAGTTCTTCGGGGCTCAGCAGCCCGTCGTGCATGCGGAGGTTGAACGGGTGGCGGTGGTGGTAGTGCTCGGCGGCGTGCGCGCGGAGCCGTGTCTCCAGCTCGTGGGGCGTCCACGGGGGCTTCACAGTTCGATCACCGCTCCCTCCTGGGCGATCTCGATGCCCCGCCGCGCCAGGTCGCGGTGCCCGTCATGGCCGGGGAGGACGAGAGGGTTGCTGTTGTTGAGATGGGTGTAGAGGCGCCGGGCGGCGGGCAGCGCGCCGAGGCGGTCGGCCGTGCCGCCCGGACCGGCGATCGGCAGGTGTCCCATGCCGGTCGCGGTCTTCTGGGAGAAGCCGGCGCGCCGGGGCTCCTCGTCGTCCCAGAACGTGCCGTCAAGGAAGACGCAGTCGGCCCCGGCGAGGGCCTCGTCCAGCTCAGGCGGCCAGGCGGCGAGCGCCGGGGCGTAGACGAGGATCGTGCCGCTACGCCGGTCGGTCAGGCGCAGCGCCACCACCCAGCCCTCGTCTTCCAGGTCGAGGGCGGCGGCGTAGCGCGGGCGTTTGTTCGACACCGGGATGCCCTGCACTTCCAGGTGCCCTTCGCCGAGAACAAGTGGCTTGTCCGTGGGCAGGTCGCTGCGGGCGATCCCGGTGTACGGGCTGAGGGTGTGGCCGAGGCGCAGCCCTTCGTCCAGGGCCCGGTGAACGGTCGTCGTGGCGATGACGTTCAGGCCCTTCGCCTCGCGCAGCCGCATCAGCCCGAGCGTGTGGTCGAGCTCAGCATCGGTGAGGATCACCCCGGCGAGCGGTGTCTCGCGATGGCCCGGCCCCGGCCGCAGCTCGGCGTACGCCTCGATCTGCTCGCCGATGTCGGGCGTCGCGTTCACCACGTACCAGCGTCCGGTCCCGTCCTCGACGGCGATCGAGGCGTGCCGGCGGCGCAGGCGCGGATCGGCGCGGGCGGCGGCGCACCCGGGGCACGCGCAGTTCCACTGGGGCACGCCGCCGCCCGCCGCGGTGCCGAGGATCCGCACCCGCATGCCGGTCGTCAGCTCTCGGCGCCGAAGTAGGCGGTGACCTCCAGGGAGGTCTCGATGATCTCGAAGTCGGGGGTGTTCCAGGTGGTGTTCTGGGCGTCGGACATGGGTGTTCCCTTCGGTTGGTGGTGGGGCGTCACTGGACGACAATCTTTCCGGTGCTCTGGGGGAAGACCGGGTCGTTGAAGAAGTACTCGCCGCGCTTGGCGAAGGTGTGGCGGAAGGTCTCCCCCGGCTTGAGCCTGCCGGTGTTGAACTCGTGCTCGAAGAACGACGCGGCGCCGTGGCTGTGCTCGTTGCCGGCAGGGTTGGCGAAGGTGACCGTCGTGCCGACCGGCACGGTCATGTGCTGGGGTGCCATGGCGTTCTGGGCGACCACGTTCTCCGCAGTGCCGGGGAGTCCGGCGGCGGCGTTCCAGACGCGGCCGAGCGTGACCGTGTTCTGCGCGGCGCTCCCGGCCACGGCGGCCGTCCGGATCTGGTTGCGCTTGGACGGCGGGGTCGGCGCCGGCGCGGGCGGGACCGTGCCGCCGAGCTTGAACGCCCACAGGTGGTCGCCGCGCGGGATGTCGGGATAGGGCAGGCCGTTGCCGCCGGCGAGCACCGCGATGTACTGCTCGCCGTCGATCTCGTAGCTGACCGGGCTGGTGTGCACGCCCGCGCCGCACTGCCACTGCCACAGCTGGCGCCCGTCGGTGTCGTCCATCGCGATCAGCACGCCGTCGGGGCGTCCTTGGAACATCACGCGTCCGGCGGTGCTGAGGATGCCGTTGCCATGGGCCAGCGACCAGTCGCCCTCCCGGCGCCATACCGGCTTGTTGGTACGAGGATCGACCGCGACGATGCCGCCGGAGAAGTACTCCCCCAGTGGCCGGGCGGTGTTGACGCGGCCGCCGTTGGTGTTGGAGTACGAGGAGTTGATGAGCCCGTATCCGACGTACAGGAAGCCGGTGTGCGGGCTGAAGGAGAGGTGCGACCAGTCCGCCCCGCCACCGGCTCCGGGGAAGAGGATCGTGGCGTCGTCCCAGAACGGCGTGTAGATCTTGCCGGTCGGGTAGTACGGCACCGGCCGCGTGGTGTCGTGCTGGCTCGGCGCCTGCCGGACGAAGGGCGCGCCGCCGGGGAACGGCTGCGTGGGCCAGGTCTTCTGGCGGGAGTCCTGCGGCACGCGCCGCTCGGTCATCCCGTGCACGGGCTTGCCGGTGGCGCGGTCGAGGATGTAGTACATGCCGGTCTTGCTGCCGTAGACCACGACCTTGCGTTTCCGGTGCCCGATCTGCAGGTCGACCAGCACCGGCGCCATCACGTTGTCGAAGTCCCAGATGTCGTGATGGACCGACTGGAAGTGCCAGCGGCGCTCGCCGGTCTTGGCGTCGATGGCCACCAGGCAGTTGGAGAACAGGTTGAGCCCGCCGCGGGTGGAGCCGTTGGTCCGCGGATAGGGGTTGCCGAACGTCCAGTAGACCAGGCCCAGCTCGGGGTCGACGGCGGGGTGCATCCAGCAGACCGCGCCGCCGGTCTTCCAGCTCTCGCCCTCCCAGGTGTCGTTGCCGAACTCACCCGGGCCGGGCGGCCCCCAGAACGTCCACGCGACCTCGCCGGTGCGGGCGTTGAGGGCGTAGCCCCGGCCGCGCGCCCCGGCGGTGCTGCCCTCGGTGCCGACGTAGATGAGGCCGTCGAAGTAGACGATCGCGCCGGCCAGGCCGCCGCGGTTGCCGCCGCACTGCCCGCTCTGCGGGTCGCAGCCCGGGTCGCCCTCCCCGGCGACCAGCAGCTCGCGCCGCCAGACGACGGCGCCGGTCTCCTGGTCGAGGCCGTAGACGATGTTGGCGCCGGAGGTGGTGTAGACGAGGCCGCCGCCGAGCCCGACGCCGCGCATGTTGGTCTGCTCGGAGCCGACGTTGGTCTTCCACTTGACCGCGCCGGTGCGGCCGTCGACGGCGAAGACGTTCTGCTGGCGGGTCTGCACGTAGAGCACGCCGTCCTGGACGACGATCGTGCTCTGCTGGGTGGCGGTCGTGCTGCCGCCTTCGAGGTTGACGTGCCAGGCGCCGCCGAGCCGCCGCACGTTGCGCCGGGTGATCTCGCGCAGGGCGCTGTGGTTCTGGTTGCCGAGGTTGCCGCCGACCTTGGGAAAGTCGCGCCCGGTGGGCCGCAGGCCCGGGGACTGCGGCGGGACCGGTCCGGCGAGCGCGGTGGCGCCTTCGGCGGTGGCCGGTTCGTGGAACGTGGTGAAGGCCGCCGTGCCGCCGACGACCGCCGCGCCGGTGAGGAAGCTCCGTCGTCTCATGCTGCTCTCCCAACACCCGAAAGCGGGTCCACTAGACGGATCGACAGATCCATTGAGCGGACGACACCGTAAGCTGACTCTCGCTCCCCTGACAAGGGGGTGCCACGAGAAATGCATTCGCTTCCACCATGTTTGGCGCGCGAGTATTGCCGTCCGCGGGTCGGCGTGAGATGGTCGGCGAACCTCTTAGCGGTTCGACTGAACTACTAGATGGACCTCTGGAGAACACGAGGAAGGAACCCGCTCCATGAGAAGACCCTCCCCCCACCTGCTCACCGCGGCGCTGACCTCGGTCGGGACCGCCGCCGTCATCGCCGGGGCCACCCTCGTGAGCGGGCTGCCCGCCGTGGCGGGCGGCGGCGCGGCGGGCGTCGGCGCGGCGGGCGGCGGCTCGGCCGCGTCCCGGGACCGCGGCGCCGAGCAGCTCGGCGACCCCGACTACGGCGTCTGCCGCGGCACCGACTCGCGCTGCTACCACGACTGGGGCAACTTCGATCCGGCCAAGGGCTACAAGGTCCTCGTCTACAGCCGTACCGCCGGTCCGCGCCACGCCAACCTCGGCCCGGCGCTCGCGGCGGGCCTCAACCCTCCGCTCGCCGAGGCGAACGTCGCGCAGAGCGCCCTGGTGAAGATGGGCAAGGACAACGGCTTCGGCGTCGACTGGACCGAGGACGTCACGCAGCTCTCCTCGGCGTCGCGGCTGTTCGCCTACAACGCCGTTGTCTTCATGAGCACCACACGCGACACCCTGGACGACTCCGCGCAGACCGCGCTGCGGCAGTACATCCGGGGCGGCGGCGGGTTCGTGGGCATCCACAACGCGTTCGGCACCGAGTACAACTGGCCCTGGTACGAGGGGCTGCTCGGCGGCGCCAACTTCTACGACCATGGCCCGGCGCAACCCGGCACCGTCCAGACCACGAGCCGCAGGGACGCCTCCACGGCCGGCCTGCCGTCGCGCTGGTCGTTCAGCGACGAGTGGTACAACCTGGTCCCCTTCCCCTCGCGTGTCCGTGTGCTGGCCAAGGTGGACGAGCGCTCGCTCGCCAAGGGCGTCACCGGCGGCTCGGGTCATCCCGGCCACGGCTCCGACCACCCGGTGGCCTGGTGCCAGTACTACGACGGAGGCCGCGCCTGGCTGACCACGCTCGGGCACGACGCCAAGGCGTTCACCGATGACGGAAGCTCCTTCGCCGGGGCCCGCCAGTTCCAGAGCCTGGTGCTCGGGGGCATCGAGTCCGCCATGGGCCGCAAGCCCTTCTGCCGCTGAGTGCTCCGGTGGTGCGCGCGTCCGACGGTGGCCGGGAGATCTCCGGCCACCGTCGAACGCCTCGCGCAGCGCCCCGCTCACTGGCCGGTGTTCACAACCCCAGGTAGATGCGCCGGACGCGGACGTCCTCGCGCAGCTCGCGGGAGGTGCCGGTCATGGCGACCTCGCCGTTCTCCATCACGACACAGTCGCTGGTCGCCTCGAAGGTGAGCTTCGCGTTCTGCTCGACCAGAAGGAGGCTGAGGCCCTCCTGACGCAGCCGGACCAGCACCGCCAGGATGTCCTCGACGAGCTTGGGTGACAGTCCCATGGAGGGCTCGTCCAGAAGGATCAGCCGTGGCCGGGCCATGAGGGCGCGGCCGACGGCCAGCATTTGCTGCTGCCCGCCCGACAATGCCCCCGCCAGGCGTGAGCGCATCTCCCCAAGTACGGGGAACAGCTCGTACACCTCGTCCAGGGTCTGTTTGGTCTGCGGGTCGCGCCACGGGCGGGCGTAGGCGCCGAGCATCAGGTTCTTCTCCACCGGCAGCCCGGGGAAGACGTGCCGTCCTTCCGGGACGTAGCCGATGCCGTGCCGGACGATGTCGCGCGCCTTGACCCGCGTCAGGTCGGTGTCGCCGAAGCGGACCGACCCGCCGCTGCGGGGCACCAGCCCCATCAGCGCCTTGAGCGTGGACGTCTTGCCCGCTCCGTTGGCGCCGATGATGCCGACCGATTGGCCTGGCGCCACGGTGAAGCTGATCGACTTCACCGCGCAGACCCCTCCGTAGTGCACGGACAGGTCCTCCACCGTCAGGGCCTCGGGTTCCTGCCGGGAGGCCGCGGCACGTTTCTTGTGCTCGGGTGCCGAGGTCGTCATGAGCTCACCTCGCTGGGGTTGGGCAGCGGCATCTCGGCCATGGCCGAGTCGCCGAGGTAGGCCTCGATCACGGCATGGTCGGCGGCGACCTCGTCCGGGGTGCCCTCGGAGATCACCTTGCCGCCGGCCAGCACGGTCACGCGTTCGCACAGGGACATGACCAGGCCCATGTTGTGCTCGATGAGCACGACCGTGACGCCGCTGTCGCGGATGGACCGGACGATCTCGGCGAGCTGGCGGACCTCCTCGCCGTTGAGCCCGGCCGCGGGCTCGTCGAGCAGCAGCAGCCGCGGGTTCCCGGCCATCGCGCGGGCGATCTCGATGCGGCGCTGGATGCCGTAGGGCAGCGCGCCCGGCGCGGCCCCCGCGAACTCGGTCAGCCCGAAGCGGGCCAGGAGCTCGGCGGCCCGCGTGTTGAGCCGCCGCTCCTGCCGCCAGACCCCGACCGGCCACACCGCGTACCGCCAGATCGCGTAGGTGCGGGTGCGGTCGAGCGCGACCAGCACGTTGTCCCTGACCGTGAGGTCCCCGAACAGGCGCAGGTTCTGGAACGTGCGGGCCACGCCGAGCGCCGACAGCCGGTACGGCCGCACGCCGGTGACCGCGCGCCCGTCCAGCCGCACCGTCCCGCCCGTGGCCCGGTAGAAGCCGCTGACCACGTTGAACAGCGTCGTCTTGCCCGATCCGTTGGGGCCGACGATGCCGCGGATCTCGCCGGGACGCACGGTCAGCGAGACCTGGTCGAGCGCCTTCAGGCCGCGGAAGTGCTTGCTCACCTGGTCGATGTCCAGCATGGGCACGGACTCGTCCGGCGTGCCGTCGGGCTCCACCGGCGCGTACGGCTGGAACGGGTGCAGCGAGGCACGGCCGACCGTCGTGCCGCGGCGACGGTCGATCAGCGCCTTGACCCGGGCGGGGATCCCGGCCAGGCCGGTCGGCGCGAACACCACCATGAGCACGACGACGAGGCCGAAACCGAGCTGGGCGTAGGTGGGGTAGTCGACCAGCTGCTCGCGGATCAGGGTGAGGCCGACCGCGCCGACCACGCAGCCCACCAGGCTCTGCCGCCCGCCGATGACGACCATCGCCAGCAGCAGGAACATGTTGGCGATGTTGAACGTCTCGGGCGCGATGTAACGGATCAGCCCGACGTAGAGCACCCCGGCGACGCCGCCGAACACGCTGGACAACATGAACGCGGTCATCCGCAACAGCGGGATCTCCGCGCCCACCGCGCCCGCGGCCAGCGGGTCGTCCCGCATGGCCATCAGCCGGCGGCCGAGCCCGGTGCGCACCACGAACTGCGCGAACACCAGCGCGATCGCGAACACCACCACTTCGAGGTAGTAGTAGAGGTACTCGCTGGCTAGGTCGATGCCGAACATCGGCGGGACCGGGATCGCCGAGATGCCCTCGGCTCCCCCGGACACCTCGGCGTTGGTGGTCCAGTTGATGAACCCCAGCGCGAGGCCCAGCGTGACGATGCCCAGATAGTGCGACTGCATCCGCAGCGCCGGGATGCCGACCAGCAGCCCGACCACCGCTGAGGCCACCATGGCGAGGGCCGCCGCCGGCCAGAACCCCCAGCCGCTATGAGTGGTGAGGATCGCCGTCGCGTACGCGCTGACGCCGAAGAAGGCGACCTGCGCGAGGTTGATCTGGCCCGCGATGCCCATGGCCAGGCCCATCCCGATCGCCAGCAGCGCGAACACCAGCGCGATGTTGACGACGTGGATGGCGTAGCCGCTGAGCTGGTAGGGCAGGATCCAGGCCACCACGACGAGCGCGGCCAGGCCGCCGAACCGTGGCGTGTTGCGGTGCCGGAGCAGGCCGTTCAGCAGGTGCTGGTCGTTCATGCGCGGTTCACCGTCATCTCGCCGAACAGCCCG
The DNA here is from genome assembly GCF_043198015.1 of Spirillospora sp. NPDC048911. Taxonomy (NCBI): domain Bacteria; kingdom Bacillati; phylum Actinomycetota; class Actinomycetes; order Streptosporangiales; family Thermomonosporaceae; genus Spirillospora; species Spirillospora sp. NPDC048911. Next base: position 25,092 of record NZ_JBICUD010000018.1, on the reverse strand, counting down.
GTCGGCCGGATCATGATGATCACGGTGAAGAGCAGGAAGACCATCAGCTCGGAGTAGCCCTGGAAGTGGCCGGCGGCGAACGAGTCGAGCACGCCGATGGCCAGGCCGCCGACGATCGCGCCGGGGATGTTGCCGCAGCCCCCGAGCATCGCCGCCGCGAACCCCTTGATCCCGATCGTCCCGCCCATCGTCGGGTTGACGTACAGCAGCGGCCCGACCAGGCCGCCCGCCAGCGCGGCGAGCCCGGCCCCGATGGCGAACGCGATGGCGTTGCTGCGGCCGACGTGGATGCCGACCGCCGTCGCCGCCTCGTGGTCCATCGCGACGGCCTGCATGGCGGCCCCCCGCTTGGTGCGCGACAGGAAGCCGACCAGCAGGACCACCGCAACCGCGGCGATGAGCAGGACGACCAGGTCGTAGGTGCGGATCCGCACGCCCAGCACGTCCAGCGGCGCCGCCGTCACCGGGGAGGCGACGGCACGGCCGGTCGCCCCCCAGATCAGGACGGCGACCGCCTGCAGCACCATGCCGAAGCCGATCGTGCCGATCAGCATCAGCGTGAAGTCCTTGTTCTCCAGCGGGCGCAGCACCCGTTCGATGAACAGGCCGATGACGCCGGTGATGACGATGGACAGGGCCATCGCGACCGCGAACGGAAGCTTGGTGGACATGTAGAAGGTGGAGGCGGCGTAGGCGCCGATCATCAGCACGTCGGCGTGCGCGAAGTTGACGAGCCCCATGGTCCGGTAGACCAGGGAGAAGCCCATCGCCACCAGCGCGTAGATGGCGCCGAGGCTGAGCCCGCCGACCAGCGTCTGGAAGAAGGCCTGCATGGTTCTCTTTCCGGTCGCCGGCGTCAGCCGTCGGCCTTGACGAGCTTGCCGTCCTTGATGATCCCGATGCTGGTGGCCTTGATGCCGACGCCGGTCTCGTCGTAGACGAAGTCGCCCATGAGGCCCTTGTGCCGCACCGCGCGGATGGCGTCGGCGAGCTTCTTTCCGCTGGCGACGCCGCTGTTCTTCAGCGCGGTCAGCATGATCTGCGCGCCGTCGTAGGCCTTGGCGCCGTGAAGCTCGGCGTCCTCGTTGAAGGCGGCCTTGTAGGCGGCGGCGAACTTGCGGGACGCGTCGCTCACCTCGTTGCTGAGGTAGGGCGAGCTGACGATGGTGCCCTCGGCGTTCTTCGCCCCGGCCGTGTCGATGAAGACCGGGGTGCCCTGCGGCGCGGCGCCGGCGAACGGGACGGTGATGCCGAGGTCGCGGGCCTGCTTGACGATGAGGCCGGACTCGACCTCCTCGGCGCCCAGGAAGATGGCCGCCGGCTGCTTGCCCCGGATCTTGGTCAGCTGGGCGCTGAAGTCCTTCTGGTCGGCGGTGACGACCTCGTCGATGATCGGCTTGACGCCGCGGGCGTCCAGCGCCTTGAGGAAGGCGTCGTGCTCGCCCTTGCCGTAGGCGCCGTTGTTGGTGATCATCGCGATCTTGGTCAGCTTCTTGGTGTCGACCATGTACTTGGCGAGCGTCTCGTCGTAGGTCGTGCTGGTCGGCCCGTTGAGGAACAGGAACGGGCTCTTCAGCGCGACCATGCCCGGCGACTGACCGGAGGCGATGTTGGGGATCTCGGCCTGCTTCAAGGTCGGCGCCATCGCGATGGTGACGGCGCTCTCGGCGGTGCCGAGCATCGCGATGTAGTTCTGGCTGTCGATCTTGCGGGCGATGTTGGTGCCGACGGTGGGGTCGCCCTGGTCGTCGAACACGTCGAGCTGGATCTTGCGGCCGTTGATGCCGCCGGCCGCGTTCCACTCGTCGACGGCCAGCTTGACGCCCTTGTGCTCCCACTTGCCGAGGGAGCTGAGCTGCCCGCTCTGCGCGTCCACCAGGGCGATCTTGATGGGGCCGGAGCCGCCGGAGCCGGCGTCCTCGGACTCGCCGGGCGCGCCGCAGGCGCTCAGGGTCGCGGCGGTCAGGGTCAGGGCCAGCGCGGACGCGGCCAGGCCGGGCGCGCGGAGCGCGGCTGTGAGTCTCAACATGGAAAGGTCACCTCGTCGGGGAGAGATCGGGAAAGACGCCCTGGTAGATGTCGGTGATGTTCCAGTGCCCGGGGGTCGGCACCGGCTCGTTGACCATCGGCACGTCCAGCACGGCCGGACGCCTCCGCTCGACCGCCGACCGGAGCGCGGAGGCGAACGCTTCCGGGGCGGGAACCTCGTAGCCGTCCGCACCGCACGCGTTGGCGTAGGCGGCGAAGTCCGGGCTGTAGGGGCGGCCCTGCGGGTCGCGGAACTCGCAGCCGTAGCTGGCGCCGAAGCTGGCGGCCTGCAGGTCGGCGATGGTGCCGTGGGCCCGGTTGTTCATGACGACGAAGATGACCGGCAGTCCCTGCTCCACGGCCATGGGCACGGCCGGGAGCTGGGCGCTCATGCCGCCGTCGCCGACGAGCGCGACCACGACGCGGCCGGGCTGGGCGACCTGCACGCCGACGGCCGCGGCCGGGCCGAAGCCCATCGTGGAGGCGCCGCCGGGGGTGATGAACCGGCCGCCGTCGGGCAGCGGGTAGCACTGCGCGACGCCGTTCTTGTTCCAGCCGACGTCGGTGACCAGCACGGCGTCGTCCGGCAGCTGGTCGCGCAGGTCGGCGAGGATGCGCTCGGGCCGCAGCGGGAACGCGTCGCTGCGCCCGCGTTCGCGGCTGCCGTCGAACAGCGCGGTGCGGGCGGCGCGGATCCGTTCGCGCAGCTCGGGACGGGCGACCGGGTCGGGGCAGGTCTCGCGCACCGCGGCGGCGATGGCCCGGACCGCGCGCGTCACGTCGGCGACCGCGCCGATCTCGACGGGATAGTTGCGCCCGATCTCGGCGGGGTCGATGTCGATCTGGATCAGCCGTCCGCCGTCCGCGCCGCCGAGCTTCCAGGTGTGGGCGGGATCCCACGAGCTGGCGTCGGTCTCGGCGAAGCGGGTCGCCAGCGCGAGCACGACGTCGGCGGAGCGGGTGTAGTCGTTGGTGGTCTCCAGGCCCCAGAAGCCGGGCATGCCCAGCAGCAGCGGATGGCGGTCGGACACCACGCCCTTGCCCATCAGCGAGTGCACGATGGGGATGTCGAGGTGCTCGGCCAGTCCGAGGAGGGCGGCGCGGCCGGCCTCGCCGCGCAGTCCCCCGCCGATGTAGAGGAGAGGGCGTTCGGCGGCGGCGAGCAGGTCCGCGATGCGGCGCGCGGTGTCCGCGGGCAGGTCGGGCTCGGCGGCGGAGGCGGGAAGCGGGTGCTCGACGTCGGCGACCGGACGCGAGAACAGGTCCATCGGCACGTTCAGCAGTACCGCGCCGGGACGGCCCGAGGTCGCGGTCCAGAAGGCGCGCTCGGTGAAGCGGGCCAGGTCCTCGGGCCGCCGGACGTGCCAGGCCCGCTTGACGAACGGCCGGTAGATGGCGGTCTGGTCGGCGTCGGAGTGGAGGTTGACCTCCTGGTGGGGATGCCGGCCGTGGTAGTAGGACGGCACGTCCCCGGAGATCGTGATCAGCGGCACCGAGTCGAGCGCGGCGGTGGCCACGCCGGTGACCGCGTTCATCATGCCGGGGCCCACGTGGACGAGCAGGACGCCCGGCTTGCCGGACGCGCGGGCGTAACCGTCGGCCGCGTGCGCGGCGGCCTGCTCGTGACGGGCGATGACGAACGTGATGGGGCTGCGGCCGAGCGCGTCCAGCAGCGCGATGTTGGTGTGGCCGCACGTCCCGAACACGTACTCCACGCCGTAGCGTTCGAGCTGCCGGACGAGCGCCTCGGCGGCCGTGACCGCCGCCGGTCCGGCACCGGGGCCGCCGGTGGCGTCGTCGCGGATGGGGATGTCCACGCTCATGACAGCGTTTCCTCGATTCGGGGCAGGGTGATCCAGGTCTTGCCGGCGATGTCCGGGGCCTTGGCGAACGCGACGGGCGCCTGCGCGAGGTCGAACCGTTCGCGCAGGACGCGGCCGGGACGCAGGTCGTGCCCGGCGAGCGTCGCGATCGTGCCCCGGAAGCCGCCCGGATGGTCGTAGATCAGGCAGCCGCGCACGGTGAGCCGCCGCTGCACGAGGGTGAAGGTGGAGACGCGGGCGGGCCGGGTGCTCTGCCCGACCACGATGACGCGGCCGGCGTCGCCGGTGCGTTCCAGCGCCTGCTCGAACGCCTCGGGCACGCCGGAGGTCTCGATGACGGCCGGGAAACGCGCGCCGGGCTCGGCCGCGGCGTCCGGTCCGGCGTCCATGGCGCCGAGCCGCAGCGCGAGCGCGCGCCGTCCCTCCTGCGGCTCGGTGACGTGCGGGACGCCGCCGGCGTGCAGGACGGCGAGAATCACCAGCAGTCCCTGCGAGCCGCCGCCGACGACCAGGCACGGGTCGCCGGGCCGCAGGCCGCTCATCCGCACGGCGTTGAGGGCGACGGTCAGCGGCTCGACGCACACCGCGTCGGCGTCGTCCATGTCCGCGGGGACCGGCCAGGTGAAGCGGGCGGGCACCGCGACCCGCTCGGCGAGCAGGCCGGGTTCGGAGATGCCGGCCGCGCGGCGCCGCCGGCATCCGGAGGTGCCGCCGGAACGGCACGCGCCGCAGGCCAGGCACGGGTAGTTGGGTTCGACGACGACCCGCTGCCCGGCGTGGCGGTCGGCGACGTCGCGGCCCACGGCCTCGATCACGCCGAACGCCTCGTGCCCGATCACCCACGGCAGGGCGGGGACGGCGCGGCGGCCGGAGACCACCGCGAGGTCCGACCCGCAGACGCCCACGCCACGGACCGCGACGATGACGTCGCCGGGCCCGCACACCGGTTCGGGCCAGTGGTCGACGACCTCCACCGTGTCGGGCGCCGTCAGGGTGACCGCCATCATGGGCGCCCGCCCCACAGGGACGCGCCGCGCAGCATCAGCGTCTTGACGGTGGTGTAGTCCTCGATCATGCAGTGCGGGGACTCGCGGCCGAAGCCGGAGTCCTTCACCCCGCCGAACGGGACGTGGTCCAGGCGGTAGTTGGAGGAGCCGTTGACGACGAGGCCGCCGACCTGGAGGTCCCGCCAGGCGGCGATGGCGCGGCCGATGTCGCGGGTGAACAGGCCGGCCTGCAGCCCGAAGCGGCTCTCGTTGCACCGGGCCACGACCCCGGCGAAGTCGTCGAAGGGCAGGACTGCCACCAGGGCGCCGAAGACCTCGTCGGTGACGACCGAGGCGCCGGCGGGAGGGTCGGCGACGATCGTGGGGCTGGCGGTGGCGCCGTCGCGTTCGCCGCCGAGGACGACGCGCCCGCCGCCGGCGGCGGCCTCGGCGCTCCAGCGCACGACGCGCTCGGCCGCGTCCTCGTCGACCATCGAGCCGACGTCGGTGCCGGGATCGAGGGGGTCTCCGACGGTGAGGGCGGCGACCTCGCGGGTGAAGTGCTCCAGGAACTCCTCGTACTTCGGCCGTTGCACGTACACCCGCTGCACCGAGATGCAGCTCTGCCCGGAGTTGGTGTAGCCCGTCCGAGCGCAGACCTTGGCCGCCTCAGCGATGTCGGCGTCGTCGCAGACGATCGTGGCGGCGTTGCCTCCCAGCTCCAGGACCAGCCGCTTGGCTCCGGCGGCCCTGGCCACCGCGTTGCCGGTCGCGCCGCTGCCGGTGAAGCTGATGACGCCGACCTCCTCGGCGGCGCACAGCTCGGCGCCGACCCGCCCGTCCCCGTGCAGCAACTGGACGGCTTCGGCGGGCATGCCGGACTCCAGCAGCAGCGCCACGATGGCGGTGGAGATGCCGGGCGCCTGCGGCGGCGCCTTGACGATCGTCGTGTTGCCCGCGGCGAACGAGGCGCCGAGCTTGTGGGCCAGCAGATTGGCCGGAGCGTTGAACGGGGTGATGGCAAGCGCGACGCCGACGGGTGCGCGGTAGGTGAACGCCGTGGTGCCGACCCCGCGCGCCCAGCCCGCGACCGGCAGGTTCTCCCCGCCGATCTGCCGGGCCTCGGCCGCGCAGACAGCGAACGTGTCGGCGACACGGTCGATCTCGCCGAGGCCGTCCTTGAGGGGCTTGCCGAGCTCCAGGGCCAGCAGCCGGGCCAGGTCGTCGCGGTTCGCCGTGGCGGCGGCGGAGGCCCGATCGAGGATCTCCGCGCGGAAGGCCGGGGCGAGGGCCGCCACGGCCGGGGCGGCGGCGCGGGCGTAGGCGCGGACGGCGGCGATGTCGCTGGCGCCGGCGGCCGGTGCCCGGCTGACGACACGTCTCAGATATGGACCGATTCGTTCACTCTGCGGACCATCGGTCAGCCACTCGCCGGCCTGGCGGGCGGCCGCCTGAACGACCTCGGCCTTGGATCCGGACGCGAGTACCGCTTCCAGCATCAGACTCCTCCATGGACCACTATGCGGTCCTGGTGTGCCGCTATACGGACTTCGGGTCAACGTAGAGGTGGTGAGCAAGCCTTGACAAGAGCGGAACCGGGGAAAGTTCCGCGATCGGCGATGAGCGGTCGGTCGCTAACGTTCGAACCAGTGAGTTAGTTATAGGTGACACAGCTCACAAGGGGAAGAGGGGTGCCGCAATCGTGACGAAACCCGCCAGGACCGTCAGACGGTCCCACTAGACCGCTCAGTGGACTGCGTGTAACGTACGGACCGTCCTTGACCCGGCGGAGCAGGAGACCGACACCCGTGAGTCCAGCGAACAAGCCCGCAGACGAGCCGGCGGCCGACGGCCAGGGCGTGCGCAGCGTCCAGCGGGCCTTGGACATCCTGTCGCTGCTGAGCGAGGAGCGCCCGGTGGTGACGATCCGCGAGATCGCCGCCGAGACCGGCCTCGCCAAGACCACCGTGATCCGGCTCGTCCAGACGCTGGAGAGCCTCGGGCTGCTCTGGGCCGGCCACAACGGCTACCTTCCCGGGCCGGGCCTGTGGCGCTGGGCCCACCTGGCGCGCAGCAGCTGGGAGCTGCCGCCGGAGACCCGCCAGGCCATGCGCGACCTCGGCGGGCGCCGCCGCGAGACCGTCAACCTCTACATGCTGCGCGACATCTACCGGGTGTGCGTGGCCCAGCAGGAGAGCCCGCAGCCACTGCGGCACGTCGTGCACATCGGCGACGAGCTGCCGCTGTGGGCCGGCGCGTCCTCCAAGGTGCTGCTGCGCGACGCGCCCGAAAGCCTGCTGACCAGGATCGCCGTCAGTTCCCCCTACGGGGAGGGGCACGTCAAGCGGCTGCGGGAGTGGATCGACGAGGCGCGCGAGCGGGGCTGGGCGGCGAGCCACGGCGAGCGCGAGGACGGGCTGTCGGCCGTCGCCGTCCCCCTCCTCGGCCGCTCGGGCAGCGTCGTCGCGGCACTGACGCTCAGCGGGCCCACCGTGCGGTTCACCGACGACAAGGTCGAGGCGTTCGCCAAGGATCTCCGGCAGGTGTCCCGGGAGATCTCGGAACGGGGGTTCGACCATCCCCTCATCCCGACCCGCTGACCGGCCCGCCGACCCGCCCGGCACCGGCCGTCCGCCATCGACCGGCCACCGCTCCCGATCCGCGACGGAAGGAATTCGGCCATGCCGACGCGCCCTCTCAGTGGCCTCCGGGTCCTCGACCTGACCAACGTGCTCGCCGGTCCCTACTGCAGCTACCAGCTGATGATGCTGGGCGCCGAGGTCGTCAAGATCGAGGTGCCCGGGCAGGGGGACCTCGCCCGGCGCCTCGGCCCCGATCCCGAGCTCAACCGCGCCGGCCTCGGCGCCTCGTTCCTCGCCCAGAACGCCGGCAAGAAGTCGGTGGAGATCGACCTCAAGGACCCCGGCGACCGCGCGGTCTTCGAGGGGATGGTGCGCGAGGCCGACGTGCTGCTGGAGAACTTCCGCGCCGGTGTGCTCGACCGGCTCGGCTTCGGCTGGCCGCGGCTGCGCACGCTCAACCCGCGCCTGATCTACTGCGCCATCTCCGGCTTCGGCCAGGACGGCCCGATGAGCCAGGCGCCCGCCTACGACCAGATCATCCAGGGACTGTCAGGGATGATGAGCGTCACCGGCACCACCGACACCGCGCCGCTGCGCGTCGGCTTCCCTGTCTGCGACACCGTCGGGGGTCTCACCGCCGCGCTGCACATCTGCGCCGCGCTGGCCGGGCGCGAGGAGTCCGGCGAGGGAACGTTCCTGGACGTGTCGATGCTGGAGTCCGCGATCTCGGCGATGGGCTGGGCCGTCTCCAACTACCTGGTCAGCGGCGTCGAGCCCGAGCCGATGGGCACGCAGAACGCCACCGCCGCACCCTCGGGCACCTTCGAGGCCGCCGACGGGCCGCTCAACATCGCCGCCAACCGGCAGAAGCAGTTCGAGACCCTCTGCGAGATCCTCGGGCGTCCCGAGCTCGTGACCGACCCGCGCTTCGCCGACCGGGAGCAGCGCAAGCTCCACCGCGCCGAGCTCAACGACGAGCTGAACGCCTCCCTGCGACGCCGCCCCGCCGGCGAATGGGAGGAGATCCTGAGCCTCGCCGGCGTCCCGGCCGCCCGCGTGGTCGGCGTCCCCCAGGCCGTCGAGCACGAGCAACTGCGCCACCGCCGCTTCTTCACCGATCTGCCGTTCCCCGACGGCTCCGGCAGGACGCTGCGGGTCGCCGGCGGCGGCGTCCTTCACAACGGCGAGCCGCTCACGCCCACCGGCCCGCCTCCCCTGCTCGGCGAGCAGAACGACGAACGGCACGCCATCGCGGCCGGCGACCCCGTCACCTCATGAGCGAGACGCCGAGGAACGAGATCGACCCGACCGGACAGGTCGCCGCCTGGTGGGGCACGGCGGTCTCCCACATGGAGCCGGGCGTCATCGAGCTGCGCGGCCGCCCCGTCCAGGACCTCATCGGCTCCACCGGCCTCACCTCGATGATCTGGCTGATGCTCCGCGGCGAGACGCCCTCCCCCGCCCAGGCCGCCCTCCTGGAGGCCGCGCTGGTCGCCGCCGTCGACCACGGCCCGCAGGCACCGTCCATCGCCATCGCCCGCATGGCCGCGACCTGCGGCATCGGGCTCAACGGCGCCGTCGCCAGCGCCGTCAACACCCTCGGCGACCATCACGGCGGAGCCGGTGAGCAGTGCGTCGAGCTCCTCGACCGGATCCTGGAACGCGAGACGGCCGGCCTCGACCTCGCGACCGCGGCGGCGCAGGTCATCGCCGAAGGGCCGCGCTACCTTCCCGGCTTCGGCCATCGCTTCCACCCGCGCGACCCCCGCCGCGACCCCCTCCTGGCGCTGGTCGAGCAGGCGGTCCATGACGGCGTCGTCCCCGGCCACCACCTGCGCGCCGGGCTCGCCGTCGAAGCGCATCTCGCCAGGGGACGCAGCAAGCCGATCCCCATGAACATCGACGGCTGCACCGCCATCATCTACGCCGAGCTCGGCTTCCCCGCGCCGCTCGCCCGCGGCCTGTTCGTCCTCAGCCGCAGCATCGGCATCCTCGCCCACGCCTGGGAGGAGACCACGCAGGGGCGCCGCAACAAGGGCCCCATCCCCCGTTCCATCCTCCCGGCCACGGACGTCCCGAACCGGTGACCGATCGAACCTTCCCCGGCGGGATCCGTATCACCAGCCGCCGGGCCGGACGGGTCCGGCGGCCACTTCGAGGAAGGGAACGCCGATGACGGTCGCCGCCTTCGCCGTATCTGGGATGAGCTGCGGTCACTGCGCCAGCGCGGTGACCGAGGAGGTCTCGCAGCTGGCGGGCATCCAGCAGGTCGACGTGGACGTCGCGGGTGGTTCGGTGCGGATCAGCGCGAACGGCCCCATCGACGAGGGGGACGTGCGCGCCGCGATCGAGGAGGCCGGCTACGAGGTGGTGGGGCTGACGAGGCGGATCCGCCCGCCGGGCCGCCGGATCACTCCGCCCGGCAACCGTTCGCGGACAGGGAGCCGTTCCACGAAAAGGCCGTCCGGCAGCGGTGACCGCCCGCAGCCGAGCCGGTCCGAATCGTGATCACCACATCGACGTAACCCGAGCCGGCGCAGCCGTTGGCGGTGAGCTGATAGCCGTCCGCCGCGGGCGTGCGGACACCGGAGAAGCACTCGTGGGAGCCTGCCGCGTGGGCGGACGGCGTGGACAGCAGCGGGCCCGCGAGCACTGCCGTGGCGCCGGCGACGGCGATTCGTTGACTGAGACGCATGACGCAACCCCAACAGCCCTGAGCCCGTACGGCAAGGGCCCCGCCGGTCATCCGATCTTGGCGGCGACCGTCTCGACGACGAGGGGGTTGACGTCGTCCCGCCACACGAACGGGGCGGGGGCGGGCTTGCCCTTGAACGCCACGGTGGTCTGGCCGCCGACGGAGAAGAGCAGGGGCCCCTTGCGGCAGATCCAGTCGCCCTCGCTGAGGCCGGTCACAGCGCACTGGTCCGCTCCGTGGGCCCCCTGATTGGTGTCGGTCCCGCTCACGGTCTGGGTCTCGTAGTAGCGCTCGATCAGCTCGGGGTCCGCGACGGCCTGGACGCGGAGCCACAGCCGGGTGGCCGAGTAGGTCTCCCCCGGCAGCCGCGCGCTGTACAGGCACCGGCCGGCCTCGGCGCGGTCGCTCTCCTTCCAGCCGGGGTCGGCGGCGAACTCCTTGATCGACTTGATGCCGACCAGCGCCGGCTCCTGCTCGATCTCCTTCGCCTCGGGCAGGATCGCCGAGACGTCCCGCTCGCCGACGAGCTCGCAGGCGCTGGGCCACTGGTCGGCAGGCAGGATCTTGCCCTTGCCCAACTCGGGGAGCTTGATCACGGCGCCGGTCCGGGCCCTGCCGATCGCGACGTCTCCCTCATCGGCGGGATTCGACCAGCTCACCACGCCCGCCATCGTCAGGACGGCGATGGCCAGCACCGGGAAGAGTGCCGGCAGCAGCACCACCTTGCTTTTCATGATCGACACTCCCCCCGGCCGATGACCGCATGTGGACACCGCATCCTGACACACCGGGCCGGCGTCTCACTTCCCGGCGACGCTGTAGTTCCCGCTCTCGTCCCTCCGGTGCCCGGCACCGGCCGGGCATGTCCCCGCCCCGGATCCGGCGAAGAACACGCTCGAAGAACCCGGAGATACGCGCGTTCGGGCCGGTGCCTGTCGCGGACACCAGCGTCGGGTAGTAGCCCTCGGCGGTGTTGCCGTCGTACTCGGCCAGGAAGTCCTGGACGCCGTGGCCGAGGAACCAGCGCAGCGGCCCACCGGACGCCTTGGCCCACACGGCGGCGAACCGCGCGTCCTGCGGATCGCCGTAAGTGCTCAGAGACAGCGGCCGCAATCCTTGGGCGGTGAGTTCCTCGGTCCGCGCGAGAAAGTCGCTCAAGATCCGGTCGTAGATGTACACAGGGTCGGACATCATCGGGATGCCCTTCTCGGTCAGATCGGTTCAGCCCGATGGTCGGCGCCCGGCCCCGCCCGCCGCATCGGTGCCAGCTCTGACTTTCACCCCGCGACCCCGCGACCGTTTTGCCCTATGCGTTGGCATATGCCCCTGTGACCTGCGCGGTGAGCCTCGATCGGCTTGCGCATCGACCCGGCGGGGGCCCGCGGCGACGGGTAGCGTGAACGGTCATGGGCGACCCGTTCCTGCGCGCTTCCGGCGACGAAGCCTCGGATGGCATCCACACCGTGACCGACGACGATCTGCGGCAGCGGTCCGGCCTGCCCCAGGAGATCTTCGACATCGTGCCGCGCGATCACGTGGAGGCCTTCGTGTCACGCGTGGAGTCCTGGGCGGACCTCGACGCCGCTCTCGACGGGGCCCTCGTCTCGGCGGGCTTCCACCGGCACGAGCAGCGCGGCGGCGGCACCGGGGGCTTCAACATCGCGACGTGGCTCCGCGACGACGGGGTCATCCTGTCGTGGGCGCTCGCGGGCCGCATGCACAGCGGCTCCGACCCGTTCGACGACACGGTCGAGAGCGTCATGCACCCCGCCCTCGCCGCCATCCTCCAGGACTGCGGCTTCGACGTGGAGATCATCCCCCACGATCAGGATGACGCGGGCTGCCTGCTGGTCACGGGGCTGACCGCCCCGTCGAAGCCCGCCTGACGCTCCGCCCGGATGCCGGGGCGTCCGGGCGGCGATCGCGGTCAGGCCGGGTCAGCGAGAGATCGCAGGGCTTGGTCGAGGGTGTCGGTGTGCGGGATGTGCTGGTCGAGGCCGGTTATCCATAGCGCCCGGATCGTCTTGTAGGTCGCGCCCACCAGGATGAGGCGGTGGCCTCGGGTGGTCTGGCGCTTCCAATGCCGGATGAGCACGGCCATGCATCGGGTGTCCATGAACGTCACGTCGCTCATGTCGACGATGAGGTCTTTGTCCTCTTGCCGGGCGGTGGTCAGGACGTCGTCGAGCTCGCTCTGCTTGGTGATGTCCAGCAGGCCGTGGACGGCGACGACGCAATGATCGTCCCGGTGCTCGATCGCGGGGGCGGGCGGTCGCATCGTTGTCTCCGTTCACGGCCCTGACGTGGCGATCAGTGACTGAAGTAGATCCGGACGGTGGTCCCGCCGGGGCGGGTGTGCATCCGGGTCAGATCGGCCAGCTGGTTGACCAGCAGCAGGCCGCGGCCGCCGGCGGTGGTGGGCGCCACCGGTCTGCGGCCGGCCAGGGGGTCGGTGACGTGCCCGCGGTCGTGGACCTCGCAGACCAGCTGCCCGCCTTCGGTCCACACGCGCAGGGTCCCCTGGCCGCCGCCGTGGAGCAGGGTGTTGCCGGTCAGCTCGTTGACGGCCAGCTCGACGTCGAGCACGCGGTCGGGGCTCAGGCCCGCGCGGATGGCCTGGTCGACGACCAGGTCGCGGGCCTTCCCGAGGCTCGCGCCGTCGTAGGCCAGCACGGCGGGGGCGTCCGGCTCGGGCAACGGCGCGTTGCATCCGTCCACCACCTCGGTGGCCGCGTACCGATCGCTGGCACGTTCGCCGCCGGCGTCGACCAGCACCGGGTGGGTCTCGGCGGCGTCGGCCAGCACGTGCGGCCGGAGCGCGCCGGCGTCGTAGGGGCAGAGGATCGACACGGCGCGTCCGGCGAACGCCAGGTTGATCAGCGCTTCGTGCTGCAGGCACGCCGGGTACTCGGTGTCGCTGCGGCCCGCCCAGATCGGCTCGCCGATGATGCGGACCCGGCGGCCCGGATGGGCGTCGGCGAACGCCCGCAGCACCCCGGGGATGATCCGGCCGGGGTTGCGGCCGGCCCGCCCCATGTCCAGCAGCCGCACCCGGCTCGCCGCCGCGCCCAGTTCGGCGCGCAGCAGCGCCAGGTTCGGCTCGGGCACGGCGGCGGCGACCGGCTCACCGGCGTCCAGCCCTTCGCGCAGGAACGGGACCGTGCCGGCCAGGTACTCGGCGGCGCCGCGGTAGAACAGCGCGGGATGATGGAACGGTTCGGCGGCCGCGCGACTCGAGGGTGGCTGGGTCGTGGTCATCGGCCGCTCACCTCAATTCCGTTCAGCTCGGGCCACAGCAGGCTCAGGATCCGGCACAGGGCGGGCGGCGGGTCGTAGAGCACCACGCGGCCGCCGCCACCGAGCCGCGTCGCGGTGGCCACCAGCGCCGCGGCGCCCCCGGCGTCCACCATCCGCAGCTCGGCGAGCTCCAGGTGGACGACCGGGCCCGTGCGCGCCAGATCGTCCAGCGCCGACTCCCAGACCGTCCGGTTACCGATGTTGATCTCGCCCCCCACCCGCATCCCGGGACGCTCCGGCAGCCGCTTCACCCACAACCCGCCGGCCGGCCTCCTCGACGTGGCACCGGCCGCGCCGGCGCCACCCTCGTGGTCGGTCACCCTCACCACCGCCAATAGTCACCGTTTCGCCACTGTCGGTCACAGGCCATCATGCCGCGTCCGGCCGCCGGATGCCCCTAGAAGCGTCGCGTTCGGAGGCTCGTCGCACCATGGCGGGGCCGATGACACCTCAGTCACCTCGGCGATGGCGGGTTCGCCGGAGTCGGTGAAGCGGCCCGCCCAGCCGACGTGGACGGGCCGCTGCGGGAGCCGGCTGTCAGAGCTTGCTCTTGACGTAGTCGGCGGCTTCCTGGGCGTTGCGGAAGTAGAGCAGGTGCGCCAGGAAATTGTTGCCGTTGTTGCAAACCGGATCGCCGTCCTGGCAGAAGTCCTTGATCCTGCTGCCGTACGGGCCGCTCGTCCCCTGCCCGCGCAGGGGGTTTCCGAAGAACAGCACCGCCGTGACCCTCGACTGGAGGGATGCGGGGATGGTGGCGACGCTGCCCGTGCCGATGCCGATCGAGCGGTTGAGGACCGCGGCGCCCTGCGAGTAGCCGGCCAGCACGAAACGCTGGCCCGGGCAGGCGGCGGCTTGGCTGGTGACATGGTTGACCATGTCGGTGTTGCCCTTGGTGGGCGAGTCGGCGTCGAGGTTGGCGGGATAGTTCACGGGATAGGCGCTGACGGACCTGCCGGTGAGCGTGGACTTCAGCGCGGAGTTGACGGGGTCGCCGACGATGACGCCGAGCGTTCCGGGTTCGAAGGTGCCGCGGGCGACCACGAAGTCGATGTCGGTGCAGGGAGCGGCGTCGGCGGACGCCTGGCCGGGCGTGGAGATGAGGCCGGCGGAGGCGGTCAGCGCGGCGAGCCCGATGCCGAGCGCGCGCTTGGTACGGGTGACAGGCACGGGGGGATACCTCTCTTCCCAGTGACGGCTGACGGGAGGTTCAGCCGAGCGGAAGCGTCAAGGTAGCCAGGCGTGGGCGTCACACCGATATGAGGATTTACACAAACCTCCCTCCCCGTTCTTAGCGGCCACCGTGGAGCCCCGCCCCGGCGATGCTCCGTACTGTCAGTGATCTCGTGGACTTGTGTGGGCGAGGAGTGTCTGATGCGTTCCATCCAGGCTGTGCGCGCGCTTTGCATGATGGCGGTCGTGGGCACCCTGCTGGCCTGGGCACACATCCCGGCCTCGGCCGCCCAGGACGACCTGGTGACGGTGAAGACCGGGACGTTGCGCGGCAAGGTCAGCGGTGAGGGGCGCCAGTTCCTGAACGTGCCGTTCGCGGCTCCGCCCACCGGCGAACGGCGCCTGCAGCCGCCGCAGCCCGCCCTGGCCTGGTCGGGTGTACGGGACGCGAGGCAAGCGGGCAACATCTGCCCGCAGGCGGTCGTGCTCGGGAACGAAGACTGCCTGGTGCTCAACGTCTACACGCCACCGGCGGCGTCATCGCGAAACCTGCCGGTGATGGTGTTCGTCCCCGGAGGGGCCTACAACCTCGGCTGGGGCTCCATGTACGACCCGGCTCCATTGGTGGCCAAGGGCGACGTCATCGCGGTCACGGTGAACTATCGCGTGGGCCCGCTCGGTTTCCTGGCTCTTCCCGGTCTGGCCGACGAGTCCGGCACCACGGGCAACTACGGCACGCTCGACCAGCAGGCCGCCCTGCGCTGGGTACGCGACAACATCGGCGCCTTCGGTGGTTCCCCTGGCCGCGTCACCCTCTTCGGCGAATCGGCGGGCGGACATTCGGTGTGCATGCAGCTCATCTCCCCCACCGCGGCGGGCCTGTTCCACCGGGCCATCTCCGAAAGCGGGGGCTGCGTCGGCACCGACCTCGGGCCCGTCCCCGCGAAGACCGCGTACGCGCGCGGCGAGACGTTCGCCAAGGCGGTCGGCTGCACGGACCCGGGGACGATGGTGAGCTGCCTGCGCCGCAAGCCGGCCAGCGAACTGCAGGCCGCCGCAGGGAACCCGTTCCCGTCAGACGGACTCACCTGGGTCCCGGCGATCGACGGCACCGTCGTGAAGGAACCCACCCGCACCGCCCTGGAGGCGGGCCGCTACAACAAGGTGCCGCTCGTGACCGGCACCAACAAGGACGAGGGCAGGCTGTTCGTCGCGCTCCAGACCCATCTGCTGCAGCTCCGCCGGGCCAACGCCGCCGATCTCGAGGCGGCGATCCGGCTCAGGGCGGGCCAGGTCACCGACGAACTGCGGAAGGCCTACCCGCCGCAGGCCGCGGACAACGCCGACCTGGCGCTGTCGGCGGTGCTGACCGACGGCGTCTTCTCCTGCCCGGGACTGTCCACCGCCCGGGCCGCGGCGTCGAACACCGGGCAGCCGGTGTACGCCTACGAGTTCGCCGACCCCGAACCCCCGCTCTCCGGCATCGATCTGTTCATGCCGTTGGGCGCGTACCACGCCTCCGAACTCCTCTATCTCTTCGAACTGTTCGACCTGAACGCCGCTCAGAAGCGCCTGTCGGACCAGATGGTGACGTACTGGACCACGTTCGCGCGGACCGGGAATCCCAACGCGCCAGGGCTCCCCCGCTGGCCCGCGTTCACCTCCGGCTCGGCACAGATGCAGCGGCTGGCCCCTCAGGGCATCACACCGTTCACGACCTTCGCCGCCGACCACAAATGCGCGCTCTGGGACTAGCGGCACATCGGTCAGGCGTTGAGGGCCTGCTCGCGGAGCCGGTCGAGCACGGCCAGGCGGTCGTCGGCATGGATGCGCAGCGTCGTGACACGTTCGGGATAGCAGCGCATGAACATGCTGGTGAAGTGACTGCCGTAGTGGATGAACTCACCGGCTCGCGCCTGGTTCAGGGGCCGGGTGATGGAGTTGAAGGCCGGTTCGTGGAAGTAGGCCAAGGTAAAGCGTTCGCGGTCGGCCAGGCGGACCTTGTGCGGGGTCGATAGGAGCGCCCCGCCGGTGATGAACTGCATGATGTCGCCGGGGAAAACAGTGAAGACCGCAGGGACCGGAGTGACGAAGGTCCACGGTTCCTCGTTCTCGTACCGGCCCGCCATCGACTCCTCCGGCAGCCAGTTGCGGCCGCGTTCCTCCCCCGGCACGGGCGGCCGGATGTAGAGGCCGCCGACCTCGTCCTGGGCGGCGATGACGAGCAGGCCGTAGTCGGTGTGCGCGCCGATGCCGCGTTCGCTGTCGGGATCCGCCGCGGGGAAGCGCAGCACCCGCATGTGGTGCCAGCCGTCCGCGGTCAGGCGGGTGAGGTGGTCGAGGTCGTCCAGCCCGAGGCCCAGCGCGGTCAGCTGCAGCAGGCGGTGGCCGATGTCGCCCACCACCCGCATGTAGCCGGTCATGGCCTGCGCGTAACGGGCCGAGGGCCAGGGGGTGGGCCCATGGCAGGGCCACCGCGCGAGGACGCGGTCGTCGGTGCCGGGAATGTCGGGGCAGACGGTGAAGATCTCTGACCCGTCCCGTTCACCCGCGGTCTCCTCCTCGCCGGAGGCCACGTAACCGCTGTAGGTGAGGTCGGAGACATGCCCGGCCTTCTCCTTCAGCGGCCGCCGGCAGAACGCCCGGGAGGCGGCCAGCGCGCGGTCGGTGGCCTCCCGCTGCTCGGGCGTGGCCCGGACCTGGAAGATCCCGTCGGCCTGCCACGCGGTGACGAGCTCCCTGCCGAGGGCCCTGTCGGCATCGCGGCCCTCGACCGATGACGGCAGCGAGAACGTTCGGAGAGGACTCATGCCCCGGATATCGCTCTTCATCGAGGTACTCCAGGCGACGCACGGTGGGTGCGAGTAAACGTACTCCCGGCTGTCACCTCGTCGATAGACCCGGCCGACTCGTGTCAGGCCCCGGCGAGCTCGTAGCGGTGGACGATCGACGCGCGGAACTCCTCCACGTACAGCTCCTCCAGCGCCGGTGACACGGCGGGGTGCGGTGAGAGGAACGAGGGGACGAGCCGTTCGCGATGCGTCGGCCACGCCGCGTCCAGGACGTACCGGCGGGTGGACGCGGGAAGCGTGCGGCCGCTCGTCCCCGCCGGGCCGGTGACCCAGCGCTCCGCCCGGTTCACCGCGGCCAGCGCCGTCGCCGCGTCGCCGGCGCCGCTCGTCGCCTCGAGCCAGGTCAGCGCCCGGGTCTCGAACTCGGCCGACCGGAGTTCGGGCGAGCGCTCCGCCATCACCAGGATCGGCAGGACCGCGCGTGCCGTGAGCGTCTCGCAGGCGAGCACGCGGAGGACGGGACCGGCCGCCGCCTCTTTCGTGACAGCGGCCTCTTCCGCGGCGAGGGGGGGCGTCCACCTGCGGCGATGGGCGACCGCGCCGCAGACGGGGCACGGCACCTGCCGGACGCGGACGGCCGGTCCCCGCGCGCCGAACTCCACCAGCGGGGCGGCGAGCAGCGCGGCCGCCGCCTCCCGCCGGGCCATCTCGATCACCAGGGTCGCGGGGTCAGAACGCATCAGCGAGTTTCCGTTCTCCCATGCCCTGCCGCACGGCCGCCAGAGCGAGCCGCACGCAGTCGTCCCGCAGGGCCCGGTGGTCCTGGCGGGACAATCCTTGGTCGATCCAGGACTCGATGGCCGCCGGCGCGAGAGGCCCCCAGGCGTCCGTCGAGGGCGCCGAACGCGCCACGTCCATACCCAGCAGGTAGCACGCCGCCCATACCTCGGTCATCGTGGACAGCACCCGGCCGGGCACCCGGGACAGGTGCGTCGCGCCGGCGTCGAGGATCTCCTCGGGGTCCACGCCGGCCAGCGCGCACGCGTCGTACCAGTACCAGCCGCACTCGTGCTCCACCGGATCGCCGTACATCAGCCGGATCGTGCACACCGAGTCCTGTAGCGCGACGGTGTACGGTCCGGGCGGCAGCTCCAGGTCGGCCGACGGATGGTCCACCGGCCAGCGCCGGTCCGGGGTGAAGACGGTGGCGCGCAGCCCGTCGGAGTGGCCCTCCACGAGCGACTCCGCGTGCCCGTGGTCCATCAGGTGCGGCACGGTGGCCACGACCGGGATGCCTCGTTCCCTGCAGAAGATGACGACCATCTCGTCGTCGTCCTGCACCTCGTCGGGTATGCCGGCCAGGTAGTCTGCGAGGGCCCGCGCGTGCTGCACCGGCAGGACGAACGCCTGCGTCGGCGTCCATTCGAACGGCGAGAGCCGCGCGTACGCGGCTCCGGCGACGGCCGCGCGCCGCACCAGGTAGGAGTTGTGCGGCGTGTGCCAGAGGCAGAACGACGACACGCCGTGCATAGGCCTCCGGGAGACCGCCTCCTGCAACTGCCCGGCGAATCCTGGCACGAGCCGCACATCGTCCTGAAGCACCAGGTGATGCGTCGCGTCGCGCCCGATCGCCGCCCACGCGCGCTTGGCGGTCCGCAGCGGGCTCGGCCTGCCGTCCGGTTCGGGATCGGGGACGACCGCGGGCTCCAGCGGGGCGCACGCGCGCAGCAGTGAGGGGATCCGGTGCGCGCGCCGGGGATGGTGCATGATGGCCGCGCTGATCCTGATCATTGCCGGCCCCGGCTCTCCCAGCGGTCCTTGGCGGCCGCGAGGATGCGGTTCAGCGTCTCGACGTCGTGGGCGGCGTCCGCCGCCGGGCTGAGGCAGTCCTGCCCGTCGAGCAGCACGTCGAAGAAGTGGTCGAGCTCCGCCTTGAACGGGCTGACGTACGACCCGGGAGCCGAGTTCTCCACCAGCGTCCCGCCGTCGAGACGGCTCGTGGTGAGCGTCGCCGGGACGTTCTTGAGGTAGATCGACGGGTACTCGAGCACGTGCGTCGCCGAGCCCGTCACCGCGCGGAACTCCTCCACGTACCCGCCGGCAATGGTGTCCAGCGTCAGGACGCCCATGCTGACGTGCAGGTTTCCGTTCTCCTGCCAGACCGCCTCGACCCCGCGGCGGTTCAGGACGTCGGTGACCATCGTGAACTCCGGCCGCCGCACGCCGGTCAGCACCCGCAGGCAGTAGACCTCGTGGATCGCCAGGTTGAACAGGACCTCCTCGCGGAGGTACTCCCAGGACCCGCCCCACTCGGGTGCCGCGGCCGGCGGCGTCCAGCCGTCCGGCCGGACGACGTCGAGGTGGGCCCGGTAGTGGTAGTCCATGGGCAGGCTGGCCTCGGCCCGCACGTACACGGGGCCGGGCTCCCTGCGGACCTGCTCGCGCAACGCGTCGAACGCCGTGTCGAACAGGCGGCTGTAGCCGACCATGACGGTCCGGCCGGCGGCCTTGGCCTTCCGCGCGATCGCGTGGGCGTCCTCCGCCGAGTAGCACAGCGGCTTCTCGACGAAGACGTCCATGCCCGCGTCCAGGGCGTCGTTCACGATGCCGGCGTGGTCGCCGGAGCTGAGCACCACCAGCACGTCCGCGGGCGCGGTCCGCAGCATCTCGCGGTGGTCGGTGAAGGTCCCGGCGATGCCGAACCGGTCCGCCACCCCCTTCAGGACCTTCGGGTCGCGCTCGCAGATCGCGCGTACGGTGCACACGTCGGACCGTTCGAGCAGGTGCGGCAGATGCATGATCTGCGCGATCTCCCCGCACCCGACGACGTCGACCGTGAGACGGCTTGGCATGGCCTTCCCCTTCCGTGAGTCAGAGTCCGTGGGCGGCGGAGATCTTCAGCAGCGCGTGCCGGATGTCGCTGAAGTCCGAGTAGTCGCCGAGCA
Source organism: Spirillospora sp. NPDC048911 (assembly GCF_043198015.1). Taxonomy (NCBI): domain Bacteria; kingdom Bacillati; phylum Actinomycetota; class Actinomycetes; order Streptosporangiales; family Thermomonosporaceae; genus Spirillospora; species Spirillospora sp. NPDC048911. The sequence goes on along the minus strand of NZ_JBICUD010000018.1, from coordinate 4,774 downwards.
GCAGGAAATGCGGGATCGTAATGATCTGCTGCCGCGCCGCGAGCGATTCGGGCAGCTCGAAGTTCTTCGGGTCGATCCGGGTCAGCAGCTTCGGGTCGTACTTCTGCGGCGACCCGAGCGGGTTGTAGAGCGTGCAGTCGTTCAGCGGGTCGTGCAGCGGTTCGCAGGTGACGCGGAGCTCATGGCTCAGCTCGTCCTGCATCGCCGCGACCTCGGCAGGGGTGACGGAGGCGTCGACGCGGAAGCAGTAGCGGTAGTACGTCCGCTTGGTGCAGCCGTCGGGCAGCGCGATCGGCGAGAACGCGCCGATCTCGGTGAGGGCGTCGTCGAGCAGGCCGGCCGTCGAGCGCCGCTGCTCGTTCTCGGCGTCCAGCTGCTGGAGACGGCCGAGCAGCAGCGCGCCCTGGACCTCCGACAGGCACAGGTTCCGCCCTTGGACGTCGCCCCGGTCCACGAGGTTGGGCTCCCCCACGGCCGGATTCACCGAGTAGACGCGGCCGTCGGCGCGGTACTGCTCCATCAGCCCGGCCAGCCGGGCGTCGGCGGTGATCGACGCGCCGCCCTCGCCGCAGGTGAGGACCTTCGACTCCTGCATGCTGAAGGTGCCGATCGCGCCGATCGTCCCGACCGGCCTGCCGCGGTACTCGGCGCCGTGCGCCTGGGCGCAGTCCTCGACCAGCGCGAGCCCGTGCCGCCGTGCCAGCTCGGTGAACGCGTCGAGGTCGGCGGTGTTGCAGGCGTAGTGGACGAGCAAGATGGCCTCGGTGCGCGGCGTCAGCGCGGCGGCCGCGGCGGCCGGCGACATGCAGAGCGTGTCCGGGTCGATGTCCACCAGGACCGGGACCAGGCCGGCGCCCGCCACGGCCGAGGCGCACGCCACCCACGTCAGGCCGGGGACCAGCACCTCCGCCCCGCGGCTCAGGCCGAGGGCCTCGAAGGCGATCGTCAGCGCGCTGGTGCCGCTGGTGGTCGGGACGCAGTGGTCCACGCCGTGGTAGGCGGCGAACGCCCGGGCGAACCGCCGTTCGTAGAGCTCCTCGCCGTTGTGCATCTCGCTGATCGCCCAGCGTCCGCTGCGGAGGGCGTCCAGGGCGATGCGCTCGGTCTCGGCGTCGAGCCTCGGCCACGCGGGCCACGGCGTCGCGCGGGCCGGCGTGCCGCCGTACGCGGCGAGCACCTTCGCCTTCGTCGCGCCATGGAGCGCTTCGCTCATGGCCCATCACCTGCCCTTCCTTAGGGGAGATGCCATCGTCGCCGGGCGTGGCGAGACCGCGATATCCCCCGTTGGTCGCTCGGGCGGGCGGGCGAATGGGCTCTCCAAAGGCGCCAGACATCCCGGGAAGGGCTCCCTAGCGTTGGCCGGGCCGCCGGGCGCCCATCGCGCCCGGCACCACGGACGCCGCACCCAGGAGGACACGATGGATCCCATGCAGGCCGCCCTCGGCCAGTACCTGCTGTCGCACTGCGAGAGCCCCGACGACGTGCTCGCCGACCTCGCGGCCGAGACCGAGGCGACGGCCCCCGACCTGCACGTCACCCACTACGAGGGCGCGCTGCTGTCCATGATCACCCGCATCACCGGCGCCCGCCGCGTCGTCGGGGTGGGGGTGTTCACCGGGTACTCCTCGCTCTGCATCGCCCGCGCGATGCCCGCGGACGGGCGGCTGCTCGCCCTGGAGATCAACGCCGAGTGGGCCGCCATCGCCGAGCGGTACTGGAAGCGGGCCGGGGTCGACCACAAGATCGACCTGCGGGTGGCGCCGGCGGCCGAGACGCTGCCTGCCCTGCCGGACGAGGCCGGCATCGACTTCGCGTTCATCGACGCCGACAAGGTCAACCACCTCTTCTACTATGAGGAGCTGCTGCGCCGGCTGCGGCCGGGGGGCCTGATCCTCCTCGCCGACTCGCTGCGCGGCGGGCGCGTGCTCAAGGCGGACTGCGACGCCGAGGACGTCGTCGCCGTCCGGAAGCTGAACGAGGCCGTCCACAACGACGACCGCGTCGACTCGCTGATCTTCCCGTCCGGGGACGGCGCCACCATGGTCCGCAAGCGCTGAGCCGGACCGCCCGGCTGGGCATGGTCGTTCGTGCGTCGATCGGGAGCTTATGGCGGCGGCGCCGGAGCGATGACGATGGTCGCCGAGCCGAGCCCAGGAGGAGCCCGTGACCGAGACGACCGTGCCCATGCCCCGCTACGAGGAGATCCGGAGGATCAACGTCACGCTCCGGCGTCCCGGGGTGGCGCCGGGATACCTGTTCATGTCGCCGCAGTCCATCCTGGAGCCGGCCGCCCCGCACGGCCCCCAGATCGCCGACGACCAGGGCCGGGTGGTGTGGTTCCGTCCGGTCCCCGAGGGCCAGTACGCCACCAACGTCCGCGTGCAGGAGTACCAGGGGAATCCGGTCCTCACGTGGTGGCAGGGCGAGGCGACGCGGACGGGCGCCGGCACCGGCACGTGCTACATCGCCGACGCGTCCTACCGCGTCATCGCCGAGTTCCGCATGGGCGGCGGCATGCCGGTCGACCTGCACGAGCTGCTGCTGACCGAGCGCGGGACCGCGCTGGTGGTCGGCTACCACCCCAAGCCCCACGACCTCACCCCCATCGGCGGCCGCGCGGACGGGACGATCCTGGACAGCGTGATCGAGGAGATCGACGTCGCCACCGGCGAGGTCCTGCTGCACTGGAGCGGGGCCGAGCACATCCCGCTGAACGAGAGCGACCTTCCGATCCAGCTGGCCGGCGACGGTCCGTGGGACCACCTGCACGTGAACGGCATCGGTGTCGACGACGACGAGAACCTGGTCGTCACGGCGCGCAGCTCGCAGGCCGTCTACAAGCTCGACCGGCGCACCGGCGAGGTCCTCTGGAAGCTCGGCAGCGGCGCCAGCACCTTCGTGCTGGGCGTCGGCGCCCGCCTGAACTGGCCGCACGACGCCCAGCCGGTGGGCGGCGGCGTCCACCGCGTCTTCGACAACGGCGCGAACATCGGCATGGAGGGCTACGAGTCGCGCGTGGTGTGGCTGCGCGCCGACACCGGGACCGGCGTCGCGACGCACGTCAAGGAGATCACCCACCCCGAGCACCTGTCCTCGTCGGTCGAGGGCAACGCCGAGGGGCTGCCGAACGGCAACACCCTCGTCGGCTGGGGACGCGCCGGCCGGATCTCGGAGTTCTCACCCGGCGGCGAGCTGCTCTTCGACGCCACCACGCCCGAGGGGCCGGGCTGGACCACCTACCGGGTGTTCCGGCAGGAATGGCACGGACGGCCCGCCACGCCACCGGAGGCGGTCGTCGACGGCGAGCTGGTCCGGGCCGTGTGGAACGGCGCCACCGGGGTCGTCCGCTGGCGGCTGCTCGCGGGCCCCGCCGAGGAGTCGCTCCAGGAGGCGGAGGTGGTGGACTGGGACGGCTTCGACACCGCCATCAAGCTGCCGGGGGCGCTGGGAGCCGGCCTGGTCAAGGTCGAGGCCCTCGACGCGGCCGGCCGGACGATCGACGCCTCGCCGGCCGTCCCGGTGGGCCGCTGACATGAAGAGGTGGCGGAACCAGGATTTCTTCTTCGGTGACGGACCCGACACGGGCCTGCTCGATTTTCCCCGATACGGCGTGGAGCTCGCCGTCGCTCGCCTCCGCCGACGCAATCCGCCCATTCCGCCGTGGTTGCGAAGGTACGCCAGTACCTGGCAGACCTTCGAGGCCGCACACCCGCACACGAGCGCCGGGCCTTCGAGGGAACCGCTCGTGTACGGGCTGTGCCAGGCCTGGAACGAAGAGGACGTCATCTACGCGACCGTGCGGAACCTGTTCCTCCAAGGGGCCGACCGGGTCTTCGTCATCGACGACGGCTCCGACGACGACACCGCTGCCGAGGCCATGGCCGCCGGAGCGACCGTCATCAGCGACGCCAGCGACGGGACGTTCGACGAGGTGCGCCGGACCGAGCGGCTCGTGCGGGTGATCGAGGAGCGCACGGAGGAGGCGGGACGGCAGATCTGGTGGATCGTCGTCGACGCCGACGAATTCCCCCGGGGGCCGGAGCGGATGACCATCCGCGACCTGGCCCTCTCCTTGCCGCCGTGGGTGGACACGGTCGGCAGCCGCGTGCTCGAGCACTATCCGAGCCGCCTCTCCGCGCCCAAGCCCCGGCACCATCCACTCGACGAACTGCCGAACGCGCACTGGAACACCATTCGCTTCTGCACGGCCGGGCACTGGAAGCATCAGATGCTCCTCGTGCGCCGGCCCGGGGAACTGCGGTTCACCTTCGGCCGGCACACCATCGCCGCCCCGGCCGCACGGAAACCCGTCGTCGAGAGCGAGGCGTCGCTGCTGATGCATCACTTCCCGTTGCGGGACCTGGAACGGACCGAGGAGAAGTTCCGGCTGGCGAACTCGGCCGCCGGGCGTTACGGGGCGAGCTCCGACACGTTCGTGCAGCAGCGGACCGAGGGACGGCTGAAGATCCTCAGGCTCGCGTACGAGGAGCGGTACGACCTGCTGCCGAACACCTTCCCTGGCAAGCCCCTGAAGGGCGCGGCGGTGTGCGACTGGCGGGAGCTGGTCCCGCCGGCCGAGCGCGAGGTCCGGCACCCGGCCGGCGGCCCGCTCTGACGACCGTCAGGCGCCGGTGATCATTCCGGCGCCGACGGTGTTGTTGGTGGCCTCGTCGATCAGGATGAACCCACCGGTCAGGCGGTTGCGGCCGTAGTCGTCGACGAACAGCGGCTGGGTGACGCGCAGGCTGATCCGGCCGATCTCGTTCAACTCCAG
>NZ_JBICUD010000017.1:30756-175991 GCF_043198015.1 Spirillospora sp. NPDC048911 | reverse complement strand
CGGAAGTTAAGCCCCTCAGCGCCGATGGTACTGCACGGGAGACTGTGTGGGAGAGTAGGACACCGCCGGACACCTTTTGGTAGAAAGGCCCCGCCGTAAGGCGGGGCCTTTCTCATTTCACCTGCCAGGTGACACCGAAGGGTTCCAGGAAGCGCAGGAAATCGGTCGGGTCGAAGGCTTCCGCGGGTGTGCGGGCTCCGCTCGGAGCGCCGTCTTCAGCCAGGCGCCGAGCCCCCTCGACGGCGATCACGGCGGTGAGGCCGTAGGCGTCCGGACCCGTCACCCAGCCTCGCGCTTGACGGCCATCCCCATCGGTGGCCTGAGCCAGCATCAGCCAATTGCCTACGGCCCGCTGCTCCGCGTCCGGCACCTCGGGCAAACTCTCGGCCACGTCGGCGTTCAGAGACAGGAAGAGCTCCATCATTTCCTCACGCATCACGCTGCGCACCCGGCGTGCCTGGACGTGGCGGGGCGCCGTGGCCACCCCGGGCAGGGGGAAGCCGCACACTGCGACCTCGCCCTCCTCTCCGGGGACCGCGAGTGTCGTCCGGATGTCCGTCTTCACCGGACGCCAGTCGCCGTCGGCGAATTCGAGCGGGTTCTTGGCGCCGACCGCCGCCATGGACCTGGCCGTGCCACGGGAGGCGACGCCCGGGTGGCGGAGGTCCGCGATCAGCAGGTCAGCGGATACCGACCCCAGGCGTTCCGCGGTAAGGCGGGTGATCAGGTCACCGGGGCCGCCGTCGTCGGCCATGGCGGGAACGATGGTGACGCCGCTTTCGCCGCGGAAGGTGGTGAGGATGTGGTGGACGTAGCCCTGCTCGCCGGCGGTGTCGACGTAGTGGGCACCGGCGGCTATTGCTGCGCGGACGACGGGCTCGCCCCAGAGGGTGAACGGTCCGGCGCAATTCACGACCGCGTCGCAGTCCTTGAAGGCGTCGGCGAGGGCGGCTTCGTCGTCCAGCCCGGCGACCCGCACATCGTCCGCCTCGACCTCGGCGGCCACCTTGAGAAGACGGTCCTTGTCACGGCCCACCACCACGGGGGGCAGGCCACGTCGGTGGAGTTCATGGGCGGCGAGCCCGCCGGTGAATCCGCTTGCTCCATATACAGCGATCTTCATGAAGACCACGCTAGGAAAGAACAGAGAGACTTCCTATGCCTCAGAATCCAGCAGGCATATCCGTTCGTCTCATGGCGAGGCATAGACGTGTACGCTCGAATTCATGGACGTGCTCAGCGACGCGATCGGGGCGATGCGGCTCGGCCGTCCGCATTCCGCTCGTACGGCATTCGAGTCTCCTTGGGAACAGCACTTCGAGCCGCAGCAGGGTGCCGGGTTCCATGTGATCCTTCAAGGCTCCTGCCGGCTGATCCCCGCCGTGGGTGAGCCGATCCTCCTCGGGGTCGGCGATGTGGCGTTCCTGCCGCGCGAGCTGGGTCACGGCATCGCCGGGCCCGACGGTTCCGGCTTCACGCAGATGCTCTGCGGTGCCTACAGCCTCGACCAGTCCAGGGCCCATCCGCTCTTCGCCGAGCTCCCGGACGTCGTGCACCTCCCGGCGCGGGTCGGCCGGCATCCGTCGCTCCACGGCGCGATCGAGCTGCTCGGCCAGGAACTCGACCGTGACACTCCGCTCGGCGGGGACGCCGCGCTGCCCGCTCTGCTCGACCTGCTTCTGCTGTATCTCGTGCGGGCCTGGTACGACGACCGTCCCGGCGACACCGCGACGGGCTGGGCCGCGGCGCTCCGGGATCCGGCGGTCGCGGCGGCCCTGCGCGCGGTCCATGAGGAACCCGAACGGCCCTGGACCGTCCAGTCGCTGGCCGGGCACGCGGGCCTGTCCCGGGCCGCCTTCGCGCGGCGGTTCACCGACCTGGTCGGCTCGCCGCCGCTCGCCTATCTCACCTGGTGGCGCATGACGATGGCGGCGCGCCTGTTGCGCGATACGGAGCTGCCGCTCCGCGCCGTCGCCGCCCGTACCGGCTACACGTCGGAGTTCGCGTTCGCCAGGGCGTTCAAGCGGGAGTTCGGCGCCGCGCCGGGGCGGTACCGGCACGGCTCCGCGGACGGCTCCGGCCGCTCAGGGCTCGGTGGTGAGCAGGAAGCCGGGTCGTGACTCGGTCCAGCCCGGCACCTTCAGCTCGTTGAGGGCGGTGACGACGCGCCGCTCCTCGAACGTGAAGTGCGACTCCATGATGGCGGCGAGGCCGTCGAGCTCGGCGCGCACCTTGTCGGCCTCGCCCTCGCCGAGTTCCGCCGGATCGTCCAGGCCGCCGACGAGCTCCTCGATCTTGCGGAGGATCCCGGCGACGAGCTGATGGTCCTCTTCCAGCTGTGCGATCACGGGTCGCAGCTCGGGGAGCCGCTCGGCCAGGACTGGGAAGGCCCCGGTGTCCTCGCCGGTGTGGTGACGTTCCAGCGCGGAGCAGAACGTCAGGCAGTGCGCCCGCAGTTCGCGCGGGCGCCCGCCGGTGCCGTCGAGGAAGGCGTCGACGTTGTCCTGGAGAAGGGCGAGCTCCTCGCGGAGCCAGTGGTGGACTTCGATCAGCTGGGTGCCGAACGCCGCGAGGCGGCCGTCCGGATCGGCGTGGGTGGTCATCGTCGCCGATTATGCCCGATCGTGCCGGTTACGCCCGACTGCTCACCCTGCCTTCCGGACGAGGGCGATGAGCTCGGCCGCGGTGGCGAAGTCCCTGCTGACCATGTTCTTCGTCAGGGCGAACGCGACGCCGGCCGAGGGGTCCCCGAAGCCGTAGCTCCCGCCGGCGCCGCCCATCCCGAAGGCCGTGGGCGAGTCGAGCGACGGGTCTACCGGCAGCCCGAGGGAGTAGCCGAGCCCCCACCTGGCCGGGTTGCCGAAGACCGCGTCGGTGCCGCTGACCGGCGCCGTCGTCACCTCGCGCAGGCGGTCCGGCGAGATCAGGCGGACGCCGCCGACCTCGTCCATCATCGCCGCCAGCATGCGGGCGGTGGCGCGGGCCGAGGTCTTGCCGCCCGCAGGGATGTCCGCGGCCAGGATGTCGGTGCGGTTGCCCAGCGCGGCGGCCGGGAGGAGCTCCTTCGGCACGGCCCGGAAGATGGGCGAGTCGGCCGGTATCTCCGCCCAGTCCCCGCCCGCGGCGCCATCGCCGTCCGGCGTCGCGTCCTCCAGCGTGGCGAGCCTGCCATGCTCTGACTCGGGCATGCCGAAGTAGAGTTCGTCGTCCACGCCCAAGGGCGCGGCGACGTCGTCCCGCAGCACCCGCGAGATGGGGTTCCCGGTCGCCCGCCGCACGATCTCGCCCGCGATGTAGCCGAAGGTGTAGGCGTGGTAGCCCGCCTTCGTCCCCGGCTCCCACCACGGTTCGGCGTCGGCGACGGCCGCGCACATCTTGTCCCAGTCGCAGAGGTCTTCGGCGGACGTGTCCGGCGGGAGGCCGGGGACGCCCGCCGAGTGGTTGAGCACGTGCCGCAGTGTCACCTTGTCCTTGCCGTGGGCGCCGAACTCCGGCCACACCTCGACGACACGCATGCCGTAGTCGAGGACACCGCGGTCGGCGAGCACGTGGACGACGGCCGAGGTCGCGGCCTTGCCGATCGAGAAGTTGTAGAAGACGGTGCCCGGGGTCACGGGACGTCCGGTCGCCGCGTCCGCCACGCCCGCGACCGCCTCGACCACCGGCTCGCCGTGGCGGTACACGGAGACCTGGACGCCGCGTTCCGTGCCCGATTCCACGAGACGGTCGAGGGCCCGCTGTACCTTCTCCTGGATTTCGCTCATGTAAGTGAGACCGTAGTCCGGCGTCGAAATCATCGCCAGCTCCAGGCCGCCGGCCTGCCCCAATCGACGATTCAATCAGTGATTGACAGCCGGAAAGTCCGGTGCTTCACTGTGCGGGTGCCCCCTGAGGAGCAGGTCCGCCACCGCCTGCTGGACGCCGCCGAAGGCCTGTTGCGCGACCAGGGATACGAGAGCCTTTCGGTCCGGGCGGTCAACCGGGCCGCGGGGATGAACCCCGCCGCCGTCCACTACCACTTCGGTTCGAAGCACGCGCTGGTCACCGCGCTGCTCGAACGCCGCCTGCGGCCGGTCTGGGACGGCCGCCTCGCCGACCTGGACAAGCTCGCCGGGACGCGCACCCCGCCGGACGTCACCGGCCTCGCCGCGTTCCTGGTCGAGCCGATGGCGCGGCTCGCCGCCGACGAGGACGAACGCTGGGCACTCGCGCTCCTGGCCCGGCTCGTCCTGACGGACGCCGCGCTGCCCTGGCGGTCACCCTGGTCGGCGCCGGAACCCTGGATCGCGATGATCCGCCGGGCCCTGCCCGGCCTGCCCGCCGAGGTGGCCGCGGAACGCTGGCGCCTGGCCCGCGACCTGGTCCTCGTCACCTACGGCGCGCCGCTCGCCGAGCCAGGCGAACGTCCCGTGCCGCCTTCGCCGGACGTGGTCATCGCGTTCGTCGCGGCGGGACTCGCCGCGCCCCACCCCCGCGCGGAAGGAAACGGCGCATGACCACGGTCTTCGAACCGGCCCGCCTCGGGCCCCTCACCCTGCGCAACCGCATCGTCAAATCCGCGACGTTCGAGGGCCGGACGCCGCGCGGGGCGGTCACCGACGAGCTGATCGAGTTCCATCGCGCCATCGCGGCCGGTGGCGTCGCGATGACGACCGTCGCGTACTGCGCGGTGGCACCCGAGGGGCGCACCGAACGGCGGCAGATCCACGTGACCCGGGAGGCGGTGCCCGGCCTGGCCCGGCTCGCCGAGGCCGTCCACGCCGAGGGCGCCGCGGTGTCGGCGCAGCTCGGGCACGCCGGTCCGGTCGCCGACGCCCGTTCCAACGGGGCGCCCGCGCTGAGCGCGTCGCGGCGGCTGAGCCCGCTGACCGGGCGCTTCATCCAGGCGGCGAGCGCCGGCGACCTCGACCGCGTCACCGCCGCGCACGCCGAAGCCGCCGCGCTCGCCGCGGACGCCGGGTTCGACGCCGTCGAGCTGCACTTCGGGCACAACTACCTGATCAGCGCCTTTCTCAGCCCGCGTCTCAACCGGCGCCGCGACGGCTGGGGCGGGACGCTGGAGAACAGGGCGCGCTTCGGCCGCGAGGTGGCCGAGGCGGTGCGCGCCAGGGTGGGCACGCGCATCGCGGTCACCGCGAAGCTCAACATGGACGACGGGGTCCGCGGCGGTCTCCGGCCGGACGAGAGCCTGCGCTTCGCCCGGCTGCTGGAGGCGGACGGGCACCTGGACGCGATCGAGCTCACGGCCGGCAGTTCCCTGCTCAACCCGATGTACCTCTTCCACGGCAAGCCGCCCGTCAAGGAGTTCGCCGCCGCCTTTCCGCAACCGCTGCGTTCGGGGCTGCGCCTCTTCGGCCGCTTCTTCCTGCGCGAATACCCGTACACGCCGCTCTATCTGCTGCCGCTGGCACGCGAGTTCAGGACGGCCCTCCGCATGCCGCTGATCCTCCTCGGCGGAGTCACCGACCACGCCGGCATGACGCGCGCCATGGACGAGGGTTTCGAGTTCGTGGCCATGGGCCGCGCGCTGCTCATGGAGCCCGGCCTCGTCGAACGCATCCGGCGCGACACGTCGGCCACCTCGGCGTGCATCCACTGCAACCGCTGCATGCCGACCATCTACCGAGGAACCCGTTGCCCTCTCGTTAGTTGACCTCGACCAGAGTCGAGGTCTTACCGTCGTCCGTGACGGAGGCGACGAGGGAGACGGGCATGGCAGAGATCGTGCGGCCGGGGTTCGAACCGGTGGCCGGGCTGTTCGCGGAGATCGCGGCGACGCGGCCCCAGGTGAACGCGGCGCTCGCGGCGTACGTCGGCGGCGAGCCCGTCGTCGATCTGTGGACCGGGCCCGCCTACCGGGCCGACAGCATCCAGGGCGTCTACTCGGCGACCAAGGGCGCCGCCGGCATCGCGCTCGCGCTGCTGATCCAGCGCGGACTCGTCGACCCAGACGCGCCGGTGGCCGACTACTGGCCCGAGTTCGCCGCCGCGGGCAAGGACACGATCACGGTGCGCGGGCTGGCGTCCCACCAGGCCGGGCTGGTGAACGTGGACGGCGGGTACACGTTCGCCGAGTTCACCGGGCACACGCGGCTGGCCGAACGCCTCGCGGCACAGCGGCCGTTCTGGGAGCCGGGGACGGGCCACGGCTACCACGCGCTCACCATCGGGACGCTGCTCAGCGAGCTGTTCCTGCGCGTGACCGGGCACACGGTCGGCGAGTACTTCCGGCGGGAGATCGCCGAACCGTACGGGGTGGACTTCTTCATCGGGCTTCCGGAGGGCGAGGAGCCCCGTGTCGTGCCGAGCCTGCCCATCACCATCGGCGGAGACGGCCCGCTGCCGTTCGAGCTGCCGCCGTTCTTCCGCGAGGCGATGAACATCGAGGCCGACTTCGAGGACGGCCGTAACATGCTCGGCCTGCGCTCGTTCCGCGCCGCGGGCGTCGCGTCCATCGGCGGCTTCGGGAGCGCGCGCGGCCTGGCCAGGCTCTACGCCGTCGCCACCCAGGAGGTCGACGGCCGCCCGCCGCTGCTCACCGCGGAGACCCTCGCCGCGGTCGCCGAGGTGCAGGTCTCCGGCGACGACCTCGTGCTGCCGTTCCGGACCACGTACTCCATGCTCTTCGAGCCGGGAGCCCCGACCGCCGGGCGCGGATCGTTCGGCCACTCGGGAGCCAACGGCGCCCTGGCCTACGCCGACCCCGAGCTCGGTCTCGCGTTCGGCTACACGACCGACACGCCCGGCTCGGCCGGCGGCGCCGACCCGGTGACCGCCGACCTCTCGCACGCCCTCGCCGCAGCCATCCGCTGACAGGGGTCACCGCGGGTGGAGATCGGCCGCGATCCCGTAGTGGTCGGACAGGTACTCCCGGCGGCCGTCCGCCAGCCGTACCCGGTCCTGGAACACGATCTCGGCGCTGCCCGTGAGCCCGCGCACGAAGACATGGTCGATCGGGGGAAAGGGGGCGCTTCCCGGCTCCGGCCGGAACGTCGGCCGCGCGTCGCCCGCCATGAGATCCCGCACGCCCGACGCGGCCGCGAACTTCTTGAGCAGCGGCGACTCGCGGTGCACGTTGAAGTCGCCCACGGCCACGACGGGAAAGTCCGCGGGGATCCGGGCGATGAGGCTCGCGAGCCGGCGAAGCTCCCCTTCCAGCACCGGCCCGTAACGGCTTTCGGGCGACCAGTCGCCGTCCCGGTTGAAGGTCAGGTGCGTGTTGACGACGGCCAGATCCCCGTCGGGCGCGCGGACGCGTGCCACCTGCGCGCCCTTGCGCATCAGGAAATCCGGCCTGGGCGGCCCCGCCACCGGATACGGCGTCACCTTCGCGCGCGCGATCGGCCACCGCGACATCATCACCAGACCGCCCTTGAGCAGGACGGCCCCGCTCGCGGCGCGATGCGGAAACAGGCGGCGGACGAGCGGCAGGTTGTGGCGGTAGAGGAACTCCTGCAAGCAGACGATGTCGTAGTCGTCCCGTTCAAGCTGATCCGCCAGGCCACGCAAGCGCGACCGCGCCGACTGGCGGAAAAGCGTGTTGAACGTGAGCAGTTTCATCCAAGTACGGTATGCGAATGGGCGAAGTACTGAGCCGTCGCGCGCTCAATCGGGCCACCCTCGACAGGCAGATGTTGCTGCGGCGCGCACGGCTGGACGCGGGGCAGGCCGTCGAACACCTCGTCGGGCTTCAGACGCAGATTCCGCAGACTCACTACACCGCGCTGTGGTCACGGCTCGAGGACTTCGACCCCGACGACTTCTCGGACCGCTTCGAGCGGCGCGAGTTCGTCCGCCTCGCGCTGCTGCGCGGCACGATCCACACGGTCACCGCGCGCGACGCGCTCGCGCTGCAACCGCTGTTCAAGGTGCTGCTGGCGCGCGTCCTCAAATCGGCCTCCGGCAAAGCCCTCGCGAACGTGGATCTGGAGAGCGCGGCCGAGCGCGCCCGTGTCCTCGTCGAGAAGGAGCCCCTCACGTTCAGTGAGATCGGCAAAGCCCTTCTCGCGGACTGGCCGGACAGCCAGCCCCAGGCTCTCGGCATGCTCGCGCGCCATCTGCTCGCCATGGTGCAGGTGCCGCCGCGCGGATTGTGGCAGCGGGGCGGGCTGTCCAGGCACACCACGCTCCAGCACTGGCTCGGTGAGGAACCGGCCGCGGACGCCACCCCCGATGACATGGTGCTGCGCTACTTCGGCGCGTTCGGCCCGGCCTCCGTGCGTGACGTCCAGGCGTGGAGTGGGCTCACGCGGCTCAGCGAGGTCGTCGAACGCCATCGCGGCGAGCTCGTCGTCTTCCGCGACGAGAACGGTGTCGAGCTCTTCGATCTTCCGGACGCGCCGCGTCCCGACCAGGATGTTCCCGCCCCCGCCCGCTTCCTGCCGGAGCTGGACAACCTCTTCATCAGTCACAAGGACCGTTCCCGCATTGTCAGCGACCAGGCCGCCCAGGCGGTGTGGCTCCTCAACGTGAGCTACCCCGTCTTCCTCTCCGATGGCTTCATCCAGGGCTCGTGGAAACTCACCGTCGACGAGAAGCGGGCCCACGCCTCACTGGCCATCAGACCCTTCGGTGCCCTGCCCGCGGACCAGCGGGAGGCCCTCGAACGCGAGGGTGCCGAACTGCTCGGATTCCACGCCGCCGGGGCCGGCCACGAGATCCACTGGGGGAGGCACGGAGACTGAACCCGGGCCGAGCCGGCACGCCTTCCCGGAGCGCTTCAGTTACTGAGTGTAACGTGACATGTCCGGGACGTATCCGGGTAGAGAGGCCACATGGGGGCGATGGTGGTGCTTGGGACGATCATGGCGGACCGGCGGGCCGCGTCGGTCGAGTCCCTGCGCCGGTACGTGGAGGGCACGCTGGGCACCGCGGGCGTCGACGCTGAGGACGTCCGGCTCGTGGTGAGCGAGCTCGGCACCAATGCCGTCACCCACGGCTCGGGCGACCGGATGGGGCTCTTCGTCGCCGCGGACGACGAGTGCGTCCGGGTCGAGATCACCGACGGGGGCGGCGGCGATCCCCGGGAGCGCCACGCGGCGGCCGAGGACGAGGGCGGCCGCGGCCTGATGATCGTGACCGCCATCGCCGAGCACTGGGGCGTCCGGCGCGACGAGCACGGCACGACCGTGTGGGCCGAGGTGGCCCGCAAGCCCCGGTAGGGCGCGTCCCGGCGTGTTCCGGGCCGCCCCGGCCGCCGCTCGCCGGCTCGCCGCCGCTCGTCAGATCAGGGTGGCGAACGCCGCGGCGCTGATCATCCGGCCCACCGCCTTGCCGGCCCAGTCGTTCTCGGTGACGCGCTCGACCCGTTCGCGCAGTTCCCTGCCGCTGATGCCGAACAGCCGGCCGGTGAGGCCGCAGACGTGCGCGAGGGCCAGCAGCGCGGTGGTGCGGTCGTCGGCGCGGCCCGCGTCGAGCGCGGCGGTGAGCCGCGCGCGGATCTCCCGTTCGGGGCCGGCGTCCCGTTCGGGGTAGCGCCTGCTGGGGATGAGCCCGAGAATGCGGAACGCCTCGGCGTCCAGGGTGCCGGCCTCGGTGAGGCGCGCCAGCCGCCGCTTGACGAGGTCGTTGTCCGCCAGGCGGCCGATCCACCACTCGGGCTTGCGGGGCCTGGCCTCACCGGCGAGCCGGGCGAGCGCCGCGCCGAGATCGGGATCGTCGAGGGTGCTCGCGTCTTGGACGACGACCTGGTCGGCGTCCAGGCCGATCCGGCCGGTCAGCCACAGCTCCGCCAGGAACGCGCCGCCGAGCCCGACCCGTACCGTCGCCGAGTTGATGAGCAGGCGCCCGTCGTTCTCCCGCAGGGCCAGCAGGAGGAACTCGTCGGCGAGGGGCAGCGCGGACTCCATGGGGTCTCCTGTCCGAAAAGTCGGCCACAAGAGTGAGACGTACGCCGGAAGAGACCGGTTCGGGTCGTAGGCTGCACGGGTGACCGAGAAGCTATGGCAGATCGAACCGTCCGGACCGCTGCGCGGGGACGTCACCGTACGTGGCGCCAAGAACGCGGTGAGCAAGCATATGGTCGCGGCGATGCTCGGCGGCGCGCCGAGCACCATCCGCAACGCCCCCGACGTCGGCGAGGTGGGCATCACCGCGGCGATGCTGGAGCACGTCGGCATGACGGTCGAACGGTCGGGCGGCGAGATCACCGTCGTGCCGGGGCCCGTCACCGACCCGAGCGTGGCCAAGGCGTTCACCGGGCTCAACCGCATCCCGATCCTGATGCTCGGCCCTCTGCTGCACCTCACCGGCGAGGCGTTCGTGCCCCTGGTCGGCGGCGACCCGATCGGCCGCCGGCCGGTCGACTTCCACGTGGACGCGCTGCGCGCGTTCGGCGCCGAGGTGGAGATCGCCGAGGACGGCATCCACGCCCGCGCCAAGCGGCTCCGCGGCACCCGGATCAACCTGCCCTACCCCAGCGTCGGCGCGACCGAGACGGTCCTGCTGGCCGCCGTGCTGGCCGAGGGCAAGACGGTGATCCGCAACGCGGCGACCGAGCCGGAGATCATCGAGCTGGCGCTGTTCCTGCAGCGCATGGGCGCGGGAATCGCCTTCAGCCCGGACCGCCGGATCGTCGTCGAGGGCGTCGACCGGCTCGCCGGCGCGCAGACCCGGCTCGCCGGCGACCGCATCGAGGCGTTCTCCTACCTGGTCGCCGGGCTGGTCACCGGCGGCGAGGTCCGGGTGCACGGCTGCCCGCAGGACCGCCTCGTCACGCCGATCACCACGCTCGCGCGGATGGGCGCCCGGTTCGAGATCACCGACGACTGGATCATGGCGTCGGCGCCGAACCTGCTGAGCCCCGCCGCCGTGCAGACCGACACCCATCCCGGGTTCGCCACGGACTGGCAGACCCCGCTCATGGTGCTGTTCACCCAGGCCGACGGCATGTCGGTGCTGCACGAGACGGTGTACGAGAACCGGCTGGCCTACGTGCCCGCGCTGCAGAGCATGGGCGCCGAGATCGAGGTGTACGACACCTGCCTCGGCGGCCCCGCCTGCCGCTACCACGACACCGGCGCCAAGCACTCGGCGGTCGTGCGCGGCATCTCCAAGCTGCGCGGCGGCGACGTCACGATGCCCGACATCCGGGCGGGCTTCTCCGCGGTGCTGGCCGCCGCCGTCGCCAACGGTCCGTCCACCCTGCGCGGCGTGCACCACATCGAGCGCGGCTACCACCATCCGGTCGAGCAGTTCCGGGCGCTCGGCCTCAACCTCTCCAGCCGCGCCGCCTGACGGGAACCTCCGTGCGAGGCGGCTTCGGCCGCCTCGCCGCCCCCGAGCCCCTCCCCGCGGGGTGGGCTCCCACGCCTTGGCTCGTGAGGCGGGCGCCATGCCTCGGCCCGCGGGGTGGGCTCCACGCCTCAGCCTGCTAGGCGGGCGAACTCCCATGGGTCGTGCGCTGAGAAGACCGTGACCTTGTCCGAGTGGTCGCGCACTAGCTCGCGCAGGCGGGCCTGGGTGCCGAGCCGCAGGTCGTGGTGCACCTCCGAGCCCGTCTGCACGAGGTCCAGCAGCGGGTGCGGGTGCGGGTTCCGCTCCAGCTCGCGGTGGTAGTAGTACGCGTCACCGCAGTGCAGGAGCCAGCGGTCGCCCTCCTGTACCGCGACGCCGGTGTGGCCCGCGGTGTGCCCGCCGAGGGGGATCAGCCGGATCTCCGGCGGCAGCCCCTTCGGCTGGAGCGAGGTGAAGCCGAACCAGTCGTCGCCTCCCTGGCCCGGTGGGGTGGGGTAGGTGATCCAGTTCGGGCCGTGCGCCCAGTGGGCGGGCCGGTACCGCCGGCTGGGCGCCTCGGTCAGCGCCGCGTCCAGTTCGGCGGCGAGGACGTGGACGTGCGCGTCCGGGAAGTCCGGCAGGCCGCCGCAGTGATCCACGTCGAGGTGGGTCACGATGATGTGCCGCACGTCGGAGGCCGCGAAGCCCAGCCGCTCGATCTGGCGGACGGCGGTCTCCGCCTCGGTGAGGACCGGCTGCGCCATCTCGACCCACTCGGCGCCCAGCGTGCCGTCCGGATCCCGCACATCGCCGAGCCCGAGGCCCGTCTCGACGAGGACCAGCCCGTCGTCCGTCTCGGCCAGCAGACAGTGGTTCACGGCGTGCGCGGGCGGCGGCCCGCTGTAGGTGGGTTCGATCTCTCGCACGGATCCGCAGTTCAGGTGATGAATGTTCATGCGGGCTAGACTGCGACTTGAAGTGCGCTTCAAGTCAAGGGGAGATCATGTCGCTGGACATCGGCGAGGTCGCCGCACGCACCGGGCTGGCCCCGTCGGCCCTCCGCTACTACGAGCGGGAGGGCCTCATCGAGTCCAGCGGGCGCAACGGCCTGCGCCGCACCTATGACCTTGAGACACTGGAGCGGCTCGGCCTGATCACGTGCGCGCGCAGCGCCGGCTTCTCGATCGCCGAGATCGGCCGGTTCCTGGTCGCGACGCCCGAGGACGACCCGCTCCTGCGCGAGCGCATGGCCCAGAAGGCCGCCGATCTGGACGAGAAGATCGACCAGCTCGTCCGGATGCGCGAGAGCCTCCGCCATGTCGCCACCTGCACGCACGAGCCCCTGGTCGAATGCCCCGACTTCAGGCGCGCCGTCCGCAACGTCTACGCCCCGGAGGAGCCCGTCGAGCTGCCTGCGGCGCCATGACCAGATGGGACGCGGTCAGCCGTGGCCAGGGTCGGCGCTGCCCAGCCCGCCGCCACCTCGTGAGTGAAGAGCCACGCCGTGGCGCGTTCGTAGAAGAGCTTGACGAACACGGGCATGACCAGGTTGCGCACGCGCCGCCCCACCGGACCGGCGGTCTTGGCGTCCCGGTTGCCGCTCGCCGACTTGACCATCTTGGCGACCCGCTTGCGGCGCGCCGTGTCGTAGGCCTTCAGGGCGGAGGGGATGTCGGGCGCGTCCTCCAGTGACCGGGCGAGGACGACCGCGTCCTCGATGGCCATCGACGCCCCCTGACCCGCGCCCACCGGGTGACCGGAGTCGCCCACCAGCACGATCCGGTCGTCGTGCCAGACCGGGACCTCGGCGAGAACGTGCATGAGCGTCGGCCTCTGCATCGAGGTCACCGCCCTCAGCAGGGCCGACGGCACCTCCTCATGGCGGTACAGGTCCTTGAGGAATTCCAGGTCGATCGCGTCCAGGTCGGGCTCCTCGGCCGCCGATACCTGCGCGGCCCACCAGACGTCCCCGCCGGGGACGGGGATGTAGGCGAACGCCCCGTTGCGGCCGAAGACCATGTTGAACGTGCCGGAGCCCACGTCCACACCGCGTGCCACACCCGAGACCGTGTAGAGCCCGGCGTACGTCGGCTCGGGCGCTCCGGCGTCGAGGACGCGGCGCGTCGCCGACCAGATGCCGTCCGCGCCCACGAGCAGGTCCGCCTCCGCCGTCCGTCCGCTCTCGAATTCGGCCCGGACCTTCGTGCCCGCACGAGACGCGCCGACAAGCCGTTCACCGGTGATGATCCGGGCGCCGGACCCGATCGCCCTGGCACGCAGCGTCTCGACGAGATCTCCGCGCCTCAGGGTGATGCTCCGCAGCGGCTCACCGGACAGGCGTCCGCGCGGGGTGTCGCCGAGCAGCCGGCCCGAGTCGGCCCACAGCCGTTGCCGTTCCACGTCGAAACCGGCCGCCCGGACCGCCTCCAGGCAGCCGAGGGCGTCCAGCGCCTTGAGCCCGTTGGTCGCCAGGCTCAGGAACGAGCCGACCGATCCGGCGGGGTCGGTGTACGCCTCGTACACCGTGACCTCGGCCCCGGCGCGCCGCAGCGCGAGCGCGCTCGTCGCGCCCGCCACTCCGCCACCCGCCACGATGACCTGCATAGATGCCTCCTGAATCGCAATTCACTGAATCTCTATTCAGCGAATGTGGCCTCAGTATGATGTCGTCCGTGAGCGAACGTCAAGGGGGAGTGCGCAAGGCGAAGGCGGCCGAGACCCAGGCCGCCCTCAAGGACGCCGCCCGCCGCCTGTTCATGGAGCGCGGCTACCTCAACACCAAGATCACTGACATCACGGCCGCGGCCGGGCGCGCCACCGGGTCGTTCTACGACCACTTCAAGAGCAAGGAAGAGCTGCTCCAGGCCCTGATGGCCGACATGGAGGGGCAGGCGGACGCCGAGATCGCGGTGGCGGGGCATCCGCGCGACCACGATCTGACCGACCGGGGCCAGCTGCGCGACCACCTGGCGATCAGCTGGCACGTCCTGCGTGACAACCTGCCCGTCGTCGTGGCCCAGATGCAGTCGCTGATCGCAGAGAGCCCCGCGTCCGGGCTCGCGTGGCGGAGCCTGGCCGCGGAGACCGAGACGTTCCGCGACCACCTGGAGTATCTACGGGAACGAGGGGACCCTCTGCCGGGCGATCCCGCCCTGGTCGCGGCCGCGATGGGGGCGATGGTGTCGATGTTCGGCTACGCCGTCCTCACCGCGGGCGAGCACGGCCCGGACGCCACCGAGGACGAGATCGTCGACACGCTCACCGACCTGCTCCTGAACGGCCTGGCCGGTCCCGCGTCAGCCTGAGGGGTCCGCTGAGCCCGGTGCGAAACCGTCGATCACCGCGCGGATCGCCAGGTCCCAGCGGCGGTCCGCCGACGCCTGGGACGTGCCGAGCCAGCCGGCGGTCTCCTGCGCGGCCATGCCCTGGGCGAGCGCAAGGAGGACATGGGCGGCATCAGTGGGATCACCCGACATCCGGCCCGCCGCGACGCACCGCTCCACGCCCCCGACGAAGAACCCGCGGACCGCGGCGGCGGACCGGAGGTCCTCGGCGCCCGGGTCGAACTCGGCGAACGGGCGGGCGAACATCACCTCGGCCAGCACCGGATTTTCGAGGACGAACGCGCGGAAGACCTGGACGACCCGCACCAGGTCCGCGCGCGGGTCGTCGGTGGGCGCGTCCTCCTCCAGCCGGCGCCGCAGCCGCCGGAAGCCCTCGAAGAAGATCTCGCGCACGAGCCCGGCCTTGTCGCCGAAGAGCTCGTAGACGGCGGGGACCGAGGTGCCCGCGCCCTGCGCCACCTTGCGGGCCGTGAAGGCCGTCACGCCCTCCTCGGCGAGCATCGTCATCGCGGCCCGCAGGACCCGGTCCCGCAGCTCCGGCGTTCGCAGTTTGGCTCTCGGCACGCTGGGACCCTAGCGGTCGGCGTCGGCCCGCACGGCGAGGCCGCCGTCCCGCAGGGCGAGGGCGTCGGCCTCGATCGCCTGGCGAACGGCCGTCAGGGCGTGCTCGCGTGCCCGCAGCTTGCCGGCCGCGTGGGCTTCCATGTCGAGGCCGGTCAGCGCCACGGCCGCCGCGCGGGCGACCTCGGCCAGCTCCGCCGGTGCCACGACCCGGTCGAGGAATCCCGCCGCGACGGCGTCCTCGGGCTCGAACGCCTCGGCCAGCGTCACCGCGCGGTTGAAGGCGGCGGGCGTCAGCCGCTGGCGGAGGAGCTCCACCGCGGCGTGCGGCATCGTGATCCCGATCGCCACCTCGTTCGCGCTGATGCTGTACGGCCCGCGGGCGCCGACGCGAAGGTCGCCCGCGACGAGCAGGAACGAGCCCATGGCGATTGCGTGGCCCGTGCAGGCCACGACGACGGGGAACGGGAAGGCCAGGAGCCGGGCGGCGAGCTCGAACCCGCCCCGGACCATGTCCACCGCCTCGGGGTCGCCCGCCCGCAGCGTCGGCAGGTCGAAGCCCGCGGAGAAGAGCCCCTCGCGCCCGGTCAGCAGGACCACGGCCCGGTCGGCCTGGGCCCGGTCGAGTGCCGCGTCGAGCTCGGCGAGCATCCGCGGCGACATCACGTTCACTTTGCCGTCGTCCATGGTGATCGTGGCGACGGATTCCCGCTGCGTGTACCTGACGAGCATGGGCCCGAGCCTAATCGGAACGAGGTTACGGAATCAAGTTCCGATTGCCTGCCCACCGGTCCCTGCGGTCAGGAGCTCAGCGCCCGCCTGAACCGTTCGCCCAGGTCGGCCAGACGTTCGGCCGGTTCGTTGGCGAAGACGAGCCGGAGGTAGTGAGCACCGCTCGGTCCCCAGCCGTCCATCGGCGTGGCGGCGACCTTGCCGTGCTGGAAGAGGCGCCGGGACAGCTCGCCGGGGGAGAGGCCGAGCGGCCGCGTGTCCACCAGCAGCGACCAGCCGCCGTGCGGCCGGACGGCCGGCTGATCGGCGAGCTGGGCGAGGACGGTTTCGCACCGCTCGCGCCAGATCGCGGTCGCCGCCGCGACGTCGGCGTCCGCGCCGGGGGCCGCCAGCGCGGCGGCGACCGCGTCCTGCGCGATGCCGACCTGGCAGACGACGTTGGTCAGGCCGACCAGGCGGATGTCGGCGAGGATCGGCGCGGGCGCGGTGACCCAGCCGACCCGCCATCCGATCATGCGGAGCTCCTTGGAGGCGGCGCCGACGGTGATGGTGCGCTCGGCCAAGCCCGGCACGGCCGCGACGGGATGACCGGGCGGGCGGCCGTCGAAGCGGAGGCGCTCCATCGCCGCGTCATAGATCAGCCAGGCGTCATGACGTTCCAGGGCCGCCGCCAGAGCTTCCCAGTGCTCCTGTCCGAGGACCAGGCCGGTGGGCATCGCCGGGCCCATCATCAGCACCGCGCCGGTCTCCGGCCCGACCGCGTCCGCCAGCCGTCGCGGATCGACCGACCAGCCCTCCCCGGACGCGTCGCAGGGAACGAACCGGGTGACGCCGCCCGCGAGCCGGACCCGGTTGACCAGCCCGGCATAGATCGGATCGCAGAGGACGACCTCCTGCCCCGGCTCGATGGTGGCCAGCAGCACGTTGAAGACGCCGTTGAGCCCGCCCACGACGCTGACGCACTCCGTGACGGGATCGTAGGCGTGCCCCGCGATGCGGCCGACGTGCGCGGCGGCCGCCTCCAGGAGCGCGCGATGGCCCTGGAACGGCAGGTAGCTGTTCGCGTCGTCGTCGTCCACGGCGGCCCGGGTCACCTCCAGCGCCGCCGCCGGGGGCCGCAGGTCGGTGTCGAGGTTCTCGAGCCGCAGCAGCTCGGGGTCGTGCGCCGCGTCGGCCGCGTCCCCCACCTTGTCCACGCCGATGCCGGGAATGTCGCGGAGTCTGGAGACGGTCATGGGCCGATCATGCCCGGTCGTGCCCCCGGCCAAAGGTCGGCAATCATGGAATAGCGGCCGGGGGCGGCCGGGTTCCCGGGTTGTATGGGACGTATCAGCGACACCGACCTGGAAGTACACCCGTTCGCGCTGGGCGGCAACGTCTTCGGCTGGACGGCGGACCGCGACGGCTCGTTCGCCGTGCTGGACGCCTACACCGAGGGCGGCGGCAACTTCGTCGACACGGCGGACGTCTATTCGGCCTGGGTGGAGGGCAACTCCGGCGGCGAGTCGGAGACCGTCATCGGCGAATGGCTCGCCTCGCGCCGCAACCGCGACGACGTCGTGATCACCACCAAGGCGGGCGGTCATCCGCGGTTCCGCGGGCTCAGGGCCGACACGATCAAACGCGCCGCCGAGGAGTCGCTGCGCAGGCTCGGCACCGACCGCATCGACCTCTACTACGCGCACTTCGACGACCCGGAGACCCCGGTCGCCGAGACGCTCGGCGCGCTCGACCAGCTCGTCCACGAGGGCAAGGTGCGCTACATCGCCGCCTCCAACTTCACCGCCGCACGGCTCGCCGAGTCGCTGGCGCACTCGGAGGCCGAGGGCATCGCCAGGTACGTGGCGTTCCAGCCGCACTACAACCTCGTCTCCCGCGACACCTACGAGGGCGAGCTCGCCGAGACCGTGCAGGCCAACGGGCTGTCCGCGTTGCCCTATTACGCGCTCGCGTCGGGGTTCCTCACCGGCAAGTACCGTCCCGGCCAGAAGGTGGACAGCGCTCGGGCGGGCAAGGCCGGCGAATACCTGGCGAGCGAACGCGGGCAGAGGGTGCTCACGGCCCTCGATCAGGTGGCGGGGGAGCAGGACACCGAGGTCGCGACCGTGGCGCTGGCCTGGCTCACGTCCAAGCCCACCGTGGTCGCGCCGATCGCCAGTGCCCGCACGGTCGACCAGCTCGGCCCGCTGCTCGCGGTGGCCGACGTGCACCTGACGCCCGGGCAGATCGCCCTGCTCGACGACGCGTCGGCCTGAGCCGTCCGCGGGCGCGTCGGCCTGAGCCGAAGCGATTCCCTCGCCGGGCCGGTTGTTCTAGCGTTCATGTCGGCGCGAACGACCTCTGGAGGACCGATGCAGACCGGCCCGGCGTACACCCCGCTCACCCCGCTGTCGTTCCTCAAGCGATCGGCGGAGGTCTTTCCCGGCAAGACCGCGATCTCCTATGGCGATCGCAGCGAGACGTACGCGACGTTCGCCGCCCAGGTCACCCGCGTCGCGCGGGGCCTGCGGGCCCTCGGCGTCGAGCCCGGGGACCGCGTCGCCTACCTCGCGCCGAACGTGCCGGAGATGCTGGTCGCGCACTTCGCCGTGCCGCTGGCCGGGGCGATCCTCGTCGCGATCAACACCCGGCTGGCGCCCGAGGAGGTCCGGTACATCCTCGACCACAGCGGAGCCAAGGTCCTGGTCGTCGACTCCGGCCTGCACCCGACCGTGGCGCCGCTGATCGGGGGGCTCGCCACCGTCCGCGAGATCGTCACCGTCACCGACCCGGCGGCCGGTACGGCGCCCGATCCGATCGTGGGCGGCATCGGCTACACCGACCTGCTGGCCCGGGGGTCGGACGAGCCGCTGCCCTGGGAGGTCGCCGACGAGAACGCGATCATCTCGATCAACTACACGTCCGGCACGACCGGGCGGCCGAAGGGCGTGGCCTACACCCACCGCGGCGCCTACCTCAACGCGCTCGGCGAGGTGACGCACTCGCGGCACACGCCCGACAGCGTCTACCTCTGGACGCTGCCGATGTTCCACTGCAACGGCTGGTGCACGCCGTGGGCGCTCGCCGCGATCGGCGGGACTCAGGTCTGCCTGCGGGCGGTCGACGCCGAGCGCATCTGGCAGCTGATCGACGACGAGGGAGTCACCCACCTGAACGGGGCGCCCACGGTGCTGGTGGCCATCGCGAACGCCCCGCGGGCCCATCCGCTCGAACGGCCGCTGGTGGTGACCACGGCGGGCGCGCCGCCGAGCCCGACGATCATCGGCCAGATGGAGGGCCTCGGCGCCCGGATCGTGCACGTGTACGGCCTCACCGAGACCTACGGCCCGTACTCGGTCTGCGAGCCCCAGCCGGGCTGGCCGGGGCTGGAGGCCGCCGAGCGCGCCCGGCTGCTGGCCCGCCAGGGCGTCGGGATGCTCCAAACGGACGGGCTGCGCGTCGTGGATGCCGACGACAACGATGTGCCCTCGGACGGGGAGACGCTCGGTGAGATCGTCATGCGGGGCAACAACGTCATGGCGGGCTACTACCGCGACGAGGAGGCCACCGCCAAGGCGTTCCGGGGCGGCTGGTTCCACTCCGGCGACCTCGGGGTCCGGTACCCGGACGGCTATGTGGAGCTGCGCGACCGGTCGAAGGACATCATCGTGTCCGGCGGCGAGAACATCTCCACCGTCGAGGTCGAGCGCGCGATCGACTCGCATCCGGCGGTGCTGGAGGTCGCGGTCGTCGCGGTGCCGGACGAGAAGTGGGGCGAGCGGCCCAAGGCGTTCGTCGTCACGCGTCCCGGCGCGTCCGTCACGGCGGACGAGCTGGTCGAGCACGTGCGGGGACGGCTGGCGCGCTTCAAGGCGCCCGACCGCGTCGAGTTCGTCACCGAGCTGCCGAAGACCTCCACCGGGAAGATCCAGAAGTTCCAGTTGCGGGAGAAGGAGTGGGCCGGGCACGACCGCCGCATCCAGGGCTGACGGGCGTCCGAATC
This sequence comes from Spirillospora sp. NPDC048911, assembly GCF_043198015.1. Classification (NCBI taxonomy): domain Bacteria; kingdom Bacillati; phylum Actinomycetota; class Actinomycetes; order Streptosporangiales; family Thermomonosporaceae; genus Spirillospora; species Spirillospora sp. NPDC048911. The sequence goes on along the minus strand of NZ_JBICUD010000017.1, from coordinate 156,158 downwards.
TCGGCTCGAATGTGCATAGCCCGCTGAGTAAGGGAATGCCCGCCTACGGACCCTGATCGATATCGAAGGGGGCGGGATGCCTGCCACCGGGAACGTGCTGATCGTGGGGGCGGGCCCGACCGGGCTGCTCCTCGCCGGAGACCTGGCGAGCGCGGGTGTCGCCTGCACGGTCCTGGAGCGGCGGGCGGAGGAGCTCAACCTCACCCGCGCGTTCGCGGTGCACGCCCGCACGCTGGAGCTGCTCGACGCCCGCGGCGTCGCCGAGGAGCTCATCGCCACCGGACGGCGCGTCGGGCATGTCAGCGTGTTCGGCCGGGCCTCGCTGGACCTCACGCGGCTGCCGAGCCGCTTCCCGTACGTCCTGGTCACCCCGCAGTACGAGACCGAGCGCGTGCTGGAGCAGCGGGCCCGCGCGGCGGGCGCCGAGATCGTGCGCGGCGCCGAGGTGACCGGCCTGCGGCAGAACGCCGAGGGCGTCGAGGTGGACGTGCGGTACGGCGACGGGACGACCGGCACGCGCGGCGCCGCGTACGCCGTCGGCACGGACGGAGTGGGGAGCACGGTCCGGCAGGCGCTGGGCCTGCCGTTCCCGGGCAACTCGGTCATCCGCTCGGTGATGCTCGCCGACGTGCGGCTCTCCGGCGCTCCGGACGAGGCGCTGACGGTCGGCGCGGCGGGCGACGCCTTCGCGTTCATCGCGCCGTTCGGCGACGGCTGGTACCGGGTCATCGCGTGGAACCGGCACCACCAGGTGCCCGACACCGAGCCCGTCGACATGGACGAGCTCCGCGACGTCGTCCGCCGCGCCCTCGGCACCGACCACGGCATCCACGGCGAACGCTGGACCTCCCGCTTCCACAGCGACGAGCGGCAGGTGCCCCGCTACCGGTCCGGCCGGGTCCTCCTCGCCGGCGACGCCGCCCACGTGCACTCCCCGGCGGGCGGGCAGGGCATGAACACGGGGCTGCAGGACGCCGCCAACCTCGGCTGGAAGCTCGCCGCCGAGCTGCAGGGCTGGGCGCAGCCCGGCCTCCTGGACACCTACGACGAGGAACGCCATCCGGTGGGACGGCTCGTGATGCGCGGCAGCGGCGCGGTGCTGCGCGGGGCCCTCCTCGAACCGCCCGCCCTCCGCCTCGCGCGGACGGCCGTGACCGGAGCGGCGACGAGGTTCGGCCCGGTGGCGCGGCGCCTGGCCCGGGCGGTCTCCGGCATCGCCGTCTCCTACCCGGCGCCGCCCGGCGCCCACCGGCTGATCGGCAAGCGCGCGCCGGACGTCCCGCTGTGCGGCAAGCCGCCGAGGTTGTACGAGGCGCTCCGGGAGGGGCGTTTCGTCCTCGTCGTGGCGGCGAACGACCCGGCGGTGACCTATCTGGCGGCCCGGTGCTGGACCGACCGCGTGCACTGCGACGTCGCGAACGGCGCCACGCGGACGACGGCACTGGTCAGGCCGGACGGCTACATCGCCTGGGCGACCGACGAGACGGCCCCCGACCGGCGGGCCGCCGCGATCCGCACCGCCCTGACGCACTGGTGCGGCGCCCCGGTCGACCACCACCACTCACACGGCTCAGGGAGCCTCCTGAGCTGAGGCGGGCGGCTCGGGAGGCGCCGGAGGCCGCGGCTGTACCGGCGGCTGTGCCGGGGCTGGCTGGGCCGGGCCCGGCTGGGACGAGGCGGGCTGCTCGAACGCGAGCCGGTCGGCGGCCAGCCAGCGCACCTCGGAGTCCTTCGCGACGAGGAACTCGGGTGCCCCGCCCGCCGCGGTGCCGGGCCGGACGCCGACCACCCGCCAGCCGGAGCTGTCGCGGCCGTCGAGCACGGTGGCGAGGAGGCCGGGCGGCAGCGCGACCATCCCGTCCGGGCGCGCGCTGGCGATGCCGCGCGCCAGGGCGTCGCTCGCCGCGACGATCGACCAGATGAACCCGGCGCCGAGCACGAACGCGAGCTTCTGCACGGTCGACAGGCCGTGCCAGGGTCCGCGGTCGCCGAGCTGGTCCAGCAGGAGGAACGTGCCGATGAGCGCGACGGCGACCGTGCCCAGCCCGCGGGTGACCAGCAGCGTCCCGGCCTTGATGGTCGCGTTGGCCGGATCGCCGGCGACCATTTTCTTGATCTTGTCGATGGGTGCTTCCGCCATGTGATCGCCTCCACGGGCCGGGGGGTGCCGCCCTTAGCGTGGCACCCCGCCCCGGCCCGTGACAGGCGTTCTCCCAGCGCCGATCAACCAGTGGATCAACCCAGTGGATCAGCTCAGCCGATCGGCTCGGTGGATCAAGGCCGTGGATCAGAAGCGGCGGTTCTCCTGGCCGATGCCGAGCTCCCTCGTCACGTCGGCGAGGTTCTCGTACTGCCGGTCGGGCAGGTCGCGCAGCGCGGCGACGGCGCCGTCGGGCGCGCCCTGGCCCGCGGCGTGGTCGGCGATCTCCCTGCCGGACGCCGGATAGCCCACACCGGCGATCATGCGCGCGAACTCGGCCCGGTCCTCGACGTCGTCCGGTGTCATGCCGGGCGGCGTGCCCTCCTGCCGGGCGGTCGTCCCGGCGGTCGGGTCACGGCCGGCGTCGGTGGACACCGGCTCGGGCTCCTTGAACTCCTCGGCGTGCGTCGGGTGGCCCCCGCGCACCAGTCCCTCCGTCTCATGCTCCAGCTGGTCGTCCAGCCTCGCGCCGTGCTTGTCGCTCTTCTCGGTCATGGCCTTCTCCCTTCACACCAACGATGGGGATGTGCCGGCCCCGGGGTCGGTTTCGGGACCGGCACACCACGCCCGCATCCGGTGGTCCCGGACGGCCTCCGAGGTCTGTCGCCTCGCTGATCCCCCCATGGGGGGATCGTTCCCGGTCGGCGCCGCCTAAACGGGCGGTCATCTGGTGCGGGCCCAAACGAATCGACGAGGATGGCGGGATGAGCGGACATATGACGCCCGCGGAATTCCGCCGGTACGGCAAGCAGGTCATCGACTGGATCGCCGACTACCACGAGAAGATCGAGTCGTATCCGGTCCTGTCCCAGGTGCGGCCCGGGGAGGTGGCCGCGGGCCTGCCCGATCATCCGCCGGAACGGGGCGAGGGCTTCGAGTCGCTGCTGGCCGATCTCGACCAGGTGATCATGCCGGGGATCACGCACTGGCAACATCCGGATTTCTTCGCCTACTTCCCGTCGAACGCGAGCGGCCCCGCGATCCTGGGCGATCTCCTCTCGGCCGGGATCGGGATCCAGGGGATGTTGTGGGCGACCAGCCCGGCCTGCACCGAGCTGGAGACCCGCGTCCTGGACTGGCTGGCCGAGCTCCTCGACCTGCCCGCGCGATTCCGCAGCGACGGCGGTGCGCAGGACGGCGGCGCGCGGGACGGCGCGGGGGGCGCGGGCGGCGGGGTCATCCAGGACTCGGCCTCCAGCGCCTGCCTGGTGGCGATCCTGGCCGCGCTCCAGCGCGCGGGCGGCGGCGAGGCGGCGCGGACGGGGATCGCCCGGCGCCACACGCTCTACGTCAGCTCGCAGACGCATTCGTCACTGGAGAAGGCGGCCCGGATCACCGGAATCGGCGCGGCGAACGTGCGGGTGGTGGACGTCGACCCGGTGACGCTGGCGATGGATCCGGCGCACCTGGACGCGCTGCTCGCCGAGGACGCGGCGGCGGGCGCCGTGCCGGTACTGGTGTGCGCGACCGTCGGCACGACGGCCACGACGGCGATCGACCCGGTGCCGGAGATCGGCGCCGTGTGCCGCGATCACGGTGTCTGGCTGCACGTGGACGCCGCGTACGCGGGCGCGGCGGCGGTCTGCCCGGAGCTCAGATGGATCAACGCGGGAGTCGAGGAGTACGCCGACTCGTACGCCACCAATCCCCACAAGTGGCTGCTCACCAACTTCGACTGCACCGCGCTCTGGGTGGCCGACCGGGAGCCCCTGATCGGGGCCCTGTCGATCCTGCCGGAATACCTGCGCAACACGGCCACCACCTCGGGCGAGGTGATCGACTACCGCGACTGGCAGATCTCGCTGGGCCGCCGGTTCCGGGCGCTCAAGCTGTGGTCGGTCATCCGGTGGTACGGGGCGGAGGGGCTGCGCGAGCACATTCGTACCGGCGTCCGGCTGGCGCGGGACCTGGCCGGCTGGATCCGCGACGATCCGGAGTTCGAGCTGTTCGAAGACCCGAACTTCGGCCTGGTGTGCTTTCGGCCCCGCTGGGAGGGGCTGCCGGACGAGGACGCCGACGCCGCGACGCTGGCGCTCATGGAACGGCTGAACGCCTCAGGGGACCTCTACCTGACCCACGCCAAGGCGCGCGGACGCGTTCTGCTGCGGCTGGCGATCGGCGGCCCCGCCACCGGTGATCAGCATGTCCGGGCCGCCTGGGAGCGCGTCCGGCGGGAACACGGGCAGGTCCGGTTGGGCGGCAGGGCGCCGGACATGCGAGGGTAGAGGGTGCTGGCACTGTTTTTTCTTGGCACGAGAGCAGGAGGTCCGCAATGGCCGACTCGGCAGAGGATCACGAGAACACCGAGGGCACTGAGGATGACGTGAAGCGCAAGTTCCGGGAGGCCCTGGAGCGCAAGCGCGGCGCGGCGGACCAGCACGACAACGGCGGAGGCAAGAGCGGGTCGAAGGTACGGGGCGTCCACAGCCGCGCCGACCATCAGCGCCAGTTCCGCCGCAAGAGCGGCTGAGCCGGCGCGGGCGGCCCCTGTCGGGCCGTCACTCGTGATCTACACGGCCGCGGGGCCCCTACCGTGGCAGGGGCCCCGCGGCCGTTCGGCGCCGGGCGTTCTCAGCCCGCGTAGAGCTTCTTGGTGTAGTTGCCCTCGGAGTAGTACGCCTCGAGTTCTTCGAGACTCTCCGTCGTCGTCTGGACCTCCTTGACCAGGCGGGCGTGGGAGGGCAGGGCGTCGGCGGGGCCCCAGGTCTCCGGCTTCCAGAGTCCCGACCGGATGAGCGCCTTGGCGCAGTGGAAGAAGATCTCCTCGATCTCCAGGACGAGGGCCAGCCGCGGCCGGTGCCCCTTGACGATCATCTCGTCGAAGAACGGGGCGTCGCGGACCAGCCGGGCCCGGCCGTTGATCCGCAGCGTCTCGCACCTGCCGGGGATGAGGAAGATCAGCCCGGCGTGGGGATTGGCCAGGATGTTGCGGAAGCCGTCCGCACGCCGGTTGCCGGGCCGGTCGGGGACCGCGAGGGTCGTGTCGTCGATGACGTGCGTGAAGCCCGCCGGGTCGCCCTTGGGGGAGACGTCGCACCGGCCTTCGGGGTCGGAGGTGGCGATCAGGCAGAACGGCGACGCGGCGATCCAGTCCCGGTCGCGGTCGTGCAGCCGGGTCCGCTCCTTGTTGGCCGCGCGCGGCATCACCTCCCCGAGCAGCTCGCGCAGTTCGGCTTCGGAAGTGACCTCGGTGAACTCCGCCGCGTGCGTCATCGCTGTCCCTCTCGTGGGGGGTATATGGCTATTGATCCTATATTTCGGCGGGGACGGGTCAGCTCGCCGGGGTCTCGTCGTCGTAGAGCCGGGTCACGATCTTCCCGTCCCGGGTGACGTAGCCGTTGATGATCCCGTTGGTGCTGTGCGGCGCCGCGAGGTCGCCCCGCGGGTCGAGGGCGATGGCGCCGCCGGTGGCCCCCAGCGCGGGGATCTTCTGGGTGATGACCGTGGCGGCGGCCTTCCCCACCGGCATGCGGGCGTACTCCATGAGGGCCGAGACGTCGTACGCGGCGACGCCCCGGATGAAGACCTCGCCGGTGCCGGTGCACGAGATCGCGAGCGTGCGGTTGTTCGCGTACGTGCCCGCGCCGATGACGGGGGAGTCGCCCACCCGGCCCACCTGCTTGTTGGTCAGGCCGCCCGTCGAGGTCGCGGCGGCGACGTTCCGGGAACGGTCGACCGCGATCGCGCCGACCGTCCCGCCGACCTCGGAATCCTTGCTCTGCGCGGCCTTGCCCTGCGCGGTCTTGCCCTGGGCCAGCGTGTTGCCCTTGGCCGCCATGAGGGAGTCCCAGCGGCGCTGCGTCCAGAAGTAGTCCTGGGTGGTGTACGGGACGCCGTTGCGGAGGGCGAAGTCGTCGGCGCCCTTGCCCGCCATGAAGACGTGGGGCGACTTCTCCATCACCAGCCGGGCGAGGGTGATCGGATTCTTGGTGTGGTGCACCCCGGCGACGGCGCCCGACCTGAGGTCCTTGCCGTTCATGATGGAGGCGTCGAGCTCGTGCTCGGCGTCGGTGTTGAACACCGCGCCCTTGCCGGCGTTGAAGTTCGGGTCGTCCTCCAGGACGTTGACCGCCTTCTCGACGGCGTCGAGCACCGGCTTGCCGTCCTTGACCAGGGCGTAACCGGTCCGCAGGGCCTTGGTGAGCCCGTCGCGGTACGCCTTCTCCTGCGTGGCGGTGAGGCTGCCGCGCGGCAGCGAGCCCGCGCCGCCGTGCACGGCGAGGACGACGTCACGGACGGTGGAGGCCGGGGCCGCCTGTGCGGGGCCCTGGCCGACGCCGGCGGCGGGAGACTGACCGGCGGCGGTGGTGGCCGCGCCGGCGGCGAACTGGGAGCCGGACAGCCCGATGACCAGGGCGGCGAGGCCCGCGGAGATCAGCAGGGGACGCTTGGGAGACGGCAACGGAACCTCCGGGTGTCGGAGCGGCGGGGGTGATGACCATGGTCGTCGTCCCCTGGGCGCACTCCGGCGACACCCTCAATTCATGCCAAACACCGGGAACCGGTGCCCGTCCACGACGCGCTCCCCATTCGGCGCGCCGTCGTGGACGACGATCTCGCCGTCGCCGGGCGGCAGGTCGATGCCGTATCCGGCCCAGGCGTCCCGCGCGGTCGCCCAGTCTCCCCGGATGGTCGCGGCGATGCGGAGGTTCCAGAAGGCCGGGCCCTGCTCGCCGCGCGGCGCCCGGGCGGCCGCCTCCTTGCCCAGTTCGTGCGCCTTGGGGAAATGATAGGTCCGCCTTGCCCCGATGACTTTCCGGCCGGAGCCGGGTCTCTATAGGCGAAGGGAGGCCCCCATGAAGACGACCGTGCGGCGCGGCCGATGAACGCGGCCGAGGCAGCGGCGCTGCAAAGCTACAGCGCAGGGTTGCTGGAAGGTGCGATCGGCTTCGCCCTGGCGGCCGTGGACGAGGTGACGAGCGCGGACCTCGCGCGCCCGACGCCCTGCCGCGGCTGGAACCTGCGCATGCTGTTCCTGCACGTCAACGATTCGCTCGACGCGCTGTACGAGGGCATCGACCGCGGCACCGTCGCGTTGTTCCCGGACGGGGAACCGGACGGCCCGGGCACCGACCTGATCGCCTCGTTCCAGGAACGTGCCCGCCGTCTCCTCAGCGCCTGGACCGGCGGTGGTGAGGGCCACGCCGACAACCCCGGCGGTGGCGAGGGCTGCGACGGCGACGGAGGAGGCAACGGAGGCGGTCCCGGCGCCCGTCGCCTGGTCACCGTCGCGGGCTGTCCGATGCGGGCGGGCGCGATGGCGGGCACCGGCGCGATGGAGATCGCGGTGCACGGCTGGGACGTCTCCCGCGCGTGCGGGAAGAACCGCCAGATCCCGCCGGAGCTCGCGCGGCGGCTGCTGCGGACCGCCCCGATGATCGTCGGCGACGACGTCCGGCACGGGCTGTTCGCGCCGCCCGTCGCCGTGCCGCCGGACGCGTCACCGGGCGACCGGCTCGTGGGCTTCCTGGGACGCGACCCCGGCTGGACGAGCGTCGCTGCGGAAAGGGGGACCGGCCCTTAAGACGCACGGCTCAGCCCTAGAGGGCGCGGGCTCAGCCTTTGAGGGCGTAGGAGCGCACCCCGCCGTTCTCGGTCGCCGCCAGCACGCCCTGATCGACGAGCACGTCGAGATGGGCGTCGATTTCGAGGACGGCCAGCATCTGGCTGAAGACCTCGAGGTCGTCGAGCTTCTTTTGCCGCCGCGTCCAGGGCATGGAACGTGCCACCTCGAACGCGGTGGCGTGTCCGGCGCGCACCTGCCCGGCGGCGACGTCGAGGCGGGCCTCGTGATGCTCGACCAACTCGTCGACCCGCGTGTGCACGCTGGGGGTGACGGGGCCGTGCGCGGGGAGCAGCAGGGTGTCCGGCATGTCGCGGACGATCCGCAGCGACTCCAGGTAGCTTCGCAGCGGCTTGGGCTCGGGCTCGGTCTCCAGGCCGATCGAGGGCGTGATGTGCGGCAGCACGTGGTCGCCGGCGAACAGCAGTCCGGCGCCGGCGTCGCGGAGCACGATGTGGCCGCGCGTGTGCCCGGGGGTCGCGAAGACGTCCAGGCCGCGCCGGGCCAGCGTGACGCGCTCGCCGTCGTCGAGCCAGGCGTCCGGCATGGTGTGCGGTACCTTGCGCTCGTCGGCGTTGACGCCGAAGGATGCGACCCGGTCGGCCAGGTCGGGCGCGCCGCAGCGGCGCAGCAGCTCGATCTGGCGAGGGTGCAGCCCGTTGGCGACGTCGAACGCCTCCAGCGAGACCTGCTCGCCCCGGCCGATCCGCACCCGCGTGCCGAACGACTCGCGCAACGCGAGGGCCTGGGAGTAGTGGTCCCAGTGCGCGTGGGTGACGAGGAACTGCGCGACGTCGTCCAGCCGGTGCCCGAGCATGCGCAGGGCGTCCTTGAGTGCCTTGCGGCTGTCGGGCATGGACCACCCCGAGTCGACGACGACGAGCCCGTCCGGGTCCTCGATCACGTACACGTTCACAGCGTGCAGCGAGGGGATGGGCAGGGCGAGCGGGATGCGGTGCACCCCGGGGGCGACCGGGTGGGCGCCTGGTTCGGTCCAGTCCGCCGGCTGCTCCCTGAGCGGTTCCGCCACCGTGGCCCCTTTTCTAGAACGTCGTTCGGCAGAACCTACTGTATGCGGTCGTCCCGGCGCGTCAGCGGGGTCGTCACGTCCGGGCGGCGGCGGCCGCCTCGCGACGGGCCTCCTCGGCCGCGGCCGCTGCCCGTTCATGGGCCCGCTCGGCCTTGTCGAGCTTGCGCTGGGCCGCCTCCTGGCGGGAAACCGCGTCGTCCAGTTCCCGCCGGAGCCGCGTCGCCTCGTCGGAGATCTCGTTCAGCTCGTGCTTGGCGCGGTTCGCCTCGGCCTTGCGCTGGGTCAGGGCCTTCTCGGCCTCGCGCGCCAGCCGCCTGGCCTTCTCGGCGCGCCGCCGAGCCAGCTCATCGGCCTGAGCCGCCTGCTCCGCTTCCGGCTCAGGCCGTTCGGAGATCTTCGACGCCTTCGCGGATTTCGCGGGCTTCGCGCTCTTGGGGCGTTCGGACGCCGGCGGCCCCGCCGGGAAACCGAAACCCGAGGTGTCGAAGCCGCTGTGGCTGCGCGGCTGGGCGAGCCGTCCCTCCCGGACCTCCTCCGCCACGTCCTCGTCGACGGTGGCCGCGAGCAGAGTCTCCTCGACCTCCCGGCCGGCCTGGTCGCGCAGCGGGTTCCCGGCCTCGCCGGCGAGCCGCTTGGTGGTCCGGACGAGCCGCGCGATCAGCTCGCTGCGCCGCTGTTCGAGCTCGCCGAGGTGCCCGCCGGAGGCCCAGGCGGCCCGCAGGTCGGCGCCGGTGTCGAGCAGTTCGCCGAGCTCGTCCGACGCCTCGCGGGGCAGCAGGTTGACCGCCCAGGCGGGCAGGGTGGGGCGACGCAGGGCGCCGATCTCCTTGGCCAGCCCGGCATCGCCCGCCTCCTTGGCCCGCCGCGCGAGTTCTTTGCGCTTGGCCACGAACTCCGGCGGGGGGACGCCGTAGAGCTCGCGTGCGGCGCTGGAGAGATCCACGATGGGATCTCTACCCGCTGTGGAGCCCGTCCAGCACGACGGCGAGCAGGCGGTCGGCCCGCTCGGCGTCGGCCGCGGTGGCCAGGGCGATCCCGGTGATCAGCTGGAGCAGGTCGTCCGGGGTGAGGTCGGCGCGTACGGACCCCGCCCGCTGGGCCCGGCCGAGCAGCTCCGCGGCGGCGTCACGGATCGCCTGATGGCAGTCGAAGCCCAGGTCCGGCGGCTTCTCGATCATCATGTAGCCGGTCAGGCCGTGGTCGGTGCGGGCGTGCCGGAGGAAGGCGCGCAGCCAATCGGAGAACGCGTCGTCGGGCGACGCCGACGCCGCCAGGGTTTTGCCGTGCTCGCACAACGTCATGACCCGGTCGTGCAGCACCGCCGTCAGCAGCGACTGCCGGTTGGGGAAATGCCGGTAGAGGGTGCCCGGCCCCACTCCGGCGCGCCGGGCGATCTCGTTCAGCGACGCGTCCGGGCCCTCCTCGGCGAACGCCTCCCGCGCGGCGACGAGCAGGCGTTCGCGGTTGCGGCGCGCGTCGGCTCGTCTCATGCGTCCCATCCTAGCCAAGCGGAGAGGTTCTCCGTATAGTCTCCCCTTCGAACCGGAGAACTTCTCCGGATAAGGAGCGCGCACGATGACGCACGATGACCTCGGCCGTGTCGGCCTCTGGACCTTCGCCTTCGAACCGCAGCCCGCGACGCTGGTACGGGAGGCGGCCGCCGAGATCGACGAACTCGGCTACGGCGCCCTCTGGTTCGGCGAGGGGCTGGGGCGCGACACCGTCGGCCAGGCGTGGCTGCTGCTGTCGGCCACCCGGCGGATCGTGGTCGCCTCGGGCATCGCGAACGTGGCATACCGCGACCCGATCGCGATGGCCGCCGCCGAGCGGGCCCTGGGCGAGGCGTTCCCGGGCCGCTACCTGCTCGGGCTCGGCGGGCAGCGGGTGGACGCCGTGAGCGGCGTCTTCGACGGCTACGCGATGCCGCCGGTCGGACGGCCCGTGCCGATGATGCGCGGCTACCTGGACGCGATGGACGCCGTGCCCGCGCACGGCCCGGTGCCCGACCCGGCGCCGCGCCGCGTCCTGGCCGCCCTCGGCCCGAAGATGCTCGAACTCGCCGCCGCCCGGACCTGGGGCGCCCACCCGTACTTCGTCCCGGTGGATCACACCGCCCAAGCGCGGCAGACCATAGGACCGAAAGCCTTCCTTGGAGTCGAGCAGGCCGTCGTTCTAGACACCGATCTCACCCGAGCCCGCGACGTGGCCCGCTCCCATGTGGCGGGGTACGTCGCGGCGGCTCCCCACCAGGAGGCGAGCATGCGGCGCCTCGGCTTCGGCGACGCGGACCTGGTCGGCGGCGTCAGCGACCGGCTCGTGGACGCGATCGTGGCGTACGGCGACGTCGGCACGATCCACAAGCGCGTTCACGAACACCTGGACGCCGGAGCCGATCACGTCTGCCTCCAGGTCCTCACCGCGGACCCCTCCGCACTGCCGATGCCGGAGTGGCGCGAACTGGCCAGCGCCCTCCTGTGATCGCCTCATGACAAGGGGTGGTCAACCCGGGGCGCCTCGTTCACAGTGAGGATCGGGGGGCGAACGAGGGGACCAGTCATGACCGAGGCGCGCGCCGTCACTCTGCCCGAATTCCTTGAGGCGAACGAGATCGGGCGGCTGTCCGTGGAGGACCGCCGGCTCATCGTCCAGCAGGCACTGCTCGTCCTGGAGCAGAACTACGCGCTGCTGCCGTTCAAGACGGCGCGGTACGGGATCAATCCTGTGCAGCGGCTGCGGGTGATGCAGGCGCGCTTGGGCAGACCCGGGCCACCGGAGTCGGAGTGGCGGTTCCACGCCGAACTGGTGGACATCTTCAACTCGCTGCGCGACCTGCACACCCGCTACACGCTGCCGCGCCCGTTCAGCGATGCCGTGGCCAGGCTGCCGTTCCTGCTAAAAGAATTCACCGAGGACAATCGCCGCCGCTACCTCGTGGGCAGGCGCATCGCCGGTCAGGCCGAGCTGCCCCACGAGACCTTCCGCTTCGGCGTCGAGCTGACGCACTGGAACGGCGTGCCGATCGACCGCGCCGTCGAGCGGCACGCCGAGCGCTTCCCCGGAGCCAATCCGGCCGCGAGGCACGCCCGCGCCGTAGAACGCTTCACCGTGCGTTCGCTCGCTTTCGGCCCGCCGCCGGACGAGGACTGGGTGACCCTCCGCTACCTCGACCACGACGGCGAGGCGCGGTTCATCCAGCTGACCTGGGACGTCAGCTCGATCGTGCCCGAGACGTCCGGACCGAACGGCCAGCTGGAGACACCGTTCGGGTACGACGTGGAGGGCCTGCGCGTCGCCCGGCTGCGCACCGAGCTGTTCGCGCCGGAGTTCATCGCGGCCGAGGAGTCGGGCGAGCCGGCCGACCCCGGCCCCGAGGGAATCACCGTCACGCCCGAGATGGCCACGGTCTTCGAAGCGCGGCGCGTGACCGCCGCCAACCGCGTGTTCGGGCACCTCCGCATCCGGACGTTCGTCCCCACGGCCAGCGGCGTAGAGGGCTTCGTCCGGGAATTCATCCGCCTCCTGGGCGAACTCCCCTCCGACGGCCTCATAGTCGATATCCGCGGCAACCTGGGCGGGGCGATCGTCGCGTCCGAACTCTGCCTCCAAGCGCTCACCGCCCGCGCCGTCGAACCCGAGCCCGCGCAGTTCGCCGCGACTCTCCTCAACCTGCGGATCTGCCGAGCCAACGACGTGATGGCCGAATGGCTGCCGTCGATGGAGCAGGCCCTGGAAACAGGCGCCCCCTATTCAGCGGCGATCCCATTCACACCTCCCGAAGCACTAGCCGAAATACCGCAGTCGTACTTCGGCCCGGTAATTCTCCTGACCGATGCCCGCTGCTACTCGGCAGCCGACATCTTCGCCGCGGGATTCCAGGACAACCAGATCGGGCCGATCCTCGGAATCGACGGCAACACCGGCGCAGGCGGCGGCAACGTCTGGCGCACCGCCAACCTGCTCGGCTCATTGCCCTCGGCGGACGACTTCCCGTTCCGCCCCCTGCCCAACAGCGCCGACCTGTCCCTCGTCATCCGCCGCCTGCTCCGCGTGGGAGCCCACGCGGGGACGCCGCTGGAGGACTTCGGTGTGATCCCCGACGAACGCCACATCATCACGCGCCAGGACGTCCTCAACAACGACGCCGACCTGATGGCCACGGCCGCCGCGCTGCTGGGCAAGGGCGAGCCGCGCCGCCTCCAGATAGCACTGGCCGAGCTGGACGGCGAACTGACCCTGACCTTCGAAGTGCTGGGCGTAGACCGAGCGGACGTCATCGTCGACGGCAGGCCCCGCGCGACCGCCGACTTCGGCGGCGGCATCCCCGCACCTGTACGCGTCCCCAACACGGGCACACCTCGCACGGTCCGGATCGAGGGCTACGACGGCCGAGAACTGGTGGCCGTCCGCACCTTCGTAAGAACGGCCGAGGGCCTGGAACTGCGCACGACCATTTGACTCAAGGCCAGGCGACCAATTCGCACCACACCGACTTGCCCGGCCCGGACACGACGACGCCGTGATCGGCCGCCATCTCCGCGACCAGGAACAGCCCGCGCCCGCTCGTCTCCACCAAGCCAGGGGCACCACCCTCCGGCAGCTCCGGGCTGGGGTCGCGGCACTCGATGAACAGCGACGCGCCGTCCCGGATCAAGAAGACCTCCACCTCGCCCGACCCCGCGTGCAGCACCGCGTTGGTCACCAGCTCCGTCGCCAGCAGCTCCGCGTCTCCGATCACCTCCGGATCGACCCCGTGCAGGAGCAACGTCTCCCGCACCCGCCGCCGCACCGTCCCAGGCGCCTCCCTGCGCATCGGAAGCCGCATCGCGTCGAGCATGACGCCGGTGGTGTACGGCACTTTCGGCCTCCCTTGACTGTCCGGATGGCTCACCAGCGTGGCCCGGAGGAGTTACCGTCGGTAGGCGAATCAACACGGCGTGATTCACGGATCGCACGCGCGTTCCCTGGAACGCCCTGGAACCCGAGGAGTTGACATGCCCGCCCCCAAGCGCCTCGACCCCGACAGCCCCCTCGCCGTCTGGGGCGCCGAGCTCCGCGACTTCCGCGAGGCGGCCGGATACAACCAGCCGCAGTTCGCCCAGCGCGTCAACTACTCCGTCGCCCAGATCAGCGCGGTCGAGACCGGCCAGCAGGACCCCACCGACGAGTTCGCCGCCCACTGCGACGCCGTCCTCGGCCTCAACGGCGCCCTCGTCCGCCTGCTCAAACGCCTCCGCCGCATCACCGCCCAGGAGATCTACCCCGAATGGTTCCGCCGCTGGCCCCCCGTAGAAGCCCGCGCCGCCGTCCTCCGGACCTACGAGCTCGCTGTGCTTCCTGGCCTGCTGCAGACCGTTGACTACGCTGCCGTGGTGCTCGGCGATGATGGAGAAGCCATCGCCGCTCGGATGAAGCGCCAGGACATCCTCACCCGCGATGACCCGCCACCGCCCAAACTGCACTGCGTGCTGGACCTCGCCGTCCTACTCCGCGACGTTGGTGGGCAGAAGGTGATGTACGAGCAGTGTCAGGCCCTGCGCAACGCTGTCTCCGACCAGATTTCGATTCAGGTCATCCCATGCCGCAAGCATCGAGGCATCAGCGGCTCGTTCACCGTGGCTACACTCGAAGACAGATCCGAGGTTGTGTATCTGGAAACGGCTTCCAAAGGTATGGTCAGCACCTCGCGGGACGACCTCACGGAGGTGGCCGACGTGTGGGAGTCCATCCGGACTCATGCGCTCCCACAGCAGGAATCGCTTGATCTCATCAGCAGGACGGCGGAAGAGAGATGGACGTGACGGGCGCCTTGTGGCGCAAGTCCAGCTTCAGCACCGACAACGGTGGCAACTGCGTCGAGGTGGCCGCAGTGGCCGACGGCATCGCAGTTCGTGACAGCAAGGACCCTCAAGGCCCGGCGTTGGCGCTGGCCCCTGAGGCGTGGCGGGCGCTCACAGCTGAGCTGAAGCGGTAGAGGTCACGAGCTGGGCGCACCTGAGAGGCCGGTCGGCGAGAAGCGGCGGTCGACGAGGACTCGTCCGATGAGGGGCCGGAGTGGGTCTCCGCGGGGCCGCCAGAGGCCGTAGGTGAACGCGCACGGCCTCCACTCGGCCAGCGAGGCCGAACGTCGTGCTGCCACCACCCGCCACAATCCTCCCGGTCAATGACGTGTCCCAGGCCGACGACCGGGAGGCGGCCGCACGGACCTTGCCGACCGCATTCGAAGGCCGCCTTGCGCCTGCATCACATGGGTCCAGCCGACCGAACTGACTCCACAACGGACGTGCCCAGCACCGAGCAACAGCCGTGCGGCAGGATTCGTGGGATCAGTGGTGAGGAATCGGCGCCTGACGGTCGATCTCGCGGCCCAGCACGATGACCATGTCGTTGAAGGCGTGGATGCCATGCCTGCCCCTCAGCGCGGGGAACAGATTCTTGCGGGCAGCCATCCTGAGCATCGTGCTCAGGGCGGTGTAGGGCACCGATCGGCCGGCCGACAACTCGTCGTAATTGTGGCGAGAGAGCCGCATGAGATCGGGATGGTCGGCGGACTCGCCGAGGATCATGCGCGCGGCGTCCTTAAGATCCATGCGGTGAGTCTAATGCGATGAAGGCGGACGCTCGCGACGGCCGCCCCAGCACCCAATCCATCGGCGGCATCGCCGCTGAGAGAGCAAGGAATTGAAGAGTCTGGTGCTTGGGGGTATCCCTCCTGAACCTGCAAGCTCCGGCGCTTGGGTTTCGGTCGCGTACATGGTGGTCATGGCCCTGAGGCAGGCGGGAGGAGGTGTCTGCCGACGCGGCACCGGTCGCCCCCTGGGCGAAGGCCGTCACCCGTCTCGAGGCCGTCGATGGCACAGACTTGGCAGCGAGGTGGGCGAGGGACCGGCAATGCGCCGACCTGCTCACCCAGCGCCGGGGAAGACCTCGCCGCGCTCCGCACGGGTCACTGCCGCTGGTGGAGGACGCCGGAGCTGGTCTGCGGTGGTCAAGAGTCGTGATTCGGCAGCGGTCTCCCCTTTGGTGGATGTGGTCGCCCGTGTGTGGATTGCTGTGGGCAGGGGCACGAGCTTGGCAGCGAGGTGAGTGGGGAGCGGGACGATGCAGCAGTGTGGCTGGTTGTAGGGGCGCAAGGAAGGGATCTTGCCGCGCTTCGCGCGGTGTGGCTGCGGCTACTGGCCAGTGGCCAGGTCGAGGGCCGCGGTGGGCGAGGCCGGGAGATCTCGGCAACGGTCTCCCCTCTTAACGGCTGGCTGCCCGTGTTCGGATCGCTGCAAGGCTGGGGTTCAGGCTTGGCGGCGAGGTGGGTGAGGGGCAGGGGAAGACGTGACGTAGCCGCTGGTTTGGTGGGGAAGGAGCTGCCGCGCTAGGCGCGGGGTTAGCTGCTGCTGCATCGCGACCACGCTCACGCCCGCAGCGCCCCGGGCCTCGCCACCTCGGCGTCGGCCACCCCCTTAGTGCGGCCCGTCACCCGTCTGCGGGCCATCACAGTGCCGGGGCTCAAACTTGGCAGCGAGGTGAGTGGGGGCTTGGGCGAGGCGTCAGCGTGACCGCGCATCCGGTGATGAGGGAAGGGCCATGCCGCGCTGCGCGCGGGGGTGGTTGACACTGCTGCGTTGCGGCCAGGCTCCCGCCCGCAGCCGCGGCTAGGCTCCCGCCTGCAGCGGCCTTGAGTTTCGAGAACTCGGCATCGGCCGCCCCTGGGTGTGGCTGGTTGTCCGTCCGCTGGTTGTTGTGGGGCTTGGGGCTCGAGCTTGGCAGCGAGGTGAGTGGGGGGTGGGGGCGGTTGTGAACGTGACCGCTCGTCTGGTGGTGAGGGATGGACTTTGCCGCGCTGCGCGCGGGGAGGGCGTTGCTGCCGCGTCGCGGCCATGCTCATGCCTGCGGTGGCTCAGGCCCCGTGACATTCGGTATCGGTCACCCCTTTGGTGTGGCTGGTTGCCCGTGTGCGGGCGTCACGGGGCTGGGGTCCGAGCTGGCAGCGAGGTGAGTGGGGGGGGCGGGGCGAGGCGCCAGTGTGATGCACATCCGGTGGAGAGGGAAGAGCATGCCGCGCTCCGCGCGGGGATGGTTGACACTCCTGCGTCGCGGCCAGGCTCCCGCCCGCAGCAGCTTTGAGTTTCGAGAGCTCGGCATCGGCCACCCCCTGGGTGTGGCTGGTTGCCCGTCTGCCGGCCGTCGCACGGCTGGAGTTCGAGCCTGGCAGCGAGGTGGGCGGGGGTAGGGGCGGGTTGCGTACGTGACCGCTCGTCTGGTGGTGAGGGATGGACTTTGCCGCGCTGCGCGCGGGGAGGGCGTTGCTGCCGCGTCGCGGCCATGCTCATGCCTGCGGTGGCTCAGGCCCCGTGACATTCGGTCTCGGTTCCCCTTTGGTGTGGCTGTTTGTCCGTGTGCGGGTGGTCGTGTGGCTGGGGTTCGAGCTTGGCAGCGAGGTGAGCGGGGGGTGGGGGCGGTTGCGTGCGTGACCGCACGTCTGGTGGCGAGGGGTGGGTCTTGCTGCGCTGCGCGCGGGGAGGGTGGCGCTGCTGCTGCGTTGCGCGCGGCTGCTGCTGTGTTGTGGTGGTGCTTGTGCCTGTTGCGGTTGTTGATTTTGGGGGTGGTGTTGGTTGGTTTGTTTGGGCTGGTTGGTTGCCGGTCTGTGGCTGTTGTGTGGTGGGGCTTGAGTTGGGTGGTGAGGTGGGCCGGAGCAGTGCGTCAGTGTGGCTGCGCGTCAACGTGGCTGCGCGTTCGGGTGGTCGGGGGCGGGCGTTGTCGCGTTGCGTGTGGTGCGGGGGTGTTGTCGCGTGTGGGCCGCCGGGCGCCGGGCGTGGGGTGTGGGCCGCGGGGCGGGGTGTTGGGGGCTGCGCGTGGAGGTGGGCGGTGGCTGCTACTGCTGCGTCGCATCCGCGCTCATGTGTGTGCTGGTGGGAGTGGCTTGGGTGTGTAGGGCTGGCTGGTGGTGGTCTGGCCCCGGTTGGTGTTGGTGGTGGTTGCCGGTGTGGGTTGCGGTGGCGTTTGGGGGAGGGTTCGGGGTTGGCGTGGGCTGTTGGACTTGATCGTGGTGGTGAGAGTTGGGTGGGTGGGTGTGGGCGTGCCTGTAGGCCCGGCGTGGGGTGGTGGCGCCGGGCTTCAGGCTGGAGCTATGGGGTGGGGGTCAGGCCGCGTGGTGGTCGTTGCGCCACGGGTTGTCGGCCTGATCAACCAGTCTTCGTCTGGACCGTGCGGCCTTCCCCTTGGGCGGGAGGGTCCGGTAGACGAAGAGCCCGTCCTGCCCCTGGCTGATCTGTATCTGGTCGGGGTTGGCGTGTTTCCACCGGTTGTGCCACCCGCAGCACAACGCGAGTTTGTCGATATCGGTGGGGCTGTTGCCCAGCGCCCACCCATCGACATGGTCGATCTCGCACAGCAAGCCGGGCACTTCACAACCCCGGACCGCACACGTGTCGTACAGGGTTTCCAGCACCTGGCGCTGGGCGGGGCTGGCGATCCGGGCGGTGCGGCCCAGATACAGCGGCACCCCCTTCGACCCCAGGATCAACGTGGAGATACCGGCGTTGAGCGCCAACCGCCTAACCTGCGCCGCGGGAATCGGTGTGCCGTCGCGCAACCGTCCCGGAGTGTCGTCGCCGGTCAAGGTGTCCAGGTGGGCGATGACGGTGACGCGACTGTCTTTGTGGCCCTGCGATAGCAGGGTGGTCAACGCCGCGGCGGTGCGTTCGGCCCGGTCCCGCAGGTCGTCGCCCCCAGCGGGTTTGGCCAACGGGGCGAGTGTGCCGTCGAGGATGGCGGTGTCTTCGGGGTTGAGCCAGCCTTTGAGGTAGCAGCCGCCGTCGATGGACCGGTTGGCCGTCAGCCAGGACCGGTGGTAGCCGCGTCGGATGTCTTCGGGCGGCTTGTCGGTGCCGTTGGCTTCGTTGACCCGGTCGTGGAGGGTCGTGCCGAGTTGCGCGATCTGCAGCGGTGACACGCCGCCGTCGGCGGCGGTCAAAAGGATCTGTTCGCCTTCGGCGCAGTCTTGGTCGTTGTCCAGGCGTTGGAGGGCGTCAGCGATGGTGGCGGCATACCCATGCGACAGTGTCCCGGCCGCCAGCCGTTCGCGCACCTGGTGCAGGCGGTGTAGTTGCCGGGCCAGGGTGATGCGTTCGTGGATACGGCCGCCGCGCATCCCCATCCGGCACCGCAGCCACGCTTGGGTGGACGCCAGGCCCCAGTCCTTCATCTGCCCGGACCGATCCACTACACCGATCAGTTCGGCCAATGGCAATTCAGCTTGGTCGAGGACGGCGGCCAGTGTTTCGGCGAGTTCCATGGCTTCGGCGCCGGTTTGGGTGCGGGGCCGGTGGGTGAGTGCAGTGATGATCGTGGCGGCGGCTTCGACCAGTTGCTGGTCGGAAGCGGCCTCCAGGTCGCGGTTTGCCACGATCGAATGCATGGTTTCATTGTATCGCTTTTCACGGTCAGTGACGAACCGTTTACATGATCGGTGTGGCGTTTTCTGGTCATTGATTTTTTGGAACCTTGAGGTGGGTTGTCGTCCCACGGTTGTGGGGTGGTTGCGGGCGGGTGAGTCAGAGATTAAGTCGGCTGATCTAGGCCGCCGGTTGAGCGGAGCCGAAATGACTCATTACGCTCCTGTCCGGCTTTTTGGGGGTTGTGGTCACGTTGGTTGCGGTTGCGGGAGTCTAGTCATGCGCGGTGGGGTGAAGGTGGGCTGCTACCTGAGGTTGCGCCGGAAAACCGCGCTCCGCGCGGCCAAGGCACGAACCTCAGCCACCAGGGGAGCCCCGCGCGCCCGAACAAACCCCGGCCCGCCGCTCCTTTCTTGTCGATGCCGCTTTTAGGTCTTCAGCCCCACCCCACCTGCCAGCCGGGTGGAATGGTGCTTCAGAGGGGTGACCGATGCCGCCAATCGCGAAGCGGCAAGCGCTAAGGAAGTAACCCTAGACACAGAAACTCAGTGACAAGCGCGAACTGCCAGGCCCGCGCGTCTTTGCTTTTCGCTGCCAAGTTTGAAGCGGTGACGCGCTGAACGGCAACTCGGGTGACTGCGTCAACTAGAGGGGTGACAGTTGCCGAAACCGCGAAGCGGCAAAGTAGTAACCCGCAGATACATAAACCTAAAGTCAGGTGCAGGTCTCGAGCTCAAGCCCCTCCTTTTTGTCGCTGCCAAGTTGAAGCAAAGACCGCGCTGACCCGCAGCCGGATGACTACGCCAACTAAAGGGGCAGCCGATGCCGCCGCTCCTCGCCTGCGCTGCCTGCCTGCGCTGCCTGCCTGCGCTGCCTGCCTGCGCTGCCTGCCTGCGCTGCCTGCGCTGCCTGCCTGCGCTGCCTGCCTGCGCTGCCTGCCTGCGCTGCCTGCCTGCATTGCCTGCCTGCATTGCCTGCCTGCATTGCCCGCATTGCTTGCCTGCACCTCCCTGCCTGCGCTGCCTGCCTGTGCTGCTGCTTTTCCACCCGCTCTGCAATGCGGACTCGGACTCGGGCTCCGGCAGTGGATGCGGGTGTGGCGTACGTACGTCCTTCCTGCTGAGCAAGGGCGGCCTCAGGGGCTGGTCTGGGGTTCGGTGCTGGCGGTCTGGAGGGCGAAGGGAGCTCGGGCGGGCGGTGGTTTGCGGGGATCGTGGCGGGCCTCTGGCGTTGCGTGTTGGTCGTGGCGGTGAAGCGGGCGGCGATAGGGCCTTGCCTCCTCAGTGGATCCGACGGACAGTCGCAAGTGGGCGGGTAAGGAGCGGAGGCGCATGGCTGGGGAGACCAGCGGCACAGAAGGTGCGGACGAGGGCGTCGGTGCGGTCGGCACGCGTGAGGTCGCCTCGCGGGCGGTGGCGATCAGCAAGGTCTACGGCCATGGCGAGACCGCGGTACGGGCGTTGGACGAGGTGAGCGTCGAGTTTCCCTCGGGGCAGTTCACCGCGGTCATGGGGCCTAGTGGGTCGGGCAAGTCCACGTTGCTGCATTGCATGGCGGGGCTCGACCGGGTCAGTGGCGGTGAGGTCTGGATCGGTAAGACCGAGCTGAGCAGGCTTAATGACCGGCGGCTCACTATGTTGCGGCGCAAGGAGGTCGGGTTCGTCTTCCAGGCGTTCAACCTGATTCCCACGCTGACTGCGGCGGAGAATGTTGAGCTGCCGCTGGCGATTGCCGGGGACCAGGCCGAGCGGTCGTGGTTCGAGCGGGTGACGGGGGAGTTCGGGCTCGCCAAGCGGCTCAAGCATCGGCCTACGGAGTTGTCTGGGGGAGAGCAGCAGCGGGTCGCCGTTGCGAGGGCGCTGTTGTCGAGGCCGACGATCGTGTTCGCGGACGAGCCCACGGGCAATCTGGACTCGCGGACCAGCGGGGAGCTGCTGGGGTTCATGCGGCGGTCGGTCGATGAGTTCGGGCAGACGATCGTGATGGTGACGCACGATCCGACGGCGGCCGGGTACGCGGATCGGGTTGTCTTTCTCAGCGACGGTCACATCGTGGACGAGATGATGGAACCGACGGCTGAGAAGGTGCTCGACTTCCTTAAGAACCTCGGGGACTGAGCATGTGGCGGGTGACGGTCAAAGGGCTGCTCGCGCACAAGCTCCGGCTGGCCCTTACTGCGCTGTCGATCGTGCTGGGCGTCGGGTTCGTGGCGGGGACCTATGTGCTCACCGACACGATCAACAAGACGTTCACCGAGCTCTTCACCGAGACCACCAAGGGACTTGACGTCGTGGTGCGGGGGAAGGAGGCGTTCGGCGGGGGTGACAATGCCGAGCAGCGCCAGCCTCTGCCCGCGGCGGCGCTCCAGCAGATCGCCGGCGTTGAGGGCGTCAAGGCCGCTGAGGGCGCTGTGAGCGGGTACGCCCAGTTCGTCGGCAAGAACGGCAAGCCGGTTACTACTGGGGGTGCGCCCACGATCGGCGTGTCCACCAGTACTACGCCCGAGTTGAGTGAGGGCGTCTCGGTGCGGAGCGGGAGCTTGCCGAAGGGGTCCGGTCAGGTCGCGGTCGATGCGCGTACGGCCGAGAAGCAGGGGTTCACCGTCGGTAGCAAGGTGAAGCTCATCTTCCAGGGGCCCGCCCGGGAGTTCACCGTCAGTGGTGTGGTGGGTTTCGGGGAGGCCGACAACCTTGCCGGTGCGACGCTGGCCGCGTTCGACCTCGCCACCGCTCAGGACGTGCTCAACCGGCGCGGCGTGTTCGACGAGGTCGACGTGGTGGCGGCGGACGGCGTCAGCCCGGAGAGCCTGCGCGACCGGATCCAGGCCCGGGTCGGCTCGGGCTTCGAGGCGCTGACCGGTGAGCAGTACGCCGAGGAGAACGCGAAGGCCGTCGGGCAGTTCACCAACGTCATCAACATCGCGCTGCTGTCGTTCGCGTTCGTGGCGCTGTTCGTGGGCTCGTTCATCATCGTCAACACGTTCTCGATCATCCTCGCGCAGCGCACCCGGGAGCTGGCGCTGCTGCGGTGCATGGGCGCGTCCCGCAGGCAGCTGATGCGGTCGGTGCTGGCCGAGGCGGCGATCGTCGGCTTCGTGGCCTCGCTGATCGGGCTCGGGGCGGGCATTCTGATCGCGATCGGGTTGCAGGGGCTGTTCGAGGCGCTCGGCGCCGACCTGCCGTCCACCTCGCTGGAGATCAAGCCGCGCACCATCGTGGTCGGCATGGTCGTCGGGCTGGGCGTCACGGTGCTCGCCTCGCTCGCGCCCGCGCTGCGCGCCACCCGCGTGCCGCCGGTCGCCGCGGTGCAGGAGGCCACGATGGCGGCGCCCGCCCGGGTGGGCTGGCCGCGCGTCACCGTGGGGGCCGTCGTGGCGGCCCTCGGCGTGGCGGCGCTCATGGTGGGCCTGTTCGCCGACCAGGCCGGCAACCGGCTGGTCACCGTCGCCACCGGCGCCGTGCTGATCTTCCTTGGCGTCGCGGTGCTCAGCCCGCTCATCGCCCGGCCGATGTCGCGCGTGCTGGGCTGGCCGTTCGCGCACTGGGCCGGGCAGCCGGGCAAGCTGGCGCGGGAGAACGCGATGCGCATCCCGCGCCGGACCGCCTCCACCGCGGCCGCGCTGATGATCGGGCTGGCCCTGGTCAGCCTGGTGACGATCTTCGCCGCGTCGCTGAAGGCGTCCAGCGCCAAGATCCTCGACCAGGCGGTGGCGGCGGACTACATCCTGACGGGCCCCTCCGGCGGCTTCACCGGGTTCAGCCCGGACGCCGTCCGGCAGCTCTCCCGGCAACCCCAGATCGAGGCGGCCACCGGCATCCGGAGCGGCTCGTTCAAGCTCGACGGCCAGAGCAAGAACCTGTCCGGCATCGACCCCGTCTCCTACAGCCGCACCGTCCGCACCGACACCACGTCCGGCGCTCTCGCCGACCTCGCCCAGGGCGGCCTGGCCGTGCGGAAGGACGTGGCCGAGGACAAGGGCTGGAAGGTCGGCGACACCGTCACCATGCAGTTCCCGGTGGGCGGAGCCGACCGGATCCCGCTGCGGGCGATCTACGAGGACAACCAGATCAACGGCGAGTACATGCTCTCCCTGCGCGACTACCAGCGGCACTACCAGGACCAGCTGGACGTGTTCGGCTTCGTCAAGGCCAGGCCGGGCGTCGCGCCCGCCGAGTCGCGGGCCGCCGTCGACCGGGTGCTCGCCCAGTTCCCGAGCGTCCAGGTGCGCGACCAGGCCGAGTTCAAGCAGGAGCAGGAGGACCAGATCAACCAGATCCTGATCCTGTTCTACGTGCTGCTCGCGCTCGCTGTGATCATCGCGTTCATCGGCATCATCAACACGCTCGCCCTGTCGGTGCTGGAACGCGTCCGCGAGCTGGGGCTGCTGCGCGCCGTGGGCATGACCCGCGGGCAGCTGCGGGCGATGATCCGGTGGGAGGCGGTCATCATCTCGGTGCTCGGCGCGGTGCTGGGCCTGGGCGTCGGCGTCTTCTTCGGCTGGACGCTGGTCAGCGCGCTGGACGAGGAGGGCATCACCGAGTTCGCGCTCCCCGTCGGCACGCTGATCGGCATGGTCGTGGCCGCCGGTCTGGTCGGTGTCGTGTCGGCGATCCTGCCCGGTCGCCGCGCCGCCCGGATCGACGTTCTTCGTGCCGTCACAACCGAGTGACGTTGCGGTGTGACAAACAAACCCCCCTTCGGCGCTGTTCAAAAGAGAGCACCGTCGAAGGGGACTGCGCATGAGCTACCGGAGACACCTTCTCGTCGCCAGGGACGACCGGCCGCTGCCCGAGCTCTACGCTCTCCGGCCCTACCGCCGCGCCGTGGCGGGGAACGAGCCGCGGGGCGACAACTGGCAGGTCTGCTCGCTCGACTCCGATGCCGGCCTCGGCGACTCGGTCGCGCTCCTCGTCGAGATCGCCGCCGAGACGCACACGGCCGCCCTGCTCGCCTCCTTCATGGAGGACGACCGCGTGGCCGTGGAGGGGTTCAGCGGGCCGTACGGCTACTGGCAGGCCGTGCTGGGGGCCAGGCGCGCGGCGGGTGATCGCGTCCTCGAACCACCCGTGTTCAGCGCGGAGGAGGCCGCCGCGGTGGCCGCGAAGTGGGCCGAGGCGGCGGCGCGTCCGGTTCCGGCGGATTCGATCCTGGAGGTGCTCCGGGCGCCCGTCGAGCCCAGCGCCGAGGCCGTCTTCGAAGAGCTCCTGAACCGGCTCGGGCTGACGGGTGCCACTGATACGTCCCTGGCGGAGATTGGCTGAACCCCCGGGCTGTGTGACCATCCGGGAATGAGCACACCGTTGAAGGCTTTCCTGGAAGGCGGCCCGGCGGACCTGCCGGAGCGGATCGTCAGGATCACTCCCCCCGGTGTGGAGGTGAAGCTCCCGTTCCGCGGCGGCTACGAGCACTTCAAGGTGACGCCGCGCCATCACGACACCGCGGAGGGACGGCTCCCGGTCTTCGAGTGGACCGAGCGCACAGCCGTCGCCGAGTAGCCCCGCCGCCGAGTAGCACGGTCGCCGAGTAGCCCGATCGCGAGTGGCCCCGTCGCCGAGCAGCCGGGCGTCAGCGGGTGTCGAGGAAACGGTCGAGGACGCGGGTCCCGAACCGCAGGCCCTCGACCGGGACCCGTTCGTCCACGCCGTGGAACATGCCGAAGTAGTCCAGGTCGGGCGTGAGGAGCAGCGGCGCGAAACCGAAGCTCTTGATGCCGATCCGGTGGAACGACTTGGCGTCGGTGCCGCCGGCCATCACGTACGGGACGGGGTTGGCCTGCGGGTCCTCGGCCAGCAGCGAGCCGGCGAGGGCGGCGAACGTCGGGCCCGCGGGGTCGGCGGCGGGCGCCTCCTCGTAGTTGATGAACTCGCGCGTCACCTTCGGCCCGAGGAGCCGGTCGATCGTGGCCAGGAACTCCTCGCCCGTGCCGGGCAGGTAGCGGCCGTCCACCTGGGCGGTCGCCGCGCCGGGGATGACGTTGACCTTGTACCCGGCGTCGAGGCGGGTCGGGTTGGCGGAGTTGCGGATCGTCCCCTCGAAGAGGGTGCCGACGCGGCCGAGCCGGCGCGCCTCGTCGTCGAGGCGGTCGTGGTCGATGGTGGTGCCGAGCGCGTCCGCGAGACCGTCGAGCAGGGCGCGGACGCCCGGGGTGAGGCGGACGGGCCATTCGTGGGAGGCGAGGCGGGAGATCGCATGGCACAGTTCGGCGACCGCGTTGTCGGAATTGGGCTTGGAGCCGTGCCCGGCCTTGCCCTGGACGGTGAGCCGCATCCAGGTGGTGCCGCGCTCGCCGGTGGCGATGGGGTAGATGCGCTTGCCCTCCGCCGCGCTGGACGGCTGCGCGCTGGACGGCACTGTGTCGGAAGGGACCGTGACGCTGAAGCCGCCGGACTCGCTGATGGCCTCCGTGCAGCCGGTGAAGATCTCGCGGTGGTCGGAGACGACGTAGCGCGAGCCGTAGTCGCCGGTGCACTCCTCGTCGGCGAGGAAGGCCAGGACGAGGTCGCCGCGCGTCCGGCGGTCCTCGCGCAGCCGCTGGCGGACGACCGCGAGGGTCATCGCCAGGGTGCCCTTCATGTCGACGGCGCCGCGACCCCAGACGCAGCCGTCCTGGATCTCGCCGGAGAACGGGTGGACGCTCCACTCGGCGGGGTCGGCCGGGACGACGTCCAGGTGCCCGTGGATCAGGAACGCTGGCGCCGCCGGATCGGTGCCGGGGATGCGGGCCAGCACGCTGGCGCGGCCGGGGGCGGACTCGACGACGGACGGTTCGACGCCCACCTCGGCGAGGAGGGCGGCGACGTGCTCGGCGGCGGGCCGTTCGCCGCGGCCGCGTCCCTCGCCCTCGTTGGTGGTGTCGATGCGCAGAAGATCGGAGCAGAGGCCCGCGACCTCATCGGCCGCCGTCCCCGCCGTCGTGGCGGCAGTCGCCCCGGTCGTCGTGCGCCGTCCGGGCGCTACCTGCGGTTCGATCACCCGTGCCGCCGCCTTTCGAAGGGTTCTTGCGTTTGTCGTGGCCGTTGACCTTAGCCAATGAAGATCAGTTCCATGAGATGGTATCGATCCGATGACAAAACCCGCAGGGCCGTATCGAAGATCACCTCGGTGGGTCCACGCTGTGCGATCAGTCGGGGTCGCTGCTCCGTCTCAGCACAAAGGAGGATCATGTTCGGACGAGGCCTGAGCAGGCGCGCCGGTGCCGTCGCGCTGGCGCTTTCGGTGGCCGCCACGGCGGCCGGCTGCGGCGGCGGGGGCGACAAGTCGAGCGACGGCACGTTCGTCGCCGGCCACCCGGAGCCGGACCACCTGATCCCCGGCAACACCACCAGCAGCTACTCGTGGGACGTCACGAGCGAGCTCTTCGAGAACCTCGTCGAGCTCGACAAGGTGGGCAACGCGGTCAACGGCGCCGCCGACTCGGTCGAGTCCAAGGACCAGAAGGTCTGGACGATCAAGATCAGGGCCGGGCAGACGTTCCACAACGGCGAGAAGGTCACCGCGGCGAGCTTCGTGGACGCCTGGAACTACGCCGCCTACGGCCCCAACGCCTTCGAGGGCAACAGCTACTTCTCGCAGATCAAGGGCTACGGCGACCTCAACCCCGAGGACGAGAAGGCCAAGCCCAAGGCCGACAAGCTGTCGGGCCTGAAGGTCGTCGACGACTCCACGATCGAGGTCACGCTGGACGCCCCGTTCAGCCAGTTCAAGCTGCTCCTCACGCACCCGGCCTTCGCGCCGCTGCCCAAGGCCGCGTACACCGACATCAAGGGCTTCGACAACAAGCCGATCGGCAACGGGCCGTACATGATGGACGGCGCCTGGGAGCACAACAAGCAGATCAAGCTCAAGGTGTTCGACGCCTACACCGGCACGCGCAAGCCCAAGAACAAGGGCTTCACCTGGCGCAGCTACGCCAGCCAGGACACCACGTACACCGACCTGCGGGCCAAGCGCATCGACCTGATGCAGTCGATCCCGGCCGCGAAGGTGCCGGAGGCCAAGCGGCTGCTCGGCAAGAACGCGCTGCCGCGCGACACCGGCACGTTCGACTACCTCGGCTTCCCGCTGTTCGACAAGCGGTTCGGCAACGCCGACCTGCGCAAGGCCATCTCGATGGCCATCGACCGCAACGGCATCAACAAGGCCGTCTACAACGGCGAGTACGTCGTCGCCGACTCGCTGCTGCCGCCGATGATCAAGGGTCACCGGGCGGGCGCGTGCGGTGAGCTGTGCGCCTACGACCCGGTCAAGGCCAAGCAGCTGTTCGACAAGGCCGGCGGCTTCAAGGGCACGCTGGAGCTGTACTTCTCCAACGCCCAGCCGAGCTACGAGCAGTGGATGCAGATCGTCGCCAACTCGCTCAAGCAGAACCTCGGCATCACCGACATCCAGTTCCGCAAGGTCCCGGTCTCGGACTACCTGTCGATGTTGTCCGACCGCAAGGAGAAGGGCCCGTACCGGCAGAACTGGGAGGCCGACTACCCGAGCGCCCAGAACTACCTGGAGCCGCAGTGGGCCTCCGCCAAGAACCGCATGGGCTGGACGAGCAAGGAGTTCGACGGGCTCATCGCCAAGGGCAACGGCGCGTCCACCGACGACGAGGCCATCAAGTTCTACAACCAGGCCGAGGACGTCGCGCTGCGCGAGGCGCCGCTCGTGCCGCTGTGGATCTGGAAGAGCTACGGCGGCAAGTCGGACAAGATCGACAACATCACCATCACTCCGTTCGCCAACGGCCTGCTGGCCCACGAAGTGACGGTGAAGTAAGCAAGCATGTGGCGCTTCATCGCACGGCGGCTGCTCCAGGCGATCCCGGTCTTCCTGGGCACGACCTTCCTGATCTACGCCATGGTGTTCGCGCTCCCGGGCGACCCGATCCAGGCGCTGGCAGGGGAGAAGCCGCTCTCCCCGTCGGTGGTCAACGCCCTGCGTGAGCACTACAACCTGAACGACCCGCTGCTGGTGCAGTACGCGAAGTACCTCGGCGGGCTCTTCCAGGGCGACCTGGGCGAGACGTTCGACGGCCAGGCCGTGTCCGACGTGCTCAGCGGACGCTGGACGGTGACCGCGCAGCTCGCGCTCACGGCGTGGCTGTTCGAGCTGGTCGTCGGCATCGGACTCGGGGTGTGGGCGGGGCTGCGGCGCGGCAGCCTCGCCGACACCCTGGTCCTCGGCGGCACGACGCTCGTCATCGCGGTGCCGGTGTTCGTCCTCGGCTACACCGCGCAGATCGTCCTCGGGCTGAACATGGGGCTCTTCCCCACCGCCGGCACCGAGGACGGCTGGCCCATGAGCTACCTGCTGCCAGGCATGGTGCTCGGGTCGCTCGGACTGTCGTACGTGGCGCGGCTGACCCGGACGAGCATCGCCGAGAACCTGCGCTCGGACTACGTCCGCACCGCCTACGCCAAGGGGCTGAGCAAGGTGCGCGTCGTGGGCAAGCACACGCTGCGCAACTCGCTGATCCCGGTGATCACCTACCTCGGCGTGGACTTCGGCACGCTGATGGGCGGCGCCGTGGTCACCGAGGGCATCTTCAACCTGCCGGGCATCGGCCAGCAGGTGTTCACGTCGATCCAGCTGAAGGAGGGGCCGGTGGTGGTGGGAGCGTCCACCCTGCTGGTGCTCGTCTTCCTGCTGGTGAATCTCGCCGTCGACCTGCTGTACGGCGTGCTCGACCCGAGGATCCGCCATGACTGAACCGGCCCTCGGCAAGGGGCTCCCGACCGACGACGCAGAGCCGGGCCCGGGCGGCCTGGGCGACCCCGGCCCCGACGCGTCCGCCACCGTTGCCGCGGGCGCCACGGCGGCGGCCGTCGCCGAGGCGGGCGGGCTGGTCTCCGGCCAGTCGGCCTCGCTCTGGGGCGACGCCTGGCGCGACCTGCGGCGCCGCTGGATCTTCTGGATCTCCGTGACGATCCTGCTGGCGGTCACCCTGCTCGCGGTCGCGCCGGGCCTGTTCACCAGCGTCGGTGAGAACGAGAACTGCGACCCCAACCTGTCCAAGCAGGCTCCGGGCGGCGACTACCGGTTCGGCACCGACCTGTCGGGCTGCGACTACTACGCGCACGTCGTGCACGGCGCCTGGCCGACCCTGCTGATCGGGGTCTCGGTCACGGTCTTCGCCCTTCTCATCGCGGTGGTCTTCGGGATGCTCGGGGGCTACTACGGCGGCCTGTGGGACGGGCTGATCGCGCGGATCACCGACATCTTCTTCGGGCTGCCGTTCGTGCTGGGCGCGACGGTCATCCTGGTCGCCTTCCCCGACCACGGCATCGGCGCGATGACGCTGGTGCTGGTGCTGCTCGGCTGGACGACCATGATCCGGATCATGCGCGGCCAGGTCATCGCGGTGAAGGACGCCGACTACGTGCAGGCGGCGCGCCTGCTCGGCGCGTCCGACCTGCGCATCATGCGCAAGCACATCCTGCCGAACGCGATCGCCCCGGTGATCGTGGTGGCGACGCTCAACGTGGGCAACGTGATCGCGGGAGAGGCGACGCTGGACTTCCTCGGCGTCGGCCTGCAGTACCCGGAGGTGTCGTGGGGACTGCAGCTCAACCAGGCGCAGTCCTACTTCGTCGACCATCCGCATCTGCTGGTGTTCCCGGCGCTGTTCCTGTCGGCGACCGTGCTGAGCTTCCTGATGCTCGGTGACGCCGTCCGCGACGCCCTCGACCCGAAACTGCGGTGACCGTAGACGTGAAGAACAAGCAGTCGAAGAACACGGGGCCGAAGGACGAGGACATGGCGGACGGGGCGCCTCGCGGGAAGGACGAGGCACCGCTGCTGGAGGTGGCGGATCTCCACGTCCGGTTCAAGGTGCGGGGCCAGCAGGTGCGCGCCGTCAACGGGCTCTCCTACACGCTCGCGGAGGGCGAGACGGTCGCGATCCTGGGCGAGTCGGGGTCGGGCAAGAGCGTGGCCGCCCAGGCGGTCATGGGCATCCTCGACATGCCGCCCGCCGAGATCACCAAGGGCGCGGTGCGGCTGCGCGGCGAGGAACTCCTCGGCCTGCCCGAACGGCGCCGCCGCACCTACCGCGGCGACCGCATCTCCATGATCTTCCAGGACGCGCTGAGCGCGCTGAACCCGGTCTTCACGGTCGGCGACCAGATCTGCGAGATGTACGAGGTGCACCGCGGGATGCGGCGCAAGGACGCCAAGGTGAAGGCCGTCGAACTGATGGAGCGGGTGCGCATCCCGTCCGCGCGGCAGCGCCTGGGCGACTACCCGCACCAGTTCTCCGGCGGCATGCGGCAGCGCATCATGATCGCCATGGCGCTGGCGCTGGAGCCCGACGTGCTCATCGCCGACGAGCCGACCACCGCGCTCGACGTGACCGTGCAGGCGCAGATCATGCGGCTGCTCGCCGACCTGCAGTCCGACCTGCGGATGGGCCTCGTCCTCATCACGCACGACCTGGGCGTGGTGGCGGGCGTCGCGGACCGGATCGTGGTCATGTACGCGGGCGCGGTCGCCGAGCAGGCTCCGGCGCGGGAGCTGTACGCCCGGCCCGCCCACCCGTACACGGTCGGCCTGCTGGCCTCCGTGCCGAGGCTCGACCGCAGGCGCGGGCCGCTCATTCCCATCAAGGGCGCGCCGCCCAATCCGGCCGCGTTGCCGCCCGGTTGCCCGTTCGCGCCGCGCTGCCCGCGCGCGGAGGCGATCTGCTCGGCGGAACGCCCGCCGCTCGTGGCGGTCGGCACGGCCGGGCACGAGGCCGCCTGTCATTTCGCCGAGGAGGTGTACGGTGCCGGATCCGACGACGCCTGAGTCCGGGGCGGCCAAGTCTGAGCCGACCGCGTCTGGGGCGGCCAAGTCCGAGTCGCCGGTCCTCGAGGTCGAGGGGCTGGTGAAGCACTACCCGGTGACGCAGGGCGTGCTGTTCAAGCGCGAGGTCGGCCGGGTGAAGGCCGTGGACGGCGTGGACCTCACGCTGCGCCGAGGCGAGACGCTGGGCGTCGTGGGGGAGTCGGGGTGCGGCAAGTCGACCCTGGCACGGCTCCTGCTGGCGGCGGAGAAGCCCACTTCGGGCAGCGTGCGCTTCGAGGGCCGTGACATCTACGGCCTGTCGCGCCGCGACCTGCGCAACCTGCGGCGCCGCATACAAATGGTGCTCCAGGACCCGTACTCTTCGCTCAACCCGCGCATGACGGTCGGCGACATCGTCGGCGAGCCGTTCGACATCCACCCCGAGGTCGCGCCCAAGGGCGAGCGGCGGGGACGGGTCAAGGAGCTCCTCGAGGTCGTCGGCCTCGACCCCGACCACGTCAACCGCTACCCGCACCAGTTCTCCGGGGGCCAGCGCCAGCGCGTCGGCATCGCCCGTGCCCTGGCGCTGCGGCCCGACGTGATCGTTTGCGACGAGCCCGTGTCGGCGCTCGACGTCTCCGTCCAGGCCCAGGTGATGAACCTGCTCGCCGACCTGCAGAACGAGCTCGGCCTGGCGTACGTCTTCATCGCGCACGACCTCGCCGCCGTCCGGCACATCTCCGATCGGGTGGCCGTGATGTACCTCGGCAAGGTCGTCGAAATCGGGGACGAGGAGCAGATCTACGAGCACCCGACGCATCCGTACACGCAGGCGCTGCTGTCGGCCGTCCCCGTGCCGGACCCGGACGCGCGCGGCTGGCGGGAGGAGATCACCCTGGAGGGCGAGCCGCCGTCGCCGCTCGACCCGCCATCCGGCTGCCGCTTCCGGACCCGCTGCTGGAAGGCCCAGGACGTGTGCGCCGAGGAGGAGCCCGCCCTGGTCGAACGGGACGGATCGGCCCATCCGAGCGCCTGCCACTTCGCCGAGGAGACCGTCCCCGCGTAACCGGCCGTCCCGCATGACCGGCCGTCAGCGCATGACCGTCACGTCCTGACGGTCATGCGTCCTGACGGTCATGCGTCCTGACGGCGACGGCTACGACTTGATGGCGGCCTCGATCCACTCGTTCGACAGCGGCGAGTCCAGGAGCAGGTGGCCGGCGCCGAGGATGCTCGCGTCGCGGCCCGTCCGGGACGTGACGATCTCCAGGTTGCGGGTGGCCAGCGGCAGGCAGCGTTCGTAGATGACGCCGCGGATGGTCGAGATGAGCGGCTCGGCGTTGGACATGCTGCCGCCGATGACCAGCGCGTCGGGGTTGAAGAAGTTGACGAGCGCGGTGAGCACGTCGCCGATGAGCCGCCCGGCGGTGCGGACGGCGCTGGTGGCCTGCGGGACCCCGTTGGTCACCAGGTCGACGATGTCGGCCGGATGCTCGACCGTGATGCCCTGCGCGGCGAGGGCGGCGGCGAGCGCCGCGCCGCTGGCGTGCGCCTCCAGGCAGTCGGGATGCCCGCAGGAGCAGTCGATGGTCGCCTCGGACAGGATGCGCACGTGGCTGATGTCGCCCGCCGCGCCGCGTCCGCGATGCAGGCGGCCCTCGGCGATGACACCGCAGCCGATGCCGCTGCCGAGCTTGAGCACCATGAGGTTGTCGAGCTCGGGCCAGGAGTGCCGGTGCTCACCGACCGCCATGAGGTTGGCGTCGTTCTCCACGAGCGCGGGCACGCCCGCGCGTTCGGCCACGTAGTCGCGCGCCGGGAAGTCGTTCCAGCCGGGCATGCGCGACGGCGAGACCACCTGGCCGGTCGCCGGATCGACCGGTCCGGGCAGGCCCACGCCCATGCCGCGCACCGGCAGGCCGGCCAGACCGTGGTCGCGCGCCAGGACGCGCAGGTGCTCGATGACCGCGTCGAGGGTGCTCTCGGGGCCGACGGCGATCTCGCAGGCCAGCTCCGACAACGCCAGCGGGGTGCCGGCGAGGTCGACGATGGCCAGCCGGGCGTGGTGGGCGCCGAGGTCGGCGGCGAAGAACACGCCCGCCTCGCGGGCGAGCCGCAGCCGCCGGGGCCGCCGCCCGCCGCGGGACGCGCCCGCGCCCTCCTCGGCGAACAGCCGTGCGTCGATGAGCTCCTCGACCCGGAGCGAGACGCTGGACGGGGCCAGCCCGGAGAGCCGGGCGAGGTCGGCTCGCGACTCGGCCTGGCCGGCGGCCACGAGCCGGACGAGCGCCGCCGGTCCGTCGTCTCTGATGCGCATCCCAGATGAATAGCACGAACCGACTTTGCCCAGCAATGTCTTGACTTGGTCCGATTTTGGGATCTATCTTCCTCGTTACCTTCGATTTCGAAGGAAGTTAAGGCGCCGTGGAAGGTTGGGGCGGGACCGAATGATCGAGGTACGTGGTCTGACCAAGAGGTTCGGCGACACCCATGCCCTCCGCGACATCGACCTCGATGTGGCGAAGGGCGAGGTCGTGGTCGTGATCGGCCCGTCCGGGTCCGGCAAGTCGACCCTCTGCCGCTGCCTCAACCGGCTGGAGAGCCCGACGTCGGGAGAGATCCGCGTCGACGGGCGGCCGCTTCCGGCCGAGGGCCGCGAGCTCGCCCGGCTGCGGGCCGACGTCGGCATGGTCTTCCAGTCGTTCAACCTCTTCCAGCACAAGACCGTGCTGGACAACCTGACGCTCGCCCCGATGAAGGTGCGCGGCGTGGGCCGTGCCGAGGCGGAACGCACCGCGCGCGAGCTCCTCGACCGCGTCGGCATCGGCGGGCAGGCCGCCAAGCTCCCCGCTCAGCTGTCCGGGGGACAGCAGCAGCGCGCGGCGATCGCCCGCGCCCTGGCGATGCGGCCCAAGGCGATGCTCTTCGACGAGCCCACCTCGGCGCTCGACCCCGAGATGGTCGGCGAGGTGCTGGACGTCATGACCTCGCTGGCCCGTGACGGCATGACCATGGTCGTGGTCACCCACGAGATGGGCTTCGCCCGCCAGGTCGCCGACCGGGTCGTGTTCATGGCGGACGGCGAGGTCGTCGAGACCGGCGCGCCGCGGACCTTCTTCGACTCACCCGCCACCGACCGGGCCCGGGACTTCCTGGCCAAGGTTCTCAGCCACTGACTCACGGCTGTTCCAGAAAGGTTGATGATCATGGTGCGCACCCTCCCGGGTCTGCGGCGTCCCGCTCCGGGGCGTCCCGCTCTGCGGCGTACGGCGGTGGCCGCTGTCGCCGCGCTGTCCTTCGCGGGCCTCGCGGCCTGTTCCAGCGACGACTCGTCCTCCTCCGCAGTGCCCGGAGCCCCGGGCGGCGGCGACAAGGAGGACCTCACGGCGTCCGCCCCGGTCGCGGCGAACATCCCGGCCGGCTCCACGATGGACAAGATCAAGAAGCGCGGGCAGCTCATCGTCGGCGGTTCGCTGGACGCGCCGCTGCTGTCGCAGCAGAACCCCGGCACCAAGAAGGTCGAGGGCCTGGACGCCGACTTCGGGCGGCTGCTGGCCAAGTACATCATCGGCAAGCCCGAGGTGAAGATCGTCAACTCGGCGTCCGAGACCCGCGAGGCGCTGCTGTCGAACGGGACCGTCGACGTCGTCTTCCAGACGTACAGCATCACCCCCGAGCGGGCCAAGCAGGTCGCGTTCGCCGGGCCGTACTACAGCTCCGGCCTCGTCATCGCCACAAAGAAGGGCGAGACCGGCATCCTCAAGCCCGAGGACCTCAAGGGCAAGACGGTCATCGCGGGAGCCAACACCCCGGCGATCCCGGCCATCAAGAAGGCCGCGCCCGACGCCAAGATCGTCACGTTCGGCAGTGACCCCGAGTGCGTGCAGGCGCTCAAGCAGGGGCGGGGTCAGGCCTACGTGCAGGATGAGGCGGTGCTGCTGGCGAGCGCGAAGCAGGACCCGACCATCCAGATCCAGGGCAAGCCGTTCACCAGCGACCCGTACGGCATCGGCCTCAAGCACGGCGACACGCAGATGAAGCAGTTCGTCAACGACTGGCTGAAGAGCATCGAGACGTCCGGCCTGTGGGCGAAGGTCTGGAAGAACTCGATCGGCACGGTCGTGCAGGGCGAGGCGCCGCAGCCGCCCGCCATCGGCTCGGCGCCCGGCTCCGAGTAAGGCCGCCCGAGAGATATGGACGTCATCACCCGGCATCTCGGCGAGTTCGGCGACGGGCTGCTGATCACGGTGGAGCTCACCCTGCTGTCGCTGGCGGGCGCGCTCGCGGCCGGCGTCGTCGTCGCCGCGATGCGCGTCAGCCCGGTGGGGGTGCTGCGCGCCGCGGGCACCGCCTACGTGGAGACCCTGCAGAACATCCCGCTGCTGGTGTGGCTCGTGCTGGCCGTCTTCGGCCTGCCCGAGATCGGGGTGATGGCGGGGCTCTTCACCACCGCCGCGATCGTCATCGCGCTCTACCAGGGCGCGTACATGGCGGAGGCGGTGCGGTCGGGGATCAACGCCGTGCCGGTGGGGCAGGGCGAGGCGGCCCGCGCGCTCGGCCTCACCTTCACCCAGTCGCTCCGCATGGTGATCCTGCCGCAGGCGCTGCGCACGGTGGTCCAGCCACTCGGCAACATCGCGATCATGACGATCATGAACACCGCGCTGGCGGCGGCGGTCGGCGTCGTCGAGCTGACCGCCGCGGCCAACCGGGTCAACCTGGCCGAGGCGCAGCCCATCTGGATCTTCGTGACGGCGGGCCTGCTGTACATGGCGCTGTCGGCGTGCGCCGGGCTGACCACCGGCGCCCTCGAACGGAAGCTGGCGATCCTGCGATGAGCGTCGCGAGGGTGTTGTTCGACGAGCCCGGCCCGCGCGCCCGCCGCCGGATCCGGATCGCGACCGTGCTGACCGTCCTGGCCGGGCTCGTTTTGCTCGGGCTGGCGCTAAGGCAGTTCGCCGACAACGGGCAGCTCGCGGCCGACCGCTGGCGCCCGTACGGCACCTGGCCGATGTGGCGCTATCTGCTGGACGGGCTGAAGGCGACCGCGCTCGCGGCGGTCGTGGCGATCGCGCTGTCGATGGCGGCGGGCATCGTGCTCGCGCTCGGCCGCCTGTCGCACAACCGGTGGGTGCGCCTGCCGTCCGCCGCGTACGTCGAGATCGTCCGGACGATCCCGGCCCTGCTGCTGGTGTACGTGGTGTTGTTCGCGCTGCCGAAGTACGGCCTCGACATGCCGCTGTTCTGGAAGCTCGTCGTGCCGCTGTCGGTGTCCAACGCCGCCGCGTTCGCCGAGGTCTTCCGGGCCGGCATCCAGTCGGTCGAGCGCGGCCAGCTGGAGGCGGGCCTCGCGGTCGGCCTCACCCGCGGCCGGGCCATGCGGATGATCGTGCTGCCGCAGGCGGCGCGGCGGGTGCTGCCGTCGCTGATCAGCCAGTCCGTCGGCCTGGTCAAGGACACCTCGCTCGGCTTCGTCGTCAGCTACGCCGAGCTGCTCTACAGCGGCAAGGTGCTGGCCAACTACAACCATCTGCTCATCCAGACCTACCTGGTCATCGCGCTGGTCTACCTGGTGATCAACGCGACGCTGTCGAAGGTCGCGCGCTCTCTGGAGGAACGCAATGTCCGCAACGCCGGTCGAGTACGCGGTGCTGGCCGAGGTCGTGCGCAACGGCTTCGTGGAGAGCGTGCACTACGGCAGCGTCTCGGGGCTGGCGCCTGACGGGAGCCTCGCGCACGCGCGCGGCGACGTGCACGGTACGGTGCTGCCGCGTTCCACGACCAAGCCGTTCCAGGCGCTCGCGTGCCTGACGGCGGGCGCGCCGCTCACCGGCGAACGGCTCGCGATCGCGGCGGGCAGCCACACCGGCGAGGACTTCCACGTCAAGACCGTCGCTGCGATCCTCGCCGACGCGGGGCTCGGCTTCGAGGCGCTCCAGTGCCCGGCGACGCCACCCGAGGACGGGCGCACGCGGGCGGCGCTCATCCGCGCCGGCGAGCCGGACGAGTCGCGCGAACGCATGAACTGCTCGGGCAAGCACGCCGCCATGCTCGCCGCGTGCGTCGCCAACGACTGGCCGGTGGAGACCTACCTCGACCCGAACCATCCGCTCCAGCAGGGCGTCCGCACCACGATGGCCGACGCCGCGGGCGAACGGCCCGTGCCCGTGGCCATCGACGGTTGCGGCGCCCCGCTCTTCGGGCTCACCCTGACCGGCCTGGCCCGCGCCGCGCAGTCCCTCGTCCGCGCCAAGAACGGCCCCTACCGCGCGGTGGCGGACGCGATGCGCGAGTACCCCGAGTACGTGGGCGGCACCGGCCATCAGAACACCGAGCTCATGAGGGCGTTGCCCGGCTCCGTCGTCAAGGGCGGTGCCGAAGGCGTCCTCATCGCCGCCACCGCCGAGGGCCACGCCGTCGCCGTGAAGGTCATCGACGGCAGTCCCCGCGCCACCACCGCCATCGCCCTGGGGGCCCTCGCGGCTCTCGGCGTGGACGTCCCCCCGGCCGCCGCGGAGCCGGCCGCCGTGCCCATCCTGGGCGGCGGCCGCGTGGTGGGCGAGATTCGCACGACCGAAGGGAAGTAAGTGAGCCTCACCTACGAGATCTGCATCGACAGCGTCGAGGGCGCGATGGCCGCCGAGAAGGCGGGCGCCCACCGGGTGGAGCTGTGCGCCGCGCTGTTCGACGGCGGCATCACCCCGAGCCTCGGCACGGTCCGCGCCGCCGTCGCGGCGGTCTCGTCGATCCGCGTCCACGTCATCATCCGCCCGCGCGGCGGCGACTTCATCTTCGACGCCCACGAGGCCGACGCGATGGAGCACGACGTCGCCCTCGCCCGCGAGGCGGGCGCCCACGGCGTCGTGATCGGCGCGCTGACCCCCGAAGGCGAGATCGACCGCGCGATCACCACCCGCCTCATCGAAGCCGCCGGGGGCCTCCCCATCACGTTCCACCGCGCGTTCGACATGACGGCCGACCCGTTCGCAGCCCTCGAGACCCTCATCGACCTCGGCATCGACCGCGTCCTCACCTCGGGCCAGGAGGTGAGCGTGCTCGAAGGCGCCCCGCTGATCGCCGAGCTCGTCGAACGCGCCGGCGACCGCATCGTCGTCATGCCGGGCGGCGGCGTGACCGAGCGCAACGCGGCCCGCATCGTCGC
Organism: Spirillospora sp. NPDC048911; assembly: GCF_043198015.1. Classification (NCBI taxonomy): domain Bacteria; kingdom Bacillati; phylum Actinomycetota; class Actinomycetes; order Streptosporangiales; family Thermomonosporaceae; genus Spirillospora; species Spirillospora sp. NPDC048911. The sequence goes on along the minus strand of NZ_JBICUD010000017.1, from coordinate 118,067 downwards.
CGAGACCGGCGTCAGCGAGATCCACTTCGCCGCCCTCTCCGAGGCCGACAGTCCCGCCGTGTACCGCAACCCCCACCCGTTCATGGGCGGGGAACTGCGCCGCCCCGAATACCAGCGACTGGTCACCACCAGCGCGGGCATCACCTCGGTGATCTCGGCAATAAACTGAGCCCATGGGACGCAGGGGGCGGCGGGAGCCACGGGCGGATCGCTACACGACCGCCAACGGCGAGGCCGAGCTCCTGCGCGACGCCGACCGCGAGAACGGCTGGATCCTCTGCGTGGGCGGGGTGCCGCAGTCGTACGTCGACCTGACCGACCCCACCCACCTCGACTTCGAGTACATGCGCCTGATGGGCGACGTGATCGACCATCTGCCCCCGAAGGGCCTCGACGCCGTCCACATCGGCGGCGCGGCCTGCACCCTGCCCCGCTACATCGCCGCGACCCGCCCGGGCTCCCGCCAGGTCGTCCTCGAACCCGACGGGCCCCTCGTCGACCTCGTCCGCGAGCAGCTGCCCGTCAAGCACGTCCCCGGCCTCAAGATCCGCATCGTGGACGGCCGGTCGGGCATCGCGGCCCTGGCCGACGAGGCCGACGACCTCGCCGTTCTCGACGCGTTCTCCCAGGCCTCGATGCCGGTCGAGCTCGCCACCCAGGAGTTCACCTACGACGTGGCCCGCGTCCTGCGTCCGCACGGCGTCTACCTGATCAACGTCGCGGACGGCTTCCGCCTGCCCTTCGCCCGCCGCATGGCCGCCACCGTCCGCTCGGTCTTCCCTCACACCATCGTCCTGGCCGAGCCCGGCATCCTGCGCGGCCGCCGCTTCGGCAACCTCATCGTCGCCGCCTCCAGAACGCCCCTCCCCATCGCAGACCTCACCCGCCGCGCCGCCGGCGGCCTCGTCCAGGCCCGCCTCATCGAAGGCGCCGACCTCACCGCCTTCATGGCCGGCGCCACCCCCCTCCACGACGGCGAAGAGATCGAAGCCCCCGTCCCCCCACCCCAAGTCTTCGGCCGCCCCTGACCCCCACGCTCACGACAGGTGACGCTGGAGGGCGGTTTTCGGGGCGGTGGGGTCGCTTGTGTCGGAGGCCCAGGCTAGGTAGCCGTCTGGGCGGATCAGGGTTGTTGCTGGGAGGGCGGCGTCGAGGGTTTTGTAGCGGACCGTTCTCACGTTGTCGAGGGTGTCGTCCTCGGGGGTCAGGAGGACGAAGTCTCCTTTGTGGAAGAGGTCGTAGAGGCGTTCGGTCGTGCCGTCGGGGAGGGTGACGGTGCCTCGGGGGAGGCGGGTGCCGGCCAGGTCGTTGGAGGCGTCGGGGTAGGCGATCGAGATGCCGGAGTAGGCGCGGGCCAGGCGGTCCTGGACGGGAGGAAGGGGGGCGATGATTCTTTGTGCTACCCAGCGGAGGGCTTTGCGGCGGCGGGTTTTGGCGGTGTTGAGCTTGAACTGGCGGCCGGTCAGGGCGAGGACGGCGGCGCCTACCGGGTGGCGTTCGGCGGTGTAGGAGTCGAGGAGGGACTCGGTGGCCCGGTTCTGGAGGACGGCGGCGAGCTTCCAGCCGAGGTTGAACGAGTCCTGGACGCCGGCGTTGAGGCCCTGAGCGCCTGCGGGGGAGTGAGTGTGGGCGGCGTCGCCCGCCAGGAGAATTCTGCCTTTGCGGTAGGTGGGCGCCTGGCGGCTCTCGCTGCGGTAGCGGCCCGACCAGTACATGTCGCGGGGCTCCAGGTCGCGGCCGCAGATGCCGGTGATGCCGTCGCGGACCTCGTCGAGGGTGACCGGCTCGTCGATGGGCGTGCCCGCCTTCGCGTAGTCGTACAGCACCACCCGGCAGGAGCCGTCGCGGAACGGCAGCACCAGCAGCATGCCCCGGTCGGTCAGCTCGCCGTACGCGTCGTCCATCGGCAGGCCGTCCAGGTACACGTCGGCCAGGCTGACGGAACCGGGGTTGGGGAAGCCGGGGAAAGGGATCCCGGCGGCCTCCCGGACGGAGCTGCGGAGGCCGTCGCAGCCGACGACGTAGGAGTACCTCTGTGGAGCGGCGGAATCGAATTCCAGCTGGATGTGGTCAGCGTTCTCCTGGATTCCCGAAACTCTGTGCGACCACCGGATCTCGGCGCCGAGTTCCCGGGCGCGCGTGCCGAGGAGCTCTTCGATTCGGCTCTGTGGAATGCCCAACATGTAGGGGAAATCGGAGTCGAGCCGGCCGAAGTCGATGGCGGCGCCCTTCAGCCCGAGCGGGAAGCCGCGCAGCGGCAGGCCCGCGTCGGCGAAGCGCCCCGCGATGCCGCGCAGGTCGAGCAGCTCCATGCTGCGGGCGTGGAGTGTGATCGCCCGCGAGTCGGTGCGGGGGCCGGGCCGGCGGTCGAAGACGTCGCACGGGACCCCGGCGAGAGCGAGTTCGGCGGCCAGCGCGAGCCCCGTGGGCCCGGCGCCGACGATGGCGACCTTGTTCATGACCCGTATCTACAGCACCGCGACGGCAAATGCCCCATAATCGAGCGATGGAGTCCTCCACCCGAATTCTGATTGTCGGCATGGATTCGTCGGGGAAAATACTCCAGTTCGACCGCAACGCCGCGGCGGTTCTTGCCAAGAACCCGGATGATCTGTGCGGCGCGCCGTTCGGCGACATGATCGTCGGCGGCTCTGACGGCGCGCTGGACCGTCTCCTGGCGGCCGTGGCCGCCGGGCGCGAGACCTCGGCCATGCTCGCGATCGAGAGCTGGGAGGGCGCGACCCACGACGCCGTCATCACCGTGCATCCGATGAGCGGCGGCGATCCGGATCTGTCGGCGCTGGCCGTCATCCGCGTCCCGGTGCCGCTGGCCGACCGCTTCCTCGACCCGGCGGTGATCCGCCGCGCGCTGCTCGACGACTCGCTGCCGCGCCTCGGCGCGACGCTCGACCTCGACCAGCTGGCGCGCGGCCTCATGGACATCGTCGTCCCGCACTTCTGCACCGCGGGCGGCCTGCTCCTGCTGGAGAGCCTGGTCGACGACGACGAGCCGCCCGGCCAGACGCCGGACGGGTCGCAGATGCTGCGGCGCCTGGCGGTCTCGTGCGATGACGACGACCAGGCGTGGGACGCGGCGTTCCCGACCGGCGAGGTGCTGAGCTACCCGGCCGGCACGCCCTACGTGCAGTGCATGGAGAGCGGGCGGCCCGTCCTCACCCGGCTCGCCGACGAGGGCGCCTCCCGCATCGCCGAGGCGTGGCGCCGCCCGCCGGTCGCCGAGCTGCTCAAGGGCGCCTCGATGTTGCTGCTGCCGATCGTCGCGGACGACGTGACGCTCGGCTTCTTCGTCTGCACGCGCGGCGTCGCGCACCGCCCGTTCGACGCGTACGACATCGACATCGGCATGGAGTTCGCCTCGCGCGCCGCGCGGTTCATCGAGAGCGCGCGCCGGTACGGGCGCGAGCGCGCGACGGCGCTCACGCTCCAGCGCAGCATGCTGCCGACGGACCTGTCGGCGCCGGCGACGGTCGAGGTGCACCACCGCTACCTGCCCGGCGGCCGGCTGATCGAGGTCGGCGGCGACTGGTACGAGTCGATCGCGCTGCCGGGCGGCCGGGTGGTCCTGGTCGTCGGCGACGTCGCCGGGCACGGTGTGAAGGCGGCCGTGACGATGGGACGGCTGCGCACCGCGATCCACACCCTGGCTGGGCTCGACCTGCCGCCCGCCGAGGCGCTGGAGCGGCTCGACCTGCTGATGCGGACCCTCGGCGAGCGCGAGCCGCACTTCGCCACCTGCGCCTACGTGGTGTACGACGCCGTCACCGGGCGCTGCGAGGCCGCCAGCGCCGGGCACCTGCCCCCGCTCCTGGTGCTGCCCGACGGCGACGCGATGTTCCTCGACGTGCCGCCCGCGCCGCCGCTGGGCGTGGGCGGCGAGACCCCGATCGTCAGCCGCGAGTTCACCGTCGACGACGGCGCCATGCTCGTGCTCTACACCGACGGCCTGGTGGAGAACCGCTCGCGCGACATCGACGACGGGCTCGCCCGGCTGCGCCACACGTTCTCCGGCGCCGTCGCCCGGCCGCTGGAGGAGCTGTGCCAGGCGGCGCTCGACGGCGTGTACGACGACCAGCACCGCGACGACATCGCGATGCTCGTGGCGCGGCTGCGCCGCATCCCGGCCGACGACCACGTCGCCTGGGACCTGCCCGCCGATCCCGCCGTGGCGCGCCGCGCCCGCGGGCTGATCCGCGACCGGCTCGACCGCTGGGGGCTGAGCGAGCTGTCCGACTCCGCCGAGCTGCTGGCCTCCGAGCTGGTGACCAACGCGATCCAGCACGCGGACGGGCAGATCACCCTGCGGCTCGTCCGCGAGGAGGGGCTCGTCGTGGAGGTCTTCGACGGCACCGACGGCCGCCCGCGGATCCGGCGGTGCGAGGACGGCCTGACCGCCGAGTCCGGGCGCGGCCTGCACGTGGTCGGCCGCCTGGCGCGCCGCTGGGGCGTCCGCCGGACCGCCAGGGGCAAGGCCGTCTGGTGCGAGCTCGAACGCCTCTGACGGGGCGACCGGTCAGCGCAGCACCGAGATGTGCACGTGGTCGAAGTGGTTCTGCGTGATGCTGCCCCGGTTCTCCATCTTGCGCCAGCCGGGGAACCTGATGTTCCAGATGTGCTGTTTCCAGATCACGTAGGAGATGCCGAGGCGCCGCGCGTTGCTGATCGCGTACTGGGCGACCTGGTCGCCGTGCTTCTGCGCGGCGGCGCTCGGCATGCGGCCCGTGGTGGTCTCCATGAAGTCGCAGGCGCGGCCGAGCGCGTGGTCCTGCGGGTCGCCGGTGCCGCGGAAGCAGCCGATGACGGGGAACGCGCCGTACATGCCGTCGAGCTCGGTCACCACCTTGCTCATCGTCGGCGTCATCATGTTGCCGGTGATGGTCGACCGGTTGCCGGTGACGCCGTCGGGCCGGCCGGTCACCTGCGGCTGCCGCCGCAGCCCGGCGGGCACGACCGGCGACCGCTGCGCCGCGATCGTGGCGATCCTCGTACCGCGCGGCAGGACGCGCTTGAGCGCCTTCGTCAGCTTCTTGCGGTCGGCCTTGGGCGCGCTGATCACCAGCCCGTTGCCGTCGGGCATGCCCAGGGTGCGCGCCTGCGTCCTGGACACCACCGCGTCGACGTCGGGGATGCCCATCGAGGCGTACGCGGAGATCCGCACCTGCCCGGGCCTGGCGGTGCTGCCCGCCTGGACGACGCCGCCGAGGGGCATCGTGCCCTCCCGGCTCAGCGCGAACGAGACGGCCAGGCCGCCGGTCGCGACGGTGCGCCAGAGCTGGTCGGACTCGGCGGACTGCTTGGGCGCGAACGCGCGGAACGCGGACGGGTCGACGCCCAGCAGGCCGACCCGGCGCCCGCCGACCTGGGCGCGGGCCGCGTCGACGACCGTGACCCCGGCGACGCCCTTGACGCGCCGGGCGCGCTCCACCACCGCGGGCGGCAGCGAGCCGGATCCGGCGATCAGCAGGCTGGGTTCGAGCCGCCGGGTGAGCGGCATGACGGCCGGGGCGCCCATGGCCTCGCCCGACACCGAGACGAGCTTGCCGGGGTCGGCCTTGGCGGGCCCGTCCGGCTCGTCCCGCCGGTCCATGACGATGACGGTGGTGTCGCCGATCAGGGTGCCGAGCAGGACGGTGCCGATGACCACGGGCAGCACCCGGCCGCCGGGCAGCGCGCGGCGCTCCCTCGTCCTGCCCCTGATCCGCACCTGGCCGCCGTCCCCTCCTGGCCCGCCTCCCGGAGGCGGGCGCCTCCGATCTTCCCTGCCGCGAAAATATTAGACAGGAGTGGAACAACTGGCCACCCGGCGGAAGTTCCCGCCCGTCAGTCCCACCAGAACGACCAGTGCGTCTTGCCGCGGATCTCTTCGGCGTAGCCGGCGAGCGTGCCGGGGCCCTGGAAGAGGATGTCGGGGCAGAACGCCCAGTGCTCGGCGGCGACGTGCAGGGCGTGGCGGGCGCTGACGGGCGGCGAGGCGACGCTGAGGTCCAGGGTGTTGAAGCCCATCGCGACGACGCGGGCGCCGAAGCGGTCCTCCCAGCCGCGGACCACGGCGGCGAGCGGCGCCGTCCACTCGTTGTGGTTGAGCGCGCCCTGCCAGCCCATGGCGGCGAGGACGTCGGCGCTGCGCTCGACCGCGACGAGGCCGAGCGACAGGCCCCGGGGGGCGAGGGCGCGGGCGTGGCGGTCGGCCACCGCGCCCGGATCGTCCAGTGACGCGCCGCGCTGCGCCGGGCCGGGGCACTGGCCGCCGAACGGCGCCAGGTCGTCGTGGTCCTCCTCGGCGGTCTGCTCGGCCCAGTCGGCCCAGACCTCGGACATGAACGCGGCGGGGACGTAGTTGTCGACGTCGCTCACCGGCTCGGGGGCGATCTGCCCCGCCGCCCACGGCTGGTCGGTCTCGTCCAGCAGCACGGGCCAGAGCCCGGACCGGGGGTGCTCGGCGCGCAGCCGCGTCCACAGCTCGCCCGTGACCGGCTCGTCGCTCAGCCAGAACGCCGGGCGCATGAGGATCTGACGTTGCGGGTAGCCGGGGTCCGGCCAGACCACGTCGCCCGCGGGCAGCGCCACGTCCAGCTCCCGCTCGACCTGATCGTCGGCGAACAGCTGGGGCAGGCTGCCCGGCAGGGACCGCCGGAGCTCAAGGTCGTCCATTTCACGCCGTTCCGGTACACATCAGTGCCAACAGGGATCTTGGCACTCCGGAGATGTTAACGGCGCAGAGCCCGCCCAGGGGACGAGCCGCCGGGTTCGGTCGCGGGGATCAGTTGATCGCCGGGCCGCGGCGCACCATCGGCCGGGCGGGCAGGAGCATCGCGGCGGCGCCGGGGCCGGTCACGAGCAGGAGGATCGCCGCGACGGTCAGCGGCGGCACGGCGGGCAGCGGCAGGCCGGTGACCGCGACGGCGAACGCGAGCAGCGTGACTCCGGCGATCAGCGTTCCGACGGCCACGCCGGTGCCGAGCATGATGGCCGCCTCCAGCCGGAGCATCCGCAGGACCTGGCGGCGGGTCGCGCCCACCAGGCGCAGCAGGGCGAGCTCGCGGCGCCGGGAGGCGGTCGCGAGCGCCAGCGTCGTCACCAGCCCGATGACGATGAACCCGGCGATGGCGAGCACCACCACGTAGCTCATGAAGCCCTGCATCCGGAGCTCCTCGGACTGCCGCGAGCCGAAGGCGTCCTTGGTGACGGCGGCGGCTCCGGCGTAGCGGGCGAGGGCGGGACGCAGATCCGCGTCGCCTCGGACGAGGATGTGGTCGTCCAGAGCCGACGTGGTGTGCGCGGCGATCGTGGCGTGGGGGAGGAGCACGTCCCCGAAGCCCATGCCGCGCTCGTAGATCGCCACGACGCGCGCCTTGACCGGGGTGCCGTCGCCGAGCCAGAGCTGCTGCTCCTGGCCCAGGCGGACGCCCTCGGCGGCGCTCTCGCTGAGCGCGACCGTGCCGGGGCGGCGGAGGCCGGCGAGGGAGCCCTTCGTCACGCCGGGGTCCATCGTCTCCCCGATCCCCTCGGGGCTGACGCCCTTGGCGGAGAGCGAGCGCAGGTTCCGTTCGGCGAGCTCCCGGACGTTCATCACGACGGTGGTCTGCCTGACGGCGGTCGCCGCCCGCACGCCCGGTGTGCCCCGTACGGCATCGAGAACCCCGGCGGGCAGGCCCGGACCGGCGGAGACGACCACCTGGTCCGCGCGCGTCCCCTCGGCCGTCTGCACCTCCGTCGCGCGGACGGACGTCGACTGCGCGAAGAGCTGGACCCCGGCGAACGCGACAGCCAGCGCGACCGGCGTGATGACCGAGCCGAGCCGCAGCGCCGCGGCGCCCACGTTGATGTCGGCCAGCCGCCCGGCCACGGGCGACGCGGCGCGCAGGACCCCGCCGAACAGGCGGCCGCCGCGCTGCGCGATCAGCGGGCTGAGGAACGCGGTCGCCACGATCAGCGTGATCACCAGCCCGCCGATCGACGCGGCGGCCGTCGAGCCGCTCGCCATCGTCGAGACGCCGAGCGCGTTCACGCCGAGCACGAGGAACACCACCCCCGTGACGACCCGCCAGCGAGGCAGGGACTCGGGCTCGACGGCGGCCTCGCCGAGCGCCTCGACCGGCCGGATGCGGGTCGCGCGGAGCGAGGCGAAGAACGCCGAGACCGTCGCCGCGATCAGGCTGACGAGGAGCGCGGCCAGGACGGGCAGCGGGCTCAGCGACAACTCGAAGCCCTCCGGCAGCACGTCCTTGGCCCTCATGGCCCCGTGCATCGCCGCGCCGAGCGCCAGCGCGAGCAGCCCGCCGAGCACCCCGGCGGGGAGGGCGATCCGGAGCGTCTCCCGCATGATCATTCCGCGGACCCGCCAGGGCGTCGCGCCGACGGCGCGCAGCAGGGCGAACTCGCGGGCGCGCTCCCGGACCGACAGGGCGATCAGGCCCCCGAGCACCACCAGCGCCGTCATCACTGAAAGGGCGGCGAACGAGGCGGACATCTCGATCATGTCGGGACGGGCGGCCCGCACGGCCAGGTTCTCCGCGTCCCCACGCTCGTCACCCGTCTTCACCACCAGGCCCGGGGCGGCCTTCTTCAGCGCGGCGGTGTCCACCCGGCCTCCGGCGATCACCGCCAGCGCGTCCGCCTGTCCCGGGTGGCCGCTCAGCGTCGCCGCCGCCTGCGGCGCGAAGAACGCGCCGGGCCGGTCGCCCGCCTTCATCAGCCCGGTGACCCGGAACGGCTGGGGCGCACCGGTCAGCTGGAGGGCCACCACTCCACCGGCAACCACGCGCGCCCGGGCCGACGTGGTGGTGTCGAGCACGACCTCATCCGGCGCCTGCGGGGCACGGCCGGCCGCGAGCCTGGACGAGCCGAGGGCCGCCGAGTCCCAGCCATGGCCCGTGACCGGCACGCCCGGCCCGGCCACAACGGGGAACGACACGTCCGCGATGACCGCCCGCACGCCCGGAACGGCCCGCAGGCGTTCGGCGGCCGCGAGCGGGACGCGGGCGCGTTCGGTCACGGGCCGCGTCTGCGTCTCCGGGTCGGATCCGACCCGCTTCTGCTCGACGGAGACCGACTGCCCGGCGGTGACGACCGCCGTGGCCGCCTCGTACCGGTCCACCGGCGCGTGCGCCCGCAGCGCGGACTCCAGCAGCACGCCGCACGCGCCGACCAGCGCGGCGGCGAAGACCAGCGCGACGAACACGCCCGCGAGGGCGCCCTTCGGGGGTTTCACAGGACCTCCCAGCGGGTCATCACGGCGGCCGGGGTGGGGTCGGCGAGCTCGTCCACGATCTGGCCGTCGCGCAGGAAGAGGACCGAGTCGGCCCACGCGGCCGCCATCGGGTCGTGGGTCACCAGCACCACCGTCTGCCCGGTCTGGTCGGCCGCCTCGCGCAGCAGGGCCAGCACGTCACGCGCCGTCCGAGGGTCGAGGGCGCCTGTGGGCTCGTCCGCGAAGACGACCTCGGGCCTGGTGATGAGGGCCCGCGCGACGGCCGCCCGCTGCTGCTGCCCGCCGGAGAGTTCGGACGGGCGGTGCCGGAGCCGGTCCGCGAGGCCGACGCGCCCCACCACCTCGGCCAGCCAGCGCGGGTCGGCCTGGGCGCCGCCGAGGTGCAGCGGGAGCGTGATGTTCTGCTCGACGTCCATGGACGGGATCAGGTTGAACGACTGGAACACGAACCCGATCCGCTCACGCCGCAGCCGGGTCCGCTTGGCCTCGCTGAGCCGCCCGATGTCGGTGCCGCCGATCAGGACGGAGCCCGAGGTCGGGCGGTCCAGGCCGGACGCGCAGTGCAGGAACGTGCTCTTGCCCGAGCCGGAGGGCCCCATGACGGCCGTGAAGCCGCCGCGCGGGAACGCCCGGGTGACCCCGCGCAGCGCCGTCACCGCGCCGTACGACCGGGTGACCGCCTCCAGGCGCACCGCGTCCGCCGCGTCACCTGTTTCACGTCCCCACTGATCGCCCGGCGCACGGGCCTCCGCCTCGGCCGTCAATGTCGTCGTCATGATCTCCCTCGCTCTCCGGCGCTCTCTCACCTGGACGAACGTAGGTTCAGGCGGGGTGCGGGCACATGGGCTCGGACCCCCGAATCAGGGGTGTAGCCAGCTACACCACGGACCGGGGAGCAGAGGTCGTTCCGGCGGGCGCGCGCCGTCGCCTAACGTGATCGGCGTGAGAGCGGCTGAGCACATGAGAACGGGACTGAGAGTGCGTGCGGCACTGAGACGCAGCGGCGACGCCACCACCTTCCTGGCCGGCGGCCTGCGCACCGTGGCGCCCGCGCTCCTGGGCGCCTGCCTTCTCCCGCTCGTGGCGTTCCTGTCGATCCTGATGATCGCGATTCCCTGGCTGCCGGAGGCCGCCCGGCCGCTGCGGGCCCTGACCAACGCCGAACGGCGCAGGGTGGCCGGGGTGCTGGGCCGCGAGATCCCCGAGCCCTACGCGCCGCCGCGCGGCACGTCGTTCGTGCAGGGGTTCGCGTTGCTGCGCTCGGCCTCCACCTGGCGTGACCTGCTGTGGATGGTCCTGCACGGCTATCTCGGCCTGCTCATGGCGGTGCTGGCGATCGGGCTGTGGCCGTCGATCCTGTTCTCGCTGTCCCTGCCGTTCTGGTGGTGGGCGGCGCCGGCGGGCTCGCAGTCGGCGTACATCGTCCTGGACAGCTGGCCCAAGGCGCTGACCATGCCGTTCGTGCAGGCAGGCGTCAACATCGTGCTCCTGTGGTGGGTAGTGCCGCGCTTCGTGCGGTGGCAGGCGTGGCTCGCCGGCAAGCTGCTCGCGCCGACGCGCGGGGTCAGCCTCGCCGAACGGGTCGAGCAGCTGACCGAGACGCGGGCGGAGGCGCTGGAGGCCCACGGCGCCGAGCTGCGCCGCATCGAACGCGACCTGCACGACGGCACGCAGGCCCAGCTGGTCTCGGTCGCGCTGCGGCTCGGCCTCGCCGACCGGCGGTTCGACGCCGATCCGCAGGCCGCCCGCACGCTGTTCCTGGAGGCCCGGGAGGGGATCGAGGACGCGCTCACCCAGCTGCGCACCGTCATCCGCGGCATCTACCCGCCGATCCTGTCCGACCGCGGCCTGCCCGGCGCGATCCGCGCGCTCGCCGCCGCGCAGCACATCCCGGTCACCGTGGAGATCGAGCTGGAGGTCGGCGGAGTGGAACGCCGCGTCCCGGCGGCGGTGGAGGCGGCCGCCTACTTCGTCGTCGCCGAGGCGCTGACCAACATCGCCAAACACAGCGGCGCCGCCGCCGCGCAGGTGCGGCTGCGCAGGGACGGCGACCGGCTGCGGATCATCGTGCGGGACGATGGGAAGGGCGGCGCGGACCCGGCCCGCGGCAGCGGGCTCGCCGGGATCCGCCGCCGGGTCGCCGCGCTGGACGGCGCCACCCGTGTCGACAGCCCCGTCGGCGCGGGAACGACACTCGAGGTGGAGCTGCCGTGCGGATCGTGATCGCGGAGGACAACGCCCTGCTGCGGGAGGGGATGGTCCTGCTGCTGACGAGCGACGGCCACGAGGTCGTCGCGGTCGCCGACACCGGTCCGGAGATCGTCCCGGCGCTGCTGGAGCACCGGCCCGACGTGGCGGTGCTCGACGTGCGGCTCCCGCCGGGCTTCCGCGACGAGGGCCTGCGGGCCGCGATCGAGGCGCGCAAGGCCCTGCCCGACCTGCCGGTGCTGGTCCTCTCCCAGTACGTGGAGGAGACGTACGCCACCGAGCTCCTGGCGGGCGGTGCCCAGGGCATCGGTTATCTCCTCAAAGACAGGGTCAGCCGCGTCGAGGAGTTCCTGGACGCGCTGCAACGCGTCGCCGCGGGCGGCACCGCACTGGACCCGGAGGTGGTCTCGCAGCTCATGACACGCCGTTCACCACTCCAGGCACTCACCCCGCGCGAACGGGAAGTGCTCGCGCTCATGGCCCAAGGCCACGACAACGCCACCATCGCCACGACGCTCGTCATCACCGAACGGTCCGTCAGCAAGCACATCGGCAGCATCTTCGTGAAGCTCGGCCTGCCGCCCAGCGACAGCGGCCACCGCCGCGTCCTCGCCGTCCTGGCCTACCTGAACGCCTGAAATCGCTGTGACGCCGCCGCCACCTGTGGAAAGGTGAGGCGACATGTCTGAATGGCGAACTTTCGAGAAGCGCACCGGTGCCGTGGTGCGGTGCTGGCAGATCCGCCGCGAGGGGATCCGCTGCCATATGGCATGGGGCGTGTCGGGCGGTGTCGCCCGCGGGTCGAGCATGACCCTGGACGACGAGGCCCACGCCGAACGCCACTTCAAACGGAAGATCAGCGAGAAGCGCCGCCAGGGGTACGTCGAGGTCGCCGATGACGCGCTGCGCCGGCCGCCGAGGGCGCCGGAGCCCGCGCCGGACGCCAAGCTCCTCGACGTGATGCGCGAGCAGGCGGAGAGGAAACGCCCCGGCTCCTGGGAGGAGGCGTGGGCCGGCCACGAGCCCGTACCCGGCCATGAGGGCGCCTACGTCAAGCACTTCCCCTTCCCGGGCGGCGGGGGGCCGTTCCGCCAATATCTCGTCCTCGTCGACGACGGGCGCAAGGGCGTGCAGTTCGTCGTCAAGGACCGGGGATACGACGCCGAAGCGGTCTCGGCGTTCCTGGGCTTCGTGACGCCCCGCTGGCACCTGCTGTTCGGCGGGACGCCGCACCACAAGGTCCGGCTCGACGTCCCGGTCGGCCCGTTCAGCCATGTGCTGTTCTGCGGCCCCTCGCTGTGCGCCGGCCGCGACCGGGGAGGCCGGATCGGGGAGGTCTCCCCGATCCACGACTGCGAGATCGCCGATGCCGACAACGAGACGTTCGTCGAGGCCCGCATGAGGGGCCGGTCGAGGGAGACGATCCCCTCCACCACCTGGGACCGGGAGCCGTTCCCGGTGATCGACCTGCGCTACGACCTGCAGAGCACGGTCGGGACGTTCGAGACCCTCCGCCGTACGGCGCTGCGCCAGAAGAAGTTCAAGACCGGCACCCGGGAGCTGCTGGAGCGCATCCTGCCGATGCTGATCGAGTCGACTCCGGAGAGCTTCGTCGAGGTGCGGTCGTTCCGCGGCGACGTCATGGCGGTGACCCGCCGGGACCTCACCCCCGACACCCTCCCGGCCATCGACAGGTTCGTGCGCGGGCTCGACTGAGGCGCTCCTGTCCGACATGTTCCGGCCGGGGCTCCGGGCTCGTTCACCCCGGCCTCTCGACGCGGCCCGCACGATCAAGGACAGTGGTCATCGCGCGGAGATCATCCAGGCTCACACCCCCAGTAAGGAGCCGCTCATGAAATCCCTCCTGCGCGCGGGAGCGCTCGTCGCGCCCGCGCTGATGGCGCTGACCCTGATACCGGGATCGGCCACCGCCCGCTCCATTCCCGCCTACCTCGACCGGGCCGCGCCGACGCCCGCGCGGGTGGCCGACCTCGTCAGGCGCATGACCGTCGAGGAGAAGGTCGGCCAGACGGCCCAGCCCGCCGTCGTCACGATCCAGGGCGACTGCAACTGGTCCGGCGGGCAGCTCAACACCACCTGCATGAAGAAGATGTTCGCCGGCCAGCACGTGGGCCAGATGCTCTCGGGCGGCGGCCAGGCGCCCGCGCAGAACACGCCCCGCGCGTGGGCCGAGATGGTCAACACGATCCAGAAGTACGCGCTCGACAACCAGCGCCTGCGCATCCCGCTCCTGTACGGCGTGGACGCGGTGCACGGCCACAACAACGTCATCGGCGCCACCAAGTTCCCGCAGCAGCTCGGCGTGGGCGCCACCTGGAACCCGGCCACCTCGCAGGCGATGGGGCAGGCCACCTCCAAGGCGGTCAAGGCCACCGGCCCGAACTGGAACTTCGCGCCCGTCCAGGACATCGCGCGCGACACCCGCTGGGGCCGCTACTACGAGACCTACTCCGAGGACCCGATCCTGGCCGGGGCGCTCGGCGCCGCGTTCGTCAAGGGCTCGCAGCAGGACCGCCGGGTCGCCGCGACGGTCAAGCACTTCGCCGGCTACTCCGAGCCGTTCAACGGCCATGACCGGGCCAACTCCCACCTCGACATGCGCTACTTCCAGGACACCTTCCTGCCGTCCTACAAGGCCGCCGTGGACGCGGGCGCGCAGACCGTCATGGTCAACTCCGGCGCGGTCAACGGCGTCCCGGCCCACGCCAGCCACTATCTGCTCACCGACCTGCTCCGCCGCCAGTGGGGCTTCAAGGGCGTCGTCGTCAGCGACTGGGACGACGTGCAGGCGCTCCAGAAGGCCCACAAGGTGGCGGCCGACTACGCCGACGCCGCCGGCATCGCGATGAACGCGGGCGTCGACGTGGCGATGCTGCCGCCGGGCGCCGTCGACGGCTACATCGACGGCCTCGTGGCGCAGGTCAAGAGCGGCAAGGTCTCCCGCAAGCGCCTGGACGAGGCCGTCGGGCGCATCCTCACGCTGAAGTTCCAGCTCGGCCTCTTCGACAACCCCTACGTCGACCCCGCCAAGGCCGACGCCGCCGTGCTGGGCGCCGACAAGCCGCTCGCGGTGAAGGCCGCCACCGAGTCGATGACGCTGCTCAAGAACGACGGGAACGCGCTGCCGCTGCCCACCGGTGACAAGGTCGTCGTCACCGGCTCCGGGGCGGACTCGGTGCCGATCCAGAACGGCGGCTGGACCATCGGCTGGCAGGGCATTCCGGACGGCGTCGATGACCCCGGCGTCACCGTCTGGGAGGGCGTCAAGGTGCTCGCCGGTGACAAGGCCGAGCTCGTCAAGGATGCCGACGACGCAGTGAGCAAGACCAAGGACGCCGACGGCGCCATCGTCGTCGTGGGCGAGAAGCCCGGCGCCGAGGGCGTGGCCGACAACGAGACCCCCGAGCTCGCCGCCGACCAGCAGGACCTCGTCGACCGCCTCCAGGCCACCGGCAAGAAGGTCACGGTCGTGGTCCTCGCGAGCCGTCCCCTCGTGCTCGGCAAGGCCGCCGACGCCAAGCAGCTCCTGATGGCCTGGCTGCCGGGCAGCGAGGCCGGCACCGCGGTCGCCGACGTGCTCTACGGCCGCGCCAACCCCGGCGGCCGGCTCCCGGTGTCGTGGCCCAAGTCAGTCGGCGACCAGCCGATGTACTACCAGCAGCTGCCGGGCACCAACAGCGGCCCCAGCTCCGCCTACGACCCGCTGTTCCCCTTCGGGCACGGCCTGTCCTATACCACGTTCGCCGTCAAGAGCCTCGCTCTGGCCAGCGGTTCGGTCTCCAAGCGCGGCTCGGTGAAGCTCACCCTCCAGGTGAGCAACACCGGCGGCCGTGACGGTGACTTCGTCGTCCCGGTCTACGCGTCGCAGCCGTACAGCCGCGTCCAGGTGCCGCCGAAGCGGCTGGCCACGTTCACCCGGGTGCCCCTCAAGGTCGGCGAGACCCGCTCGGTCACCCTCACCTTCCCGATGTCCAATCTCGCCGTGACCCCGGGCGACATCAACGGGGCCGGAACCCCGTCCGCCCAGTCCGGCGCCTACCAGATCACCGCCGGCGACCAGACCGCCGGCCTCACCGTCCGCTAGCCCGCCACTGGTCCGGGCCGTTCGCCGGTCCGCCGCCGATCCGGATCCGGCGCGCCGTCCCGCACGGGGCGGCGCGCCGGGCATTCCCGGATCAGCAACTCCCTGACCTGGTCGAGGGACAGCCGGTCGGCGGGATTGCGGCGGAGCAGGCCGGTGAGGGCGGGTTCGAGGGGGCCGGCGCGCAGCGGGCGGGCGGGGCGCCGCGTCGCGATGGCGACGCAGACGGCCCCGGCGCAGTCGCCGGAGAAGGGCGGGCGGCCCTCGACCGCCGCGAACAGGGTCGCGCCCAGCGACCACAGGTCGGACTCGGCCGTGCCCGGCAGCCCGCCGACCTGCTCGGGGGCGAGGAAGGCGGGGGTACCGACGAGCGGCCCCGGCCTCGTCAAGACGACCTCACCGCTCGCGGCGGCCATCCCGAAGTCGGTCAGCACCGCCCGGTCGTCGCCGTCGAGCATCACGTTGGCCGGTTTGATCCCGCGATGGGTCACGCCCATCAGATGCGCGGCCCCGAGGGCGCCGAGGAGCTGCAGCCCGATGCCGGCGACCCGCTCCGGCGGCAGCGGCCCGCCCGTCCTGAGGAGCGCCTCCAGGGAGCAGCCGCGCAGCAGCTCCATGACGATCCACGGCCGCCCGTCCTCACCGGTGATCCGGTCGTGGACACGGACGATGCCGGGATGCGCCAGCCGCGCGGCGGCGCCCGCCTCCCGGTCCAGCCGCGCCGGCCAGCCCGCGTCGGGCCGCGCCGGCGGCCGGACCTGCTTGGCGGCGACCTCCCGGTCCAGCCGCTCGTCGCGGGCGCGCCAGACGGCGCCCGTCCCGCCCTCCCCCAGCAGTGCGAGCAGCCGGTACCGCCCGGCCAGCATCCGCCCGAGATCGCCACCCACACTCGGCAACCTAGCTCACGAAGATGAAGGGCACGTGCTACGCAGACACCCGTGTTCTTCAGAGGCAGTTCTGGAGAAGACACCCGGCGCGCTTGGCCACGGCCAGCATCAGCCGCTGGTCGGTGCCGCTGATGCGGTGGGGCTCGCCATAGTGCAGCGACAGCACCCCCAGCGGCCGTCCGCCCTTGTCCAGCATGGGCATCGACTGCACCGCGAGCGCCCCCGCCTCGAGCATCACCTCACGACCCTCGGTCCCGGCGAAGACCCGGCTCGTGGCGACATCGTCGATCATGGTCGGCACGCCGGTGAGGAGGGCCCGGCCGCAGGCGCTGGAGCGGTCGCGGACCACGTCGAAGTGGGTGAGGAACGGGTCGTGGAAGCCGCGCTGCGCCACGATCCGCAGCCCCTCCACGGAGGCGTCCATCAGCTGGACGTTGCCCATGACGGCCGAACTGTGCCGCAACGCGGTGTCGAGCGCGTCGTCGAGCATGGACGCGTCGTCGGCGCGGTAATCGCTGCCGGCGCTGAAGAATCGAGGCCGAAGCTGATGTCCGTTCATCGCGGGAGCCTCCACACCGTTCCACTCGCCTCTGGCACCAGAGTAGATGCGTTTGGCAGGCTGCGAGACATGGACGTGCATGCATGGCCGGGCCGGGAGCTCAGCGACGAGGAACTGGACGTCGCCTACAACGTGCGGCGGAAGGCGGGGGAGGAGCTCTTCGGGGAGCTCATGGCCCGGTACCGGGCCGAGTCGGCCAAGGCCGTCGAGGGACTGCCGGGGTCGCCGGGCGTCCGCTACGACGAGGCGAGCGGTGAGCTGCTCGACGTGTGGGGGACGGGCGGCGCGCCGCGGCCGGTGTTCGTGTTCGTCCACGGCGGTTACTGGAAGGCGCTGTCGCGGGCGGAGTCGGCGTTCATGGCGCGGATGCTGCACGAGAGGGGCGTCGCGACCGTGGTGCCGGACTACACGCTGGCGCCGGAGGCGACCCTGGAGGAGATCGTCCGGCAGGTGCGGGCGTCGGTCGCCTGGATCTGGCGGCACGGGCGCGAGCACGGGCTGGACCCGGACCGGATCGTCGTCGGCGGGAGCTCGGCGGGCGGCCACCTGACCGGGATGACCATGGTGGACGGCTGGCAGGGGGAACTCGGGCTGCCGGTGGACGTGGTCAAGGCCGCGATGCCGTTCAGCGGGCTGTTCGACCTGCGGCCGCTGACGCGGGTGTACGTGAACGAGTGGCTCGGGCTGGACGTGGAGCGGGCGGCGGCGCTGAGCCCCGGGCTCGTGGCCGGAGCACGGCGCTGCCCGGCGGTGATCGCGGTCGCGGCGGAGGACGGGACGGGTTTCGTCGAGCAGTCCCGGCGGTTCCAGGCGCAGTGGGGCGGTGAGCTGCTGGTCGTTCCGGAGCGGAACCACTTCGACATCGTGCTCGACCTCGGCGACCCTGACACGCTGGTGAGCCGGAAGCTGCTCGCGCTGATTCAGTCGATCTGAGTGGTGAGTTCGGCCGCCTGAACGCGGAGGTGCTCCAGCATCAGGCGCGCCGACGGCGTGAGCGGGCGCCGGTCGGGCAGGGTGACGCCCACCTGGCGGCGGACGGGTTCGAGGGGGACGGGCAGGGGCGCCAGCTCGCCGTCGGTGCGGGCGACCAGCTCGGGCATGGCGGCGATCATGTCGGCGTCGCGGACCAGCGTGCGGACCGTGAGGATCGACGTGCACTCGACCAGGTTGGACGGCAGCGCCAATCCCTCGCCCCGGAAGATCTGCTCCAGCTCCCGGCGCAGCGCGGTCTGTTCGAGCGGCAGCACCCAGGGGTAGTCGAGCAGGTCCCGGAGCGTGAGGCCCGGCCGGGACCGGGCGGGATGGTCACGGCGCGCGACCAGGAGCACCGGCTCGGCGTACAGGGTCAGCTGGCGCAGGCCGTGCAGGTCGTCGATCGGGTTGAGGCGGCCGAGGATCAGGTCGATCTCGCCCTCCAGCAGCCGCGGGACCTGCGCGTCGAACGTGGCCTCCTGGACGATCACCGTGATCCCCGGCCGGGCCTTCTTGAGGGTCGCGATCGCGCGCGGCAGCAGGACGTTGGAGCCGGCGAGCAGCGTGCCGATCGTGACCGTGCCGACCTGCCCGTCGGCCAGGCCCGAGATGCGCTCGCCCGCCCGGCGCAGCTCCGCCAGGACGGCGCGGGCGTGCTCGATGAACGCCTCGCCGAAGAGGGTCGGCGTCATGCCGCGCGGCCCCCGGGTGAACAACTCGACGCCGAGCACGTGCTCGACCTCGCGGAGGCTACGGGTGACGGCCGGCTGGGCCAGCCGCAGGTGCTCGGCGGCCCGCAGCACGCTGCCCTCGTCGGCCACGGCGACGACCAGGACCAGGTGCCGGAGCTTCAGCCGCCCGTTGAGCAGGTCGATCGTGCGCATACCCCTGACTATAGGGTCCTGATATCACAATCCGGTTATATCGGCTTGGTCGATCGGTATTGGCCCGGCATAGCTGGATGGGGAATCATCGCAGGCATGAAGGCTGAGCACTATGTCGGCGGCGTGTTCCGTACGGACGGGGAAGAGTTCCCGCTCGTCGACCCGGTGGACGGAGCCGAGTCCGGGGCGGTTCCCGAGGCGACGCGCGAGGTCGTCGACGACGCCGTGCGGGCGGGCCGCGCGGCGCTGGACGGCGCCTGGGGCGCGGCGACGGCCGAGGAGCGGGCGGCGGCGCTCCGCCGGATCGCCGACGGGATCGAGGCCCGGTTCGAGGAGTTCGTCGACGCCGAGGCCGGCGACACCGGCAAGCCGCGCGAGCTCGCCGCCACCGTCGACATCCCGCGGGCGATCGGCAACTTCCGGGCCTACGCCGACCTGCTGTACGGCAGGCCCGAGCGCGCCTACACCACGGCCGTGCCGGGCTGGAGCGGCGGCACCGGGCAGGCGCTCAACTACACGGTGCGGCGCCCGCTGGGCGTCGTCGCGATCATCTCGCCCTGGAACCTGCCACTGCTCCTGCTGACCTGGAAGGTCGCCCCCGCGCTCGCGGCGGGCAACGCGGTGGTCGCCAAGCCGTCGGAGGAGACGCCCACGACGGCGACGCTGCTGGCCGCGGTGATCCATGAGGCCGGGCTGCCGCCCGGCACGTTCAACCTGGTCCACGGGCACGGCGCCGGCGCCGCCGGGGAGTTCCTCACCGGGCACCCCGGCGTGGACGCGATCGCGTTCACCGGCGAGTCGGCCACCGGCGCCGCCATCATGCGCAACGCCGCCGAGCACGTGACGCCGCTGTCGTTCGAGCTCGGCGGCAAGAACCCCGCGATCGTCTTCGCCGACGCCGACCTGGACGCGGCCGTCGCGGGCACCGCGCGGTCCTCCTTCACCCACTCCGGCCAGATCTGCCTGTGCACCGAGCGCGTCTACGTCGAGCGGCCGGTCTTCGACGAGTTCGTGGCGGCGCTGGGCGAGCGGGCCCGGGAGCTCGCGGGCTACGGGCCGATGATCTCGGCCGCGCACCGCGACAAGGTGCTCTCCTACTACCGGCTGGCCCGCGAGGAGGGCGCGACCGTCGTCGCGGGAGGCGGGGTCCCGGTCTTCGGCGACCGGCGCGACGCCGGCTTCCACGTCGAGCCGACCGTCCTGACCGGCCTCCCGGAGTCCGCCCGGACGGTCCGCGAGGAGATCTTCGGGCCGGTCTGCCACGTCGCTCCCTTTGACACCGAGGAGGAGGCGCTCCGGCTCGCCAACGACAGCCCCTACGGCCTCGCCGCCACCGTGTGGACCCGCGATCTCTCCAGGGCGCACCGGGTGGCGCCGCGGGTCGAGACCGGCATCGTGTGGGTCAATTGCTGGAACCTGCGCGATCTGCGCACCCCGTTCGGCGGGGTCAAGGCGTCCGGCATCGGCCGCGAGGGCGGCGAGTACTCGCTGGACTTCTTCTCCGAGCCCGTCAACGTGTGCATCCAGATCTGACAGACCAGATCCGACCGAGCTGAGAGCGAGCCCGTGACCGAGACGACACAGACCACCCTGACGGCCATCGAGGCGGCGGCCGAGCGCATCCTCGGCGCGTACGCCTCCGGCGTGCCGTGCGAGCCCGTGCGCGACCTGATCGACGGCGCCGACGTCGCGTACGCCGTCCAGGAGCGGCTGACCCACGGCTGGGTCGCGGCCGGGCGGCGGCTCACCGGCCGGAAGGTGGGGCTGACCTCGGCGGCCGTCCAGGCCCAGCTGGGCGTGGACAGTCCCGACTTCGGCGTGCTCTTCGCCGACATGGCGGTGCCCGACGGCGCCGAGATCCCCGCCGGGGCGGTCATGCAGACCAAGGCGGAGGCCGAGGTGGCGCTCGTCCTCGAACACGACCTCACCTACGAACGGCACACCGTCGCCGATCTCGTCCGCGCGATCGCCTTCGTGCTGCCCGCCATCGAGATCGTGGGCAGCCGCATCCGCGACTGGGACATCACCCTCGCCGACACCGTCGCCGACAACGCCTCGTCCGGCATGTACGTCCTGGGCAACCGGCCTGCCCGCCTCACCGACGTCGACCTGCGGCTCTGCGGCATGGTCCTGGAACGCCGGGGCGAGCAGCTGTCCACCGGCACCGGCGCCGCCTGCCTGGGCCACCCGCTCAACGCGATGCTCTGGCTCGCCGACACCGCCGTACGGCTCGGACGGCCGCTGCGCGCGGGCGACACCGTGCTGACGGGAGCGCTCGGGCCGATGGCGACCCCCGCTCCCGGCGACGTGCTGGAGGCCCGTATCGACGGGCTCGGCGACGTGCGCGTGGCGTTCGCGAAGGAGGCCGTATGACCCAGGCAATGACCGGCATCGCCGCGCTGGCCGAGATCCTGGAAGGCGCCGCACGGGATGTCCGCGCCGTCCCCAAGCTGACCGGCGCCGAGCCGTTCGACGTCGCGACGGCGTACGAGATCCAGCGGGCCGGGATCGCCCGCCGCGAGCGCCGCGGCGAGCGGCGCATCGGCGTGAAGATGGGCTTCACCAGCCGGGCGAAGATGATCCAGATGGGCGTCGACGACGTCATCTGGGGACAGCTCACCGACGCGATGCTCGTCGAGTCGGCGCTCGACCTGTCGGAGCTCATCCATCCGCGCGTCGAGCCGGAGATCGTGTTCCTGCTCGGCCGCGACGGCTTCAAGGTGGCCGTGGGCTTCGAGATCCTCGACTCGCGCTACGAGGACTTCAAGTTCACCCTGCCGGACGTCATCGCCGACAACGCGTCCGCCGCCCGCTTCGGCTTCGGCGCCTGGCACGAGCCGCGCGACCTGGCCAATGTCGGGCTCGTCATGGAGATCGACGGCCGGATCGCGCAGACCGGCTCGTCCGCCGCGATCCTCGGCGACCCGGTCCGCTCGCTGCGCGCCGCCGTCCGGCTCGCCCGCGACGCCGGGACGCCGCTCGAACCCGGCTCGATCATCCTGGCGGGGTCCGCGACCGCCGCCGTCCCGCTTCCCAAGGACGCCCATGTGCGCATCACGGGTGCGGGGCTGGGCAGCGTGGAGGTGACGACGAAGTGAGCGACGCCTTCCGCAAGATTACTGAAGCAACGACGGTCGAAGGAAAGGCCAAGCCCCGGGGGCGCTTTCCGCATGTGAAGCGCGCGGGCGACTTCGTCTACGTGTCCGGCACGAGCTCGCGGCGTCCGGACGGCACGTTCGCCGGGGCGAGCGCCGACCCGATGGGCGTCACCGACCTCGACGTCCGCGAGCAGACGCGCGCCGTCCTCGACAACGTCCGCGATCTGCTGAAGGCGGCCGGGGGAGACCTCGGCGACCTCGTCAACGTCACGACCTACCTGGTCAGCATGAACGACTTCGGCGGCTACAACGAGGTCTACGGCGAGTACTTCGACGAGACCGGGCCGGCGCGCACCACCGTCGCCGTCCACCAGCTGCCGCACCCGCACCTGCTGATCGAGATCTCGTGCGTGGCGTACATCCCCGCGAAGGAGACGCAGTCATGACCCTGCCGCAGCTCAGCCACGGGCAGCCGTTCAACTTCCCGAAGTGGATCGACGAGCATCGCGACCTGCTCAAGCCGCCGGTCGGCAACAAGCAGGTCTTCGCGGACGCCGGGCTGATCGTGATGGTCGTCGGCGGGCCCAACCAGCGCACCGACTTCCACGACGACCCGACCGAGGAGTTCTTCTACCAGCTCAAGGGCAACATGGTCCTGCGCGTCATGGAGGACGTGGGCAAGCCGCCGGTCGACGTCCAGATCAACGAGGGCGACGTCTTCCTGCTGCCGCCGCACGTCCGGCACTCGCCGCAGCGGCCCGAGGAGGGCTCGGTCGGCCTCGTCGTCGAGGTGCCGCGCCCGGAGGGCCTGCACGAGGCGTTCGAGTGGTACTGCATGAACTGCCACCATCTCGTGCACCGCGCCGAGCTCCAGGTCCGCTCGATCGTCGACGACCTGCCGCCCACGTTCCAGAAGTTCTACGACGGCGACCGCGAGTGCCCGAACTGCGGCGCCGTCCACCCGGGCAAGCGGTGGCCGGACGAGCTGGCGCCCCGCACGCGGAAGCGAGAACTGTGAGCGTCATCGACGTCCACGCCCACGTCTTCCCGCCGATCGCCCGCGACGAGGCCCGGGTCCTGGCGGGCGCGGGCGAGCCGTGGCTGCGCGAGAACGGCGACGGCACCGGGACGATGATGAGCGGCGGCGACGAGTACCGTCCGGTGGCCCCCGAGCTGTGGGACCCGGCGGCCCGCCTCGCCGCGATGGACCGCGCCGGCGTCGACGTGCAGGCCGTCTCGTCCACCCCGCTGATGTTCGGGTACGAGGCGGAGCCCGCCCGCGCCGCCGAGTGGTGCGAGCTCGTGAACGACCGCATCCTCGCCTACTGCGCGGACGCCCCCGGACGGCTCCTGCCGCTCTGCCAGGTGCCCCTCCAGGACACCGAGCTGGCCTGTGCCGCCGTCACCAAGGCCAGGGCCGCCGGGCACCGGGGCGTCCACATCGGCAACCATGTCGGGACGCGCTACCTGGACGACGCGGAGATCATCGCGTTCCTCGCGCACTGCGCCGGCGAGGGAATGCCGGTGCTCGTGCATCCCTGGGACATGCTCGGCGACGACCGGATGGGCGGCCGCTACATGCTGCCGTGGCTGGTCGGCATGGCCGCCGAGACCCAGCTGTCGATCCTGTCGCTGATGTTGTCGGGCGCGTTCGAGCGGCTGCCCGGTTCGCTGAAGCTCTGCTTCTGCCACGGCGGCGGCAGCTTCGCCTATCTCCTCGGCCGCGCCGACAACGCGTGGCGCAACCGCGACATCGTGCGCCGCGACTCCCCGAAGCCGCCGTCGGCGTACACCGACCGCTTCTACGTCGACTCGGCGGTCTTCGACCCCCGGGCGCTGCGGCTGCTGGTGGAGGTCATGGGCGCCGACCGCGTCATGCTCGGCACCGACTTCCCGTTCCCGCTCGGCGAGCTGGAGCCGGGCACGACGATCCGCGCCTGCGAGACGCTCACCGACGCCGAGTGCGCCGCGCTGCTGGGCGGCAACGCCCGCCGCTTCTTCGACCTGGAAGGGACCACCTCCCGATGAGCAAGATCGCGATCATCGGCTCGGGCAACATCGGCACCGATCTGATGATCAAGGTGAAACGGCTGTCGGGCACCCTGGAGGTCGCGGCGATGGCCGGGATCGACCCGGACTCCGACGGTCTCGCGCGGGCCCGCCGTCTCGGCGTGGCCACCACCCACGAGGGCGTCGAGGGACTGGTGAAGCTCGACGCTTTCGCGGACGTCGAGATCGTCCTCGACGCCACCTCGGCCAAGGCGCACGAGCACAACGCCGCCGTCCTCGCCCCGCACGGCAAGCGGCTCGTCGACCTGACGCCCGCCGCGATCGGCCCGTACGTCGTCCCGCCCGTCAACCTGGACGAGCACCTCGACGCGGCCAACGTCAACATGGTCACCTGCGGCGGCCAGGCCACCGTCCCGATCGTCGCGGCCGTCTCGCGGGTGACGCCCGTCCGCTACGCGGAGATCGTCGCGTCGATCGCCTCGAAGTCCGCCGGGCCCGGCACGCGGGCCAACATCGACGAGTTCACCGAGACGACGTCCCGGGCGCTGGAGGTCGTCGGCGGCGCGGCGCGCGGCAAGGCGATCATCGTGCTCAACCCCGCCGAGCCCCCGCTCGTCATGCGCGACACCGTGTACTGCGTCGTCGGCGACTGCGACGAGGAGGCCGTGCGCACCTCGGTCGAGAAGATGGTCGCCGAGGTCGCCGCCTACGTCCCCGGCTACCGGCTCAAGCAGCGGGTCCAGGTCCGTCCCGTCGAGCCCGGCGATCCGCTGGCGGCACCGGGCGACGGGCCCGGGCACCTGGTGTCGGTGTTCCTCGAGGTCGAGGGCGCCGCGCACTACCTGCCCGCGTACGCGGGGAACCTCGACATCATGACCTCCGCCGCGCTGCGGGTGGCGGAAAGGCTGGCGGCCCGATGACCCACGAGCTGTACGTGCAGGACGTGACACTGCGGGACGGCATGCACGCCATCCGGCACCGCTACACCGTCGACCAGGTCCGCGACATCGCCGCCGCCCTCGACGCGGCGGGCGTGGACGCGATCGAGGTCGCGCACGGCGACGGGCTGGCGGGCTCCAGCGTCAATTACGGGCCCGGCGCGCACCTGGACGAGGAGTGGATCGCGGCGGCGGCCGAGGTCATGGAACGCGCCGTGCTCACCACGCTGCTCCTGCCCGGCATCGGCACGATCGCCGAGCTGAAGCGCGCGTACGAGCTGGGCGTGCGGTCCGTGCGGGTCGCCACGCACTGCACCGAGGCCGACATCTCCGCCCAGCACATCGCCACCGCGCGCGAGCTCGGCATGGACGTGGCGGGCTTCCTGATGATGTCCCACATGGCCCCGGCCGCCAAGCTCGCCGAGCAGGCCAGGCTCATGGAGTCGTACGGCGCGCACTGCGTCTACGTCACCGACTCCGGCGGGCGGCTGACGATGGACGGTGTCCGCGACCGCGTCCGCGCGTACCGCGACGTCCTCGACCCGCAGACCGAGATCGGCATCCACGCCCACCACAACCTCGGCCTCGGCGTCGCCAACTCGGTCGTCGCCGTCGAGAACGGCGTCCGCCGCGTTGACGCCTCGCTCGCCGGGATGGGCGCGGGCGCCGGGAACTGCCCGCTGGAGGCCTTCGTCGCCGTCGCCGACCTCATGGAGTGGAAGCACGGCTGCGACGTCTTCCGGCTCATGGACGCGGCCGACGACATCGTCCGGCCCCTCCAGGACCGGCCCGTCCAGGTCGACCGGGAGACCCTGACGCTCGGCTACGCGGGCGTCTACTCCAGCTTCCTGCGGCACGCCGAGGACGCGGCCCGCCGCTACGGCCTCGACACCCGCGACATCCTCGTCGAGGTCGGGCGCCGCGGCATGGTCGGCGGCCAGGAGGACATGATCGTTGACATCGCCCTGGACCTGATCAAGGGAGACACGCGTGACGGGTGAGCTGGAGGCCGAGGCCCGGCGGCTCGACGAGACCGATCCGCTGCCGGCGGCGCGGGACGAGTTCCATGTGCCGCCCGCGCCTGGCGGGCTCTACGAGGAGTCGGCGTACTTCGCGGGCAACTCGCTCGGCCTGCAGCCGCGCGCGGTCGCCGGGCGCGTCCGCGAGGAGCTCCAGGACTGGGCGAGGCTCGGCGTCGAGGGCCACACGCAGGCCCGCCGCCCGTGGGTGGACTATCACGAGCTGCTGCGCGAGCCCGCCGCCCGCTTGGTCGGCGCGCTGCCGCACGAGGTCGTCGCCATGAACTCGCTGACGGTCAACCTCCACCTGATGATGGCCAGCTTCTACCGGCCCGCCGGGGAGCGCACCCGGATCGTCATCGAGGACTCCGCCTTCCCGTCCGACTCGTACGCGGTGGCGAGCCAGGCCGTCCACCACGGGCTGGACCCGGCGGAGACGGTCGTCCGCCTGCGCCCCCGCCCCGGCGAGGAGCACCTGCGCACCGACGACATCGTCGACCTCCTCGAACGCGACGGGCACCGGGTGGCGCTCGTGATGCTCGGCGGCGTCAACTACCTGACCGGCCAGCTGATGGACATGCAGGCCATCACCAAGGCCGGCCACGCGGCCGGTGCCGTGGTCGGCTGGGACCTGGCGCACGCGGCGGGGAACGTGCCGCTGTACCTGCACGACTGGGACGTCGACTTCGCCGCCTGGTGCACCTACAAATACCTCAACTCGGGCCCCGGGGCCGTGGCGGGCTGCTTCGTCCACGAGCGCCACGTCCGGGACGGGGCCCTGCCCAAGCTCGCCGGCTGGTGGGGAACCGACCCGGCGACGCGCTTCCGGATGGAGCCGGACATCTCCCCGCCCGCCTCCGCCGACGCCTGGCAGCTGTCCAACCCGCCGATCATGGCGCTGGCGCCCGTGCTGGCCTCGCTGGAGATCTTCGACCGGTTCGGGATGGCCGCGCTGCGGGCCCGGAGCGAGCGCCTCACCGGCTATCTGGCGGCCCGCCTGGCCGGTGTCGCCGAGATCATCACGCCCGCCGATCCGGCCGCGCGCGGCGCCCAGCTCTCCGTCCGGGTCGCCGACGCCGGGGGCCTGGTACGGCGGCTGGCGGGCTCGTACGGGGTGATCGCCGACGCCCGCGAACCCGATGTGGTGCGGCTCGCGCCGGTGCCGCTGTACAACACTTTCCACGACTGCCACCGCGTGGCGGAGGCGCTCACGAGCATTAGGGGGTAGGCTGCCGGTGTTGCAGTCGTAATTTCCTCGTACGTTTGCTCAAGCGAAGCGCCCGCGGGAAGTATTAAGACAGCGGGCGTTTCTTCTCTTCTCCGGACGATCCGGCGGAAACAGAAGATGGGTCCGCAGGCAACCCCGGCCCGCCACCCGGCGGCCGGTGAGGTTTCACCAGGAGAGAGAGAACATGACCGAAGGCACCGTGAAGTGGTTCAACGCCGAAAAGGGCTTTGGCTTCATCGCGCCGGACGACGGCGGCCCTGACGTCTTCGTCCACTACTCGGCGATCGCCACGGGCGGCTACCGCAGCCTCGAGGAGAACCAGCGCGTCTCGTTCGAGATCACGCAGGGCCAGAAGGGCCCGCAGGCCGAAGGTGTCACCGCGCTCTGAAGCACCCCTAGTCTTCCGGCAGGCCCGCACCGCGCTCCGCGTGGTGCGGGCCTCGCCGTTTCCGGGGACGGGTTTCACCGCGCCGAATGAGCGGTCCGGCGCGACCGGCCGACATTTAGCCATAAGGGCCTCACATCGGCCGGCCGCGTAGATTTCGCTTACCCGACATTCACCATTCACCCGGGGACGAGGGCATGCCGCCCTAGGCGAACGACCAGGCGAAGACGTGGAGCGAACCGCCGCCCTCCCCGGGGGTCCGCAGTGTGAAACTCTTCACCTGCTTGTCCTTGTCGAGCTCGATCGGGACCGCGGCGAACACGTAGACGTTGATCTTCTGCGGGGTGCCGTCGCCGCCGTTGCGGTACGCCGCCTTGGCGATGGTCTCGTTGCCGAACCTCGGGGGATAGGCGTCGGCGCCCAGGGCCCAGTCGCTCAGCCCCAGCGTCGCGTCCTTCGTGGAGCCGTCGGTGTAGGTGACGGTGACCGTGGTCTGGACGTCCCCGTTGCCGGAGGCGCCGAGGAACGCGAGCCGCCCCGCCTTGGGGGCGTCGGCCAGCTCGATCGTCTGGCCCTGCGCCTGCAGGTTGTCGAGCTGTCCCGGCCGCCGGGTGGGCCATCCGAAGGTGAAGCCGTTCCAGGTCACCTGCTTGCCGGGGGTCAGGCCCGCGGCGGCGAGGGCCTGGGCGGAGTACGACCAGCCGCCGCCGTCGAAGTTGGCGGCGCCGGGAGCGCCGTCATCGGAGATCCCCGCGTTGTTGTGGTACCACTCGATCGTCCCCTTGCGGGCGACGTTGATCGTCACCCCCGCGTCCCCGGTGCCGGGGATCTCGAACGGAACCGAGTGGTAGTCCAGCTTGGCGTCGCTCGCCACCGAGATCGTCACCTGCTGGTCGGCGTGGCCCGAGGCCGGCACGGTGAGCGTCCCGGACGCGGGCGTGACGGTGATCCCGGCCGGTGGCCGTGCCTTCCAGGTGACCGTGCCGCCGCCCGCAAGCGCCTGCACGCGCAAGGTGGTGGTGCCGGTGCCGCCGGGTTCGAGCGGGATGAGCCCGGGGCTGACGGCCGTGAGATAGGACCTGCCGCCCTCGCCGAACGACGGCGGGGCGTCCGACTCGGCCGATCCGAACGTGGTGTTGGGCGAGGCCCCCATCGTGAAGTCGAGGCGTCCGCCGTTACGGGCGAACGATTCCGGCAGCCATGCCTTCGAGGTGGCCTTGCCGCCGACCTTCAGCGCCTGGATGTAGGGCGCCGAGTCCGAGGCGCCGGGCGCGTTGATCGTCACCTTCTGGCCGGACGAGCGCCGGATCTCGATCTTGGAGAACGCGGGGCCGTTCACCATCAGCTCGGCCCGCCCCGGGATCACCGGGTAGACGCCGAACGAGGCCCACACGTACCAGGCGGACATGGTGCCGAGGTCGTCGTTGCCGACCAGGCCGTCCGGCGTCGGCTTGAACAGCTCCGTGCGGGCGCGATTGACCACGTCCTGTGTCCGGTAGGGCTTTCCGGCCCACGCGTACAGCCACGGTGACTGCAGGGAGGGTTCGTTGCCCAGGTAGGCGAGGGGCTCGT
Source organism: Spirillospora sp. NPDC048911 (assembly GCF_043198015.1). Taxonomy (NCBI): domain Bacteria; kingdom Bacillati; phylum Actinomycetota; class Actinomycetes; order Streptosporangiales; family Thermomonosporaceae; genus Spirillospora; species Spirillospora sp. NPDC048911. Next base: position 88,976 of record NZ_JBICUD010000017.1, on the reverse strand, counting down.
GCGGGCCCGCGTTCAGCTTGGCGAAGAACTGGTCCAGCCGCTTGGCCGCCTCGCCGCGCCCGCCCATCGCGTTGAACAGGCTGCGCACGTCCGGGTAGGTCATCCAGTGGTACTGGGCGCCGTTGCCCTCGACGTACCAGCCGGAGTCGGCGGGGTCGAACGGGCTGAGGAACGAGCCGTCGGCGAACCGCGGCTGGATCCAGCCGTTCAGCGGGTTGTAGAGGGTCTGCCAGCCGTGCGAGCGCTGCATGAACTTCTTGGACGTCGCGTCGTCGCCGAGCCGCCGGGCGAGCTGCGCGATGCCGAAGTCGGCGATCCCGTACTCCTCGGTGGTGGCGACGTCGCCCGGCACGTAGCCGAGCTTGAGGTACTGGGCGTTGCCGGGACGCTCGGTGTAGCCGGACTTCGCGCCGATCCGTTCCGCGCCCGCGATCATCGAGGCCAGCGCGCCCTTGGCGTCGAAGTCCCGCGCGCCGAACGCGTACGTGCTCGCGACGATCGAGTGGTACGGGTCGCCGTTCATCACGCCGGTGACGGTGTTCTGGTGCGACCAGCGGTCCCAGACGTCGCCGATCGAGTGCGCGTTCGCGTACATCGACTGCGCGATGTCGGAGGCCACGTCCGGCGCGAGGAACGCCAGCAGTTGCGCCTCGCTCCGGTAGATGTCCCATCCGGAGAACGTCGCGTACTGGTGATGGCCCTTGCGCACCTTGTGGGTGCGGTAGTCGAAGCCCGTGTACGTGCCGTCCACGTCGTCGAAGACGTAGGGCTGGAGGAAGGAGTGGTAGAGCGCCGTGTAGAACGTGCGCAGCCGGTCGGCGGAACCACCGGTGACCTTGACCTGCGACAACCTGCGCTGCCAGGCGTCACGTGCCGACGCGCGGACCTTGTCGAAGTTCCTGCCGCCGATCTCGGCGCGGAGGTTCCGCTTGGCGCCGTCGACGCTCACGTACGACAACCCGGTGCGCATCTGGACCGGCTTGTCCGAGTCGAACTGCAGGTAGACGCCGGATCCGGGCCCCTTCACGTTCACGTCGCCGGCGAACGTGCGGCGCGTGGACGGGGCGGGCCGCCCGTCCCGCCCGTTGTTGACACGGCCGACGGGCTTGGCGGTCTCGCGTGGAATCTTCGGCGGCGCCGCGCCCCGCGCCCGATCGGTGCCCGGCTGGACCGAGTCGTCCTTCCACGTGCCGAACGCCCTGACGGGCCGGTCGAACGTGGCGTGGAAGTAGACGTAGTAGCGGGTCTTCGCGCCGCAGAAACCGCCGGTCTTGGCCCAGCCGTAGACGGAGTTGCCCTTGATCGTCGCCTCGGCGTCGTCCACGCCGTTGATCGAGCCGGTGACGTTGACCAGCACGGTGCCGGGCTTGCCCGCCGGGAACGTGAAGCGCCCGACCCCGGCCCGCGTCGAGGCCGTGAGCTCGGTCTTCACCCCCGCGTCGGTCGTGACGCCGTAGTAGCCCGGGCTCGCCTGCTCGTTCGCGTGCTTGAACCTCTGCACGTAGTCGGGGCCGTTGGTGGCCGGGGAGCGGCCCATCGTCCCGGAGATCGGGATGACGGGGAAGTCCTGCGCGCCCGTGCAGCCGGGGCCGTTGATGTGGGTCATCGAGAAGCCGCGGAGCCGGTCGTCCTCGTACTTGTAGCCGCCGCCCGACGTGCGGACGGTGTCCGGGCTCCACTGCATCATCCCGAACGGGGCGGCGGCGCCGGGGAAGTTCATCCCGGCGCCGCCGCCGTGGCCGAAGTCGGGCCCGCCGTCCTGGGTGCCGACGAAGGGGTTCACGTGGGCGGTGAGGTCGGGCGCGGCCTGGGCGGGCGCGGCGGGGGCCGCGGGCACTAGGACCAGGGCGAGGGCGGCGGCGAGGAGGGGTCTGGGGGAGCGGAGGGTCGTGGGGGAGCGGAATACGGACACGTGTGCTCCTTGGTGACGTGTCGTCCGATGACAACGTTGTCAAAGCATCCCGATGCTCGTCGCCGGGGGCGGGCGCGTCAATGACCGGATCCGGCCCGTCACTCCGGACCCGGCTCGTGGTACATCGAGGGCATGGGGGACAGGCGGGCGACCATGCGCGATGTCGCGGCGGCGGCGGGGGTGAGCCTCAAGACGGTGTCGCGCGTGGTCAACGGCGAGGATTTCGTGCGGCCCGATACGGCCGAGCGGGTGCACGACGCGATCGCCCGGCTCGGCTTCCAGCGCAACGACCTCGCCCGGACGCTGCGCGACGGCGGGCGGACCCGCAGCCTCGGCCTGGTCATCGAGGACGTGGCCAACCCGTTCTACTCGCAGATCGCGCGGGGCGTCGAGGACGTGGCCCGCGCCGGGGGGAGGCTGGTCATCTCCGGCAGCTCGGACGAGGATCCGGCGCGCGAGCTGCTCCTCATCCGGTCCCTGTGCGAACGCCGCGTGGACGGGCTCCTCATCGTGCCGTCCGAGACGGGCGATCCCCGCCGCCGCGCCGAGCTGATCGCGGGCACCCCGGCGGTCTTCCTCGACCGGCCGCCCGACACGGACACCGTGCCCGTCGACGCCGACACGGTGCTGATCGACAACGTCGGCGGCGCGCGCACGGCCGTCGAGCACCTGCTCGCCCACGGCCACCGCCGGATCGCCTGCCTGGCCGACCTGCCGGAGATCTTCACGGCCCGGCAGCGCCACCATGGCTACCGTGAGGCGCTCGCCGCGCACGGCGTTCCCGCCGATCCCGCCCTCGTCCGGACCGGACGCCATGACGTGCGGAGCGCCGGATACGCCATGACCGAGCTGCTCGCCCTGCCCGACCCCCCGACCGCCGTCTTCACCGGCAACAACCTGCTGACGATCGGGGCGCTGCGCGCGATCGGCGCCGCGGCCGCGCGCGTCGCGCTGGTCGGCTTCGACGACTTCGAGCTCGCCGACCTGCTGGCGACCCCCGTCACCGTCATCGCCCACGAGCCCGCGGACATGGGCAGGCGGGCGGCCGAACTGCTCGAGGCCCGTATCCGGGGCGACACGAGCCGGCCCGCGCGGATCCTGCTCCCGACCCGTCTCATCGTCCGCGGCTCCGGCGAGATCCCGCCTGCTCAGAGAGGCGGCAGCCAGGGACGCGGCCGCTAGGGGCGCAGAAGCCAGGGGCGCAGGCGCTCGCCGTGACGGAGCCGGTCCAGGCCGAGCCAGATGAACTCCACGGCCATCCCCTCGGCGCGTTCCCGCGGGACGTCGGGATGGTCGAGCCACCACGACACCATCGAGAACATCGACCCGTACATCAGCGGCACGAGCAGGCGCGCCCGCCGCTCGTTGGCCTCGAGCGCGCCGGGGGACAGCGCCGGGTCGGCCCGGCGGCGCCGCAGCAGGATGTCGGCGAACGCCTCGCCGAGCCGGTCCCGCAGCTCGCGCAGTTCCAGGCCGACCTCGGGCTTGTCCAGATGCCGCACGACCAGCGCCCAGGCGTCGGGCTTCTCGGTGGCGTAGTCGAACAGCACCCGGACCATCGCCCGGATGCCCCCCACCGAGTCGTGCTCGCCCGGCAGCGAGTCGTTCAGCCGCCGCGTGATGTCGGCGACGATCGCCTCCGTCACCTCGGCGAAGAGATCCTCCTTGGAGGTGAAGTGCTGGTAGAGCAGGGCCTTGGAGACCTGCGCGGCGGCGGCGACGTGCTCCATCTGTGTCAGGTGGTAGCCCCGGCGCCCGAACTCCTCCAGCGCGACCCGCAAGAGCTGTTCGCGCCGCCGGGCGTACGGCATGCGGCGCCGTGCGCCCGGCGCGGGCCCCGTCTCTCCGGTGTCGGCTGTCTTCTCCGTGCCGACGGCCTCCCCCGTGGTGTCCGTCATTTCCCGAGATACTTACCCAGCTCGCTGCGGGCCACCGAACGCACGTGCACCTCGTCGGGCCCGTCGGCGAGCCGCAGCGTGCGCAGCCCGGCCCACATGCGCGCCAGCGGGGTGTCGTCGCTGACGCCGGCGCCGCCGTGCACCTGGATGGCCCGGTCGACGACCTCCAGCGCGACGCGCGGGGCGATCACCTTGATGGCGGCGACCTCGGAGCGGGCGGCCTGCACGCCGTGCTTGTCGATCATCCAGGCGGTCTTGAGGGTGAGCAGCCGGGCCTGCTCGATGGCCATCCGCGACTCGGCGATCTGCTCGCGGACCACGCCCTGCTTGGCCAGCGGCCCGCCGAAGGCGACGCGCGACACCGCGCGCTCGCACATCAGCTCCAGCGCGCGCTCGGCCATGCCGATGGCGCGCATGCAGTGGTGGATGCGGCCGGGGCCGAGCCGTGCCTGGGCGATGGCGAAGCCGCCGCCCTCCTCGCCGACGAGGTTCTCGACCGGGACGCGCACGTCGGTGAAGCGGATCTCGCAGTGGCCGTGCTGGTCGGAGTAGCCGAAGACGGGCAGCGGCCGGACGACCTCGACGCCGGGGGTGTCGAGCGGCACGAGCACCATCGACTGCTGCCGGTAGACGTGGCCCTCGGGATCGGTCTTGCCCATCACGATCATGATCTGGCAGCGCGGGTCGGCCGAGCCGCTGATCCACCACTTGCGCCCGTTGACGACGTAGTGGTCGCCGTCGCGCTCGATCCGGGTGGAGATGTTGGTGGCGTCGGAGCTGGCCACGTCCGGCTCGGTCATGGCGAACGCGCTGCGGATCTCGCCGTTCAGCAGCGGCTTGAGCCAGCGCTCCTTCTGCTCGGACGTGCCGAACAGGTGCAGCACCTCCATGTTGCCGGTGTCGGGCGCCGCGCAGTTGGTGGCCTCGGGGGCCAGGTGCGGAGAGCGGCCCGTGATCTCGGCCAGGGAGGCGTAGTCGGTGACCGACAGGCCGTGGGCGGGGTCCTCGCTGTCGGGGAGGAAGAGGTTCCAGAGGCCGCGCTTGCGGGCCTCGACCTTGAGTTCCTCCACGATCGGCGGGACGGTGTGCTCGTGGCCCGCCGCGCGCAGCTCGTGCCGCTGGGCCTCGTAGACCGGCTCGGCGGGGTAGACGTGGGAGTCCATGAAGTCCTGGAGCAGGCCCATGTACTCCTGGGCCCGCGCACTCAAACCGAAGTCCATTCGGTTATAGTAACTGACGGGTCAGTTACTTAGGAAGGGGAGGCGCCGATGGAGGGGCTGACGGCAGGGCTGCTGGACGGCAGGGTCGCGCTCATCACGGGCGGATCGAAGGGCATCGGGGCGGCGGTCGCCCGGCGGCTGGCGGGCGAGGGCGCCCGCGTCGTCCTCGCGGACATCGACGAGGACCGCGGCGCCGAGCTCGCCAAGGAGCTGGACGGCGCGTTCGTCCGGTGCGACGTCCGCGAGCCCGCAGACAGCGAGGCGGCGGTCGCGGTGGCGGCCGAGCGCTTCGGCGGCCTCGACATCGCGTTCCTGAACGCGGGCATCGCCAGCGGCTGCGGCGTGGACGACGACTTCGACCTGGCGGCCTACCGGCGCGCGATGGCCATCAACCTCGACGGCGTCGTCTTCGGCGTGCACGCCGCGCTGCCCGCGCTCCGGGCCCGGGGCGGCGGCCAGATCATCGCCACCGCCAGCATGGCCGGTCTCACCGCGACGCCGTTCGACGCGGTCTACGGCGCCAACAAGGCGGCCGTGGTGGGCCTCGTGCGCGCGCTCGGGCCCGCCCACCTCGACGAGGGGATCCGCGTCAACGCGCTCTGCCCGTCGTTCGCCGACACCGACATCCTGGACCCGATGAGGGCGCAGCTGCAGGAGACCGGTTTCCCGATCCTCCAGGTCTCCGACGTGGTGGAGGCCTTCATGGCGATCCTGGCGGCCGACACCGCCGGCGACGCCTGGTTCGTGGTGCCGGGCCGCGAGTCCGGCCCGTTCAAGTTCCGCGGCGTCCCCGGCCCGCGCTGAGAACTCCACGCTGAGAGAGGACCAGACAGAGCATGCGCGCCATCCAGATCACCGAGTTCGGCGGCCCCGAGGTCCTGAACGTCACCGAGCTGCCCGACCCGGTCGCGGGCGACGGGCAGCTGCTGGTCGAGGTCTCCAGGGCCGGCATCAACTACGCCGACACCCACCAGGCGGAGAACAGCTACCTGTCCCCGTCCACGCTGCCGATGGTGCCGGGCGGCGAGGTCGTCGGCCGCGCCGCCGGCGGCCGCCGGGTCGTGGCCCTGGTCGGCAGCGGCGGGTACGCGGAGAAGGCGGTCGCGCCCGCCACCCTGGCCTGGGACGTGCCGGACGCCATCGACGACCTGACCGCGCTCGGCATGATCGTCCAGGGCGCCACGGCCTGGATCCTGCTCCGCCGCAGCGTGCACATGGAGCCGGGCGAGTCCGTGGTCGTGCACGCCGCCGCCGGTGGCGTCGGCACGCTCGCCGTGCAGCTCGCCAAGGCCTGGGGCGCCGGCCGCGTCATCGCCACCGCCTCGACCAAGGAGAAGCGCGACCTCGCGCTGGAGCTCGGCGCGGACGTCGCCGTGGACGCGTCCGAGCCCGACATGAAGGCCGCGCTCATCGAGGCCAACGGCGGCAAGCGCGTGGACATCGTGCTGGAGATGACCGGCGGCACCGTCACCGACGACAGCCTCAAGGCCCTCGCCCCCTACGGCCGCCTCGCCTTCTACGGGATGGCCTCGCGGCAGCAGCCCCAGCCGGTGAAGCCCTCGAACCTCATGGCCCACTCCACGACGATCGCCGGGATGTGGCTGGCGCACATCTTCCAGTTGCCCGGCGACCTGATGCGCAAGGCGCTGGACGACCTGTTCGCGCTGGCCTCCGACGGCCGCATGCGCGTCATCGCGGGCGGCGAGTACGGCCTGTCGGAGGTGCGCCGGGCGCACGAGGACCTGCGGGCCCGGCGTACGAGCGGCAAGCTCCTGCTCGACCCGTCGCGCTGACCCCCGGCTGAAGACACGGCGCGTACGGGGACACCTCCCCGTACGCGCCGGGCCCTAGCCGACGAGGCCGTTCTCGTAGGCGTACACCACGGCCTGGGTGCGGTCGCGCAGCGCGAGCTTGGTCAGCACGTGCCCCACGTGCGTCTTGATGGTCTGCTCGGCGAGCACGAGCTCACCGGCGATCTCCGCGTTCGACAGCCCGCGCGCGATGAGCCGCAGCACGTCGAGCTCGCGCGGGGTGAGCCCGGCGGTCGCGCCGGGGCTGGGTCGCTGGTGGCGGCGGCGCCGGGCGAAGTCGCCGATGAGCCGCCGGGTGATGGACGGGGCGAGCAGCGCGTCGCCGCCGGCGACCACCCGCACGCCGTTGACCAGGTCGGCGGCGGAGGCGTCCTTGAGCAGGAACCCGCTGGCCCCGGCGCCGAGCGCCTCGTACACGTACTCGTCGAGGTCGAACGTGGTGAGCACCAGCACCTTGGGCCGGATCCCGGCCGGGTCGACCCCGTCGGCGGGCGGCTCGCCGACCAGCTCCGCCGTGGCGGCCAGGCCGTCCATCTCCGGCATGCGGATGTCCATCACGATGACGTCGGGATCGAGCTTGCGCGCCAGCTCCACGGCCTCCCGGCCGTTGCCCGCCTGCCCGATCACCTCGATCTCCGGATCGGAGGACAGCAGCGCGGCCAGGCCGTCACGGATCATCACCTGATCGTCGGCGATCAGCACCCGAATGCTCACAAGAGCACCCTATGGCGTGATCGCCGTCTAGTCCTCGCCGTACGGCAGCTCGGCCGCGACCTGCCAGCCGCCGGCCTCGCGCGAGGCGGCGGTGAGGGTGCCGCCCAGCATCGAGACCCGCTCGTGCATGCCGACCAGGCCGTGGCCGCCACCCTGCGAGTCCTCCGGCGTGGTGCGCGCGCCGTCGTCGATCACGGTCACCCGCAGTGCGTCCCGCCCGTAGCCGATCTCCACCCGCACCCGCGAGCCCGGCGCGTACCGGGACGCGTTGCTGAGCGACTCCTGGACGATCCGGTACGCCGAGAGGTCGACCCCCGCCGAGACCGGCCGCGGCACGCCGACGATGGCGAGCTCGGCCGACAGGCCGGCCCGGCGCGCCCCGGCGAGCAGATCCTCCACGAGGTCCAGGCCCGGCTGCGGCGCGCGCTCGGCGCCCTCGTCGTCGGACCGCAGCAGCCCGACGACGCGGCGGGTCTCGGTGAGGGCGTCGCGGGCCGCGTCGCGGACCACGCCGAAGGTCTGCCGGGCGGCGTCCGGCAGGTCGGGGATCTTGTACGGCGCGGCCTCCGCCTGCATGGCGATCACCGACATGTGGTGCGCCACGACGTCGTGCAGCTCGCGCGCGATGCGGGCGCGCTCCTCCAGGACCGCCGCCCGGGCGAGGTCCTGGCGGCGCAGCGCCTCCTGCTCGCGCAGGCTCTGCTCGGCGGCGGTGCGCCCGCCGATCGCGTCGCCGAAGGTGAGGGCCATGATCATCAGGCCGGCGAGGATCAGGCCGAACCAGCCGGGCATGGCCAGCAGCGCCCCCGGGACGAGCACCCCGGCGATGGTGACCGCGCCCACGCCGACCGTGGTCTGGCGGTCGCAGCCCACGCCGACCATGAACAGGATGAGCATGAACGCCAGCCACGCCGTCACCGGCCAGGGCCAGAAGTACTTGCCCGCCATGACCGGGATGCCGGCCAGGAATCCCAGCGCGCTGACCCGCCAGGCGATCAGGGGCCATCGCGGCGCGAACAGGAGCGGCAGGGCCTGCGCCAGCCCCAGGAACCAGGCGGCGGAGACCGGCACGTGCCCGCGGAAGATGTTGAGCGGGATCGCGATCGTGCCCGCGGTGAACCCGATCGCCATGCCGAGGAGCAGGAGCCCGATCGGCACGCGCAGCCAGAGCGGCGTGGGCAGGAGCAGCCCGTGCGGGCCGCGCGGCGGGGCGAGCACGGCGTCGCGCATGCCCTTGACGAGGATCACACGCGGGTGCGCTGTGGAGTGACTGTGCACGTTCATTTGAGCCCGAGCCTAGGCCGCCGCGGCCGTTCTGACCTGCCCCCGGAGAGGGAGATGCCATCCGATCCCTGAGTATCACCGCTGACCGGCGGCTGCGGTGTCAGTGACCCATATTGCAGGTATTTCAGATTGACTTAATAGGGAATTTGCGCGACGCTGAGGCGCGTGTCCACTTCGTCCATTGATGTCGCCCATGACGTCGCCCGCCGCCCGGCCCGGGCAGGTTCGCGGGACCGCTCGGCGCGGCTGCCCACGGCCTCGCTCGCGCGCCTGGTCAGCCCGCTGGCCGTGCTCGTCCTCTGGCAGCTCGTCTCGGCCGCCGGACTGGTCTCCGAACGCACCGTCCCCGCGCCCAGCGCGATCGCGAGCACCGGCCTGGAACTCCTCCGGGACGGCACGCTCCTCGACGCGATCGGCACGTCCGTGCAGCGCGCGGCGGCGGGCTTCCTGGCCGGAGCGGTCGCCGGCGTCGGCCTGGCGGTGCTCGCCGGGCTCAGCCGGCTCGGCGAGCACGCCGTGGACCCGCTGATGCAGATGCTGCGCGCGCTGCCGCACTTCGGGCTGATCCCGCTGTTCATCCTCTGGTTCGGCATCGGCGAGGCCCCGAAGGTCGCGCTGGTCGCGCTCGGCGTGGCGTTCCCGCTCTACCTCAACACGTTCGCCGGCATCCGGGGCGTGGACGGCAAGCTCGCCGAGGTCGCGCGGGTGCTGCGGCTGAGCCGGGCGGGCCTGGTCTTCCACATCGTGCTGCCCGGCGCGCTGCCGCAGGCGCTGGTGGGGCTCCGGCAGAGCCTCGGCGCCGCGTGGCTGGCGCTCATCGTCGCCGAGCAGATCAACGCGAGCTCCGGCCTCGGCTTCATGATCAACAACGCCCGGGAGTTCCTGCGCACGGACATCGTCGTGCTGGGCCTGCTGGTGTACGCGGCGCTCGGCCTGCTGACCGACTCCCTCGTCCGGCTGTTCGAAAGGAGGGCGCTCACATGGCGGAAGGGCTTCCTGTCCTGACGGACGTGGCGCGGGTGCGGGGGCTGACCAGGCGGTTCGGCGAACGCACCGTCCTGGACGGCATCGACCTCTCCATCGCGCGGGGCGAGTTCGTCGCGCTGCTGGGCCGCAGTGGCTCGGGCAAGTCGACGTTGCTTCGCGCCCTCGCCGGTCTGGACAGTGCCACCGAGGGCGACCTGACCGTCGACGGCACCGTTTCCGTCGCCTTCCAGGAACCACGGCTCGTGCCCTGGAAACGGGTGTGGGCCAACGTCGCCCTCGGGCTCCGCTCCGGCGATCCGCGAGCCGCCGCCGAGAAGGCGCTCGCCGAGGTCGGGCTGACCGAACGCGGCGGCGCCTGGCCGCTCACCCTCTCCGGCGGCGAGGCCCAGCGCGCCTCCCTCGCCCGCGCCCTGGTCCGCGAGCCCGATCTGATGCTGCTCGACGAGCCGTTCAGCGCCCTGGACGCGCTGACCCGCATCACCATGCACCGGCTCGTCCTGGACCTGTGGGAGAAGCACCGGCCGGGCATCCTCCTCGTCACCCACGACGTGGACGAGGCGCTGCTGCTGGCCGGCCGCGTCCTCGTCCTGGACGACGGCCGGATCGCGCACGAGTCCCGCGTGGACCTGCCCCGGCCCCGGCATCGCGACCATCCCGACCTGATCTCACTGCGCTCCACCCTGCTCACCGCTCTCGGCGTCACCCTCGAAGGAACCGCATGACCGTCACACGACTCCGCACCGTTCTCGCCGTCCTCGGCCTCACCGCCGTGGTGACCGCCGCCGCCGGTTGCGGCGGCGGGGACGGCGCCGCGCAGGACGCGGCGATCGCCAAGGACGGCACGGTCGACCTGGCCAAGGTCACCCTGCGGGTCGGCGACCAGAAGGGCGGCCAGAACGCGCTGCTCACCGCCGCAGGAGAGCTCAAGGGCGTCAAGTACAAGGTCGAGTTCAAGCAGTTCACGTCGGGACCGCCGCTGCTGGAGGCGGTGAACGCGAACGCGGTGGACTTCGGCGCGGTCGGGAACTCGCCGCCCGTCTTCGCCGCCGCGGCGGGCTCCGACATCAAGATCATCGCCGCCGCGGAGCTGGGCCTGACCGGCCAGGCCGTCCTGGTGCCGAAGAACTCCGCGATCCGGACGCCCGCCGAGCTCAAGGGCAGGCGCATCGCCGTCGCCAAGGGCAGCTCCGCCCACTACCACCTGCTCGCCGTCCTGAAGAAGGCCGGTCTCGGCTTCAAGGACGTCCAACCGCAGTACCTCGCGCCTCCGGACGCCCTCGCCGCCTTCAGCCAGGGCAAGCTCGACGCCTGGGCGGTCTGGGACCCCTACACCGCGCAGGGGGAGTCACAGGCGAACGCCCGGATCCTCCTCGACGGCAACGGCTACACCACCGGCTACAACCTTCTCGTGGCCTCGGAAAAGACACTCGGCAACAAGGCCAAGGAGACGGCGCTGCGCGACTACATCGCCCGCCAGCGGCGCGCGCTCGTCTGGGCCGCCGAGCATCCGAAGGAATGGGGAGCGGTCTGGTCCAAGGACACCGGGCTGCCGCTCGCGGTCGCCGAGGTCGCGGCCAAGCGACGGGTGGCCAAACTCCTCAAGGTCGACGACGCCCTGGTCACGCACGAGCAGCAGGTCGCCGACGCGTTCGCCGACCAGAAGCTCATCCCCGGCAAGGTCGACATGTCGGAGTTCGTGGACCGCCGTTTCAACGACATCGAGGTGAAGTGATGAGCCTGACGTTCCACTGGTTCCTCCCCACCACGGGCGACAGCCGGGCCCTGATCGGCGGCGGGCACAGCATCCCCATCGGCGTCGGCCGGCCCGCGCCCGCGCCCGGCACCGCCGGCGCGATCCGCCCGCCGGACATCGACTACCTCGCGCAGGTGGCCCGGTCCGCCGAGCAGCTCGGCTTCGAGGGGGTGCTCACCCCGACCGGCACCTGGTGCGAGGACGCGTGGCTGGTCACCGCCGCCCTGCTGCGCGAGACGTCCCGGCTGAAGTACCTGGTCGCGTTCCGGCCCGGTTTCATCTCGCCGACCCTGGCCGCCCAGATGGCCGCCACCTATCAGCGCATCTCCGGCGGGCGGCTGCTGCTGAACGTGGTCACCGGCGGCGAGTCGGCCGAGCAGCGCCGGTTCGGCGACCACCTCGACCACTCCGAGCGGTACGCCCGGACCGGCGAGTTCCTGTCGATCCTGCGCGGGGCGTGGGGCGACGAGCCGTTCGACTTCAAGGGCGAGCACTACCACGTGGACGGCGCCACGACGGCGCGCGCGCCGGACCCGATCCCCGACATCTACTTCGGCGGCTCGTCCAAGGCGGCGGGGCCCGTGGCGGCCAAGCACGTCGACACCTATCTCACGTGGGGCGAGCCGCCCGCGCAGGTGGCCGAGAAGCTCGACTGGATGCGCGGCCTGGCCGCCGAGGAGGGCCGCACGCTGCGGTTCGGCATCCGGCTGCACACCATCAGCCGCGACACCTCCGAGGCAGCGTGGGCCGAGGCACGCCGCCTCCTGGACGGCGTGGACCCCGCCCACGTCGAACAGGCACAGCAGGCGCTCGGCGCCAGCGAGTCGGAGGGCCAACGTCGGATGCGCGCGCTGCACGAGAGCTTCCGCGCCGGCGGCGCCGTCCGCGATCTGGAGATCTACCCGAACCTGTGGGCCGGGGTGGGCCTGGTCCGGGCCGGCGCGGGCACCGCGCTGGTCGGCAGCCACGCCGAGGTCGCCGACCGGATCGAGGAGTACGCGGCGCTCGGCATCGAGGAGTTCATCCTCTCGGGATATCCGCACCTGGAGGAGGCCTACTGGTTCGGTGAGGGCGTGCTGCCCGAGCTGCGCCGCCGGGGCGTGCCCCTGGGCTGACTTTGCGGTTCGGGCCGCCGGAGCGGAGACTGCGAGCATGAGCGCAGATCTTCGGCACCCGATCTTCGCCCGGCTCTATCCGCGCATGGAGGCCATGATGGGCCGGGCCGGCGCCGACGGGCACCGCGCCGAGCTCCTGCGCGGCGCCCGCGGCCGCGCCCTCGAACTGGGCGCCGGCAACGGCGCCAACTTCCGGCACTATCCGGCCGGCGTCACCGAGGTGATCGCGCTCGAACCCGAGCCGCGGCTGCGCGCCCGGGCGGTCGGCGCGGCCGTCGAGGCCCCCGTCCCAGTGGCCGTCCGGGCGGGCGTCGCCGAGGACCTCGACCTCGACGACGCCTCCTTCGACGTGGCCGTGGCCTCGCTGGTGCTGTGCTCGGTGCGCGATCCGGTGCGGGCCCTGGCCGAGCTGCGCCGGGTGCTGCGGCCGGGCGGCGAGCTCCGTTTCTACGAGCACGTGCGGGCCGGCTCGGACGGATTCGCCCGCTACCAGCGGTACAGCGACGTGGTCTGGCCGTTCCTGGCGGCGGGCTGCCATGTCTCCCGCCCGACCGACGAGTGGATCGCCCGCTCCGGATTCACCGTCACCAAGGCGCGGCGGTTCGCCTTTCCGGAGACCACCGTCCCCAACCCGTCACAGCCCCACGTCATCGGAATCGCGGTGCGTGACTGAACATCCGCTTAGGGTGACCGGAGCCGGGGAAGATCAGGAACATGGCTCTCGGGGGGAGCGGCGGCAGGCAGGACGCGCCGCCGCAGCAAGCACGGCCGTCGCACTCGGCCGCGACCGCCATGTTGCTGGCGGGGGCGGCGGCGCTCGGCGGGTTCCTGTTCGGCTACGACTCGTCGGTGATCAACGGCACGGTCGACGCGCTCAAGGATCGGTTCCACCTGAACTCGGTCGTCGTGGGCTTCGTCGTGTCGGCGGCGCTGCTGGGCTGCGCGGCCGGCGCCTGGTGCGCCGGGCCGATCTCCGACCGGATGGGCCGCGTCCGGGTCATGCAGATGGCCGCGATCCTGTTCGTGATCAGCTCGCTCGGCTCCGCGCTGGCGTTCAACGCGTGGGACCTGACGTTCTGGCGGGTGATCGGCGGGCTGGCCATCGGCGCGGCCTCGGTGATCGCCCCGGCCTACATCGCCGAGATCTCCCCGGCCGACCTGCGCGGCCGGCTCGGCTCCCTGCAGCAGATGGCGATCGTGCTCGGCATCTTCGCCGCGCTGGTCGTCGACTACATCATCGCGCACGTGTCCGACGGCGGCGCCGGCGGCGACTTCCCGTGGGGCGGCACGGCCTGGCGGTGGATGTTCGCCAGCGCGATCATCCCGGCCGTCATGTACGGCGTCATCGCGACGACGATCCCCGAGTCGCCGCGCTACCTGGTCAAGAAGAAGCAGCTCGCCCGGGCCCGCCAGGTGCTGGCCAAGGTCATGAACCGCGGCGACGTGGACGTCAAGCTGAGCGAGATCGTCCGGTCCATCGCCAGCGACCGGCCGGTGCACCTGCGCGACCTGCGCGGCGCGCGCCTCGGCCTGATGCCGATCGTCTGGGTGGGCATCCTGCTGTCGGTGTTCCAGCAGTTCGTCGGCATCAACGTGATCTTCTACTACTCGTCGTCGCTGTGGCAGGCGGTGGGCTTCAGCGAGAACGACGCCATGCTCACCTCGGTGATCAACTCGATCGTCAACGTGGTGTCCACGCTGGTGGCGATCGCGCTGGTCGACAAGATCGGCCGCAAGCCGCTGCTGCTGGCCGGCGCGGCGGGCATGGCGATCACGCTCGGGCTCATGACGATCTGCTTCGCCACCGCCCCGGTCGTCGACGACGAGCCCCATCTCAGCGGCGCCGCCGGGACCACCGCGCTCATCGCCGCCAACCTCTATGTGGTCGCGTTCGCCGCCACCTGGGGCCCGGTGGTGTGGGTGATGCTCGGCGAGATGTTCAACAACTTCATCCGCGCCTCCGCGCTGGCCGTGGCCGCCGCCGCCCAGTGGATCGCCAACTGGATCATCACCACGACCTTCCCGGGCCTGTCCGGCGTCTCGCTCGGCCTGGCGTACGGCGTCTACACCGCGTTCGCGCTGCTGGCGTTCTTCTTCGTGCTGCGGAACGTGCCGGAGACCAAGGGCCGCGAGCTGGAGGACATGGACGGCTTGACCCTGCACGGCGGTCGTGCGGCCAAGGTCGCCGATCGGACGTGACACCCGGCGCCGCGCCGAATCGCCGTGCCGTCGCCCTGCCCTACGGCTATCATGAAGACATGGCGGCCTATTTCGAGACGACGACGCCGGGTAGCTCCCGGCGCCGCGGCCGCTTGTCCTGACTTACGCACGCGGTGAGGCCCCGGGAGTTCATCCCGGGGCCTTCTCCGTTTGCCCGGGGCCTCGACTCGATAGCATCAAGACCCGTTGATCCCACATCCGTCACCATCGCGAGGAGAACCCGTGTCCACCGTGTCTGAGCTGCGCATCACCCTCGACGGAAGCGAGCGAGTGGTGCCCGCAGGCACGACCGCCGGGGAGGCCCTCGAGGCGGACGGCAAAACCGTCATCGCCGCCAGGGTCGGCGGCGAGCTGCGCGATCTGGCCTACGAGGTGCGCGACGGCGAGGAGGTCGAGCCGGTCGAGATCGGCTCCGCCGACGGCCGCGCGATCATGCGCCACTCCGCCGCGCACGTGATGGCCCAGGCCGTCCAGGAGCTGTTCCCGGACGCCAAGCTGGGCATCGGCCCGCCCGTCGAGAACGGCTTCTACTACGACTTCGACGTCGCCGAGCCGTTCACCCCCGACGACCTCAAGCGCATCGAGAAGCGCATGCGCGAGATCGTCAAGCAGTCGCAGCGGTTCTCCCGGCGTCCGGTCTCCGACGAGGCGGCCCGCGCGGAGCTGGCGGGCGAGCCTTACAAGCTGGAGCTCATCGGGCTCAAGGGCAACGCGAGCTCCGACGACGGCGCCGACGTCGAGGTCGGCGCCGGCGAGCTGACCATCTACGACAACCTCGACGCCAAGACCGGCGACCTGCGGTGGAAGGATCTGTGCCGCGGCCCGCACGTGCCCACCACCCGCGTCATCCCCGCGTTCAAGCTGATGCGCACCGGCGGCGCCTACTGGCGGGGCAGCGAGAAGAACCCGCAGCTCCAGCGGATCTACGGCACCGCCTGGGAGTCGCGGGAGAAGCAGGACGAGTACCTCAAGTTCCTCGAGGAGGCCGAGAAGCGCGACCACCGCAAGCTCGGCGCCGAGCTCGACCTGTTCTCCTTCCCCAACCAGATCGGCAGCGGCCTGGCCGTCTTCCACCCCAAGGGCGGCGTCGTCCGCCGGGTGATGGAGGACTACTCCCGCCGGCGGCACGAGGAGGAGGGGTACGAGTTCGTCAACACCCCCCACATCACCAAGGGCGACCTCTTCGAGACCTCCGGGCACCTCGGCTGGTACAAGGACGACATGTTCCCGCCGATGGAGGTCGACGGCGGCGACTACTACCTCAAGCCGATGAACTGCCCGATGCACAACCTGATCTTCGACGCGCGCGGCCGGTCCTACCGCGAGCTGCCGCTGCGCATGTTCGAGTTCGGCAGCGTCTACCGCTTCGAGAAGTCGGGCGTCGTGCACGGCCTCACCCGCGTGCGCGGCATGACCCAGGACGACGCGCACATCTACTGCACCAAGGAGCAGATGGGCGGCGAGATCAAGTCGCTGCTGTCCTTCGTGCTGGGGCTGCTGCGCGACTACGGGCTGAACGAGTTCTACCTGGAGCTGTCCACCCGCGACGACTCGGAGAAGTTCATCGGGGAGGACGCCGACTGGGAGGAGGCGACCGAGGCGCTGCGGCAGGCGGCCGACGAATCCGGCCTGGAGCTGGTCGCCGACCCGGGCGGCGCCGCGTTCTACGGCCCCAAGATCTCGGTGCAGGCCAAGGACGCGATCGGCCGGACCTGGCAGCTGTCCACCATCCAGGTCGACTTCAACCAGCCCAAGCGGTTCGGGCTGGAGTACCAGGCCGCCGACGGCACCCGGCAGCAGCCCGTCATGATCCACCGGGCGCTGTTCGGGTCGATCGAGCGGTTCTTCGGCGTGCTGCTGGAGCATTACGCGGGCGCCATGCCGCCGTGGCTGTCGCCGGTGCAGGCGGTCGGCATCCCGATCGGCGACGCCCACGTCCCGCATCTGGACAAGATCGCGGCGAGGCTCCGCGAGCGGGGCGTCCGGGTCGAGGTCGACTCCTCGTCCGACCGCATGCAGAAGAAGATCCGCAACGCGCAGAAGCAGAAGATCCCGTTCATGCTGCTCGCCGGGGACGACGACGTCGCCAAGGACGCGGTCTCGTTCCGCTACCGCAACGGCGACCAGAAGAACGGCGTCCCGATCGACGAGGCGGTCGCCGAGATCGTCAAGGCGGTCGAGGCCCGCGTCCAGATCTGACGCGACGCACTGTCCGACGCCACGCACTGTCCGACGCCACGCACGGTCCGACACGACGTGCTCCCGGCGGGGCCCGGTCCGGTCATGGGCCGGGCCCTCGCCCGTCGCGGCAGGGCGCGACCGGGGCCGCCGGGGAGTTGGTAGCCTCAACGGTCACCTGTCACGACGGGGAGAGAGGCGGGGCTGAGGCAAGGTGAAGTCCACGAGGCGGCGGCCCAGAAGGCCGCGTTCGGCCTGGAGCCGGATCTTCGGCTACGGCGGCGCGGCCGCCCTCGTCGTGGCCGCCGTCGTGGTGCTGCTCATGCCGCTGCTGGACAAGGACCGCGCGGGCTCCGCCGCCACCGGCGGACCGGCCGCGGCGGCATCGGTGCCCTCATCCGGCCAGACTTTTCCCGCGGGCTCGCAGGCGACCCCGGGCCAGGGCGCCGGCGCGGGCCAGCCCCAGCAGAACCAGTCCAGCGGAGCGCCGTACCCCGGGCAGAACCAGGGGCAGCAGAACTCCGGGCAGCAGGGCGGCGGCCCGCCGATGCCCGACACCGGCGGCGGCACGATCACCTGGTGCCCCGTCGGCACCGCGCTGTACCGGCAGGTCGGCGGCGCGCTCGAGGTCGACGTGAAGGTCGCCGGCAGCGGCTTCGTCCGCGCCGAGGTGACCGCGCGCGGCGGCCGGTCCTCGTCCCAGCAGGCCACCGTCAAGGGCGGCCGGCTGCACACGTTCAAGTTCAGCGGCGTCGCGGTCGCGGCCGTGCAGCGCGTCAAGATCACCACGTTGACCGGGCTGCAGTCGCAGAGCTGTTACGCCAGTCCCGGCGGGTGACGCTCGGAAACCACTTGGTATCGGCGTGTGGTCTGTCTAGAGTGCGTGTCCAGTCGTCGGGGTCGTTCCTGTGGGCGGGAGGGGAACGACCCCGATCCCTTTCCCCGCCGCACCCTCAGGCGCGCGATTCGGCGGGCGGCTGGACGTCCTCGACCGAGATGTTGACGGCGGTGACCCGCATCCCGAGCATCAACCCGACCACGCGGGCCACGTTGGACCGGACGACCTTGGCGACGTCCATGATCACGCTGCCGTACTCCACGACCACGCGGACGTCCAGCGACACCTCGTTCTCGTGCAGGTGGACGCGCACGCCCCGGCCGCCCGCCTCGGCCTCGGGCGCGAGCCGTCCCACCAGCGTGGCCACCCCGCTCACCTCCAGGGCCGCCAGGGTGGCGATCTTCTCGATGACCTCGTCCTCGATGGTGATGCGGCCCTCGGCCTCGCGCGGCGGCGAATGGCGGCCGCCCGCCACCTGCTCCGGCACCAGCGGCGGCGCGGAGAGCGGGGGCGCGGGCAGTTGGGGTGCCGGGAGCGGTGGCGCGGGGACCGGCACCCCGGCCGCCTGCGGCACGGCCTGCCCGGACGGGCCCGGATAGAACGGCATGGACCGCGCCTCGGGACGCGGGACGTCCCCGCCGCCGCCCGGGTAGCCCTTGTCGAGGTCGGTCATCGGTTGCCCCCCACGGGTCGATTGTGTCCATGATCTCGAGATGGAGCCCGGAGTGCCAGCGGGTCCGGTACGTCGAGGGCGCCACGCCGGAGGCCGCCGGGGATCCCGGCTTCAGGCCGTCCGGCTTCTCTCTCTATGCTGCTGGTCAGGCCGTGAACAAAAGGAGAGCGCCGCCTTGAGCGTAGAGCCGGAGGAGCCCGTGGTGCCGGAGGCGCGCGACGACGCGCCCGAGTCGGGTGCCGAGAACGCACACCAGCCCGATATCGAGGAGGAACGGGGCGGCGCGGGCGTACCCGACAATTTCCAGCGGCTCTGGACTCCGCACCGGATGGCCTACATCAAGGGCGAGGGCAAGCCGACGGGGGAGGGCTCCGGGGACGGCTGCCCGTTCTGCGAGATCCCCAAGATGACCGACGAGGAGGGCCTCATCGTGGCCCGGGGGCACTCGGTCTTCGCGGTGCTCAACCTCTACCCCTACAACTCGGGCCATCTCATGGTCGTGCCGTTCCGGCACGTGGCCGACTACACCGAGCTCGACGGCGCCGAGTGCGCCGAGCTCGCCACGTTCACCCAGCAGTCGCTGACCGCGCTGCGCAAGGCCAGCGGCGCCCAGGGGTTCAACGTCGGCATGAACCTCGGCCAGGTGGCCGGCGCCGGGATCGCCGCCCACCTGCACCAGCACGTCGTGCCTCGCTGGGGCGGCGACACCAACTTCATGCCCGTGGTGGGGCACACCAAGGTGCTGCCGCAACTGCTCCGCGACACCCGCCAGATACTGGCCGACGCCTGGCCCCACGAGGGCCTCTGAGCGGAGATCCGTGATCACGAGGAGCCGGTAACATCCACCCCGCCCGCGACACGAACATGGTGTTGGTTCCGTCGCGAAGGGGATGGCCGTGATCGAAGCACGCCGGGAGCGGTTCGAGCAGCTCTACCAGGCGCACCATGACGAGGTGCTCCGCTACGCGGCGCGCCGGGCGGGCCCCGAGCACGCCGCGGACGTGGCCGCCGAGACGTTCACCATCGCCTGGCGCCGGCTCGACGACATGCCCGAGGGCGCCGAGCTGCCCTGGCTCTACGTGGTGGCGCGCAACCTGACGGCCAATCTCGGCAGGCGGGCCGCCCGCCGCGGCGAGACCGCCGAGTCGTTCGACTCGCCGCTCGCCCACCCGGTCGAACCCGAACATTCGGACGCCGTGGACCGCCGGGAGGCCGCCCTGACCGCCCTGCGCCGCCTGAGCGAGGCCGACCGGACGATGATCCGGCTCGTCGGCTGGGAGGGGCTGGACCGCGGCCAGGTGGCCACCGCGCTGGGGGTCTCGGCCTCCGCCGCCACGGTGCGCCTGCACCGCACCCGCAAACGCCTGCACGAGCTCCTCGACCCGCGCCACCCCCGCCCGTTCCAGGCGATCGCCGCCGCCGGCCTGGTCGCGGCCGCCGCCGCGCTGGCCGTGGTCGCTCCCCACCTGACCGGCGTGGAGCCGATGCGGGCGCGGTCGGGCGCCGACGCGATCTGGACGGTGTTGCGGGCCGAAGGCGAGATGGACCTGAGGACGGGGCCTCCCCGGGACGACGCCGACAGGCTGCTGCCATTGCCGCCGGCGCTGGCCCGGAGCGCCGCCTCGAGGACACAGCCCTGCCCGCAGTGGGAGAGCAGGGAGGCGAACGGCGCCGCCGTCGTGTCGTGCAGGCAGCCCGTCCTCGATCACGCCATGCCCGTGAACTACATGGCCACCTGGAACGACGTCCAGAACCGGTACTTCTACCAGGGCTACGCTTCGGGCCGGGTCGTCCGGCTCGTCCTCAAGGCCGAGCAGGGCGGCGGACGCGGCCTCGACGTTCCGCTCCTCGGCACCGGCATGGCCGGGATCCGCGAGTTCGGCCTCGCCGTGCCGGACACGTCCAAGGGCGTTCTCCACGGCTACGACTCCGCGGGCCGCGAGATCTACACCTCGCAGGACGAGGACCGGAGCGGCACTCCGATCTGAGGCCCCCTATGGGCGCTTGGGCGTCTCCGGGCGCGCTCCGGCCTCGATGAGCTCGGAGACGGTGACGAACTCGAAGCCCTTGGCGCGCAGGCCGCGGATCATGGGCACGAGGTTCTTCAGCGCGACGAGGCGGTCGGGGTTGCCCGTGTCGTGGGCGAGCACGATCGTGCCCGGCCGCGTGTTGCCGACGATGTAGTCGACCAGCCGCGGCGGGTTCTTCTCGTAGGTCTTCTCCAGCATCTTGATCGACCAGATCGTGAGGTCGTAGCCGAGCTGGCCGGCGGCGCTCAGCGTGGTGCCGCCGAGCTGGCCGAACGGGGGCCGCAGGTGCCGGGCCTCCTTGCCGGTGATCTGCTTGATCGCGGCGTGCGCCCGGTGGACCTGCCGGTAGGCCTGGTCGTGGGTCAGCAGGGAGAGATCCTTGTGCTGCCAGGTGTGGTTGCCCGCCTCGTGCCGCTCCATCCGGCCGTGCACGAGCCGGGCGTTCTGCAGCAGGCGCTCGCCCACCATGAAGAACGTGGCCTTGACCTTCTCGGCGTCGAGGACGTCGTGGACCATGGGCGTCCAATTGGGCATCGGGCCGTCGTCGAACGTGAGGGCCACCAGCTTCTGGGCGGTGTCGACCGACCAGGTCACGTCGACGTGGCCGCGTGCCGGGCGCCAGTAGCCGGCGCTCGGGATCGCCATCGCCGACGCCGGGGTCTCCGCCGGCAGGCCCGCGACGGCGGCGGCGCCGCCCGCGGCACCGGCCGCCAGGCCGCCCGCGGCGATGCCGAAGCCCTTGATCACCCCGCGGCGCCCCGGCTGCGCGGGCGCCTGTTCTTCCCCCGTGTTCGTCATAGCGAACGTAAGGATGGCACACGCCCGGAGCGGTTCCGTCCGACCGGCGGGTGAGCCGTGATCACTCTCAGGGATGACCCGCCGGCACCGGAATCGTTCCGGCGCCGGCGGGCCCGTCGGGATCGGCCGTTCGTCCCGGCCATCCCGCTCCGTCGTCCTTCTCAGTCGTCCTTGGCCTCCGCGGCGACCTTGCCGGCCAGGTGCGAGGGGAGCGGCTCGTACCGCAGGAACGTGCGGCTGAAGCTGCCGGTGCCCTGCGACATCGAGCGCAGGTCGATCGCGTATCTGATGATCTCCAGCTGCGGCACCTCCGCCTTGATCATCGTGCGGCCGCCGGGGACGCTCTCCGAGCCGAGGACCCGGCCGCGGCGCGAGGTGAGGTCGGACATGACCGGGCCGACGTAGTCGTCCGACACCAGCACGGCGACCTCGTCCACGGGCTCCAGGAGCAGGACGGGCACCTTGGTGGCGGCGTCCTTGAGCGCCAGGGCGCCGGCGGCCTGGAAGGCCATGTCGGAGGAGTCGACCGAGTGGGCCTTGCCGTCGCGCAGCGTGACCTTGATGTCGACCAGCGGGTAGCCGGTGGCGACACCGCGGTTCATCTGCTGTTTGAGGCCCTTCTCGACGGACGGGATGAACTGCCGCGGGATCACCCCGCCGACGATCTTGTCGACGAACTCGAAGCCGTCGCCGGACGCCAGCGGCTCGATCTCGACGTGGCAGATGCCGTACTGGCCGTGCCCGCCGCTCTGCTTCACGTGCCGGCCGAGGCCCTTGGCGGAGCCGCCGAAGGTCTCCCGCAGCGGGACGCGCAGCTCGACCCGCTCGACCTCGACGCCGTAGCGCGTGCGGAGCCGGTCGATCAGGACGTCGGCGTGGGCCTCGCCCATGCACCACAGCACCAGCTGGCGGGTCTCGGAGTTGTTCTCCAGCCGCAGCGTCGGGTCCTCGGCGACCAGGCGGCCCAGCGCCTGGCTGAGCTTGTCCTCGTCGGCCTTGGAGTGCGCCCGGATCGCCACCGGCAGCAGCGGGTCGGGCATGGACCAGGGAGCCATCAGCAGCGGCGTGCCGGGATCGGAGAGGGTGTCGCCGGACTCGGCCCGGCTCAGCTTGGCGACCGCGCAGATGTCACCGGCCCGGCACTCGGAGATCGTCCGCTGCGCCTTCCCGAGCGGTGAGGTCAGCGCGCCCACGCGCTCGTCCACGTCGTGGTCCTCGTGCCCGCGGTCCTCCAGGCCGTGCCCCGAGACGTGCACCACGCTGTCGGGCCGCAGCGTGCCGGAGAACACGCGGACCAGCGAGATCCGGCCCACGTACGGGTCGGACGTGGTCTTGATCACCTCGGCGACGAGCGGCCCGTCGGGATCGCACTCGATGTTCTTGGGCGGGCCCCCGGTCACGGCGGTGACGGGAGGGATGCCGTGTTCGAGGGGGGAGGGGAAGGCCTGGGTGATGACCTCCAGCAGCTCCCGGATGCCGATGACCGGCCCGGGGTGGTCGCCGTGCGGTATGGACGTGGCCAGCACCGGGTAGAACGAGCCCCGCGCGACGGCGGTCTCCAGATCCTCGATGAGCGCCTTGACGTCGATGTCCTCACCGGCCAGGTACCGGTCCATGAGGCCCTCGTCCTCGCTCTCCTGGATGACGCCCTCGATGAGCGCGCCGCGCTGCTCCTCGATCTGCTCCAGGAAGGACGGGTCCGGGGCGCACTCGACGCGCTCGCCGGAGGAGTAGTCGAAGCAGCGCTGGGTGAGCAGGCCGATCAGGCCCTTGAGCTCGTCGCCCGCCCCGACCGGGAAGTAGCAGGGCATGACGCCCTCGCCGAAGACGTCCTGGCAGGTGAGCACGACGTCGTCGAAGTCGCCCCGCTGCTGGTCGATCTTGGTGATGACGACCGCGCGCGGCATGCCGACCGCGGCGCACTCCTCCCAGAGCAGCCGGGTGAGACCGTCGATGCCGTCCACCGCGGAGATCACGAACAGCGCCGCGTCGGCGGCGCGCAGCCCGGCCCGCAGGTCGCCCACGAAGTCGGCGTAGCCGGGGGTGTCGATGAGATTGACCTTGACGTCCCCGTGCGTGAACGGGGCGAGGGCCAGGTTGACCGAGCGTTGCTGGCGCACCTCGACCTCGTCGAAGTCGCTGACCGTCGAGCCGTCCTCGACGCGCCCGGGCCGCTGGATCGTACCGGTCGCACTGAGCAGGGCCTCGACGAGCGTGGTCTTCCCCGCGCCCGAATGGCCGACCAGCGCGACGTTGCGAACCCTGTCGGGCCGGCCGGCCTCCGGTGCCCTGCCGGCGGCTCCCGGGTGGCCTCCTCTGTCAGCCATGACTACCTCCTCGGACAGGCCCGTCGGGTGCGGGCCCGAGCGCAGTTGGGGCCGGCCCGTCCAGGCCTGGCCCTCTTCTCCGGGGGGCGACCCCCAGACCCCCGGGACTTCCCCATCACGCCTTGCTTGGCGGCGGCGTGCGGGGCCCCGGCCGAGTGCGGCGCCCTGGCGGCCTCCTTTCCGAACGGCATCGTCCGACGGGCGGAGCACGCCCGACGTGCGTGACCGGCGTCACACCCGTGTTCAACACCATTTCCCGGTACGGCCAGGATCACAAGGGGTGCGCTTCAACCGGGGGCCATCTCTTTACGGGCGAACCGGGATCAGTGCCCCGCCTTGACCACCTGTGCGGACCGCTCGCACTACGATGGGCGCGCTGTGCGGCCCGGGGCCCCGCCTCGCCGCGGCGGCCCGCGAGCACCCCGCGACGCAGGGGCACACCACCACACCACGAGAACGGACGGCGATGCTCAACAAACTGCGGCCCGCCCTGGGACGCGTCCTGACCCCCATCGGACAGGCGGTCGCGCGGACCGGGGTCTCGCCCAACGCCATCACCGTCATCGGGACCATCGGGGTGGCCGCCGGCGCGCTCGGCTTCTTCCCCCGGGGCCAGTTCTTCTGGGGCACGATGGTGATCACCGCGTTCGTGCTGTTCGACATGCTGGACGGGGCGGTCGCCCGGGTCACCGGCAAGACGTCCAAGTTCGGCGCCTTCCTGGACTCCACGATGGACCGGGTCGCCGACGCGGCGATCTTCTCCGGGCTGATGATCGGGCTCTACCGCGACGACCGGGAGACCCTGGCCGCGGTCGCGCTCTACTGCCTGGTGGCCGGCGTCGTCGTCTCGTACGCCAAGGCTCGCGCCGAGGGCCTCGGCTACACCTGCAACGTCGGCATCGCCGAACGTGCCGAACGGCTCATCGTGGCTCTGGTGGCCGCCGGGTTCGACGGCCTGGGCGTGCCCTTCATCCTGACGCTGGCGCTCTGGGTGCTGGCCGTCCTCAGCACGGTCACTGTCGGCCAGCGGTTCGCCACCGTCTACCAGCAGGCGCGGCAGGCGCAGCAGGCCGAGGAGTCGTCCTCGGCCGGGTCGCACGCATGAACGTTCCCATGCGCGATGAGGTGATGGACGCCGCCTACGCCATGGGTTGGACGATCGTCCGCAAGATGCCCGAGCGTGCGGCCCGGGTGGCGTTCGCCGCGCTCGCCGACCGCACCTGGCAGCAGCACGGCGCGGGCGTGAAGCAGCTGGAGAAGAACCTCTGCCGCGTCCTCGGCAAGAACACCGTCGACGACGAGGTGCGGATCCTGAGCAAGCGGGTCCTGCGCTCGTACTTCCGCTACTGGCTGGAGGTCTTCCGGCTGCCGGAGTACGACAAGGAGCGCATCCTCGGCCGGATGCGGGTGACCGGCCACGAGAAGCTCTTCGCCACGCTCGACTCCGGCCGCGGGGCCGTCCTGGCCTTGCCGCACATGGGCAACTACGAGCAGGCCGGGGCGTGGCTGGTCCACAGCGGCTACCCGTTCACCACGGTCGCCGAACGGCTGAAGCCCGAGTCGCTCTTCGACCGGTTCGTGGAGTTCCGCGAGAGCCTGGGCATGGAGGTGCTGCCGCACAAGGGCGCCTCCGCGTTCGGGCGGATGGCCCAGCGGCTCCGCGCGGGCCGCCCGGTCTGCCTGGTCGTCGACCGGGACCTGACCGAGAACGGGATCGACGTCGAGTTCTTCGGCTCGACGGCCCGGATGCCCGCCGTGTCGGCGGCGCTGGCGATCCAGACGGGAGCCGCGCTGTTCCCGGTGACCCTGTGGTACGAGGGTGCGGACTGGGGGGCGCGGGTCCACGACGAGATCCCCGTCCCCGCCGACGGGGCCAGACAGGAGAAGATCCAGGTCATGACCCAGGAGCTCGCGAGCGTCTTCCAGGAGGGGATCGCCGCGCATCCCGAAGACTGGCACATGCTGCAGAAGGTCTGGGTGGCCGACCTGCCCGCGGCCGCGGCGGTGGACGGCCGGTGAAGGTCGGGATCGTGTGCCCCTACACGTGGAACGTCCCCGGCGGCGTCCAGCAGCACATCCGCGACCTGGCCGAGGCGCTCACCGGCTTCGGCCACGAGGTGTCGGTGATCACGCCGGCCGACGACGACGCGCGGCTGCCGCCGTACGTGGTGTCGGCGGGCCGCGCGGTCCCGGTGCCCTACAACGGCTCGGTGGCGCGGCTCGCCTTCGGCTTCCTGTCGGCGGGGCGGGTGCGCCGCTGGATCAACGAGGGCGACTTCGACGTGCTGCACGTGCACGAGCCCGCGGCGCCGTCGCTGGGCATCCTGGCCTGCTGGGCGGCCGACGGCCCCATCGTGGGCACCTTCCACGCCTCGTACGAGAAGTCGCGGGTCGTCTCGGTCACCGCGCCGATCCTGCAGAGCGCGCTGGAGAAGATCACCGGCCGGATCGCGGTGTCCGAGGCGGCGCGCACGACGCTCGTCGAGCATCTCGGCGGCGACGCGGTCCTGATCCCCAACGGCGTGGCCACCGAACGCTACGCCATGGCCGAGCCGTTGGAAGGATGGCCGGGCAGGGTCGAAGGCGACCATCGGCGAAGCCGCCTGCCCGCCACGGGGGGCGTGGGGGGGCGGCCCCCCACGGTGACAGGCGACGACGGCGACCAGGGGCGGGTGGGGGGCGGCACGCTGGGCTTTCTCGGGCGGATGGACGAGCCGCGCAAGGGCCTGCAGGTGCTGCTGCGCGCGTTCGAGATCCTCGCCCGCGAACGTCCCGGCCTGCGGCTGCTGATCGCCGGGCCGGGCGACGCCGACGACGCGGTGGCCAAGGTGTCGCCGGAGCTGCGCGACCGGGTGGTGATGCTGGGCATGGTGAGCGAGGAGGACAAGATCCGCGCCTATCACTCCGTGGACGTCTTCGTGGCGCCCAACCTCGGCGGCGAGAGCTTCGGCATCGTGCTGGCCGAGGCCATGTCGGCGGGCGCGCCGATCCTCGCCAGCGACATCGAGGCGTTCGACCGGGTGCTGCTGGGCGGCCGGGCCGGGGCGCTGTTCCCGGTCGGCGATCACGCGGCGCTCGCCGCGGCCGCGGGGGAGCTGCTGGACGACCCGGCGCGGCGCAAGCATCTGTCGGCCGAGGCACGCACAGCGGTCCGCGCCTACGACTGGTCGGCGGTGGCGCGCGATGTGCTGCGGGTGTACGAGACGGTCGCCCACGGCGGCGGCCGCGTCGTCGAGTCCGGCCTCGGGGCCTGAGGGGGCGGCCTGAATGTTTCCCGACTGGATCATCGACGTCCTGTTCTGGGTCGCGGTCCTCTTCCTGGTCGGCGTGTACGTCTCCTGGCGCGCGACCCGGCTGGACCGGCTGCACGTCCGGGTCGAGACCGCCCGCGCCGCCCTGGACGCGGCCCTCGTACGCCGCGCGGCCGTCGCGCTCGAACTGGCGGCCTCGCACCTGCTGGACCCGGCGACCAGCCTCGTCCTGGCCACCGCCGCGCACGAGGCCCGTACCGCCGACGCCGACAACCGGGAGTTCGCCGAGAGCGATCTGTCGCGGGCGCTGCGGGCCGTGGTCGACCAGCCCGACTTCGCGGCCACCCTGGAGGCCAAGGGCGACGGTCAGGCCGTCCTGGACGAGCTGGGCGCCGCCGCCGCCAAGGTGGCCTACGCGCGCCGCTTCTACAACGACGCGGTCTCCGCGGCCCGGATCGCCCGGCGCAAGCTCCTGATCAGGGTGCTGCCGCTGGCGGGCCGGGCGCCGCTGCCGGGTTTCTTCGAGATCGACGACGATCCGCCCAGGCTGTGAACCGGACGGCCGTGAACCGAGCGCCTGTGAACCGACCGCCCGTGAACCGAACACCGCCCGCGCCGAGTATGTCCTGACGTTAATCGGGATTCGCTACCCTTCGGCGGGTCACCGGCAGAAAGGGCGAATGGTGCACATCGCATGGAATGGGATCGTCCGCGGCAGGATGGCGGCGGTGCTCGGAGTGATCGCGCTCGGCGGCTCGCTCGCGGGCTGCTCGGGCTCGGACAAGCCCGCCAAGGCCGTCCCGCCCGGCAACACCGGCACCACGCCCAGTGCGAGCCCCGCGCCCACCACGCACCCCTTCACCGGCGGAAAGTCCGGGCTGAAGAACCCGGTGCTGGCGGTGAAGATCGAGAACACCCGGCCCGCCATGCCCCAGAGCGGCGTCTCGGCCGCCGACATCGTCTACGTCGAGCAGGTCGAGGGCGGTGAGACGCGTCTCATGGCGGTCTTCTCGTCCAAGCTGCCGGCCAGGGTGGGCCCGGTCCGCAGCGCGCGCATCTCCGACCTGCACATCCTGCCGCAGTTCGGCAAGCCGGCCTTCGCCTTCTCCGGCGTCCAGTCGAAGATGAAGAAGTACATCCGCAAGTCGCCGGTCTACGACATCTCGCAGGACAACGGCGGCAGCTCCTACGTCCGGTGGGGGCCGAAGCCGATCCCGTACAACCTCTACGCCGACCCCAAGGACCTGCTGAAGCAGGCGCCGAAGGCCACCGGGCCCCGCGACATCGGCTTCACGTTCGGCCCGGCGCCCGAGGGCGGCAGGCCCATGAAGTCCTTCACCGCCAGGTGGCCCGCGACGCGGATGGGCTTCACGTGGTCGGCGAAGGAGAAGCGCTGGCTGGCCTCGTTCAACGGCACCCCCGACGTGGCCCGCGAGGGCGGCCGGCTGGGCGGCCGGACGATCGTGATCCAGTACGCCAAGACCGGGCGCTCGCAGTTCCGCGACGTGCTCGGCGCGTACACGCCGTTGATCAAGACCACCGGCACCGGCCGGGCCCTGGTCCTGCGCGACGGCAAGGCCTATGACGCCAAGTGGTCGAGGCCGTCCGAGGAGGGCGGCACGACCTACACGACCGCCGACGGCAAGCCGATGACCTTCGCCCCGGGCCAGGTCTGGGTCGCCCTGGTCAACGACGGCAAGCCCTACATGCCGTAGGAATCCCGCACGGAGCGGCCGGCGGGCCATCTGGGCGGCGTGCGGACGGCGTGCGGGCGGTCTGGGCGGTGTGCGGGCGATCCGTCGGGCGTTGGGCCAGGTCGCCGACGCTCCGGTGGGTCAAGACGGGGTGCGAGCAGGCAATATCATGGAAGCTGTCTCTTCGTCCGCTCATGTGAGGAATGCCCGTGTCCACTTTCACTCCCGCCGCCGACGACACCGCGCCCGCGACCGGGACCGCCTGGGTCAAGCGCGGCATGGCGGAGATGCTCAAGGGCGGCGTGATCATGGACGTCGTCACGCCCGAGCAGGCCAAGATCGCTGAGGACGCCGGCGCGGTCGCCGTCATGGCGCTGGAGCGGGTGCCCGCCGACATCCGCGCCGAGGGCGGCATCTCGCGGATGAGCGACCCCGACATGGTCGAGGGCATCATCGGCGCCGTCTCGATCCCGGTCATGGCCAAGGCCCGCATCGGCCACTTCGTCGAGGCCCAGGTGCTGCAGGCGCTCGGCGTCGACTACATCGACGAGTCCGAGGTGCTGACCCCGGCCGACTACGCCAACCACATCGACAAGTGGGCCTACACCGTGCCGTTCGTCTGTGGCGCCACCAACCTGGGCGAGGCCCTGCGCCGCATCACCGAGGGCGCCGCGATGATCCGCTCCAAGGGCGAGGCCGGCACCGGCGACGTCTCCAATGCCACCACCCACATGCGGCAGATCCGCGGCGAGATCCGGCGGCTGCAGTCGCTGCCCGAGGACGAGCTGTTCGTGGCCGCCAAGGAGCTCCAGGCCCCGTACGAGCTGGTCAAGGAGGTGGCGCAGGCCGGCAAGCTGCCGGTCGTGATGTTCACCGCCGGCGGCATCGCCACCCCGGCCGACGCCGCGATGATGATGCAGCTGGGCGCCGAGGGCGTGTTCGTCGGCTCCGGGATCTTCAAGTCCGGCAACCCCGCGCAGCGCGCCGAGGCCATCGTCAAGGCCACCACGTTCCACGACGACCCGGACGTGATCGCCAAGGTGTCGCGCGGCCTGGGCGACGCGATGGTCGGCATCAACGTCGCCTCGCTGGGCGAGGACCAGAAGTTCGCCCACCGCGGCTGGTAGGCCCGGCCGACACGGAGGGGTGACCATCCGGTCCGGTGACCGGGTGGTTACTTGTCGCCGCCCCTCCACAGCCGCCATCTGAGGGATTACGCTGGCCGCGGCCGGATTCTGGAGCGGGCGGGCTCCGGGGCGGCCGCGGGAGGGGAAGGCATGGGTTGGTCCGTGGCGCTCGCCTGCGCGAGCGACGGCGAGCCGGGCAAGGTGTTCGGGCCGGGGCTGGTCCCCGACCCGGAGGCGGCGGCGAACATGGCACGCGGGCTCTATCCCGCGGCGACGCTCGTGGAGACCGGCGACACGGTGCTGGACTTCGCGCTGTGGCCGTACGAGGACGAGCTGTTCGTGGGCGTGTTCGACCGGGCCCTGCTGCTCTGCGACCGGCGCCTGTTCGGCCTGGACGACGACGCCCGCCGCATCGCCGACACCTCCGCGGCGGCCCTGCCGGGCGCCAACTGCGGCGTGCTCGTGCTGCACAGCGTGATCTCCGGCTGCTGGTTCCGCTGGTACGAGGGGGGCGAGCTGCGCCGGGACGTGTTCGTGACGGCCGAGGACGGCGTGGTGGTCGACCAGGGCGACCGGCTGCCCGCCGAGCGCCCCTTCTGGAAGTCGATCGACGAGGGCGCCGACGACGTGCCGCTGCCGTTCGACCCGGAGGAGTTCGGCCTGGCCCTCGCCGGGCGGTACATG
This sequence comes from Spirillospora sp. NPDC048911, assembly GCF_043198015.1. Taxonomy (NCBI): domain Bacteria; kingdom Bacillati; phylum Actinomycetota; class Actinomycetes; order Streptosporangiales; family Thermomonosporaceae; genus Spirillospora; species Spirillospora sp. NPDC048911. The sequence continues at coordinate 58,462 of NZ_JBICUD010000017.1, read as the reverse complement.
TTCGGCCGCCCGCTGGCCGAGCGGGGCGCCGACGGCTTCCTGCCGATGGAGCTCCCCCTGCGCCGCTTCAAGCTCTGCTAGCGCGAGGGCCGGGGAAGATCCGGCAGGGCTTGGAGCGTTGTAAGTGGTATCTCCCAGCCGACTTTCCGGAAGGTTTCACTGGTGACTGCTGTGCCCGAGATCGGTGTCCTCGCGCTGCAGGGCGACGTGCGTGAGCACGCGCGGGCCCTGGAGGCGGCGGGAGCGCGCACCCTCCCGGTCCGCCGGCCCGAGGAGCTGGAGCGCGTCGACGCGCTCGTCCTGCCCGGCGGCGAGTCCACCACGATGTGGAAGCTGGCCCGCGCCTTCGACCTGCTCGACCCGCTGCGCAAGCGGATCGAGGCCGGCATGCCCGCGTACGGCTCGTGCGCCGGCATGATCATGCTGGCCGACCGGATCCGGGACGGCATCGAGGGTCAGGAGACCCTCGGCGGGATCGACATGACGGTGCGCCGCAACGCCTTCGGCCGGCAGGTCGACTCGTTCGAGTCCGACGTGCGGCTCGACGGCATGGGCGACGCGCCGTACCACGCGGTTTTCATCCGGGCCCCCTGGGTCGAGACGGTCGGTTCCGGCGTGCGGGTGCTGGGCCGCGCCGAGAGCGGTTCCAACGCCGGTAGGATCGTCGCCGTCCGTCAGGGCCGTCTCATGGCGACCGCGTTCCACCCGGAGCTGACGGGCGACTACCGCGTGCACCACTACTTCGCCGATCTGGTGCGCCGGGCGACGGAGCAGGAGGATTGACAGATGTCCGGCCATTCCAAATGGGCGACGACCAAGCACAAGAAGGCGGCCCTCGACGCCAAGCGGGGCAAGCTCTTCGCCAAGCTGATCAAGAACATCGAGGTGGCGGCCCGCACCGGTGGCGGTGACCCCGACTCCAACCCCACCCTGTACGACGCCATCTACAAGGCGAAGAAGAGCTCGGTCCCCAACGACAACATCGAGCGCGCGCGCAAGCGCGGCGCCGGTGAGGAGGCCGGCGGCGCCGACTGGCAGACCATCATGTACGAGGGCTACGCGCCCGGCGGGGTCGCGGTGCTCATCGAGTGCCTCACCGACAACCGCAACCGCGCCGCCTCCGAGGTCCGCGTCGGGCTCACCCGCAACGGCGGCTCGCTGGCCGACCCCGGCTCGGTGTCGTACATGTTCAACCGCAAGGGCGTCGTGCTCGTCCCCAAGGAGGGGACGGACGAGGACGAGGTCATGATGGCCGTCCTCGACGCCGGCGCGGAGGAGGTCAACGACCTCGGCGACGGCTTCGAGGTCGTCTGCGAGGCCGGTGACCTGGTCGCCGTCCGCACCGCCCTCAAGGACGCGGGCATCGACTACGACTCGGCCGAGAGCAAGTTCCTGCCGACCATGTCGGTGCCGCTCGACGAGGACAACGCCCGCAAGGTGTTCCGCCTGCTGGACGCGCTGGAGGACAGCGACGACGTCCAGGAGGTCTACGCCAACTTCGACGTCTCCGACGAGGTCATGGAGAAGATCGACGCGTGATCTATCGCTCTGGCGGCCTGACCCGCTCGCCTGGCGGCTCGCGGGCCAACCGCCAAAGCGGCGAACGCGACATCGCTTCGCGATCTCTCGTGAAGCATCGCTTCGCTTGCTTCACGACCCGTTAGCGCGTTCGCGTGCGGGGCCCGGCTTTGTGATCTTTCACGGGGCCGGGCCTCCGGCGTTTCGCGGGGCGGATACGGTGTGGATCATGGAAATCCGGGCGGTCGACGACTTTGACCTTGTCAGGGACCTGCGGGCGCGGGCCTTCGGGCCGCTGAACGACGCGGAGTGGGAGTCGTCCCGGCGGTTCGCGGCGGCCGCGGTGGCCGCCGGACGGGTGCTCGGCGCCTTCGACGGCGACCGGCTCGTGGCCGCCGCGCGCATCAACGACATGCGGCAGTGGTGGCACGGCGGGCCGGTGCCGGCGGCCGGGATCGGCGGCGTGATGGTGGCGCCGGAGGAGCGCGGCCGCGGGCTCGGCCGGCGGCTGATGACCGTCGTCCTGGAACGTTCCGCCGAGCTCGGGCACGCGGTGTCGATGCTGTATCCGGCCACCACCCACCTGTACCGGTCGATGGGCTGGGAGCACGCGGGTGCGCGGAGCATCGTCACGCTGCCCGCCGACGCGCTGCGGTCGGTGGCGGCCGAACGGGTGCCGGTGCGCCGGGCGGGCCCCGGTGACGCCGCCGTGGTGGCCGCCACCGTGCGCGAGATCCACGAGAGCGCGCGCGACGACGGGCCCGTGGACTGGCCGGACGAGCGGTGGCGGGCGATGCTCGCCGTCGACGACCGTTACTGCTACCTGGCCGAGGACGGTTTCCTGGCCTACGAGTGGGACGCGGGGAACACCGCCCTGCGCGTCGAGAGGCTGGTCGCCGGTTCGGAGCGGACGCTCCGGTCGCTGTGCGCGATCGTCGGCTCCAACTCGTCGATCGCGGCGACGGTCCGGGCCTGCCTGGCGCCGCACGACCCCGTCCTGTGGCTGCTGGGCGATCGCGCGCACGAGGATGTTCACCAGGAACGCTGGATGTCGCGCGTCGTGGACGCCCCGGCCGCGATCGGGGCGCGCGGCTACCCGGCGGGCGTCACCGCCGAGATCCCGCTGCTCGTCGAGGACGCTCAGTTGCCCTCCAACGCCGGATCGTGGCGGCTTGTGATCAAGGACGGTGAAGGCGCGCTGGAACGCTCCGCGGACGACCATGGGGCCGTACGGATGGGAGCCCGGGGGCTGTCGGCCCTCTACGCCGGGGTCCCCGTCGCCACGTTGCGCCGCACGGGCCTCATCGCGGCCGGCGAGGACGAGGCGGCGGCGCTCTCGGCGGCGTTCGCCGCGCGGCCGTTCTCGCTCGACTACTTCTGACCGGTCGGGACACGGCGCGCCGGGGTGCGCGACGATGTCATGCTGTTTCGATAGCGTGGCGGGTGCCGAACAAATGATCGAAGGGGTGGGCCGTGCGGGTGCTGGGAGTGGACCCGGGGCTCACCCGCTGCGGCGTCGGCGTGGTCGAGGGCGTGCCGGGCAAGCGGCTCACGCTGATCACGGTCGACGTGATCCGGACCGCCGCCGACGACGACATCGCGACGCGGCTCCTCGGCATCGAGCGGGGCATCGAGGCGATCCTCGACGCGATGACGCCGGACGCGGTCGCCGTCGAACGGGTCTTCGCCCAGCACAACGTCAGCACCGTCATGGGCACCGCGCAGGCCGCGGGCATCGCGATGGTGTGCGCCGCGCGCCGGGGCATCCCCGTCGCGATGCACACGCCGAGCGAGGCCAAGGCCGCCATCACCGGCAACGGGCGCGCCGGCAAGGCCCAGGTCACCAAGATGGTGACGCGGCTGCTCAACCTGGAGGTCGCGCCCAGGCCCGCCGACGCGGCGGACGCGCTGGCGCTGGCCATCTGCCATGTGTGGCGCGGTGACGCCCAGGCCCGCATCGCCGCGGCCACGGGCACCCAGGCCCGGATCAACGCGGCCAAGATCGAGGCGGCCCTCGCGGCCGCGCGGACGAAAGGGAGGACCGGAGCGTGATCGCCTTCGTCAGCGGCCGGGTGGCCGCCGCCGGACCCGACGGCGCGGTGGTGGACGTGGGCGGCGTGGGGTTCGCCGTGCAGTGCACGCCCGCCACGCTCGCCGGGCTGCGGGTCGGCGAGCAGGCGCAGGTGCCCACCTCGCTGGTCGTCCGCGAGGACTCCCTCACCCTCTTCGGCTTCGCGGACGACGACGAACGATCGGTGTTCGAGCTCCTGCAGACCGCGAGCGGTGTGGGCCCGCGCCTGGCCCTCGCCATGCTCGCCGTGCACACGCCCGACGCCCTGCGGCGCGCCGTGTCCACCGAGGACCTGACCGCGCTGACCAAGGTCCCCGGCATCGGCAAGAAGGGCGCCCAGCGCATCGTCCTCGAACTCAAGGACCGTCTCGGCGGCCCGATCGGCGACGCCGACGACGTCCGCGCGCCCGTCCGCACCGAGCTCTGGCGCGACCAGGTCCAGGCCGGCCTGATCAACCTCGGCTGGTCGGCCAGGGACGCCGACGCGGCCGTCGACGCCGTCGCCGCCGATCTCGACGGCGGCGAGACCCCGCCCGTCCCGGCCCTGCTCAAGGCCGCGCTCAAGAAGCTGAGCAAGTAGTGGACGACGCGAGCGGCCGCGCGGCGGCTGGACCGAGGAGCGCCGGGAGCCCGCGACCGGAGCGACGAGGGAGGCCGCCGCGCGAAGGCGGCTGCGCGCCGCTGAGCGGAGCGAGGCCATGAGCGGGGACGAGCGGCTCGTGTCGGCCGACGCGGACGGGCCCGAGGAGCAGGTCATCGAGGCCGCCCTGCGGCCCAAGAAGCTCGACGACTTCATCGGGCAGGAGCGTGTCCGCGAGCAGCTCTCCCTGGTCCTGCAGAGCGCCCTGCGGCGCGGGCGGACGCCCGATCACGTGCTGCTCTCCGGCGGCCCGGGGCTCGGCAAGACCACCCTGGCCATGATCATCGCCGCGGAGCTGAACGCGCCGCTGCGCATCTCCTCCGGCCCGGCGATCGAGCGGGCGGGCGACCTGGCGGCGGTCCTGTCGACGCTCGCCGAGGGAGAGGTGCTGTTCCTGGACGAGATCCACCGGATGGCCCGTCCCGCCGAAGAGATGCTCTACATGGCGATGGAGGACTTCCGCGTCGACGTCGTGGTCGGAAAGGGGCCCGGCGCGACCGCGATCCCGCTCGACATCGCCCCGTTCACCCTCGTCGGCGCCACCACCCGGGCCGGCATGCTGCCCGGCCCGCTTCGCGACCGGTTCGGCTTCGTCGCGCACATGGACTTCTACGAGCCCGCCGAGCTGGAGGTGATCGTCAAGCGGTCCGCCCGGCTGCTGGGCGTGGAGATCTCCGACGACGCCGCCAGCGAGGTCGCCGGCCGGTCCCGCGGCACCCCCCGCATCGCCAACCGCCTGCTGCGCCGCGTCCGCGACTTCGCCGAGGTCCGCGCCGACGGCGCGATCACCCGCGAGCTGGCCCGTGCCGCGCTGACGCTCTACGAGGTCGACGAGCGCGGCCTGGACCGGCTCGACCGGGCGGTGCTGGGCTCCCTGATGCGCAAGTTCGGCGGGGGGCCGGTCGGGCTGTCGACGCTGGCGGTCTCGGTGGGGGAGGAGCCCGAGACCGTCGAGGTCGTGGCGGAGCCCTTCCTCGTCCGCCAGGGATTGCTGGCCCGCACACCTCGCGGCCGCATCGCCACCCCGGCGGCCTGGGCCCATCTGGGCCTGACCCCGCCGCCCACGTCCCCGATGGCGCAGACGCTGTTCGACGACGATTCCCTGTGACGACGGCGATTCCCTGCCCCGCGGCGGCGGGTTCATGATCAACCGCGCATGATCCACAACTATGGTCTACAGTGCTGATGGTCCGGGACGGGCCGTCCCCCGAGGGGCCGGCCCGCCGTCGTCAGCCGGTGGACCGGGCCCCGCGGTCACGGTCAGGCGGGTATGGAGTAACGGCTTGGGAACTTCCCGCAGCCGCCGCTCGTCACGTCGTTGCCGGGCTCTCGCGTACTCTCTAGACTCCGGGACTTGGTCACCGTCTTCCAGCCGGCGGTTCCCTCGCGTGAGGCCTCATCGGCGACAGGCTGGGCAAACCACATCGGAAGGATGCCCCAGCAATGGGCGGCAACAACATTATCGCGGCGAGCGGCGGCGGTGGCGGAGCCTTTAATCTGCTTCTCCTCCTGGCCGTTCCCCTGGTCTTCTACTTCTTGCTGATCAGGCCGCAGAGCAAGCGCCGCAAGGAGCAGCTGCAGATGCAGAGCTCCATCGAGCCCGGCGTCCGCGTCATGACCACCAGCGGCATGTACGCGACCGTGGTGTCCTCCGACGACGACGGGCTGGTCCTCGAGATCGCCCCCGGCGTCGAGGCGCGGTTCGTCAAGCAGGCGATCATGAACGTCGTCAAGGACGACGAGGCCGACGACCTCGAGGACGACGAGGACGGCGACGAGGACGGCACCCCCGCCGACGACTCGATCGACCTGTCCAAGGACGACGTCGATCTGTCCAAGGACGGCAAGGACGTCGCCGGCGAGACGCAGGCGGATGCCGAGTCGAAGCCCGCCGCCAAGGCCAAGGCCTCCTCCTCGACGGAGAAGCCCTCGGCCTGACGGCGCTCCGGCAACGATTTGAAGACGGGAAGAAAGACGACCAGTGGCTCCGCCTCGTAGCAGCACTCCCAATCCCGCGCGCACGCTCCTCGGGTTGCTCGCGGTCATGGTGGCCCTGACCGGGGTCATGTTCCTCCAGGGGAGGAGCACCCCCAAACTGGGGCTCGACCTCGCCGGCGGCACGACGGTGACGCTCACCGCCAAGACCGAGGCGGGCAAGAATCCGCCGGCCGGTCAGATGGACCAGGCCGTGAAGATCATCACCCAGCGGGTCAACGGCCTGGGCGTGTCCGACGCCGAGGTGAACAAGCAGGGCAGCAACAACATCGTGGTGGCCGTGCCCGGCGAAGGCCAGCAGCAGGTCGTCGACACCATCGGCAAGACCGCCAAACTGCAGTTCCGCCAGGTGTACGTGGTCGGCGCGGGCGTCCCCGCGAACCAGCCGCTCCCGTCGGGCAGCCCGTCGGCCAGCCCGTCCGGCAAGACGAGCAAGAGCCCGTCGCCCAAGGCCTCGTCCAGCGCGTCCCCCAAGGCGTCGTCCAGCGCGTCGCCCAAGGCGGGGGTCAAGCCGTCCGAGTCGGCGACGCCGCGCAGCCGTGCGCTGTCGGAGGCCCTGGCGGCCCCGACGCCCACGCCGTCCGGCTCGGGCAAGGCGAGCCCGTCGGGCAGCCCGTCCGCCAAGCCCTCGGCCGAGCCGTCGGTCACGCCGAGCCTGCCGGCGGATCTCGGCGGCCAGGAGGACTTCACCGGCATCGATGACAAGGCCGTCATCGCCCAGTACCAGAAGCTGGTCTGCTCGCCCAACGGGACCACCGCGCCCGGCTCCAACGACCCGGGCAAGAAGTGGGTCGCCGCCTGTGACCAGGACGGCAAGGGCAAGTACATCCTCGGCCCGGTCCGCGTCGAGGGCACCCAGGTGTCCGACGCGAACGCGATGCCGCCGGACCCGCAGCAGGGCCAGAGCAGCTGGACCGTCGCGATCAACTTCAAGTCGCAGGGCGCCAAGCAGTTCAACGACGTGACCACCGACGCCTACAAGGCGCCGCAGGGCACCCCGCAGCGCCAGGTCGCGATCGTGCTGGACGGCCAGGTCGTCTCGGCGCCGAGCATCGACAACGGTCCCATCTCGGGCGGCACCGCCAGCATCTTCGGCCCGCCCGACAGCTTCACGCAGTCCTACGCCGACGATCTGGCGAACGTCCTGAAGTACGGCGCGCTGCCGCTGGAGTTCACGCAGAGCTCCATCGACGAGGTCTCCTCGACGCTGGGCTCGGACCAGCTGCGCGGCGGCCTGATCGCCGGCGCCATCGGGCTCGTGCTGGTCGTGCTCTACTGCATGGTCTACTACCAGGGCCTCGGGCTCGTGGCGGTGTCCAGCCTCGTGGTCGCCGCGGGCATCACCTACGTCTCGGTGGTCATCCTCGGCGAGGGCATGGGCTTCCGGCTCTCGCTGCCGCACATCATCGGCCTCATCGTCTCGATCGGCATCACCGCCGACTCGTTCATCGTCTACTTCGAACGACTGCGCGACGAGCTGAGAGCCGGGCGGACGCTGCGGCCCTCGATCGAGAGCGCCTGGAAGCGGGCCCGGCGCACCATCCTGGTCGCCGACGCGGTCACGTTCCTGGCGGCCGTGGTGCTCTACTTCCTGGCGGTCGGCGGCGTCCGGGGCTTCGCGTTCGCCATGGGCCTCACCACGCTGATCGACATCGTGGTGGTGTTCTTCTTCACCAAGCCGCTGGTCGCGCAGCTGTCGAAGACCCGGTTCTTCGGCAGGGGCCACCGGCTGTCGGGCCTCAGCCCGAGCCGGCTGCGCCGCGGCGGCACCACCGCTCCCCTTCCGAAGAGCCAGGAGGCCTGATGTCCACGCGCTCCGTCTTCTCCAGGTTCTACGGTGGCGAGATCAGCGCCGACATCGTCGGCCGGCCGAAGCTCTGGTACTCCATCTCCGGCCTCCTGCTGGTCTTCTCCATCGCGGGGCTGCTGATCCAGGGCCTCAACTTCGGCGTCGAGTTCAAGGGCGGCTCGGTCTTCACCATCCCGGCGTCCAAGGCCTCCATCGAGGAGGTCCGCTCGGCCGTCGCCGGCGGCGGCGTGCACGGCGAGACCAAGGTGCAGAAGGCCGGCGGCGACTGGCGGGTGACCACCGAGAGCCTGACGTCGACCGAGGTCACCAAGGTCAAGCAGAACGTCTCGCAGAAGCTCGACGTCGAGGCCAACTCGATCACCACCCAGGTGGTCGGGCCGACCTGGGGCGGTGAGATCTCCAAGAAGGCCTGGCAGGCCCTCGCGGTGTTCATGATCTTGATCATCGCCTATCTGTCGGTGGCGTTCGAATGGCGGATGGCGGCGGCGGCGGTCGTGGCGCTGGTCCACGACCTCGTCATCACCGCCGGCATCTACGCCTGGTCCGGCTTCGAGGTCACCCCCGCCACGCTGCTGGGCTTCCTGACGATCCTCGGGTACTCGCTGTACGACGCCGTCGTGGTGTTCGACATGATCAAGGAAGTGACCAGGCCGCTCGGCCCCACCTCCAAGATCACCTACAGCGAGGCGGCGAACCAGGCGCTGAGCAGCACGCTGGTCCGGTCCCTCAACACCTCGCTCGTCGCGATCCTGCCGGTGGCGGCGATCCTGTTCATCGGCACCACGCTGTTCGGCGCGGGCACGCTGAAGGACCTGTCGCTGTCGCTGTTCGTCGGCATGATCGTCGGTACGTACTCCTCGATCTGCGTGGCCACGCCGCTGCTGGTCCAGCTCAAGGAGCGCGAGCCGAAGTTCAAGCAGCTGCGCGAGAACATCGCCCGGCGCGAGAGCAGCGGCAAGCGGCAGGCCAAGGCGGCCAAGGTCACCCAGGCGACCGCGGTCGACGACGTCGACGACGTCCCGGACGACGACGGCAAGGCCGGCACCATCGCGACGCCGGCGGGCGTGACCGTCCGCAAGGTCGTCCAGCAGGGCCCGCGGCAGCAGCCCAAGCGGGGCACCCGGCAGCAGCGCCGGAGCAAGTGACAGATCTACCTCACCGCGCCCCCTCCGACGGCACCGTCGGCGGGGGCGCGGTTCCATGATCAGGGGAGCGGAAGCAGTGGACCTCGACAAGCTGATCCAGGACCGGATCCGCGACGTGCCCGACTATCCGAAGCCGGGCGTGCTCTTCAAGGACATCACCCCGCTGCTGGCCGACCACGTCGCCTTCGCCGGCCTGGTGGACGCGATCGTCAACCACCACGGCCGCGGCACCATCGACAAGATCGTCGGCATCGAGGCGCGCGGCTTCATCCTGGCCGCTCCGGTGGCCTATCACTTCGGCGCGGGCTTCGTCCCCGTGCGCAAGAAGGGAAAGCTGCCCGCGCGGACGTACGAAGAGACCTATGATCTCGAGTACGGGACCGAAACGATCGAGGTGCACACCGACGCGTTCGCGCCCGGTGAGCGAGTACTGATCGTCGATGACGTGCTGGCCACCGGGGGAACGGCCCGGGCGGCCGCGGAGCTGGTCCGGCGCGGCGGCGGGGACGTCGTCGGGCTGTCGGTCCTGATCGAGCTCTCGTTCCTGCACGGACGGGACAAACTGGGGAATCTGGACGTCCATTCGCTGGTTACGGTCTAGCACTAAAAGGGTGCCGGATACACTGACGGAATACGGCGCCCACAGTTCAGGGGAGGCTGAGTGCCCGGTGAGGTATCGACCGACGCGGTGACCGACGCCGCGGTGGACCACGCCGCGGAACCGGGGCACGCGCGGCCGGACGCTGCGGCCGGACCGGCCGGGCGCGGCGGCACGCCCGCGAGCCCGCCGCCCGCGCGCAGGCCCACGCCCGCACGGGAACGCACGGCGCCCGGCGCTGTGACTTCCGCCACATCGAGCCCGGACGCGGAGACTCCCGAAACTCAGGCCCCGGACGCACGAACCTCTGCGGCCAAGGCCCCCGGCACCCAGGCTCCCGAAAGTCAGGCAGGGCAGGCCAAGGCTTCCGGATCGCAGACCCAGGGCGCCCAGGCTGCCGAGTCCCCGGTTACCGAGACTCAGGCCTCCGACACGCAGGCTTCCGAAACCCAGGCCTCCGACACGCAGGCTTCCGAAACCCAGGCCTCCGACACGCAGGCTTCCGACGCGCAGAACGCACAGCCACGAACAGCCCGCCCGAAGACCGCCAAGGCCAAGACCGCCGAGCCGCGCGCCGCTGAGAAACAGGCGTCCGGCGGCAAGGCGCAGGGCGGCGGGGGCGCGGCCGGAGGGGCCAGAGAGAGGACGGCCGGCCGGAGCCAGGGGGCTTCCGCCACGACTCCGCCCGCTCCCTCTCAACCCGCCAACACGTCCAGGCCGACGCCGGCCACGATCCCACCGTCTGCCGCCCGGGTGCGCCGTAGGCTCGCCAGGTTGGGCGCCCAGCGCGGCCCCGCTATGAATCCGGTACTCGAACCACTCATCAAGACGGTCCGCAACACCCATCCCAAGGCGGACCTGCGGCTCATCGAGCGCGCCTACGACGTCGCGGCGCACTACCACCGCGACCAGAAGCGCAAGAGCGGCGATCCCTACATCACCCATCCGCTCGCGGTCGCGACGATCCTCGCCGAGCTCGGCATGAACACCGAGACCCTGTGCGGGGCGCTGCTGCACGACACCGTCGAGGACACCCCCTACACCCTCGACGAGCTGCGCTCGGACTTCGGCGACGAGATCGCGGCGCTGGTCGACGGCGTCACCAAGCTCGACAAGGTCAAGTACGGCGAGGCCGCCGAGGCCGAGACCGTGCGCAAGATGGTCGTCGCGATGGCCCGCGACATCCGGGTTCTGGTGATCAAGCTCGCCGACCGGCTGCACAACATGCGCACGCTGCGCTACATGCCGCGGCACAAGCAGGAGAAGAAGGCCCGCGAGACCCTCGAGGTCTTCGCGCCGCTGGCCCACCGGCTCGGCATGAACACGCTCAAGTGGGAGCTGGAGGACCTCTCGTTCGCCACGCTCTATCCCAAGCGGTTCGACGAGATCGCCCGGCTGGTGTCCGAGCGGGCGCCGCGCCGCGACGTCTTCCTGCAGGACGTCATAGAGAACGTGTCGACCGACCTGCGCGACGCCCGGATCAAGGCGACCGTGACCGGCCGGCCCAAGCACTACTACTCGATCTACCAGAAGATGATCGCCCGGGATGTCAGCTTCGACGACATCTACGACCTGGTCGGCATCCGGGTCCTGGTCGACAGCGTCCGCGACTGCTACGCCGCCCTCGGCTCGATCCACGCGCGATGGAACCCGGTCCCCGGCCGGTTCAAGGACTACATCGCGATGCCGAAGTTCAACATGTACCAGTCGCTGCACACGACGGTGATAGGGCCAGAGGGCAAGCCGGTCGAGCTGCAGATCCGCACCTGGGGCATGCACCGCCGCGCCGAGTACGGCGTCGCCGCGCACTGGAAGTACAAGGAGGAGACGGTCGCCGGCCGCAAGGCCGCCGACATGCAGTGGCTGCGCCAGCTCCTCGACTGGCAGAAGGAGACGGCCGACCCGGCCGAGTTCCTGGAGTCGCTGCGCTTCGACCTGTCGGTCTCCGAGGTCTTCGTCTTCACGCCCAAGGGCGACGTCATGGCGCTGCCGCAGGGCGCCACGCCGGTCGACTTCGCGTTCGCGATCCACACCGAGGTCGGGTACCGATGTATCGGCGCCCGCGTCAACGGGCGCCTCGTCCCGCTCGAATCCACCCTCGACAACGGCGACACCGTCGAGGTCTTCACCTCCAAGTCGCCCGACGCCGGGCCCAGCCGCGACTGGCTCAACTTCGTCAAGAGCGCCCGCGCCCGCAACAAGATCAAGCACTGGTTCTCCAAGGAGCGCCGCGACACCGCGATCGAGTCCGGCAAGGACTCGATCGCCCGCGCGATGCGCAAGCAGAACATGCCGCTCCAGCGCATGATGTCCGGCGAGGCGCTGCTCGCGCTCGCCCGCGACATGCGCTATCCCGACGTGTCGTCGCTGTACGCGGCGGTGGGCGAGAGCCACGTCTCCGCGCAGACCGTCGTCCAGCGCCTGGTCGAGGCGCTCGGCGGGGTCGAGAGCGCCGAGGAGGACCTCGCCGAGATCGCGCTGCCGACCAGGCGCAAGCGGACGCGGACCACCGGCGACCCCGGCGTCGTCGTGGCGGGCGACCCGGACGTCTGGGTCCGGCTGTCGCGTTGCTGCACCCCGGTGCCGGGCGACGACATCGTCGGCTTCGTGACCCGCGGCCACGGCGTCTCGGTGCACCGCGCCGACTGCGTCAACGTGGCCCAGCTCAAGGAGCAGCCCGACCGGCTGATCGACGTCAAGTGGTCACCGGGGGAGGACTCGGTCTTCCTGGTGGCCATCCAGGTGGAGGCCCTCGACCGCCCGCGCCTGCTGTCGGACGTCACCCGGGTGCTCTCCGACCAGCACGTCAACATCCTGTCGGCGTCGGTCACCACCACCCGCGACCGGGTCGCGGTCAGCCGCTTCACCTTCGAGATGGGCGACCCCAAGCATCTGGGCCACGTCCTCAAGGCCGTCCGCTCGATCGACGGCGTCTACGACGTCTACCGCGTCACCAGCGGCACCAACCGCTGAGCCGCACCGCAGTACCCCTTCTGTACGGCTCTGAAACGTCCGTACGGCGACTTTCCCGTGAACGAGCGAGCCCCGCACCTTTCCGGATGCGGGGCCCGTCCCGATCGTTCTCAGCCGCGTAGAGGAATCAGGCCTTCGCGGGCTCCTCGTCCTCGCCCGGGATCACGTCGACCCCGGCCTCCTTGCGCTGCTGCTCGGTGATCGGCGTGGGCGCGGCGGTCAGCGGGTCGTAGCCGGACGCGGCCTTCGGGAAGGCGATCACGTCGCGGATCGAGTCCTGGCCGGCCAGCAACATGACCATGCGGTCCCAGCCGAAGGCGATGCCGCCGTGCGGCGGCGGGCCGAACTTGAACGCCTCCAGCAGGAAGCCGAACTTGGACTCGGCCTCCTCCTTGGACAGGCCCAGCACGTCGAAGACGCGCTGCTGCATCTCGGCCCGGTGGATACGGATCGAGCCGCCGCCGATCTCGTTGCCGTTGCAGACGATGTCGTAGGCGTTGGCGAGGGCCTCGCCCGGCCGGTCCTGGAAGTCGTCGGCGTACTCGGGCTTGGGCGAGGTGAACGGGTGGTGCACCGACGTCCAGCCGATGCGCTCGCCCTTCTCGTCGTACACGGCCTCGAAGATCGGCGCGTCGACGACCCACACGAACGCCCAGGCCGACTCGTCGATCAGCTCGCAGCGGCGGCCGATCTCCAGCCGGGCGGCGCCGAGCAGCTCGCGGGTGGAGTGCGGCACGCCCGCGCCGAAGAAGATCGCGTCGCCGCGCTTGGCGCCGGTCTTCTCCGCGAGGCCCGCCTTCTCGGTGTCGGAGAGGTTCTTGGCGACCGGGCCGCCGAGGGTGCCATCCTCCTGGAGCAGCACGTACGCCAGGCCGCGGGCGCCGCGCGCCTTGGCCCAGTCCTGCCAGGCGTCCAGCTCCTTGCGGGTCTGGGACGCGCCGCCCGGCATGACGACCGCGCCCACGTACGGGGCCTGGAAGACCCGGAACGAGGTGTCGGCGAAGTATTCGGTCATGTCGGTCAGCTCGTTGCCGAACCGCAGGTCGGGCTTGTCCGAGCCGAACCGCGACATCGCGTCGGCGTAGGTCATGTGGGGGATCGGCCGGGGGATCTCGTGCCCGGCGATCTCCTTCCACAGCCGCGCCACGAGGTCCTCGCCGACCTTCAGGACGTCGTCCTGCTCGGCGAAGGACATCTCGATGTCGATCTGGGTGAACTCCGGCTGCCGGTCGGCGCGGAAGTCCTCGTCCCGGTAGCAGCGGGCGATCTGGTAGTAGCGCTCCAGGCCGCCGACCATGAGCAGCTGCTTGAAGAGCTGCGGGGACTGCGGCAGCGCGTACCAGTGCCCGGGCTTGAGCCGCACCGGCACCAGGAAGTCGCGGGCGCCCTCGGGGGTGGAGCGCGTCAGCGTGGGGGTCTCGACGTTGACGAAGCCGTGCTCGCGCATGACCTCGTGCACCAGGAACGAACCCTCGGACCGGGTCCGCAGCGCCTTGGCGACCGCGTCGCGGCGGATGTCGAGGTAGCGGTGCTTGAGCCGCACCTCCTCGTTGACGTTGACGTCGCCCTCGATCGGGAACGGCAGCGGCGCGGCCTCGGAGAGCACCTCGATCTCGGCCGCCGCGACCTCGATGGCGCCGGTCGGCAGCTCGGGGTTCTCGTTGCCCGCCGGGCGGACCCGCACCTCGCCGGTGATCCGGACGCAGAACTCCGAGCGGAGGTCGTGCGCGGTGTCCTCCTCCCGGAAGACGACCTGCGCGGTGCCCGAGGCGTCGCGCAGGTCGATGAACGCGACGCCGCCGTGGTCCCGGCGCCGGGCCACCCAGCCCGCGAGGGTCACCTGCTGCCCGGCGTGCTCCTTGCGGAGCGTCCCCGCCTCGTGCGAGCGGATCATCGTGAAAGCCTTTCCTTCAACGTCGAAGTGATCTCGGTGAGCGGTACGGCGGTCTGGTCGCCCGCCGCCAGGTCCTTGAGCTGGACGGACCCGGCGGCGATATCTCGCTCGCCGAGGATCACGGCGTACGCGGCCCCCGAGCGGCCGGCGTCCTTCATGGCGCCCTTCAGCTTCTTGCCGCCGTAGGCCATGTCCGCGGCGATCCCGGCCCGGCGGAACTCGGCGGTCAGGGCGAACAGCCTGCGTTCGGCCTCCTCGCCGAGCGCGACGCCGAAGACCTCGCAGCGCGGCGGGGCGGCGAACTCGGGACCCTCGCCGGCCGACTCGGCCTCCAGCGCCAGGACCGTGCGGTCCAGGCCGAGGCCGAAGCCGATGCCCGGGAGCGGCGGCCCGCCGATGTCCTCCGAGAGGCCGTCGTAGCGCCCGCCCCCGCCGATGCCCGACTGGGCGCCGAGCAGCGGGTGGTCGAACTCGTAGGTGGTGCGGGTGTAGTAGTCGAGCCCGCGCACCAGGGTCGGGGTGTCCTCCCACTCGATCCCCAGGTCGCCCAGGAGCTCGCGGACCTTGTCGTGGTGGGCCTTGCAGGCGCCGCACAGGTGGTCGGCCATCAGCGGCGCGCCGGTCAGCTGGGCCCGCACCGCCGGGCGCTTGTCGTCCAGGACGCGCAGCGGGTTGATCTCGATGCGCTCGCGGGTGGGCTCGTCCAGGTCGAGCCCGCGCAGGAATTCCTGGAGGAGGGCACGGTAGGCCGGGCGGCACTCCTTGCAGCCGAGGGAGTTGAGCAGCAGCCGGACCTGGCGCAGCCCGAGGCTCCGGTACCACTGCCAGGCGATGGCGATGGTCTCGGCGTCGACCTGCGGGTCGTCGCTGCCGATCGCCTCCAGGTCGAGCTGGTAGAACTGCCGGTAGCGGCCCTGCTGCGGGCGTTCGGCCCGGAACGCCGGGCCCGTCGTCCACACCTTGACCGGCAGCCCGCCCTGCTTGTGCAGGCCGTTCTCCAGCACCGAGCGCAGCACGCCCGCGGTGAACTCGGGACGCAGGGTCAGCGACCGGCCGCCGCGGTCCTCGAAGGTGTACATCTCCTTGCTGACCACGTCGGTCGACTCGCCGACGCCCCGCCTGAAGAGGTTGGTGTCCTCGAAGACCGCCAGCTCCAGATAGCCGTAACCGGCCAGCCGGGCCTGCTCGGCGAACGCCTGCCGGATGGCGGCGAAGAGGTCCGCGCGCGGCGGAACGTATTCACTGACCCCCTTGGGGGCCTGAAAGCTCGAACTCATGATCGTTTAGGTCAGAATCCCTTGTTGGGTCCGTCTGTAGGCGTCAGATCCGCGAGGAACGGATTGCTGGCGCGCTCACGGCCGATGGTGGTCTGCTCTCCGTGGCCGGGCAGGACGGCGGCCTCGTCCGGCAGGGACAGGCACACCCGCGACAGGCTCTTGAGGATCTCCTCGTACGAGCCGCCCGGCAGGTCGGTGCGCCCGATCGACCCGGCGAAGAGCAGATCGCCCGTGAAGACCACGTCGGGCAGCTCCTGCGTCGCGGGGGTCCGGAAGGTCACCGACCCGGGTGTATGGCCGGGGGCGTGGTCGACGGTGAACCGCAGCCCCGCCAGCTCGACCACCGCGCCGTCCGACAGCTCCTTGACGTCGTCGGGCTCGCTGAGCTCCAGCCCCCCGAACAACTGGCTCGCCGCCACCCCGAAGCCCTTGGCCGGATCGCTGAGCAGATCGCGGTCGTCGGGGTGGATGTAGGCGGGCACGTCCTTGGCGCCGCAGACGGGCGCGACCGACCAGACGTGGTCAAGATGGCCGTGCGTCAGCAGGACCGCGACGGGCTTGAGGCGGTGCTCGCGCAGGAGCTCGTCGATCCCGGCCTCGGCGTCCTGGCCGGGGTCGATGATCACGCATTCCTCGCCCGCGGCGGGCGCCACGAGATAACAGTTCGCGGCGAACGAGCCAGCGGGGAACCCGGCGACGAGCACGGTCGTCCTTTCTCCAGAGCTTGAAACGGCAGCGAACGTGAGACGTGCGGCGCTTCGAGGGTACCGGCGCGGCCATGGCCGGGGCGAACGAGATGCGCGGATCGCCGTGTCGGCGGGCGCGCGCACCGGGCCGTACCAGACGCGTCCCCGGGGCATGCGCCCGGCGCGCGCCGCGGGACGTGAGGGATGGCCCATGCGCGTCCCCGGTACCGCTACTATGCGCTGCACGTTCACCTGATCACAGCGGAGGGGCAGGCACGTGGCGGGGAAGGACCGCAAGAAGCAGCTCGCGCGGCAGCGTTACGAGCGCCAGGAACAGGCCCGGCTGGCCCGGGAGGCGCGCGCCCGGCGCGTCAAGATCATCGGTTCCGTGGCGGCCGTCGCGGTCATCGCGGGCGGCGGCGGTGCCGTGGCCGCGATCGTCGGTGACAAGGACGACAAGAAGGAAAGTCCCAAGGCCGACACGGCCGCCAGTGCCACGCCGTCGCAGGCCGCGGCCAAGCCCGGTGAGTGCGCCTACGCCAAGGCCCAGGAGGCCGGCGCGCCCAAGGACCTCGGCACGCCGCCGGTCAAGCCCGCCTACGCCGGCACGGTCAAGGCGACGATCAAGACCAGCCAGGGCGACATCGGCCTCGAACTGGACGGCAAGAAGGCCCCGTGCGCCACGAATTCCTTCGCCTTCCTGGCCAAGAAGGACTTCTGGAACAAGACCTTCTGCCACCGGCTCTCCACCAGTGAGGGCCTGAAGATGCTCCAGTGCGGCGACCCCACCGGCACCGGAAGCGGCGGCCCGGGATATCAGTTCGGCAACGAGAACACCGACGGCGCCAAATACACCAAGGGCACGCTGGCCATGGCCAATGCCGGTCCCGGCACCAATGGCAGCCAGTTCTTCCTGGTGTACGGCGACTCCCAGCTCACGCCCGACTACACGGTGTTCGGCAAGATCACTTCGGGTATCGACATATTGGAGGACGTCGCCAAGGGCGGCGTCGCCAAGGCCGGGCAGGACGGTACCGGCGAGCCGAAGAAGAAGGTCACGATCCAGGACGTCGCGATCGCCAAGAAATAGGGCGTCGGGACATTAAGGTGTGGAGGGTCCGGTCTGCATAGGAAACGACCGGACCCGTGATGCGGGAGGCAAGCGTGTCCAGCGCGACCGATCCCTGGGGCCGGGTGGACGAGGAAGGCACCGTCTACGTCAAGACGTCGGACGGTGAACGGGCCGTCGGGTCCTGGCAGGCCGGTGCCCCCGAAGAGGCCCTGGCCTATTTCAAGCGCAAGTACGACGCGCTGGCCACCGAGATCGGCCTCCTCGAACAGCGGGTCCGCACGACCGACCTGCAGCCCTCGCAGGCGCAGCAGAGCATCCAGCGGCTGCGCGAGGCCGTGACGGACGCGCACGCGGTCGGCGACCTCGACGCCCTGGCGCGCCGCCTCGACGGCCTCACCGAGACGGTGGGCAAGCGCCGCGAGGAGGTCAAGGCGCAGCGCGAGCACGCCCGGCACGAGGCGCGCGAGATCAAGGAGCGCATCGTCGGCGAGGCCGAGCGGATCGCCACCGAGGAGACGCACTGGAAGAACGGCGGCGAGCGGCTGCGCCAGCTGGTCGAGGAGTGGAAGGCCGCCGAGCGCATCGACCGGCCGACCGAGACCGCGCTGTGGAAGCGGCTGTCGGCCGCCCGCAACGCCTTCACCAAGCGCCGCAAGGTCTACTTCGCGACCCTCGACGAGCAGCGCGAGGACGCCCGCCGCGAGAAGGAGCGCCTGGTCGCCGAGGCCGAGGCGATGTCCGGCTCGACCGACTGGAGCGAGACCGCCGCGGCCTACCGCGATCTGATGCGCCGCTGGAAGCTGGCGGGCCGCGCCGCCCGGGACGCCGAAGAGGAGCTGTGGGCCCGCTTCAAGGGCGCCCAGGACACCTTCTTCTCGGCCCGCGGCGAGGCGTTCGCCGAACGGGACGCCGAGCTGCGCGTGCACGCCGAGGAGAAGGAGAAGATCCTCGCCGACGCCGAGCGGCTGCTGCCGGTGCGGGACGTCCGCCAGGCCCGGCAGGCGCTGCGCGCCATCCAGGAGCGCTGGGAGGCCGCGGGCATGGTGCCGCGCGACCAGCGCGACCGCCTGGAGGGCCGGCTCCGCAAGATCGAGGAGACGATCCGCGGCGCCGAGGAGCAGGAGTGGCGGCGCACCAACCCCGAGGCCCGCGCGCGTGCCGAGGCGACGGTGGCGCAGCTGCGCAACTCGATCGAGCAGCTTGAGAAGCGCCTCACCAAGGCTCAGGGCGCCGGGCGTGAGAAGGACATCAGGGATGCCGAGGAGGCCCTGACCGCCCGCCGCGCGTGGCTGGAAGAGGCCGAGCGCACGCTCGCCGAGTTCTCCTAGGCCGGCTGGCTTTACGCCTCCTGGCCTCCGGCCCGGTTCAGCCGCTCGCCTGCCGGCCCAGGAAGGCCAGCAGGCGGGTCTGCTCGTCGGCGCCGGGCGGCGCCTGGAGCGGCGGCGCCAGGTGCCCGCTCGCCCGGAACTGTCCCGCGATGATCCGCGCCGTCGCGAACGCGTGGTGGACGAGGTCCGGATCGAGCCGGGCCGGCTGGCCGGTCGCCCGCGCCAGGTCCCAGGTGTGGATCAGCGGCTCCAGGAGATAGCCGACGAGGAAGTCGCCCAGCGGCAGGTCGCCGAGCTCGCCGAACGGGACGTGCCGCCGCAGCGCCTCCGGGGTGAGCGCGGCGGCGCACTCCTTGCGCGCCGTCCGCCATTCCAGCAGCGCGTCCCCGGCGCAGTACCGGGCGGGCTCGCTGCCGACGTCCGGTCTCGGCCCGCCGGTCGCCATGGCCCGGATCAGGTACTGGCCTCCGATGACGTGACCGGCGACGTCGCGCGCCGTCCAGCCGGCGCACGGGGACGGCCGGTCCCAGCCGTCCCGCGTGACGCCGCCCACCACGCCCTCGAACAGGTCCAGTGCCCGGTGGTAGCCGCTGAGTTTCTGAGCCATGGTGGTCAGTGACCCGCGCCGCGCCGGACGTGTCAAGCGATATCGGCAACCTCGGCGTGGCTACCGCGTGGCTACCGGGCTCCGGCGCCGCGTTCGCCCAGCATGCGGTTCATGAGATCGATCTCGGACCGCTGGCCGTCGACCATGCTCCGCGCGAGCCGCCGCACCCGCGGCCGCTCGGTGCGGGCCAGCACGGCCTCGGCCATCGTCACCCCGGCCCGGTGATGGGCGATCATCAGCCGCAGGTACTGGATCTCGGCGTCGCGGCCCGAGGCCCGTTCCAGCTCGCGCAGCTGCGTCCGCGTGGCCATCCCCGGCATTACCGCGCCGTCCGCGCCCGCCGTGGGCGCGGCGGCGGGGGCCGTCGCCGCGCCGTGGCCGCCGTGCCCGCTCATCCAGCGCATCCGCCCGGCCGGATCGGCCTTGGGCAGCTCCCACTCGTCCAGCCAGGCGGTCATCATGCCGATCTGGGCCGACTGGGTGTTGATGATGTCGAACGCGAGCAGCCGCGTGGCCTTGTCGTCCGTGCGGTCCCGGACGGTGAACGACATCTGCACGGCCTGCGCGTGGTGGGTGCTCATGTCCCGGGCGAACCCGGCCTCCGGTCCGTCCGAGACCGGCCGGTCCGGCCGCAGAATCTGGAACGCCGCGAACACCGCCGCCACGGCGAGGACGAGCACCGCGAGGACGACGGTCGCCCGGCGTCCCCGCGATGCCCCGGCCGCCTGTGACGGGGCCACGGTCACGGCGTGTCCTTGGCCCCGCTGCAGGCGGCACCGGGCTCGGGGGTCTGCGGACCCTTCACGTACTGCTTCAGGAACGCGGTCACGCGGCTGTCGGAGGCGTCCTGGACCTTGATCTGCTTGCCCCAGGCGGAGAGCGCGATCGGCGCGTCCAGGCCCGGGTAGGGGCTCATGAACGTGTAGTCGGTGCCGTCCACCTTGTCCTTCAGCTTGCTGATCTGGTCCGCGGCCAGGTCGGGCTTGTAGGTGATCCAGACGGCGCCGTGCTCCAGCGAGTGGACGGCGTTCTCGTTGCGCAGCGCCTTGTCGTAGACGCGGCCGTCACAGTTCTGCCAGACCGGGTCGTGGGCCCCGCCCATCGGGGGAGTGGTGTCGTACTTGACGGGGGTGGTGACGTGGTCGCGGCTCAGATTGTCCTTCTGCGTGATGCCGTTGATGGCCGCGGTCGCCGAGGAGGCGGACGATCGCATCTCCACGAAGGCGAAGGAGACTGCCACGACGGCCACGACGCCGATGATGGCGAAGAAGGCGATGCCGCCCCAGGGGACGGTGCGTTCGGTCAGGGCGTTCTGGCGTTGCACACGGTTACGCGCGCTCTTGGACATGGGGATACCCCTCTTATCTCTGTGGCTTCTGAAATGGCTGAGGACGGCTTGGCCGTCACAGCCGAAGCACCTGCAGAGAGGGCAGAGAGGGAGAGAATGGGGTCCGTTGTGAGGGTGCCCGGAGTATCCAGCCGAGGCGGGCGGGCAGTACGCCACCCGTGCGGTTCGGCCTTGTCGCCAGGGCCAGGAGCATGAGGCTGACCAGAATCGCCAGCGAGAGGCACCCGCCTGCAGGATCGAGCGGTGGCAGCTCCAGCGGTGCCTTCGCCGCGAGCGGAGCCGAGACCGGCGGAGCGGAGGTCAGCGCAATGGCCTTCCCCGGCATTTTCCCCGGTGCGCCCTTGGCGGCCGCGATGTGGCCCGCCTCGTGCGCCAGGGCGTCGGCTATGTCGGCCGGAACGCTGGTGGAGTGCGCGGTGCAGACGCGCATGGGGGCGGCATGCCCGAGCCCGTAGGTGAAGACGAGCCCGGTCACGACGAAGAGCGCCACGAGCAGTCCTGCCAGCCCGTGCCGTCGGCGTGCCATGCCGGTCACCGTCACCCTCGCCGTTCACCCTTCCGGTGGATCGCGAACCCTCCTCGCGGACCAGAGATTACGAGACAAGGTAGTTGATCCTTACAATATGAGGCGATCCATGCACCCCCGTCTCGCGGTTCTCCTGGCCTTCGCCGTCCAGGCGGCGCTGGTGGCCCTCCTGTTCGCCGCGTACGCCTACGGGCGGCATCTGGCGGACGGGCGGCCGGACGTGGCGTTCACGAACGCCGAACGGGTCCGGGACCTCCAGCGGAAGCTGTGGCTGCCCGACGAGGCGGCGATGCAGCACGCCGCGCTGCGCTGGGACGGCTGGGCCCGGATCGCCAACGAGTACTACGTGCGCGTGCACTTTCCCGCGACGTTCCTCTTCCTGGGCTGGGTCTGGTTCTGGCGGCGCGCGGCCTGGCCCCGGCTGCTCGCCGTCGTCGCGCTCTCGCTGGCGGTCGCGCTGGCGATCCACACCCTCTACCCGCTCGCCCCGCCGCGCCTGCTGCCGGGCGGGGACTTCGTGGATCTGATGAACGTGTACGGCCCGAGCTCGTACGCCGCCGAACCGGGCGAGGGCGTGGCCAACCAGTTCGCGGCCATGCCCTCGCTCCATGTCGGCTGGGCCGTCCTGGTGGCGTGGGGGGTGGTCCGGTACGGGCGGGGCCGCCTGCGCTGGCCGGCGGTGGCCCATCCGGTCGTCACCCTGCTCGTGGTGGTCCTGACCGCCAACCACTACTGGCTCGACGGGATGGTCGGATCGGCCATCGTGATCATGGCCCTGGCGGTGACGGCCCGGCTGGAGCCGGGGCGGGGTCCGGCACGGGCGGGAATGTCCGTACGGGGCGATAGTGTCGGAGCGTGACCAGCGCGGAACCGGGCCAGCCGGAGGGCCTCTTCGACGATCCGGCGGGAGAGGCCGCCACGGCCTCGGCGCGGGACGTGACCGGGGGTGCGTCTCCGAGGGCAGGGCAGCCGTCGTCGGGGCAGCCGCTCGCCGTCCAGCCGCTCGCCGTGCGCATGCGGCCGCGTGGCCTGGACGAGGTCGTCGGGCAGGCGCACCTGCTCGGGCCGGGAACCCCGATCCGCCAGCTCGTCGAGCGTGACGTCCCGATGTCGCTGGTGCTGTGGGGGCCGCCCGGCACGGGCAAGACCACCCTCGCCACGGTCGTCAGCACGGTGACCAAGCGCCGGTTCGTGGAGATCTCCGCGGTCACCGACGGCGTCAAGCGCGTCCGCGCCGAGATCGACCTGGCCCGCCGCGAGCTGGGCATGACCGGCCGCCAGACCGTGCTCTTCGTCGACGAGGTGCACCGCTTCAACAAGGCCCAGCAGGACGCGCTGCTCCCCGCCGTCGAGAACCGCTGGGTATCGTTCATCGGCGCCACCACCGAGAACCCCTTCTTCTCGGTGATCAGCCCGCTGCTGTCGCGGTCGCTGCTGCTCACGCTGGAGCCGCTCGGCGAGGACGACCTGCGCGAGGTGATCAGGCGGGCCCTGGCCGACGAGCGCGGGCTGAACGGCGCGGTCGAGCTCGACGCCGCCGCCGAGGATCACCTGGTCAGGCTGGCCGGCGGCGACGCCCGCCGCACCCTCACCTACCTGGAGGCGGCCGGGCTGGTCGTCACCGACGGTGAGGTGATCACGCCCGAGGTCTTGGAGAAGGCGGTCGACCGGGCGGCGGTCCGCTACGACCGGGAGGGCGACCAGCACTACGACGTCATCAGCGCGTTCATCAAGAGCATCCGCGGCAGCGACGTCGACGCCGCCCTGCACTACCTGGCTCGGATGCTGGAGGCGGGCGAGGACCCCCGGTTCATCGCGCGGCGGCTCATCGTCCACGCCAGCGAGGACATCGGCATGGCCGACCCGACCGCCCTGCAGACCGCCACGGCCGCCGCGCACGCGGTGGAGTTCGTCGGCCTGCCCGAGGCTCGCATCAACCTCGCCCAGGCGGTGATCCACCTGTCGCTGGCCCCCAAGTCCAACGCCGTGATCACCGCCATCGGCGAGGCCATCACCGACGTGAAGAAGGGGCGCGTCGGCCCGGTGCCCCCGCACCTGCGTGAGGCGCATTACAAGGGCGCCGCCAAGCTCGGGCACGGCAAGGGGTACAAGTACGCGCACGACTACCCGGGCGGGGTCGTGCGCCAGCAGTACGCGCCTGACACCGTCGAGGGCCGCGAGTACTACCGTCCGACCAGGCACGGAGCCGAGGCGCGCTTCTCCGAGGTCCTCGATCGCATCCGCACCGTGCTGCGCGGCAAGGGCACCGGTAAGAGCACCGGCAAACCGGGCGAATAGCGCCCGCCGCGAAGTGCGCGAAGAGGCTCCGTCCGGGCATACGGCGGGCCGGGGAGGGCATGATCCAGCGATCGGCCGCCCGGGCCCGGTAATCTGCCCGGGAACGCCTCGGGCGCCGGGCTCCCGCTCGCGGGGGACGCTCCCGGCCTCGGCCGCCCGCGCGTCGCAAACCCTGCGCGGCCAGGGCCGGTGCCCACGGTAAGGTCTGTCAGACCGATCCGGCCCGAGACGACCCTAGACAGCGAACGGAAGCCCTGATGCTTACTGGTGGACAGCTAGCAGGTCTCATCGTGGCCGTGTTCTGGGCGATTCTCGTGGCCTTCATCGCCTTCACCCTGCTCAAGCTCGCCCGGCTGCTCGGCGAGGCCAGCAAGGTCGTCTCCGACATCGGCGACCAGGCCGGGCCGCTGCTCGACGACATGACGCGCACCGTGCGGCGCGCCAACGAGCAGCTCGGCCGCACCGACGTGATCACCAAGCAGGTCGCCGGGGTCACCCAGAACGTCTCGGCGGTGACCACCGTCATGACGTCGGTGGTGGGCGGCCCGCTGGTGAAGGCCGCGGCCTTCTCCTACGGCGTCCGCAGGGCCCTCGGCAACAACCGGCCCGAGCAGGCGCCCGCCGACCGGCCGCAGCTGCCGGCCCGCGCCTCGGGCGGCCGCGCCTCAGGCACCCGTTCCTCGGGCAAGGGGCGGCGATGAGGCCATGAGAAGACTCTTCTGGCTGTCGCTCGGCGCCGGGGCCGGGGTCTACGCGACCCACCGGGTCAAGCGGCGGGTCGAGCGCTTCGCCCGCACCTGGTCTCCCGAGGGCGTCGCGGCCCGGGCGGTGACGGCCGGGCAGGGCGCCGGAGATCGGTTGAGGCATTTCGCCTCCGACGTCCGTACAGAGATGGAGGCGCGCGAAGCCGAGCTCCGCGAGGCCGTCCGGATGGACCAGGCTCCACCCGAGCCGCCCGAGGGCGCCCCCCGCCGGGTGCTCCGGGCCCGTTACACGATCATCGACGACGACAAGGATGGCCACTGATCATGGAGTCGGCAGAGGTCGCACGCCGCTTCCTCACGTTCTTCGAGGAGCACGGGCACCTGGTGATGCCCTCGGCCAGCCTGATCGCCGAGGACCCGACGCTGTTGCTGGTCAACGCCGGCATGGTCCCGTTCAAGCCCTACATGCTCGGCCAGCGCACCCCGCCGTCGCCGCGGATGACCAGTGCCCAGAAGTGCGTGCGGACCCCCGACATCGACGAGGTCGGCAAGACCGCCAGGCACGCCACGTTCTTCCAGATGCTGGGCAACTTCTCGATCGGGGACTACTTCAAGGAGCAGGCGATCCCGTACGCCTGGGAGCTGCTCACCCGCTCCGAGGCCGACGGCGGTTTCGGCTTCCCCGAGGAGAAGCTCTGGGTCACCGTCTTCCATGACGACGACGAGGCCCAGGACATCTGGCACAACAAGGTGGGCGTGCCGCTCGACCGCATCCAGCGCCGCGGCATGGCCGACAACTACTGGTCGATGGGCGTGCCGGGCCCCTGCGGCCCCTGCTCGGAGATCTACTACGACCGGGGCCCCGAGTACGGCCGCGAGGGCGGCCCGATCGCCGACGAGGACCGCTACCTCGAGGTGTGGAACCTCGTCTTCATGCAGTACGAGCGCGGCGCCGGCCAGGGCAAGGACGACTTCCCGATCCTCGGCGAGCTGCCCAGCAAGAACATCGACACCGGCATGGGCCTGGAGCGGATGGCCGCCGTCCTGCAGGGCGTCGACAACATCTACGAGACCGACACGCTCTGGAAGATCCTCGACCGGGCGGCCGACCTCACCGGCAGCAAGTACGGCCGCGACCAGCGCGGCGACGTGTCGCTGCGCGTGATCGCCGACCACGTGCGCAGCGGCACGATGATGGTCTCCGACGGCATCCGCCCCGGCAACGAGGGCCGCGGCTACGTGCTGCGCCGCATCCTGCGTCGCTCCATCCGCAACCTGCGGCTGCTGGGCGGCGAGGAGGCCGGGCTCATGCACGAGCTCACCGCCGTCGCGATCAAGACGATGGGCGAGCAGTACCCCGACCTGATCCGTACCGCCGCCAACATCCACACGGTGATCGACGCCGAGGAGGAGTCCTTCCTCCAGACGCTGCGCACCGGCACCGCGATCTTCGACGCGGCGGTGGACGAGACCCGGCGCTCGGGCCGCCCGTCGCTGGCCGGCGACCAGGCGTTCAAGCTGCACGACACCTACGGCTTCCCGATCGACCTCACCCTGGAGATGGCCTCCGAGCAGGGCCTGCAGGTCGACGAGGACGGCTTCCGCCGGCTCATGAAGGAGCAGCGCGACCGCGCCAAGAAGGACGCGCAGGACAAGAAGACCGGCAACCTCGACGTGTCGGCCCTCGACGACCTGCTGACCCGGTCCGGCGGCCAGGTCGAGTTCATCGGCTACAACAACGTCCTCGGCGAGGCGCGCGTGGTCGGCCTGCTCGTCGGCGGCGCGGGCGTGCCGGCCGCGGGCGAGGGCACCGACGTCGAGGTCGTGCTCGACCGCACCCCGTTCTACGCCGAGGGCGGCGGCCAGCTCGCCGACCACGGCGTGATCAGGCTCGGCAACGGCGCGGTCATCGAGATCAACGACGTGCAGTCCCCGCTGGCGGGCCTGATCGTGCACCGCGGCACGGTCCGTTCGGGTGAGGCGCAGGCCGGTGACACCGCGTACGCCGAGATCGACGTCGACCGGCGCCGCGCCATCTCGCGTTCGCACACCGCGACGCACATGGTGCACGCCGGTTTCCGCCGCGCGCTCGGCGAGTCCGCCGCGCAGGCCGGCTCGGAGAACTCGCCCGGCCGGTTCCGCTTCGACTTCACCGCCTCCGGCGCCGTCCCGGTCAGCGTGCTGCGCGACGTCGAGGACGAGGTCAACGAGGTGCTGGTCAACGACCTCGACGTCCGCGCGTTCCACACCTCGCTCGACGAGGCCCGCGCGATGGGCGCCATGGCGCTCTTCGGCGAGAAGTACGGCGACGAGGTCCGGGTCGTCGAGGTCGGCGACTACTCCCGCGAGCTGTGCGGCGGCACCCACGTCGCCCGCTCCGGGCAGCTCGGCCTGGTCAAGGTCCTCGGCGAGTCGTCCATCGGCGCCGGCATCCGCCGCGTCGAGGCCCTCGTCGGCATCGACGCCTTCCGGTTCCTCGCCAAGGAGAACGTGCTCGTCGCGCAGCTCGCCGAGCAGCTCAAGACCCGCAAGGAGGAGCTGCCCGAACGCGTCTCCGGCCTGGTGACCCGGCTCCGCGAGGCCGAGAAGGACCTGGAGAGGCTCCGCTCGCAGCAGGTGCTGGCGATCGCCGGGTCGCTGGCCGAGGGCGCCGCGGACGTGAACGGGGTGGCCTTCGTCGGCCACCGCGCGCCGGACGGCACCGGCGCCGACGACCTGCGCAAGCTCGCCGTGGACGTCCGCGGCAGGCTGGCGGGCCGTCCCGCGGTCGTCATGGTCGTCGGCGTCCCCAAGGACCGCCCGGTCGTGGTGGTCGCGGTCAGCGAGGGCGCCAAGGAGCGCGGCCTCAAGGCCGGCGCGCTCGTCGGCGTCGCCGCCAAGACCCTCGGCGGCGGGGGCGGCGGCAAGGACGATCTCGCACAGGGCGGAGGCGCGAACCCGGCGGCCGTACCGGACGCGCTGGCCGCCGTGGAACGAGCCGTGGCGGCCGCGTGAACGATTCTGGGCAGATGGGGTGCTCGAAGCCGCTGAGCGGAGCGAAGCAATGAGGCCCGCTTTGGGTGCGGCGTCGTCTGGACTGAGGAGCCTGCGACGAGGGAAGACGGCGCCTGGAAGGCGCCCGAAGCCGCTGAGCGGAGCGAAGCAATGAGGCCCGCTTTGGGTGCGGCGTCGTCTGGACTGAGGAGCCTGCGACGAGGGAAGACGGCGCCTGGAAGT
>NZ_JBICUD010000017.1:0-30660 GCF_043198015.1 Spirillospora sp. NPDC048911 | reverse complement strand
AAGGCGCCCGAAGCCGCTGAGCGGAGCGAAGCAATGAGACACGGCGTCAGATTGGGCGTCGATGTGGGAACGGTCCGCATCGGCGTCGCCCGCTGCGATCCCGGCGGGATCCTCGCGTCTCCCCTGGAGACCGTGAAGCGCGGCAAGGGCGATCTCGACCGGCTGGCCGAGCTGGTGGCCGAGCACGAGGCGATCGAGGTCGTGGTCGGGCTGCCGACGTCGCTGTCGGGCCGGGAGGGCCCGGCCGCCGAGGCGGCGCGGCAGTTCGCGGGCAGGCTGGCCGGGCGGCTCCCCGCCGACGCGGTCCGGCTGTACGACGAAAGACTCACCACCGTCACCGCCGAGAGCGGCCTGAGGGCCGGGGGAGTCCATGGTCAGGCGCGCCGGAAGGTCGTCGATCAGGCCGCCGCGGCGGTCCTGCTCCAGGCGGCCCTCGACGGCGAGCGGTTGACGGGACGCCCCCCAGGCGAGATCGTCCGGGAGAGCTCATGAACGAACTGGATCTCTTCTCAGAACCGAACGGCCCCGATCAGTACGGCCAGGGCCACGATCCCTACGCCCAGGGCCATCTGGCGGACGAGCGGCTCAGCCGCGGTGCCCAGCGGCAGACGCGCAAGAAGCAGAAGCGCAAGAAGCAGAGCGGCCGCGCGGCGGTGTTCTTCGCGCTGGCCTTCATCGTGGCGCTGGTCGGCACCGGCGGCGTCTTCGGCTTCGCCTGGCTCGACAACCGTCTCCACCCGCCGGACTACGAGGGTGGCGGCGACGGGAATGTCACGGTCCAGATCAAGGAGGGCGACAGCGGCTCGGCGATCGCGACGACGCTCCAGTCGCACAACGTCGTCAAGAGCGTCCGGGCGTTCGTGAAGGTGTACGGCAACGAGCCCAAGGCCGACAAGGTCCAGCCGGGCTTCTACCAGATGCGCCTGCAGATGTCGTCCAAGGCCGCGATGGCGCTGCTGCTCGACCCCAAGTCGCGTTCGGGCAACCAGCTCATCGTGCGCGAGGGCATCCGGAGCCTGGAGCTCTTCCAGGAGCTGCAGAAGAAGACCGGCATCCCCGCCGCCAAGTTCCAGGCCGTGGCGGCCAACACCAAGGGACTCGGCCTGCCGTCGTACTCCGGCGGCAAGCTGGAGGGCTACCTCTATCCCGGCCGCTACGACATCAACCCGAACGCCACGCCGCGGCAGATCATCAAGCAGATGGTCGACCGCTACAACAAGACCGTGGCCGACCTCGACCTGGAGGCCAAGGCCCGGCGGGCGAAGATGACCCCCGCCAAGGTGATCACGATGGCCAGCCTGATCCAGGCCGAGGGCGGCAAGACCGACGACTTCCCGAAGATCGCGCGGGTGATCTACAACCGGATCAAGATCGGGATGCCGCTGCAGTTCGACAGCACGGTCCTCTACATTCTCAACAAGCGCACCCTGAACGTCCGCGAGGGGGACATCGAGCGAACGCGGTCGTCGCCGTACAGCACGTACGGCAACAAGGGACTCCCGCCTGGGCCGATCTCCAATCCCGGCAAGGACGCGATCGAGGCCGTCATGAACCCCACGCCGGGCGAGAAGTGGATCTACTTCATCGCGACCGATCCCACCAACCAGGTCACCGAGTTCGCCGAGACCGAGGCCCAGTTCAGAGTCCTGGAGGCCAAGTTCCGGGCGTGGCAGAGGGCGAACCCAGGCAACTGATGACACGCAGGGCCGCGGTGCTGGGCTCACCGATCACGCATTCCCTGTCGCCGGTGCTGCACCGGGCGGCGTACGCGGCGATGGGGCTGGACTGGTCCTACGACGCGATCGAGTGCGACGAGGCGGGCCTGCCGGCGTTCCTCGGCGGGCTCGGCGGCGGCTGGGCCGGGCTGTCGCTGACGATGCCGCTCAAGCGGACCGCGCTGGGCCTCGTCGACACCGTGTCCGAGCTGGCGGTGGCGGTCGGCGGCGCCAACACGATCGTCCTGCGCGACGGCCGGCGGCACGGCGACAACACCGACGTGTACGGCATCGTGACCGCGCTGACCGAGGCGGGCCTCGGGACGCCCTCGTCGGCGGTGGTCCTGGGCGGCGGCGCGACCGCCGCCTCGGCGCTGGCCGCGCTGTCGCGGCTCGGGCTGAAGGAGGCCGTCCTGGCCGTCCGCGATCCGGCCCGGGCGGGCGAGGCGGCAGGGGTCGGCGAACGGTTCGGGCTCGACGTGCGAATCGCCACGCTGGACCTCGTCGCCGAGCAGCTGCCCGCCGGACTGCTGTCCGCCGACCTGGTGGTGTCGACGTTGCCGGGACGCGCCGCCGACGCGTTCGCCGAGCCCGTGGCCGTGTCCGGCTCCGCCCTCTTCGACGTCGTCTACGCGCCCTGGCCGACCGCGCTCGCCGCCGCGGTCGAACAGGCGGGCGGGGTCGCCGTCGGCGGCTTCCCGATGTTGCTGCACCAGGCCGTCCGGCAGGTGGCGATGATGACCGGCCGCGACGACGTCCCCGTAGAGGCCATGCGCGCCGCCGGCGAAGCCGAACTCGCCCGCCGAGCCCAACCCCACCCCTGACGCCGCGCCGGGGGCCGGCTAGCGGGTGGGTGGGGGAGGGGGTCTCTTGCGGCGCATCGATTCCTGGATGATCGACAGCATGATCGGCAGGCTGACGCTGAGCCAGAAGTCCCGCCACTCCCAGGTGCCCGTGATGACGCCGATGAGGCTGGCGAGGCCCACGCCGATGAGCAGCAGTGTCGTCCAGTGCCGTCGCAACCGGGCCGCGACGTCGATCCGGTGGCGCCGGGGCAGCAGGGCGGGGACCGAGCTGCCCCGGGCGTGCGCGCGCTGGATCACCATCGCGTCGGGAAACCAGTGCAGGATGTCGCCGGGCTGAGCCGGCAGGAGACGGGCGAGGGAGGTCAGCGCCTCCATGCGCCAGGTCAGCATCCACAACGAGGACCGGCCGGTGCCGGGATACCCCGCCCACGGCGGGTCGGCGACGCCTCCGTCCGCCAGGGTCCGGAACGCGCGGCTGACCAGGTCGCCCGGCACGCCGCGCGGATCGCGCAGGAGCGCCATGAGGGCGATCGGCAGCCCGTAGTGCCACAGGGCGAGTCGCCAGACGGGCTTGGAGCCGGGGCCGCTGGGGGAGACGTTGTAGGTCTCGATCCAGATGTGCTCGTCCTCGGTGTCGAGGTTGCCGCGGAGCCAGTCGTACGCGGCCAGCAGGCGGTCGTCACCGTGCCCGGGCCGCGCCTCGGTCCCGGCGCGCGCCTCGGCGAGGGTCACGAGCACGAACGAGGTGTGCGTCACCGTGGGCTGGGCGTTCGGGGTGGGGCCCCAGGCGGGCCGGTGCGCGGTCCGGTCGGCGGTGAGCCACTCGACACCGCGTTCGACGGCGGGGTCGTACGGGTTGAGCTGGGTCAGCGCGCGCAGGGCCAGGCAGGTCGGCCAGATGCGGGACGGGCTGTTGCGCAACGAACCCCAGCCGCCGTCGGGGTTCTGGTTCCGTACGAGCCACCGGTAGGCGCGTCCGATGTCGGGGGCGTCCGGCCGCAGGTCGCAGCGCGCGCGGGCCAGGAAGCGCGCGATCCACGCGGTCGCCTCCACGACCGGCATGCCGAGGCTGGTCTTGGTGGACCAGCCGCCGTCCTTGAGCGGATCGCTGGAGGAGATCTGCCGGGACGTGAGGAAGGCGAGGCACTCGTCGAAGTGCTCGAAGGGACGTTCGGCCTCGACGAAGGCCAGCAGGCCGAGCGCGGTCGCGGTCGTGCCCGGCTCCGGCCGGGTCAGCTCGTGGTACCAGCCGCCCCCCACGCCGGGGAGGGGATTGGTGGTGTACGAGTCGCGCAGGATGTCGAGGGAGTCGTTCAGGCGGGCCCCGAGGACGGCCGTGTCGATGACGGACGGCAGGGCCGCGCCGGGAGCCGGTTCGGGGGTCGCCGCCTCCGCGGCGGCGGGGGTCATGGGGAGGTTTTTCACTGTGGCCCGCTCTCTAGGGCCTATGTTCCCGTTCCGCCATGAATCTGCACCCCTCCTGCTGGATGGGTCTATCCATCGCGCACACCAGATGGGTCAAGGGCTGGGCACCCTGTGTAGCGACGGCTCACGAGAAATCATCCAAAATGCGGTGTGGCGGGCCGTGCCCCTGGAGGATGTGATGCGCACGGACGCGGTGCATGACTGCGTGCTGTGTCCGCCATTGCGGTTCCGGTTCAACGCGATGGTGGACCTTCCCGGCGAGGCCGCGGTGCTCGCGGCCGACGACGACTTCTTTCTGATGCCCGACCTCGCCCCGATCACGGAGGGGCACCTGCTGCTGGTGACGACGGAGCATCACCAGTGCGCGGGCGCGTTCGGGCGGGCCATCTGGGCGCGCGCCCAGGTGTGGCGCGACCGCGTGGCGCGGATGTACCGGGACGTGTACGGCGGCGACGACCTGCTGCTCTTCGAGCACGGGCCCGGGACGGCGCAGGGCGGCGGCGCCTGCATCGACCACGCGCATTGGCACCTGCTGCCGTCGGGCTCGGGCGTGCGAGCGATGGTGGAAGAGCGCGGGCTGCCCGGCGAACCCGCCTCGTACGAGACGGTGCGGCGGCACTTCCGCGCCCGCCGCTCGTACCTGCTCGTGGAGGAGCAGGGGACCACCACGGTCCATTCGGGGGACGGCGTGCCGAGCCAGTTCCTGCGCTGGGCCGCCACGGTCGCGCACGACGAGACCCTGACCGGTGGTCCTTGGCGGTGGCAGGAGACCTTCGGGCTGCCCGGCAGCCGCGAGCGGTTCCTGCGCACGATCGAGGCGCTTCAGCCGCGCGAGCGCGCCGACAACCACCAGTAGAGCTCGCAGGACGCGAGCCGGTCACCGAATCCGGCGCGTTCCACGCCCTCGCCGTAGCCCGAGGCGTACTCGAGCAGAAGAGGCCGGCCGCCCTGATCCCCGCGGTAGGCCAGCACGTTCTCCAGATTGGTCTCGCCGAAGCGAAGCAGCCACAAGGGCCGCCCGCAGACCGAGCGGTCCAGGAGCGGCGGCAGCTCGCGGACCTCGGCGGACTCGACGGGCGGGGGTGCTCCCAGCAGCCGCGCCAGCGTCGCGGCCTCGGTGACGATGACGTCCGTGAGGGCGAGCAGCGGCAGGATCTCGCTCACCGGCACCCGGCCGTCGATGTCGTGCGGGACGAGGTCGAAGGCGACCAGCGTGCCGCTCTCGTTGGCGATCCGCGCGGCGGCGTACGTGGCGGCCCGCGAGATCGGCGACAGCAGCGCGTACCCGTCGAGGAAGACCGCGTCCGCCGTCCGGATCTCCGCGGCGGCGCGCCGGACGTCGGCCTCCGACAGCCACCGGCTCGGCGCGTTCTCGGCCGCGACGAGGAGCCGCACGCCGGGCCACGGCGGGGAGTCGTCGCGCACCATCACCGCCACCCCGTTCGGCATCCCGGTCTCGACGCGGCAGAGGTCGCGGACACCGAGCCGTCCCAGCTCGCGCCGGATCGCCTCGGTGTGGTCGTCGTCGCCGATCTTGGTGAACAGGCCGACCCGCCGGAAGTACCCGGTGGCGCTGCGCGCCATGTTGACGGCCGTCCCGGCGACGACCGCGCTCGCGTGCGCGTAGGCCAGCCGGTCGGCGGTCAGGTCGGCGAAGCGCAGGCCGCGCAGCTCCGCCCGCACCTCCAGCCGCACGTCACCGACGACGAGCAGGTCGAAGCGGCGGTCGGCGACCCCGTCCAGGCCCGGCCATACCACCGGCGGGCGGGCGGTGGCCTCGGCGGTCCCCATGCCGGCGTCAGCGGTGCTCGGGATAGAGGCGGAGGAAGGCCCGGACGACCGGGCGCAGGCTCGGGATCAGCTCGTAGCCGCCGAGCTCGGGAAGCGGTACCCAGGCGGGCTCGTCCAGATGGTCGTCCGCCGTCTGGTGCTCGACGCTGACCTGCGTGGTGACCGGCCGGCAGAGCCGCGCCGTGGCCACCACCCGCACCTGGCCCGCGCGGTCGCCGGACCCCGGGGGCGCGTCGGTCATGAACCACTGCCAGAGGTGGAACGGCGGGCCGGGGTCGATCTTGAGCCCGACCTCCTCCCACACCTCGCGCCGGATGTGGTCGTCGAGATCGAGATCGTCGGCCACCTCCAGCCGGCCGCCGGGCACCTCCCACCGGCCCGGGTGATGCGGGTCCGTGGCCGACTTGCGCACCAGCAGCAGGCGGCCGTCACCGTCGAGGATGAAGGCCTTCTGGGCGAACTCGAGCCGGATCGGCGGGGTCGCGCGCGGCGCGGCGGTGGCGGCGGCGCCGGACCTGAAAGCACGCATCGGGGGATCTTTCCGTTCGACCGACCTCGGCGGTCCGTCGTCACCTCACGGTAGCAAGCCGTCCCCGGCCCGCACCGGCCCCGCCTCCGGCACATGCCCGTCACCTCCCGCAGCGGTCCCCGGGAATTCACGGAGATGCTCCGTCGTTGATCGGGATGGCGTGCCCCACGCCGATTCCGACGTCCCTGCCCGGGCGGTGGATGTCTCAGTAGTGCCCACCAGGTGCTAGTCTTGGTGGCTGACCGGCTTTGCGTGGTGTCCGAAACGGGCACCGGGCAGAGCGCTCAAGCGGAGGCCACCTCCCACCTGACCGGCCGACAGGGCCGGTGGGTTCTCGGTCCGGCAGACCGACGCCCCGGCGTCCGGTCCGCCATCGCCCTCGGCGGCCCCTGGCCCCGAGGCGACCGAAGGTGGCCCCGTGTGCGAGTCGTACGGGGCTTTTCTTCGTGGAGAGCCTGGGGTACGACCGGTCCTAGAACTTGAGTGACGGCCCCAAGGAGGTCCCATCAGCGCCGAACCGCGTATCAACGACCGCATTCGCGTGCCCGAGGTCCGGCTCGTCGGCCCGAACGGCGAACAGGTGGGCATCGTGCCCATCGCCAAGGCCCTTGAACTGGCGCGCGAGTCGGATCTCGACCTCGTCGAGGTGGCGCCTACCGCGCGCCCGCCCGTCGCGAAGCTCATGGACTACGGCAAGTTCAAGTACGAGTCCGCGATGAAGGCGCGTGAGGCGCGGAAGAACCAGGCGCACACGGTCATCAAGGAGATCAAGCTCCGGCCGAAGATCGACCCGCACGACTACGAGACCAAGAAGGGTCACGTGGTGCGGTTCCTCAAGGCGGGCGACAAGGTCAAGGTCACGATCATGTTCCGTGGTCGTGAGCAGTCCCGCCCGGAGCTGGGCTTCCGGCTGCTGCAGCGGCTGGCCGACGATGTCGAGGAACTCGGCTTCGTCGAGTCGCGGCCCAAGCAGGACGGCCGCAATATGATCATGGTGATCGGTCCGCACAAGAAGAAGGCGGAGGCGAAGGCCGAGGCCAAGGCCGAGCGCGCCGCGCGCGACGAGGCCGCCGCCGCTTCGGACGAGCCCGCCTGACCGGCCTCGCCAAGGCCACCGGCCCGGCCGCGAGGCCGAGCCTGACGTGATCCTGCCTCGGCAGGATCGTGACGCACGTACATTGAGCCTGACCAGGCGCGTCGCCATGTGAATCGTGGGATGCGCCCGATCAGGCACGCCCCCGTGCCATCGCGGGGGCGCAGAGGAGAGGGAGACGACGGCGACCATGCCGAAGACCAAGACCCACAGTGGTGCCAAGAAGCGCTTCAAGCTGACCGGCTCCGGCAAGGTGATCCGCCGCCGCGCCAACAAGAACCACCTGCTCGAGCACAAGCCGACCAAGCGCACCCGCCGCCTGGACGGCACCGTCGTGGTGGCCCCGGCCGACGCGAAGAACATCAAGAAGCTGCTCCGCAAGTAAGCAGCCGACGACCAGTAGTCCGTACGACCGGCCGAGGCCCGAGGCCCCGGCCCCCACGAAGGAGTTCATCACGTGGCACGCGTGAAGAGGGCGGTCAACGCCGCCAAGAAGCGTCGGGTCGTCCTGGAGCGGTCGAGCGGCTACCGCGGCCAGCGGTCGCGTCTGTACCGCAAGGCCAAGGAGCAGCAGCTCCACTCCATGACGTACGCCTTCCGCGACCGCAAGGACCGCAAGGGCCAGTTCCGGCGCCTGTGGATCCAGCGCATCAACGCCGCGGCGCGCGCGAACGGCATGACCTACAACCGGTTCATCCAGGGCCTGAAGGCCGCCGAGGTCGAGGTCGACCGCCGCATGCTCGCCGAGCTGGCCGTCAACGACGCCGAGTCCTTCGCCGCCCTGGTGAAGGTCGCCAAGGCCGCGCTGCCCGCCGAGGGCAGCGAGGCCGCCTGAGGCCGGCATCAGACCGACGGGCGATCGAGCGACGATGGCGGGCCGCGAGCTGACCTCCCTGCGTTCCCCGCGGGTGAAGGCCGCTCGGCGGCTCGCCAAACGCGCCTTCCGGCGCCGCGAGCGCCGGTTCCTCGCCGAAGGACCGCAGGCGGTGCGCGAGGCGCTGCGGATCCCTGGCGGCCTGGCGGAGCTGTTCACCACCGCCGAGGCCGAGTCCCGCCATCCCGAGCTGGTCACCGCGGCCGAGCAGGCGGGTGTGCCGGTGCTGCGCGTCAGCGGCGAGGTGATGGCCGAGCTCGCCCAGACCGTCACGCCGCAGGGGCTGCTGGCGGTCTGCGAGTTCGTCGACGTTCCGCTGGCCACCGCGCTGGAGTCTCGGCCGAAGCTGGTGACGGTGCTCGCCCACGTCCGCGACCCGGGCAACGCCGGCACCGTGCTGCGCACCGCCGACGCCGCGGGATCGGAGAGCGTCGTGTTCACCGACGCCTCCGTCGACCCGTACAACGGCAAGTGCGTCCGGGCGTCCGCGGGCAGCCTCTTCCATCTTCCCGTGGTGGTCGGGCCGCGCTTCGAGACGCTGATCACCGACCTCAAGCGGGCCGGTCTCACCGTGCTGGCGGCCGACGGCGCGGGCACGCGCACGCTGGACGAGGCCATCGACGACGGGCTCCTGGCCAGGCCGACCGCCTGGGTGTTCGGCAACGAGGCCTGGGGTTTGCCAGACGAGATCCTGCGGCATGTGGACGATGTCGTGCGGGTGCCCATCTACGGCCGTGCGGAGAGCCTCAACCTGGCCACCGCCGCCGCCGTCTGCCTGTACGCGTCGGCACGGGCCCAGCGCACCGCCTGACCCCGTCCCGGCCGGCCACGGGCAGGGCGGGACGCTCGGAACGGCCCGCGAGTTCTCGGATCCACTGGCCGTATGCGGTCGCGTTCAGCGCCGTTCACCGGTTGCTGACCTGGGAGGATGAGACTCCGTTGACGGGTCGGCCGCATTTTGATCCACTCCACTCGTTCCTTTGGATGAGGGGGATTCCGACCTGATGAGGACTTCACCCGCCTCGCCGGATGCCTAGCGTGTTGAGCAGGCACAACGAGCAGGCGTGACGAGAAGAGCGTGACAGGCGGGGCCGCGGCCGCGGCCGCGGCCGCGCGGAGTCTGACATAGGGCGGCGTCGAGGCCGCACAGTGTGGGGGAAGCATGGGGGAGAGCCGAGTGGGGGCGAGGGAATGAGCGAGACCAGGAAGCCCGGCGGCAGATCGGCGCGGCGGGGCGGCCCGCTGCTGCGGTGCCGCGACAGCGAACTGGAGTCCGCCATGGGGTCCGGGACGGCGGGGGAGCCGCTGCCGGGCCTGCGGGTGACGGTCGTGCGCGAGGACGGCGAGCTGGCGGTCGTGGCGGTCTCGGGGGAGATCGACCTGCACACCGCCGACACGCTGCGCACCGCGCTGCGCGAGCTCGACGCGGCCGGACGTCATCGGCTGGTCGTCGACTTCTCCGAGGTGACGTTCTGCGACGCCACGGGTCTCGGCGCGCTCGTGGTCGCGCACAACCGCGCCGCCGAGCAGGGCGGAGCGGTCCGGCTCGCCGGGCTGCGTCCAGCTCAGCGGCGGCTGCTGCACATCTCCGGTCTGCACCGCGTCCTCACCCTGCACGGGAGTGTCGCGGACGCGGTCGCGCAGGTGGGCCCGTCCGCCACAAAAGCCTTCCCCTAGGGAGTTTTCCGGGTCCCGTAAGGTGGCCGAGTCCGGATAGAGTCTCTTCCTGACAGGCCGCGTTCTGACCGGTGTTGTGGAGGGCGTCGTGGGTGGAGAAGGCTCCCCGCACGTGCCTCCACGTGTGCCGTCCGGCACCGGCGACCTCGCCGGCGGCGACCGGCTGGCCACGGGTGACGGGGCGGACGACCAGGTGGACGATTGGGCCGACGATCTGGCCGACGGCCTGCTCGTCGCCGGCCGTGACGGACGAGTGACCATCTTCAACGCGGCCGCCGCGCGGATGACCGGGATCGCCGCGGACGCGGCCATCGGCCGTGACTTCCGCGACGTGCTCCCGCTGCACGACGCCGAGGGCCGCGACTGGTGGAAGTGCCTGGCTCCCTACGAGGGCCTGGCGACCCGCACCCGCCATCCCGAGCGCTCGCTCTTCCTCCCCGACGACACCGAGCTGCTGGTCACCGCCGGATACCGGCGCGACCCGGGCGGCGCCGTCGAACGCTTCACGATCTCCCTCCGCGACGCCGCCCACCGCGCCCGCCAGGAACGCGACCGCGCCGACCTGGTCTCGACCGTCGCGCACGAGCTGCGCTCCCCGCTCACCAGCGTCAAGGGCTTCACCGCCACGCTGCTGGCCAAGTGGCACCGCTTCAACGACGACCAGAAGCGGGTCATGCTCGAGACCGTCAACGCCGACGCCGACCGCGTCACGCGGCTGATCACCGAGCTGCTGGACGTCTCGCGCATCGAGGCCGGCCGGCTGGAGATGCACCGGCAGGTGGTCGACCTGCCCGGCGAGGTCCGCAAGGTCATCGCGGGCCGGGTCGCGGCCGGCGACTCCGAGGACCGGTTCCGCTTCGACGCCAGGGGCGAGCTGCCGGACATGTGGCTGGACCCCGACAAGATCGACCAGATCCTCGGTAACCTGGTGGAGAACGCGGTGCGTCACGGCGACGGGACCGTCACGATCGTGGTGGAGCCGGACGCGCACAAGGAGGGGGCCGCCGTGTCGGTGCGCGACGAGGGTGCGGGCATCCCGCCCGAGGCCGCCGAGCGCGTCTTCCGGCAGTTCTGGCGCGGTCCCGGCGGCAACCGCCGCGGTGGCACCGGGCTCGGCCTCTACATCGTCAAGGGCCTGGTCGAGGCCCATGGCGGCGCGATCGCCGTCCGCCGCGCCCCGGGCGGCGGCGCCGAGTTCCGATTTACGTTGCCCGCAGGGGCACCGGACCACGCGTCCTGATCGTCGCCGCACCCCGCGGGCTTCACCAGCAGCCAAGCAGCACACCGCCGCGCACTAGACTGCGGGGCGATCCATGCCGAGCCGGAGTTGTCTCACCACCATGTCTGCACCCAACAAGTCCTACGATCCGGTCGAGGTGGCCGCGTTGCAGCCCGAAGCGCTCGACCGGGCCCGTGCCGAGGCGCTGGCGGCCATCGCCGGCGCCGGCGACCTCGACGCCCTGAAGGAAGTCCGCCTGGCGCACGCCGGCGACCGGTCCCCGCTGGCCCTGGCCAACCGGGAGATCGGCGCGCTGCCGCCGCAGGGCCGGGCCGAGGCGGGCAAGCGCATCGGCGCCGCCCGCGGCGCGGTCGCCCAGGCGCTCAAGGCCCGCCAGGCCGAGCTGGAGGAGGAACGCGACCAGCGCGTGCTCGTCGAGGAGACCGTCGACGTCACGCTCCCCTGGGACCGCGCCCCCCGCGGCGCCCGGCACCCGCTGACCACGATCCAGGAGCGGATGGCCGACGTCTTCGTCTCCATGGGCTTCGAGGTCGCCGAGGGCCCCGAGGTCGAGGCGGGCTGGTTCAACTTCGACGCGCTCAACTTCAAGCCCGACCACCCGGCGCGCTCCATGCAGGACACCTTCTTCGTCGAATCCGAAGAATCCGACCTCGTGCTGCGCACGCACACCTCGCCGGTGCAGATCCGCTCGCTGCTGTCGCGCGAGCTGCCGGTGTACGTGGTGGTGCCGGGCCGCACGTTCCGCACCGACGAGCTGGACGCCACCCACAGCCCGGTCTTCCACCAGCTCGAAGGCCTGGTGGTCGACGAGGGCATCACGATGGCCGACCTGCGCGGCGGCATCGACGCGTTCGTCAACGGCATGTTCGGCGCGGGCCTGCAGGTGCGGATGCGCCCGTCCTACTTCCCGTTCACCGAGCCGTCGGCCGAGGTCGACATGCAGTGCTTCGTCTGCCGCGGCGCCTCGGTCGAGCCGGGCGCCGAGCCGTGCCGCACGTGCGGCTCCGAGGGCTGGATCGAGATCGGCGGCTGCGGCATGGTCAACCCGCGCGTGCTGGTCGCCTGCGGCATCGACCCCGACCGCTACAGCGGCTGGGCGTTCGGCCTGGGCGTGGAGCGCACGCTGATGTTCCGGCACGGCGTGGAAGACATGCACGACATGGTGGAGGGCGACGTCCGCTTCACCCTTCCGTTCGGGATGGAGATCTGATGCGGGCCCCGCTTTCGTGGCTGCGGGAGTACGTGGCGCTCCCCGCGGACGTCACCGGCCGCGCCCTGGCGGCCAAGCTGATCGACGCAGGCCTGGAGGTCGAGACCGTCGAGCAGGCGGGCGCCGACCTCGTCGGGCCGCTGGTCATCGGCCAGGTGCTGGCGATCGAGGAGCTCACCGAGTTCAAGAAGCCGATCCGCTACTGCCAGGTCGACGTCGGCCAGGCCAACGGCACCGGCGAGCCGCAGAACATCATCTGCGGCGCGTCCAACTTCGCGGTCGGCGACCGCGTCGTGGTCATCCTGCCCGGCGGCGAGCTGCCCGGCGGCTTCAAGATCGGCGCCCGGAAGACCTACGGCAAGGTGTCCGAGGGCATGATCTGCTCGGTGCGCGAGCTGGGCATCGGCGACGACCACGACGGCATCCTCGTCC
Source organism: Spirillospora sp. NPDC048911 (assembly GCF_043198015.1). NCBI lineage: Bacteria > Bacillati > Actinomycetota > Actinomycetes > Streptosporangiales > Thermomonosporaceae > Spirillospora > Spirillospora sp. NPDC048911. Next base: position 17,868 of record NZ_JBICUD010000017.1, on the reverse strand, counting down.
TGCCGCCCGGCGGCGAGCCCGTCGGCACCGACGTGATCGGGCTGTTCGGCCTGCGCGACGACGTGCTCGACATCGCCGTCACCCCGGACCGCGGCTACGCGTTGTCGATCCGCGGCATCGCCCGCGAGGCGGCCGTCGCCTACGACGTCCCGTTCAAGGATCCGGCCGACATTGAGCTGCCCGCCGACACCGCCGAGTCCTACCCCGCGAGCATCGCCGACCCCACGGCCTGCGACCGCTTCGTCCTGCGCGAGGTGCGCGGCTTCGACCCGAACGCGCAGACCCCGATGTGGATGCGCGTCCGCCTGTTCCGCGCCGGCATGCGCCCGGTGTCGCTCGCGGTCGACGTCACCAACTACCTGATGCTGGAGCTGGGCCAGCCGCTGCACGCGTTCGACCGCGGCAAGCTCACCGGCCCCGTCGTCGTGCGCCGCGCCGAGGCCGGCGAGACGCTGGAGACGCTCGACCACGTCAAGCGCAAGCTCCACCCCGAGGACATCCTGATCACCGACGAGTCGGGCCCGATCTCGATGGCGGGCTCGATGGGCGGCCTCAACACCGAGATCGACGAGAAGTCGTCCGACATGGTGATCGAGGCCGCGCACTTCGACGCCATCGGCACCGCCCGCATGGTGCGCCGCCACAAGCTGCACAGTGAGGCGTCCTACCGGTTCGAGCGCGGCGTCGACCGCGAGCTGCCGCTGTACGCGTCGTACCGCGCCGCGCGGATGCTCGCCGACCTGGGCGGCGCCGAGATCGCGCCCGGTGTGACGCACGCGCAGGCACCGGTCGAGCCGGTCACCGTCACGATGTGGACCAACCACCCGGACCGCGTGGCAGGCGTGACCTACGGCCGCGACACGGTGATTCACCGCCTGGAGCAGGTCGGCTGCACCGTCGAGGGTGACGACCCCCTCGTCGTCACCCCGCCGTCGTGGCGGCCCGACCTGGTCGACCCCAACGACCTCGCCGAAGAGGTCATACGCCTTGAGGGCTACGAGAACATCCCGGCCCGCGCGCCGCGTCCCGTCGCCGGGCGTGGCCTGACCCCCCAGCAGCGCCTGCGCCGCCGCGTCGGCCGCGCCCTCGCCGGCTCCGGCTACACCGAGGTGCTGAGCTTCCCGTTCGTCGCCGCGAAGGACTGGGACTCACTCCAGCTCCCGGCCGACGACGCCCGCCGCACGGCCCTTCGCCTGGCCAACCCGCTGTCCGAGGACGAGCCGCTGCTGCGCACCACGCTGCTGCCCGGCCTGTTCAAGGCTCTGGTACGCAACGTTGGCCGTGGCTTCGGCGACGCCAGCCTGTACGAGCTCGGCATGGTCTTCCGCCCACGTCCAGACGCCCCGGAAAAGGCACCACGCCTGCCGGTCGACCGTGGCCCGACACCCGAAGAGATCGCCTCGGTCGACGCCGCACTGCCCGACCAGCCGCTGCGCGTCGCGGCCGTCCTTGCGGGCGAACGCGAACCGTCCGGCTGGTGGGGCAAGGGCGGCCCCGCCACCTGGGCCGACGCCATCGAGGCCGCCCGCACGGTGGCCCGCGAAGCAGGCGTCGAGCTCACGGTCAAGGCCGACCAGCACGCGCCCTGGCACCCGGGCCGCTGCGCCGCGCTCTATCTGGGCGAGACCCTCGTCGGGCACGCCGGTGAGCTGCACCCGCGCGTCATCAAGGCGTACGGTCTGCCTTCCCGCACCTGCGCGATGGAGCTGGAGCTCCGCAGGCTAGGCGACCCGGTCAGCCCATCCGCACCGCACGTGTCGTCCTACCCGGTCGCCACCCAGGACGTGGCCCTGACCGTCGACGCGGCCGTCCCCGCCGCCGACGTCGAGGCGGCGCTCCGCGCCGGTGCCGGCGAGTTGCTGGAGTCGATCCGGCTGTTCGACATCTACACCGGCGAGCAGGTCGGCGAGGGCCGCAAGTCCCTGGCCTACACGTTGCGCTTCCGCGCTCCGGACCGCACCCTCACCGCCGAAGAGGCAGGCGCCGCCCGCGACGCCGCGGTAGCCGCAGCCACCACCCGCACCGGCGCCGTTCTCCGAGGCGCCTGACCACCACGCGTCAAGGGGCCTCGCATGCACGTGCGAGGCCCCTTCATGCTCTCCAAGATTATTCCCGCTAACACTACTTGCGTTGCATTTAAGGCGTGGGGTACGGTGTGGGAGTCACATCGTCGCCCGGCTGGGGAGTCCTTTGAAGAACTGAGGTCGCAGACACCGCGCAGGCTGCTCGCCGACCTTCGGTCGGCCCTTTTGCGGCTCGCGCACGCGATCTCAGCGGACCCCATTGTCCGGGCTCTTTTCATGCCCGCACGTCCGTACGCGGTGCCAGACCGCGGTGTCTCCACATGTGCATTGATCACTTCGACGCGCCCTGGAGGAACCGCTCATGTCATTTTCCATCGTTTGCCAGGACGTCTCGTTCGCCTGGCAGGACGGCACCCAGGTGCTGGACGGGCTCGACGCCGCGTTCGGCGCCGGCCGCACCGGGCTGATGGGCGTCAACGGATCCGGTAAGTCCACCCTGCTGAAGCTGATCGCCGGTGAGCTTCGTCCGGCGGCGGGCACGATCAGCGTCGAGGGGGAGATCGGCTACCTGCCGCAGAACCTCCCGCTCGGCACCGCCCGTACCGTCGCCGACCTGCTCGGGATCAGCGAGGCGCGCACCGCGCTGCTCGCCATCGAGCGGGGCGAGGCCACCGAGGAGAACTTCGCCGCGGTGGGGGACGACTGGGACGTCGAGGAACGGGCGCGTGCCGAACTCGACAGGCTCGGCCTGCACGAGCTCGGCCTCGACCGCACCGTGGCCACCCTCTCGGGCGGCGAGACGGTCATGGTCGGGCTGGCCGCGCTGTTCCTGGCACGCCCGGACGTCCTGCTGCTCGACGAGCCGACCAACAACCTCGACCTGGACGCGCGGCGGCGGCTCTATGACGCCGTCACCGCCTGGCCGGGCGTGCTGGTCGTCGTCAGCCACGACCGTGCGCTGCTCGACCTCGTCGACGAGATCGCAGACCTGCGCGATGGTGACATTCGTTACTTCGGCGGCAACCTGACCGAGTACGAGGAGGCGCTCGCCGTCGAGCAGGAGGCGGCCGAACGCATGGTCCGCGTGGCCGAGACGGATGTGCGCAGGCAGAAGCGCGAGCTGGAGGAGGCGCACGTCAAGCTGGCCCGCCGCGTCCGCTACGGCAACAAGATGTACGACATCAAGCGCGAGCCCAGGGCCGTGATGAAGCTGCGCAAGCGCGCGGCGCAGGTCTCGGCGGGCAAGCACCGCATCATGCACGAGGACCGGCTCGCCGGCGCCAAGGAGAAGCTGACCGAGGCCGAGGAGGCGGTGCGCGACGACGCGGAGATCCGGGTCCAGCTGCCCGCCACCGAGGTTCCGGCGGGCCGCACGGTGCTCACCGTCACCGGCCTGACGGCGGCCGATCCCGAGCCGGGAACGATGGACGAGCTCATCGTCCGGGGCCCGGAACGGATCGCGCTGGTCGGCCCGAACGGGGCGGGCAAGACGACGTTCCTGCGCGCCCTGGTCGGCGACCCGGTGACCGAGGGCGTGGCGGTGAAGGCCGGCGTGGACGGCCTGCGGTACCTGCCGCAGCGCCTGGACGTTCTCGACGACGATCTGAGCGTCGTCGACAACGTCCGCACGTTCGCCCCGTCGGCGCCGGTGAACACGATCCGCGCGGGCCTCGCGCGCTTCCTGTTCCGTGGCGCGCGCGCCGACCAGCTCGCGGGCACGTTGTCCGGAGGCGAACGGTTCCGTGCCGTGCTGGCCTCGTTGCTGCTCGCCGAACCCGCCCCGCAGCTCCTGCTGCTGGACGAGCCGACGAACAACCTCGACATGGCCAGCGCCCGCCAGCTCGGCCAGGCCCTGGAGGCCTACCGCGGAGCGCTGGTCGTGGTCAGCCACGACCTGCCGTTCCTGCGGAGCATCGGCATCACGCGCTGGCTCCGCCTGGACCGCGCCACCGGCCTGACCGAGATCGACGAGGAGGTGCTAGGAGAGTGACCGGAACCATCGCAGTGTCGCGGGCAAGCCGCGGAACAGCGTTCCGAAGTGGTCGGTCTTCAAGTCGGCCGTCGCCGGCCTTGCCCCGCGTTCGCGCAGCGCCCGGACGCAGGAGCCGGTGTTGGCGTAGGTGACCTGCTCGTCGCCGGACGCCCCGTGCAACCGTGTCGGGACCTGTGGCCGCCAGTCACAGGTCCCGTCCATGTCCCGCATCGCCCGCAGCACCGTCCCGCTCGGGTGCAGCAGCCGCTGCCGGAACCGCGGCGTCAGCAAGGCATCGAGACTGTCCGGCAGATGGGGGCCGATCTCCTCGAAGTCGCCGCTCCCGTCGAAGAGCTTTTCCACCGTGCCGTCGTACGGAGCCTGGAACACCTCGGAGGGGGAGTCGTACAACCCGTACAGGCGGTGCCACGTCACCATGAGGTACGCGGTGTAGAACACCGACGTCTTCGCGTTGAGCGTGGTGCCGGGCCGGAACGACTCGGGAATCTGGGCGCGGCGGACGTCGTACGGACCGCTGACGGGTGCGAGCGCGCCGAGCCGGAGATACCGATCCGCGCCGCGTTGCAGTTCGCGGCCGAGCGCCATCGCCGCCTGGCCGCCCTGCGAGAAGCCGGTCACGAACACCTCGCGCCGCAGGCGCCGCCCGTGCGACTCGGCCACCGCGCGGGCCGCGCGCAGCATGTCGAGCGAGGCGCTCGCCTCGGACGCGGCGTGGCCGTAGGGGTGGAAGCCGGGCCCGAGCCCCAGGCCGAGATAGTCGGGCGCGACGCCCGCATACCCGGCGCCCGCGTAGTAGACGGCGGCGACCCTGCTCTGGCCGTCGCCGGCGACCGACCCGGCGATGTTCTTCGCGGCATGGGTGCCGTGCGTGAAGCTGACCGCCCGAAGCGGGCTCTTCGTTTTACGGCTGGGCAGGGACACGACCCCGCTGGCAGTCGTCGCACGTCCGCGAGCGGAAATGGTCCGGTAGACGACGCGATAGGTGTCGACGCCATTGACCGGCTTGGGGGAGGCGAAGTCGGGATGGAAATCGGCCAGATAGTCGCGCACCTGCTCCGGCGACATGTGCGCCACCCGCACTGCCGAGACGACGGTCCCGCGCTCACCGGTGGGCGTATCCGCCACGCCCGATTCCGCCACGGCTGATTCCGCGACTGTCGTTGTGGCGGCGAGTGCGAGCGCAGCGCACGCGATCCTCGCTGAAAGAGTTGTCATGGCCGGAACGCTAAGTTCGCGGCACACCCTCACTCCATGGGCCCAGAACCCCTAGCGGGGTGTACCTGACAACACCCCCTTGCGAAAGCGCTCTGAAAATGCGGTGATCTAAGGGATTAGTCGCCGCTGCTGTCGGGCATCTCGCGGACGTGCGAATTGGGCGGTAAACCCAGGGGCCTGGGGGCGGCAAAACCCTGGGCCCCGGCTTGGTGGGGTCAGGTGAGGACGCGTTTGGTGAACGTGCGGGTCGCGAACCAGGTGATGGCCGCCGTGCCGCCCAGGAGGGGGATCAGGAAGGCCCAGACCGGCATGTGCCCCACCTCTGGCGTGAGCGCCGACCGCAGGCCCTCGCTCAGGTAGACGAGCGGGTTGAAGAGGCTGGCGATCTGCAGCCAGCGGACGTCGTCCAGGGCCGACCAGGGGTAGTAGACGCAGCCGAGCATCGTGATCGGCATGAGGATCACGGCGAAGAGGACCTGGGCCTTCTGCGGGTTGATCAGGGTGCCGAGCAGCAGGCCGCCGGCCGCCGACAGCCACGCGCCGGTGATCATGACGAGCAGGAAGAGCGGCCAGTTCGCGATGTGCACGTCGGGGGCCTGGCCCTCGGCGTGGATGAAGAGGACGGCGGGGAAGACCAGCAGGCCGCCGAGCAGGCCCTGCAGGGCGGCGGCCGTGATCTTCTGGACGGCCAGCAGCGGGACGGGCAGGGGCGCCAGGGCGCGGTCGGTGATGGACCGCTGCCAGGTCAGCTCCAGGTTCTCGAAGGCGGTGAGGTCGTTGTCGAGGGTGTTGCCCTGCGACACCATCCCGATGCGCCGCTTGACCTCGACCGACTGCTCGGTGACGTCGAAGCCGCACACGTGCGCGCTGCCCGCCGTCGGCACCACCAGCGTGGTGAGCATGCCGATGGTGGTCGACTTGCCCGCGCCGTTGGGGCCGAGCAGGCCGAAGAACTCGCCCTGCCGCACGTCGAGGTCGATGCCGCGCACCGCGGGCACGTCGCCGCGCGGGCCCTTGTAGGTCTTGTGGAGGTCCACCGCGCTGATGGCGGTCTCCACGCGCGGCTCGGCCGCGGGTGCGCCGGTCGCGGACGGGCCGGTCGCGGGTGAGCTGGTCACAGGTGGGTCTGTCGCGGGTGGATCAGTCACGGGTGGCTCGGTCACGCGCCGTCTCCTTGTGGGGGTCCGCCGGGGGATCTCCGGGCCTGTCCGGGTACTCCTCGAACCGTTCGATCAGGCGGAGCAGGAACCTGCGGACGACCGGCTCGTCCTCCTCGTCGACCACGTCGTACAGGCTCCAGATGTCGTCCCCCATGGCGTCGCCGGTCTCGGAGACCACGGCGAGGCCGGAGGGGTTGATGTGGACGCGCAGCGCGCGGCGGTCGCGCTCGTCGCGCCGCCGCTCGACGTGCCCGTTGCGTTCCAGCGTGTCGACCACGGTCGTGACCGTGGCGGGGGAGATGAGCAGGCGCCTGGCCAGCTCGCCGGGACGCAGGCCGTCTTCGGTCACGAGCGCCCGCAGCACGAAGAACCCCGCGGGGCTCGTCCGGTGCTGCCGCCACATCACCGTGCCCGCCAGCCGCGAGGCGGCGGCGAAGAGGCGGCCGATGGGCCACTCCTCCATGGGGCCCAGCTTGTCGAGGTCGTCGACACCCGGCCTGTTCGCGTCCACGAGCCCATTCTTAGGCGACAAATATTTAGGTGTCAAACCTTTCGGGGGCTAAATATCAGCCTTGGTATGATTCCGCGGGTCTCGCCTGAGCGAGAACACCAGGCCCCGCCGATTGAATACTCATCCATAGTCATGCATACTCTTGCTCTATCCCTCTGGAAGGACTTGAGCTGACATGGGAATCAGGGCGGCGGTCGCCGGCGCCAGCGGCTACGCGGGCGGCGAGGTGCTGCGCATCCTCGCAGGCCATCCGGGATTCGAGATCGGCGCGCTCACGGCGGGCTCCAACGCCGGCACCGAGCTGGGGGCGCACCAGCCCCACCTGCGCTCCCTGCGCGGCCGCGTGCTGGCGGAGACCACCGCCGAGACGCTCACCGGCCACGACGTCGTCTTCCTCGGCCTTCCGCACGGGCAGTCCGCCGCCATCGCCGGGCAGCTGGGCGGCGACGTCCTGGTCGTCGACTGCGGCGCCGACTTCCGGCTCGCCGACCCGGCTGACTGGGAGCACTTCTACGGCTCGCCGCACGCCGGCACCTGGCCGTACGGGCTGCCGGAGCTGCCGGGCCAGCGCGACGTGCTGCGCACCGCACGGCGCATCGCCGTGCCCGGCTGCTATCCGACCTCTGTGACCTTGGCCATGTTCCCGGCCTTGGCCGCCGACCTCGCCGAGCCCGACGTGGTGGTGGTCGCGGCGTCCGGCACGTCCGGCGCCGGCCGCGCCCTCAAGCCGAACCTGCTGGGCAGCGAGGTGATGGGCTCGGTCGCCGCGTACGGCGTGGGCGGCACCCACCGGCACACCCCGGAGATGATCCAGAACCTCAGCGCCGTCGCGGGCGAGCCGGTCACCGTGTCGTTCACCCCGACGCTGGCGCCGATGAGCCGCGGCATCCTGGCCACCTGCTCGGCCAGGGCGAAGCCCGGCGTCACCGCCGCAGCGCTCCGCGAGGCCTACCAGGACGCCTACACCGGCGAGCCCTTCGTCGGCCTGCTGCCCGAGGGGCAGTGGCCCGCCACCTCCATGACTTTGGGCGCCAACAGCGCCCTCGTCCAGGTCGCCCTCGACGAACGCGCCGGACGCGTCGTCGTGGTCGCCGCCATCGACAACCTCACCAAGGGCACGGCCGGTGGCGCCGTGCAGAGCGCCAACCTGGCCCTCGGCCTCCCCGAAGAACTCGGGCTCACCACGATCGGAGTGGCACCTTGAGCGTCACAGCCCCCCAGGGTTTCCGCGCCGCCGGAGTCGTCGCCGGACTCAAGGACAGCGGGGCCCGCGATCTGGCCCTCGTCGTCAACGACGGGCCGTCCCGCGCGGCCGCGGCGGTCTTCACCCGCAATCGCGTGAAGGCCGCGCCGGTGCTGTGGTCGGAGCAGGTCATCAAGGGCGGCCGCGTGCACGCGGTGGTGCTCAACTCCGGCGGCGCCAACGCCTGCACCGGTCCCGCGGGGTTCCAGGACACGCACGCCACCGCCGAGACGGTCGCCCAGGCCCTCCAGGACTCGGCCGGCGAGATCATGGTCTGCTCGACCGGCCTGATCGGCGAGCGGCTGCCGATGGACAAGCTGCTGCCGGGCGTCGCGGTCGCGGCCGCCGGGCTGTCGCGCACCGACGGCGGGCTCGCCGCCGCCGACGCCATCCGCACCACCGACAGCGTCGCCAAGATCGCGTTCCGGCAGGGCGCGGGCGGCTACATGATCGGTGCGATGGCCAAGGGCGCGGGCATGCTCGCCCCCTCGCTCGCCACGATGCTCGCGGTCGTCACCACCGACGCCGACCTGGACGCCGAGGCGCTCGACCGCGCCCTGCGCTCGGCCACCGCCGTGACGCTCGACCGGCTCGACTCCGACGGCTGCATGTCGACGAACGACACGGTGCTGCTCATGGCCTCCGGCGCCACCGGGGTGACGCCCGAGGAGGCGGAGTTCACCGAGCTCCTCACCGACGTGTGCGCCGACCTGACCCGGCAGTTGCTGGTGGACGCCGAGGGCGCGTCCAAGGCCATCACGATCGAGGTCGTCGGCGCCGCCAGCGACTTCGACGCGGTCATGGTCGGCCGCTCGATCGCCCGCAACAACCTGCTCAAGTGCGCCATCCACGGCGAGGACCCCAACTGGGGCCGGGTGCTGTCGGCCGTCGGCACCACCGAGGCGGTCTTCGACCCCGACGAGGTGAACGTGGCGATCAACGGAGTGTGGGTCTGCCGCAACGGCTCGTTCGGCGACGACCGCGACAAGGTCGACCTGCGTCCGCGCGACGTCACGATCACCGTCGACCTGTCGGCGGGCCCCAACAGCGCGACCGTCTGGACGACCGACCTCACCGCCGACTACGTCCACGAGAACTCGGCGTACTCGACATGACCGCCACCGAGCAGACCAGTGGACAGGCAGGCGGGCAGCCGGGCGAGCAGCTGAGCGCCATCTCCGGCGCCAGGATGCGCAAGAACCGGGCCGGCGTCATGTCCAAGGCCGAGACCCTCATCAAGGCCCTGCCGTGGCTGGAGCGGTTCCACGGCACCACCGTCGTGATCAAGTACGGCGGCCACGCGATGACCGACGAGGAGCTGCGCCACTCGTTCGCCGAGGACGTGGTGTTCCTGCGGTACGCGGGCCTGAGGCCGGTCATCGTGCACGGCGGCGGCCCGCAGATCAACGCGGCGCTCGACCGCAACGGCATCGAGTCGCACTTCACCGCCGGGCTGCGGGTCACCACGCCCGAGGCGATGGAGGTCGTCCGGATGGTGCTCGTCGGCCAGGTCCAGCGGGACGTGGTCGGGCTGATCAACCGGCACGGCGCGTTCGCCGTCGGCATGTCCGGCGAGGACGCCAACCTCTTCACCGCCGAGCGCAAGTTCGCGGTGGTCGACGGCGAGCCGGTCGACATCGGGCAGGTCGGCGAGATCGTCGAGATCCAGGTCGGCGCGGTGCGCGCGATGCTCGACGACGGCCGGATCCCGGTGATCTCCAGCGTCGCCCGCGGCGACGACGGCGAGATCTACAACGTGAACGCCGACACCGCCGCGGCCGCCCTGGCCGTCGCGCTCGACGCCACCAAGCTGGTCGTGCTGACCGACGTCGAGGGGCTCTACGCCGACTGGCCCGCCAGCGACGACGTCATCGACGAGATCTCCACCGACGAGCTGGCGACGTTGCTCCCCGAGCTGTCGGCGGGCATGGTGCCGAAGATGGAGGCCTGCCTGCACGCCGTGCGCGGCGGGGTACCGCAGGCGCACGTCCTGGACGGGCGGGTGCTGCACTCGCTGCTGCTGGAGATCTTCACCGACGAGGGGATCGGCACGATGGTCCTGCCCAGCCCGGGCGGCCCGACCAAGGAAGGGGACCCGGCGTGAGCGCCCAGAACCTGCGGGAACGGTACGAGGCCGCGTTCATGCCCAACTACGGCGTCCCGCCGCTGGCGCTGACGGCCGGGCACGGCTGCGTCGTCTGGGACGCCGACGGCGAGGAGTACCTCGACCTGATCGCCGGGATCGCCGTCAGCTCCCTCGGCCACGCGCACGAGGAGCTCGGTGAGGCGGTGAGCAACCAGGTCATGTCGCTGGCCCACACCTCCAACCTGTTCGTCAACGAGCAGGAGGTGGTGCTGGCCGAGAAGCTGCGCGAGCTGCTCGGCGGCGAGGGCCGGGTCTTCCTGGCCAACAGCGGCACCGAGGCCAACGAGTGCGCCCTCAAGCTGGCGATCAAGTACGGGAAGGCCAACGGGCGGAGCTACTTCGTGGCCGCCGAGAACGGTTTCCACGGCCGTTCGATGGGCGCCCTGTCGCTCACCGGCAAGACGGCGATCCGCGAGCCGTTCGGCCCGTACGCGATCGACGTGCGCTTCGTCCCGTACGGCGACGCCGAGGCGCTGCGCGAGGCCGTCACCGACGAATGCGCGGCGGTCTTCCTGGAGCCGACGCAGGGCGAGGCCGGGGTCGTGCCGCCGCCGGACGGGTACTTCGCCGCCGTCCGGGAGATCTGCGACGCGACCGGCGCGCTCTTCGTCGCCGACGAGATCCAGTCGGCGATCGGCCGGACCGGGGCCTGGTTCGCCCACCAGCACGAGGGCGTCCGCCCCGACATCCTCACCCTCGCCAAGGGCCTGGGCGGCGGGCTGCCCATCGGCGCGTGCGTCGGCTTCGGCCCGTACGGCGAGCTCTTCGCCAAGGGAGACCACGGCAGCACCTTCGGCGGCAACCCGGTCGCCTCCGCCGCCGCGCTGACCGTGCTGTGGACGATCGAGAAGGAGAGCCTTCTCGACAACGTGACGACGGTCGGGACACTCCTCAAGGACGGCATCGCCGCCATCGATCATCCGCTGCTGGCCGGGGTGCGCGGCCGGGGCCTGTGGCTGGCCGCCGTCCTGACCCCGGGTCCCGTACCAGGGGCCGAGCCCGGCGCGGAACTGGCGGTCGGGCCGGCGGTCGAGGCCGCCGCGCGCGAGGCCGGTTTCCTGGTGAACGCGGTCCAGCCGGACGCGATCAGGATCGCTCCGCCCCTCATCCTCACCCCCCGGCAGGCCCAGTCGTTCGTCGACGCCCTCCCGGCGATCCTCGACGCGGCCGCCGACTCCCTGAAGGAGAGCTGACAGCGATGGTCCGGCACTTCCTGCGGGACGACGACCTCACCCCCGCCGAACAGGCCGAGGTGCTGGAGCTGGCCGCCGCCATGAAGCGCGACCGGTTCGCCCGCACGCCCCTCGCGGGTCCGCGCTCGGTGGCGGTGCTCTTCGACAAGCCCTCCACCCGTACGCGCATCTCGTTCGCCGTCGGCATCGCCGAGCTGGGCGGCAACGCGCTGGTGCTGGACGCCGGCACCAGCCAGCTCGGGCGCGGCGAGACGATCGCCGACACCGCCCGCGTCCTGGAACGGCAGGTCAGCGCCATCGTCTGGCGGACCGGCGGCCAGGAGCGCATCGAGGAGATGGCCGCGGGCACCACTGTCCCTGTGGTGAACGCGCTCACCGACGAGTTCCACCCCTGCCAGATCCTGGCGGACCTGCAGACCGTCCAGGAGGCGAAGGGCGCGCTGGCCGGAGTCACGCTCGCCTACTTCGGAGACGGCGCCAACAACATGGCGCACTCCTACCTCCTGGGCTGCGCGACCGCCGGGATGCACGTCCGGATCGCCGCGCCCGAATCCCTGCCGCCCGACCCGGCGATCGTGGCGAAGTCAACCGAGATCGCCGCGTCCACCGGCGGTTCGGTGACCGTGACCGCCGACGCCAAGCAGGCGGCCACCGGCGCGGACGTCCTGGCCACCGACACGTGGGTGTCGATGGGCCAGGAGGGCAAGGGCACCGAGTTGTACGAGCCGTACGCGGTGAACGAGGAGCTCGTCGCGCTCGCCGCCGCCGACGTCTCCGTCCTGCACTGCCTGCCCGCCTACCGCGGCAAGGAGATCGCCGCCTCCGTCCTGGACGGCCCGCACAGCGTGGTCTGGGACGAGGCCGAGAACCGGCTGCACGCGCAGAAGGCCCTGCTGACCTGGCTGCTCGGGAAGGCCTGACATGACCACCCCGATGACCAAGGCCGCCCGCCACGCGAAGGTGATCGAGCTCCTGACCCGCCATCCGGTGCACTCGCAGGGCGAGCTGGCCAAGCTGCTCGCCGACGAGGGCCTGGAGGTCACGCAGGCCACGCTGTCGCGCGACCTGGTCGACATCGGCGCCGTCAAGCTCCGCGCCGACGACGGCAGCCTGATCTACGCGGTGCCCGGCGAGGGCGGCGAACGGATCAGGCTGACCCGCACCGGCGCCACCGAGACGTTCGCCGGCCGGCTCACCCGCCTCGCGGCCGAGCTGCTGGTCTCCGCGGAGGCCTCGGCCAACCTGGTCATCGTCCGCACGCCGCCCGGCGCCGCGCAGTACCTCGCGTCCGCCATCGACCACGCCGAATGGCCGACGATCCTCGGCACCGTCGCGGGCGACGACTCGATCCTGGTCATCTCCCGCGCTCCCGACGGCGGAGCGGAACTGGCGCAGGCCCTCCTCCGCCTGACGTCGGGCCGGGAGCGACGAACCTAGGGGCCACCCGAGCCCCTGACAGGCGCGGCGAAGCGTCGTCGTGCGGCTACGATCTGGCTGAGCACGACAGCGGCAGAAGCGAAACCATCACCAGTGGGAAGAAGAGGATCTCCGTGACCAAGGCACCGACGCGACTGTGGGGCGGCCGGTTCGAAGGCGGCCCGTCGGACGCGCTCGCGCGGCTCTCGGTGAGCGTCCAGTTCGACTGGCGCCTCGCCCCCTACGACCTGATGGGCTCGCGCGCGCACGCCCGCGTGCTCAACCGGGCGGGGCTGCTCACCGACGACGAGCTGGAGCGCATGATCGGTGCTCTGGACGACCTCGAAGAGGCCTGCAAATCGGGCGAGTTCCGGCCCACGGTCGCCGACGAGGACGTGCACACCGCCCTCGAACGCGGCCTGCTGGAGCGTCTCGGCGCCCTCGGCGGCAAGCTGCGCGCGGGCCGCAGCCGCAACGACCAGGTCGCCACCGACCTGCGCCTCTACCTGCGCGACGCCGCCCGCCAGATCGTCTCTCGCGTGGTCGAGCTGGAGACGGCGCTCATCGCCCAGGCCGATCACAACCTCGGCGTCGCCGCCCCCGGCATGACCCACCTGCAGCACGCGCAGCCCGTGCTGTTCTCTCACCAACTCCTGGCACACGTGCAGCCGCTCACCCGCGACGTCGAGCGCTTGCGCGACTGGGACAAGCGCGCCGCCGTCTCCCCGCTGGGCTCGGGCGCCCTGGCGGGCTCGTCGCTGCCGCTCGACCCGCAGGCCACCGCCGCCGAGCTGGGCTTCGACTCGGCCGCCGCCAACTCGATGGACGCGGTCAGCGACCGCGACTTCGTCGCCGAGTTCCTCTTCGCCGCCGCGCTGATCGGCGTGCACCTCTCCCGGCTGGGCGAGGAGATCTGCCTGTGGGCCTCCCAGGAGTTCCGGTGGATCGAGATGGACGACACGTACGCCACCGGGTCGTCGATCATGCCGCAGAAGAAGAACCCCGACGTGGCCGAACTCGCCCGCGGCAAGGCCGGCCGCCTCATCGGGCACCTGGTGGGCCTGCTCACCACGCTCAAGGGCCTGCCGCTCACCTACAATCGCGACCTCCAGGAGGACAAGGAGGGCGCCTTCGACGCCGTCGAGACCCTCCTGCTCGTCCTGCCCGCGATGTCCGGCCTGATCGCGACGATGCGGGTCAACACCGAGCGCCTCGAAGCCCTGGCCCCGCAGGGCTTCGCCCTCGCCACCGACCTCGCCGAACTGCTCGTCCGCCGCGGCGTGGCCTTCCGCGACGCGCACGAGGTGGTCGGCCACCTGGTCGTGTGGTGCCAGGTCAACGACAAGGACATGGACGAGCTGACCGACGACGAGCTGGCGAAGGTGTCCCCGCACCTGACCCCGGACGTCCGCGAGATCCTCAACGTCCCCGGCGCCCTGGCCTCCCGCAAGGCCTACGGAGGCACCGCCCCCGACCGCGTCCGCGAGCAGGCCGAGGCCCTCCGAACCCTGGTCAACGCCCACGCCTCCTGGGCCACAAACGCCGACGCCACGTAACCGCCAGCCCTACACGGACCTGCCCAGCGGGGGATCCGCCAGCGCGGGCAGCGACCAGCGCGGGTTTTGGCCAGCGTGGGCTCTGGCCGACGTGGGCTCTGGCCAACGTGGGCCGTAGTCAGCGCAGGCTTAACAAGCGTGGGCTGTGGTCTGCACGGGGTGTGGTCTGCGTGGACTGTGACCAACGCGGGCTTTGGCCATTGTGGGCTTTACCACCGCTGGTCTGGCCAGCGCGAGCGTTAACAGCGCGGGCATGGCAGGGGGACTTGTCTGACACGCGGGCTTGATGGCGGGGGTCATACGATGGCCGATCGATGTTCCCTGTCGTCGACTATCACGGTGAGGCCATGACCACGGAGCTGCTGCCCAGGGAGTTCTTCGATCGTCCTGTCGAGGAGGTGGCTCCCGCGTTGCTCGGGCAGGTGCTCGCCCACCGGACCGAGGACGGCGAGGTGCTGCTGCGGCTCACCGAGGTCGAGGCGTACGCGGGGCCGCTGGACCCGGCCTCGCACGCCTACCGAGGCCGTACGGATCGGAACGCGGTCATGTTCGGGCCGCCGGGCTACTCGTACGTCTACTTCACCTACGGCATGCACTTCTGCGTGAATCTCGTCTGCGCGGAGGAGGGAACGGCCTCCGCCGTGCTGATCAGGGCCGGTGAGGTGATCTCCGGCGTCGAGCTCGCCGTGTCACGGCGGCCGCGTTCGTCCGCGCGGGATCTGGCGCGTGGCCCCGCGCGGCTCTGCCAGGCGCTGGCCATCGGGCGGGAGCAGTACGGGCTGGACGTGTGCTCCCCGGGCAGCCCGCTGCGGGCGCTGGCCGGGGAGCCCGTCCCTGCCGAGCTGATCAGCACGGGGCCGCGGGTGGGCGTGAACGGTGCGAAGGAGACGCCGTGGCGGTTCTGGATCGAGGGCGACCCCATGGTCTCCCCGTACCGCGCCCACGTCCCCAGGAAGCGGTCCAAAGCGGTCACGCATGAACGCGCCTGACGCGCCGCCGCGCCGGAGGCGGCCCTGGGCCCTCGGTGCGATGGGTCTGATCATCGGGATTCTCGGGACCGTGGCGGTGGTCTGGGCGGACGGCGAGCTGCGCGACACGAAGGTGATCAGTCGGGTCCAGCAGCCGGTCTCGGTCAGGTATCCGGACGGATCGATCCACCATGCGGGCGTCGTGCGCGTCCGCAGCCGGGTGTTCGGCAGGCACCGGCCGTACGAGGTGGTGATCGGACGTGATCCGGGCCTCTCGTACGGGCACAGCGTCACGTTCGAGGCGACGGGGGAGGACGCGCCCCGCATCACTGGCGCCGAATGGCGGCAGGACGGGGTTCGGATCACGCTCGACTCGGGACACGACCTCTTCGTCCCGGCCCGAAAGTTCCTGGGCGGCCGCTGAATACCGTTACCGTGATCAGCGGCTCATCGGGCACCCTGGTGAGAGACCGACGGCAAGGCGGAGACGAGGGAGAACGTGACCGACATCATCGATGATCTCGCGTGGCGCGATCTGATCGCGCAGTCCACTGATCTGGGCGAACTGCGGGCATTGCTCGCCGCGGGGCCGGTCACGCTCTATTGCGGGTTCGACCCGACGGCGCCCTCGCTGCATCTGGGCAACCTCATCCAGATCCTGACCCTGCGGCGCTTCCAGCTGGCCGGCCACCGGCCGATCGGGCTGGTCGGCGGCGCCACCGGCCTGATCGGCGACCCGAGCGGCAAGAGCGCCGAGCGGGTGCTCAACTCCGAGGAGACCGTCGCCGGGTGGGTCGAGCGGATCCGCGGCCAGGTGTCGAAGTACCTCGACTTCGGGGACGGTCCGACCGGCGCGCTGATGGTCAGCAACCTGGACTGGACCGGCCCGATGTCGGTGATCGAGTTCCTGCGCGACATCGGCAAGCACTTCCCGGTCAACAAGATGCTCGCGCGGGAGACGGTTAAGTCCCGCCTCGACACCACCGGTATGAGCTACACCGAGTTCAGCTACGTCCTGATGCAGTCGATGGACTTCCTGGAGCTCTACCGGCGGTACGGCTGCCGGCTGCAGACCGGCGGCAGCGACCAGTGGGGCAACCTCACCGGCGGCGTCGACCTCATCCGGCGAGCCGAAGGCGGCACGGCGCACGCGCTGACGACGCCGCTGCTCACCAAGGCCGACGGCACGAAGTTCGGCAAGACGGCCGGTGGCGAGACCTACTGGCTCGACCCCGAGCTGACCTCGCCCTACGCGTTCTACCAGTTCTGGTTCAACGCCGACGACCGGGACGTGGAGAACTACCTCAAGGTCTTCAGCTTCCGGTCCCGCGAGGAGATCGAGGCGCTGCTGAAGGAAGGCGTCGAACGGCCCGCGGCCCGCGCGCCGCAGCGTGCGCTGGCCGAGGAGCTCACCACCCTCGTTCACGGGGCGGACGAGACCGAACGTGTGATCGCCGCGTCGCGAGCCCTGTTCGGGCAGGGATCGCTGGAGGAGCTCGACGAGCGCACGCTGGGCGCCGCGCTCTCTGAGGTGCCGCGTACGGAGGTCTCGCCCGGAGAGCTGCCGACCGTGGCGGACCTGCTGGTGGCCAGCGGGCTGTGCAAGAGCAAGTCCGAGGCCCGCCGCACGATCGCCCAGGGGGGCGCGTACCTCAACAACGCCAAGGTAGAGGCCGAAGATGCGGCCCCGGCGGTCGGTGACCTCCTGCACGGGCGCTTCTTGGTCTTGCGCCGAGGCAAGCGCAACGTGGGCGGCGTCGAAGTGACGCGCTCGTAGTACCTCGACGAAGACGGGCCGGTCCGAGATGTCGGACCGGCCCGTTTGGTCGTCTCCAGGGCGCTGCCGGCCGCCGTGCGGATCGGTCCGCGGTCTTGCCGCTGTGTTCGCCCGCGCCAGTCAGCCCGTGGGGGAGCAGGCTCCTTCGGCCTGGCGTCGACTCGCCTGCGTGTCGCCTGCGTGGGTGTCTGGCCGCCGACCGCATTCGCTCCACGGCGAAGTGCGCGTGCGCGTCCCATGGACGAGGAAAACTTGAGTAGAGCTGGATCACAATGAGGTCGCGGTGGGCGGTGCGAAACGCCTGGGCCACCGGCCAATGCGCCGATGAGCAGGCAAAACGACGCGCGAGAAGCGGTCCCGCGCCGATTTGACGTTGCTGACGCACCGACCTAATCTCATACCTGCCCCACGGGGGAGCGGGACGCCGAAAGGTGGCCGGCCCTGGGGGAACCTCCTCGAACTTCAAGGTCGTAGCACTGCTGCGCTCTCGAATCGGGCGAGAAGGGCCCAAAGAGACCGAAAGTTTGACAAACAGGTCGAATCGGGTAAGCTTGAAGGGTTGCCCCGGAGTCGGGCGCCGCGGATGCGGTGGTCTGGCGCGGTGGGTGTCCGTTTCTTGAGAACTCAACAGCGTGTTAAAAGCCAGTGCCTTTATCGGTCAGGCAG
>NZ_JBICUD010000016.1:0-188277 GCF_043198015.1 Spirillospora sp. NPDC048911 | reverse complement strand
CCGCCCCCCGCACCGCCCCTGCCCGCACAGCCCTCGTCCTCGCACGAGGCCACGGCGGCTTCAACACCGCCCTCATACTCCAAACCACCACATGAACCGCGGCAGAAAGGAGACCGCGGTGGGCATCCCGGAGCCGGTCCACGCTCATCCCCCCGCGCAGAAGCGGCGCATCCTCCGGTTGTTCCGCCCGTACCGCGGGAGCCTGCTGCTGGTCGTCGGCCTGATCGTGGGCTCAGCGCTGGTCTCGGTCGTCAACCCGTTCCTGATCCGCGAGATCATGGACGTGGCGCTGCCGCAGGGCAGGACGGGCCTGCTGACGCTGCTCGCCCTCAGCATGATCGTCGTCTCGATGGTCAACAGCTCGTTCAACGTCTGGCAGACCAACCTGTCCACCAAGGTCGGCCAGTTCGTCATGCACGACCTGCGCACCGCCGTGTACGACCACCTCGAGCGCATGTCGCTGGCCTTCTTCACCCGGACCCGTACCGGCGAGGTGCAGTCGCGCATCGCCAACGACATCGGCGGCATGCAGGCGACGGTGACGACCACCGCCACGTCGCTGGTGTCGGACCTGACCATCGTCATCGCCACGGTCACGGCGATGGTCCTGCTCGACTGGCGGCTGGCGACCGTGTCGCTGTTCATGCTCCCGGGGTTCGTGTGGGTGAGCCGCCACGTCGGGGACGAACGCCGCGTCATCAGCCGGGCACGGCAGCGCCAGTTCGCCGAACTCTCCTCGACCGTGCAGGAGTCGTTGTCGGTCAGCGGGATCATGCTCGGCCACACGATGGGCCGGTCCCGGTCGCTGACCGGCGCCTTCGCCGCCCAGTCGCGCAGGCTCGCCGACCTTGAGGTGCGCGCGAGCACGGCGGGCCTGTGGCACCAGTCCACGATCTGGATCGTGATGGCCTCGATGCCCGCGGTGATCTACTGGGTGGCGGGGATGACGGGTGGCCCGGGGCATATGGCCGTCTCTCTCGGCACGCTGGTCGCCTCCACCACCCTCCAGCAGAGCCTGTTCCGCCCCGCGCAGCGGCTGCTGAGCGTCGGCTTGGAGATCCAGAGCTCGTTCGAGCTGTTCGCCCGCATCTTCGAATACCTGGACCTGCCCGTGGACATCGCCGAGCCGGAACGGCCCGTCGAGCCGGTGAATCCGCGTGGCGAGGTACGAATGCGGAAGGTCGGCTTCACCTATGCCGGGGCCGGCCGGCCGACGCTGCGCGGTATCGACGTGACCGTGCCGGCCGGGCACAGCCTGGCCATCGTCGGCGAGACCGGCTCCGGCAAGACGACCCTCAGCTATCTCGTCCCGCGCCTGTACGACGTGACGTGCGGCTCCGTCACGATCGACGGCATCGACGTGCGCGACCTGTCCTTCGCCACGCTGGCCTCCGCGGTCGGCGTCGTCTCGCAGGAGACCTACCTGTTCCACGCCTCCGTCGCGGACAACCTGCGGTTCGCCCAGCCCGCCGCGACGGACGAGGACCTGATCGCGGCCGCGAAGATCGCGCAGATCCACGACTATCTGGTCTCCCTGCCCGACGGCTATGCCACGGTGGTCGGCGAGCGCGGATACCGGTTCTCGGGCGGGGAGAAGCAGCGGCTGGCGATCGCCCGCGCGATCCTGCGGGATCCGCCGATCCTGGTCCTGGACGAGGCCACCAGCGCACTGGACACCCAGACCGAGCAGGCCGTCCAGGAGGCCATCGACTCGGCGAGCGCGGGCCGGACCACGATCACCGTCGCCCACCGGCTGTCGACCGTCCGCGACGCCGACGAGATCATCGTGCTGGAGCGGGGTGAGATCGTCGAGCGTGGCACTCATGACGAGCTGCTCGCCTTCGCGGGCCGCTACGCGTCGCTCGTCAAGCGAGACCCCGCATCGGTCGTGTGAGTCTTCTTTATAAGGCGCGGATCCATCGTGGAGGAAAGCGTCGGCGGTCAAGTTTCTGCGGCGTATCCAGTGTTTATCGAAACTTGAGAAAAGGCGACTATGCAGGCAGGATTTTTGGCGGAGCCCACCCGAAGGAGAATTCCCGATGTCACCACGGATGCCCAATCCCGCGCTGGTCGTTCCCGGCGTTCTGAAGCCCCAGCGTGAACTCGTCCAGGCCATCAACAACGCCGGCGTGCCGTTGCGGACGCTCGTGCTGGTCCACCTGCGGGTGAGCCAGCTCAACGGCCGGTCGGTCCAGATCCCGGTGAAGAAGCGCGAGTTCGAGGAGGCGGGGGAGCAGGACCACCGTCTTCCTCTGGTGGCGACCTGGCGGGAGCAGACGTGCTTCACTGACGCCGAGCGCGCGGCACTGGCGCTGGGCGAGGCCATCACCCTCATCAGCGAGCGCGACGACCCGGTGACCGACGAAATCTGGAACGAGGCCGCCGTGCTCTACAACGAGCAGGACCTCGGAGCCCTGGTCATTCACATCGGCCTGGTCAATCTCTGGAACCGCGTCAATGTCGCCACCCGGCAGGAGCCCGTGGACTGGCGCGTCAACCCCAAGAAATGGATCCCGGTGACCTCTCAAGTCTCCTCATCCGCGTGACCTTCTGAAGCGGCGAGAAAAGGGCCCTGCCCGTGCCCCCTCCTGAGGAGGGGCCACGGGCAGGGCACCGGCCGCGTGGGCTGCGGGCCGCCTTCAAGCGGCCTTGTGGAGGACCTCCACGGGTTCGGAGTTCGCGAGGGTGGGGACGGCGGAGTCGCCGCCGGCGAGGTCCAGGCCCATGTCGCGCAGGCAGTCGACGATGTTCGAGATGATCTTTTCGGTGTGCGATCGTTCGGTGCCCTCCCAGAAGAACTCGGGGAAGATGGACACATAGACCCTGCCGCTTCCCTGGGTGAAGATCTTGACCTCGATCACGTCCTTGAGAGCCATCCGGACCTTGTAGATCAGATCGTTCATGGTTGCCACCGCCCATCGGTATCCGGTTTCAGGATTCTGCCGGCACGTCCAGAACTCATGGTCGACGGATATGAGTGGTGATGGCGCCTTCGACGTTGCCGTGAACGGCTTGAGACCGCCTTGTTCAAGCGTGAGAAGTCCGCAGATGAACGGAGCGAGGTAATTAACAGAAAAGGCGGCTTCGCAAGGGCGATGGTATTTTGTGAATTGATGACCCTCGCCCCACGAAAAGCATGGGAGTGCCATGAAGATCTTGTTCATCACCACGGGCAGCCAGGCCACCTTCTATGCCGCTGCCCCGCTGGCGACGGCCGCGCGGAACGCGGGGCATCAGGTCATGCTGGCCGCCCACGAGCCGTGGGTGGAAACGGCGGAGGCGATCGGGCTTCCCACTTTCTGCTTCACCGAACATCCGATCCGGCACTTCATGCAGCTCGCCAACCCCGGCAAGGGCCTGCGCTTTCCCCAGGAAATGGGGGACGAGGCGATGATCGATCAGGGCCGGGGCTTCGCCCGAATGGGTCTGGCCGGCCTGGAGTCGCTGCTGGAACTGGCGAAGGACTGGCTCCCGGACGTCGTTGTCGGCAATTCGCAGAGCTATTCGGCGATGCTGCTCTCCGCCCACCTCAAGGTCCCGTACGTGCGCCACATCGAGTACCTGGGGATCCCGTTCACCGGCATCGAGCCGGGGGCCGAGGAGGAGCTCAGGCCCGAGCTGGAGCGCCTCGGCCTGGACGGGCTGCCCGAACCGGATCTGATCCTCGACGCCACCCCGCCGTCGCTCCGGCCGTCCCATGACCCCGATGCCCAGCCGGTGCGCTGGATCCCGAGCAATCCGCAGCGCCTGCTCGAACGCTGGATGTACACGCGCCCCGAGGGCCGCCGCCGTGTCCTGATCACCTCGGGCTTCCGCAGCATCATGTTCCGTGACCCGGGCTGGTCGATGCCGCTGCTGGTGAGCGAGCTGAGCAAGATGAACGCCGAGGTGCTGATCGCGGCGTCCCCGGGCGCCGCGGAACGGTTCGGCTCCGAGCTGGGCGACGCGCGCATCGGCTGGATCCCGCTGGACGTGGCCGCCACCACCTGCGACCTGGCGATCCACCACGGCGGCGCGACCACCGCCACGACCTTCATGGCCAACGGCGTGCCGCAGCTGATCATCCCCGAGAACCCGCCGGAGTTCTGGCCGAACTACCACCGGGCGGCCATCGCCACGGCCATCAGTGACTTCGGCGCCGCCAAGATGTTGTGGCCGCAGGCGCAGGAGCCGGACAAGGCTCCTGGCGAAGTGATCGCCGCGGCCTGCCGGGAGCTGTTCTCCGACCCCTCCTACGCCGAGCGGACACAGTTCCTCGCCAAGGAGATCGCCTCGCTTCCGGCGCCTCCCGAGATCGTGTCCCGGCTGGAGGCGCTGACCGGCGGATAGCCGGTCGCCCTGCGACGGCCCGACGGCCCGACGGCCCGAAGGCCTGATGGCCCGAGGGCAGGGGTTCGCCCTGAAACCGCGGCCACCTTCGCCCCGCGGTTTCAGGGCGACTCGCATGTCCGGAACCTCCCTGAGCCCGCGCGCCCTTCTCCAATCCGCCACGCCCAACGCGACGTGGCGGCCACGCCCAACGCGACGTGGCCGACGCGACGTGGCCGACGCGACGTGGCCGACGCGACGTGGCCGACGCGATGTGGCCCGACGCGACGTGGTCCAGCGCGACGTGGCCCAATGCGGCGTGGAGAGCGCGAGTTATGCGCTCTCCACGTTGGCGGGGCCGGCAGGTGATCAGGGGGTGGGAAGGGCCTCCAGCTCGCGTAGCACTTCGGCGGGGGCCGGGAGCGTGGCGATCTCCTCGGCGAGGAGGCGCGTGCGCTCGGCGTACCGGGGATTCGACAGGATCTCTCGGCAGCCCGCGGCGATCGTCTCGTCGGGGGTGCGGCCGGCCTCCGGCCGGTGCGGATCCACCATCAGGGCGGCACCGAAACCGGACAGGGCCCTCGCGACGGCCTCGCCGAAGCCGTTGTCAGGGATGATCAGCTGGGGCACGCCCGCGTTGATCAGCGTCGCGGCGGTGGTCGCGCCGCCATGGTGGACCGCCAGATCGCAGGTGGGGGCGACCACGTCCAGCGGGATCCAGCCGATGCGCACGTCGCCCAGCTCCGGACCGAACCGCTCAGCGGCCCCGGGGAGCGCCGCGATGAGCACTTCGGCTCCCGTCCCGGTCAGCTCGTCGACCAGCGTCCGCAGGGAACTGCCGGGGGTATCGAGCATGAGGGCGCGGGTCCCCGAGGTGATGAGCACCCGGCGGCCCTCGGGGCGGGTGTACATCCAGGGCTGGAGACGGCACTGGCGCACCCGGGGAAACCATCGCATCGACCGGGCCGGCGGGGAGCCCGGCCCCCGGAGGGACGGCGGGCAGACGTCGATGAACAAGGCGGGGTCCGGAAGCTCGGCCACCCCCAGGCGCTCCAGCTCGGGCTGGATCTCCGCTTCCATCTCACGGCCGCGGTTCCCCACCGGGGCGATGTGCCAGATGTGGCGGACGAACGGGACCTTGAGGTGGGCGGCGAGCACCCTCGGGACGGGGGACAGGCCGCCGACGACCAGATCGGGGGCCCAGGACTCCGTCAGTTTCAGGAGGGCGTCGAGCCGGACGGCGGCCGTTTTGGAGTCCTGGCCATAGCGCATGCGCTCGGACGTGATGCAGACCGCGGGCAGCCCGACGGCCTCCGCTGCCTCCATGAGAGGTTCGTCGGCGGCCAGCAGGATCTCGTGGCCCGCGTTCCGCGCGGCCGAGGCGAGGGGGGCGACGCCGAAGACGATCGCCTGGCTGCCTCCGATGGTGAAAAGGATCTTCATGGCGATTCGGCTGCTTCCGTTGAGACGGCGGTGTCGGTGTTCCGGGGACGCATCCGCCTCAGCCCGCCTCGGCCATTTCCATGACGTATTGGCCGTAAGGCGATTTGGCGAGACGGCTGCCGAGGCGATGGCAGGCCTCTCGGTCGATGTAGCCCATGCGCCAGGCGATCTCCTCAAGGCAGGCGATGCGCACGCCCTGGCGGTGTTCCAGGACCTGGACGTAATTTCCCGCCTCCATGAGGGCGTCGTGGGTTCCGGCGTCCAGCCAGACGAATCCGCGGCCCAGCGGGATCAGCGTGGCCTCTCCCCGCTCCAGGTAGATCCGGTTGAGGTCGGTGATCTCAAGTTCGCCACGTTCGGACGGCCGCAGCCGGCGCGCGAAGTCCACCACCTTGTTGTCGTAGAGGTAGAGCCCGGTGATCGCCATGTTGCTCCACGGCCGGGCGGGTTTCTCCTCGATCGAGACGAGATTCCCCTGCTCGTCGAGGACACCGACCCCGTAGCGTTCAGGGTCGCGCACCGGATGGCCGAAGAGGTAACAGCCCTGGACGCTCCGCGAGAGGCGCTGGAGCATGGGCCCGAACTCGTATCCGTGGAAGATGTTGTCGCCCAGCACCAGGGCGACGGGGTCGTCGCCGATGTGGTCGGCGGAGACCAGGAACGCGTCGGCGAGCCCGCGGGGCTTGTCCTGCTCGGCATAGGTCAGGGAGATGCCGAGCCGGGAACCGTCGCCCAGCAGCCGGCGGAACGCCGGCACTTCGTCCGGGGTCGTGATGATCTCGATTTCCGTGATGCCCGCCAGCATCAGCACCGACAGCGGATAGTAGATCATCGGCTTGTCGTAAACCGGAAGCAGTTGTTTTGAGGGACCGAGCGTGATCGGGTGCAGTCTCGTTCCATTGCCGCCGGCCAGGATGACGCCTTTCATCGTGCCGCCTCCTCGCTGCGTCCGTGCTAATAGGGTGAATGTTCGCACTTTCATAATGGGAGAACGCGTGACCGGCGAGCACCTTCGACGTTGCGGTGGCCGAGGACGTCACGGCCCTGCGATGAACGCCGGTGACCCATCCGGCGGTTGCGGTGCGGCCCCTTCACCCGGGCCGCGGCCGGGTCCCGCACTACGGGAGGCACACGATGCCGGAACGGCGGTGCCGCGCGTGTTGACGGTATAAGTGCGTTTATCTAGGCTGAAATCTGCCCCGTTCAGGTGTGCGTAATTCCGTTCTCATTGAGGTGGCCCCGTGAAAAATAAAAGACATGACGCCCTCCGGTGAATTCGTACAGGGACCCGGCATCGGCATTATCGGGTGCGCCGACATCGCCGTGCGGCGGGCCCTGCCTGCGATCCGGGAGTCGGCGTTCCACCTGGTCGCGGTCGCGAGCCGTTCCCTGGAGAAGGCCGAGCGCGTCGCGGCCGGCTACGGCTGCAAGGCCATCGGCGGTTACGACCGGCTCCTTGAGATGTCCGACATCGACGCGGTCTACATCCCGCTGCCCAACGGCGAGCACGCCGGGTGGGCGCGCCGGGCGCTGAGCGCGGGAAAGCACGTCCTGATCGAGAAACCGGCGGTGGTCGACCAGGAGAGTGCCCGTGCCCTCGTCGCGCTCGCCGAGGAGCGCGGACTGCTCGTCATGGAGAATTTCGCGTTCCTCCGGCACCCTCAGCGCGACCAGGCGCGGTCACTCGTGGACGGCGGTGCGATCGGAGAGCTCCGTGCCTATGACGGCGCCTTCGGCATCCCACCGACCGACCCGAGCGGCATCAAGTACCGAGCGGACCTGAGCGGCGGCGCCCTGTGGGAGGTCGGCTGCTATCCGGTGCGCGCGGCTCAGGAGTATCTCGCCGCGCCGCTGGAGGTCCTGGGGGCGAGCCTGAGGTTCGATCCGGACCTGGGCGTGGACGTCTCCGGGACGGCGTTGTTGCGGGACGGCGACGGCGTCACCGCCAACTGCTCCTTCGGCCTGTCCCACAGCTACCGGTCGACCTACAGCCTCTGGGGGAGTGAGGGACGCCTGGTGCTGGAATGGGCGTTCACCCCTTCGCGGGAGGCCCGGCCGGTGCTGCGACTTCAGCAGAAGGACCGTGAGACCAGGATCGTCGCTTCGGCGTCGGACCAGTTCGTCGGCGTGTTCACCGCGTTCCATGAAGCGATCGGCGATCCGGCGGCGCGCTTGGGGCACCACGGCGAGCTGGTGCGGCAGGCCGAGCTGATGGCCCGGATCCGTTCGCACGCCCTCGGCTAGCCGCGCGCCGCTCGTCCGTCATCTGAGGCCGTCCAACAGGGACGGGTACCGGCGGCATTGGTCGTAGGCGGGCAGGAGGCCGGCGACCGCCGCTTCGGCGAGGGTGGGCGCGGCGGCGTCCTTCGCCGAGCGGATCGGCGGTTCGGTGAGGTTCCACGGCAGCGCCAGGTCCGGGTCGAGCGCGTCGATGTCGATCATCGTGCCCGGCTCGTACTCCTGCGAGCAGAGGTAGCTCATGCACGTGTCGTCGGTGAGGGCGAGGAACGCGTGGCCGATCCCGTCGGGCAGGTACACCGCCGTCCCGGTCTCGGGGCTCTGGTAGGTGACATCGTGGTGGCCGAACGTCGGCGAGCCCACGCGGATGTCGATGGCGATGTCGAGCGCGCGCCCGCGCACGCACGTGATGAACTTCGCCTGGCCGGGCGGGACCTTGGTGCCGTGAACGCCCCGGAGGGTGTTGCGCTTCGACACCGAGAAGTTGACCTGGCGGACCGCCAGATTCCAGCCGCTTTCGGCCAGCAGGGCGCTGACCTTCACCGACTCGAAGAAATATCCTCGTGAATCGCTCAGGGGTTCGGGCTCTACGCGGTACGCGCCGGGAACGGCCATTTCAGAGATCAGCACGGGATGCTCCTTGGATGCTCGTTCCGGGAGGACCTGAGCGACGGCTGCGAAGTGAATCGCTCTGCGAAGATGCTGCTCATGGCAGGACACATTTCGCAAGAAGGGTCGTTCAACTGAAGGTCAGGCGCGGTTGAAACGGGCGGCAGTATACTTGTCTCGCCGCTTTTGTCGAGCGTTCCGGGAAGGGAAAATATGACCAGGCTCGGCATCATGGTGCACTGCCGTAATCTCGCCACGGAGGCCTGGGAGGAGCTCGTATTCGGTCGGCCGGAGCACAATCAGCTCGGCGACCACGCGACTCTGGCGCGCGTGGTCCTGTGCCTTGAGTCGAGTGAGGAATTGGCGTGCGTCGTTTTCGGACGGGGAACGTCCTGGCGTGACGGGCTCAACGAGGGAGACTATTCCAAGAAATTCCTCCTGGACAATCTCGATCGGCTGCGGGAGTTCCCGGCGCTCGCGCCCCTGCTGGCCCGGCGCGACGGCGGCGGGCTCGCCGCGTTCCGCCGGAGCATGGAGGCGGTGATCGTCACCGCCGAGGTGCGCAACACCGTCGAGGAGATCGAGGCGGCGTCGGCGATCTTCGCCCGGCACGGGGTGGAGAAGGTGATCCAGATCGCGGCGGCCAGCCACGCCGCGCGGTGCGTCAAGGAGCTGACGGCGGCGCGTGCCCGCGGCCGGATCGGCGCGGACCGGCTGTGGTTCACGGTCGCGACCGACATGGCCTATCACGGCACCGGGCCTGAGGACGTCGTCGTCCTGGAGCCCCTGCACCGTCGCGACCAGCCGATGACCTCGGTGCGCCCTGGGCTGGCCGAGGCCATCGCGCCCTATTTCCGGCTGCCGGATGAGGACAAGAAGGAGTTCATCGCCCTCGTCGAGGAGTTCATGACCCGTCCGGCCGGTCGGCGGGACCGCGATCCGCTCGGCGTGCCGGGCCGGCCGTGCCCGCGGGGAGCCGGAGGCGCATGCGCGGGCGGTGGCCACCCGTTCGAGCGCGGATCTCGCGCGGTCGAACACGCGGGCTCTACGGCAACGTCGGAGACGCCCGCGGTACCGGCGTCCCCTCAGGGTGAATGCGTGCGCTGTGCGCCCCCGGGGATCACGCCGCCCGGCGACGACCCCGACGGCCCCGGCTGACCTGGTGGGCACGATCGGCGCGCCTGGAACGCGGCGCCCACCCATGACAGGAGGAGACGTGACGGCCGAGAAGATCGCGCTCATCACGGGAGCCAACAAGGGCATCGGGTTCGCCACCGCGCGGCGGCTCGGCGAGCGGGGGATCACCATCCTGGCCGGCGCGCGGGACGAGGTGCGCGGCAAGCAGGCCGCGGCCGCGCTGGCGGATGAGGGCGTCACGGCGGTGCCGCTGCGGATCGACGTGACCGACCCGGACCGGGTGTCCGAGGCCGCCCGCGAGATCGAGCGGCGATACGGCCGCCTGGACATCCTGGTGAACAACGCGGGTGTCGCGGGCGGCTTCACCGGGACGCCCGGCGAGGCGACCGCCGCCGACCTGCGGGAGGTCTACGAGACCAACGTCTTCGGCGTGGTCACGGTGACCCGGGCGATGTTGCCGCTGCTGCGCCGCTCCGAGGCCGGTCGCATCGTCAACCTGTCCAGCCATCTGGGGTCGCTGACGCTGAACACCGATCCGGAGTCCCCGGTCGCGGGCGTCAATATGATCGCCTACCAGTCCTCGAAGACCGCGTTGAACGCCGTCACGGTCGCCTACGCCAAGGAACTGCGCGGGACCCCGATCAAGGTCAACGCCGCCCTTCCCGGGGTGGTGGCCACGGATCTCAATCACCACCGCGGTCACCGGACCCCTGCGGAGGGCGCGGCGATCGTGGTCCGGCTCGCACTGCTGGACGAGGCCGGGCCGTCCGGGCAGTGCCTGTCGGACGACGGCCCCGTTCCCTGGTGAGCGGCCCGGTCCGGGCTCCCCGGCAGACGGCCCGGTCCGGGCTCCCTGGTGGGCGGCCCGGTCCCGGATCCCTGCGACGGGTCAGGACCGGGCCGCCATGGGGGCGAAGGGGAGCAAGGGAGCGGCCGTCCGTCCGTTCCGCGATCCGTCAGTTCTGTGATTCGTCGGACGGGTCGGCGTGCTCCTGGATGCGGACCATGTTGCCCGCGGGGTCGCGGAAGGCGCAGTCGCGCAGCCCGTAGGGCTGCTCGGTCGGCTCCTGGACGACCTCGGCCCCGCTCGCCTGCACCTTCTCGAAGGTGCCGTTGAGGTCGGCGGTGGCCAGCAGGATCCAGCCGTAGGTGCCCTTGGCCATCATCTCGGCGATGGTGCGGCGCTCGTCGTCGGTGAAGCCGGGGCCGGTGGCCGGCGGCGCCAGGAGGATGGACGTGCTCGGCTGGCCGGCGGGGCCGACCGTGATCCAGCGCATCTTGCCGTTGCCGACGTCGCTGCGGACCTCGAAGCCGAGGATGTCGCGGTAGAAGGCCAGCGAGGCCTCCGGGTCGTCGTGCGGAAGGAAACTGGCGTGAATGCTGATGTCCATGGCGCTCACGCTAGCTGCGGCTCGGCGACGCGCGCTTCTCGATTCCTGATGGGTTTGGTCACCTGCTTCTCCACGCACGCCGGCATCTCCGCCGTCGCACCCGCCGCCTCGCGCCGGTAGACACTGGGCGGCACGCCGACCAGGTCGGTGAAGCGCGTGCTGAAGGTGCCCAGCGACGAACAGCCGACCGCGAAGCAGACCTCGGTGACGCTGAGGTCGCCGCGGCGCAGCAGCGCCATCGCCCGCTCGATCCGCCGCGTGCTCAGGTAGGCGTACGGAGACTCGCCGTACGCCTGCCGGAACTGGCGGCTGAGGTGCCCGGCCGACATGTTGACGCCGCGGGCGAGCGCCTCGACGTCGAGCGGCTGCGCATACTCCCGGTCGATCCGATCACGGACGCGGCGCAGCCGCGCGAGGTCGGCCAGGCGCTGCGCCGCAGCGAGCGCGTCCGCCCACGAGGGGTGACACATGAGACGATTCCTTTCCTCGATGTTCGCCGCTCCGCCCCGGCTCAACGCGACGGGGTCTCCCACACGAACCCGTCCGGGTCGGTGAAGGGTCCGATTTCACTGCCGATGACGATCCGGTGCGACCCGGCGCCTTCGGCGGGGACACCGGCGTCCTTGGCGAGGGCACGGTGCCCGTAGAGCGCCAGCTTGACGGGGCTCGACCCGGTGTCGAACTCGACGTACTTGCGGCCGAAGCTCTTCCCCACGGCGAGGCCGTGGTCGACGTAGAACCGCTTGCTCTCGGCCACGTCCGCGGCGCCGATGAGCAGTACCATCTCGTCGAACTCCCGGCTGGCCGGGCCGGTGTCCTTCTTCTTCGACGTCGCGACCTTCCAGATCGCCCCGTCCGGCGCCTGGACGACGCCGCCGTAGCCCCAGAGCGACTTCGTGACCGGCTTCAGTGACGTGGCGCCGGCGTCCAGAGCGGCGTTGACGAGGCTGTTGACGTTGGCCGGCTGGGACACCGTGAGCGACAGCGTGAACGCGCGGAACCCGGTCGTCGGTGCCTCCGAGGCCCGCAGGTCCAGCCGGGAGTCCAGATCGAAGGCTTCGGTGTAGAAGCGCTTGGCTGCTGTGAGGTCGTCCACCTCAAGGATGACGGATTCGATGGTTGCCATGTCTCCGACGCTAGTTGCGACCCCATGATCGGCGCTTCTCGATTCCTGACCGTCTGCGGCGGCTCGGCGTCGCCGACCATGATCGCGACGCTCCGTATCAGGCGGGAGGACCTTTTTAATAGCAGGGCGAGGCGGCGATATCAATGGCGTGATGCCTCTCGAAGGCCGTCCGGCGCGATGGGCGGTTCCTGGACACCGCCCATCGGCGGTTGATAATTTCGAGGAATATCGGGGAATTCACATGATCGTACCTATTCGGCGAAATAAAAGCCCGATACCCCTGACACGGATGGCCTTCCGGCTTTCCGAAAACACTGGGAGGACGTAGTCGTGGCAATGAATGCCGCTCGAGGCGCCGCCATATCGGAAGAGGACGCCGCGACACCGGGCGGCGGGCCCGGAATGGAGATCACGAGGCGGTTGCGTGCGCTTTCCGACCTGGTGACGCCCTATGCCGTTCGGGTCGCCGCCACCTTGCGGCTGGCGGATCTGATCGAGGACGGCGCGCGCCGCCCCGATGAGCTCGCCGACCGGTGCGGGGCCGATCCGGCCGCTCTGGAACGGTTGTTGCGCCACCTCGTCACCAAAGGCGTGTTCGCGCAGCCGGAACCAGGCGTGTTCGCCCTCACCGACCTGTCCCGCCTGCTGCTGACCGGCCAGCGCCATGGAGGCATGACCCCCTGGCTGGACATCGAGGGCGGGCTTGGACGCTCGGACGTCGCGCTGTCCGGGCTGCTCCAGGTCACCCTCACCGGACGGCCCGTGTACGAGCACATGTTCGGCCGGACCTTCTGGGCGGACCTGGAGGCCGACCCCGAGCGCGGCAAGGCGTTCGACGGGCTGATGGCCGTGCAGGTCTCGTTCGTGGCGGACGAGGTCGCCACGGCAAACGTTGATCATGCTCGCGAGGGCCGGCCTCCACGACGCGTCCGTTCCGGGACGGCTCGAACGGCTGATCGCCGCCGTGCCCGAACTGGCACTCGTCACCGTTCAGGCGGCGCCCCAGAGCGAGCACCCGCAACCGCTGGTGGACGCGCTCCGGCACCTGCTCGACACGACACCGGTGGACGAGCGGCGGCTGGCCTTGTTCGCCGAGCTCTCCGACGCGCTGCCGAGACAGACCCGGCTCTTCAGCTCGGTCGCCGTGACGATCGCGCAGATCCTCGTCGGCGTGCGGCGCACCCTCGCGGAGTCCGATCCCGACACCTACCTCCCCGATCTGGCTCAGTCCCTGAACACGCTGGCGAACCGGCTGGCGAGCGTCGGCCGCAATGAGGAGGCGCTCGCCCCCGCGCAAGAGGCGGTGGCCATCCGGCGAGGCCTGTCGTCGGCGAAGCCCGACGCGCACATACCTGCTCTGGCCCAGTCCTTGGTCACCTTGGCCGGCCGATCGGCGGACGTCGGCCAGCGCCACGAGTCCAGGGAGAGCGCCGAGGAAGCCGTACAGCTCTATCAGGTCTTGGCGGGCACCGAGCCTGAGGTGCACCTTCCGGACTTCGCCGAGGCGCTCAACACCCTGGCCATTTCGCTGGCGAACTCAGGTCGGCAGGCCGAAGCTCTCACACGGGCCGAAGAGGCATTCGTCATCAGGCAAGAACTGGTGCAGACCAACCCGAGCGCCTACCTTCCGGACCTCGCCAGATCCATGAACACGATGACCGTTCAGCTCACCGCCATGGGGCACAGCGTTCAGGCGCACGAAACGGCCGAACGGGCGACCACGCTGTTCCGCTCCCTGGCCGGCATGGACTCCGATGCCCACCTCGCGGACCTGGCGACCTCGCTGGGAGACCTGACCCGGACCTTGATCAGCATGAACCGGGCCGAGGAGGCGCTGGAGCCCGCCCGGGAGGCGGTCCTGCTCCGGCGCCGGCTCGCCGAGAACGCCCCGGACGCCTTCGCGGCGCCGCTCGCGGACTCGCTGACCGCTCTCGCCGACCTTCTCGCGGCGACCGGCTGGCCCGGCGGCGCGTTGAGGCTCGCCGCCGAGGCCACCCGCCGCTGGCGATCCCTGGCTGAGCACAGTGACGCCCATCGCCCACGGCTCGCCACGGCGCTGGCCGTCAACGCTCACGCTTTGGCCCGGCAAGACCGGACCGACGAGGCGATGACCCTCGGCCGTGAGGCGTGCGACCACTACCGCGCATCGACCCGTTCGGACGCGGCGCACTCGCGGATCTTCGCGGTGCTCACCTACGTCCTCGTCAAGGACGCCACCCCCGGTCAGACCATCCTTCCGCTCCTCGATTCACTCGATCCCGACCGGATGCTCCCCGCCCACGCGGACGAATTGCTGGCGCGGACAGCCGGCGAACTCCGCAAGGCCCACGAATCCGATCCGGCGTCGGTCAAGCAGACGATCGCCTCTCTCGGCTGCCCCGACACCCTCGATCCGCTCGCGTGAGCGTTATCCGAAGACTGGTTCGGCGGTGTTGAGGAGTAGGCGGGCGTTGCGTTGGTAGAGGTTTTCTGACGCGGGCGTTTTGAGGCCTTGGAGGCGCATCGCCACCGAGGTCATGGTCAGGATCGACTTGCGGTAGGGGCCGGTGCTGTCGTCCCGTTCGCGCTGGTCGCTCAGGCCGAACGTGGTGAACGTGCGGACCGCGGTCGAGCGGGGATGCGGGGATGCGGCTCCGGGCCAGTCGGCTGGTGCACCGCGAGCAGCGGCCGCATGGGCACGCCGAGACGCACCACCCAGGCGTTGTAGCAGCATCGCAGCCAGTCGTCGTAGGTCAGGATCGCCAGCCCGTCGCGTCCCCATCGCGGGCCCCAGGAGTTCTGGACGACGAAGCCGAGCTCGTTGTAACCGACGAGGTTGGCGCGCAGCGCGTACCGCGTGGTGGGCCCGCTGGTAGAGCTCCTCGTCCGACCAGCCGGGGAACTCGCCGCGCAGCCGGTCGCAGATCGCGTTGTGCTCCGCCGCGACATGCGCCACCGGACGGCCCGCCAGCACCCGCTGCACCAAAATGAGCCTGCCATGGACCGTCAGCCGGGCATTACCGTGGGTCATGAAGACCTCCGTGCGCGGTGTTGAGCCTAGACACCTCCACCACACCGGAGGTCTTCGCCATCCACCAGACACCCTCAGGTGTCAACAACGTCCATGGTCAGTACACCTAGCGGGTGCGGTCGTCTACGTCGTTGTGGCGGCTTCGGCGCGGGACAGGGCTAGTTCCAGGACGGCCAGCAGCGCGTCGCGGACGGAGCCCGTTCTGCGGGCGTCGAAGACGATCAGCGGTACGTGGTCGGCCATGTCCAGCGCCCACCGCACCTCGTCCAGGTCGTGCTCGACCTTCCCGTCGAACGCGTTGATCGCGACCACGAACGGGATGTCCTTGTACTCGAAGTAGTCCACCGCCGCGTAGCAGTCGTCCAGGCGGCGGGTGTCGACGATCACCAGGCCGCCGAGGGCGCCCGCGACCAGGTCGTCCCACATGAAGCCGAACCGCTCCTGGCCCGGCGTGCCGAACAGGTACAGCTTCAGTGTCGGGTCGATGGTGAGGCAGCCGAAGTCCATGGCGACCGTGGTCGTGGTCTTGGCGGGGGTGTGGGTGAGGTCGTCCACGCCCGCGGCGACCTCGGTGATCGCGGCCTCCGTGGTGAGCGGCCGGATCTCGGAGATCGCGCCCACGGCCGTGGTCTTGCCGACCCCGAAGCCGCCGGCGATGACCAGCTTGACCGGGAGCGGCGGCCGCCCGGTCGCTGTCGCGGAGTGCGCCCGGTCAGTCGGGGACGGCACGGAGACCATCGATGATCCTTCGGAGTACGGAGACGTCGTGGGTGGCCCTGATGTTCGGCACGTAGATGGACAGGTACTCGGCGGCGCGCAGGTCCTCGGCCAGCACGCGGGTCACGTTGAGGTGCAGGCGCAGCCCGGCGGCGAGCTCCGCGACCGACTGCGGCGCCCGGCACGCGGCGACGATGTCGTGGTGCTCGAAGGTGAGCGAGGGGAGGGCCGCGAGCCCCGCCGGAGTCGACACCACCTGGGTCTCCAGCGGGAGCGGCGGCGCGGTGCCGCCCCCGGCCACCCGGCCGGCGGTCAGCAGGAACGGCCTGACCGCCGGAGCGCGGACGGCCGAATCCCAGGCGTCCCCCGCCGCCTCCTGTGCCAGCGGCTCCGGTTCGCCGACGGCCATCACGATCCCCCTCCTCCGTGCCTGTGCGCGTGACCCGGAGCGGATCAGCCGGCCGGCGTGGCGCCGACGCTGTTCTTCAGCTCCAGCACCAGCTGCGGGGTGAGCGCGGTCCCGGCGCGGTTGGCGAAGAGGGTCATCTCGTACGCGATGTTGCCGAGCTTCGCCTCCTTCGAGGCCACCACTCCGAGGACGGCGCCGTTGCCGATGGCCGACACCAGCACATGGCCGCCCTCCAGATCGATGATGACCTTGTTGAGGTTGCCCAGGCCGTAGTTGCCCGAGGCCCCCGCGGCGAGGCTGATGATGCCGGACACGATCGCGGCGAGCCGCTCGGAGTCGGCCCGGTCACGCAGCTGGGAGACCGCGATCAGCAGGCCGTCGGACGAGACCGCGATGGCGTCGACGACACCGGCGGTCTCCGTGGCGAACTGCTTGAGCAGCCAGGTGAAGTCGGTCGCGGCGGCCCGCAGGTCGCGTTCCGCCCACTCGGGCCCGCCTTCACCGGTCGACGTGGTCACTGCCCGGCTCCTTCCTTGGGTCCTGATGTGGTGATGATGCCGGTTCCGGCTGGGGAAGGGAGCTGTCCTGCTCTGCCTGGCGTACGGCGGCCTCGAACTCCTCGAGTTCGGAACGGACCGCGTCGGCGTCGACGGGCTGCCGCGCGTCCGCGATCCCTCCGTCGGCCGGTGGTGTGGTCATGGCGAGGGTCGCGCCTCGTACCCGCCGCCGCAGCGGCCGGGGCCCCCGCGGCGCGGCCGGGCCGGCCGGGTCGGCGACCGGGCCCGTGGTGGTGCCGGTCCGGACGCGCCGGGGGAGGCCGCCCTCCGGCGCCGGGGCCGTCGTCGACCATTCCGGAGCCGGGGCGGGGAAGGGCTCGGGTTCGACGGCCACCCGCTCGGGCCTCGTCGAGAGCGGCGTCACGGTACCGGTGAGGCCCGCGGCCGCGGGATCGGTGGGGTCCATGGTCAGCAGCAGCGCGGCGGGGATCCAGACGGTGCTGGTGATCCCGCCGCCCGGCGTCCGGCTCAGGGTGACCCGGATGCCCGAGCGGCGGGCGAGGGTGCCGATCACGAAGAGGCCGAGCACCTTGGTCGGCACGAGGTCGAGCCGTTCCCGGCGGATCAGCCGCGCGTTCTCCTCGGCGAGGCGGTCGGCGTTCATGCCCATGCCGTGGTCGATGACCTCGATCAGCGCGCCGCCGTCCGTGGTGACGTCGGTGCCGGGCCGCACGACCACCTCGACGGGCGCGTGGGACGGGGAGAACGTGACCGCGTTGTCCAGCAGTTCGGCGAGCATCAGCGTCAGGTCGCCGATGATGTCGGGCGCGATGGTGACCTCGGTCTCGGACCGCAGGGACACCCGCTGGTAGCCCTCGATCTGGCCGAGCGCCGTCCGGATGACGTTGGCCATGGTCGTCGGCCGGGCCTCGACGCCGGTCTCGCGGATCCCGGCGAGCAGCATCAGGCTGTCGGCGTTGCGCTGGAGGCGGACGGAGATGTGGTCGATGCGGTAGAGCCGTTCGAGGACGTCCGGGTCGGTCTCCTCGCGTTCGACGGCGTCGATCAGGAGGAGCTGGCGCGAGGTCAGGTTGCTGACCCTGCGCCCGACGTTGCCGAACATCTCGGCGACGTTGCGCCGGCTCAGCACCTGCCGTTCGAGCAGTTGCGCGGCGGTGACCTGCACCTGGTTGAACGCCTCGGCCAGCCTGCCGATCTCGTCGCGGACCGGCACCGGGATCGCCTGCGGCCGCAGCGGCGTGTCGTCGGCCGACTCGTCGTCGGAGATGCGGGCGAGCTCCTCGCCCGCCACGTCGACCACCTGCTGGGCGGTGTCGGTCAGGGTCGCCAGGGGACGCACGACCGAGCGCCGGACGAGGATGCAGAACGTCAGCCAGCCGGCGAAGCCGAGCAGGGCCAGCGCGAGCATGACCGCCGCCTTGCGCAGGGCGGTCCCGGAGACCGAGTCGGCCTGGGCGGCGATCTGCCCGATCAGCGACCGCGTGATGTGGAGGCGGGCCTCGGACATCCGCGTTCCGGCGGCGAGCGCCTTGGCCAGTTGCTGCGGCGTCTGGCCCTGCAGCGAGCTCGGATCGATCTGGAGCTCGGCGAACTGGGACTCGATGTCGTTCTGCTCGGCACTGCGCTCGATGCCGTGCATGCTGAGGACCTGCGCCGGGGTGGCGATGCGGCTGAACCGGTCGGCCTGGTGGTCGTAGAGCTTGTGGGCGCCGACCGCGCGGGTGAACTCGGTGATGGCGTTGGCGTCGCGGGTCTGCGCGGAGAACACGCCGCTCTCGAACGCCGCGTGGGCGGCGTCGGCCCGCAGCGCCGAGTCGAGCAGATCGATGACCGAGGACGACGAGGTGCCGGAGAAGCGGCCGAGCCCGAGGCCGTCGATCAGGTAGTCGACCGCGGCGGCGTACGCGGGGTCGATGTTGGCGGCGGGGACGTAGCCCCGTTCGAGCTTCTCGCGCAGGACGGAGAGGCCGCCGAGGTAGGTGAGCGCCTGCGCCTCCTCGCCGGCCAGGCTCGACCCGAACGCGGAACGCACGGCGGCGATCTGCGCGTCGGTGTCGCGCTGCACCCGGCGGTAGGCGGCGGTCGACGGCGGGGCGACGCCGGGGCGGGCCGACTCGTACTGCACCGACAGCAGGAGCGCCTGCCGGTGTTCGGCCTGCACGTTGTTGATGAGCCTCGCGACCTGCTCGCTGTCGCGCACCAGCTCGGCGACCCGGCCGGCGGCCCGGGCCTGCTGCACCTGGCCGTAGACGCCGATGCCGAGGAGGACGCCGACGACCACGACGGGCACGGTCACCAGGACGTTGAGCTTGCGCCGGAACGGCCATCGGTCGAGCGAGGAGCCCGTCTTGCGATGGGACCGCGGCGCGGGGTGCTCGTGGCCGGACGGGCCGGGCGCGGGCTGCGGCTCCACCGTGTTCGCGGACACCCGGGCCTCCTTCGATGTGCTTTCGAGCGGCGACCGCGCCGTGGTCGCCGCCGCCGTCGTCGCCGTCGGACCGCCGACGGCCGAGGGCGGCATCGACGCTTCCGCAGCTCCCGTCCGGATGCGGCGAACGGATCGTTCGCCATGTGTCCGAACTGACGGTGCAGAGTCGGTAGGTTACCGTTTGCACCATCCGCCACGCGGCCGTTCACGTGGTATGTCCCATCAAGAGTTGATTACGAATCGTTCGTGAATCATCCGCTGACCACAACGTTTCGCCTGCCGGAACGTTGCGGCTTCGCTCGTGCCCGCTAGGAGCCCGATATGCACCCTGCCCGCAGGGCGGCCCTGACCTCCGCCACGCTCCTGGCCGTGGCCGTCACCGCCGGCTGCGAGAGCGGCTCGGCCACCACCGCGTCCCGCGCCACCACACCCGGCTGCCCGGCCGTCCTCGCCAGCGCCAAGCAGGCCGTCGAGAAGGCCGAAGACGTCAACGCGCCCTGGACCGGCCCCACCACCGGCCCCAAGGCCGTCCCGAGAAAGTCCGTCGTCTACGTCGCCCAGACCATGACCAACCCCGGCGTCGCGGGCGTCGCCAAGGGCGCCCAGGAAGCCGCCAAGATCATGGGCTGGAACTTCCGCACCATCGACGGCCACGGCACCCCCGCCGGCATCCAGACCGCCTTCAGCCAGGCCATCGCCCTCAAGCCCGCCGGCATCGTCATCGGCGGCTTCGACCCCAGGTCCGTCGCCCGGCAGCTCCAGCGGGCCGGCGGCGCCGGCATCCCGGTGATCGGCTGGCACGCCGTCGCCGTTCCCGGCCCCAGCAAGAGCCCGAAGCTCTTCAGCAACGTCACCACCAGGGTCGAGGACGTCGCCAAGATCAGCGCCGACTGGATCATCGCCCGGTCCGGCGGCCGCGCGGGCGTCGTCCTGTTCACCGACGCCTCGATCCCCTTCGCCAAGAGGAAGTCCGATCTGATCCGGAAGGAGCTCGCCACCTGCTCCGACGTCAAGGTGCTGGCCTACGAGAGCATCCCCATCGCCGAGTCCAGCAGCCGCACCATCCCGTCGGTCTCCTCCCTCCTCTCCCGCTTCGGCGACAAGTGGACCTACTCCGCCGCCATCAACGACCTGTACTTCGACGACGCCGCCCCCGCCCTGCGCGCCGCCGGCAGGCAGGGAGCCGGCGCCCCGGTCAACATCGGCGCCGGCGACGGCGACCCGTCGGCCTTCGAGCGCATCAACGGCCGCCGCTTCCAGGCCGCCACCGTGCCCGAGCCGCTGTCCGAGCAGGGCTGGCAGATCATCGACGAGTTCAACCGCGCGTTCGCCGGCAGGCCCGCCAGCGGATACGTCGCCCCCGTCCACGTCACCACGGCCGCCAACAGCGGCGGCGCGCTGTCGTGGGACACCGAGGGCTACCGCACGGCCTACCGCAAGATCTGGAACAGGTAGGCGCTCAGACGGTACCGCGCAGCTCGCCGAGGACCTTGTCGACGCGGCGCTGCCGCGTCTGCTCGGTCTTCGCGCCTTCGATCGACAGCGCATGGGCGCGCTGCCTGCTGTAGGAGAGCGCGGCCCAGGCCTTGGCGGCGTCCGGGTCGGCCGCGAACGCCTCGGCCAGCGGCTGGGGGATCTCCACCGTGCGGGGCGCGTCGTCGACCTCGAGGGTCACCTCCACCTCGTCGCCGGCGCCCCGGCCCGTCGCGGCGCGCGTCTCGGCGTTGAAGGAGATCAGGAAGCGGCCGCCCATGGACGCGATCGTGTTCCGGTAGGTGTAGCCGTCGTCGATCGTGACGGTCACCGGGACGCGCTTGCCGCGGCCGAAGCCGAGCACGACGTCCTCGGGCACGACGATGCCGACGTTGTTCCCGCCGGTCGCCAGCAGCGTGGTGCGGAAGGTGGCCATGCTCACTCCCGATGGCTCGATGGCGACTCCACCCTAACGATCTCCTCGCGGCGTCCGGGCCTTCAGCGGGGTTCGGTCTGGTAGGCGCGGACGTAGTCGACGACCATCCGGGCAGGGAAGGGGTCTGGGCATCCGGGGCTCCGGGGTTCTTCACCACGATCCTGCCCAGTGGCGCGGGTGGCACCAACGTCGGCGACAGTCCCGACGCCGCGGTCAACTGCCGATCCGCCGGTGAAGGCTCGGCGTTCCTGCCCTCCCTGTCCGGGGTCCGGGCACTCGATCTCAGATCGCCGACCCTGTCCGGGATCGTGCCGAACGTGGTGGACAAGAGGCGCGCCGCCGCGGTCGCCGCGCTTCAGACCGCCGGCTTCGTCGTCCAGGTCGGACGGGGGAGCGTCGACTGCGGGCCTCCCTACGTTCAGGCGCAGTGGCCCGTCGGTGGCACGACGGCGGTGCTCGGGTCGACCGTCGCCATCGACGTGAGCCGGCAGCCCAACCCGGGGGACTGCCCGTAGCGCAGCGGGGGAGTGGGGTCGCTCGCCTCACTCCCCTCACTACCCGGCGATTCGCGTAGCTCTACAAATTCATCGCGTTGCGTGATATTTGTGTATGACGTCCGGGCCGGGCGGACGTGGCGTCGTTCTCGTCGGCGAGGACTGAGGAGCAGGATGTTCGCCACACCTGACATCGAACGTGCGGATCGTCCCGACGGGAGCATGGTCCTCCGCTCCCGTGAACCCATCGCGCCCTACCCGCGCTCCGTCGCGGCGATGCTGCGGACCTGGGCGCGGCAAGATCCCGATCACCCGCTGATCGCGCAGCGCGACGCCGATGACGGATGGCGGACGCTCACCTACGGCGAAGTGCGAGCCCGGGCCGACGCGATCGGCCAGGCGCTCCTCGACCGCGGGCTGGGACCGGACCGCCCGCTGATGGTGCTGTCCGGCAACTCGACCGCGCACTTCCTGCTGACGATGGGCGCCCTGACGGCGGGCGTGCCGATCGCGCCGGTCAGCGCGGCCTACTCGGTCATGACGTCCGACCACGCCCGCATCCGCGCCATCGCCGACCTGCTGCGGCCGGGAATGGTCTTCGCCGAGGACGGCACCGCCTTCGGTGACGCGATCGCGGCGGTGCGCGCGCCCGGACGCCTGCTCGCCGTCGCCACCAACGCCGTCCCAGGCGCGGAAACGCTCGCCGACCTGACGAGCACCTCTCCCACGTCCGCGCTGGAGACCGCGTTCGACTCGCTCACCGCGGACACCCTGGCCAAGATTCTCTTCACCTCGGGGTCGACAGGCACACCGAAGGGCGTTCTCAACACCCACCGCATGCTGTGCTCGAATCAGCAGGCGATGCGGCAAGTCTGGCCGTTCCTCATGGAAGAAAGGCCGGTCCTGGTCGACTGGCTGCCGTGGAGCCACACCTTCGGTGGCAACCACAACATGAACATGGTGCTGCACAATGGCGGGACCCTCTATCTCGACGACGGCAAACCCGCGCCGCACCTTTTCGCCCGCACGCTGAAGAACCTGCGTGACGTGCGGCCGACCATCGCGTTCAATGTTCCCGCCGGGTATGCCCAGCTGGTTCCCGCGCTCGAGGCCGACCGCGAATTCGCCCAAGCCTTCTTCTCCCGCCTGCGCCTGGTCTTCAACGCCGCCGCGGCGCTGCCCTCGACCCTGCGCGAACGCCTTTCCTCCATCGCCCGGGAAGTGACCGGCCGGGAGGTTCCCGTCACCGGCTCCTGGGGCGCGACCGAGACCGCGCCGGCCGTGACCTCCGCGCACTATCCCTACGCCGACGCCCGCTGCATCGGCGTCCCGCTGCCCGGACTGGAGGTCAAACTCGTCCCGGTCGACGACGCCTACGAGATCCGGGTCCGCGGCGACGCCGTGACGCCCGGCTATCTGCGCCGGCCGGACCTGACGGCCGAGGCGTTCGACGACGAGGGCTTCTACCGCACGGGCGACGCGGTCGAGCTCGCAGCCGACCAGGGCCTGCTGTTCAAGGGAAGGACCGCCGAGGACTTCAAGCTCGACACCGGCACGTTCGTCCGCGTCGGGGCCGTCCGGACCGCGCTGCTCTCAGCCGTGCCGCTCCTGTCCGACGCCGTCATCTGCGGCGAGAACCGCTCCTACGTCAGCGCCCTCGCCTGGCTCAACCCGGCGGAACCACCTCGCCCCGAGCTGGCCGGCCACATCGCCAAGCTGCTGGCCGACCTCAACGGCACCGCCGGATCCGCAGGCCGGGTGGAGCGGCTCCTTCTCCTCACGGAGCCACCCAGCCTGGACGCGGGCGAGATCACGGACAAGGGCTACGTCAACCAGCGCAGAGTCCTTGAACGCCGCCAGAGCCACCTGGACCGGCTCTACGCCACCGACCCGGACGGCACTGTGATCCTCGCCGGTTGATGATCACGACTGGAGATCGTTTCCCGCCCCCCCGCTGACAGTCGGCCAGGCCACCGTGATCATGGTTGGTACCTTGCCCTGGACCAGAGAGGCCGCCATGAAATGTCCACGCACCCTCGCCGCCGCCCTGACGGCCACGGTCACCGCCGCCTGCGTGGTCGGC
The DNA here is from genome assembly GCF_043198015.1 of Spirillospora sp. NPDC048911. Classification (NCBI taxonomy): domain Bacteria; kingdom Bacillati; phylum Actinomycetota; class Actinomycetes; order Streptosporangiales; family Thermomonosporaceae; genus Spirillospora; species Spirillospora sp. NPDC048911. Next base: position 164,457 of record NZ_JBICUD010000016.1, on the reverse strand, counting down.
ATCGCCGGCGCCGCTGAGGCCGTTCCCACCATCTGCACCGACCGCGGCTACACCAACGGCCGTCACGTCACGATCGACAACGACAACAACGGCGGCGGCGCCTACGTGGACGCGAACATCTGCTGGCGCCGCATCGGCAACGGCAACTACTACACGCTGACCCGCTACCACGTGTGGGACACCAAGGCGAACGGCGCCGGCGCGACCCCCAGGCTGGAATGGACGGGCCTCGACAGCGGCAACCCCTACTACTTCGTCCCGGACTCGCAGTACCGCGCCTGGAACAACGGCGACACGGTCAGTGCGGAGATCGAGTACAACAACATCCAGGGCCTGTACATCCGCGCCTGCCTGACCAACGGCAACCGGCCCGCCCACCACTGCGGCCCCAAGGCCTGACCTGTCAGGGGTGGCTGTTAGGTTCGCGCGCATGCGCAGCAGCTACCTGACGTGGAATGACGCGGTCGGCCTTTTCGAGAAGCGGGGACTGCCGGAGAGCAGCTACCGGAATCTGTACGAAGAGGAGTACATCCTGGTCCCCGGCGCCGCGGCGGTGACCGGGGAGCTTCCCTTGGACGATCACGATCGGACTCCCTGGCAGGACGACACCCCCGACCAGGCGACCGGGTACGTCGTCGACGGCGACCTGACCATCGACGGCGGCCTCGTCGACATCGACGACGGAGCCGCCGCGCTGGTCGTCCTGGGCAACCTGCGCGCCAAGGACGTCTATCTGGAGGGCGACGCCAAGCTGATCGTCATGGGTGACGTGACGGTGGACGGCTTCGTGGGCGACATGACCGACAAGCTGGTGATGATCCACGGTGATCTGCGCGCCACCGTGGCGATCTTCTGGCGAGAGTTCCGCCCCGACCTGGTCACCGGCGTCCTGCACGGCAGGACGCTGGCCCCGGCTTACCTCGATCTGTCCACCGTGGCCATGGGCGGCCTGCACGACCCCGCACCCGACGCTCCTCTCGACGCGCTCCTGGTGCCGGAACTTCTGCTGACCGGCACCCCCGACGAGGACGACTTCACCGAGATCGGCATCCGCGGCGCCGTCCTGCGCGAACGCGTCATCAACGGGCTCCCCCTCACCATCCCGGGGTGAGCAGGTGCCGGAAGATATGATCAGGTCATGCCCTTGACGGTGGACGCCCTCGATCGGTTCGAGCTTTCGAGGCCCCGGCTGGAGGCCATCGCCTACCGTCTTCTCGGCTCCGCGGACGAGGCGGAGGACATCGTGCAGGAGACGTTCCTGCGCTGGCAGGCGGCTGATGTCGACCGTGTCGAGGTCCCTGAGGCTTGGCTGACGAAGGTCCTCACCAATCTGTGCCTCAATCAGCTCACCTCCGCGCGGGCGCGCCGCGAGACCTATGTGGGGCGGTGGCTTCCCGAGCCGCTGCTCGCGGGGGACCCGATGCTCGGCCCGGCCGACACCGTCGAGCAGCGCGAATCGGTCTCGTACGCGGTCCTCACCCTCATGGAGCGCCTGTCGCCCAACGAGCGGGCCGTGTACGTGCTGCGGGAGGCCTTCGACTATCCGCACCGCGAGATCGCCGAGATCCTCGACATCACCGAGGCCGGCAGCCAGCAGATCTTTCACCGCGCCAAGAAGCACGTCGCGCACGGCAAGGCCCGCACCGAGATCGACGAGGCCGCCGCGCGGCGGATCGTCGAGGAGTTCCTCGCGGCCGCCACCAGTGGCCGGACCGACGAGCTCGTCCGCCTGCTCACCAAGGACGCCATCTCCATCGGGGACGGCGGCGGGAAGGTTCCCGCGCGCACCAAGCCGTTCGAGGGCGCCGTCGCGGTCGCGAGGTTCGTGTGGGGCATGTTCAAGCCCGGCGAGGCCAAGCGCGCCGTCGTCGGCGGCGCGCCCGAGATCTACGCCTGGACCGCCAATGGCGAACCCGCCGTCGTGGCCGTCGTCGAAGGCCGGGTCGTCGCCGTCATGTGCCTCCAGGTCACCGACGAGGGCATCACCGCCTGCCGCACCCAGGCGAACCCCGGCAAGCTCGAACGCGCGACCGAGCAGTGGGCGGCGGCCGACCACGGGAAGCCCCTGCTCGTCATGTGATGTGGATCACATGCGATTCCTGTCAGGAAACGGCGGGCCATCCGGTTCAAGTCACGAACCCGAACCGGACAGGAGCCTGAAATGCAGCACCGCGTCATCGTTCTCGGAGCCGGATACACCGGTGCCAGCGCCGCCGGCCGCCTCGCCAAGCGGCTGCGCCGCGACGAGGTCGCCATCACCCTCGTCAACGCCGAGGCCGACTTCGTCGAACGCGTCCGCAACCACCAGCTGGCGACCGGCCAGGACCTCAAGCACCGGCCGCTCAGCGAGATGTTCGACGGCACCGGCGTCGAACTCAGGCTCGCGAAGGTCACCGGCATCGACGCCGACCGCAAGACCGTCGCCATCGCCGGCGCGAACGGTGCCGAAGAGCTGGAGTACGACACTCTCGTGTACGCCCTCGGCAGCGGCTGGAACGACCAGGGCGTCCCCGGGTCCGCCGAGCACGCCCACCAGATCGCCGGCCGCAGCGGAGCACTCCGGCTACGTGAGCGCCTGGCGGAGCTCGACGCCGGGCAGACCGTGATGGTGGTCGGCGGCGGCCTCACCGGAGTGGAGGCCTCCACCGAGATCGCCGAGGCCCGCCCGGACCTCGACGTCGCCCTGGCCGTCAGCGGCGGCCTCGGCGACTGGCTCTCGCCCAAGGGCCGCGCGCATGTCGGAAAGGTCTTCGGAAAGCTCGGCATCACCGCCCACGAGCACACCACCATCAGCGGCGTCGAGGCCGACCACGTCACCACCGCCGATGGCGAGGTCCTCCCCGCCGCGGTCACCGTGTGGAACGCCGGTTTCGCGGTCCACCCGATCGCGAAGGCGACCTCCCTGAAGGTCTCCGGCACCGGCCAGATCGTGGTCGACGGGACCATGCGCTCGGTCTCGCATCCCGACGTGTACGCCATCGGCGACGCGGCCATGGCGCCGGGCGCCGGAGACAAGCCGCTGCGCATGTCGTGCGCCTCGGGGATCCCGGCCGCCTGGCTGGCCGCCGACGCCATCGCGGCGCGCCTGACCGGCAAGAAGGCACCCGAGAAGACGATCGGCTACTTCAACCAGTGCGTATCGCTGGGCCGGAAGGAGGGCCTGATCCAGTACGTCACGTCCGACGACCGTGCCAGGAAGTCGGTCCTGACCGGCCGGGTGGCCGCCGTCTACAAGGAACTGGTCTGCTGGAGCGCCGCATGGAGCGTCGCCAACCCGACGCTCGGGATGCCGGTCCGGCGTCGTCGCGTCACGTCCGGGCGGCCGCTCGCGCCGGCGACCGCATGAACATGGACGACCTTCCGGCCTTGACCCATCGCGATGCCGGGGAAGGCATCGCGATGGGAGGCTGGAGGGGCGCGATCGTGCTATGTCGCACTAAAAGCCCTGTGGCATAAGGATTTTCGCATTCTGGACGGCTCCGCGAAGCTACGATGCCGGGGAAGATCCTCCCTGAGCCCCGAGGTGCCCATGGCCGAGTCGTCCCCGCAGATCCCCACCGGCGTTCCGACCGCGGCGCGCGTCTATGACGTGATGCTCGGCGGCAAGGACAACTACGCGGTGGACCGGGCCGTGGCCGAGGCGAGCCTCGCGATCATGCCGGAACTGCGGGACATCGCCCTGCACAACCGCGCGATCCTGCATCGCGTCGTCCGCCACCTCGCCGCGGAGGAGGGGATCACCCAGTTCCTCGACCTCGGCTCGGGACTGCCGACCGTCCGCAACACCCACGAGGTCGCGCAGGAGATCAACCCGCAGGCCCACGTGGTGTACGTCGACATCGACCCGATCGTGCTGGCCCACGGCCGCGCGATCCTGGCCGACAACGCCGGCACCACCGTGGTCACCGCCGACATCCGCGAGCCCGGCGAACTGCTCGGCCGTCCGGAGGTCCGCGCGCTCATCGACTTCGACCAGCCCGTCTGCGTGATGCTCGTCGGCATCCTGCACCACCTCGCCGACGAGGAGAAGCCCGGCCAGATCGTCCAGATCCTGCGGGACGCGATGCCCAGCGGCTCCTTCTTCTTCATCACCAACTTCACCCGCCTCGGCGACGCCCCCGAGTCCGTCGCGCTGGAGAAGCAGCTCCTGGAGCAGCTCGGCACCGGCCGCGTCCGCACCCCGGCCGAGCTGGCCGCCTTCTTCGACGGCCTCGAGATCCTGCCGCCCGGCCTCGTCCCGCTCCCGCTGTGGCGCCCCGACGAGCCCGTCCTGGACGCCAGCACCATCGACGTCCGCTTCATGACCGGCGGCGTCGGCCGCAAGCCCTGACCCACGGCCTCCGCGGATGTGCTGCTGGGCGCCGTAGGGCTCATGCCTCGCGCACGTAGTCCAGGACGAACAGCGGTACATGGTCGGCGTGCTCGGCGGCCACGGGTCTCGTGGGGAAGTCGAAAACGCCGATCATCATTTGCATGGGGTAGTCGGGCGCCTGGTCCAGGGTGCGGACGTGGTCGCCGTCGACGAACAGGTCCACGCGGCCTGGACGCCAGTCCGCGGCGTAGACGTGGAAGTCGGTCACGTCGATCGGCAGCCGCGGCGTCGCGAAGTCCTCGCGCAGGGCGGGGTCGCGGAACGGATGGACGCCCATGCCGACCGCCGGCCCCGTCCGGTCGATGGAGTCGCCGAACACCTCGAAAACGCAGATCTCGCCCGAGCGGTGGGGCCGGTCTTCAATGCCGACCATCCAGACCGACGCCATCGACCGCGCGGTCAACTCCATGCGCGCGCGAACTTCGAGGACGCCATGGTGCGGCGTCCAGCCCCATTGCGTCGGCTGTGTCTGGCGCACGCGGAGCCCGTCGCGGAACGGCTGCTGGCCGACCGTGCTGCCGGTTTCACCGCAATACTCTCCGGACTGGATACCCGACACGCGCAGCGGCGTCTCATGGTCGAGGGGGCACCACAGCCCCTGCTCGGGCGGGATCGACAGCCGCAACTCCGAGTCGCCGACCTGGTAGGTCGCCGCGCTCTCGGCACGCGAACTCCAATGCGGCAGGTAATGCGGAATCCACACCGACCGGTCCAGCTTCTGGCCCTCGAAATCGTCCCGGAAGCTCACGGCTCGAGCGTAACAAATCGTCGAACCGCACCCGGCACTCGTGAACTACTCGGTCGCCTTGCGGACTCCATTGGCGGGCCGGAATTCGTGCGGCTGTAAGTGATAACGGCCATGCTCAACTTGATAAGTACTTTTGCTGGAGGCGGACGCCTGGTCAGCCCGCGGGGGGCCGGGACGCGTCGGCGTTGAGCCGGTCGTCGATGGTGTTCAGGTGGTCGACCATGGTGCCGCCCAGGTCGATCAGGAATTTCTCGAACTGCTCCAGCAGGTCGGGCTGGTAGCGCGCCATCACCTGGCTGGTCCGTTCGCCGAGGGGCCCGAAGAACCTGTCCGCCAGCTCGTGAACCTGCGGGCTGCTGCGCAGGGTGACGATCCGGCGGTCGCTGTGCTCGCGGCTGCGCACCACGTGGCCCGCCTGCTCGAGGCGGTTGAGCAGGGCGGTGGTGGCGCCTGAGGACAGCGGGACGCGCTCGCTGAGCCGCGCGGGCGACAGCGGGGTACCTCTCTCCTCGGCGAGGAGGATCTCGATGAGCGCTTCGGCGTCGGTGGAGTGCAGCCCCAGCCACGCGGCGAACTTGCGACTGATCTCACGGAATGTGGCGCCGTAGGCGCGCAGGGTCTCCATCAGTCGTTCGTCCTGCGTCTGCGTCCGCGCCCGCTGGGGCTGGAACATGGGGTCGTTCATGCCCTCCACCTTTCCTTCTGCCGCCGTTTGACAACCTACCTCGGTCCGACTACCTTCATGGTAAAGCTACTTCATAGGAAAGTCACTTCGCCATGGAGGTGCCTATGGGTGACACAAGTACCACCCGCCGGTGGCTCGGGCTGTTCGCCATCGCCCTGGGTGTCGCATTGATCGTGGTCGACACCACGATCGTCAACGTGATCATCCCCTCGATCATCGAGGGCCTGGACATCACGTCGGTCCAGGGACAGTGGATCCAGGAGTCCTACGCCATCGTCTTCGCGGCGCTGCTCCTGCTGGTCGGCCGGATCGCCGACATCATCGGGGCCCGCCGGGTCTTCGTCGCCGGCGTCGTCGCGTTCGGCGTCACCAGCGTCCTGGCCGGGCTCGCGTCCAGCGGGGACGTGCTGATCGTGGCCCGCTTCCTGCAGGGCGCGGCCGCGGCGATGATCATGCCGACCTCGCTGGCGCTGCTGAACGACAACTTCACCGGCAAGGCCCGCGGCCAGGCCTTCGCGGTCTGGGGCTCGACCATCGGCGCCGCCGCCGCGCTCGGGCCGGTGCTGGGCGGCTGGCTCGCCGAGCACACCTCGTGGCGGTGGGCGTTCGGCATCAACGTGCCGCTGGCCGTGCTCATCGTGGTGGGCGTCGTGCTCTGCCTGGCGCCCTCACGCCGTCGGCCGGGACGGATCGACCTGATCGGCTCGGTCCTGTCGGTGCTGGGCATGGGCCTGCTGGCCTTCGGCCTGATCGAGGGACGCACCTACGGCTGGATCAAGACGATCCAGCCGCTGGAGATCGGCGGGTTCAGCTGGGACGGCGCCGTCTCGCCCGTCCTGGTCGCGCTCGTCGTCTCCGTGCTGGTGCTCGGCGCGTTCATCTGGCGGCAGGCCCGGCTGCGCCGGGGACGGAGCTCCGACAAGGCGCTGATGGACCTGAGCCTGTTCTCCGTGTCCTCCTTCCGTAACGGCAACGTCGCCACGCTCATCATCGGGCTCGGCGAGTTCGGGATCGTCGCCGTGCTGCCGCTGTGGCTGCAGTTCACGCTCGGCTACAGCGCCCTGCAAGCGGGTTCGGCGCTGGTGCCGGTCGCCGTCGGCAGCTTCATCGCCAGCGGTGCCAGCTTCGGCATGGCCGGCAAGACCTCGGCGCTGAACCTGGTGCGTCTCGGCCTGATGCTGGAGGCCGCGGGACTGGCCCTGCTGGCCCTGTTCGCCTCCACCGGCAGCTCCTGGTGGTCGATCGCGCTGATCCTGTGCCTGTTCGGCGCCGGAGTGGGATTCGCGACCGCCCAGGTCACCAACGTGGTGCTCGCGGACATCCCCGAACGCAGCAGCGGGCAGGCCTCCGGCATCCAGAGCACCTTCCGCCAGCTCGGATCCGCGCTGGGCATCGCGGTCCTGACCACGGCGTTCTTCACCACGCTCAGCTCCCAGGCCGAGGACGGCCTCAAGGACAAGGGAGTACCGGCGGCCCAGGCCGGCCAGTACTCCAAGGCCATCACCGACAGCGCGGGCGCGGCCATCCAGGGACTTGACCAGAAGCCGCAGACCCGGCCCGCCGCGCAGGCCGGTCGCAGCGCGATGACCGACGGCATCACCCTGAGCGGTTATCTCGCCGCGGGCTTCCTCCTGGTGGCACTGATCAGCACCGCCCTGATCCCCAAGCCCGAGTCCGCCGAGACGGACGCACCCGACCGGGAGCCGGCACACGCCTGACCGAGCCCCTCCCACCATCCCTTCCCGGCGTCAGCGCCCGCCCCATGTGGGGCGGGCGCCGGCGTGCGCGGGCTGTTTTCCGGCGTGAATAAGGGCCTGAGTATTAACGGCCACATTCGTTTGATAAGGGTCCTTAGCTGAAGGTTCCCTTTCGCCGGGCTCGAGGAGAGGGCATTCTCGTGATCATCGTCCCATCGAGTACCGCCCATCGAGTCCCGCAAGGAGAAGAGATGTCCACCATGATGGTTTCCGCGTCGGCATCCCGTGGCGCGCCGTTCCTCAACGTCCTCGATCCGTCCTTCGACTTCGGGTCGGCGGAGGCGCGGGCGGCCAGGGAGGCGAGCTGGTACGCGGAGAGCCCGATCGGGCTCCTGGTCCTCCGGTACGCCGAGGCGCAGGAGTTTCTCCGTGACCAGCGGCTGGGGCCCAACAACGAGAAGTACCTCGAGATGAACGGCATCTCCGGCGGACCGATCTGGGACTGGTTCGTACCGATGATCGGCAACAGGGCGGGGGAGGATCATCGCCGGCTGCGGAGCCTGATCAACAAGGCGTTCACCCCGCGCATGATCAACAACCTGCGGGTGTTCATCCGGCAGAACGCCGAAGAGCTGGCGGAGGGGCTGGCCTCGGCCGACACCCCCGATTTCGTCGAGGAATTCGCCAACAAGCTGCCGCTGGCCGTCATGAGCCACATGTTCGGCATACCGGCCGAGGACTACGAGACGTTCCGCACCTGGAGCACGGACCTCGGGCTGGTCCTCAGCCTCACCGCCGGTGGCGACACCGCGCAACGGGTGGAGAACGCCATCCTCGGGCTGAACGACTACTGCGACTCGCTGATCCGCCAGAAGCGGGACCATCCGACCGGCGACCTCATCTCCGCGCTGGTGGCCGCGCACGAGGACGACGGCCGGGTGAGCCTGACCGACGTCCGCAGTCTCCTGGTCACGCTCGTGTTCGCCGCCCACGACACGACACGCCACCAGCTCGCCAACGCCATGGTCGCCTTCGCCGAGCACCCGGACCAGTGGACCCTGCTGGCGGAGCGTCCCGAGCTGACGCCCCAGGCAGTCGAAGAGGTCATCCGATGGCGCCCCGCGGCGGCCACCCTCTTCCGGTACGTCAAAGAGGACTTCGAATACGACGGTGTGCACATCGCGAAGGACACCCTCCTGCTGATCTGCGCGTCGCTCGCCCAGCGTGACCCGCGCACCTTCGGCGACGCCGACTCCTTCGACATCACGATCGCCAGGGAAGTGCCCACGCTGCAGTTCGGCGGGGGACCGCACTACTGCGTGGGCGCCGCGCTCGCCCGCGCCGAGCTCGGCGAGGCGCTTCCGGTGCTCGCGAGCAGGCTCGGGCCTCCCTCCGTCGCCGCCCCCCTCTCCTGGCGGGGCCCCATCGGAATCGCAGGTCCCGAAGCTCTCCCGTTGACCTTCGGCTGATGGGCCCGGGCGGGTGATCGGATGGCCGGCCGTACCGCGTGGCGGAGCTCAGATCCAGCCGGCCTCGGTGGCGATGCGGATGGCGTCCACGCGGTTGCGGGCGTTCAGTTTCGTGACGATCCTGGTCAGGTAGTTGCGGACGGTGCCGACCGAGACGTGCATGACGGCGGCGATCTCGGGGGGCTCGGCGCCTTCGGCGGCCAGCCGGAGCGCCTGGAGCTCCCGGCCCGACAGGGGCGTCTCGCCGACGTCCCAGGCGGTGAGCGCGAGCTGCGGGTCGACGACGCGGCGGCCGGCGGCGATCTCGCGGATCGCCTGTGCCAGCCGGTCGAATCCGGTGTCCTTCAGCAGGAAGCCGGCGATCGGGATCGACAGCGCCCGCCGGAGCGTCCCCGGCCGGCCGAGCCCGGTGAGGATCAGCGTCCGGCAGGTCGGCAGCTGGGCCTTGAGCTCCTCGGCGGCCGACAGGCCGTCGACGATGGGCAGATCGACGTCGATGATCGCGACGTCGGGACGTGTGCTGAGCGCGGTCGGCACGATCTCGTCACCGCTGGCGACCTGGGCGACCACCGTGAGGTCGTGCTCGATGTCGAGCAGCGCGGCCAGCGCGTCGCGCACGATGTGCACGTCCTCGGCTACCAGAATCCTGATCATCATCCGCTTTCGTCGAAGCGTTCGGAGCTGATGTCGACCGGCACGGTGGCCAGCAGGCGGAACCAGCCGTCGCCCGCCTCCGCCGTGAGACCGCCGGCGACGGCTTCCAGCAGCCCCGCCAGATTTCCCAGCCCCGACTCGTTGTGGGTGAGGTCCGGGGCCGACGGCGACGCTCCGTCGTTGGCCACGGCGAGCCGCGCCTCGACCTGGTCGACGGTCATGGTGACCGTGCACGACCCGGCGTCGCTGTGGCGCAGGATGTTCGTGACCGCCTCGCGCAAGACGACGGCCAGCAGGGCGTCCGCCGCCTTGGGGAGCCCGGTGGCCGCGGTGTCCGGCCGGACGTCGATTCCGGCCGCGGACAGCGTGCCCTTGGCGGAGTCCAGTTCGGTGCTGAACGACATGTGACGGTAGCCGCCGGCGACGGAACGGACGCCGGCGATGGCCTGACGTCCGCTCTCCACGACTTCGGCGACGTGCTTCCCGGCCTCCTCCGGGGACCCCGGCAGCAACCGGTGGGCCAGGCTCGCCTTCGCGGCGAGCGTCGAAAGGGCGTTGCCCAGCGCGGCGTGCAGGTCGCGCGCCACCCGCAACCGTTCCTGGGCGACGGCCATCCGCGCCATGTCGGCACGGGCCTCGTCCACCCTCCCGACGAGGATCGACAGGGAGCTGATGCCGTACACCACGACCCCCGTGAGCACCGTGGAGATCGCCAGGTAGGCCGTCCAGGTCACCGAGTCGTACCGCGTCGCCGACCACAGCACGATGCCCAGGGCGATCAGCGTGCACAGCTCCCAGCGCAACCGGCCCCCGAAGGTCATGAGCACGGTCCCGGTGAGGAATCCGCCGACCGAGCCGAGCGGCTCCTCGGCCAGTGCCAGCGCCGCCGCCATCAAGGCCAGCTGCGTGCCCAGGATCCAGCGGGCGGGCCACGGCCGGAGGACATGGTGGATCTGCACGCCGGCCATGGCGATGATGCAGGCGGTGATCCCGGCCAGCCTGGCGTTGCCGATGGTGAGCGACAGCCCGTTGATGACGATGAGGAGCGCGTATCCGGCCAGCACCAGCACGGCGATCCGTCTCGCCGCCGCCAGGTGCCACGTATGGGAGGACTCGGCGTCCGGTACCGGAAGGTCGTCCTCCGGCGCTTCCAGGCCCGGGCTGTCCAGCGGTGCGCGGGCGACGAGGTGGAACCAGCCGCCGTCGAGCTCGGTGACGAGGGTCCCGCCGATCGCCTCGAGGCGGGAGCTGAGGTTGCCCAGCCCGAAACTCTCCCCCGGCCCGGCCGGGGGCCGCCGCGTCGCGCCGGGGGAAGGACGGTCGTTGGGGGAGGGATGGTCGTTGGCCACCGACAGGCAGGCCTGGCTGCCTTCGACGGCGATCTGGATCACGCAGCGCTGGGCCTTGCTGTGCCGGAGCACGTTGGTGAGCGCCTCGCGCAGGACGATGGCCAGCGTGGTGTCGAGCGCCGGGGGCAGCGCGACGGGAGCGGCGTGGACCTGGACGGCGATGTCGGTCGAGTCGAGCAGGGACCGGGCCGATTCGAGCTCGGTCGTGAACGACATCGCGCGGTGGCCGTCGGTGAGGTCCCGGAGGTCCGCCATCGCCCGCCGGGCGAGCTGGAGCACCTCCCGCAGCTCAGCGCGGGACCGGTCCACGTCGATCGCGACGAGCCGGTAGGACAGCTCGCTCTTCAGCGTGATCGCCGAGACGTTGTAGCCGAGGAGGTCGTGCAGGTCCCGGGCCACGCGCAGCCGGTCCTGGACGATGGCCATCCGGGCCAGCTCGCCGCGCGCCGCGAGCACCTGGCCGACGAGGGCGGCCAGCGAGCTGATGCCGTACACCATGAGCCCGGTCAGCAGGGTGAAGTAGACGGCGTAGCCGATGTCGACGGCGTTCAGGGGCGCGTTCCACAGCGCGAGCAGCACGCCGCCGCCCACCGTGCCGTACAGGGCCCAGCGCGCGGGTCCGGTCATCGCGAGCAGCATGGACCCGGCGAGGAACCCGGCGATCGCCCCGGCCGCGGGCCCGGCGAAGGTGAAAGGGGCGAAGGTGAGCGCGGCCTGCGCGGACAGCGTGAGCGTCCGCCGCGCGGGCGTCCAGGCGAGCAGGTTCCGGGTGGAGTGGGTCTGCTGGAGGGCGAGGATGCCGGCGAGGCAGCCGCAGAACGCGGCCAGCCGCCAGTCACGGAGCCCTGCGTCCAGGACGGCGATCAGGGTGTTGGCCATGACGCCGAGCAGGACGACGGCGATGATCGTCCTGGCCATGTGGGGAGCTGTGGAGTGGGACGGCCGTAATAAGCGAGCAGCCGTCATGTTGACGCCCCCCTACCCCTCGCCCGTCCAGCATCCGGTGCTCTCATCACAATTTGGTAGAAGATTCGTATAACAGGCAATACGATCTGCGGTTCAATTTGGCCAACAGAGGTCAGTCGCGTCCCGTCAGCACGGCGCGTGCGAGCTCGCTCCACTCGGCGTCATTGACCGGGTGAGCGGGGTGCCCGGGAGCCCGCGCCGCCGCGGCGCGGCGGCCGACGGCGAGGCCGCCGACGCCCGACTCGACCCGCCAGTCCAAGCCGAGCACCCGCGCGACGACCTCGACGTCCGTGGCGTCCAGCCCGCGGGTGGCCACTCCCATGGCCGTGCCGACCAGCGACAGCGTCTGCGTGAGCGCGCCGACGTTCGTGAGGGCGAGCGAGTAGCCGAGGCCGTCGTACTTCCAGGAAAGCCGCCGGAACCGGGCGGTGATGATGAGCAGCATGGGCGGCCGGCGCTCGAGGCCGGCCAGCACCCTTCCCATCTCCATCAGCTCGTCCACGTCCGGGGGCTTGGCGTTCAGCGGCTCCAGCACGTGCCGCAAGGGGTCGTAGTGGTAGGCGTCGCGCGGGAGGTCCGCGCACCGGTCGATCACGGCGTACAGCTCCAGCTCGTACGAGCCGCCGTGGGAGGTGTACGGCCGGTCGCTCGTGGTGGTCGTGGAGTCGGTGTCACGGGAGCCGATGAGCGACCGGAGCCGGGCCGTCCGGTAGAGGAGCCCGGCCAGTTCGCCGAGGGTCAGCGGATCCTCGGGGCATCCGTCGGTACGGTCGTTGCCCTCGATGGCCGCCGTCATGGGCGGGTCCGCGGCGAGCAGCGCGTCCCACTCCGGCCTGGGCAGCGAGATCGCGTCGTCGGCCATCGGCGGTTTCACCACCGGCTCGACGGCGCCCTGCTCGCCCAGCGGGAAGACGGCGCCGAAGTCCTGGTCGTTGCGCCCCGGCATCGACCGGGTGTGGAACATCAGGTCGAACGGCGTCCACAGGGCGAGGGCGGGATCGGTGTCCTCGGCGAAGCGGAGCGGCTGGAACGGGCCGCCGGCCCTGGTCTCCACCAGCATCCCCGCGGCCGTCAGATAGCGGATGACCTCCTGGGCCGGCCGCCCGATCTCCGCGGGCACGACGGGACGGATCAGCTCGCCCAGTTCGGTCACGGCCTGGCCCTGATGCAGGAGCACCCGGTGCAGGGCCAGCGGCGACTCGACGCAGTACCCGCGCGAGTCGCTTCTGATCAACGCGAAGCGGGAGAGCCGGACCGGATTGGCCGAGGGCGTCTCGGGGAGCTCGAAGCGGGCCTGCGGGTCGAGCGGAACGACCGAGATCAGCGGCCGTTCGGGAGCGAGGCCGAAGGAACGCACGACGAGGTGCTGCAGGCCGTCGAGCAGGCGGAAGAGCTCCCGCCTCTCACGCTCGCCGCGGAGCACGTTGTCGAGCGAGATCGGGCCCAGCGTCATGCGGCGCAGCGCCTCCAGGAGCGGCGCGCCCGGCATCGAGATGCGCAGGTCGTCCCACCTGCTGTGGATGAGCAGGCATCCACTCCCCGGATCCGGCTCCAGGTGGACGTCTTCCCGGAACGACCAGAGGGGATATGGCGGGTCAGACATCGCGATGGCTCCTGTTGGCGGGAACTGGGCGAGGATGTGGACGGCGTGACGTCACAGGAAGAGAGGGGTCGGATTGAGATCCGCGTAAGCGGTCGGCCTCTCCAGGCGTCCCAGCGCCACCGGGACGTCATAGAGGCGCCCGGGAGCGAAGCGCGCCCAGAAATGCCTGAGGCCGGGCACGATGACCTTCGCCACGGGCATGCCGATGTCCGGTCGCGTCTGGTCGAGGACGAGGACCTCCAGACCCGCGCCGCGCGCCAGGGCGACGATGTGCTCGACGTCGTCCTTCAGGTCGTTTCGCGGGACGTAGTAATGCGGACGGGGGCTCTGCCGGGCGTCCGGCACCAGGTACGGGTGGGTCGCCGCCGTCGCCGTCAGCCACCAGTTCCGGGTGTGCGCGTCGGCTTCGCCGTATCCGGACCCGTCGGCGCGGGCGGCGGAGACGTTGGGCAGCAGCTGCCCCAGTTCCGTGAGGGCTCGCCGTACCGCCACCTCGGGATCGAAGTGCGCGCCGAAGCCGAGCATGATGTCCTCGGCGGGCTTGTCCGTCCGCCGCGAGATGGCGGCCATCACGGGTATGCCCAGGTCGGAGCTCACATCGAGCACCCAGAACTCGCGATCGAGCTTCCGGTAGCGCGCCCGGAGGCCGGCGATCCACGGGTCCGCGAGCAGGGCGGGGTCGGCGCTCGGATGGCGCGTCCGGTTGTACCACCACAGCGCGACGGCGTCGCGTTCGACGAGTTCCAGGAACCCCTGGACGATCGCGTCCTCGAGGGAGGAACCGGCCGCGTTGCCGTTGGAGTTCGCGAGCACCGACGGATGGCCCGAGCGGCCGAAGTAGAGCAGGTCCGTCGGGAGCAGGCGCCGGTTGCCGTGCGTCAGCGACCAGACGGGCGTCCAGTCGAGGACCTCCTGGTCGTCGAAGGGTTCCGGAACGTACTGGAAGTTCATGCCCGCGGCGTTCCAGCGGTCCCGGTCGGCGTACTGCCGGGGATCGAAGAGCTGGCAGGAGTCGGGATGCACCGCCGCCGGGCCGAGGTCGCGCAGGCTCGCGCGGACGGCCGGCTCGTCGCCGTGCCTGGACCCGCAGTAGCGTTCGACGGCCTCGCAGAGCGCTCCGACCCGGGCCTCCAGCTCGGTATGGCCCTTGCCGCCGCTCTGCCGGCGCAATCCCGTGCGCATTGCCGTCAAGTCATCGTGGGTCAACGCGAGGTTGGGGCCGGCCAGGTAGCAGTGCAGGAACGGCGGGCATCGGGGGTCACGCCGGATGGGCTCGGTGACTCCGGTGACCGGATCGGCCAGATGCTCGTATTCGTGCCACACGAGTTCGGGGGAGAGCGCGCGGTGCCCGTTGCCGCCCGTGGCCTTCTTCGCCCGCGACCTGATGACGACGGGCTCGCAGACCTGCTCGGCGATGACTTCGCTGTCCCCGCACGCGGCGCACTGCGGCCGGTGGGAGACCTGGTGGCGTTCGGCCTCCATGCTCAGGGTCTCGAGCGTCCAGACGGCGTCCTGCTGCGGCGTGCGCACGTCGGCGATCCACTTGGCCGTCTCCAGGACCGCGAGGTTCACACCGAGGGCGCGGGTGGTCGGCAGCGACGCCTCCGGGGGACGAAGGGAGGTGTCCACCTTGCTCCGCAACCACATCTCCCCTCTCCGGTGCGCGCTCAGCCGCGTGGCCAGGCAGGACCAGCAGGGGCCCTCGCCGGGGCGGAAGACCGGGCCGATCCACAGCTCGGGTCCCGACGGCTTGGCCAGCAGCCAGGGGACGCCGTCGGCGAGCCGCCGCCGGTTGAGGTCCTCGAGCCGCGGGTCCAGGTAGTCGTCGCACAGGACGAGGGCGAACTCGGCGCCGTCGTCCGGCTCCAGCCCGAGGTCGCGCAGCGCGCCGGCGGCTTCGGCCCGGTGCTCGTCCTCGTCCGACTCCTCGTCGCCCAGCTCGATGAGCCGGACTCGGCCGGCGGGGGCCTCGGCGGTCTCCGCGCCCGCCAGGTCCCAGTACGCGTCGGCCGGGGGCTCGCTGCTCGGCTTGCGGTATCCCACCAGGTTGGCCTCGGCGAGCTTGCTCAGGGTCGCGTCGACCTCGGCGTCGGAGAGCCTGGTCCGCTCGCGCACCTCGTCCAGGCTGTGACGGCCGTCCAGCAGCGGCGCGAGACTCTGGATCTTGGCCCCGGAAAGGGCGATCGTCCCCTGGGCGGACAGCAGGTAGACCGCCTCGCCGGGGACGATCGCCGGGGCCACATGACGCTTGAACCCGATCGGCTCGTCGTTCATGTGCGGTGTGCCCTTCAGCCGCAGTAGGTATAAGCCGCCGAGAGCGGGGCCGCGTGGTCGAGGTCCTCGATGATCAGGTCGGTGATCTCGTGGCCGTGGTGCACGAGCTGCTCCTCCGGGCGGATGGTGATCCAGATCGACATCAGGGGCTCCTTCGCCGGTTCTGCGGTTCGTCGATGTCAAGCATTCTGCGATCGGCGAAGGGGTCCTTCATAGTTCTCTCGTCATCATCGGGATGTGAAAGATTCACACCGTCTCGATGACGCAGGGTGTGGGAGGTCGCGGTACTTCCGGCCTACCGTCGGTTCCATGATTCGAATACACATGAAGATCAAAAAGCGGCGGACACGGAAAGGTGCCATCGACACCCGCACACCCAGCGGGGAACGGCTGCCGTACTGAGCAGCGCATCGAGGTGAGAGACCATGCATCATGATCTGCAGATCACCCGGCTGCGCACCTTCGTCACCGTGGTCGATCGAGGCGGTTTCCGGCGAGCGGCCGAGGCGCTGCACATCACGCAGCCCGCGGTCAGCCAGCAGATCCGGCAACTCGGCACTATCCTCAAGGGGCCGGTCTTCCTGTCGACCGGCCGCGAATTGAAACTCAGCCCCCAGGGCACGGAACTGCTCGGCTACGCGCGCCGCATCGTGGCGCTGAATGACGAGGCCGTCTCGCGGTTCATTCCCACCACCGGCTCCACCCGGATTTCCGTGGGCGTCGTCGAGCAATTGGCGGACGCGCTTCCGGAGATCCTCCGCCTGTTCGCCAGGCAGCTGCCCCGGGCACAGGTGACCGTGCAGACCGGGCTCAGCGAGTCGCTGGAGGGACAGGTCACCAGCGGGCAGTTCGACTGCGCGCTGCTCCTGCAGAACCAGCTGCGCCTTCCGCCGTCCCTCAGCTGCCCGCTCGGCCTCATGCGCATGGACTGGTTCGGCCGGCCGGCGTACGGCGAGGGCGCGGAGCTTCCGCTCACCCTGTTCTCCGAGCCCTGCACGTTGCGCGGGCCCATCATGGAAGCGTTTTCTGACGCGGGGGTGTCCTGGCGGGTGGGCTACGAGGGCGACCAGTTCGTCGGCGTGCGCTCGGCGGCCCAGGCGGGCCTCGGAGTGGCGTGCCTGATCGCCAACGGCGACGAGTTGTGGGGGCTGCCCAAGACGGTCCGCAGCGCCCTGCCCAGCCCTCCGGGACCCGTCCCCGTGACCCTCGCGATGTCCGGCCCGGGAGCGGCGTCGGGCATCGGGCCGATCGCGGAGAAGACGTTCCAGAACGCCTTGCGGGACTACCCCTTCGTCGAATGACCGGCTGACCCCTGGCCGCCGACCCCTCAGTCTCCCGGCCGCCAGGCCCGCGAAGCCCCCGGCCGCCTGGCCTTCAGGCTCCCGGCCGCCAGGCTCGCAATCTCCCGGCCGCCTGGCCCTCAGGCCCTCGGCCGCCAGGACTCCAAAGCCCCTTGGCCGCCAGGCTCTCAGGCCCCTGGCCGCCTGGCCCCAAGACCCCCGGCCGCCCGGTCCGGCCGCCTGGTCCCCAAGGCCCCCGGCCGCCAGGCGCTCAGGCGGGAACGGACTCGATGATCCCGGCGGCGCGGGTCGCCCCGTCGGCCGGATCGATCAGCAGGCAGGCCCCGGTGGTGCGCGACTGGGCGTACAGGTCCACCGGCAGCGGGGCGAACGTGCGCAGCGCGACCCCGGCGATCTCGTTGGCCTCAAGCGTCCGCGCGCCCGGGCGGCAGGTCAGATCGGCCAGGCCGGTGCGCGGGACGATGTCGGTGACCACCCCGGGCACGGTCCGGGTGGCGTGCTTGACCACGACCTCCTCGCCCAGCTCCAGGGGACGTTCGTGCAAGTG
This sequence comes from Spirillospora sp. NPDC048911, assembly GCF_043198015.1. Taxonomy (NCBI): domain Bacteria; kingdom Bacillati; phylum Actinomycetota; class Actinomycetes; order Streptosporangiales; family Thermomonosporaceae; genus Spirillospora; species Spirillospora sp. NPDC048911. The sequence goes on along the minus strand of NZ_JBICUD010000016.1, from coordinate 146,792 downwards.
GCAGATCGTCGTGCGGAACTCGGAGGCGAGCACGGGCGGGTCCTCGGCTTCGGCGATCAGGTCGCCGCGCGACACGTCGAGCTCGTCGGAGAGCCGCAGCGCCACCGACTGCGGTGCCCAGGCCGCCGCGGCCTGCTCGCCGAGCGCGTCGATCGCCTCGACCGCGGTGACCGTCCCGCTCGGCAGCACGACGACGCGCTCGCCGACCGTCAGCCCGCCCGCCGAGAGCTGGCCCGCGTAGTAGCGCCGGCCGTCGTTCCTGATGACGTACTGGACGGGGAACCGGGCCGGGGCGCGGGCCGCGTCCTGCTCCACCTCCACGCTCTCCAGCAACTCCATGATCGTCTCGCCCCGGTACCACGGCATGCGGGACGTCGGGGTGACCACGTTGTCGCCGGTCAGACCGGAGACGGGGATGGAGGTGACGCTTCCGATCCCCAGGTCGGCGACCAGCTCGGCGAACTCGCGGGCGATGGCCGCGAAGGCCTCCTCCGACCAGTCCACCAGGTCCATCTTGTTGACGGCGAGCACCACCCGGGGGACCCGCAGCAGCGCCGCGATGGCCGCGTGCCGCCGGGTCTGCGCGACGATGCCCTTGCGCGCGTCGACCAGGATGAGCACCAGGTCGGCGGTGGACGCGCCGGTGACCATGTTGCGGGTGTACTGCACGTGGCCGGGCGTGTCGGCCAGGATGAACCGGCGGCGGGACGTCGCGAAGTAGCGGTAGGCGACATCGATCGTGATGCCCTGTTCCCGCTCGGCGCGCAGCCCGTCGGTGAGCAGGGCCAGGTCGGTGTCCTCCCGGCCGCGCTCGCGGGAGGCCCATTCCACCGCCTCCAACTGGTCGGCGAGGATCGTCTTGGAGTCGTACAGCAGCCGGCCCACCAGCGTCGACTTGCCGTCGTCCACGGAGCCGGCCGTGGCGAAGCGGAGCAGCGAGGTCATCAGAAGTACCCTTCCCGTTTGCGGTCCTCCATGGCCGCCTCGGTCATCTGGTCGTCGGCGCGCGTGGCCCCGCGCTCGGTCCGCCTGGAGGCGGCGATCTCGTCGATGACCTCGGTCACCGTCGTGGCCGCCGAGTCGACGGCGCCCGTGCACGACATGTCGCCGACCGTCCGGTACCGCACCGAGCGCCGCTCGACGGGCTCGTCCGGCCGGGGGCCGCCCCACGCGCCGGCGGTCAGCCACATGCCGCGGCGCATGAAGACCTCGCGCTCGTGGGCGAAGTAGATGGGCGGAAGCTCGATGCCCTCCCGGGCGATGTACTGCCAGACGTCCAGCTCGGTCCAGTTGGACAGGGGGAAGACGCGCACGTGCTCGCCGGGGGAGTGCCGCCCGTTGTAGAGGTTCCACAGTTCGGGACGCTGCCTGCGCGGGTCCCAGCCGCCGAACTCGTCGCGCAGCGAGAACACCCGCTCCTTGGCGCGGGCCTTCTCCTCGTCCCGGCGGCCGCCGCCGAACACCGCGTCGAAGCGGTGCGACTCGATGGCCTCCAGCAGCGGCGTGGTCTGCAGCGGATTGCGCATCCCGTCAGGGCGTTCGGCCAGGAGGCCCGTGTCCAGGTACTCCTGGACGGAGGCGACGTGAAGCCGCAGGCCGTGCTCGGCCACCACGGCGTCCCGGTAGGCGATGACCTCCGGGAAGTTGTGCCCGGTGTCGACGTGCAGCAGCGGAATGGGCGGCGGCCCCGGAGCGAACGCCTTGCGCGCCAGGTGCAGCATGACGACGGAGTCCTTGCCTCCGGAGAAGAGGATGACCGGCCGGTCGAACTCGCCGGCCGTTTCCCGGAGGATGTGAACGGCCTCCGCCTCCAATATGTCGAGATGGGTCAGCGGCCGGATGGGTGTGGTCGTCGCGGTGGTCATCTCACCATTCCTTCGGGGACGGTTGAGTCGACCCAGGCGGCGATGGCATGGGTCAGGACGTTTCGGGCCCCGCGGTACTCCGCGGCGTCGATGTGCTCGTGCGGCGTGTGGTCCAGCGAGGCGTCGCCGGGCCCGTAGGCCACCTGGGGGACCCCGGCCCAGGTCGTCGCCAGCGTGTTCATGTCGCTGCTGCCCTTCTTGGCGAGGAACCGCGGGTTGATCCCGGCCTCGTGGAACGCGCGTGAGAAGGCCTTGACCAAGGCGTTCGAGCGGCGCGTGGAGGTGCCGGGCGTCGCGCGCAGGACCTCGACGGCGACCGGCCCGGCGGCCTCGCGCACCAGCTCGATCAGCGGGTCCGGGGACGGCCCGGGCACGCGGACGTCCACCACGGCCTCGCCGACCTGGCGGTCGCCCGCGTTCACCGCGTGGACGCCGAGCGTGGCCACCAGCGCGTCCGGGCTCGCCTCGCCGATCCGCGCGCGGATCAGGCCGAGGGTGTCGGCCAGGGTGTCGGCCGCGGTCCGCACGTCGCGGCCCGCGGTGTGCCCGACCGGTTCGTCGACCCGCAGGCGCATCTTGAGCAGGCCGTAGTAGCCGACGGTGAGCGCCCCGGCTCCGCTGGGCTCGCCGACGATCACCGCGTCCGCCGGGTAGTGGTCGCGGACGTGGAAGGCGCCGGCCGAGGTGTTCTCCTCCTCGACCGCGCCGACCACCCGCACCTGAACCCCGGGGGGGACGTCCAGTTCGGCCAGGGTCTGCAGGAACACGGCCAGGCTGGCCTTGGCGTCGACGCAGCCGCGGCCGGTGAGGCGCTCGCCGTCCCAGCGGGCGGGCCAGCGGTGCGGAACGGTGTCGAGATGGCCGAGCATCAGGAGGCGGTGCGCGCCATCGCCGCGGGTCGCCACCAGGTTTCCGGCCGGGTCGATCGTCGCGTCGATCCCGCGCTCGATGCACCAGTCGACGAGGTATTCGGCCAGCTCGCGTTCGTCTCCGGAGACCGAGGAGATCTCGACCATCCGGGCCGGCAGGTCCAGGCCGGGATCGGGGGCGGGGGCCCGCCAGAACCGGGTTCCCGAACCGGGCGCCAGCAGGTGGGGGCCCGTGATGGCCACGTCGGCGGTGCCGCGCAGCGCGATCTCGGCGGCGCGCACCTTCTGCCGCATCCTGCCCCGCGCGTAGGCCTCGCCGTCGCCGCGCAGCGCGTCCGGGACGCGGCTCGCGGGGTCGTCCGGGTCGGTGAGCAGCCCCGGCGTGCCGGTGACCAGCCGGAGATGGTCGGCGTCGAGGGCGTTGGCCAGTTCGGCGGCCAGCACGTCGGCGTCCACGTTGAGCGCCGGGCCGCCCGCCTCGTCGGCGACGGGCGGCGACAGACAGACCACGTCGAACGCCGCGAGCAGGGCTCGCAGCCGGTCGGCCGCCACCCGCGTGACCGAGCCCGCCCGGTGGTCGCGGACCACCACGGCGCGATCGTCCTGGACGGCCCGGAACGGCGGGTTCGCCTTCCCGGCGACGATGCCCCAGTCCTTCGCGACGCTCGCGTGGACGGTCAGGCCGCGTTCGGCGAAGCCCGCCCGGACCCGGGGCAGCGTGATCCGCTCGTAGGCGTCCACGATGTGGCTCATCTCGTCCGGCGGGCAGTACCGCACGGTGCCGGTGCGCAGCCGCAGTTCCCGGACGGGACGTTCGATCGACGCGTAGTGCGCGGCGATGGCCCGCGCGCCGCCCGCGACGACCAGGATCCGCGCTCCGCGGCGGCGCAGCGCGGCCACCTCGTCGAACACCCGGTCGTGGGCGAGGCTGGAACTTCCGATTTTGACGACGTACAGCGCCGGCCCGCGAGAACCGGCGACGGGTCCGAGCATTGGCATGGGTCACAACTCCACGTGTGGGGTTCAGCCGAGGCCGCGAGTGTTGCCGCCGTCGGCGACGAAGACGGTGCCGGTGACGTAGGAGGCCTGGTCGCCGGCGAGGAACGCGGCGATCGCGCCGAAGTCGTCCACGTCGCCGATCCGGCGGAGCGGGATGCGCTCGGCGACCTTGGCGAGCTCCGCCTCCACGTCCGCGCCGAACTGCTCGTCCAGGATCGGGGTGCGGTGGAACCCGGGCGCGAGGACGTTGACGGTCACGCCGGCCCCGCCCAGCGAGTGCACCAGGCCCTGCATGTAGCCGAGCAGGCCGAGGCGCGCCACCGAGGACAGCCCGCTCTCGGGGTGCGGCTGCCGGACGGACTCGGACGCGATCATCAGGACGCGTCCCCAGCCGCCCTCCTTCAGCAGGGGCAGGGCCGCGAGCGTGAGGCCGATGTGGGGCAGCAGGTTGCCGTCGAGCGCCGTGCGGTAGTCGGCGACCGTGAAGCTCTCCACCGGCCCGAAGGGCACGCCGCCGGTGTTGGTCACCACGATGTCGAGCCCGCCGAGGGCCTCGGCGGTGTGGTGCACCCAGCGCTCGGCGGGTCCCTCGTCGCACAGGTCGAGCGCGGTGCTCAGCACCTTGCCCGGCCCGGCGGAGTCCACCTCGGCGTGCGCGCGGGCCAGCTTGGCCCGGTCCCGCCCGCAGATGGAGACATGGGCGCCCTCGGCCGCCAGGGCCTTGGCCACGGCGAGGCCGAGCCCGCTGCTGGAACAGGCCACGAGCGCCACGCGATCGGTGAGTCGAAGATCCATGAGAAGCGCCTCCTCCTAGCGGGCCGGCACCAGCGCGTAGCCGTAGCGGGTGAGGAGGGGCAGCGCCGGGGCCGTCGCGGCGGCGATCTCCCGGCGCGACAGGCCGGTGCGCCAGCGTTCGTCCGAGCGGATCACGGTGGTGCCGCTGGAGAGGCGGTCCGGGTTGCCGGTGACCGTGTGGTTCTCGCCGAGGCCGACCCGGCCCCGGTCGTCGACCGGCGGCTCGCCGTCCAGGCCCGCGAAGCGCATGACCCGTTCGACGACCCGGCGCGGTTCGCGGCACAGGTCCTCGTGCCGCACCCTCAGGTAGCGCTCGCCGGCGGCCCGCCCGACGAGCTCGGAGGCGAGGTTGAAGGCGGTCCAGTAGCCGCTGCTGAGCGCCGGGGACATGGGGTCGATGTAGTCCTTGGCGCGCTTGTAGGAGTACGCCGTCGGACGGGGATCGCGGACCATGTGCAGGACCCGGACGTCCAGATCGTCGCGGCCCAGCAGGGCCGCGGCCTCGGCCGGGTACTTCGAGCCGTCGACGATCAGGCGCTCGCCGCCGAGGCCGGCGAGCATGTGGTAGACGCCGGCGATCCGCTCGACCGCCTCGGCGGTGCCGTTGGTGGGCGGCCGCCCGTCGCGGGACTCCGACAGCCGCGTCCGCGTGTGGCGGGTGCGCAGGAACCGTTGCTGCAGGGCCTCCTGGCGCCGGGCGGTCCCCTCGTCCGCGCCGCCGGTCTCGATGACCGACGCCCACAGATCGCACTTGCGCAGGTCCAGGCCGCAGCCGCAGCACGAGTTGGTGCCGGCCTTGAGCACGCCGTTGCGCCACAGGTAGTGGAGTTCACCGACGTGCTGGACGCCGGGCAACTCGCCCAGGACGTTGCCGAGCAGCGTGCTGCCGCTGCGGGTCCAGCCGGTGATGTACAGAACGCGGGTCTCAGACACGGTTCACCCTCACCAGGTGCTGCGGAAGATGGACGGCCAGCCCGAACCGGGAGGTCGCCGAGACGGCGTCGCCGGTCACCGAGATCTCGGACAGCTGCGGGAGGAACAGCGTGAACGCGGCCCGGAAGTCGCCGAACAGCATCGTGTCCTTGGGGATCATGCGCGTGCGGGAGACCATGATGCGCGGGGCGTCCAGCCGGTCCAGCACGCCGTGCTGGACCATCTCCCAGTAGACGGCCGGGTGCACGACGATGCCGTCGCAGGAGCCGCCGGTCTCCTCGACCTCGGCGGCCGTCTCCGTGACGGTCTCGGCCAGGCCCCGGGTGGTCTTGCGCTCGCGGAGGCCCGGCAGGTCGAGCATGCCCGTGATGGCGCCGTCGGCGGTGCCGTGCAGCAGCGACTCGTTCTCGACCACCGAGAGGCGCACCAGCAGCCGGTAGTCGACGAAGTTCGCCAGCGAGCGGAGATCGTCCATGATCCCCTCCGGGAGCGGCAGGCTCACCCGCATGTCGGTGAGGCGGACCTGTCGCAACTGAGGGTGGAAGGCGCTCTCGGGGGTCGCGGCGTAGGACGTCCCGGCCGCGCCGATCACCCCCCCGGCGGGTTCGTGCACGTAGTTCAGCGGCCCGTCCGGGACGTCGGCCGTCTTCAGCAGGTGGCGCACGGCGTAGCGCGGACGCGAGCCGAACAGCGGAAAGGCGGCGGGCAGGTGCACGTTGAGCGGAATCGCCCGCTCACCGCGCCGCACCGCCGCCGCGTACGCCTCGCCCGGGGTGGGCCGGGCGGTCGCGGTCGCTTCCATCGCGGTCGCTTCCATCGAGACTCCCTGTGGGTGTGGGCAATTTAGTCCTCTTAATGGAGATTAGATCTCCGGCGGGCAAGACTCTTTGGCGGTTCAAGAAGTGTTGCTTATTCCCCGCTCCCACCTGCGTTGATTGGCTCGATGATAAGCACGTTAATTCGATTTGAGTACAAGCTCTTATTGGTGGTCGATGGGGAATTCGGGTTACGGTTTAAATCGACTGCACCAATCAACGGGACCAGGAGGCTCTGAAATGGAGAAGGTTCTCAACGGCACCGAGTGCCCTGAGTGCACGGCTCCGATGGCGCTCGCACCCGATGCCAGGGTGAGCGAGATCGTCGAATGCGGCGACTGCCGGATCGAGCTGGAGGTCACTTCTACGGCTCCGCCGGCGCTGATCGTCGCCCCCGAGGTCGAAGAGGACTGGGGCGAGTAGTGCGATGCGGATGGCAACTCCCTCCATCGCCGTTCTCGCGTCGCGAATGCGGTATGAGGAGAAGCAGATCTTTGCCGCGCTGGAAAGGCGCAACGTTGCTCATGTGCCGGTCGATCCGCGTGAGCTGTCCCTGCTCGGCGGCGCGCGCTGGGCCGGCCCCCGGCTGGTGATCAACCGTGAGATCGGTCATTTCCGTGCCCTGTACGCCGCGGGCGCGCTGGAGTCGGCCGGGGCGACGGTCGTCAACCGCGCCGACACGACGCGGATCAGCGGCGACAAGTGGCACACCACGGCGGCCCTGCTCAACAGCGGCCTGCCGACGCCCCGGACCGCCCTGGCCATGACGCCCGAGGCCGCCCTGCCCACCCTGGAGGAGCTCGGCTACCCGGCGGTGATCAAGCCGCTGGTCGGCTCGTGGGGGCGGCTGGTCGGCCGGCTGCCGGACGCCGGCGTGGCCACGACCGTGCTGGAGCACGTCGCGGCGCTGCCGTCGCCGCAGTCGCAGCTGATCTATCTGCAGGAGCTGGTCGCCAAGGCCGCCCGTGACCTGCGGGTGATCGTCGTGGGCGGCGAGGCGCTGGGCGCCACCTGGCGGCGCGCCGCCGACTGGCGGGCCAACGTGGCGCGCGGTGCCGTGAGCGAGCGCTGCCCGCTCGCGACCGAGCACGCCGAGCTCGCCGTCGCGGCCGCGGCCGCGGTCGGTGCCGACATCGCCGGCGTCGACCTCATCGAGGCCGCCGACGGGGAGCTCACCGTGCTCGAGGTCAACGACCGGGTGGAGTTCCGCGGCTTCCAGGAGGCGCACGGGCAGGAGGTCGGCGTGGCCGAGGCCATCGTCTCCCACGCGCTGAGCAAGGTGCCGTCATGATCAAGGTGGCGGTCATCGGCGGAGCCGGCTACATCGGCGGCGAGCTGCTGCGCATCCTGCTCTCCCATCCCCAGGCCGAGGTGGTCGCCGCGACCTCCCGTTCGCTGCGGGGCCGCCGGATCGACGGCGTCCACCCCAACCTGCGGAGCCGCACCGGGCTGGCCTTCACCACCGAGGAGGAGCTCGGCCACTGCGACGTGGTGTTCCTGGCCACGCCGCACCGCGAGACCATGAGGACGATGCCGCGGTACCTGGGCGTCGCCGGGACGGTCATCGACCTGTCCGGCGACTTCCGGCTCCGCGATCCCGGGGCCTACAGCGAGTACTACGGCCTCCCGCACGAGTGCCCGGAGCTCATCGAGAGCTTCGTGCCCGGGCTGCCCGAGCACCACCGGGACCGGCTGCGCACCGCCGACCGCATCAGCGTGCCGGGCTGCATGGCGACCGCCGGGATCCTGGCGCTGGTGCCGCTGGCCGAGTCGGGGCAGCTCACCGGCGAGCTCATCGTCGACGCCCGGACCGGCTCCAGCGGCGCCGGCGCCCGGGCGGGCGCGGAGAACCTGCACGCCGAACGCAGCGGCGCGATGCGCGTGTTCGCTCCCACCCGGCACCGGCACGAGGCCGAGATCGCCCAGGTGACCGGGCTCCCGGTCCGCATGACGGCCACCGGAGTGGAGGCCGTGCGGGGCGTCCAGCTCATCTGCAAGGCCGAGCTGGCCGGGGGCGCCGACGAGCGGAGCATTCGCGCCGCGTACCGGGCCCGGTACGGCGACGAGCCGTTCGTCCGGGTCGTGGCGCACCGGCGCGGCCTGCACCGGTTCCCCGACGCCAAGATCCTCTCCGGTTCCAATTTCTGCGATGTCGGGTTCGCGCTGGAGACCGGCGCCCGCCAGGTCACGGTGATCGCCGCCCTGGACAACCTCGTCAAGGGAGGTGCGGGCAACGCGGTGCAGTGCATGAACGTCCGCTACGGCCTGGACGAGGCGAGCGGGCTGGAATTCACCGGTCTGCACCCGAACTAAGGAGTTCCTATGAGCACCCCCACCCTGCGTGGCGCGACCACGCCGACGTCGCCGGACGAGCTGGTCGACCATGCCGCGGTCACCGCCCGGATCAGGGAGTACGTCGTCGACATGTGCGCCGGTCCCGAGGGCGGGCACCTGGGCGGAGCGATGTCCCTCGTGGAGATCCTCACCGCCCTCTACTTCAACGTGATGCGCGTCGATCCCGGCCTTCCGGCCTCGCCCAGGCGCGACCTGCTGGTGCTGAGCAAGGGCCACGGCGGCATCGCCCTCTACGCCACGCTCTGCGCGGTCGGATTCTTCCCACGTGAATGCCTGGCCGGCTACGGGCGTCCGGGGAGCCCGTTCATGGCCCATCCGCACCCGGAGATCCCCGGCGTGGAGATGCCGTCCGGCTCGCTCGGGCACGGCCTGGCGCTGGGCGTCGGCCTCGCGCTGGCGACCCGGCTGGACGGGACCGACCGCCGCTGCTTCGTCGTCATGGGCGACGGCGAGCTGCAGGAGGGATCGGTCTGGGAGGCCGCCGCCGTGGCGGCGCACCAGCGGCTGGACAACCTGGTCGCGGTCATCGACCGCAACAAACTGCAGATCACGGGCGAGACCGAGAGCGTCGCCTCCCTCGAACCGCTGGCCGACCGGTGGCGCGCCTTCGGCTGGCGCGTGCAGGAGGTCGACGGGCACGACATCGAGGCGCTGACGCGCGCGCTCGGCGGGCCGGCGGAGCCGGACCGGCCGACCGTCGTCATCGCGCACACCGTCAAGGGGAAGGGCCTCCCCTTCGTCGAGGGCCGGACGCACAGCCACTACGCGCGGCTCGGTGAGCGGCAGCACCGGCGCGCCCTCAACGCCCTGCGCCGGGAGGAGCAACGATGAACGCGACGACGACCCGCTCGTCCCGCGAGGCGTACCGGGACGCGGTCGTGGACCTGATGCGCACGGACGAGCGCCTGGTCTGCCTCGACAGCGACACCGGCCTGTTCGGCTCCGTGGACTTCGGACCCGGCGCGTCCCGCTACATCAACATAGGCATCGCCGAGCACACCCTCATGGGCGCGGCCGCGGGCCTGGCGAAGGAGGGCCGCATCCCGCTGGTCAACACCTTCGCCACGTTCGCCGCGTCCCGCGCCGTCGAGGCCGTCAAGATCGACATCGCGCTGAACGAGCTGCCCGTCCGCATCGTCGGCACCCACAGCGGCGTCTCGGCCGGGCATCTCGGCCCGACCCACCACTCGCTGGAGGACCTGGCCGCGATGCGCGCGCTGCCGGGCATGACCGTGGTCGCCCCGGGCGACGCGGCCTCGACCGAGACGCTGTTCCGCCAGGCCGTCGGGCTTCCCGGGCCGGTGTACCTGCGGCTCGGCCGCAACGCCACGCCCGACCTCCCCAGCGGCGCCGACGTGCGGGTGGGGGAGGCGCAGGTCCTGCGGGACGGCGGGGACGTCACGCTCGCGGCCTGCGGGCCGTACCCGGTGCTGGCCGCGCTGACGGCCGCCGACCGGCTGGCGGCCGACGGCGTCGAGGCGACGGTCATGCACGTGCACACCGTCAAGCCGCTGGACGTCGACGCGCTGGCCGAGTCGGCGGGCCGGACCGGCGTCGTGGTCACCGTCGAGGAGCACTGGCGGGCCGCGGGCTTCGGCTCCGCCGTCGCCGAGGCGCTCACCGAGCGGCTGCCCGTCGTGGTGCGCCGCGCCGGGATGCCCGACTCGTTCGTCGGGGTCTCGGGCGGCCAGAAATACCTGTTCGAGCGGGGCGGCGTCACGCCCTCGGCGATCGCCGCACTGGCGCGGTCCGCCCTCGGCTCGGTGCGAAGGAGCCCCCTGTGAAGAAATCCGCTGTGAAGGAACCCGCTATACCGGAGCCCGGCCCGCAGGAGCGCGCCGGCGACGAGTTCAGGGCCGCCGGAAGCTGGCGCGACGAAACGCTCCTCGACGACCTGCGCCGCTGGGCGCGTCTCCAGCCGGGCAAGCCGGCGTTCATCTGCCACCAGGACGGGACGACGGTCACCGTCACCTACGCGGAACTGGCCGACCTGGTCGACCGGATCGCCCGCAACCTCGTCCGGCTGGGCGCGCGGCCCGGCGACGTCGTCACCCTCCAGCTGCCCAACTGCTGGCAGCTGGTCGCGCTGTGCCTGGCCTGCGCCCGGATGGGCGCGGTGCCCGGCCCGGTGCTGCCGATCATGCGCAGCCGCGAGCTGGGCCACATGCTGCGGCTCACCGAGAGCCCGCTCTATATCGCCCCCGCGCGGGTGCGGAACTTCTCCTACGCCGAGATGAGCGAGCGGCTCGCCGGGGACGTCCCGTCGTTGCGCCATCGCGTGCTGATCGGCGGCGGCCCCGGGGCGCTCGACTTCGGCGAGCTCCTCCAGGACGCGCCTCCGGTGGACCTGGACGAGCTGGAGGCCGGACCCGACGGCATCGGCCAGATCATGTTCACCTCGGGGACGACCGGCGAGCCCAAGGGCGTGGTCCACAGCCACAACACGCTCTACGCCATGAACCGGGCGCAGGCCGACGTCCTGCACCTGACGCGCGACGAGGTCACCGCGATGGGCTCGCCCACGACCCACCAGGCCGGGTACACCTGGAACTTCGTCATGCCGCTCCTGCTCGGCGCGACCGCCGTGATGGTGGACGCGTGGGAGCCCGCCGCGATGCTGCGGTTCCTGGAGGAGCACCGGGTGACCTTCTTCATGGGCGCCCCGACCTTCCTGTCCGACCTCATCGCCGCCCAGCGCGCGGAGCCGCGCGACCTGACCGCCCTGCGCGCCTTCGCGACGGGCAGCGCCCCGATCGCGCCGGTGCTGGTCGAGGACGCCGGCGAGGTGCTCGGCTGCCGCGTGTACGCGCTGTGGGGAATGACCGAGAACGGCTGCGTGACGATCACGCGCCCGGAGGATCCGCCGCTGCGCGCCGCGGAGAGCGACGGCACCGTCGTGCCGGGCATGCGGACGCGCATCGTCGATCGCGACACCGGCGAGCCGGTGGGGCCGGGCGAATCCGGGCTGCTGCAGGTACGCGGCGCGAGCCAGTGCCTGGGATACTTCCGCCGGCCCGAGATCTACGCCGCGGCGACGACGCCGGACGGCTGGTTCGACACCGGCGACCTGGCCCGGCACGACGGCCACGGCGGCATCCGGATCAGCGGGCGGCTCAAGGACGTCATCGTGCGCGGCGCGGAGAACATCCCCGTCGTGGAGGTCGAGGCCGCCCTGCTCCGCCACCCGGCCGTCACCGACGTCGCGGTCGTCGCCTATCCGGACGATCGTCTCGGCGAACGGGCCTGCTCGGTGCTGGTGACCGAGGACGGCGATCCGTTCACCCTGGCCGACCTGCGCGCCCACCTCGACGGGCTCGGCATGGCCAAGCAGTACTGGCCCGAACGGGTGGAGATCGTTCCGGCGCTGCCGCGCACGCCCTCGGGCAAGATCCAGAAGTTCGCGCTCCGCGAGCGCCTGCGCCTGTCCCTCGCACTGGGGAGAGAAGGCTGATCATGGAATTCGAGTTCACTCCCGACCAGCGGGCGCTCGCCAAGCGGGTCCGCGAGTTCGCGGCGGAGGCGGTCGCCCCGTACCGCGAGCAGAACGACGCCGACGGCGCCTACCGGCCCGGTCTCCTCGCGGAGCTGGCCGCCGAAGGACTGTTCGCGCTGATGATCCCGCCGGAGCACGGCGGCGCGGGGCTCGACGCGGTGAGCGCGGGAGTCGCGCTGGAAGAGCTGGCCGCGGCCGATCTCTCGGTCTGCTATCCGGTTCTCAACGCGGCGCTCGTCGGAAGGGTGCTGGCCGCCAACGGCACGCCCGGGCAGCTCGCCCGCTGGCTGCCGCCGATCGCCAAGGGCGAGGCGATCGTGTCGCTGTGCCTCACCGAACCAGGGCACGGCATGGACGCCGCGGCCATCGAGACCAGGGCGGAGCAGGACGGCGACGGGTGGCGGGTGACCGGCGCCAAGACGTCGATCATGCTGGCCGCCTACGCGACCCACGGCCTGGTGTTCGCGCGGACCGGCGAACCCGGAGCGCACGGCATCTCGGCCTTCTACACCGCTCTCGACGACGCCGCGGTCAGCCGGGAGCGCCATGCCGATCTCGGCTGCCGGTCCGGCGGCCGGGGCGGCCTGGTCTTCGACGGGCTCCCGGCCGGTGCCGACGACGTGGTCGGCGCACCCGGCCGGGGGTTCGTCGAGGTCATGCGCGGATTCGACGTCTCCCGGGCGCTGATCGCGCTGATGGCGATCGCCGTCGGCCAGGCGGCCGTGGACGAGGCCATGGCGCACGCCCGGACGCGCGAGGCGTTCGGCAAGCCCATCGGGCGGTTCCAGTCCGTGTCGTTCCCGCTGGTCGAGTGCGCCACCCTGCTCCACGCGGCCCGCCTGGTCGCCTACGAAGCGCTGTGGCGCGCGGACAACGGCCTCGATCCGCGGGTGCCGGCCAACATGACCAAGTGGTGGGCGCCGAAGGTGGCGATGGAGGCCGTCCACCAGGCACTGCTGACGTTCGGCCAGCTCGGCTACTCCGAGGACGGCCCCGTCGCGCAGCGGCTGCGCGACGTCATCGGCCTGCAACTGGCGGACGGCACCGCGGCGGCCACCAAGCTCGTCGTGGCGCGGCAGCTGCTCGGCCGGGAGTCGGCGCCATGACCTCGGCCGCGACCTCAGCCGTGCTGCCGCTTGCCCTGCCGGTAGGTGGTCATCTTCGAGCGGGTGCCGCAGACCGCCATCGAGCACCAGCGGCTCGACCGGTTCCGCGAGCGGTCATAGAAGATCCACTCGCATCGGTGGTCGCTGCAGGCCTTGAGCCGCTGCCAGGAACCGTCCGAGACCGCGGTGGCCGCCGTCTCGAGCACGGTGGCGAGCACCCCCCGCATGTCGGACAGGACGGGCCGGAGCGCCAGCCGCCCGTCCGGCGCGTCGAAGCCGACGACGAGCGGGCAGTCGCGAGCGATGTGCTCGACCGTGCGGCGGGCGTCCTCGTCGATGGGGCCGCCGTTGTTCTCGCGCAGGATGGCGCGGAAGGCCTCCCGCAGGGTGACCGCTTCGCGCCTGTCGAGCTCGTCGGGCACCAGCCCGGGGGCGGCGAACCCGTGCCGCTCCAGCCAGGCCTCCAGACCCCGCGTCGTGGCGAACTCGTCGCGGCCGAACTCCACGTTCGCGCTGTTCGTGAACGCCTGGACCAGGGCAAGGGGGCCCGGCGCCACCTGTCTGTCTCCTGGTTGTCGAGGCACGTCACCAATCATACCGGCTATCGGCTTTTGCCGGTAGCCCTGAGCCGAAGGGGCCGTCATGTCCGGTAAGGGGCTGAGCGATCGGGCGAAGGTCGCTGTGCTGCTGTGCTGTGCGCAGTTCATGCTCACGCTCGATTTCGCGATCGTGAATGTGGCGTTGCCGTCGATGCAGCGGGGTCTGGGGTTCTCCGGGTCCTCGTTGCAGTGGGTGGTGGGCGCGTACGGGCTGCTGTTCGGTGGCTTCCTGCTGCTGGGCGGACGGGCCGGGGACGTGCTGGGCCGCAAGCGCCTGTTCGTGTGGGGGCTGGCGGTGTTCACCGCCGCGTCGCTGGCGGGGGGCCTGGCCACCGACCCGATCGTGCTGATCCTGGCGCGGGGTCTGCAGGGACTGTCGGCGGCCGCGGTCTCACCGGCGGTGCTGGCGCTGATGTCCAGCCTGTTCACCTCGCCGCCCGATCGGGCCAAGGCGATGGGCGCGGTCGGCGCGGTGTCCTCGGCCGGGTTCGCCGGCGGTGTCCTGGCCGGCGGTGTGCTGACCGAGTGGCTGGGCTGGCGCTGGGTCATGTTCGTCAACATCCCCGCCGGAATCATCCTCATCGCGCTGGCGGCCAGGATGCTCACCGCCGACCACCGCGCCGCCCGCGCCACCCACCAGGACACCGACGGTGGTGGTGAGCGTCAGCGGATCGATCTGCCCAGCGCGCTGCTGGTGACCTCGGGTACGTGCTCGGTCATCTACGCGCTGACCGCTTCCACCGACCACGGCTGGACCTCGGCCATCGTTCTGTCGACCCTGACCGCGGGCATCGCGCTGATCATCGCGTTCCTGGCCCTGCAGACCCGCCTGAGCAACCCCCTGGTCCCTCTCGGCATCTTCACCAACCGCAACGTCTCGGCAGGCAACGCCATCGCGTTCGCCGCGGGCGGGGTGATGTCGGTGTCGACCTACTTCCTGACCCTGTACCTGCAGCACACCCTGCACTACTCGGCTCTGCGGGCCGGTCTGGCGTTCTTCCCCCAGGCCCTGGCGATCCTGCTGACCAGCAAGTTCATCGCCCAGTCCACCGGACGGTCGGGACCGCGCCCGGTGCTGCTGACGGGCGTGGTCTTCCTGGCCGCCGGGTCACTGATCCTCACCACCGTCCCCCATCACCCCACCGACACCACCACCGCCTACCTCCTGCACGTCCTGCCCGGCAGCGTCCTGCTCGGCCTGGGCCTGAGCACCATGATGATCTCCACCGCGTTCGCCGCCATGGCCGGCGTCGCCCCTCCCCAACTCGGCCTGGCCTCCGGCCTGGTCAACTCCAACCGCCAGCTCGGCGTCGCAGTGCTCCTGGCCATCGCCGTATCCCTCACCAACCCCCAGAACCCCGACTACCAGGTCGCTTTCGGCTTCACCACCACACTCGCCATCCTCATCGCCGCACTCACCCTCACCCTCGCCCCACGCACTTCCGCAAAAACCCCCACAAGCCCCGCACAGCCCGAACGAACCCCCGCCCCCGCCAGATAACCCGCCGTCAAGTCAATGCCCATCGCCTTGGGAAAGGCCCGACCACCATGGCCAACATCACCATCGCCGGAGGCGGAATCGGTGGCCTCGCGACAGCACTCAGCCTCTCCGGCCAAGGCCACCACATCACCGTCCTGGAACGTCAAGAAGAATTCAGCGAACTCGGCGCGGGCATCCAGCTCGCCCCCAACGCCTTCCACACACTCGACCAGCTGGGCATCGGCGCTCAACTACGCGCCCAGGCCGTCCTCATCGACGAACTACGTTTCATGGACGGCCTGACCGGCGAACACGTCGCGAGCATGCCGCTGACCGGCAGCTACCGCTCCCGATTCGGCAACCCCTACGCCGTCGTGCACCGCGGAGACCTCTACCAGGCACTGCTCGACGCCTGCACCGCCGCCGAACCGATCGAACTGCTGGCCGGCCAAGCCGTCACGGGCTACGAGCAGCAGGACGACACCGTCACCGCGATCACGGGTTCGGGCGGGCGCTTCACCGGGGAGGCGCTCATCGGCGCCGACGGCATCCGGTCGGCGGTGCGCGGTCAGCTGGTGGGAGACGGCCGGCCACGCATATGCGGCCACACCATCTACCGTTCCGTCATTCCGATGGAGGAGGTCCCGGAAGATCTGCGCTGGAACTGCGTGACTCTCTGGGCCGGCCCGAAATGGCACTTCGTCCACTATCCGATCGGCGGGGGGCGCTATCTCAATCTCGCCGCCACCCGGGACGACAACGCCGGCGAGGAGGTGACCGGCGTCCCGGTGGCGAGCTTCCACGTGCTCGCCCAGTTCCCCGGGCTCAGCGCCACGGCCAAGCGGCTGCTGGATCTCGGCACGGACTGGCGTACCTGGGTCCTGTGCGACCGGGACCCGGTGCCGGTCTGGACGGACGGCCGGGTCGCCCTGCTGGGCGACGCCGCCCACCCCATGCTGCAGTACGCGGCCCAGGGCGCGTGCCAGGCCCTGGAGGACGCGGTGGTGCTCGGACGGATGCTCGGCTGCGAGCCGGACGTCATTCCGCGGCGACTGGAGAAATATAACGCCGAACGGCGTGACCGCACCGCCAAGGCGCAGCTGGTGTCCCGGGAAATGGGCACCCGGCTCTATCATCCAGCCGGTCCGCACGCCGAGGCGCGCAACGAGATGCTGGCATCGCTCACCGCCGGCGACCTGCACGACAAGGTCGCCTGGCTGCACGGCGCGCGCGTCGCCTGAGCCCGCCGAGTTCGACGGTCAAAGCCCGGCCACTCGATCGAGTGGCCGGGCTTTGTGCCGTCCACCTGTTTGGAAGGCGAGAAGCAGGGGTTATCGGGGACGCCTTGTCCGCATTCACGCTACCTCCATAACGTAATAGGTGGTAACACCTCCACGGGAAGGACACCGGGAATGCGGTTCAAGGACGTCTGGATAGCCGGGACAGGCGGGGCACTGGGTGAGCTGGTGCCGATCGGCGACGCGATTCGCGACGGCTCGTATTCGCCCGAGGAGGCGGAGAGCACGGGGACGGTCTCCGTCTCGCAGGCCGACCAGGCGCCGCCCGAACTCGCGGTGACGGCGGGACGGCAGGCGATCAAGCAGGCGGCCGAGCTCGGGACGGACGTGGGCCCGGGCAGCCAGCACCTGCACAGCCACGGGCACTTCCAGGGCCTGGAGATGTGGCCGGCCGACTGCTGGATCGCGCGGGAGCTGATCGGCGAGACGCCCACCCGCATGCCGCTGACCGTGTCGGCGGCGTCCAACGGGTCGACGGCCTGCCTGGAGGTCGCCGCGAGCATGCTGGACGCCCAGCCCGCCCTGCCCAGCGCGCTGATCACGATCGGCGACCGGTTCGCGCCGCCCGTGGACCGCTGGCACCTCTCGCCCGGCATGGTGTTCGGCGACGGCGCGGCCGCCGCCGTGGTCACCCGCGGAACGGGCCGGCTGCGGCTCGTCTCCCTGGTCTCCGAGGCCGACACGGTGCTGGAGGGACTGTCCCGGGGCGACGAACCCTTCCACACCACGCCGCACCTCGAACCGGACACGCGCCGCCGGACCCGTGAGTTCCTCGCGCACGGCGGCCTGTCACTGCGCGACGTCCGCCGCCGCTCCGCCGCACGGACCGTGAGCGTCGCCGAGCGGGCCCTGGCCGAAGCCGGGACGTCCCTGGACCGGATCGACTGGTTCGTCGCCCCGTTCGTCGGCCGGGCCCTCTACCGCGACAGCTTCGTCCGTCCCTTCGGGAGCGTCCCCGAGCAGACCCTGCTCGAACTGGGCCTGACCATCGGCCACCTCGGCCCGGCCGACCAGATCTACGCCCTCCACCACCTGGTCAAGGAGAACCTCCTTCAGCCGGGTGACCGCGTGCTGACCATCGGAACCGGAATGGGCTTCACGTTCTCAGCGGCCGTTTTCCAAGCGAAGTGAAGGAGGCCTCCCGATGCGTAAGGCCCGGAACGCCAAGTCCCGTTTCATCGCGAGCCGATGGCTCCTGCCCCCGAAGACCCTCAGATCCGAAATCCCGCTGGACGACGCCGCCCGGCGGACCGTCGAGCGCGCCCGTGCCGAGACCGCCGCCATCCTGGCGGGGGAGGACGACCGGGCGGTGCTGGTCGTCGGCCCGTGTTCCGTCCACGACCCCGCGGCGGCTCTGGCCTACGCCGAGAAGCTGGCCGAACTGGCCCGCGAGGTCGCCGACTCCCTCGTGGTGGTCATGCGGGTCTACGTGGAGAAGCCGCGTACCCGCCTGGGATGGAAAGGACTCATCAGCGACCCCGGGCTGGACGGCTCGAACGACCTCAACAGCGGTCTGCGCCTGTCCCGCGGCCTGATGGTCCAGATCCTCCAGACCGGTCTGCCGATCGGCTGCGAGTTCCTCGATCCGGTGATCCCGGCCTATATCGCCGACACCGTCAGCTGGGGCGCGATCGGCGCCCGGACCGTCCAGAGCCAGATCCACCGGCAGCTGACCAGCGGCCTGGACATGCCCGTCGGGATCAAGAACGCCACCACCGGCCGGGTCGAGGACGCGATCGACGCGATCTTCGCCAGCAGGCACGGTCACGTGTTCCCCGGCTTCGACGAGAACGGGCGCGCGGCCGTCGTCACCACGGTCGGCAATCCCGACTGCCACGTCGTGCTGCGCGGCGGCAACTCGGCGCCGAACTACGGCCCGCACGAGGTCGCCCGGACGCTGGAGCTGCTCCAGACGGTCGGCCTGCCGCCCCGGCTCGTCATCGACGCCAGCCACGGCAACAGCGGCAAGGACCACGAGCGGCAGGCCGAGGTGGTCGCCGAGGTCGCCGACCGGATCGCCGCGGGCGAACCGGGCATCGCCGGGATGATGATCGAGAGTTTCCTCGCCCCCGGCCGCCAGGACCTGGTCCCCGGCTGCACCGACCAGCTCACCTTCGGCAAGAGCATCACCGACGCCTGCGTGGGCTGGGACCAGACCGTACGGATGGTGCGGCGCCTCGCCGAAGCCATCGCCACCCGCCGCCGCACCCCTCCCCAGCCGGTCGGCGCCAAAGCCCTCGCCCTCGGACAGGAGTGAACGTCATGGAGAAGACCCTCATGCCGCTGGCCCGGCCGCTGGAAGGCGACCGGAGCGGCACCCGGCATCACGCCATCCTCGCCGCGTCCGCCGACCAGCGGACCGTGGCGGCCGCGATCGCCGCCCTGCTGCACCGCTACACCGGCGAGACCGATGTGCTCATCGGCCTCGCCACCGGGACGGCCGGGCTCACGGTCACGGACCGGACGACCATGGCCGACCTGGTGGCCGCCGCCGCCGACGCGCCGATCCTGCCGGCCGAGGACCGGCCGTACCACGCCGCCGTCGGCGCCGCTCCCGACGAGCGCGCCGCGTTCACCGTCGTGATCGGTGACGGCACGCTCGACCTGGTGATGTCCGTCGCGGAGTTCGACGCCGACGCCGCCGATCAGTACGCCCGGCATCTCGACCGGATCTTCGCCGCGGCCGCCGCCGACCCGTCGATCAGGGTCCGCGACATCGAGCTCGTGACCGGGTACGAGGCCCACCGGACGCTCGTGGACTGGAACCAGACCGAGCGGGAGATCCCGCGGGAGTTCTTCCACGAGATCGTCGCCGAGGTGGCCCGGCGGACCCCGGACGCGACCGCGATCGTCTGGCCGGACGGCCGGCTGACGTACCGCGAACTGGACGACGCCGCCAACCGGCTGGCCAACCACCTCGACGCCCGCGGCGTCGGCCGGCACGACCGGGTCGGCACCTGCTTCAAGCGCGGCCCGGAGAGCCTGATCGCCCAGCTGGCGTGCTTCAAGCTGGGCGCCGCCGCGATCCTGCTGGACCCCGACTTCCCGGCCGAGCGCATCCGCTTCATGGTGGAGGACGCGTCGGCGGTGACCGTGCTGACCATGAAGGAGCACGCGCCGGCGGTCGCCGGCCCCTGCCCGGTGATCACCCTGGACGGTTCCGGCTGGGCGGACGCGCCCGCCACCCTGGTCAGCGTGAAGGTCGACGCCGACGACCTCATCCACATCTGCTACACGTCCGGATCGACGGGCCTGCCGAAGGCCGTCATGGTGCGGCACGGCGCCGCCCGCAACCTCATCTACAGCATGCGCGTGCTGTCCGGCATGACGGACCGGTCGCGCGGGACCTGGCTGGCCGCCCCGGGCTACGGGATGGTCGAGGTCGAGTGCTTCCCGCTGCTGGCCGCCGGCGCCGAGGTGCACATCCCCGAACCGTCGGTGGTCACGTCGCCGGAATGGCTGCGCGACTGGCTGGTGGCCGAGGAGATCACCCACACGCTGCTGATGAAGGCCATGTGCGAGCGGTTGTGGGTGCTCGACTGGCCCGCCGGCACCGCGCTGCGGAACGTGCGGATCGCCGGAGAGCGCGTGCAGGCGTGGCCGTCGGCCGACCTGCCCTTCCATGTCTTCAACCTGTACGGCTCGGCGGAGGCGACGGTGGTGGCCACCTGCGACATCACCGAGCTCGGGCAGCGGCTCGGGGAGGCGGGGCGCACCCGGCTCCAGCCGCCGATCGGTCGCCCGACGCCGAACGTCAAGGCCTACGTGCTGGACGACGAGCTGCGGCCCGTGCCACCCGGCGTGGTCGGCGAGATCCACGTGGCCGGGCACAGCCTCTCGGCCGGCTACCTGGGCCGGCCGGACGCGACCGCCGAGAAGTGGATCGCCGACCCGTACGGGGACGGTGACCTCTACAAGACCGGTGATCTCGCCCGGTACTGGACGGACGGCTCCATCGAGATCGTCGGCCGGACCGACAACCAGGTCAAGGTGCGCGGGAACCGCGTGCATCTGGGCGAGATCGAGGCCGTGCTGGCCGGGTTGCCCGGCGTCGGCCAGGGGGTCGTGGCGGCGCGCCGGGACGAGGAGGGGGACGTCAAGCTCGTGGCCTACGTCGAGCCCGCGGCCGGGCCCGCTCCCGAGGGGCGCGAGCTGCGCGGGGCGCTGCAACAGCGGCTGCCGTCCTTCATGGTGCCGTCCGCCTTCGTCGTGGGCGACCTGCCCAGGACGACCAACGGCAAGATCGACCGGAAGAACCTCCCCGAGCCGCCGCGGTCCCGGCCGGACATCGACAGCCCCTACCAGGAGCCGCGCAACGACATCGAGCGGTCCCTGCAGCGGATCTGGTCCGAGCTTCTGGACCTCGACGACATCGGCGTGCTGGACAACTTCTTCGAGCTGGGCGGCGACTCGCTGGGTGCGGCGCGCCTCACCGAGAAGGTCAGTGAGCTCTACACCATCGAGCTCGACCTGGACGAGCTCCTGGACGCACCCAGCATCGAGGGGCAGGCGGCTCTGGTCGCCCAGGCGCGGCAGGCGGAGCTGACCGGCTCCCGCGCAGCCTCGTAGCCCATGACCGCGACGTGGAAAGAGAGTGCCCCGATGCACTATTTCGAGACCCGGATCCCGCTCACCGAGGATCCGCTGCGGGTCGCCTCCCGGCTCGCCGGGATGGGCCTGCACGACTCGTACGTCGTGTACGAGAGCGGCGGCCACTGGTCGTACGCCGGCGGAGCCTTGGCCGAACTGACCCTGGACCGGACCGGCGCGCGGCTGGTCCAGCAGGATGCTCCCGAAGCCGTCCGGCCCTGGGACGGCCGGCCCCTGGACGCGGTGGCCGAGCTGCTCGACCAGGTGACGATCCCCGAATGGCGCGCGTACGGCTGGGCGGCCTTCGAGCTGTCCTACGCCACTGACGGTGCCGTCACTGACGGTGCCGTCGCCGACGGTGCCGTCGCCGACGGCGCGCTCGACCATGTCGGCGACGGCCGCCTGCTGCATCTGGTCATCCCGCGGGCGGAGGTGCGGCTCGCCGACGGTCACGCCCACCTGCGCGCCGCCGACACCGGAACGCTCACCGCCCTCATGACCGCCGTCACCGAGCCGACTCCGATCCCGCGCGGCGCGCCCGCTCCGCTGGACGTGCGCGGGCTGGGCGCGGAGGCCTACCAGCTGACGGTCAAGCGGGCGATCGAGGAGATCAAGCGGGGAGAGCTGCACAAGGTGATCCTCTCCCGCGTCGTGGACGTGGAGCAGGAGATCGATCTGGTCGCCACCTACCTGGCCGGCCGCGAGGGCAACAACCCCGCCCGGTCGTTCGTGCTCGACCTCGGCGGCGTCGAGGCGCTCGGCTTCAGCCCGGAGATCGTCTGCCGGGTGACGGCCGACGGCCGGGTGGCCAGCCAGCCGCTGGCCGGCACCCGCGCGCTCACCCCGGACCTGCTGGAGAACGAGGTCCTGCGGGCCGATCTGCTCGGCTCGGCCAAGGAGGTCTACGAGCACGCGATCTCGGTGAAGGTCGGGGCGGACGAGCTGGTCGACGTCTGCGAGCCCGGGTCCATCGAGGTGCCGGAGTTCATGGCGATCCGGGAGCGCGGCAGCGTCCAGCACCTGGCGTCCCGCGTCGCCGGCCGCCTCGCCGCGGGCCGCCGCGCCTGGGACGCCTTCGGGGCGGTCTTCCCCGCCGTGACCGCCTCCGGCGTGCCGAAGGAGGCCGCCTATCGCAACATCCGGCGGCACGAGAGCGAGGCGCGCGGCCTCTACAGCGGCGCGGTCATGACCGTCGACCACACCGGCGAGCTGGACGCCGCACTCGTGCTGCGCAGCGCGTACCGCGTGAACGGCCGCACGTGGCTGCGGGCCGGCGCCGGCATCGTCGGGCAGTCCACGCCCGAGCGGGAGTACGAGGAGACCTGCGAGAAGCTCGACAGCGTCGCCCGGTTCCTCGTCCCGGCGGACGGGGGTGACCGGCGATGAGGATCGACGACGTCTTCCTGTCGGGCCTCGGCGCCTGGCTGCCCGAGACCGTCACGACCGAGCGGGCCGTCCGCGAGTCCTGGTACGACGCGGCCGACCGCGAGGCGTCCGGGATGGAGTCGGTCGCGGTGGCCGGCGACCTGCCGGCGCCCGAGATGGCCGTGCGCGCCGCTCACATCGCGTTGCAGCGCTCGGGGCACGCGGCCGACGACTTCGGCGCCCTGATGCACAGCTCCAGCTTCCATCAGGGCCCGGACGGCTGGTCCGCCCCGCACTACGTGCTCCGGCACACGCTGGACCGCCCGATCAGCGCGGTCGAGGTGCGACTGGGATGCCTCGGGCTGCTGGCCGGCCTCGAACTGGCCACCTTCCGCCTGGCGGCCGACCCGGCGCACGACGCCGTGCTGCTCACGGCCGCCGACAACTACTCGACGCCGCTGGTCGACCGCTGGCGCGCGTCCAAGATGTTCCTGCTCGCCGACGGCGGCGCGGCCGCGGTCGTCTCCCGCCGCGGCGGCTTCGCCCGGGTCGCCGCCATCGGCTCGCTCTCCAACCCCGGGATGGAGGAGCTCCATCGCGGTGGCGAAGAGCTGTTCCCGCCCGGCGTCACCGTGGGCCGCGGGCTGAACTTCGAGGAGCGCAGCGAGTACTGGCGGAAGCAGTGGGCGCTCGGCGTCGCGCCGCCGATGGGCCACTTCGGCGAGTGCGTCTCCGAGCTGGCCGAGCGGACCATGGACGAGGCGGGGATCTCGATCGACAAGGTGGCCCGGGTCTGCCACACCGGATTCGCCCAGGGCTCGCTCCAGGCCATGTTCCTCGACCCGCTCGGCGTCAGTCTCGACCGCGGCATCTGGGAGTTCACCCGCCGGATCGGGCACGCCGGCGCCGGCGACCTGTTCATCGGCCTCGAACGGCTGTGGACGGAGGGCGCCGTGGCTCCCGGCGAGTACGTCCTGCTCATCGGCAGCGCGCCCGGCATGGAGGCCGGCTGCGCGGTGCTGGAGATCCTCAACCCTTACGGAGACCACTGATGTTGGAAGGATGCACCTCCTGGCCGGCGGCGCTGGCCGAACGCTACCGGCGTGACGGCTTGTGGACCGGCGAGAGTCTCAGCGAACTGCCGGCGGCCTGGGCGCGGGCCTTCGGCGACAAGACGGCCATGGTGAGCGGGTCCAGGCGGCTGAGCTTCACGGAACTGGCCGAGCGGATCGACCGGACCGCGGCCGGCTTCCAGCGCCAGGGGATCCGGCCGGACGACCGCGTCGTGCTGCAACTGCCGAATGTCCCAGAGTTCATCATCGTCGCGTTCGCCCTCTTCCGGATGGGCGCGAAGCCGGTCTTCTCGCTGGCCTCGCACCGGGCCAACGAGATCGGGCACCTGTGCTCGCTGTCCGAGGCCACCGGCTATGTGATCCCCGCCGAACACCGCGGCTTCGACCACACCGCGCTCGGCGCCCAGATGCTCGACGAGGTGCCCACGCTGCGGCACGTCTTCGTCCAGGGACCGGACTCGGATTCGGATTCGGGGGAGCTGCCCGACCCGCGGATGCTCCCGCTGGCCGAGGTGGACGCCGACCCGGGCGGCTTCCCGCCCTGCGACCCCTCGGACGTGGCGTTCTTCCTGCTGTCGGGCGGCACGACGGCGCTGCCGAAGCTGATCCCGCGGACCCACGACGACTACTCCTACCAGACCCGGGTGGTCGCCGAGCTGTGCGAGGTCTCGGGCGACGACGTCTACCTGGCCGCGCTGCCGGTGGAGTTCAACTTCACCTGGGGCTGCCCGGGAGTGATCGGAACGCTGCGCTCGGGCGGAACCGTCGTCCTGGCCGAGAGCCCGGACCCCGAGACGTGCTTCGGCCTCATCGAGCGGGAGCGCGCCACCGTCACCTCGGCGGTGCCGACGGTCGCGCAGCTCTGGCTGGAGGCTGCCGAATGGGTCGAGGCCGACCTGTCCAGCCTGCGCCTCCTGCAGATCGGCGGCGCCCGGCTGCAGCCCGAGGTCGCCGCGCGCATCGAACCCGAGCTGGGCTGCCGGCTCCAGCAGGTGTTCGGCATGGCGGAAGGCCTGCTGTCGATGTCGCGCCCGGACGACGCGCCGGAGTCCGTCCTGCGGACCCAGGGCCGCCCGGTGTCGCCCGCCGACGAGGTGCGCATCGTCGACGAACACGGCCGCGACGTGCCGTCCGGCACGGCCGGTGAGCTGTACGCCCGCGGCCCGTACACCCTGCAGGGCTACTACAAGGCGGAGGTCCACAACCGGCGGGCGTTCACCGCCGACGGCTTCTACCGGACCGGTGACGTGGCCAGCGTCACGCCCGAGGGCGACCTGGTGATCGAGGGCCGGCTGAAGGACGTCGTGATCCGCGGCGGCGACAAGATCTCCGCGGGCGAGGTGGAGGGCCATCTGCTCGCCCACCCGAGCGTGACCAGGGCCGCCGTGGTGCCCGTCCCCGACGAGATGCTCGGTGAGCGGATCTACGCCTTCCTGGTCTGCCCGCTGAGCACGCCGGCGCTGCCCGAGCTGAGGCAGGCGCTGCACGAGCGCGGCCTCGCCGAATACAAGCTGCCCGACCGGGTCGAGATCGTCGCGGATTTCCCGCTCACCCCGCTCGGCAAGATCGACAAGAAGGTCCTGGCCGCGGCGGCCGCGGACCGAGACCATCCCCGGATCTGGACGTCCGGCGGCACGGAAGGGAACGCGGCATGACCATCTCGACGGACGGTCTCCGGGAGACCGTCGCACAGATCATCGGAACGGATCCCGGCGCGATCGCCGACGACGCCAACCTGATCGTCCTGGGGCTCGGCTCGCTGGAGATGATGCGCCTGGTCACCCGCTGGCGGCGGCAGGGCATCGACGCCGACTTCACCGAGCTGGCGGCCGAGCCGACCGTGGCGGCGTGGACGGCGCACCTGAAGGCGGTGGCCGGGGCATGACCGCGACGCTGATCACGGGCGGCTTCCTCTACCCGGCGGACGCCGAAGGACAGGTCGTGCCGGCCGGGGCGGTCCTGGTGGACGGCGACCGGATCACGGCCGCCGGGCCGGCCGCCGACGTGGAACGGCTGGCACCGCGAGACGGCCTCCGCGTCGTCGACGCGCGCGGCAAGATGATCCTCCCCGGATTCGTCAACCCGCACTGGCACGAGCTGTTCGCCCTGCGGCTTCCGTTCAAGGGAGCGCTGCGCCCCTCGCACGACCGGGAGGACGAACCGGCGTTCATGGCGCTCGGCGGCGACCTCTCGCGGATCTCGCTGGCCTTCGACGCGTTCACCGGCCGGATCGACCAGCTCACCCCCGATGAGGCGGTCGCCATCGCCCGCTATTCCATGTGGACCCAGCTGCGCTCCGGGGTGACCACGCTCGGCGACGTCGGCTCGGTCAACCGGCCCGAAGCCCTCGTCCAGGCGGCCCGCGACCTCGGGATGCGGTGCGTGGTCAGCACCTGGGCGAGCGACGCGGTCTGCCCGCCGGGAGAGTCGCGCTTCCGCCGCACGCGTGACGCCGACGTCGTCCTGCGCCGTATCGAGGCGCTGCTGGACGCGTGCGCCGCCGACCGGAGCGGCCTGATCCGGGCCCGGCCGACCGCCGTGTACGGCACCAACATGACCGACGAACTCGGGGGCGGGCTCGCCGAGCTGGTGTCCCGCTTCGACGTTCCGTTCGCGACCCATGTCGGTGCGCTGCGGAACGAGTCCGAGGCCATGCAGGCCTACTTCGGGGCCACCCCGGTCCAGCGGTTCGCCGATCTCGGGCTGCTGTCCCCCCGGTTCATGGCGGTGCACTGCGCGTTCGCCGACGACCGGGAGCGCAAGCTGCTCGTCGACGCGGACGTCCATGTCAGCACGTCACCGGCCAAGTACGGGCCGGCGGGGGAGTCGACGCTCACCGAGACCCGGATGATCCCCGAGCTCCGGCGGGCCGGTCTCGACGTCTCGCTGTCCACCGACGGCGCGGCCCTTCCCGTCGGAGGCATGGCCGAGGCCATGCGGACCACCTGGCAGCTGTT
This sequence comes from Spirillospora sp. NPDC048911, assembly GCF_043198015.1. Classification (NCBI taxonomy): domain Bacteria; kingdom Bacillati; phylum Actinomycetota; class Actinomycetes; order Streptosporangiales; family Thermomonosporaceae; genus Spirillospora; species Spirillospora sp. NPDC048911. The sequence continues at coordinate 120,200 of NZ_JBICUD010000016.1, read as the reverse complement.
CACCGAGATGTACGCCGACCCCACCGAGGTGCTGCCGACCGACGCGCTGGCGATGGCCACCCGGATCGCCGCGCGCGGTCTGGACTGGGACCGGGAGATCGGCAGCCTGGAGCCGGGCAAGCAGGCCGACCTGGTGCTGATCCCGGCCGACGACTGGCGGTATCTGCTCAACCCGCGCCCGCTGGAGGGGTTCCTGGCCCTCGGCGGCTCCAACGACATCGACACCGTGATGGTCGGCGGCGAGATCGTGGTCGAGGCCGGCCGGGCCACCGCCCACGACGAGGCGGAGCTCGAAGCGCACTACCTCGAGGCCCTCGAGAGCTTCTCGGTGCGCTGCCTCGGCATCGCCCCCGACGTGGTCGCCGCCGTGACCCGGCGTCCGCCCGGACGATCCGGACGACCCGGCGGACGCGCGGACGATCCGGCTGAGAGGTGAATCATGCGGAACAAGACAGCCCTGGTCACCGGGGCGGCAGGCGGTATCGGCGAGGCCGTGGTGCGCGCGCTGGCGGGTGCCGGCGCCCGGGTCGCGGCGATCGACCGGAACACCGAGACGCTGAACCAGCTCGTCAAGACCCTGAGCGAGGCCGGTGACGAGGTCCGCGGGTACAGCGCGGACGTCGCCTCCAGTTCCGAGACGGAGGCGGTGGTGGACCGGGCCGAGCGGGATCTCGGGCCCATCGAATATCTCGTCAACGCGGCGGGCGTGCTCCGCACCGGCGCGGCGACCTCGCTCGCCGACGCCGACTGGGAGACGACCTTCGCGGTCAACACGACCGGCGTGTTCAACGTCAGCCGGGCCGTGGCCAACCGGATGATCCCGCGCGGTTCGGGCGCGATCGTCACGGTGGCGTCGAACTCCGCCCGGACCCCGCGATGGGACATGGCCGCCTACGCGGCGTCCAAAGCGGCCGCCACCAGCTTCACCAAGAGCCTGGGACTGGAGCTGGCCGGCCATGGGATCCGCTGCAACGTGGTCGCGCCGGGATCGACCGAGACCCCGATGCTGACGTCGCTGTGGAACGGCGCCGACGCCGGGCGTGTCTCGATCGCGGGCTCCCCGGAACGATTCCGCGTCGGCATCCCGCTCGGCCGGCTGGCCCAGCCCGAAGACGTCGCCGACGCGGTGCTCTTCCTGCTGTCCGACCGGGCCTCGCACGTCACCTTGCACGAGCTGACCGTCGACGGGGGCGCAGCCCTAGGCGTCTGAAGTTTGGAGAGATGAGATGGCCATTCAAGCGATCGCACCGTACCCCATGCCCGCCGAGCAGGACCTGCCGCAGAACATCGCGGAGTGGACGATCGATCCGGCACGCGCGGTCTTGCTGATCCACGATATGCAGAACTATTTCCTGTCCCCGTTCGAAGCCGATCAGTCACCGGCGCAGGAGTTGGTCGAGAACGTCTCGGCGCTGCGGTCGGCTTGCGCGTCGGCGGGCGTTCCGGTGGCCTACACGGCCCAGCCCGGCGGCATGTCGGAGGCGGACCGCGGCCTGCTCAAGGACTTCTGGGGGCCGGGGATGAGCAGGGATCCGGCCCACCGGCTGATCCTGGATCGGCTGGCCCCCGCGCCCGGGGACATCGTGCTGACCAAATGGCGGCCGAGCGCGTTCTGCCGCACCGACCTGCTCGCGCTCATGCGCGAGCAGGGCCGCGACCAGCTGGTGATCTGCGGGGTGTACGCGCACGTGGGGATCCTCATGACCGCCCACGAGGGGTTCTCCCACGACATCCAGACGTTCCTCGTCGGTGACGCGGTCGCCGACTTCTCGCTCGAGTACCACCGGCTCGCGCTGGACTACGCGGCGTCGCGCTGCTCGGTCACCGTGTCGACGCGGACCGCGCTGGCGGCACTGCGCGAGAAGGCGCCGGTGGCGCTGCGCGGGAAGGCGTCATGAACGCGCTGCTGGACGCCGTCCTGAGCGACGACCCGCCGCCGTACGCGTTGCTGCACCGGCCGGGCACGGCGGCGGACTCGATCGACGTGCTCGTCGGGGAGACCGCGGCCGTGCCGGGGACCGCCGACATTCCGCTGCCGCCCGCGGGCGGACGTGGACGCCACGAGGTCCTCGCCGTCCTGCCGTACCGGCAGATCGGTGAGCGCGGCTTCGCCTTCCCCGACGACGGCGCGCCGCTGCTGGCGATGACCGTCACCGACCAGGCGGTGCTGGACCTGCCCGAGGTGCTGGAACGGCTGCCGGACGGGCCGATCGAGCTGGGGGAGGGGGACTTCGACTCCTCCGACGCGGAGTACGCCGACACGGTGCGGCGCGTGCTCGCCTCGGAGATCGGCTCGGGCACCGGAGCCAACTTCGTGATCAAGCGGTCGTTCGTCTCGTCCATCGAGAACTGGTCGCAGCGGACGGCGCTGGCCTTCTTCCGGCGGCTGGTCGGCAAGGACATCGGCAGCCACTGGACCTTCATCATCCACACCGGCGAGCGGACCTTCGTCGGCGCGTCGCCCGAGCGGCACGTCAGTCTCGACGCCGGCACGGTCGTGATGAACCCGATCAGCGGGACCTACCGCTATCCGCCGGACGGGCCGGAACTCGACGGTGTCCTGCGGTTCCTGTCCGACCCCAAGGAGGCCAACGAGCTCTACATGGTCCTCGACGAGGAACTGAAGATGATGGGCCGGGTCTGCGACGAGGGCGGCCGGGCCGACGGCCCCTACCTCAAGCCGCTGGGACGCATCGCGCACACCGAGTACCTGATCAGCGGCCGCAGCTCGCTGGACGCCAGGGAGATCCTGCGCGAGACGATGTTCGCGCCGACCGTCACGGGCGGGCCGCTGGAGAGCGCCTGCCGCACGATCAGCCGGTTCGAGCCCGAGGGGCGCGGCTACTACGCCGGGGTCGTGGCACTGATCGGCCGGGATGACGCCGGTGCGCCGGCCATGGACTCCGCGATCCTCATCCGCACCGCCGACATCGACGCCTCGGGGCGGATGCGGATCTCGGTCGGCGCCACGCTGGTGCGCGACTCCGACCCCGACTCCGAGGCGGCGGAGACCCGGGCCAAGGCGGCCGGCCTCCTCGGAGCACTGCGCGGCGAGTGCACGCGCGCGGGCGACGCCTCGGTGCGGATCGCCGATCATCCGGAGGTGCGGCGGGCGCTGGACGAACGGAACGTGCCGCTGTCGCCGTTCTGGCTCGCGGGCTCCGAAGGCCGGGTCCGGCTGGACTCCGGCCCGGCCCGGCCCGACGTCCTGATCATCGACGCCGAGGACACCTTCACGGCGATGGCCCGGCATCTGCTGGGCGAGCTGGGTCTGAACGTGACCATCCGGCGATTCGACGAGGAATTCCGATTGGACGAGCACGATCTCGTCATCGTCGGCCCGGGTCCCGGCGATCCGCGGGATCACGACGATCCGAAGATCGCGAAAATGCGCGCCGTGGTGAGCCGGCTGCTCGCCCGGGGCAAGCCTTTCTTCGCGGTCTGCCTGGGCCATCAGGTGCTCAGTACCCTGCTCGGCCTGGAGCTCGTTCCCATCCGGTTCCCGAATCAGGGCATGCAGCGCAAGATCGAAATCTTCGGCCGGACCGAATTGGTGGGCTTCTACAACACGTTCGCGGCGCACAGCCAGTCCGACCGCATCGCGTACGGGGCCTGGAAGGACGGCATCGTGGCGGCCCGCGACGAGGTGACCGGCGAGGTCCACGCCCTCCGCGGACCGGGGTTCACCTCGGTGCAGTTCCATCCGGCCTCGGTGCTGACGCGCAACGGCGCGGAGCTCCTCGCCGAGTTCCTCGGCGACCTCCTCGCCGAGAAGAAGACCGGCCAGGCCGAGAAGAAGAACTGATCAGACGGTTATTGCGGCGCCGGTCGAGGTGTGGCAATAACCCGGGCTGCCCTACCGATAAACAGCCCTGATATCCCGGCCGTTGTCCGGTGCTCAGGGCGCGACGTAGCGTTTTCATATTGCAAGTCGAGCCGGTTCGATCGAAAGGGGGCCAAGGTGAAGTTCGGGAGTCTTCCCGCTTACATCAATGGCCGAGATGTCGTCGCGGACGACGCACAATTCGTGCACACGGTCACGGCCCGGGCGATTATCGAGGACACTTTCCCCAGCCTGGCGCTGAAGCGTGACCTGGACCAGGGAGCCGCCGTCCCGGACGCGGCCGACGAGCGGGTCGTAGGGGCCTGTGCCGTCGCCGACGCCGGCACGGTCGAGCTGGCCCTGCAAGCGGCCGCCGAGGCCGCGCCCGCCTGGGCCGGGGTTCCGCTGCGCGACCGGATCGAGATCGGGCGCCTGCTGGCGGACCGGATCAGTCAGCACCTCGACCCCCTGGTCGAGCTTCTGGTCGCCGAGGGCACCCCGCGCTCGGCCGCCCAAGGCATGATCGGCGGGCTGCCGCTGACGAGCTGGAGCCCCGAGACGCTCGAGTGGTGCGCCGGCCAGCTGGAATTCCGCCGGCAGGACGGTGACCGCGAAATGATCCTGCGGCGCGTCCCCGACGGGGTCGTCTGCATCAACCCGCCGCAGAACGCCGCCACGGTCAACGCCCTGAACGGCCTGACCGCCCTGCTCTCCGGCAACACCGCGGTGGTTCGCGCGCCGCGTGGCGTCGCCCTCAGCTGCATGTACGCGATCCGCGAGGTCGTCGCGCCGGTGCTGGCGGAGGCCGGGGCCCCGCCCGGGACGGTCAACGTCCTGTGCGGGCCGCCCATGCTCGACGCCTGGCTGGCCAGCCCGCACGTCAACGACGTTCTCTACTTCGGCGGCAGCAAGAAGGGCATGGAATTCGAGCGCGACTGCATCGCGACCGGCAAGAAGCCGATCCTGGAACTCGCCGGCAACGACTGCTGCGTCGTCTGGCGTGACGCCGACCTGGACGCCGCCATCGACTCGATCACCCATTTCTTCCTGAATTCCGGGCAGATCTGCAATGTCCCCAACCAGGTGATCGCCCATCCCGCCATCGCCGACGAGCTCCTCGACCGGCTGACCGTCGCCATCAAGGAGATCCAGCCGGGATACCCGGAGGAGCCGGAGGTGGTCCTCACCCCCGTGCTGGGCGTCGACTGGTTCTACGGCTGCCTCGGCGAGGCACTGGGCAAGGGTGCACGGCTGGTCCACGGCGGCCGCCGCCTCGAGGTGGACGGGTCGCCGTCCGACACCGGATTCTTCGTGGAGCCGACCGTCGTCCGGGTCGACGGTCTCGACGACGCCAGATCGCTGTCGGTCGTCCGCGACGAGACGTTCTTCCCGCTGCTGCCCGTCATCGTCCCCGACGCGGGGACTCCGGACAGCGCACTGCTGGACCAGGTGCTCGCCTTCGTGAACGCCAACACCTACGGGCTGCGCAACTCCTTCTGGTCCACCGGGCCGGAGTTCATCCAGCGCGTCCTGGACGGTGTCACCAACGGCGGCAACCTGAAGATCAACGACTCGCACGACGGGTTCCTGCCCTTCCTGCCCAACCAGGGCGGGACCGGCCTCACCGGCGGCGCCTTCGGCGAGGCGAGCCACCCGATGCTGCGCACCACGCACCTGCAGGGCGTCAGCATCCTGCGTCCGGCGGACCACCGAGGAGCCCTCCGATGACCTCCCGAGTACTGAAAGTCACGGTCCCGGCCACCGCGGCCGAGGTGACCGCGCGCCTCGGCGAGGAGTCGAGCCATCCGGCCCACGCCGACGACATCGTCTCCATCTCCGCGACCGGCGACGGGAGCAGCCAGTGGGTGCTCGCGTTCCGCGGCGGCACGGCGACCTGGGTACAGCGCAGCCGGGCGGTGCAGCCGCACCGCATCGAGTTCGAGCAGGTCTCCGGCCAGTTCCAGCAGCTCAGCGGAGCGTGGACGAGCACCGACGTCCCGGGCGGCGCCGAGGTGGTCTTCGAGGTGAGCTACCGCACCAGCGTGCCGCATCTCGCCGGCGCGATCGACTCGGCCATCGGCCGCGTCCTGGTCCGCAGCGCCCACCAGGTCATCGCCGCGATCGCGGGTCCGGCCCGCGTCACGGCCGGCGGTCACCACCTGCGGGACCTTCGAGCAGAGGAGTGAACCAATCATGGAAAAGGTCTGCATCATCGGGGCCGGCGGATCGGGGATCGCCTCGTGCCAGGTCCTGCGAGAGCGCGGCATCGACTTCGACTGTTACGAGGCCGGCTCCGCGGTCGGCGGCAACTGGCGTTACCCCAACGACAACGGCCTGTCGTCCGGCTACAGGTCGCTGCACATCAACACCTCGCGGCACCTCTCGGAGTACCGCAGCTATCCGATGCCCGAGACGTATCCGCACTACCCCCACCACTCGCAGGTGGCGGAGTACTTCGACGACTTCGTCGACCACTTCGGCTTCCGCGACAAGATCTCGTTCCGTACCGAGGTCGTCCGGGTGGAGCCCGTGGACGGCAGCTGGGACGTGACCGTCCGGCAGCGTGACACCGGCGCCGAGACGACCCGGCGGTACCGGGCCGTCCTGGTGGCCAACGGGCATCACTCCGTGCCGCGTTACCCCGAGCCCGCCTTTCCGGGCGCGGACACCTTCACCGGCGTCCAGACGCATTCCCACGACTACAAGGTCCCCGACGAGTACGCGAACAAGCGGGTGCTCGTGGTCGGCTTCGGCAACTCCGCGTCGGACATCGCGGTCGAGACCTCAGCGATCTCGGCCCGCACGGTCCTGTCCGTGCGCCGCGGTGGCTACGTCTTCCCCAAGTTCATGTTCGGCACGCCCGGCGACGACATGATCAGCCCGTTCCTGACCCGGGTGGTGCCGCGCGAGATGCAGCGCTGGATCATGGCCGCCCTGCTCCGCGTGACGATCGGCAGCGTCACCGACTACGGCCTGCCCAAGCCGGACCACAAGCTGTTCAACTCCCACCCGACCGTCTCCGACACGCTCCTCGGCCGGCTCGGCCACGGCGACATCATCGCCAAGCCGAACATCGCCCGCTTCGACGGCGACACCGTCCATTTCGTGGACGGGAGCAGCGAGGCCATGGACGCGGTCATCTACTGCACCGGCTACAAGATCACCTTCCCGTTCCTCGACGAGAACGTGATCGCGCCCGCCGACAACGACGTCTCGCTGTTCCACCGGGTGGTCGATCCGAACCACCCCGGCCTGTACTTCATCGGCCTGTTCCAGCCGCTGGGCGCCACCATGGTCCTTTCGGAGGCGCAGGCCCACTGGGTGGCCGACCTGCTGGACGGCTCCGCCGCCCTGCCCTCGACGGCGAAGATGTGGCGCGAGATCAACGATTACAAGAAGGCACTGGCCAAGCGTTACGTACGGTCCGGCCGGCACACGATGCAGGTCGACCACTACCCGTATCTGGCCGAGCTGAAGGCCGAGCGGCGCCAGGGCGCGAAACGGGCTCGCAAGAACGTTCCCCCGCTGCCCGCCAATTACCGGCCCGCGGAAGTGTCCACCTGGATCGACGCCGCTCCCGCCACGGTGTGGAACCTGATCAGCGACGTGACCCGCATGGGGAACTGGAGCCCCGAATGCCGCCGGTGCTTCTGGCGCGGCCGGAAGCGCGGTGTCGGTGCGCGTTTCATCGGGATCAACCGGCGCGGCCGGATGCTCTGGGTCACCAGCAACAAGGTGGAGCGGGCCGAGCCCGGCCGTTCCTTCGCGTTCCAGACGACCACGAACGGCGTGAGCTGGAGCTACGTGCTGGAGCCGGACGGCGGAGGCACCCGGGTCACCGAGCGCTGGGACGTCTCCGGGCAGAGCCCCGCCCAGCGTAAACGCAGCGCGTCCTTCGCCAACATGCTGCTCGACGGCTACGACGCCCACAACGAGGAACTGCTGGACGGCATGCGCAAGACCCTGGAGCGCGTCAAGGCGACCGCCGAGACCAACGCCCCGGCCGTCCTGCGAGCCGCATAGATGGAGGACAAATCAAACACACAGGAAAGGCCAGGAAATCCATGCGAGGAGGAGCACGGTGACCACACAAGCGAAGCCGAAGGATAACGAATATCTCTTCGACAACGAGACCGACGAGGCTGCCAAGCAGCTGCGTCTTCTTTCCGACCTCTGCGACTACCAGAGCGTGCGCGCGCTGTCCGACATCGCCCCCGCGCCTGGCTGGCGTTGCTGGGACGTCGGTGCCGGCGGCGGCACCGTGGCGGCATGGCTCGCCGACGCCGTGGGCCCGACGGGATCCGTGCTGGCCACCGACATCAAGCCGCTGCACGTCCCCAACAGGGACAACCTCGAAGCGCGCCAGCACGACGTGCGCAGCGAAGAGCCTCCGGGGAAGTTCAACCTCATCCACGCGCGGCTCGTCCTGATGCACCTGCCGGAGCGGGAGGCCGTCCTGGAGAAGCTGGTGTCCGCGCTCGAACCCGGCGGAGTGCTCGTCGTCTCCGACTGGGATTTCACCAACCCCGACTACCTGATCGCCGCCCCGACCGAAGAGTCGGCGGCCGCGTTCCGTAAGTTCCAGAAGGCGATCGTCGGGCTCGCGGAGCACGTCGGAGCGGACTCGGCCTGGGCGCGACGCCTGCCCACCGCGTTCCACAAGGCCGGCCTGGCCGACGTCACCACCTCGGGCGAGATCAGCTCGTGGTCAGGCGGCAGCCCCGGTTGCCTCCTGCACCTGTCGAACACGCGTCAGCTCGAGGGCCCGCTCACCGCGGTCGGCATGACCGCCGAAGACCTGGACACCCTGCGCGAAGCGCTGGTGCACCCCGACTTCAACGTGTGGGCGTTCGAACTGATCACCGCCACCGGCCGAAAGAAGTAGCCCATACCTGGTCGGGGGGGGGGGCCCCCCCCCCCCCCCCCCCCCCCCCCCCCCCCCCCCCCCCCCCACCCCCCCCCCCCCCCCGGCCCCCCCCCCCCCCCCCCCCCCCCCCCCCGACCAAGGGCAGAACTCGTTCCCTTCCGAACCGACCAGCACAACGAACAGCGCACAGCTTGATCAACCGCTCCACCTCGCCGTCGGGATGGCAGCGGTTCTCGTCGCGCTTGAGCGCATCCACCGACAGGAGCCAGACCACCATGCCACCCCGCGCGGGCGAGGCTAGCCTGAACGGCATTGCGTCTTCCCGCTGCCCCGGAGGCACAACCGATGCGTTCGATCTGGCTCATAGTTGCAGTCTTTCTCCTTGGCGCCACGGCATGCGGGTCTGACGGGGGAAATGCAGCCAAGGCGGTCAGGACCGGGTCGACTGCCTCTTCGCCCGCGAGCCCGACCCCTTCGGTGTCGCATTCTCAGTCATCACCTCCCCGGCACCTGCGGAACAAGCCGCGCTGCGATCGACGCTCCTGGTCATCAAGCCTGTGTCAGCATCCTCGGATCAGCGCAGGCCATGGTGTCCTCACCAAGGTTCAAGCGGCCAAGCACAACGGCTACGACCGGGTCACCTTCACCTTCGACGCCTCCCAGCCGCTCCCCGGATACGTGGTGCGGTACGTCCCCGAAGTGATCAAGGATCCGTCGGAGAAGAAGGTGAAAATGCCGGGCCATGCATACCTGGAGATCTCATTCAGCTACGCCCGTTCCCTTTCATCCAAACAGGGGTTGGTGACGCTGCTCAAGCCAAACCCCAATCGACCGGTGCCCGTAGACCTCCACCTGCTACGGGCTTACGTCATGACCTCCGATCACCATGGCCGCACCGACTTCGTCCTGGGGCTGGAGAACGCGGTCGACTTCCGGGTGCGTAACGACGGCACTGCGGTGCTCCTCGACCTCAACGATCGGTAAGCGCTCGCTGATCCTTAGGCTGCGATGGGGCCTGATCGCCGGGTCGTTCGACGAACTTGCCGCCCGCGATCGTCGCGCCGGCTTGGACGAGCGCGACCAAGGTGCGTTGACGGCGCGCCAGCGACTTGATGAGCTTGAACGCCATGGTGCGGTGCCTGACGGTGGCGCCTTCACTGCGTGCGAGCTTTGTTGGGATCACGTAGTGGCGCTCTCGTCTTCCGCACGACCACTGGACTGAAGCCCGACGCCGTTTGGTCCCCAAGGCCGACACCCTCGGTTGGACCGAGGAGAATAATCAAGGGCGGCGCTACCGACACGGCACGCTCAGCGCCTACAACTCGGGAAAGTGTCGCTGCACGCACTGTCGGGACTCTTTCGCCCTCTACCGCGCGAAGCGCCGGGCGGCCGGCCGGGACCATCCCCGCCCGCGCGGAGAGAACGCGGACGAGGCCGCGCTGCGGCGCGTTTCACGAGGACCACCTCCGCTCGCGCGGAGAGGCGGGTTCGCTGGCGTGAGTGCGGACTCAGCACGGACAGCGAGACCTGCGACTCCGAGACCGACGCCCTCGACTTCGCCGCGTTGGTGCGGCTAGTGCGGTGTCCACGAACCTTCGCCGGGTTTGATCATGCGGCTTTGGGTCGGGGACGGCCCGAGCCCGCAACTGTCCATGCGGAACAGCCAATGCTGATGTGGAAACTACTCGCGGCAAAGTAAGGCCGAAAGGGCATCTATTCCTGAGCAGGTGACCCGCTTGGAATCCAAGCCCACGTCCTACGGGGTATTGCCCCCGAACCGGTAGCTGCCTAGCCGCTGCTTTGGCGGCTGGTCTCGCAGGAGCCACGTCGACAGTCCGGTGGACGCGCGGGGCACGCACCACGGAGCTGGTGCCGCGTCACGTAACGTTCGCTCCGTCGAGGCGCGAGTGATGATCTTTGTGGTATTTTCGGCGTCGCCGTGTACCACTGCGAGTTCAAGGAGGTGAGACCGATCAACGCTGTGACAGGTCGGGGCTCCCTCCTTTGCATGGCCTAGGGAGCGCCCGCACAAGGCATCCCGAAAGGCTTGAAACGCTGATGCGCTTCACCGCCCGGACGTCGTCGGACGGCGTCACCGAACAGTTCTTCACCCTCGGCGAGATCCCCGGTGTGCTGTGGACGCCGGAAGACGCCTGCGGTACTCGTCCCCTGATTCTGCTGGGCCACGGCGGCGGGCAGCACAAGACGGCCACCGGCATCGTGTCCCACGCGCGCCGCTACGCCGCCGAGGGGTTCGCGGTCGTCGCGATCGACGCGCCCAACCACGGCGACCGGCCCAAGGACGAGGAGTTCGGCCGGATCGCGGCCGAGATGCGGGCCGGCATGGCCGCCGGTGAGGATCCGGGCGCGCTGGTCGCCGGCATGCACAGCCATCTGGCTGGTCAGGCCGTCGCGGACTGGCAAGCGATCCTGAGCGCGGTCCAACGCCTCGACCAGGTCGGCGTCGGCCCGGTGGGCTACTGCGGCATGTCGATGGGCTGCGGGCTCGGTATCCCGCTCATCGCCGCAGAGCCCCGGATCCGCGCGGCGGTGCTTGGCCTGCTCGGTGTGCACGGGCTGGCCGAGGACGCCGCGCGGATCACCGTGCCGGTGCAGTTCCTGGTCCAGTGGAACGATCAGATGGTGCCGCGGGACCGGAGCCTGGCGTTGTTCGACGCCTTGGCCTCGACTGAGAAGACGCTGCACGCCAACCCCGGCAAGCACGGGGATGTGCCGTCGTTCGAAGCGGACAGCTCGCTGAGGTTTTTCGCCCGGCATCTGGGCTGACACGAGATCGCAGTGCTCGGCGCGCTGGCCGGACCTCGTTCCCGGCCAGCGCGTTCGGTCCAGTCCAGAATGTTCGGCATGGCCGAACGGGTACGGGTGCGGGAGATCGATGATGACGAGGGGCGGCGGCTGCTGCGGATCATCCGCAGGGGCACAGGACCGGTCGTGACCTGGCGGCGGGGAACGAAGATCAAGCCAGCTCAACCCCACAGGTCACGACCCACCCTGAATGGACGCCCGCCATGCTGCCGGCCGTGAGGCCGGGTGTCGGTGGCGTCCGGTTGGATATGGCGCGTAACTGCTCATGACGTGGCCGGCCTGCTGCCGAGCATCCCTCGGCGTTGGCCCAGGTCGCCGAAGAGCCGACCTGGGCTTTCCATGGGCGACGAAGGATCAGGGCGCGAGGCAGGACACGCCCGGCACCTCGGCCGGAAGGTGGAGACCCGCAGGGTCGAGGACCGCTGCGGGATCGGCGAGATTCGTGATGGCGGCGGGGGTCTCGGAGAGGCAGGTGACCGCTCCCACGGGGTCGATGATGGCGGAGGACGGAGCGGCCGTCCCCATCATGACTGCGACGGGGGCCAGGGCGAGGACGGCTGAACGTACGAGCACGCGCACGGGCGAGTCCTTTCAGGGGAGTGCGGGACCGCATGGCCGTCAGGGCAACGGCATGCAGTTAGGACACTACCGAGAGTCATCACTGTCTGTGATGGCCTCAAAGGCAGAGTCAACGTTTTCGAGGTAGAAGACGTTGACTCCGACGCCATATATGCGTGCGAGCGACCGTGCGCGGTGTCGAACGGACAGTCATACATGAGTGTCTGTATGAGATGATCATCGGGTTGCACCGGCAGCGCGAGGAGACTCATGGCCGAACCGCTCCACCCCGGCGACCCCCGCCAGCTCGGCTCCTTCTATCTCGATGGACGGCTCGGTGCGGGTGGCCAGGGCGTCGTCTACGAGGGCTACGGGCCCGGCGGCGAGCGGGTCGCCGTCAAGGCCCTGCACGGAGTCCGCGACCGCGACCGCGAGATGCTCCGCAAGGAGACCTGGGCCTGGCGGAAGGTCGCCGCCTACTGCACCGCGAAGGTCCTGCACGCCGACTTCGACGGCCCGATCCCGTTCGTCGTCAGCGAGCACGTCGCCGGGCCGAACCTCCGGCAGGCCGTCGAGCGCGCCGGGCCGTACGGACCGGACGAGCTGCGCCGCCTGGCGATCGGGCTGGCCACCGCGCTGGTGGGCGTGCACCGCGCGCGGATCGTGCACCGCGACCTCAAGCCCGAGAACATCCTGCTGGCCCCGGACGGGCCGCGCCTCATCGACTTCGGGATCGCCCGGATCGAGGAGCAGCCCACCACGACCGGCCTGCTCAAGGGCACCCTGCGGTACATGCCGCCGGAGCGGTACCGGGGCGAGCACGGCGACGCCAAGGTGGACGTGTGGGGCTGGGGCGCGGTCGTCCTGTTCGCCGCGACCGGACGGCACGCCTTCACCGGCGACACCACGCCCGTGATCGCGCGCCAGGTCGAGACCCACCATCCCGACACCTCCGTGCTGGAGGAGCCGCTGCGCTCGCTGGTGACGGCGTCGCTGGCGAAGGATCCGGCCGACCGTCCGGGCGCCGAGGACCTGCTCCTCGGCCTGGTCGGAGCGATCGACCTGAAGGAGGCCACCCGCAGGGCCGCCCCCGACGACCGGCCCGAGCCGCCCGAGCCCTCCCGCGCCGAACTCGCGGAGGTCGTGTTCACCGGCCTGGGCGTCCGCGAGCAGGAGGCCGTGCCGCAACTGCTGCTGCGGCTGGTCGCGCCTGGCGAGCGCGCCGAGGACACGCTGCGCTCGGCGCGCCGGGACGAGTTCTCCGACGGCCAGGTCGACGACCGGGTCGTCGACCGTGTCCTGCGCGACTTCACCGCCGCGGGCGTCCTCGTCTGGACGGACGGGACCGTCACGCTGTCCAGCGCCGCGCTCATCCGTGCATGGCCGAGGCTGCGCGAGTGGTCCGACGGCGAGCGCGCGGGACTGGGCGTCCACCAGGACCTCGTGGACGCCTCCCGGCTCTGGCACGGCCACGGCCGCAAGCGCAGCGACCTCTACCAGGGGACGGCCCTGGAACGCGCCCAGTCGTGGGCCGCGACCGGCCGCCGCCACCTGACCCTCAACCTGGTCGAGCGCGGCTTCCTGGACGCGGCCGCCGGCCTGTCGCTGCGCCGGGGCCGGTTGCGCGCGCTGATCAGCGTCGGGCTGTCGGTCCTGCTGGTCATCGCGATCGGTGCGGCCGTCGTCGCGGTCGACCAGCGGCGGACCGTCGTCGGGCAGCGCGACCGCGCCGCGTCCGCGCAGGTCGCGGGGCTGGCGCAGTCGCTGCGCCGCAGCCGTCCGGACCTGGCGCGCAGGCTCGCCGTCGCGGCCGGGTCGATCGCCGACACCCCCGAGTCGTGGTCGGCGCTGGCCGCGCTCCGGCACCAGGTGGAGTTGCGGTCCGTCCGGCTGCCCGACTTCGACGCGATCTGGTCCGACCTGGACGGCTCCGGACGGCTGCTGGCGGCCGCAGGCGGGAACCAGGCCGGGCTGTGGGATGCCGACGGCGGGCACAAGGTCGGTTCCTTCCGCGCCGCCGCCGGGGTCGGCGGCGTCGATGTGTCCGACAACGGCAAGACCGTCGCCGTCGACGTCCTGGACGGGACGGTCGTCATCCTGTCCGCGCCCGGCCTCCGCGTCCGCAACGTGATCCGCTACAAGGCCCAGGGCCTGGTCAACGCGGCCGAAATCCAGCTCAGCCCGGCGGGCACCTACCTGGCGGCGACCGAGACGGGCCCCAACCGCGGCGGGATCACCGTCTGGGACACGCGCACCGGCCGGCAGGCGTTCCACGACCCGCGCATCATCGGTTACGTGTCGTTCTCCCCGCGGGAGACGGTGCTGTCGATCAAGTCCCACAAGACGGTCACGTGGACCGACCTGCGGACCGGCAAGAAGCTCCCCACGCCCGACTTCCACATCGGCGACGAGCCCAGCTTCCAGGCGGTCCGTTTCAGCCCGGACGGCCGGACCGCGGCGCTGCCGGGCAAGAACGGTGTGCGCCTGGTGTCGCTCGACACCAACACCTCCCAGGAGGTGGAGGGCGACAAGGGCGTCACGCGGGCGGACCAGACCTTCAGCCACTCGGGCGAGTTCCTGGCGACCCAGCTGAACCTGTGGCGGGTGTCGCCGGACGATGGCGTGATCATGCGCTACCCGACCACGATGGACGAGTGCGCGCAGGGGACCTTCCGGTTCACCGCGGGCGACACCGAACTGCGGTGCACGAGCGGCGACGGTGTGCTGTTCTCCCTCGACGTCGCGCGCTACACCCAGCGGCCCGCGAGCGAGCCCGTCGAGTACAACCTGGCGACCTCCAGCCGCGACGGTTCCACGATGGCGGTGCTCAGGGACAATGAGGCCGTCGAGATCTGGTCGACCAGCCCGCTCGCCAAGCGGTTCGAGCTGCCGGAGGAGCGGTTCGGCACGGGATCGGGTCTCAAACTCAGCCCGAACGGCCGGATGCTGGCGGTCAAGACCGGCATGGGCGACGGAAAGATCGACATCTGGGACCTGTCGAAGCGGACCCGGGCCGGCTCCCTCCCCGGCGCCGTCACCCAGTACTCGGACCCGGTCGTCGAGAACGTGGCCTTCGCGCCGGACGGACGGTCGCTCGTCCGGCACCGTCCCGACGACGCGGGCAGGTCCCTGTCCTTCTGGGATCTCTCCCCGATGCGGCAGATCCGGGAGATGCGCGGGGAGCCGTGGGGGGCGGTGGCGTTCCGTCCGGACGGCGGGGCGGTGCTCTCGGGCCACACGCTCGTGGAGTTCCCGTCCGGGAAGGTGCTGCGGCGCGGCTCGACGGGCCTGGAGGCGGGCCGGTACAGCGCGGACGGGAAGGTGGTCTTCGACGGCCCATCCGAGCTCCGGGCCAGCATCTCCTTCTACGATCCGGCCACGCTCGCCCGCACGGGGAACGTCCTGCGCACCGGGGACCTCACCCCGACCGGCGGCTACTCCCGGCCCGTGCACGACGCGGGGGACCGGATGCTGGCCGTCGCCTACGGCGAGTCCGGCTCCGACGGCGAGATCAAGCTGTGGAACCTGCGCACCCGCACCCCGCTCGGCATCCCGTTCACCGGCCACCGCCGCACAGTGCTGGCGATGGCGTTCACGCCGGACGGCCAGTCGCTGGTCAGCGTGGACTCCACCGGCGGCTTTCGCACCCACTCGGTCGGGCCGCGGCGGCTGCGGGCCGAACTCTGCGAAACCACCGGGGCGCTGACGGAGACGGAGTGGAAGGCCAACATCCCCGACGTCCCGTACCGGAAGACCTGCTGACCGGAGCCAGGCGCATCCTGGACGCGACCGAGGAACGATGCGCACGAGACAACTTCCTTCCTACGCAGGTCCCCGACCCAGTCCTGCTACTGAATACCGAGGCCGGTCTCGCCAGCGAACATCTGGACCAGACCAGGCTGAGGAACGCCCCACGACCATCGGGCAGACCTTCCTCCTCGATGGGGTAATGCTGAACGTCATGGAGTACATGCCGGCGGGGGCATGGCCCAGATGGAAGGCGTAGTCGTCTCCCGCCGCGAGCGTGGCCGGGGCCTTCCACCGGTAGAGACCAAGGGCGGCGTCGACGGTGGCGATCCTCATGACGAGTTGGCCCGCGCCGCGCGGCCCCTTCATCAGACCCGGTGGCTGGGTCAGTGCCATGTGGCGGTGGCCCGGCGGCGCCTGCGCCGGGGGTCGGCGGCGGGCGCCGTCGCGGTTGGTGAGGTAGTCACCGCGTTGTGGCAAGCTGCGCGGTTGCAGGAACCTGAGCGAGGGCTACCGGCGGGCCGGCGATGGCGGTTTCCGTGCTCGCGGGAGGACCGCGCTGCTGTCCGGTCCTTGATGGCTCGGGCGCTTGGACAGCCTTTCCTTCCCTACTCTATGTGCTTGCGCGAATGCATACTGTTGTTGTTTCTGGTACGCCGGTTCACGGGAGGGTCACATGCCGAGCACCGATCTGATGATCCGCAAGATCGACGTCTGCTTCGGACACCTCGATGTCGACGGGAACGGCGCGGTCGAACGCGACGACCTGCTGGGTCTCGGCTCACGGCTGGTCGCTCAGTTCGGTGAATCGCCGACCTCGCCGAAGGCGACCGCGATGGCCGCCGGGATGGCCCGTTTCTGGGAGGCGCTGAGCAGGGCGGCCGATGCGGACGGGGACGGGCGCATCACGCCGGAGGAGTACCGCAGGGGCATGATCGGCGCGTTCGTCGACGACGCGTCGGGCTTCGACCGGGCCTTCCTGCCGATGGCCCAGGCAGTGTGCGCGCTGATGGACACCGACGGCGACGGAACGGTCAGCCGACAGGAGTTCTCAGAGTTCCACCGGGTGATGCGCACCTCCGTCGAGAACGCCGATCTGGCCTTCGACAAGCTCGACACCGACGGCAGCGGAGACCTCAGCGTCACCGAGGTGCTGGCCGCGATGCGCGACTACTACACCAATCCCGACGAAGGCAGCGAGGCTCTGGGGAACTGGCTGTTCGGCAGGGCGTGAGCGTGCGGCACAGCTATCGCGTGCTCGTCGGCGGTGCCCATGAGGACGGAGCCGGCTGGGTGCACTGGGTGCGTGTCGGTGACGCGCTCGAGGCACCGTACGACATGGCCGTGCTGAAGGCCGCCCTGGACACCGGTGAGGCCGGCCCTGGGGCGGCCGCGCACCCGGCCGTGGTCGGCAGGGTCGCGCTGGGCACCGCCGACCAGCGGCACCGGGCAGTCGCCGCGGCCCGGGCCGCGCAGCCTGGGTGGGCGGCCGCCCCGGCCACCGAACGGCTCGGCTTGGTGACCGCCTTCGATCGGGCCCTTCACGCACGGCAAGCCGAGCTGGTGGAGTTGCTCGTCGCCGAAGGGCATCCGGTGCGGGTCGCGCGCTTCGAGGTGGCGACGATGCTGGCGGCGGTACATCCATGCACCGTCGCCGATGCGGCCGCGCAGTTGGCCCGCCGCACGACGGTCAACGGCCGCCGGGTCGACCTCGTCCGCAAACCCGACGGCGTGGTCGGCCTGGTGCCCGCCCGCAACGCCGCCGCGGCGACCCTGGTGTTCTCCGCGGTGATGGCCTTGGCCGCGGGCAACGCCGTCGTGGTCGACCTGCCACCGAGCGGCCCACTGAGCGCGGCGTTCATCTGCCACGAACTGCTCGCTCCGCTGCTGGGCGGCCACGACGGCGTCCTCAGCGCCGTGTGCTCCCCGGTCCGCGACGTGCTGCCGGAATGGCTGGCCAGCCCGCACATCGACGACATCTACTACTTCGGCCCCACCAGCCGCGGTCTCGACCTGGCAGCGGACTGTATCCGGCGGGGCAAGAAGCCGATCCTGGAGCTGTCGGCCAACGACACCGTCGTCATCTGGCAGGACGCGCCGCTGGACCTGGCGGTCCAGGCGTTGCTCGAAGCCTTCTACGCCTCGGGACAGATATGCCTGACGCCCAACCGGGCGGTCCTGCACCCACAGATCGCCGACCAGGTCATCGACCGGCTGCGACAGCAGATCGACCGGCTCCCTGTAGGACGTCCCGAACGCGACGACGTCATCCTCAGCCCGGTGGTGCGCCGCGGCGAGTTCACCGACGTGGTCGCCCAAGCCCTCAACGCAGGGGCCACCCTGGTGACCGGCGGCCAATTCGTCGACGTCCGGGGTGAGAGCCGCGCACGCGGCCCCTTCATCCGGCCCGCGCTGCTGCGCGTCGACGGGCTGAGCGCCGCCCGATCACTGCGAGCCGTGCACGACGAAACGTTCTTCCCGCTGCTGACCACCGTGGTGGCCTCCAGCGGCCGTATCGACGACGTGATCGCTTTCCTCAACGACAACCGGCACGGCCTGCGCAACTCACTGTGGGCGACCGACCCCGACATCATTTCCACGTTCAGGACCGAAGTCCGCAACGCCGGCACGTTGAAGATCAACGACAGCCACATCGGCCCGATCCCGACGCTGCCCATCGACGGCGGCACCGGACACACCAGCGGAGCCATCGGCGAGGCCAGCCTCCCGATGCTGCGCACCAGCCACCTCCAAGGCATCAGCACACCACTCGACATACCGGACGCCACACTGTTCGACCACTCCGCCGCCGTCAGCGAAGACCACCCGACAGCACACCTTCACCCTGGCCCATCAGCCTCATCAGCTGGAACCTTCCGTAGCTGAGGCGTACCTCGGCCTGGTGCCGGTGATCGGACCGTTCATGAAGGATTCGAGCTTCACGTTGGGACCCTTTTTCTGGACGGTCACCGAGAGGTGCATCCCGCCGCCGTTATTGTTACTCCGCTTCACCAGCTTTCCGTTTCGATAGATCCGAATATCCATAAATAGACCGTGACGGGTGGTGCAATTCACGCCCGCAACGGCGCTGACGACCTTGGACCCGTTGGGGGAACCAAGTTCGCCTGTTGCTGACCTCACCTGCAGGTGAGGTGTCTCTGCATTGCGGCGCATCGCCGTTTCGATGACCGGCCCATCCGCGACTTCGTTCCGATCTTCGTGGAGCGGGATGCTCGCGAACGGCTGCAGGGCTCGGACATCTGACCGGCGGCCTGCGGGTCGGCTAGTGGAACTGCGGGACGATGAGGTAGATGCCGTACAGCACCATGGCGGCGCAGGCGGTGAGGCACAACACGGCGCCGGTGAGCCCGACGGCGCCGGATTCGCCGCGTTCCTGAGCGGCCAGGCGTGCGGAGCCGGCGAGGATGCCGATGGCGAAGACCGACACCACGGCCACGGTGACGCCCAGGCTCATGACGAGCACCTTGGCCATGGAACCCCAGTTGACGTCCATGTTCACACTCCGGCGGCGGCCGGTTCGGCGTTGACGTTTCCGGCGTGCACGGGTTCGCGGCGGGACGCGGCGTAGATCCCGGCCGCGCAGGCCAGGCCGGCTCCTCCAGCCAGGACGACGCCTGCGGTGCCGGTGGTGGTGACGGCGGCGGCGACGCCCCCGACGGCGGCCGCGGCGGGCAGCGTGAACAGCCAGGCCAGCGCCATCCGGCCCGCCACACTCCAGCTGACCTGCGAGAGTCGGCGGCCGATGCCCGCGCCCATGATGGCGCCGGACGCGACCTGGGTGGTCGACAACGCAAAGCCGAGATGGGACGAGGTGAGGATGACCGTGGTCGCGCTGGTCTCGGCGGCGAATCCCTGCGGGCACTGGATCTCCATCAGCCCCTTGCCGAGGGTGCGGATGATCCGCCAGCCGCCCAGGTAGGTGCCCGCGGCGATGGCCAGGCCCGCCGAGGCGACGACCCAGAACGGCGGGCCCGACCCCGCCGACAGGACGCCCGCGGAGATCAGCGTGAGGGTGATGACGCCCATCGTCTCTGCGCGTCATTGGTGCCGTGGGCCAGCGACACCGCCGAGGCGGAGGCGATCTGCCCCAGCCGGAAGCCGCGGGTCACCGGCTCGTCCCGTCCACGCCGTGTGATCTGGTACGCCAGGTAGGTCGCCGTCATGGCGACCAAACCCGCGATCAGCGGGGACACGATCGCCGGGATCAGCACCTTCTCGAGCACGGTGTCGAAGTGCACGCCGTCGATGCCGGCGCCGACCCAGACGGCGCCGATCAGGCCGCCGAACAGCGCGTGCGAGGAGCTGGACGGCAGCCCCAGCAGCCAGGTGACCAGATTCCACAGGATCGCGCCCACCAGATTCAACGCGCCGGAGATGGCGACCGCGACCTTGGGTTGCAGAGCGCCGGTGGCAATGGACGTGGCCATCGCGTTGGCGGTGTCGTGAAAGCCGTTGGTGAAGTCGAAAGCCAGAGCGGTGATGATGACGACGACCACGAGAAAGGTGACGTTGTCCATGGCGGGCACCCATTCGATGGACTGCGCCGCCGACTCTAGGCCACCGAAATGAACCCCGGTTGAATGCAACCGCCTTCCGCGGCGCGGCACCCGGGTCATATCGCTGTCCACGTCCGGCCACCGAGAACGGAAAGAGTCGTAGCGGCACCGCGCACCTGAGCCACGGGTGAACGATGAGCGCATGTTCGCCAAGGCTTTCGCCAATCGGATCGCCGGCCCAAGTCTGCGGGTTCGTCTCCCGTCGAGCGCGTCGCCGCCGAACTCGCTGGCTGGCCGGGACTGTCGCTGGTGCGCCCCGTCTGCGGCCCAGGTGTGGCCATAGCTTTCGCGGGTTGCCAGATCATGCACCTGCTGGGCGAACATGAGGCCGAGGTGTGCCTGGGAGAGGCGGCCGTCACCCGGCTCGGCGCGGCTTTGGACGACTCGGGCCAGCTCATCGCCACCCCTTCACCGCGCCTCACGGCGGTGTTGTCACGCGAGGAATGGGCGCGGATCCGGGTGGACTGTGACAACGACTTCTCGCTCGTCCTCTCCTTGGCCAGCGTCGCGATCGCCGCCCGCGAGAACGCGCCGACCAGGCTCTGGCGCGGGGCGGTTCCTGTCCACGAGGTCGGCGCCTTGCAGTTCGCCGTTGATCCGGCCGTTCCGGGCATGAGCCCCGTGAAGCTCTTGACTGGCTGCCGAGTCCACTCGCGGACCGGTGGGTTTACCGGCGCTCGGCACGAATCTAGCGCGCGGCCCAAGCGGCACTGTTCCGGCCGCCGGGCCGGACCGCCGGTCATGAGGCCTGCCGGACGTCGACCAGCCGTCCGCGGCGGTGAGGCCTAGAAGATGCGTAGACCGGGCGGTGATCGGCAAGGTTGAGGCGGTCCGGGGTCACCGCCGGGCTCAATGCGGCGGCACCGGCGGCCGACCTCGGCTACCGGCCGGTCGGCGCCGGTTCCAAGATCTCTATTGCCGGTTTGGGCGTCTCGGAAGTGATCGCTGTTTCAGTGGACGTCCACGAAGATGGGGTTGGCGTAGAACCACAGGTCCTCCCAGGGGTCTGCCTTGCCGAGGACGTCCATCACCGGGCCGGCCGGGTCCACGTCCGGTCCGAAGGGGCCTGGTGCGGTGCGCCTGCCGTCGCCGCCCCGGACGCGGAAGTAGCAGGGGCCGTCCACGTCGACGGTGTGGCGGAGCGTCAGCGTGCCGGCCCGCTGGTCCAGATCCCAGCTCTTGACGACTCTGGTCCCGGGCGCGCGCAGCGTGTCCCGGTCGGCGGCGGGGCCGGTCACCGTTCCCATGATGAGGTCCACGCGCGCCAGTTCTGGCAGCAGGCCCGCGTGGTTGGGGGTCTTGGTGAGGGCGATCTCGATGACGACCTCCACCCTGGATCCGCGCCGGGCGGTGAGCTTGCCGCCCATGGGGACACCACGCCCGCCTTTGGCACGCACACGCACGTCGAGACCGCTGATGAGGTCGCCGTGACAGACCCACATCCGCCCGGCCCGCATCGCGTCCATGACCTGCCGGTACCCGTACCCGGTGGCGCCGACCCAGGTCTTGCTGTACGCGCCCGGCGGCAAGGAACTGTAGGCGGTGATCGGCATCCCGGCGTTGACCGGGTCGGGGAAGCGTCCGGTGTTGTTGAACGTGTGCCCCTCGGCGTCGTAGGGCTTGTCGTCATAGCCCTTCTGGTCCAGCGCGTCGACGGGGTTCTTCACCCAGTCGCCGCACGCCTGGTGCCCGTCGGACGTGGCGGTGATCCACCACGGCCTGCCCTCGGCGAGCAGGGAGTCCCACAGGCCGCCGACGGTCGCGGTCATCCAGTCGAAACCGCCGTGAGTGCGGTAGCTCTCGGCCGGATATCCGGGGAAGGAGTAGGTGCCCGGTCCACCGTCGTACAGGCCGCGGGCCCGGCCCATCGCGGGGGCCGGCAGCCCGGCGGCCTGGTGCCCCGGCGCGCCCTCCATGCCGATGACGATCTCGGGCGCGGCGTCCCGCCAGGCGCGGATCTCATGCGGTGAGTCGATGCCCTGGCGGGAGGGATGGTTGGGCAGGACGAGGGCGTCGCCGATCCGCCGCCGCCGCACCGCATCGCGCAAGAACCTCAGGGCCTCGACGGCCAGAGCTTCGTTCTGCGGCGTGCCAGGACGCGCGTCCTTCACCCGGGCGTCGTAGTTGGCGATGAACTCGCGCAGAAAGGCGGCCTCCGACCGGCCCGGGGCGAGCATCAGCGTGGTGTGCTCGGCGCCCGGGATGTTCCACTCCAGCCCCTGGAAGGCGAGCATCCGGTCGCCGTACTCCTCGCGGGCGGCGCGGATGTCGGCGTTGACGCGCTCCACGCTGTGGGTGACGAACGGGACGTTGCCGTGATCGGTGATGGCCAGCCAGGCCAGGCCGTGCGCGAGGCCGCGCCGCACCTGGTCGGCGACGCGGAACATGGCGTCATTGCTGTACTGGCTGTGCAGGTGATGGTCACCGGCGAGCCACAGGTAGCCGCCCCGCCGCCGACCGGGGGCGGAAGCAGAGGCGGCCGCCGCCTCCGGGGCGGCGAGCGCGGCCGAGGCGGCGGCGCCCGCCCCCGCCAGTCCAGCGCCGCGCAGGAAGCCGCGCCGTCCCGTCAGATGGTCGTCGGTCATGAGAGGAGCCCGTTCCGTCGCGCCGAACATCGATCGGATCGAACTCTGGATGAGATAGGAGAATGACTCGTGAACGCTGGGCGTACGCTCCGGCTAGCGCGGCATGAAGATCACACCGAGCTCGCCTCACCTGCTCGATCGTTCCAACCGCCGGTCGACGGGCAGGGCCTCCAGCTCGATCTGAGTTGGCCTGCACACCGCTGACACCGCCTGCGAATCGCTCGAATCGCTCATACCCCTCGCACGCACAAGGGTTCCGCAGGGCTCACATCAGCAACTGCCGAGTGTGTCGACTCCCCTTTGCGGGAGTGGTCGACGAGGCCGGACCTGATGTGCAAACCGGATGTCACTTGCACCCTGAGGTTGGGAGACTTCGCTGGAGTGCCCAGTACCTATGGATATGGGCTGCCGAGACGGCCGGGGTTGGCCGGACGAACGCTTATGACATCGCTAAGCGGCTGGCCCGCCGCGGCCTCATCTCTCTGGTCGAGGAGGACCGGGGGCCGAAGAGTCGCAGCCGCACCATCCTGCGAGCCACCGATCCCCGCCAACTCTTGGACGAGTGGGACCAGCGACGGCAGATCCTGGAGCGACTCGTACCGCAGCTTCGAGCACGCCCTGTTCGAAACGCTGGACTCGCCACAGAATGACCACGGCGCCGGTTGGCCGTCAGCGAAGACGACCTGCGCAGGACACGCCACGCGCCCGCGGGCCAAATGGCGCTAATGGAGACCCTAATTCGCTATTGGCGGGACCGGATTAGGGTTAGGTCGAATTGCTTCCGAGTAACTGTTATTGGCGCATTGGTCAGCGCGTCGTCCTGCACGTACGAGCCTTCGAGCAGTCTCTCCCGCCAGGCGAACGCGAATCGTGGTCCCATGCAGTGAGGTACTACCTCCGTCAACGGTGGGCTCTCGATCGCTTCGCGCGGTCGGTAAACGATCTGGCGGTCATCTACGGGACATTCCTGGCCGGCTCAAGTGCGTCAGTACAGGAGACCGTTGGCTCCTACCTGACCCATAAAGACGACGGCAGCTTGAAGGTGAACCGAGTCGCCTTCCTCGACGCCATCTCCACAGCCATACCGAGCACTCAGCCAGTTTGGCGAGCGCAAGCACGCGCCCTTGCCAAGCGGACGAACGATCCGCTCAAAGCCCGGGCGCATCTCCAGGAACTGGAGCAAAGGTTCGACGTCCTGCTCCAGCGCGCGCTGCGCCAACGCAACGCGGTCGTCCACGGGATACGAACCGTCCCGGGAATCGTGGCCACCGTCGATCCGTTCATCGCCCGGCTGTCCGCCTTCATCATCAACGACGCGATCGAGAGCGTCACCATTCGAGAAGATCTTGGTGAAGTCCTTGAACGCCGCCGCGGTCGTGCCCGCCGCATGCTCTGGCGGCTCGAACAACCCGGCGCGGAAACGGTGAGCGTCCTGTACGGGACGCGACGCTGAAGAGCGCCTCCATATCCCGACGCTCCATGTCTGACCGATAACGGTCGGCCAGGCGATCACAGCGTCCCGGACGAGTTGCCACGATCGGCCAACCCGGAAGCCCCTCTAAGCAGGTTCTCCCTATCGACCAACATTGCGGCTTGGTCGTTCAGGTCGCTGGCGTCGTCCGGTCGCTGTCGGCGGCATGAGCGGACCTCTGTAGACCACCCTTGCGGACAGCGAATGCGGCCGAGTCCTACCATCCGATCGCCACGGTTGTGCGCGAAGCCTCACGTCTGCTCGAGGCCATCCGTCAAGAACGTCTGTCTCTGGACACTGCGGACCAGCAGCACCTCGTGGTCCAGTTCCCTGGCATCAGCGAGATCCGTGTCCATACCGTCGCCGCCGGCGCGCTGCCCATGGCTCTCCTGCGCTCTCAGCTGTCGACACTGGAGGGCCAGATCCGCCTCGAGCAACTTGCCGGCTCCGGCCGCGTATGGAGGGTTGTTGTGCGGTTGGCTCACTATCTTGTGCGGCGCTGGGGCGGGGGAGGGCGCCTGGTTCGCCCTTCCCCCGCGACCCGTTTGAGCCGGCGGCTCCAGGTGGGTCTCAGACGCCCGTGCCGACTGTGGTCAGGTGGCTTTGCCGCGGGTGATGTAGAGGTTCATGTTGGTGAAGTCGAGGGTGATGTTGTAGGGCTTCCAGAAGCAGTGGCCGAAGTAGCCGGTCGCGTCGACCCCGTCCCCGTAGGGCCAGGGCGTGTTGATCTGCCCGTTCTTGTCCGCCGTGCAGTAGATGTCGTTGGCGACGGCGTCGCCGATGCGGATCTCCTTGGGGTAGCAGGGGTAGACGACGGCTTCGTGGCTGTGGCCGAAGGTATCGATCGGGCGGTCGGTGTCGGTGCGGATGCCCAACCGTTTGGCCACCTCCAGGGACGTGCCCACGGCGCTCTCGCCACCGGCTCCGCCGAAGTTCACGCCCATCGCCCGTGGGCCTGAGTCGGCGATGCTGCCGATGCTGCCGATGTTGTGGTCGAGGGACAACCAGATCGGCAGGGGCGTGGTGCCCGCCCGTGCGGCGTCGGCGTGTACCTTCCTGGCCGCCGCGGGGGTCGGGCGGCGCAGGATCAGCGACTGGCCCGCGTAATCGAAGGTGGTCAGCAGGTGGTAGAAGACCCACGTGCCGATCAGGCCGTCGTTGTCAGTGCTGACATCTGCGCCCGACTCCGTCGACGACCAGCCCACGGGGACGTTGCGCAGTTCGAGGTCGCCCAGTTTGAAGGAGTCCAGTACTCCGTAGTACACCCAGATGTCGAGGCCTTCGAAGTCGGTCCTTTCCTTATATACCGGGGTCAGCCCGGCTTCCTTGGCCACCGACGCGCGCACCTGCAGATTCGGGGCACCGGTGTAGAACGCGAACCGCTTCGGCGGTCCGCCGTTGACCGAGGCCTCCACCAGCGGTTCCGGATCCATCGGCTGCCATTCCACTCGGCCGATGTTCCCGTGGATCTGGTATGCCTCGCCACGGATCGCCTCGAACCATCGGGCGTAGCCTTCCTCGCCGCCCGCTCGCCAGCGGGGTGCGGCGAGAGCGTACTTGTCCTGCCGGATGTAGCAGTCGCCCAGGTAGCAGTTGGTTTCCTTGTCGTCGGGTGCCAGTTTGAGGGCCATGTTGAGGTACTTCTCGGCGTCGGGGAACTTGTTGGCCAGTAGCCCGACATAGCCGCGCCGGCGCGCCGCGTGCAGGTTTGTGGGATCCTTCTTCAGGATCTCCTCGTACGCTCGGCCGGCCTGCTCGAACTTCCCGGCCCTGTACAACGCGTCCGCGTCACTGCCGTCGGCGTACGCCTTGCCCGCCTTGCCCAGCAGTGGTGCGGCCGCGGCGGCACCGGCCACCACGGCCGCTCCCTTCAACAGGGAACGCCGGTTCCATTCTCCGTGATCAGGCATAGGCTCCTCCTTCTCGTGACGGGGTCAGCCGGTGTAGGTCGGGGTCCCCGGGATGGCCTTGCCGGGCGGCGCGGCGGCCGGCGGCCGGCCGGGGTTCGACGAGTTGCCGGGGTTGGACGGCTTGCCGCCGGGGTGGCCCGGGGGCAACTGGCCGGGCGCGGCGGGCGGGTTGGCCGACGCGGAGGTGGCGGCGGACTCGGTGGCGGCCTCGGCGGCGGCCAGACCGGTGCCGGCCAGGCCGATGCCCAGCGCGGCGGCCGGGACGAGGGACGTCAAGCGCATTGATGTTCCTTTCGGTGGTGTTTCATTTCTTGACGACGACAGGCGTGCCGATCGCCAGGTTCTTGGCCATCCAGGTGATGTCGTCGTTGCTGACCCGCACGCAGCCGTGGCTGGCCATGCCGCCCAGCGCCGACGCCTTGTTCGTGCCGTGCACGGCGAGCTGCCCGGGGCCGCCGGCGAAGGTCTTCAGCGTCGGCGAGAAGCCGCTCAGTCCGAAGGCGTACGTGCCGTAGGCGCCATCGGGGTTCGGCGGTTCGACCAGCTCGGTGAAATAGAAGCGACCGGCCGGGGTGGGGGTGCCGCCCTCGCCGGTGGCGACCTTCCCGGTGCGCAGCACCTTGGCACCGTCGAAGACGGTGAATGCGAACGCCTTCGGGTCGATCTCCAACCGGCGCGTCGTCGACGACAGGGTGACGTCGGAGGCCTTGACCCAGCCGGTGCTGCCGTTGGGCCGGATCGGCAGCAGCACCTTCAGCCAGTCGCCCTCTTCGGCATCGACGAGGAGGACCCGGGTGGCGCCCATCTCGTTAGGGCTGGACAGCGCCTTCCAGACCGCGCCGTCGCCCTTCCGCTTGTGCACGGCGATCCGGCTGCCGCGTACGGTCGCTATCTCCGCATCGCCCTGCCGCTGCCGGGCTGCGGCGGCCGTCAGGCGGTCGGTCTTGGGCGGGCCGTTCCCGGATTCGCCGTCGTTCGACGAGCCGCAGCCGGCCAGCCCGGCGATCAGGCCGGCGGCGAGCACGGCGCCGGTGTGAACCTTGATCTGGCGCATGCCGCGAGATGCTCGCCGAGAAAAGTGAAGAACCTGTGTGGCCGATGTGATGATCTCGTGGTGCCGGTCACAAGGCTTTCTCGAGGTCTCAAGACGGTTGGCTCCGACGCCATCGCCAACTATCGGAGCCTGGCCACCAACCATGTCATCGCGCTCGTTGGGACGGCGAACCGCAGGGAGCTGGTGGCAGACGATGTGGACGACTGGCTTGAGGTTGTCGCCGAAGGTCTGTCCAGCCGGTCTGTCCGGCTCGTGCACGGCGTCCTCAAGCGGACCATCCGGCACGCACAAGCGCGCAACCGCGTTCTGCGCAACGTCGCTGAACTGGTTGACACGCCCCAGGGGAGAAGCCGGGCCGGCCCAGCAAAGCCCTGACGTTCGATCAAGCGATGGCTGTCCTTGCGCAGGCCGAATCGTCCCAGCTTCATGCCTACGTCGTCGTCAGTCTCCTGACCGGCATCCGCACAGAGGAAGCGCGCGAGCTTCGTTGGGATCACGTGGTGGCGTTCGTGAACGACGAGACTGGTTGGCGACCGGTCACCGAGGTGGGCTTCGACCATGACCGTTTCGCCGTCTACGTCTGGCGTTCGGTACTCCCCAATCGAGCTGTGGACGCCCTTCGCCAACACCACCAGCGCCAAACCGCCTGAGGCCTGGAAGTACAGCGATTTCGTCTTCCGCACGTCCACTGGAGGCGAGCTTGACGCCGCCAACGTGCGCCGGGCTCTCCGGTTGATCACCAAACGGGCGGGTCTTGGGGAGCACTGGACTCCCCGGGAGCTGCGTCACTCGTTCGTGTCGATCATGAGCGACCGGGACGTACCGATCGAGAACAGCGCTGATCTGTGCGGGCACCCATCTCCAGCCGTCACCGGGCGGATCTACCGGCATCAGCTCAAGCCGGTGACAACCAAGGGCGCCGGAGTCATGAATGCCGTGTTCGGCGATTCTGGATCGACCTGAGTCTGCGGGCGGTGTCTACCGTTTTGGCTACCGGGACCATTTGAAGATCGAAAAAGGGGCCTCGGAGAATCTCCGAAACCCCTTCTGACCCGGCTGTTCGCCTGGTCGGGACGGCGGGATTTGAACCCACGACCCCTTGACCCCCAGTGGATTACGAACGTTCACATTGCCCTGGACTAACTTCGTGGTTCTGTGAGAAAATGCAGGTCAGAAGCCTAGCCTGTGTGGTGCAGGGTCATTCCGGATCCCACTACATACGGTGGAGTCCACTAACGAGCCACTAACAAACGATCACTCCAGGGAGCGACGTTGGGATACTCGTTCAAGCGCCTGGACCGCCACGGCAAGCCGCGCTATACCGCCTGCTACGAAGACCTGAAGGGGAAGGTCGCATCGGCGGGCACCTACTCCTCCAAGAAGGAGGCCGACAAAGCTTGGCAGCGAGCCGAGGGTGAGGTCGGGCGGGGTCGCGACGTGAACCTCAAGCGCGGACGGCAGACCTTCAAGAAGTACGTCGAGGAGACCTGGCTCCCCAACCACGAGGTCGAGCCCACCACTATGCAGAGCTACCACTACTCGATCTACAAGCACGTCATGCCGGAGTTCGGCGGCATGCGGATGATGGACATCCTGCCCGAGCACGTCCGTGCGTGGATCAAGAAGCTGAAGAAGAACGGTGTCTCAGCCGCGACCATTCGTTACAACAAGGTCGTCCTCAGCGCGATCTTCACAACAGCCCTCAACGACCAGGTCGCCTACATCCATCCCTGCAAGGGTGTCCGTGCCCCCACCGTCCCGCAGAAGCCCCTCGAGATCATCAGTCCCGAGCAGTTCGACGACCTGTACCGGTCCCTGCCCGACGCTGACTCCCAACTGCTGGTCGAGACCGCGATCGAGGCCGGCTTGCGCTGGGGAGAACTCACCGAACTCCGCGTTTGCGACCTCAAGACCCGCTCACGCATCCTGACTGTCAGCCGCGCCGTCGTCGAGGTTAACCCGAAGTTCCACCCCGACGGCAAACGCTTCCTGGTCAAGGAGTACCCCAAGGACAAGGAGTGGCGGCGTCTCAAACTCAGCGAGCAGATCGTCGACAAGCTGGAAGACCACATCGAAGTCGAGAAGCTCGGTCGCGACGATCTCCTCTTCGTCTACCAGCCCGACACCATGACCGATCGCACACCGCCTTCGGCCCTGGACCCCGACTCACTTGGCTGGACTGAAGAGAACACCAAAGGGCACCGATACCGTCACGGCACGCTCAGCGCCTACAACGCAGCAAAGTGCCGCTGTGATCACTGCAAACGCGCCTTCGCTGAATACCGCGCCCGCCGCCGCGCCGCAGGTAAGGACAATCCTCGTCAGCCACGCCGTCGCGAGACCGACGGCCACATCCCCGCCAACTGGTTCCGCAACCAGGTCTGGAAACCCGCGCTTCATAACGCCGACCTCGACAGCAAGATCCGCATCCACGACCTGCGCCACGCTCATGCGTCATGGCTCCTAGCGGGCGGAGCAGACCTCCAGGTCGTCAAGGAACGCCTCGGCCACGGCTCGATCGCGACCACCGAGCGCTACCTTCACACCCTCGACGACGCCGACGACACAGCCCTAGCGGCCTTCGACAAGATCCGCAGCCGCCGCCGAATCGACATCTGAGTCACGCACGATTCGAAGGCAGCCGCAGGATTCGGCTCGATTCACCCTCGTAACGGGAAGGTCGCCGGTCCAAGCCCGGCCGAGAGCTTTCATGCAACCAGCTCATAGCCTCAACAGAGGTCATTATGGCCGATTCCTGATCGTCTGCTATCAGGTGTCATCAGAACCCGTTACGGCCCAGTGACGTAAAGACGGCCCTGTGTTCTTTCCAGTCACTGCAGGGCCCAGCCGGGAGATTCTGGCGCGATGCTGATGGTGTGCAGCTCCGCGTCGCGGGGTGCGTGCTGAGGTGTTCGTGCCAGTTGGGACAGGGCTCTCGCGGGAGCATGTCCATGCGACGTCATCTTGATCTACGATGTAAAGGTGGCTTGTGGAGACGTACACTCAGATCCACACCGTCAGCACCTAGCCGCAACGCGGCGTAGGTGCCTGCCCCTGTTCGCGCCCAAGTCTTCCGGCATCGATTTGAAGCGCGAGCCACAGGCGTGTTCGGATCTGGCTGGGACGAGGTGTGCGGCGCGCCGTCTGGGTGCAGGTGCGGTCAACTTAAGCGGCCTCGGCTTATCGCCGACTTTGTTGCGGTTGCTCGGGTTGAGGTGCTGGGGGCCAATATCTCTCCGCCGACGAGCCGCTTGAGTTCCGCACGGATGCGTTCGATGTTGAGCCTGCGCCATCCGCAAGATCAGGTGGCCGTGGCGGCCGAGCGCATCCCGGTGCTTCGTGTCAGAGGAGGCATGATCAAGTCCACAGTGAAGGCTCAGTGACGTCGATGGTGAGCAGCGCTGCGGCCGTGGAGGCGGCGTCGGTGTCGCCGTGCCGAGTCAGACTTTCCCGGAGGGTGTGAAAGACAGTCTTCAGGGACGGCGCGAGGCCATCTGCGGCTCGGGAGGCGAGCTGGGTGAGGTAATCCGGGGTGGGTGCCGAGCCGGTGCTGTGGGCTGCTTCGAGGGCCGCGACGACGACCAGCAAGTAGCGACGGGGTGCCTCACCTGTAGATACATCAGCGATCGATCCGGTGAGCGCGGCCTGGGTGATGGCGGTGAGGGAGGCGGGTGCGTGGTCGGCAGCGGCAGCGGCGATGGTCTTCCACGGCGTGACCCAGTCCATCCTGTCGTGCCACCAGTGGCTGCGACTGAGAGCGAGCGCTCCGGCGCGGAAGGCCCAGCCCGCCCGGCATTCCAGGGCGATGATCTGCTGGGCGTCCAGAGGCAGGTCCACGACGCCGTGTTCGGCCAGGCAAGACATGAGGTGACCGGCTTCGGGATGGGCGGTGGCCGCGATGAGGTCGGCGGTGCCGAAGGTGGCGACGCTTTGGGCACGGGCGCGCTGACGGAGGGCGACGTCGTCGGCGTACAAGGTTGCACGGAGATCGGCTGCCAGGGCGAGAGAGTCGAAAGCGGGATCTGTGCCGCATTCGACGGCCTGGTGGGCGAGTCTGGCAGCAGCGTCCTCCAGACCGGTAGCGAGTTCACGCAGGCGGGCCCGTTCGGCGCCGTCCAGGGTCTCCTTGACCAACCGGCCGGAGTCGAGACCGGCAGTGAAGCTGGCACCGGTGATCGCCCACACCGCATCCCGTGTGGCGATGGCGTCGATTTTCGTGCTCTCTGTGACGACCATCTGCGGGAGGCGGGCACGTAGGTCCCGGCCGTGTTCAGCGAGGAGTTCGAGGATGGACAGGGCGGACAGGTCGGCCACCAGCAGCCCTGCAGGTTGCTTGGCGCGGGCGAGAACGGCAGCCGCGGCCCGTTGGCCGGTGGTGTTGAGTCCGGGTTGGATGTCGGCGGCCACGGTGATGCCGAGGGCGCGCTGCAGGAGGAGTTGGCCGTAGGGCCGGCGAGCACGCGAGGCGAAGCGGCCCAGTGGCATCCGCCCGGCCTGGGCGTCACGGCGGAGGCGGTCGACGTCCTGAGTGTCGGTCTGCTCCAGGCGACGGATTAGCTCGTCCTTGCTGATGCTTTCGGGCCCGTACCCCGCAGCCTGGGCCGCCGTGATGATCGCCTGTGCCCGGTCGCGAAGCGGCTGTGGCCATGGTTGCGGTCCGCCCCTATCCCTCTCGGGGTTGCTCCGGTTGGATTCGCGCACCAGGAGGCTGCTGACCGGTTCGGCGACCGAGCGGCCGTACTGCTCGGCCAGCTCTACCGCGAGTTGGATGTCGGTCTGAGTGAAGTCGGTGCTAACCCGCAGCCGGACCCACAAGCGGGCAGTGTCCTCGTCGATGGGGACCAGCCGGTGCCGGGTCACCGTATCGCGGGCCCGGGGCATGTCATGCAGGTTCAGGTAGGCCCCGGCGGCCTGCCAGGCCAGCTCGGTGTCGAACTCCTCGGCATCGTTGCCGCAGGTGGAAGGTTGAGTGGCGAGGCCGCGTTCGCAAAGGTCGGCGACATGTCGCCAGTCGCCGCGTTGCCCTGCGGTGCTGATGAGGCGGCGACGCAGCCCCGAGGCAGTGTCCGGGGACAGGCGTGGGTCGTCCATGAAACGCGTCCACAACCCTTCAGCGTCCGGATCAGGCACGGACAGGTGCAGCATGAGATCGATGAGCATGCCGTCGTGCCATCGCTGGTACTGGAGTTCGCATTCTTCAGAGACAGAGGGATCCCCGTTCTGATCCAGCAGGCGGATGAGTTCCATCGCGCCGGTGGCGTTGTCCTCGGCGAGGATCCGCAACTGCCGGACGGCCTCATCGGTGCGGCCCTGGGCAGCGTTGGCCTTCGCCTGCAAGATCCTGTAGGTCCATGACGGCATGACCGACCGCGCTGCCATGTCCTCGACCTCGTCCAGCGGCCATACCCCCATCTCCGCCAGCCGGGAAGCGCAGATGGAACGAGACGCCTCGTCATCAGCAGACCGCAGCGCCTTCAGCCACACGTTCTTGGTGTCCTGGCCGCCGTGGAGTTCCAGACGCTGGGCGTCCAGCACGTCCAGCCACGGATTGCCGACCAGCATCTGCCGGAACACCGCCTCGGCGGAGTCGGCACGGGACATCAGTGCGGCGACGGCGCCCTTCCGAGCGATCGCAGGTTCGGCGGCCTCTCGGTCGGTCGCGGTACCGCCAGCGGTCGCGGGCAGGGCCATGCGGACGGCACGGCGCAGCATTCCGTCGAGGATCTCCATGTCCAGGAGCTCTGACAACGCCAGATGGCTCGGCCCGCTCCAGCGGCGCATGTCCTCCAGTGCCCGCCGGGCGTAGTCCCGTGCTGCCCTGCTGTCCTGGCCGCCGAAGCCACCGCGGCTTTGCATCCGCCGGCGCAGAAGCTCAGCGATCCGAACCTTCATCTGCGGATCGGTCCCACGCGGACTGCTGACCGCTCGTTCGGCCAGGGCGACGGCGTCGTCGACGTCGCCGCGCCGGGAGGCGTTCTCGGCGAGGAAGTTCAATACTGTCGGTTCGCGGTTCAGTTCGTCGTCCGTCGCTGTGGTGATCGCCTCAGGTGTTGGGATCGGCCGGGCGTCGTTCTCCGGCACCGACAACGCCGCCCACCCCACTGCGGCGAGGAGCCGGGCGTTATCCGCGGCCACCAACTCCAGCACCTTGCGGGCCTCGTCTCGGTCACCGGCCAGGACGTAGGACAGAGCAGCAAGCGCACGGCGCCGGTCGGCGTACGGCCCACCGCAAGCGGCCGAAACTAGGAAAGCCCGAGCCGTGAGGTCGTGCTCCAGGTGCCCGCCAGCGAAGCCAGCCACCGCAGCCCACAACGCTTCGGCCATCGAGCTGCCGATTAGCCACGTGGGCTGAGCCCCCAGCAGATGGGAGGCAGTCATGCCTGGTTGCGCTGAACCGTCGGCAAGGATCTGAGCGACCCGGGCTGCGCCCTCGACGTCCTGGCCGGCGGCGCGGCGCAGCTCGATCACGACGGACTCCGGAAGACGGTCCAAAGACCGGTCGAATACCTCCAGCGCACGCTGACCTGTCCGCTTGGCGACTTCCTCCAACTCGTGCCGGCAACTGTCATTCAGCGGCTGGGATCGTGGCACGAAGACCTTGAACCCCTTGTCGGTGTACTCGACCAGGTCGCTGCGGACCACCTGCCAGTAGCTGGTGTCAGAGTCCTCGTCGTACACGACGATGATTACCGGGAGGGTATGGCCAAGCCAGTAGTTCAGGCTGCTCCGCTTGGTGCTGTAGTAGTACCAGCCGTCCCGGCCTTTGGCCCTGCGCTTCTGAGTCTTACCGCCCTTGATCTGGGCACCGATCAGCTGCCCCGTCACCACATCGAGGTCATCGTCCGCGGTGACGACCTCGAGATGCGCGTCGATGCCGTAGTCGTCCTCCAGTTGCTCCCGGAAGATCCACCCGAGGCTGTCCTGGACACCGATGCGCGCGGCCGAGACGCCCTTCGTACCGGTCTTGTGGTTCGTGCTGCGGACCGGAAGTGAAGGGTCGGGCATCTCGGCATTATCCCGCAGCTCCTAAGCACGAAGATGGGGCCACTCGCGATCCGTGGACTCACACAGGTGCGTGTTCTGGGGGCATCAAGCTGAGAGCAGCCCTGACTCTCGGAGGAGTCGTTGTGCGTCTGGGATTCGCTCCATGTGAGCTTCCCCCGTAGCTACGGGGGAAGCTCAGCCGCCGGCGCGCGCTGCCCTGTTGCGGAATTCGCCGTCCTAGATGAGCTGTTCTTCGCTGGAGTGGAGCCTCGCCGGGTGTGGGCCGGGGCCGTGAACGGTCAGACGCAGCCATCGGCGGCCCGGTTGACGGAGCGTCCTGCTTCGGCCACGCACCGATTAACGATCAGTCCACGGGTGCACACTGCGTGCACACACCTGCGCCGATTGGAGGCACCGTATGGGCAGTCGCGTTGTCGGTTCCGTTCTCCTTGTCGCCACTCTCCTCACATCAACCGCCTGCGGCGGCACCAACGACGAGCCCGGAGCGGCGCCGAAGAACAACGACTTCACCCAGGGCGTCGTCACCCCGGCTGCGCCGAAGAACCTTCCGTGGGGCCAGCCCGGCATCGTGACGGGCGAGAGCGGCGGCCAGATCAAAGTGACTCCGGTCGGGGTGCTGTACCACCGCGGCCCGTACAAGGGCTCGGACCCGCCTGAGAATGGCTGGTTCGTCGCCATCGCGCTGAGGGCGGAGGCGGTGACGAAGCAGGACGACTTCGTGGCGCCTGCGGGTGGCGGCGGGTTCCGGTGGCGTGGCGACGGCCAAACCATCTGGGGTGGCGAGGGCGGCACCTCCACGAATGTGTGGGTGGGTGCGGTGCCGGAGTTCGGCGACCCGATCGAACCCGGCTCTCCCGAGGACGGTGTCGAGACGTTCGACATCCCGGCGAAGGGTGGCCGGCTGCTGTACATCAACGCGGATGAGTCGATTGTGTCGTGGCAACTGCCGACCGCAGACACCGGAACTGGCCTGGCCAAGGTCCGGGCACGCATCAAGGAGTTCTCCTGAGCGGCAGAGCACAGAAACCGCGCCGAGCCGTGCGAGATCGGCTACAAAACGGCTTTCTGGATCGGCGTCGCAGTGGCCTGCGTCGCCCTGGCGTCCTGGGTCACGGCCAACTCTAGATCAGCGCCGACGGCGCCAAGGCCGGTCAGGTCCGTTCGGTGCCGCCGTCGCCCACGGCTACCTCAGCCTTTCTCCGATTCCCAAGTTCCACTACGGGATCTACATTGCTAAGGAGTGGCCATAGTGGTGAATTACAGCAGCAACAAGGTCCGCTATCCCGCCCCGGTTTCTGCTGACTCTCGGCTCCGCTGCGGAGTCGAAGTCGCCTTGGTGACCTGCGGAACCAAGAGGCACGCACGTCGTCTCCCGGGTGAGCGTTGAGATCGAGGTCAGCGATCGGCCCGCCTGTGCGGCCGAGATGGTCACCTTGGTGGTGGCATGACATGACGAACGAGACGCTACGGGTCTGGCAGGACGGGGGCGTCGTCACTCGAGGACCCCGCATGAGCACCGTGATCCGCGCGACCTATGTCGCGCGCTACGGCCCCATGACGGGCGACTCCGAGCTGAACCTCCTGGCGAGCAACGTGCTCCTGCTGGACTCCCTGGCCGGCGTCGTGCAGACGAACATCGGCGTCAAGGACGGCTGGGTCGTCGCTGCGGGCCGGGTCGGCAGCCCCAACGCGGTCGACGACTCGAAGGTGTGAGCGTTTTGCCAGTACCAGCAGTGTCACTGTGGTGGTTGCCACGACAAGGGCGCCG
The DNA here is from genome assembly GCF_043198015.1 of Spirillospora sp. NPDC048911. Taxonomy (NCBI): domain Bacteria; kingdom Bacillati; phylum Actinomycetota; class Actinomycetes; order Streptosporangiales; family Thermomonosporaceae; genus Spirillospora; species Spirillospora sp. NPDC048911. The sequence continues at coordinate 84,009 of NZ_JBICUD010000016.1, read as the reverse complement.
ATGCCGAGGGCGGTGGAGCCGGTGCCCGTGGCCTCGATGGTTGGTCCGACCATGAGTAGAGCTATCGGCGTTAGGGAGAAACTTCCCACGATTCCCCAGCTGTTGACTCGGGCGAGTGTGTCCAACGGGAACGCCTGCTGCAGCTGTGTCGTCCAGAGAACGTAATAGACGGACTGGCACACTCCTGGGATCAACATCCCGGCGGCGACGACAAGCCATGGAGCGTCGCAGCCGATCAATGTCATCGGGACGGCTGCCGAGGCGGGGAGGGTAGCCGCGACTGCAATGGGTCGTCGAGGTTTCCACCGGGTCGCGATCACGGCGCCTGCTAGGGCGCCGAGGGCTTCGCATGCTGCGATGGTGCCCCATGCTCGAGCGCCTTGGCGGTGTTGGCTCAGATGGAGTGGGCCGATGATTTCGGTGAAGGTGGCGGCGGCGATGATCACGGTTGTGAATTGCAGGGTCATCATCCAGACCCAGCGGTGGTGAGTGAAGTGGTGCCAGCCGGATCGAAGGTCGGCGAGGGGCCTGGTCGGGCCGGGCAGGGGGCGGGACGTGGTCAGCCTGGTCAGGAGGATTGCGCTCATCGCGCAGAGCAAGGCCTTGGCTGCCGCTGCCCAGGCAGGCCCGACGAGGGTCACCACCAGGCCCGAGGTGGCGAGCCCCACGAGTAGGCCCGTCGCGTCGGTCTGGCTGATGAGCGCGTTGCCGGTCTGGCGGTGCCGGTCGTCGACGAGGTCGGCGATGATCCCGCGGATGGTCGGCAGGAACATCGCTGTGGCGATGCCCGATAGGACTGCCAGCGCGCACAACAGGGGAAGTGGCGCGTTGCCGGTCAGGAAGCAGGCTCCTAGCGCTAGCCAGGTGATGCTGGCCAGTATTTCGGCGCCTGCCAGGACGTGGTGGCGTTTGAAACGGTCGCCGATGATGCCGCCTGCGAGAATGAGCAGGGCCGGTGCGGCCTTGCAGGCGAGCACGAGTGAAATTGCTCCCGGGCTGTAGCCCAGTTCTTTGACGCCCCACACCAGGGCTAATTGCCCGAAGCCCACTCCGGTGGAGGAGATCAAGCGCGCGATGAACAGCGGGGCGACAGCCGGATCCTTGATGAGGTGGAGAGCTGACGAGCTTGTCTTCACCGGGCCGGCGCCTGGAGGTGGTCGATCAGGAACTCTGCGATCTGGCTGTAAGCCCGCAGCTCGTTGTCGCGGTTGGCGAAGCCGTGGCCTTCGTCGGGGAAGACGTCGTAGCGGACCTCGACGCCGCGGTTCCGGAGCCGGGTGACGAGCTGGTCGGACTCGGCTCTGGGCACGCGCGGGTCACGGGCGCCCTGGAGCACGAACAGTGGTGCTGTGATGGCGTCGGCGTAGGTGACAGGGGAGCGCTGCATGAGCTGGTCGGCGTCGTTGTCGGGGTCGCCGAGGACGGTGGCGACGAAGGCCTTCCAGGTGGGTGGGGAGGCTTTTGCGAGGGTGACCAGGTTGGTGGGGCCGCAGATGGAGACGCCGGCTGCCCATGGGTAGGGCAGGCGCGCCAGGCAGGACAGGGCGGCGAATCCTCCGTAGGAAGCGCCCATCGTGGCGATCCGGTTGGCGTCGAGGTCGGGTGTGGCCTGCAGGTAGCGGACGGCGTGGTCAAGGTCGTCCAGGTCGATGCCACCCCAGTCGCGGTAGATGAGCTTCTGGTGGGCGCTGCCGTAGCCGGTGGATCCGGCGATGTTGGGGGCGAGGACCGCGACGCCTTGGCTGAGCAGGTACTGGTAGAGACCTGAACGTGTGTAGCCGGGACGTTCCTGGGCCTCTGGGCCGCCATGGATCGACAGCAGTACCGGATGTGGGCCGGGGACGTTCGGGCGGTAGAGCAGGGCGTGGACGTCTCGGCCGCTGGCTGCCGGATAGGTCACCATCTGGGGCGTGACCGGGTCTACGACGCGCAAGGCGGGCGGACGGGCGTCGGTGAGATAGCGGAATCCGCCGCTCACGTCGACGGCAGCAATCTCGTTGGGGCGGGTTGCGGAGTCGATGAGCATCACTGCCGTCTGGGCGTCGGTGGAAAGTGCGACTGCGGTGATCACGCCGGGTGGTACATCTGGGTGGATCTTGGTCGTGCCTTGGTGGCCGAGATAGAGGACGGAGCGTCCTGCTTCGTTGACTGACCAGGCGAGAGTGCCGTCTGAGGCGTCCAAGAGCTCTACGTCCCAGTCGTGCTGGGCGACGAGCTGCATCTCGCCCGGGGGGAGGGGGAGGTAGGCGGCTGCGGTGAACTCGCCCCACAGGTCGGTCAGGAGGTAGAAGCCGGCAGAATCCGCCGCCCAGACAGAGGGGTCGAAGACGCCTTCGCCATAGCGGGCGGTGACGCAGACCGGTTCGGAGTCGGGTTCGGTGAGGTCGATCAGGTAGGCCGAGATGTCGGTGTTGGAACGGAAGCCGGCCGCCAGCAGCCATCGGCCGTCCGGGGAGATGCCCGAGGGCTCGAACACCACATCGAGAGGTGGGGTGATTCGCCGTTCACCACCGTCAAGCAGGTCGCGGATCAGAAGGTCTTGGACTGCCGGATCACGGTCGTTGGCGGCATAGGCCAGATAGCGGCCGGTGGCGTCGAAGGGGGACGCGGCGAGCACACGCTGACATTCCGGGCCGATGCTGATGTCGACTGCATCGACGTCACCGAGTCCGATGCGGTAGAGCCGATACTGTTCGTCGCCCTCGTGGTCGGCGGTGAACACCAGCTCTTTGCTGTCGGGAGACCAGGCGATCTGTCGAACGGAACGCCCAGGAAGCGCGGTGACCTTGCGTGGATCGCCGCCGGTGAGTGGAGCCACCCAGAGGTCGTAGTGGCCGTCGGCGTTGCTGGAATAGGCAACCATGCTCGCGTCCGGTGCAAGGGCGAGAGCGGGCTGGAAACGCTGCTGGGGGACGAAGTCCAGGTAATCAGGCATGAAGTGGCGCCTCTCGATGTCTACTCGGTCCAGCCACGGCGTACAGCGGCCGCGCCGGCCGCGAATCGGGTCTCCACGCCGAGTTCCTCGCGGATCGCGGTGATGTTGCGTCGCACGGTCGTGACACTCAGGTCCATCCGGCGGGCGATGCCCTCGTCGTCCAGGCCCTGCACCAGCATCCGCAGGATGGTCTTCTGCGGCGCGCTGAGTGGTGCCTGGGCTTGTGCGGCGCCGAACGGGATTGCGCGCTCCCAGAGCAGCTCGAAGTATTCGCGCAGCGCTGCGACGATCACCGGCGAGCGCAGGAGCAGGGCACCGGACATGCCGGTCGGCGTCAGCGGGATCATCGCCACCGCCTCGTCTGCGAGCTTCATCTTCATTCCGACGCGGGGGAGCAGTCGTGCTTGCTCGCCCTGCGCCACGGCGGCCTCGATGGTTCTGGCTCCGACCGGATGCTCGGCGCACTTGGTCTCGTAGATGGCGCGGCACTGGACCTGGCCGTCGAAGGTCGGAAGCGGGGTGAAACCAGTCGATTCTTCTAGAGGCATCTCCAGGACGTAGTTGTCCAGGGTCAGCCAGTCGTGACGGGCTGCGTTGATCAGGGCGTACGACAGTCGGCTGATCTCGTCCCGGTCGGTGACGATCTGCACCAGCCGTTGCATGGACCCGGCCCCGGTCGTCGCAGGTGCGCGTTGCGCTTCGGCCAGCCGGTGATGGCCGGTCAGCAATCGTTCTTGGTCGGTCACCAGGCGACGTGCCATCTCGGCCAGAACGCCTTGTAGCGCCAAGTCCGGTGGCGCGGGAACCAGCCGTGGCGGCAGACCCGGAATGTCTGGCCGAACGTGGGCCATCCCTCGGGAAAGAAGCTCTTCAACAGCTTCCGGTGCTTCAAGGAACTGCGCAGCCTCGCCCGCGCCACATCCATCTTCGGCGAGCAGCCGGGTGTAGGAGCTCAGTAGCTCATCAGGGACGATGCCCTCCAGGAGCCGTCGCGCCGTCTGCTCGGTAGTCATCCCAGACACAACACTCCTGCAACAGAGAGTAATTGATCCAGCCGGGAGTGTAACAAGAGAGTGTGGGATCACGTCGGCTTGTGGGGTGATGACGAAAAGTCATTACCATCGCGCCTGGACGCGCCTCCCTCGTCCTGCCAGCGAGAACAGACCAGGTGTCGCTCCGTGGGCCAGCTGGCTGAACGCTTGAATGGCGATTTCTGGCAGCGCGAACGATCGCTGACCAGGGGTTTCATAGGGAGACAGCGAACGGCGCCTGACCAGGAGGCACGGATGACCAAGCACAGCCCCCACCTGAGTCAAGTGCCAGGGCGATGTCCCTCAGCGACTCATCGATGGCTCCTGCTTCTTGCAACTTCGGATCCGAGTTCGGACAGGGGACGGATCTCCTGGTGCGTCCCCGCGCATGCGGGGCCGACTCCATGCTCGGCGTCGGGTACTCCTTGATGTCTGGACCATCCCCGCACGGTGATGACACGGCAACGAGCGCGGTGGGCCATGGTGGTTCGGGTTCTCGATGATTGGCAATGCCGGAACTGATGCGCTCCGTGAACGCGACGTGCTGAGTACCTCGCGGCGAAGGCTGATGGGTGTGGTCGACTCTGGCTCATGTCCTTCGGGTTGGGCGTTGTGGTAGCGCTGGGCCGGATCGCGGTGTTCGTTGAAGATCTGGGGTGTTGTTGGGTTCCGATGGCGCCCATGGGGTGGGGAAGTCCTTTGTTGCGAGGCTGGTGATTCCGGAGGCGTGTGAGCGTTCGGCCGCCCAGGGGACTGCTGGAATGTGGGTGGTTCGGCGTAGGTGCTGGCTGGCTGTCGAGCATGCAGATGCTTGAGCGTCGCGGCGTTGCCCGGTGTGGAGCTGGCCGAATGTCTCCACGAGAGTGACCAAGGCGTTGACCAGGGAGTTGATCCCGCTGGCTGCGCCGGTTCCGGCGCGGCTGACGAGGGAGAGGAGACGTGCGGCGGTTCGTAGACCACTGCCGCTGGGGGTCGGCTTGGGTATGTGGCCGAACGGTGTGCGGGCTGCGCGGTCGTAGGAGTCGGCTGCTCGTCGCAGGTGTGGGTTGCCGGTGGCGTGGGCGGCGGCGTGTAAGACGTCGGCGGCGGCCCAGCATGCGTCGCGGGCGGCGTGTGGATCGATGGCGATGCATCGGCGGATCTGGGCAGTGGCGTAGGCAGCGGCACGAGCGGCGTCGTCGTAAATGGCTTGGCGTTCTTGGGGGCTGAGGTCGAGCTCGCTGCTGCGGTGACTCGTCTTTCGGGTGTTGTTGTTCCATCGTTGTTGGAGGCGGGGCCAGGTGAGGTCGTCGGCAAGGCGCCCACCGCTGTACCAGACTGGCTGGCCGTCGTTGCCGGTGTGGTCGGGCAAGGTCACGGCGTAGCCGGTGACTTGCCCCGGAGCCGTCTCGCTGAACCGTTGGCGTATGACGAGCCCGGCCTGGTGCAGCCGCTGGAAGAACTCCTCGGCGGTCCGCGCCTGGTCCGCCGCCTGGCGGACCGTGGTCCGCAGAACGGCTCGCGCGGACCGCTCGGACAGCTGGCGTCCGGATACCGGCTGGTAGTCCGCGGCCTGCGGACCAGAGCGCGAACCGGACGCGGACCAGCGCTGCCGGAGCTTGGGCAAGGTGAGGTCGGCGGCGAGTTTTCCTCCCCCGTACCAAACCGGTTGTCCGGTCGCGGTCCGGTCGTCGGGAAGCGCGACCGCATAGCCGGTCAGCTGGTCGGGCCGTTGCTTGCTGAACCTGCGCCGGACCAGCACGCCTTCGGCTTGCACGAGCGTGAAGAACTCGCGTTCGGTCCGGGCGCCAGCGGCGGCTGTCTGAATGTTGCGGCGCAGGATGGTGCGTGGCGGCTCGGTGCGGCCGTGACGGACGGCCTTCTCGGCCTCGCCGCGGCTGGGCCGCCGGGCGGCGGTCCGGTCCGCTGGCGCGGTCCGCCGTAGCCCATACCGGTTCTCGGCAGCGCGACAGGCGCTGCGGATGCGGTAACCGTCGTTCCACACATCGGGTCGGATGCCGTCGGCACGGGCGAGGGTGGCGACGATGTGGATGTGATCGTCGGCATGCCGGATGGCTATCCAGCGGACGGCGTCGTCGTCGCCAGGAGGTGCAAGTCCGGTGCGGGCCATGATGTCGTGGGCGATCGCGGCCCACTGCTGGTCGGTGAGGACCGGGTCTTCGGGGGCGGCCCGGACCGGCACGTGCCAGACCGGCTTGAGATCGTTGCGATCGCCCAGCAGAGCGAGCGGCTGGGTTAACAGGCCGTCCAGCCGCCGCAGATCGAGTCTGCCGTCGCGGTATGCCGGTTCGAGCTCGGCCGGACTTCGAAAGCCGGCGACGATGTGAGGGTGGCGATGTTCTTCGTTCTTGCCCGGTCCGTACAGATACCGGATCAGCCCCTGTACGCCCTGTCCCCGTTGGACCTTGCCGATCAACGGTCACCGCCCTGGCGGAGCCAACGACGGTGCTGTCGGACGAGGGCCGGCAGACCGGTCACGGGAGCCGGGTCTTGATCTCATCGGCGAGATCGTCGAGTTTGTCCACGGTCTGAGCGGCCGCCCGTGCGTACCAGCGAAGCTGCTCGGGCAGTTCACCCGCGTGCAGGGCCGCGACTGCCTGAGTCAGATTGATACCGATGCGGCGGACCTGCCCAGCGGTGTGCATCACAGCGGCCAGCGATTCGCGCAGCATGGCGTACTCGGGCTGCGTGGTCCCACGGGCGACAGCCAGCGTGGCGATCGCCGCGAACGCGCCATTGGCCAGGTGCTGGCGCTCCGCCGCCGCCGCGACGATGGCGTACTCCTCTTCCGACAACGAGAAGATCACCGTCCGGCAGCGACGCTGGGCTTGATGTGCCCGCCGGTTTCGTCGCACGACTCGTTTCGGTGTCGGTTCCTTCCCCTCCGTCACGTTCAGCCTCTTCTCTGGATCGCGCTCGATCCAGCCAAGCCATGGACCGCGCCCGGTCCATGGCGAAATCCTTAGGATTTCTATTTCTTGCTCGACGCGGGCCGGCCAGAGATCGCCTTAGGGTTGCTGAGCATGTTTGGCGATTCTTGCGCTCTATTCTGCCATCCTGCTAGGCGTCGAGCCAGGCTGTTGCGCGACGCGTCGGATGATCAGTGCTTGTGAGGCCCAAGGTCCCTACCGTTCCGGGACGTTCGCCTGGTGAGCAGTCGTCGGGCGGCATGGAGGCTGAAGGCGACGGCCCGGTGAGCCGTTCCGGGAACGGCGCAGGCGAGATCGCTGAAGGGGATGACGGGGCGTGCGAACAGTGATCGAGATGGAGGTCCCGGTTCCGCTAGGGCGTCAGTACCGAAGGTGTGCGTCGGGATTGGCTCGCCTAAGCGTGGCTGCGGGAGAGGGCTTGGAGGAGGCGCGGACGGCACACGCCGTCGGTGAGGCGGCCAGGGATACGCTGGCCGGTCTTCGCGAGGCCGCCGACGTCGTGCTCGCATCCCGTGCCTGCAACGGCAGGACCCCCGTGGCACGGTTTCTGTCGTGCCGTCTCGACCGGCTGGCGATCGCGGCCGATGAGATCGCGACTGCGGCCGCGGCGAACGACATGGCCGCGCTCCGTCGTGGCGCCGTGCAATTTCGTGCCCTGGCCGAGGCCATGTGGAAGGTGCAACTGGCGGTCTGTGAAATTCCCTCCATCTCGGGTCTGTCGGCCTTGGGGCCGGGACCTGCTCGGCGACGTGCGATGAAGCCGTGACAGATGACGGAACCGGGGAACTGCGGCGGGCGGGGCTGGAGGGGGCTCGGCACCGACCACCGACAGACGACGTCTCGCGCTCGACGACAGCGCCGGCGAGACCGCATGGTCGGCCGGAACCCACCGCAGCGGTCTGCGTTCGCAGGATCTGCGCTAGTCCGCGCTACGGACAGTCGATCCAGGTGACCCGGTCAGGTGATGCGCCGGGTGTTCAGTTCCGCCCATGCGGTGTCCCACAGCCGGTAGCACCGGCGGTCGAAGCGTCGTCGCAGCAGCCGGTGGACCAGCAGGAAGATCGCGCCGATTCCTGTGGTGGCTCCGGCACCCGCCGACAGCGTGTCGCCGATCACCCTGGTGTCGCTGCGCGGTGCCGAACTGGGCTGCCCAGACGCGTTGACCCAGATCCGATGCCTCGCGCCGGTCCTGGTGTTGCCCAGAACGGTGGTCTTCGCCTCATGTCGCGAGCCGTCGCGTTCGGTCCACCCCACGCGGACGAGATTCACGCGACTCACCGTCTTGGAGGAACCGCCGCCAAGTACTGTGCCCGTCACCTGGTGACGGGTGGTGAACTCATGCCGTTGCGACCGCTCGCCCGTCTCGTACACGTGCCGCGCAACCCACGCCGAGACCGGAGCCGCCGTCAGGAGGAACAACACGATGAGCAGCAGTCCCGCACGCCGCTGCCGCAGGTCGATCGGGCGGCGCAGGTCGTTGCGGTCGAGGCCGAACCGCCTTCGCATGCGGTCCAGGCGCGTTCCCGAGCCGCGCACATCTGGTCGCCTCATCGGTTCCTCCCGGATTCGTACCTCGAAGGCTAGGCACGGCCACCGACCGGCGGCAGGGACGAAAGAACCGTTCTGACGGGACCTGCGGCCTTTGCCACGCGCGTACGGATGTCGCTCTGCGCCGTACTGCCGCCGGACGCACGGACTCCTGGGGATCTCTGGAAAGGGGCCGAAGGAACCCGTATCAGGGACCTTCGGCTCCTGATCTCCTGCGGCGGCGTCGGCACAGTCGAAGGAGAAGGCCGATCCGCCGATCGGCGATGACCCGGAGGAGCGTTCGTGTCGAAACTCGTCTACGACTTCGCCGAAGGCAACAAGGAATTGAAGGATCTGCTCGGCGGGAAGGGGGCCAACCTCGCCGAGATGGCCAATCTGGGGCTGCCGGTTCCTCCCGGATTCACGATCACGACCGAGGCCTGCCGCGCGTACCTCGCCGAGGGCAGGGAGCCCCCGGAGTTGCGGGGAGCGGTGAGCACGCATCTGGCCGCGCTGGAGGCGGCGGCGGGGCGGGCGCTGGGTCAGCCCGGCGACCCGCTGCTGGTGTCGGTGCGCTCGGGCGCGAAGTTCTCCATGCCCGGGATGATGGACACCGTCCTCAACATCGGGCTCAACGACCGATCGGTCGTGGGCCTGGCCGAGCAGGCGGGCGACGAGAGGTTCGCCTGGGACTCCTACCGGCGTCTCGTCCAGATGTTCGGCAAGACCGTCCTCGGCGTCGAAGCAGAGCGCTTCGAGGAGGCGCTGGACAAGGCCAAGCGGGACAAGGGCCTCACCGGCGACCTGGATCTGGGCGTCGACGACCTGAAGGCTCTCGTGGAGGACTTCAAGGAGATCGTGCGCGGCGCCACCGGAGTGCCGTTCCCTCAGGATCCGCGTACGCAGCTCGACATGGGCGTCCGCGCGGTCTTCGAGTCCTGGAACGGTGAGCGCGCCCGGCTGTACCGTCGACGGGAGCGCATTCCGGACGATCTCGGCACGGCGGTCAACGTCATGGCGATGGTGTTCGGCAACCTCGGCATGGACTCGGGCACCGGCGTGGCGTTCACCCGTGACCCGGGTACGGGGCGCCCCGGCGTCTACGGCGACTACCTGCGGGACGCGCAGGGTGAGGACGTGGTCGCGGGGATACGTAACACGGTGCCGCTGGACGAACTGGAGCGCATCGACAAGCGGTCCTACGACGAGCTTCTCAACATCATGAAGACGCTGGAGGACCACTACCGCGATCTGTGCGACATCGAGTTCACCATCGAGCGCGGGAAGCTGTGGATGCTGCAGACCCGCGTCGGCAAGCGCACGGCCGAGGCGGCGTTCCGCATCGCCGTCCAGCTCGCCGACCAAGGGCTGATCGACATGGACGAGGCCGTGGCCAGGGTGGGCGGCGACGAACTCGGCCGGCTGATGTTCCCCCGCTTCGACGCAGGTCCGGGAGCACGGCCGATCGCCGCCGGGATCGCGGCCTCGCCGGGCGCCGCCGTCGGCAGGGCGGTCTTCGACCCGTGGACGGCCATGCGCTGGGCGCGGAACGGCGAGCGGGTCATCCTGGTCCGCCGCGAGACCAACCCCGACGACCTCGGTGGCATGATCGCCGCCGCCGGCATCCTGACCGGCCGCGGCGGCAAGACCTCGCACGCGGCCGTCGTCGCCCGCGGCATGGGCACCCCCTGCGTGTGCGGGGCGGAGGAGATCTCCGTCGACACGGCGCACGGCCGGTTCACCGGGCCCGGGGGAGTAGTCGTGGCCGAGGGCGACGTGATCTCCGTGGACGGGTCCAGCGGCAGCGTGTACATCGGGGAGCTCCCGGTCGTGCCGTCCCCCGTCGTCTGGTACTTCGAGGGCGAGCTCGACCCGCGGAGCCCGGAGGCGGGAGAGCTGGTGACGGCCGTGCACCGGATCATGGCCCACGCCGACGCGGCCCGGCGGCTGGACGTCCGCGCCAACGCCGACACACCGCAGGACGCGGCACGGGCGCGCCGCTTCGGGGCCGGGGGCATCGGGCTGTGCCGTACCGAGCACATGTTCCTGGGCGAGCGGCGCACGCACATCGAGCGGCTGGTCCTGGCCGGCACCGACGCCGAGCGGGAGGAGGCGCTGGCGGCGCTGCTGCCGCTCCAGCGCGCGGACTTCACCGCGATTCTGGAGGCGATGGACGGTCTGCCGGTCACGGTGCGGCTGCTCGACCCGCCGTTGCACGAGTTCCTGCCCGATTTCACCGAGCTGTCGGTGCGGGTGGCGCTGGCCGAGGTCAGGGGCGAGCCCGCCGAGCATGACCGGCGGCTGCTGGCCGCCGTGCGCCGCCTGCACGAGCAGAACCCGATGCTGGGCCTGCGCGGCGTGCGGCTGGGCCTGGTCATCCCCGGGCTGTTCGCCCTGCAGGTGCGGGCGTTCGCCGAGGCCGCCGCCGCGTGCGCCGCGGCGGGCCTCGACCCACGCGGGGAGATCATGGTTCCGCTGGTCGGCGCGGTCCAGGAGCTGGAGATCGTTCGCGCGGACGCCGAGCGGGTGCTCGCCGAGGTGGCCGCGGAGACCGGCGTCGCGCTCGACATGCCGATCGGCACCATGATCGAGCTGCCGCGAGCGGCCCTGACCGCCGGCCGGATCGCCGAGGCGGCGCAGTTCTTCTCCTTCGGCACCAACGACCTGACGCAGACGACCTGGGGCTTCTCCCGCGACGACGTGGAGGGCGCGTTCTTCGCCCCCTACCTGGACAAGGGCGTCTTCGCCGTGTCGCCGTTCGAGACCATCGACCGCGACGGCGTCGGCCGGCTGATCGAGATAGCCGTGGCGGCGGGCCGTGCCCAGCGGCCCGACCTGGGCCTCGGCGTCTGCGGCGAGCACGCCGGCGACCCGGCGTCGGTGCGGTACTTCCACCAGGCGGGCCTGGACTACGTCTCCTGCTCACCGTTCCGCGTGCCGATCGCCCGGCTGGAGGCGGGCCGGGCCGCCCTCCACGACGCCGCCGGCCCGACCGGGGACAGCGACACACGCTGAACCTTTGCAGCCGGACGACGGAACCTCGATCCGCAGCGGCATGGCCGCCAGCGTTCTCAGCGAGGTTCAGAGGCCGCTGGCGTGGAGGTGGAAGCAGCGCCCGGGACAGCCACCGGGTTCGGCCGCCCTCCTCAGGCGAACCTGCAGGGAATACCACGATCCGAGATGCAGGTACTGCTGCAGTCAACTCAACCACCCGTGGCCGGCTGCCTACCGTCCCAAGGCCACCTCGAATCCAGGGTTCATTGTCGAAGCGTGATCAATCCTGGCGACTCGTGCGCGCCAGGCCGCCTTGGGCGGGTTTGCTGGCGGCGAGATCGTTGAGGGTTGCGTAAACGACGGGCCAGCTGATGTTCAGGGTGTCTCGGTCAGGGGCGTCTCCCATTCTGATCTGGGCGTGTGGATGGACGAGGTTGCGATACTCGCGGAGGGTATGGCAATACTTCACCACGTCGACTCCCACCCAGCCGTGTCTGTGGGCAAGTTCGATCAGTTGATGCAGTGACAATTGCTTGAGGGGCTGCCTGCGCTGAGTGGGTCTTGTCATCGCGGCTTCGAGCAGGACGCCTTCGAGGATGCTTCCGAGCATGATGATGGCGGCGATCGAGCAACCATTGTCGCTGCACGTCTGGGCCTCGTTCAGTCTTCCTTGGAGAACGCGAGCCAGTCCGGGGTTGGAGACGACCTGGTCCATGGTGACCTTGAGCGTGACGGGGGCCAGCGAGCCTGGCGCTCCCAGGGTGGGGTCGCATTCGACGATCCGAGGACGGCCGCCTGGTCGTTCTACCTTGTAGCCTTCATGTACAAGGACGGCGTTGAGCGCTTGGGTTATCCCGGCCGCCGTCGTGTGCGGCTCGCCGAGGTATTCGCGGGGATCGCAGAGGCGTCGAATCACTGACTCGATGGCCTCGGAGTCACTGCTTCGTTCCCGCAGCTGGTTCAGTGTCCATGTAAAACGCGTTTCGCCGTCCCACTGGGGAGGGGCATTCCACCCGGCATCGGCGAAGAACTTCTCGATGTCGTGGCCGCGGCGATAGTAGTCGGTGTCGTTGCCGCAGATCAGCTGGGCGATCTGGTGGAGCGTGTTGTCGTCGAGACGCTGCATGGCTATTCCTCGTCCTGCGTGTCGCTTTGAGTTTCGGGGAGGTCGATGGGCAGCCAGGTGCTGGGCGGCCGGCTGGTTTCGGGGTCGGGGCTGCCGGGATGGATCCCTCTGGTGTGCAGCTCGGTCCAGAGCGGCTCCAAGGCTCGTTCTGCGTCGAGCACGAAGTCGCCCTCCCGGATCCGCCAGAGCTCCCACCCGGCGCGGCGGAGCTCGAGTTCGCGCGCGATGTCCTGGCGTACCTGGTCAGGTGCGCGGTGCCATCGGCGTCCGTCGCACTCGACGCCGAGACGGCCGCGGGTGCCGACGACGACGAGATCAATGACCTTGCCGTTGCCGGCGGGCATCTGCGGGATGACGTGATAGCCGCGGTTTCTGATGTGAAGGAACACGCGTTGTTCGAACAGCGACTGGAACGCCTGATGGGGAACATCTGGCCGGACGTTCCCGAGCTCGGCGGGGACGGGGACCAGCGCCGGCGGCGAGGACATGTAGGTGAGCAGCGAGTACCTCAGGTCCTCGGGATGGAGCCGCTGGGAGGGAACGGAGGTGAAGAGCCACATCTGATCGCGGGCACGGCTCGCGGCCACGTTGAACCTCTGACGTTCTGACCGTGATCCGCCGACCCGCCTGGGGGTGTCGCAGACCACCATCGACAGGAAGATCACGTCTCTGGCGTCGCCTTGGAAGTCGGCCGGCGTGCCGACACGTATGTCACGGGCTTCGATGGTCCCGGGATCGTTGATCTCATCATCGAGCATCTGCTCGAGCAGGCGAAGTTGCCCGAATCCGCCGTGGAGCACGATGATTCCGAATGTTTTGTCCACATATTCGGGTGCGGCCAGCAGTTCTTTGAGCCTTTCGATGATGGCCTTGGCTTCGATCTCGTTGCGGATCCGCTCTTGGGCGCCCTCGGTGTAGGCGCCCTCAACGTGGACGACTTTCAGCGGAGAGAGCCGGTCATCGCCGTATTGGCGAAGCGGAACCAGGCGGTTGTCGTAGAACTGCCGGGATGACCAGCCGATGATTTCCGGCATACAGCGGAAGTGGTCGACGAGGCGGACGACTTGGGGGAATCGCGCTGAGAGCAGCTTGTAGAGGTTCGATTTGGGGGACAGTTCGAGCCTCTTGTCGAGTGGGACGTCTGGAAGGTAGGTCTCGAGCCGGTCGAAGATGGGCTGCAATGCGCCGTGGGAGATGTCGGGAGGCGAACACTGCTGGTCGTCGCCGACGACGATCACATGCGGTGCGAGCCAGAGCAGGAAGGCGGCATCGACACTTACCTGGCTCGCCTCATCGACGATCACCACATCGAAGCTGTCCGGCTCAGGCGGCAGCGTCTCCACGACCAGGGAGAGAGGCATGATCCAGGCTGGTACCGCGTTCCGCGCCCTGGACATGGCCTGACGGACCGCTGATCTGTAGGTGGCTCCGTACCGGCGACTTGTTCCTTTACCCAAGTCGCTCATTCGGTGCTTGTAGGTCTGGAGTGCCTGGCGCTGCGGCTCTGACATCCGAGTGAGGCAGTGGAGCCACGCGCGTTCCGCGCACAACTCCGCGGTGGTCTTCATGACCTGCTGCTCGGCCTCGGCGAGCTGAACCTGCAGCGACTGATCTGCGTCAGCATGATCGAGGCGCTCGCAGAACGCCTGGGCGACGGCCCAGCCCCAAGCGCCGTCGAGATCAGCGAGCCGCTCCTCCCATGCCTGATCTCTTGCCGAACCGACGAGCTGTTCCGCTAGAGCACCATGGACGGAATGAAGCCGAGCGAGGAGCCTCCTGCACTGCTGGTGCTGGGCGCGCCTTTGATAGGCATGTTGCACAGAGCCGAGCGCTTGGGCGTACAAGTCGGCGCGACGCTGTTCGACGGCGCTGCACAAGGCCTGGGTCTCAGGTGCCGGGCGCGCGACCGGGTGGGTGAGAACCGATGTGAGTGCATTCAGCCGTTGAGTTGCATGGCGCGCGCGGGCTCCGGCATCCGCGGCGCAGACGCAGTCAACGAGCGTGCCCAATTCTGTGGGCGTGCGTATGGGATACCTGATCTTGCTGCGGAGGAGAAGGGCGTCGATCCTTTCGAAGATCTGCTTGAGACTACCGATCTCTTTCCACTTCTCGGCCTTGTCCTGCAGGCGCGACAGTGTCGCGTGGAGGTCGCCGGCTGGGATGGGAATGCCGAGCCCGCGCCATGAGTGAACAGCTTTCGCGGCTGCTGTTCTCGCTCGGAGCTGACGGATGACGTACTCAAGATCCGAGGCACTGCGCGGATTGTGCCCGTCCACCTTGCATCTGTCGAGCAAAGGGGCCGCGTCGCGCTGCACAGGCTTGGCGAAGCGGCTGCGAAGCTCGCCACCGCTCCGGAGGAAGGAGACGAGCTCCTCGCCTGCTGTGATCATCCGAGCTGCATCGGCATCACTGAGGTCGGAGGTGTCGACGGCGAGCATGCGGTGGTCGAGGATCTCCTGCAGAAACTCCGCTGCCATGGCCGAGCCGGCAGCGGCATGCCGCCACAACGACACGTCGGTGCCGGAGAGTTGATCGAGAATCGCCCTCGTTCTCCAGTCTGCTGGATCCCAGGAACCCGCGTCCTGGGGTAGGCCAAGCCGGTGGATCACGTCTGCGGCGGCGTCCAGGAGCGAGGCCACTTCGTTCAGCCGGAGCTCGCCCAGGCGAGCAAGTGCGGCTTCGAGTGGGCTGGGGCGACACCTGTCATCTGCCGGGGGACCGGCGGCCTTAGCAATTCCCGCAAAGGTCTCGGGTGTCGGGAGCCTCGTGAGGTCGGGCAGATACTCGCCGTCCACGTTCGCCCGGAGCTGGTCGTCGGCCAGCCATGTACGTAGCTCGAGGGCTTCGGCTGGACTGAGCGGAGGTCGCAGCGGAAACTCCGGTGGCAGTGCGGGCATCCAGCCGTACCGTGGTTCACCTGCCCGGACGGACTCGATCAGGTCGGCCCGAGTTCCCACGTAACCGGGTGCGATCCTGTGGGTGACGGTTTCGGACTCACGAAGCGCGTAGGCGTCTTCTCGCAGCTTGGCCTGGCGGCGGCGGGCATTTCGTCGTTCGGCCTCCAGATGCGTGATTCTCTGGCGAATGCCATCCGGATCTCGGGTGACCGCCTGGTCGGACAGCGTCGTCAGCGTTCGTTCCAGCTCGTCCGAACCATCGGCGTAGCCATGGGTTTGGCGTACACACAGATCTTGCAACTGGGCCGGGAGCGCGTCTCGCAGGACGCGCAACGCTTGATCTTTGGCGCTGGTCACGAGTATGCGCTTGCCTTCGGCGAGCAACGCCGCCATCAGATTGGCGATGGTATGGGTCTTGCCGGTGCCTGGCGGGCCCTGTACCACGACCGCGGTGTCGCGAGCCAGACGTTCGAAGACCGCTCGTTGGGCCTCGTTGGTCGGGAGAGGGAACAGCGGGTCATCCCCCAGGAGACGATCCGCCGAAGTGCCGGCCTGTGCGCGCCAGGCCATCCGCTGCTCAGGCTCCAGTTCGAAGAGCAACTGGGACAGCCCGAGCGGACTCATGGCGCCCGGTGTCTCGAGTGATTCCAGGATGCTCTCGTAGTACTCCACCAAACCGGTTCGGTCCCGTCGCCGGACGATGATCGCCGGTGCGGTGGTCATGACGGCCGGCTCCCCGAACGTCTCAGGCGGATCCCATGACTCAGAGAACCGGACGGGACGATCAAAAGCTCGATGCAGCCACGCCTGCAGGAGCTCCATGGTCTGTTCATCCGGAGGCTGGGGGCCGCTGTCAGCGATCATCCTTCGGATCTCTTGGACCCGGTCCAGCTCGAAGCGGTCCGCCGCGTCAAGGAAGAGGCGGTCCTCAACCCTGAGATCGGGCTCATCGGCAAGTGTGATGGAGACCCGTGCGGTGGCGCGGTCGATGCTGATCTGCACCGTCGTGGTGACGAGATGGCGACGCGTCAGCTCACCCTCCGGACTCTCGAATGTGAGGAGGCCCAGTCCGAGGACTGCTTCGAGGGTGTCGTCGTTCTGGCTGAGCTTGCGGGCTGTCTGGGACAGCCTCTTATAGAGCTCGCGGCGGGGGCGGGCCGCACGTTCGGCTTCCGCCCATGCCCTCCATGCAGTGATCCAGTCACCATAGGTGCGAAGCACCTCCGAACTTGCCGGGTGATGTGTCGTGTGCGTGCCGACGGGCGACGCAAGCTCGCGCTCACCCTGCATGTCCGGGCTCGGAAGAAGGCTTGGCGCCCCGAGCTCGGGTTCGGCGTCGATATCGTCGACCTGATCGAGATCCACCCATCCCGTCAGCAGTTCGGGTGGCCGAGGGGCGGGATGCTGCGGCTCGTGGTCGAGGGCCAGGATCGTTCCGTCGCGCGGGGATGTTGTGACCTTGGTGCCGTTCGGCATCCTGGCGAGCCACCACATGTCGAGATATTGGGTGCAGTCACGTACGGGAGTCCTGCTCTTCTGTACGAGATCCCGCAGATAAGAGATCAACCCCGCAGTGGCGCGCACAACGTGAGGATGACCTGCATCGATTTGATCCAGAGCCGCCATGTTCCGTAGTCCTCTCCTCCGCCAGGCCAACGTTTCAGAATCCACGGAAGAAAGATCCATTTCCACCATTAGGGTGGAAAGTGGTCAAAAGGCAAGGAAAGGCTCACCGACCGGTGAAGAGCATGCACGTGCCTCGACGGGAACTGGCCGAGCCCGCCCGGCCGACCGCGAGGTCACTTGCTCGGCGCGGTCCGGCCATCAGGCAGTGGAAAGGCCGGTTGACAGGTGTCAACAAACCGTCAGCGGGTTGCTTCCGAGTCCGGGCGCTCGAACTGCCCACAGCTGAACTACTGCCTTCGGTGACGGCGGCGGAGGGGTGAAGATCGGCGATGCAGGTCAGAGCGGTCGGCTCTCGCCGCGATGGCGTGATCCTCCTCGGATGGGAAGAAGATCACTGTCTTGGATCGGCGCGTCGTTCGATGGGCACGCCGGCCACGGCGCGACTCACTTCGGCGGCGGCTCGTGGTGTTCCGCCATGTTTCGGCCTCTTGTTCAGGTCAGCCATCCGGATTGGCAGTGAGACCGGCCTGCGTAGCGCGATGGGCGACCGGGCGTTGTGAGGGTCCAAGGTCCTACGTTTCGGGGCCGTTCGGCTGGTGATCAATGAGCGGACGGCATGGAGGCTGGAGATGACAGCCCCGGTGAGCCGCAGGGCGCCGGACGAGGCAGGGATGGAACGTGACTGAACCGATCATTGTCGGCGCCGACGGTTCGCGGTACGCCGATCGCGCGGTCGAGTGGGCGGCGGACGAGGCCGCCCGCCGTAGCCGCCCTTTGCACATCGTGCACACCGTGGCGCGTCGGCCGTACGACATCCCGCTGTACCCGCCGCAGGGTGAGCTGGAGGCTGAGGCTCGGGCGGGCCAGCAGGTCATTGTCGCCGCGGAGAAGCTTGCCGACGCCAGGCAGCCCGGCGTGCTGGTGACCAGCGAAGTGATCTCCGCCGGGATCGTGCCGGTGCTGTGTGATCGGTCCGCGCGGGCGTTCGAGACGGTGGTCGGGCATCGCGGCCTGGGTGGTTTCGCGAGCCTGTTGCTGGGGTCGGTCGGGCTGCGGATGGCCGAGCAGGCGACCGGGCCGGTGGTGATCGTCCGCGGCGGGACCGGCCGTCCCGACGTTGCGGTCGGCATCGGCTCCGCCGACGACTCAGCGGCCTTGGAGTACGCGTTCGAAGCGGCCGCCCTTCGGGGCACTCGGCTGCGGGTCATCCGTGCCTACCAGGTTCCCGACCGGCCGCAACCGGGCGGTGAGGTCACCGATCTGCGAGGGCTGGAGGAGAGCGTGCGGTGGCAGGTCATCGAGGCCCACGCTCCGTGGCGCAGGCGCTTTCCCGACGTTGAGGTGGTCGAGGATGTCATCCGGGACCATCCGGTGGCGGCTCTGACGGAGATCTCCCGTCAGGTGGGCCTGCTCGTCGTCGGCAATCACGGTGGCGGCTTTCATCTGCCCCGGCTCGGTTCGGTGAGCCACGGCATCGTGCATCACAGCCACTGTCCCGTCGTGGTCGCCCGCGCCCCCAGTTCAACCGATCACTGAACCGAGAGGAAGCAGAACACATGAACGCCCCGATCGTCGTCGGCACCGACGGCTCGACCTGCGCCGACCGTGCCGTCGAATGGGCCTGCGACGAGGCCGCGCTCCGCGACAGGCCCCTGCACATCGTGCACGCCGTCGAGCCCGCGCCCTCCATCTACCCGCTGCTCGTCGCTCCCGAGATGGGTCGATCCCTGGCCAACGCCGGGCAGGAGATCCTCAGCGCCGCGGTGAAGGCGGCCACGGCTCGGCAGCCGGGCATCAAGATGACCACCGAGCTGGTCATGAACACCACGGGTCCCGCACTGGTCGACCAGTCCGCGCGGGCGTTCGAGGTCGTGCTCGGCCATCGTGGTCTGGGAGGCTTCACGAGCCTGCTGCTCGGCTCGGTGGGGTTGTGGATGGCCGGTCACGCGGACGGACCCATCGTGGTCGTCCGGGAGGACGCCGTCCCAGATGCCGGCGAGGTCGTGGTCGGTCTCGGTTTCGATGAGGATCCAGCGGAGGTGCTCGGTTATGCGTTCGAGGCCGCGTCCCTGCGCGGAACGCCCCTGCGGATCGTGCACGCTTGGCAGCAGCCTCCCGTCCTCGTGGCCACCGGCTACTCGATCGCCTTCGACAAGGTGGCCAACGAGGTCCGGGAAAGGTCGGGACTCGTCCAGGCGTCTTGGCGTGAGCGCTACCCCGACGTCCAGGTGGCCGAGGACATCGTGGAAGAGCATCCAGTGACGGCTCTTTGCGAGGCATCCCGCCGCGCCGCCCTGGTCGTGGTCGGGGCGCATGACCGTAAGCGGTTCGAGGTGCCTCTGCTCGGCTCGGTGAGCCACGGCGTCCTCCACCACGCCCACTGCCCCGTCGCCGTGATCCGCGGCCGTAAGCAGACCTGACCCGCAAAGAGAAGATCTCAGCGACATGTCCGCCGCCCGATGCGGGCCGTCGCGGTTGCGGTGTCAGCTGGTCAGGGTGGCGAAGTGGTCGGGGACGTAGGTCTGCATGGCCCGTGGTGAGCGTTCATAGCCTCGAGGTAGGGGCCTGTCGGAGAGGCTGATCGGTTCGCGTTCGACGGGCTTGTAGGGGATGGTGGACACGAGCTGGGCGATCATGTTGATCCGTGCCCGGCGTTTGTCCTCGCTCTCGACGACGTGCCAGGGTGCCTCGGGGATGTCGGTGTGGAGCATCATCTCGTCCTTGGCGCGGGAGTAGTCCTCCCAGCGGGTGATCGACTCCAGGTCGATCTGTGAGAGCTTCCATCGGCGCATGGGGTCGTCGAGCCTGTTGCGGAAGCGGCGTTCCTGCTCGGCGTCGCTGACGGAGAACCAGTACTCGCGCAGCAGGATGCCGTCCCCGACCAGCAGCCGTTCGAAGATCGGGCACTGGTGGAGGAAGCGCATGTACTCCTGCTTGGTGCAGAACCCCATCACACGTTCCACGCCCGCGCGGTTGTACCAGGACCGGTCGAACAGGACGATCTCGCCGGCTGCTGGTAGGTGCCCGATGTAGCGCTGGAAGTACCATTCGGTCCGTTCGCGCTCGGTCGGGCCGGCAACGCGACGATCCGGGCGATGCGCGGGTTCAGGTGTTCGGTGACCCGTCTGATCGTGCTGCCCTTGCCCGCGGCGTCACGGCCTTCGAACACCACCACGACCCGCACTCCCTCGGCGCGTCCCCATTCCTGCAGGTCGACGAGTTTCGCCTGCAGCTGGAACAGCTCCTTCTCGTACACCTCTCGGGGGCAGCCGTTGACCTTGCCCATCAGCACCCTCCATCTTCGCGGCGACACGTCATGCGGCGCTGTCTCCGCTGGTTTCAGCCTCTTCTCATAGCGGCGAGAAGACCATCCCGGTGCCTCGGCTTCGGTGGGGGACAGAGCCGATTTCTGCGGCCGTAGGTCCTGCGCATTACCGGACGTTCGACCCTGCCGGACACATCGGCCCGCTGCTGGACTTGGGGGGACACAGCGTGAAGGAGTTCTGCCATGAAGCCGAACCAGGGATCTTCGCAGGGAAGGGACATGTCCCGGCTCGCGGTCGCCGCCCGTTCGGCGGTGGAGGACGCGACGTGGGCGCCTTCGGTCCACAACACTCAGCCGTGGCTGTTCAGCAGGCGGGGAGACCGGATCACGCTGCGTGCCGATGCCGACCGGCGGCTCGAGGTCGCCGATCCGGCGGGCCGGGAGATGCTGATCAGCTGCGGTGCCGCCCTGTTCACGTTGCGCGTCGCCGTCCGCCGGCAGGGATATGAGCCCGAGGTCGTGCTGCTGCCCGATCCGGACCGGCCGAACCTGCTGGCCGACGTCCGCCTGCGGAGCGGTGGGCTGCCGGCCTGGCCGGAGAACGAGCGCGTGTACGACCAGATCCGGCGCCGGCGTACTCACCGCGGCGGGTTCAAGCCCGGTGAGGTGCCCGAGTCGCTGCTGGGGGCGTTGCGCCGGGAGGCGCAGCGGGAGGGCGCGAGCCTGTACCTGGTCGAGGATTCGAATGCTCAAGCCGCGCTCGCCGCTCTCACGGTGGCCGCTGAGCACATGCACCGGTTGATCCCCGCGTACCGGGGCGAGCTGGGACGTTGGGCACCGGCTCCCGGCAGCCGCCGCAGGGAAGGCGTGCACGAGACCGCCTACCCGCGAGAGACGGCGCGCACGGAGCCGGACTTCGCGGGCCGCGATTTCGGGCGGGGACGTGGCTGGGGCATCGATGCCTCGATCTTGGAATGGCTGGAGGAGCCCGCGGTCGGCGTGGCCTGCGTCCTGGCCACCAAGGACGACAATCCCGCGGACTGGCTGCGGACCGGCCAGGCTCTGCAGCGGCTGTTGCTTCGTGCGACTTCAGAAGGCGATGTGGCGGCCGCCTTCCACACCCAGGCACTCGAGGTCCCGGAGTTGCGGGAGCTGGTCCGCGTGCACTTCTGCGCTGGAGACCATCCGCAGATGCTCATGCGCCTGGGAACTGGCGGGACCGCGTTCACCAGCGTGCGCCGACCCGTGGAAGAGGTCTTCACCGAGAAGGACTGAACAGGGGAGCAGTGATGGAGGATCACGCATTGGCCTCTCAGGAGGACGCGCTGCTGGTCGCCGACGGGGTGCGCAAGGTCTACCGGACCGGTGATCTCAGTGTCCTCGCGCTGGACGATCTCGATCTGACCGTGCGGGCCGGGGAACTCGTCGCGGTGATGGGGCCGTCGGGGTCGGGAAAGACGACGCTGCTCAACTGCCTGTCCGGGCTCGATGAGATCGACGGCGGGCGGGTGCTGGTGAACGGCCGGGACCTCTTCGAGATGAGCGATCACGACCGTACCGAGCACCGCGCACGGTCGATGGGGTTCGTCTTCCAGTCCTACAACCTGATTCCGGTGTTCACGGCGGTCGAGAACGTGGAGCTGCCGCTGCTCCTGGTCGGCGTGCCAGCGGACGAGGCGCGCGAACGGTCGGTGGACATGTTGCGGCGGGTCGGCCTGGCCGAGCGCGAGCGGCACCGGCCGAGCGAGATGTCGGGCGGTGAGCAGCAGCGGGTCACCGTCGCGCGGGCGCTCGTCGCGCGTCCCGCCATCGTCTGGGCCGACGAGCCCACGGGCAACCTGGACAGTGCGATGGCGGCTCAGATCATGGACCTGCTGCGCGAGCTGAACGCCGAGGAGCGACAGACCATCGTGCTCGTCACGCACGACCCGGCCATCGGCGCCGCGGCGGGACGGCTGATCCGGATGCGCGACGGCCGCCTGGTCGGAGACGAGACCGCAGTGTCCCGGGACACCGCCGCCGCGGCGAACCGGCCCTAGGAGCCCGCGATGTATCCCGAACTGACCCTGCCTCTCATCGCCGCCACCACCCTCCTTGCCGGATTCGTGACCTTCCTTGTGGTGTTCCGGCCGGTGCTGCGACGGCTGGCGCTGCGGCAGGTGTCCCGCCGTCCCGCCGAGCTGATCCTCGTCATCGCGGGATCGCTGCTCGGCACCGCGCTCATCGTGGCGAGCCTGGCCGTCGGTGACTCGCTCAACCGCTCGGTGCACCAGATCGCGTACGACTCCCTCGGTCCGGTCGACGAGTACGTCTCGTCGCCGACGGCGGCGCTCGGCGACGAGACGGCCTTCCGGCTCGCACCTCTCAAACAGCACGCCGACGTCGACGGCGTGCTGACCGTGCGGGGGAACGGCGCCGCCGCCTCGTTCACCGACGGCGGGCGGCAGACGGCCGAGCCGCGCGTGCTGGTGTGGGAGCTCGACTTCGCCGCGGCCGCCCGCTTTGGAGCGCCGCACCCCTCCGGGCTGGCCGTGGCAGACCCAGGCCCGGGACGGGTCGTCGTGAACGAGCACCTCGCCAAAGCCCTGAGCGCCGAGGCCGGCGACCGCGTGACGTTCTACGCCTACGGGCGCCGGTTGAACGGCACGATCGCGACCGTCGTCCCAGCGAAGGGACTCGGCGGCGTCGGCACGGGCGCCACGGTCAACAAGGACGCCTTCTTCTCCCCGGGCACCCTGCGCGAATTGGCCGCCGGGACCGGTCAGGACGTCGGGACCATCACGTTCGTGTCCAACCGTGGCGGTGTCGAGGACGGCGCCCGGCTGACCGGCACCGTCAGCGACCAGATCCGCGACCTTCTCGGGCCCCTCGCCGCGGCGCGCGCGGCCGATCTGCAGACGCCCAAGCAGGAGGTCCTCGACCAGGCACGGGTGACCGGCGACGTGCTCGGATCGCTGTTCCTGTTCGTGGCGAGCTTCAGCATCATCGCCGGGATCCTGCTGATCGTGAACATCTTCGTGATGCTGATCGAGGAGCGCAAAGGCCAGCTGGGCGTCCTACGTGCCATCGGCATGCGCCGCCGCCGGGTGTCGCACGAGCTGATGATCGAGGGTGCCGTCTACACCGTGGTCGCCGTCCTGCTCGGAGGATTGGCCGGCGTGGCCATCGGGCGGATCGTGGTCACGTTCGCGGTCAACATCTTCAACGGCTACGGCGATGGCGGCAACCGGCTGTCAGTGGTCTTCGCCGTCACTCCCACGAGCATGGTGAACGGCATGACGGCCGGCTTCCTCATCGCGCTGCTGGCGGTCACGCTCACCAGTGTGCGGATCGCCCGTACCAACATCATCGCGGCGATCCGCGACCTGGAGTCCGCGCCTAGACGAGGTGCCCGCCGGCGCGTCACCGTGGTGTCCGCCGCCGGAACAGTGATCCTGACCCTGCTGTCCGTCCCCATTGTGGTGAGGGGCGTCGGGATGCAGGTGTATCTGCTGCCCGCGCTCGCCGTCGTCACCGCCATCCCGCTGATGCGCCGGGTCTGGAAGCCGCGCGCGGTCTATACCGGCATCGGGCTGGCCCTCTTCGGCTGGGGCCTGACCGCGCACCTGGTCCGGCCGCACCTGTTCGATGACGCGTCCACCGGAACGTTCATCGTCCAGGGCTGCATGCTCACGTTCGCCTCGGTGCTGCTGATCAGCCAGCACCAGAACGCCCTGCTGTTCCCGCTGCGCGGCCTGATGCGACGGCCCTCGCAGACCGGCCTGGCGACCCGTCTGGCCGTCGCCTATCCGACCGCCAAACGGTTCCAGACCGGCGCGACCCTGGCGATGTACTGCATCGTGATCTTCGTGGTCGTGCTGCTCACCCAGATCTCCGCCATCATGAGCGCCGGTGTGGAGACGGAGGTCGCCAAGGCGGCCGCCGGGTGGAGCCTGCGCGCCGACCACAACCCCACGACACCGTGGCCACGTGCCCTCCAGGATGTGACCAGCGGGTCGTTCGCCGGTCGGGTGACCCAGGCCGTACCACTGACCACCGCGTCCGCCCTCGCCGACGACCCGCTCGCACGCACCACCAAGAACCTGCCGGTCGTCGCGGTCGGCCTGCCCCCGCAGATCGCGACCGCGCCACCCGCGCTGGACGACCGGCTGCCCGGCCTGCCCGACGACGCCACCGCCTGGCAACTGGTCATCCGCGACCCGTCCTATGTACTGATCGACGCGTTCTACGGCGCCACCGGCGGCCCGCAGGGCAAGCCGCCCAAGGCCGGCGCCACGCTGACCATCACCGACCCGCAGACCGGCCGGCGCACCCCGCGCAAGGTCGCCGGAGTGCTCACCGACGGCATCGTCTTCTACGGAACCGGCGGCGCCGAACCTCGCCGCTATCCGGTGCTGATGAGCACACCGGCGGCCAAAGGCCTGCTGGGTACGCAGGTGCGCGAGTCCAGCATGCTGCTGCGGCTGGCACCGGGAACCGATGCCGGCCAGGTCGCGGCACGGTTGCAGGGACAGTTCCTGGCGCAGGGCCTTGTCGCCACTGACCTCCCGCAGCGCGTTCGCGACAACTTCACTGCCAGCCGGCAGTTCTTCACGCTGATGCGCGGCTATCTCGCGCTCGGCCTGCTGGTCGGCGTCACCGGCCTGGGCGTCATCATGGTCCGCGCCGTACGGGAACGGCGCCGCACGATCGCCGTGCTCCGGGCACTGGGATTCCAGTCCGCTACCGTCCGCAGATCCTTCTACGCCGAGAGCACGTTCGTGGCCGTCGAAGGCGTCGCCATGGGCACCGTCCTCGGCGTGCTGACCACCTGGCTGCTCTACCAGAACAGCCCCAGCTTCGGCTCGCTCGACGCCCCGTACCCCATCGCCTGGACCCAGCTCGCGATCATCATCGCCGGAACGCTCATCGCGTCCCTGCTCGCCACCGTCGGCCCCGCCCGCCGCGCCGCCCGCATCCGCCCGGCCGTCGCCCTGCGCATCACCGACTGAACGCATGTTCGACGATGGAGGGCACCGGACCCTCGGTGTGGTCCGGTGCCCTGGTGATGCGTCGCTGTGCGGCGGCCGGTCATTTCTGGACAGGCCGGTGTGCCTTGGTGGCCGGGACGTTGGTTCTTTCTTCGAGCGCTGAGACCGGTTCAGTCTCCGGGACGTCGTGCGGGTTCCTGGGGCAGGTCGGCCAGGACGAAGTAGTTCTCCTCTTCTTGCGCGAAATGCAGGCGCAGGACGGCGTGGAGTTCCTCGATCGCCCGGCGGAGTTCGTGTGCGGTGTCGCGGTCGCCTTCGTCGAGCTCGCCGGTGAGCAGGCGGATGCGGCGGGAGAGTTCGGTGATCTCGGCGTGTCCCCGGCTCATGGCTCCGGTGGGGTCCGAGCCGCCGAGGGCGCGGGCGACGGCGGGGTAGAGCAGCGCCTCGTCCTTGCGTTCGTGGGCGGCGAGGTCGTCGAGGAAGGAGGTGAGCTCGCCGATGGCTCGGCGGCGCCCGTCACCGGGGGCACCGGCCATGACGTCGGCGAGCTGCGGGAGCCGCTGGATGCGCGGCCGGAGCCGCCGGTGTTCTTCGTCGAGGTCGCGCACGAGTTCGGCGTCGTCACCGCGCAATCGGGGCCAGCGTTCCCGCCCTGGCCCCAGCGCGCGCAGGGCGCTGAGGATCGCCAGAACGTCGATGCCCTCCTGGAGGGCGGCGCCCGCGGCGGGGGTGAGATATCCGAATGCAGCGATGATCATTGCGGCGATCGACAGCCCCATGCCGGCCAGGACGCTCTGGCGGGCGATGGAACGGGTCCGCCGGGAGATCGTCAGGGTCTCGGCGAGGCGCTCCAGCCGGTCGACGGTGATGACCACGTCGGCGGTCTCGGACGAGGCGGTCGCCCCCCGGGCGCCGAGCGCGACGCCGACTCCGGCGGCGGCCAGGGCGGGTGCGTCGTTGACCCCATCGCCGACCATCACGGTCGCCGCCCGTGCCGTCTCGGTGCGTACGACGTTCACCTTCTGCTCGGGGCTCTGGTCGGCGTGCACGGCGTCGGCGCCGACCAGGTCGGCGATGGGGGCGGCCGCGGCCCGCCGGTCGCCGGTGACCATGACGGCGCGATCGATCCCTGCTCGCCGGAGCAGCCGGAAGGTGCGGGTCGCGTCGATGCGGATCCGGTCCTGCAGCAGCAACGCCCCGGCGAGCTCTCCGTCGATCCCGACGAAGACCGTGATGGCCCCGCGGGCAGCGGCACGATTACGTATGCGAGCGACCCAGACCGGGGCGCCGCGTTCCGCCCAGTCCGCCTTCCCCACACAGACCCTGCGGTCGCCCACGAGGCCCGCGGTGCCGTGCCCCGGCTGCTCACGCACGTCCGAGGGGGCGTCAAGAGGCAATCCGCGGTCTCGGGCGGCGCGCACGATGGCGGACGCGAGCACATGCGGTGAGAACTGGTCCAGTGACGCCGCGAGTGCGAGCACCCGATCGGGCGATTCCCGGACCTTGGGTTTCACCTCGATCAGCGTGGGGCGTCCGGCGGTCACGGTCCCGGTCTTGTCGAAGAGCAGAACGTGCGCCCGGGCGAGCCGCTCCAGCGCGCCGCCGCCCTTGACGACCACTCCGCGGCGGGCGCACCGCGACAGGCCGGAGGCGATCGCTATGGGGGCGGCCAGGATGAGCGGACAGGGGGTCGCCACGACCAGCACGGCCACCGCCCGCACCGGATCACCGGTCGCGAGCCAGGCCGCGCCGGCCAGCGCGAGCGTCAGCGGCAGGAACATCGCGGCGTACCGGTCGGCCAGACGCACGAACGGGGAGGTCTGCGCGGCGGCCTGCTCGGTGAGCCGCACGATGCCGGCGTAGGCGCTGGATTCCGCGTCGGCGGTGGCCCTCAAGGTGAACGGCCCGGCGGAGTTGATCGCGCCGCTGCGCACGTCATCGCCGATGCGGTGTTCCACCGGCAGCGGCTCGCCGGTCAGGGTGGACTCGTCCAGCACCGCCGGGCCTTCCTCTACCCGTCCGTCCACCGGGACGACCTCACCAGGCCGTACCAGCAGGAGGTCACCGGGTTCGACCTCGGCGGCCGCGATGCGTACCGGCCCCTCATCGGTCACGCGGTGCGCCTCGCGCGGGACCAGCGACAGCAGAGCGGTGAGGTCCTGGCGCGCTCGCCGGGAGGCCCGCCGTTCCATCAGGCTGCCGCCGGTCAGCATCACACCGATGACCGCCCCGGCCAGGAACTCGCCCACCGCCAACGACCCGCCGAGAGCCAGCACGGCGATCACATCGCTGCCGAACCGGCGCCGCAAGAGCCCGGCGAGCGCCCACCAGGACGCGGGCATCAGCGCGACGGCCGTGACGACACCCCAGAGCAGCTCGGCGGTGCCCGGAAACCCCAGCAGGCGCGCGAGCCCTCCCGCGGCAAGCCCGACCGTCGCCGAACCTAAAAGGATCTCCTGTGACCGGGCAGCGACCGGATGGAGGACGCGCTGTGCCAGGCGCCGCGAGTCCTGGCGGGCCTGACGACGCTCGGAATATCTGCCGGTCATGCACAACACGCTCGGCGGGCCATGCCTCCTCTACCAGGGCCATAAGTCCTGGGCCGGGCCTCTTTGAGTCGCTTCAAGGCCCGGGAGGCCCTCGAGAGCCGAAGGTCCTTGGAACTGGTGACCTGCGGTCGATGACCGTGGCCGGGATCGGTTCCAGGCTGGACTCAGAGGGACCGTATCGCCCCGCCCGTGCCGGGCAGGTGCCGCAGGAAAGGACCTGGCCCATGAACGAGATCGTTGTGGGGATCGACGGATCCGACAACAGCCTTGCCGCCGTCGACTGGGCCGCCGAGGAGGCGAGCCGCCGGAACACCGCGCTCCGCATCGTGTACGCGATCGCGCCGTGGGTATCCGACACCCCCGTGGGCGCCCGGATCGGAGTGGTGCACGAGTGGCTGCTGGGCGGAGCCCAGCCGATCACCGACCGGAGTATCACCCGAGCCCGGGACCGCGCACCCGAAGTCCGCGTCTCCGGAGACACCACCGACGGGCAGGCCGCCGCGGCCCTCATCGACGAGGCGCGCGGCGCGGTCATGCTCGTGGTCGGGAGCCGCGGGATGGGCGGACTGGCCGGAATGCTGGCCGGGTCGGTTGCCCTTCAGGTCGTCTCGCACGCGCGTTGCCCGACGGTCGTGGTCCGCAGAGAGGAGCACCCGCCCCAGGGTGAGGTGGTCCTTGGCGTGGACGGGTCGTCGAGCTGCGCAGCGGCCGTCAGTTTCGCCTTCGAGGAGGCGGCCTTGCGCAAGGCCCGCCTGCGCGCGGTGCTCGCATGGCCGCATCCCGTCTCGACGGAGCCCGGCGACATGCAGCCGCTGGCGTACGACCCGGAGATCGTGACGAAGGAGGAGGAACGCACCCTGCACGAGACCATCGCGGGCTGGCAGGAGGAATTCCCCGACGTGGAGGTCGTCCACGAGGTTCTGCATGCGCGGCCCGCGAAGGCCCTTGCGGGTGCGTCGGCCCGCGCCGACCTTCTGGTGGTCGGCTCGCGCGGGCGCGGCGGCTTCGCCGGGCTGATGCTCGGCTCGGTGAGCCATGCCATGCTGCACCACTCCCACTGCCCGGTCGCCGTGGTGCCTCCGCAGATCGGTTGACTTCCATCGGCCGTGGCCATCAGGACCTTCGACCCTAGGCCCCTCTCCCGGACGGGCGTGCAATGGAGGTAGCGGGAAGTAGGTGAGTCGGATGAGCATCGGTTCGTACGTGCTCGTCGGAT
The DNA here is from genome assembly GCF_043198015.1 of Spirillospora sp. NPDC048911. Lineage (NCBI taxonomy): Bacteria > Bacillati > Actinomycetota > Actinomycetes > Streptosporangiales > Thermomonosporaceae > Spirillospora > Spirillospora sp. NPDC048911. The sequence continues at coordinate 54,943 of NZ_JBICUD010000016.1, read as the reverse complement.
ATGACGGCACCACGGAAAGCGAGAACGCGCTCAGGTGGGGCGCTCGGGAGGCCGGACTGCGGCACCTGCCGCTGACGGTGTGCCACGCCTGGCGGTGGCCGTTCCCGATCAGCCACATCGACATCGAGGGCACCGCGATCGTCAAGCGCATGGGCGAGCACGTCCTCGACCATGGAGTGACACTGGCCGAACGGTTCGCACCCGGGGTCAAGGTGAGCAAGCGCCTCCTGGACGGACCGGCGTATGCCGCGCTCATGCATCTCACCGAGGACGCCGCCCTCGTCGTCATCGGCTCCCACGAACAGGACGCACTCCCTGTGGGCTCGACCGCTCTGCGGCTCCCGGCGCGTGCGCGCCGTCCCATCGTCGTGGTGCGCGGTGCCGAGTCCAGGTACGGAGACGGTGAAGTGGTCGTCGGCGTGGACGGGTCGGTCGGAGCGGACGCGGCGCTGGCCTTCGCGTTCGAAGAGGCGGCCCTGCGGGACCGGCGGCTGCGGGCCGTCTACGGATGCTGGGAACCGACGGCGGCGCCGGACTGCGACCTGAGCCTATTCGACGACGAGGACAAGCTGCGGCGAGTGTGCGGCGCCCGGCTGGAATGCCAAGTCGCCCCATGGCGGGTCAGGTATCCGCAGGTGGACGCCTGGACGTCGCTGCTGCTCAAGCCCCCGCGGCAAGCTCTCTTCGAAGCAGCCGAGAACGCCGCCCTCGTTGTGGTCGGCAACCGCGGCCTGGGCGGTCTCGAACAACTCTGCCTCGGCGCGACGAGCAGCGCGGTCCTTCAGCACGTCCCCTGCGCCGTCGCGGTCGTCCAGCCCCTGTGCGAACCGGGACAATCCGATCAGCGAACAGGCTGAGCCGGCACCGACCTGGCGCACAGGTCGCACACGACGCTGTAGTACGTCTTCCAGGCGGCCACCACGTGCCGGGCGCACCTACGCGTCGTCCACGGCCGCCTTACTTTCTGTGGCCGTGCCCTCTCCGAAAATTCACCGGCCGCGTCGCAGACGAAGGACTAGCCTCGTGATGTGGCGTTTTCTCTCGACGCATCCCGCCTTTTCCTCCTTCCATCCCAGCTGACGCGTCTGGCTAGGGCGGTGCGTGACGCCGGCCCACACGAATCCCGTGGATCGAATGGAAGAGCTGGTTGCCTCTGGATACCGACCAGGCGCGAGTGCAGTTGGTCAAGCACACGCTGGGCTTCGCGAACCGGTCACCAGACGAAGCCGCCAAGTGGGCCGGGGGCACGGCTACCTTGTGGTCGGCGTTAGCCGGGGCAGGTTCGCGGGGTCGACTCGATCGATCACAACGACCTGGCGCAGTACCTCACGCCATACCTCGGCCCGGATCTTGTGTGGCATGCCGAATATGTCGCCCTGGACGACAAAGATGTGCTCATCGTGGTGGTCGACCCGCCCAACTATGGCGACCCGATCCACTATCTCCGAAGGTCGTTGCCAAGTCCGAAGGAGGGCGAAAAATACGCGCACGCGGAACACACGGTGTTCATCCGCAAGAATGCCCGGACGCTGAGGGCCGCACCGGAGGATTGGCGGATGCTTCAACAGCGATTCGCCGCCACGCAGAATCGTCTCGATGTCGAGGTTCTCGCAGCGCCGCAGGAGATCCAGCAGTCCGCCGCGTTTTCGGAGCACGTCAAGCTTCACCTCGCGCAACATCGCGAGCGGCTTCTCGCCGCCCGCCATCCGCTCGGGGTGATGAACTGGGAATCCCGCACGAGGGAGGAGTACGTCGCCGAGATCGATTCACACCTGGAGCGTCTTCAGGAGTGCTTCGTGGAGAGGCTTCTCGCCGAGTTGTTGCGGCATCCTCCAAGCGGTCTCTCCTTGACGCTGGCGAACCAGGTCGATAGGCCGTTTCGGGACGTGCGAGTCACCGTAACGGTGCAAGCAGAGGGTCATCTCGCCTGTCCAGGACCCGTCGACGAGGAGCTCCCCAAGTTCGAGCTCCCTCGGCCACCGCGCCCGTACGGTGCTCCCAAGGAGCCCGTACTGGCGTTCGACCGGCTCATCCCTTACACGCCTGAAATCCGGTTGCCGTTCGTCCTTGGACTGGAGGGTTTCTGCGGGTGGGGAGCGCGGGAGATCTCTACCGGCCTGCAACTCGAGTTCGATCCCGTGGATCTGCGGCCCAGGGAGGCTCTGGAACTGCCGCGAGTGCCGTTGCTGGTCACATCCGAAGTCGGCTCGGAGCTGACGGTTGAGTGGAGCGCAGCGGGGCTCAGCGCCGACGGAATACGAAGCGGGCATCTGAATGTGCAGGTCGTGCCCTCCACTCTCAATCCGCTGCGGGGTGAGGACCTGGGCAAGTGGGGACACGAGCCGTTGGAACAGGACAGCACGCGCTCGACGGCGGAGTAGCGTTTCCCAGCGCGCCGCCACCATGGGCGGTGCGATCACACGCCTTCGGTGACGGTCTTCCGAAGCCCCTCCCGCTGGACGAGGCGCTGGAGGTCTTCCGTGGTGACCATTCCGACGACCCTGCCATCGGCCACCACGACCGAAATCAACTCGCTTCCCACCGGCATTCGTGTCAGGAGGGGAGCGGCGGGGTCGTCCGGGGCGTCGACATGGCCGGGCGGCAGGGGAAGCATGATCTCCCCTAGCGGGTGGAGGCTCCGCTCCGGTGAGATGCGGGCGAGCATGTTCACCGTCACGACGCCGTGCGGCGTCCCCATGAGGTCGACCACAGGGAATACCGACTGACGTGAGAGCACCACCGCTTCGGCCACAAAGGAGCGGATCGGCTGCCATACCGCCCCGTAAGCCGGTTGCGGTGTCATCAGGTCATCCACCCGGAGGTCCTGTGCCGCGGACTTGACGGATGTTGCGATGTCCTCGTTCGCGGCGGCCGATGCGATGAACCACCCGAGGAACGTCAGCCAGAGCCCGCCGAGCCAGCCGGCGATCAGCAACTGGGCGATGCCCAGTGCGATGAGGCCGTAGCCGAGCCACCCTCCGGCCTTCGTCGCGGCGTGCTCGGCGCGGTCACGGTCCCCGTACCGCTTCCAGAGCAGGGCGCGAAGGATGCGTCCGCCGTCCAGAGGGGCGCCTGGCAGCAGGTTGAACACCGCCAGCGCAACGTTCATGATCACAAGCCACATCGGCCCGGCAGTGGCCAGGGCGGGCGCGCCGATCGCGGCCGCCCCCATCCCCACGGCGGAGAACACCAGCGCTGTGGCAAGGCTGGCCAGCGGGCCGGCGCTCGCGATGTGCAGGTCGGCGCGCGGATTGGGAGGGCTGCCTGACGTCTCGGTGACCCCGCCGAGCGCCCAGAGGGTGACCGACTGCACAGAGACTCCGTGGTGACGGGCGACCAGGGCATGGGAGAGTTCATGGGCGAGCAGCGATGCGAAGAAGAGCGTCGCGACCGGCAATGCGACGGCCCAGTATGCGGCCGACGAAGCGCCCGGCGCCGCACGCGGCAGGACCGATTCGGCGAGGGCGGCGACGATGAGGCCCAAGATGGCCAGCACGGACCAGTTCGCCCCGATCGCGATGCCCGCTACTTTGCCGAGCTTGAGCGTCTGTTTCATCGGGGCCTCCTCGGGCCTTGCCGGCCTCTCCTTCCATGAGACCGCCGTCGTCCGCGAGTTCCCACAGGTCCGATGGTCCTGACCGCAGGTCTTTGGTCCTGACCGGGTGGGCCGGTGAGCGTCGGGGTTGTCGCCCAGGTGCATCAAGACGATCATGCCGGGCTTGGCCGCGGCCAGGACGCGGTCGACCACCTTGGCGACGGTCTGGCCGCCGGAGGTGCCCTTCCATCCGAGTGAGTCCACGCTCCAGCCGATGGGGACGTATCCCAGGCCGTTGAGCAGGGTGATGATGTCGGAGCCGGTTTAGACGCCGTAGGGGAAGCGGAACAGCGGCCGTGGCTCGGCGCCGTTGGTGTGGAGGATTGCGGTGCGGGCGGCGGTCACCTCGGTGCGCGCGGTCGCGTCGCTGATCTTGGTGAAGTCGGGGTGGTTGTCGGAGTGGTTGCCGACCACCCCGGAGAAAGCACTTGGATGGTCGTCGATCCGCTGGTTGCGGGCACGTGGTGATGACGGCCAGGACCGCGGACGTGATCGGCCGCGAATTCGAGACGTAGATCGCAGACAAGGACGGACGTCCTGCCGGATGCAGGTGTGCCTTGCCTGCGTGACGGACTTTCGCCTCTGTCTCGCGGGCCGCGACGTTGATGTGCTGGTTGTCCGGTTCACCGATCGAAGGAGGATCCATCATGATCGGTTTTCGTATGGTCCTGCCCGTCGTCGCCGCGGCCGGGTTCTATGCGGCACTGGTACGTCCGCGGCTGCTGCGCTGGGGAGCGACCAGCGAAGAGGCGAATCGTGCCTATCCGGGTGACGAACTGATCCCGGAGGCGACAGGGCAGAGCACGATGGCCGTCACCCTGCCCGCTCCGCCCGAGCGGGTGTGGCCTTGGCTGGTGCAGATGGGCCATGGCCGCGCGGGCTGGTACAGCTGGGACCGGCTCGACAACATCGGACATCGCAGCGCCGAACGGATCGTCTCCGAGTGGCAGAACGTCAAGGCGGGCGACCGAATGGTCACCGTGCCGAACGAGGCGTCCTGGTTCACGGTCGCGATGCTGGACGAGCCCCGCACACTGGTGTTGCAGGACGACCTCCAGATACCCACCGGCAAGCCCTTCGACCCCCGCGGCACCTACCCGTCCGCGTACACCGAAGGAATCTGGGCCTTTCACCTCCAGCCGGTGGAGGGCGGGCAGACCCGGCTCGTCGTCCGGACCCGAGGGCGCGGCAAGCCGCGCGTCCTCGACCGGATCACCGCGGTCGCGCTCGGCGAGCCGGCTCATTTCATCATGCAGCACCGCCAGTTCCAGAACCTGCGCCGACGCCTGCAGGCCGAACCGGCCAACGCCGACCGGCCGCGCGTCACCGCCGGCTCCGGTGACTGAACACGACCCGAGAGGAGACCGAGATGGAGGCCAAGACCTGGTCGGTCGAGATCTACATCGAGGAGGACGACACCACCACCAACGCTCGTGCCGTGCTGTTCACCGGCGCGAGCACACGCGTCACCGGCAAGGGGAGCGCTCGCCGTAACCCGGTGGACCGCCCCGTCCCCGAGATCGGCGACGAGCTGGCGGTGAGCCGGGCCCTGGAAGACCTGGCGCACCACCTGCACTCCGTCGCCAGCAGCGACATCGCCCAACTCTCCGGCCCTGCGAGGCGGCGCACTTAGTCGGTCGGCGAGGTCACGGACGAAGGGCACCGATAGAAGTCCGGTGCCCTTCAGCCGGGCCGTCCTCCATACCCGTGGAAGAGCCCAATGGCGCTGATCAGGAGGCCGAAGGACCCTTCAGCCGTGGCGCGCCCGGCGGGAGGTTGGCATCAGCCGATCGGATGAGGGGGGACCGGCGATGTTGTACACCGACAGGAGTGAGGCGGGCAGGCGGCTTGAGGCCAGGCTTCCCGACCTAGCCGGGAACGATGTGGTGGTGCTCGGGCTGCCACGTGGCGGCGTTCCCGTCGCCTATGAGGTGGCCAGGCTGCTGGGCGCACCTCTTGATGTCATCGTGGTCCGCAAGCTGGGTGTGCCGTTCTGCCCTGAGTCGGCGATGGGCGCCATCGCCGAGGACGGGGTGCGCGTTCTCAACGCCGACGTCATCCGCGAAGCCGGCATCACGGATGCTGAAGTTGCGGTGGTCGAGCGGCGGGAACGCGCGGAGTTGGAGGCGCGTGCGCGCCGGCTACGGTCCGGCAGGCCGCGGCTGAGCCTCGACGGCCGGACAGTGGTCGTGGTCGATGACGGCGTGGCCACAGGGACGACGACTCGGGCGGCCTGCCGGGCTGCTCGTGCCCGGGGAGCGGGGCGCTTGCTCCTCGCCGCGCCTGTCGGAGCTCCGGATGCGGTGAAGGCGCTGCGCACGCAGCGCGTGGCCGACGAAGTGGTGTGTCCGATGACGCCGATCTTCTTCTACGCGGTCGGCGGTTACTACCTCGACTTCTCACCGGTTCCGGACGAGACGATCGTGAATCTCCTCGCCACGGCGAACCACACCAATGACCCGGCCGCTCGCCGGTCCGTGCCCGAGTAGAAGCCCGATTCGATGCTGTGACGCGTCCACGACGGCGAGCCTTGTGTGGTGGGTGAGCACGACCGCAGATGGTTCGGCGTCCCGAGACTTGGGTCGGGTGAGCCACGGTGTGGTGCATCACTCGGACTGTCCGGTGGTCATCACCCGCGCCCGATGATCCCTTTCTCTGGCGCTCCTCCAGGGGCGCTCCGCGGGACCTTCGGCTCTACGCCGAAAGCCGTTCCACTGGTGTCCTGAGGGTGAGAGCGCCGACATCGAAGCGCTGACCTCTGACCTCGGGGAAGTGACGATCATGACTGGACCGGTCGTCGTCGGTATTGACGGCTCCGCTCATGCGTGGCACGCCCTGGACTGGGCGGCCGAGCATGCCCTCCTCCACGGCCTTCCGATTTGTCTCGTTCACGGCTCGCGGGCCGCCGCTCCCGATGGAGCGATTCCCGCCAAGGAACGTGAATGGCTGGTCGCCGAGCGGAGGGATCTGCTGGAGGAGGCACGGCAGTACGTCCTCAAGCAGGCGCCGGATCTGACCGTCACTACCCGTCTGGTGACGCAGGAGCCCGGTCACGCGCTTGTCTCCGAAAGCGACCGCGCGGCCTTGGTCGCCGTCGGCTCACGGGGACAGGGCGGGATGGAGGGGCTGATGTTCGGGTCGGTGGGACTCCATGTCGCCGCGCACGCGCGGTGCCCGGTGCTCGTGGTGCCCCGATCCGCCGCCTATCCCTCGAACGCACCGGACGAGATCGTCGTGGGCGTGGCGGAACGGCCGGCCGAGAGCCGGCTGCTCGGCTGGGCGTTCGCGGAGGCCTCATTGCGGGGTGCGTGGCTCGTCGCCGTCCATGCCACGGGAGTGGAGTTCGCCGCTCCGCACGATCGCGTCATCCAGGACATGGAGCTGTCGGAGGCGCTGGCTGGCTGGTCGTCGCAGTATCCAGACGTCCGGGTGAAGCCGCTGATATCGGATCGCACGCCGGCTCGCGCGCTCACCGAGGCTTCGGAGCATGCCCACATGGTCGTCGTGGGGGCGCGTCCGCGGCGTGGCCCGTCGGCGATCGCACTGGGACGTACCGACCACGCCGTACTGCATCACTCCCGCTGCCCTGTGGCGATCGTCCCCGAAAGGTGACGTCACGCCCGGAGAGCAGCCCGCCCCGATGCGCGTGGGGCGGCTTGTTTCCACTGCGATGGCCCTAGGTCAGCGCCGGCGGCGAGTCCAGCGGCGCAGCTCGTCGGTGCCCCACACGATCACGGGGAACGTGATGATGAGGAGAACGACGTCCAGTGGCAGGGCCGCGGTGCCGAACAGCCGCTGGAACGGCGGCAGGTAGATCAGCGCGGCGGTGAAGACGAGTTCGAACACGATGCCGCCGAGAAGGAGCCGGTTGGTGGTGAGACCGACCTGGCGCAGCGACGCGTGATCGGTGCGGGCGGCCAGCGCGGTGCCGACCTGGCAGGTGACCAGTCCGGCGAACGTGGCGGTGGTGGCCGTCAGGTAGGCGTGATGCAGTGCCTCGCCGGGACCGGTGGGGTCTCCGGGATGCCATCCCGCTCGCCAGAGCACGTAGAAGAAGGCGAGCATCACCAGGGCGGCGGAGACCAGACCGAGGTAACCCCAGGCGCGGATCAGCATGTCGCGGGAGATGACGCCCTTGGAAGAGCTGCGCGGCGGGCGGTTCATGAGGCCGGGCTCGGCGGGTTCGCGGCCCAGCGCCAGCGCGGGAACGGTCTCGGTGCCCAAATCTATGGCGAGGATCTGCAGCACGGTCAGAGGCAGGGGCACGAGCCCGCCGCTGAGAGCGAAGATCAGGAAAGGCACGATCTCGGGGACGGCGTGGGCGAAGATGTAGAGGATGAACTTGCGGACGTTGTCGTAGACGCGGCGGCCCGATTCGATCGCGGTGACGATGGTGGCGAAGTTGTCGTCGGTCAGCACCATCGTGGCGGCCTCGCGAGCGACGTCGGTGCCCGAGCGTCCCATCGCCACCCCGATGTGGGCCTGGTGTAGGGCGGGGGCGTCGTTGACGCCGTCTCCGGTCATCGCGACGATCTGCCCGTGCGCCCGCAGCGCGTCGGCGATCTTGAGTTTGGTCTCGGGGGACGAGCGGGCGAAGACGATCTCGGCGTCGCCGGTCAGCAGGTCGTCCAGGTGCTCATCGGTGAGCCGCTCGGCCTCGGCGACGACCTCCAGGCGCGGGACGCCGATGCCGACCTGGCGGGCCACGGCCGCGGCGGTGGCCCCGTTGTCGCCGGTCACCACGTGGATGCGCACCCCGGCGTCATGACAGCGTCGGACTGCGTCGGGCACCTCGGGGCGAGGCGGATCGAAGAGCCCCACCAGACCGACGAGGCGCAGACCGGTTTCGGCTTCCTGTCGGCCTGTCGGCATCATCGCGCCCGCGTCCAGGTTGCGGATCGCGATCGCCAGGACACGCAACCCGCGCCGGGCCAGCCGTTCGACCGCCGCCATCGTGGTCGCGCGTTCGTCTTCGGTCAGAACGCTCCGGCTCAGGACGGCCTCCGGCGCGCCCTTGACGTTGACCCTGAGCCCGCTCGCGCCCTCGGTGACCGTCGACATCAGCCGTAGCCGGGGATCGAAACGAAAGACCGCCCTGGTCCGCGCGTCCCGGCCGATGAGCAGCTCGTCCAGCCCGGAGACTCCGGGCACGGTCCGCAGATCCTCGTCACCAGCCCCTTCGACGAGGGCGACCTCGGTCGGGTCTCCCTGAAGGCCGTCCTCACCGTAGGAGACCGTGCTGCAATCGATCATGATCTGAGCCAGCTCCGGCGACGGACGGGCGCCGTCCGGCTCGCCGGTGATGTCGTCAGCCGGAATCCAGACGGTGTGCAGCCGCATGCGGTTGCGGGTCAGCGTCCCGGTCTTGTCGGTGCAGATGACGTTCGTCGCGCCCAGCGTCTCCACCGCGCTGAGCCGCTTGATCACCGCGCCCTCGCGTGCCAGGAGCCGGACGCCGACCGCGAGCGCCAGGGTGATGGTCGGGAGCAGACCTTCCGGGACGTTGGCGACCAGCAACCCGATCGCGAACGTCAGCGCGTCCGTCAGGGGTAGCCCCACCAGCGCGCCGATCGCCAGGAAGACCATGCCCATCCCGACGGCCACCGCCGCGATGAGCCAGGCGACCCGCTTGACCTGGATCTCCAACGGGCTGTCCCGGCGCCCGGCACGCTGGCTCAGCGCCGCGATCCGGCCCAGCTCGGTGCGTCCGCCGGTGGCGAAGACGATGCCCGTGGCCTGCCCGCCGGCGCAGGTCGTCCCGGAGAACACCAGGTTGGGGTCGTGCAGCAGCGCCACGCCGTCCTCGGCCGGCCCCGCGACCCGCTCGACCGGCGCCGACTCGCCCGTCAGCATCGACAGGTCGATCTCCACCGCCCCGTCGGTCAACCGAGCATCGGCGGGGACTTTGTCGCCCTCCTCCAGAACGATCAGGTCGCCGGGCACGATCTCCGCCGCGTTCACCGCCCGGGACCGTCGGTCGCGGATCACGTGGGCGCGCTCAGGCAGGTACGCCGCCAATGCCTCCACGGCTCGTTCGGCCTGGCGTTCCTGCATCAGCGCGAACGCCGCGTTCACCGCGACGACCGCCAGGATGGCCCAGCCCAGCACCGCCATCCCCGCCACGAACGCCAGTACGCCCGCGGCCCACAGCAACAACGCCAGCGGATGGGTCAGCTGACGGGTGAGCTCACGGACCAGCGATGGCCGTTCGCGGCGATGAACCTGGTTGGGCCCGTACACCGCCAGCCGCCGCGCGGCCTCTCGTTCCGAAAGTCCGCCGGGGCCGGTCCGCAACTCCTTGCGCAACAACGGCAGCGGCTCGCGCGGGTCCGCGACCAGATCCGGTGTGTCAGTCTTCGCCGAGGGAATCGATGGGCGGTCCATGGTCAGTAGGGCAGGCGTCGCCCGGACGGTGTGCGCAGGTCGAGCGGATGCTCCTGGCGCGGCTTCACCGGGGCCTTGGTCTCCTGTATGCGCTGCATGGCCGTGCCTCTCTGCGCCTTCGAACACTGTGCTCGAAGCCTCCAGCACTACGGGAGGGGCCACCAGCGGCCTGAAGTCCCTGATCGCGAAGACGAAAGTCCCTCGAGATCTCCATCGCTCCGGAGCGTGCGAAAGCCCCCCGCGCCGCCGGAGCGGTGCGGAGGGCCGGTAGCGTGACGCGGCTAGGCGGTGATGTGGTCGATGAGGTCGGCGAGCCGGCAGGTGTAGCTCCATTCGTTGTCGTACCAGCCGAAGATCTTCACCAGGTCGCCGCTGGACTGGGTGAGCGGGGCGTCGAAGACGCAGGAGGCGGGGTCGCGGATGATGTCGCGGGACACGATCGGGTGGGTGTTGTAGCGGACGATCCCGCTCAGTGGCCCGGATGCGGCGCTGGCGAAGGCTTCATTGATCTCGTCGGTGGAGGCGGGGCGTTCCAGCAGGCAGGCGAGGTCGACCAGGGAGCCGTCCTCGACCGGCACGCGCAGCGCCATGCCGTCGAACCGGCCGGCCAGCTCGGGGATCACGACGCCGACGGAGCGGGCGGCGCCGGTGCTGGTGGGGATGAGGTTGACGGCGGCGGAGCGGGCGCGGTGCAGGTCTTTGTGGGGGGAGTCGAGGAGGTTCTGGTCGTTGGTGTAGCCGTGGATGGTGGTCATGTATCCCTTAGCGACGCCGAACGCGTCGTGGAGCACCTTGGCCATGGGGGCGACGCAGTTGGTGGTGCATGAGGCGTTGGAGATGATCATGTGGCGCTGCGGGTCGAAGATCCCCTCGTTGACGCCCATGACGATGGTGGCGTCGGCGTCCTTGCCGGGCGCGGAGATGATCACCCGGTGCGCGCCGGCCTTGAGGTGCGCCGCGGCGTCGTCGCGGCGCCGGAAGCGGCCGGTGGACTCGATGACGATCTCGGCGCCGTGCGCGCACCAGTCCAGGTCGGCGGGATCGGCGTGGGAGGTCACCGGGATGCGGTTTCCACCGATGATCAGCGCGGTGTCGTCGTGCTCCACGGCCTGGTCGAGCCGTCCGTAGGTGGAGTCGTACATCAGCAGGTGCGCGAGAGTGGCGGTGTCGGTGATGTCGTTGATCGCAGCAACGTGCTGACCGCGTTCCAGGGCCAGGCGCAGGTAGTTGCGGCCGATACGGCCGAAGCCGTTGATGCCTACAGCGGATGTCATTTCTTCTCCTGAGTGGGGATCGCACCCGCCGATCGGCGGGGCAGGGGGTCATCGCCAGTGCCGCAGGGTCTGCGGGTCGAGTTTGTCGGCGGAGTCGTCGCGTTCGAAGGCCAGCTCGTTGCGCACGTCGACGACGCCGTCGATCGCGGCGGTCAGCTTCTCGGCGATCGGGACGAGACTGGACTGCTCGACCCGCCCGCGCAGGGTCACCTCGCCGTCGTCGACCTCGACGTCGACCTTGTCGGGGTCCTGCCAGAGGCTTCGGACGATCACTTCTCCGATGACCTCGTCGCGGATCGCGGTATCGGGTCTGAGGTAGACGCGCAGCAGATCGGCACGGCTGACGATGCCGATCAGCCGGCCCGCGTCGTCCACGACCGGGAGCCGCTTGTAGCCGTGTCGCGTGAGCAGCCGCGCCGCTTCGACGACCTTCGTCTCCGGGCCGACGGTCACCGGGGGAGTGCTCATCACCTCTCCGGCCGTGCGGCCGTCGGCACGTGCCTGCTCCAGCCGCCCGTGCCTGGTCCGCCACGGTGGCCTGGCCACCCTTCGCGTCTCAGCGGCCAGGGGCTGGGCCGCCTCCTTCTTCAGGAGGTCGATCTCCGATACGACGCCCAGCACGTGGCTCTCGTCATCGACGACCGGCAGACCGCTGATCTGCCGCTCTTCGAGTTTCTCGACCAGTTCACGAAAGGACGTGTCCGGGCGTGCCGTCACGACCTCGTCGGTCATGAACTCTCTCACCGTCGACCGCGACATCGGAGCCTCCTGTTCGCTGCGGGCTTCGATCACAGCGTCTGCCGGACGCGCACCCGCGACCAGCGCTCGAAGTCCCTTGAGAGCGGGACCAAGGTCCCTTGTCCACGCTTCGATCCGAGGAGGGGGACGCATGCCGGGACGGACGTTCGGCCCTGGGCAGGGGCATCCGCACGCGTGACGATGAAAGTCCAGGCCAACGACCCGGGAGGATTCTGATGCATGCGGAAGCAGGCGATCAGCTCGTCATCAAGTCGCATTGCTTGGGCGAGCCCGATCGCAAAGCCGAGATCATCGAAGTGCACGGTAAGGACGGAGCACCGCCGTACGTGGTGCGATGGGACGACGATGGCCACGAGAGCCTGTTCTTCCCCTCGTCCGACGCCGTCATCGAACACCTCGCCGACAAACCTTCGTGAGGCTTGCGGTGCGTCGGGAGGAGACGTCCAGCCGGCGCCCCATCGTCACGTTCGTCGTGGTCGCCTATGCCCTCAGCTGGGTCTGGTGGCTTCCGCTGGCGCTGGGCGGGCACGTCGTGGTGACGGGGGCGAGCCCGACCCACCTGCCGGGCCTGCTCGGACCGATGCTGGCCGCTCTGCTCGTGGCGTCCGCTGTGGACGGCCGGCTCGGACTGGTCACGCTGGCGCGCAGCATGGTCTCCTGGCGGATGGTCGCTCATGGTGGGCGGTGGTGCTCAGCCCGCTCGCGCTTGCAGTCGCGGCCTACGCCGTGAGAGGGACCGTCACCGGTGACTGGCCGGCGGCGGTCGAGTTGGGGCGGGTGAATGGTTTTCCAGCTCTCAGCGGTGCCGTGGGTGTCGCAGTGCTCGTCCTGATAACCGGGCTCGGCGAGGAGACCGGCTGGCGCGGCTTCCTGCAGTCCCGCGTCCAGGAACGCATGGCACCGATGCCCGCGACCATCGTGGTGGCAGGGGTGTGGGCTCTATGGCACCTTCCGTTGTTCTGGGTCGTCGAGTCCTTCCGGGGCTTCAGCCCCGCCACGCTGGTCGGATTCCTGATCGGCATGATGAGCGGAGCCTTCGAGGCATGGGCAGGCTGAACACCACCGGGAGCTGAGCCTCGCACGGAAGTGACGAGCTATCGCCGCCCGTCTCCGTGGCCAACGGGCAGCGAGCTCGTCCCTCCCGACCGCAGGGGGTTCAAGGCCGAACGTCCCGGCAGCGCGTGACCTTCGCACATGACGCCTTCGCGCAGCCCTCGCGAGGATGGAAGTGCGGACCAGCCGGAGAAGGTGATGACGATGCGCAAGAAAGTGCTCGTACTGGGAGGGAACTTTGGTGGTCTAACCGCAGCCCTGGCCGTCAAGCACGGGCTGGACGGTGACGTGGACGTCACGGTCATGTCGGCGTCCGACCGCTTCCTGTTCAACCCGTCGCTGATCTGGGTGCCGTTCGGCAAGCGCGCCGAGGCCGACATCACCTTCCCGCTGGAGCCGACGTTCGACCGGCACGGCGTCGAATTCGTCCACGCCGCGGCCACGTCGATCGATCCGGGGATCAAGCGGGTCGTCACGACGGCGGGAACCTACGGCTACGACTATCTCGTCATCGCGACCGGCTACCGCAACGACATGGACGTCCTGCCCGGTCTGGAGCCCGGCAACGGCGTCCACACCATCACGACGCTGGAGACGGCCGCCGAGGCCGGTGAGGGCTGGCGCGCGTTCCTGGACGATCCCGGCCCGGTGGTGATCGGCGCGACGCAGGGTGCGGGCTGTTTCGGCGCCGCGTACGAGTTCCTGTTCAACACCGCCTACCAGCTGAAGAAGGCCGGGCTGAACAAGCGTGTGCCGCTGACGTACGTGACGGCCGAGCCCTTCCTCGGGCACTTCGGCATCGGCGGGCTGCCGGGCGGCGAGCGGCTGCTGAAGATGTTCCTCAAGAAGGAGGGCATCCAGGCGGTCACCGGGACGGCGATGGAGGAGGCCACGCCCGGCAAGCTGGCGCTGTCGGACGGCGGCAGGATCGACTTCGCCTATGCGATGATCATCCCGCCGTTCCTCGGGCAGGAGGTCGTCGCCGCGACACCGGGCCTGGCGGACGAGAAGGGCTTCGTGGCCGTCCACGACACCTACCAGTCGATCGTCCACCCCGACGTCTACGCGGTCGGCGTCGCCGCGGCGGTGACAGTCCCGTGGACGACCGCGATCCCCGTCGGTGTTCCCAAGACCGGCTTCCCGACCGAGGTGCAGGCCCGGGTCGCGGCGGACAACATCGCCGCCCGCATCCGCGGCCGCGAGCAGACGCGCCACAAGGGCTTCGGGGAGATCCCCGCCGTCTGCGTCATGGACGCGGGCAACAACGGCGTCATGATCCTCGCAGACCGCATGCTGCCGCCGCGCAAGGCGGGCGTGCTCATCCCAGGGCCCCAGGCGCACGCCGCCAAGCTGGCCTTCGAGAAGTACTTCCTCTGGAAGTCCCGCAACGGCTACGTCCGCTTGCCCTGATAGCGCAGGAGGCGCCGATGAGCCACGACCGCCCCGTCCCGGCCCCGCGGATCGGCGGTGCGGCGCTGCCGCTGATCAGCCCGGCCCGGATGTACGTCTGCGGAACCACCGCCCTTTCGATCGCCGAACTGGAGGGCGGTCGGACGGCCCGGATGGTCCTGACCGTTCTCGCCCTCGCCTGACCCGTGCCTGCGCCCGATGCCGCCTTTGGGGTCTTGACCGTTCACGCGCCGTTCACAGCCGGGCTGACGAAGGACGTCTCGCAGGTGCCTTCGGGACGAAGGTCTCTGCTGCAGGGCGCTCTGGGCGAGAAAGGCTACGGGTATCGAACTCGGAGGTGCCCATGTCGAACCCCCTGCACAGGCCCGAACTGGTGCGCCGGGTGATCACTGCGGCGGTGCTCGCGCCCTCGGTGCACAACACCCAGCCCTGGCGGTTCGTGCTGCGTGACGGCGTCCTGGAACTCCACGCCGACGGCCGGCGACGGTTGCCGGTCATGGATCCGCGTGGACGGGCGATGGTGGTGAGCTGCGGGGCGGCGCTCCTGAACGTGCGGCTGGCGCTGGCCTCCGCCGGAGCCACGCCCGAGGTGACGCTCGTCGCGGGTGGCGAGCACGGCGACGGGATGCTGCTGGCCGAAGTCCGTGCGGCAGAACCGGCCTTCGTGTCGTCCGGCGAAAGCAGCCTGTACGCGGCGATCGCCCGGCGCCGGAGCAACCGGCAGCCGTTCCAGGAGCGGCAGGTTCCGGACGACGTCGTCAAACAGATGATCGCAGCGGCGGAGTCGGAGAACGCGCAGTTGTGGCAGATCGAGCGCGATGTGGCCTCCGCCGTCCTGGAGGTCGTTCGGGACGCCGAGAAAGAGCTCGTCTCCGACCCGGAGTACCGCTCCGAACTCGACCGGTGGACGGCCGACCGGCACCGTCTCGACGGAGTGCCGCGCTATGCCTTCGGGCCCCGGCCGGGCCCGGGCGAGCTCCCCATGCGCGACTTCGGGCTGGACTGGTGGCATTCGCCGCGCCCCGGCGCCCGGTTTGAGCGCCGTCCGCAACTGGCGGCTCTGGTCGCTCACGGCGATGATCCGAGATCGTGGCTCGCGGCGGGTCAGGCCCTGCAACGGGTCCTGCTGACCGCTACCGCGCACGGTGTGGCGACGTCCCTGTTCAGTCAGCCCGTGGATGTGAAGGACATGCGCCGGCCCAGACCCGGCCAGCGCACCGGGTCGCACCTGCAGATCATCATCCGCTTCGGCTATGGCCCACCCGCCCCCTCCGCGCCTCGCCGTCCCGTCACCGCGGTCTTTGAAACGGCCTGAGCGGGGGAACCTGAGCGGGGACCGGCCTGTCGCCGGTGGCGTCATCCCGGCTCAGCGTCCTACCTGAAGGAGGCGTGGTCGACGCGGAAGCGGATGAACTGTCCGTCCGCCCACCGATCGGTGCCGTGCCACCATCCCGCGGTGGCGTAGGAGGGAATGGTGAAGCCGTCGAAGGTCGTCTCCGAGTAGACCTTCACGCCGAAGGTGTGCTGGCGGTGGGCATGTCCGTCCGGGTTTCCCCAGCGGGGGAGGGACACCGAGGTGAGCGCTCCGGAAGCGGCGACCGTCACCGTCACCAGGTGGGTGCGGGGGCCGATGGTCACGCGTGCGAGCGCTTGATGGTCGTCGATTGGCTCCCAGGTGATCCAGGGCGCCAGCGCCGATGCCGGGGAGAGAACGAACTCGGCGGCGAGTCTGCCTGCGGCGCTGCGGGTGGTGTCGGGGCCTGCGGCGGAGATCAGCGGTAGTGCGCCCAGCAGCCGCCAGCGCATCTGTCCGGCTCCGTCGGTGTAGCGGTCGAATCCCGTGACCGGCACGCCGGCCAGGTGGGTGGTCGCGGCCCAGACGAAGCCCGTGGGAGGCCTCAGGATCTGCTCGGCCTGGAACCTCCACCAGGCGCCGATGCGGATCCGGCCGTGCATGCTCAGCCTGGTCGTGGTGAGCAGCGGGGTGTCCGGCTGGATGGCGTGGATGAGCCAGCGGCGCGCCGGCGGCGGAAGATGCTGTACGCGCGCGGGCGTGAAGAGGGGCACTGGGCCGGTGGGCGCCTCAAGGCGCATCCAGTCTCGCTTGGCTCGGTCGGTCAGGTTCGGCGCGGGGCTGGGAGCGGTATCCGGGGAGAGGACCGTTCTCATTGCGTGCCTCCGAGATTCTCGATGCTCGTGCCCACTCGCCCTTCGAACGGCGCGGGCGCAGCGGTCAGGCCGCTCGCCCGTCGCTGCCGGGAGTGACCGGGATGATCCGGCGCCCGGTGAGCCGGTCGCAGGGGATGCGGATGAAGTGGTCTTTCGGCTCGGGTGACCAGGGCTGCAGCGGCAGGCGGGACAGCCGGGCGAGCTCTGCGGGGTCGCGTACGACGCGGGCTTGGCCGATCGCGGTGACGGACCAGCCGGTGCCGGTCTCGGGGTCGTAGTCGTCGGTTTCGAAGGCGACGATGGCGCCGCGGGTGGCGGCGGCGAGTTTGGATCCGGGCGCGGTGCGGATGACGACGGAGTTCCCGTCGGGGACGAAGTTGACCGGTTGGACGGCGGGCAGCGCTTGTTCGGTGAATACCACGCGCCCGATCGGCATGGTCTGCATCAGGGCGAGGCATTCGGCGTCGCCGAGCACCTCCAGCCCGTTCCCATCGATCTTCATACCTCCAGGGTCCGCCTAGTCCGATGCGCCCGGCAGAGGCGAACGTCCTGGCGGGCCGTGCCGTACGTGCGTGAAGGTCCCGGAGCGCTGCGGACCTTCGGCCGCACGGAGGTCGGTTCTCGGGACTTAAGTCCCAGGTGGTGGGGCCGTATGGGCCTGATCTTCGGGCGGGCCGGTGAGGGAGGCTTCACTGAGGTCCACCACTGCGATGGGAGAGTTCGTGAACGCGTTGGATCTGGCGCGGTGGCAGTTCGGGATCACGACGGTCTACCACTTCATCTTCGTGCCGCTGACCATCGGGCTGTCGATTCTGGTGGCGGGCATGCAGACCGCCTGGCACGTCAAGAAGAAGCCGGCCTACCTGCGGATGACCAAGTTCTTCGGGAAGCTGCTGCTGATCAACTTTGCGATCGGTGTGGTGACCGGGATCGTGCAGGAGTTCCAGTTCGGCATGAACTGGTCGGACTATTCGCGGTTCGTGGGTGATGTGTTCGGGGCGCCGCTGGCGATGGAGGGGCTGCTGGCCTTCTTCCTGGAGTCGACGTTCCTCGGCTTGTGGATCTTCGGCTGGGACAAGCTGTCGCCCCGGCTGCACCTGGCCACCATCTGGCTGGCGGCGATCGGCACCAACGTCTCGGCCTATTTCATCCTGGCGGCCAACTCCTGGATGCAGCACCCCGTCGGCTACCGGATCAACCCCGAGACACGGCGGGCCGAGCTCACCAGCATCTGGAAGGTCCTGACCAACTCGACCGCGCTGATCACCTACCCGCACGTCATCTTCGGCGCGTTCATCACCGGCGGGATGTTCCTCATCGGTGTCAGCGCCTGGCACCTGGCCCGCCGCCGGGATGCCGAGGTGTTCCGGCCGGCGCTGCGCCTCGGGCTGGTCGTCTCGCTCCTCGCCGCGATCGGCGTCACCGTGTCGGGCGACATCCAGGCCCGCGTCATGACCGAGCAGCAGCCGATGAAGATGGCCGCCGCCGAGGCGCTCTACGAGACCTCCGGGCCCGCGTCGTTCTCGCTGTTCACGATCGGCTCGCTGGACGGCGGCAGCGAACTGTGGAGTGTGCGGGTTCCGCACCTGCTGTCGTTCATGGCGACGGCCGACCCGGACGGAACGGTGGAGGGCATCAACGACGTCCAGCGCCAGTACGAGCAGCTGTACGGGCCCGGCAGTTACAAGCCGGTCATTCCCGTGACCTACTGGAGCTTCCGGCTGATGATCGGGTTCGGTCTTCTCGCCACGCTGCTGGCTTTGGGCGGGCTCTGGCTGACGCGCCGCGGCCGTTTCCCGGCCGGACGCTGGTTCCCGCGGATGGCGGTCGCCGCGATCGCGCTGCCGTTCCTGGCCAACTCCATGGGTTGGATCTTCACCGAGATGGGGCGGCAGCCCTGGGTGGTCGCCGGAGTGCTGCAGACCCGTGACGGCGTCTCACCGACCGTCGGCAGCGCGAGCGTCATCACCTCGCTCACGGTGTTCACCCTGCTGTACGCGGCGCTGGCGGTGGTGGCCGGGACGCTCATGGTCCGGTACGCGCGGCAGGGGCCGCCGCCGGAGGACCAGACGCCCCGCGACGACGAGCCCATGCCCGCCTTCTCGTACTGATCCGGAGACCCTTCCATGGAACTCACCACCATCTGGTTCCTGCTTATCGCCGTGCTCTGGACCGGCTACTTCGTTCTCGAAGGCTTCGACTTCGGGGTCGGGGTGCTGCTGCCGGTGCTGGCGCCCCGCCGGGATCCGCACGGTGAGACCGACCGCCGCGTCATGATCAACACGATCGGGCCGGTGTGGGACGGCAACGAGGTGTGGCTGCTGGTGGCGGGCGGCGCCACGTTCGCCGCCTTCCCCGAGTGGTACGCCACGCTGTTCAGCGGCTTCTACCTGCCGCTGCTGCTGATCCTCGTCGCCCTGATCGTGCGCGGCCTCGCGTTCGAATACCGGGGAAAGATCGACGATGACCGGTGGCGCCGCAACTGGGACCGTGCGATCTTCTGGGGCTCGGTGGTCCCGGCGTTCCTGTGGGGCGTGGCGTTCGCCAACATCGTGCGCGGGGTCCCGATCGACGCCGGGCACCACTACACCGGAAACTTGTTCACCCTTCTCAACCCCTACGGCCTGCTCGGCGGGCTGACCACGCTGGCGGTCTTCACGCTGCACGGCGCGGTCTTCCTGGCCCTGAAGTCCGAGGGCGAGGTCCGCTGGAGGGCCCGCGCGCTCATCAATCGGATCTGGCTGCCTGTGGCCGTCACGGCGGCGGTGTTCCTGCTGCTGACTCAAGTCGATCACGGCAAGGCCGGCACGTGGCCCGTCGCCGCGGTCGCCGCGGCGGCACTGGTCGGCGGCTGCGTGGCGGCGGTGCGCGGCCGCGAGGGCTGGGCGTTCACCGGCACCGCGCTGGCCATCGTCGCGACGGTCGCCACGCTCTTCGGCGACCTGTGGCCCGCGGTGATGCCCTCCACCACCGACCCCGCGTTCAGCCTCACGGTGCACAACGCCGCGTCCACCTCCTACACCCTCACCGTCATGACCTGGGTGGCCGTGGTCTTCACCCCCGTGGTGCTGGCTTACCAGGCGTGGAGCTACTGGGTCTTCCGCAAGCGGCTGACCCGCGACTCCATCGCCGCTCCGGCAGGGCTGCCGGCCAAGGCCCGGCGGGGGCGAGTCCGGAGCGGGCAGGGCCGTGTCGCCGACGATGCCGCCGACGGCCGCACCGGGTCGGGGGACGGGAAGTGAAGCCCGTCGACCCCCGGCTGCTGCGCCATGCGAGCGGCGCGCGCGTCCACCTCGCGGGCGCGGCGATCATGGGGCTCATCACGACGGGGCTGGTGCTCGCCCAGGCGGTGCTGCTCGCTCATCTGCTCGCCGGTGCCTTCGGTGGCGCGGGCGTCGAGGCCCTCGGCCTTCCGCTGGCCGCGCTGCTCGGTGTCGTTGTGATGCGCGCGCTGACGGTCGCGGCGGGGGAGGCACTGGCCCTCCGGGCGGCGGCGACGGTCAAGTCGCAGCTGCGCGGCCGCCTGGTCGAGCACACGCTGCGGCTCGGCCCGGGATGGCTCGCGGCGCGGCGTCCCGGCGAGATCGTCACGCTCGCTACCCGCGGCCTGGACGCCCTCGACGCCTACTTCGCCCGCTTTCTGCCCCAGCTCGTGCTCGCCGTCCTCGTCCCGATCGCGGTCCTGGCCATTGTGTCGGGCGCCGATCCGCTGTCGGCGGGAGTCATCGCGGCGACGCTGCCGCTCATACCGGTCTTCATGATCCTGGTGGGCCTGCACACGCGGGCGCGGACCGAGCGGCAATGGGCGCTGCTGGAGCGCCTCGGCGGCCATTTCCTCGATGTCGTCGCGGGCCTGCCCACGCTCAAGATCTTCAACAGGGCGGCGGCGCAGGCGTCGCTGATCAAGGACGTGACCGACGCGCACCGGCGGGCGACCATGCGGACGCTGCGGGTGGCGTTCCTGTCCGCGCTGGTCCTGGAGCTCCTGGCGACCCTGGCGGTGGCGCTGGTCGCCGTCGAGGTGGGCCTGCGGCTGCTGGGCGGCGGGCTTCCGTACGAGACGGCGCTGCTGGTGTTGCTGCTCGCCCCCGAGGCCTACCTGCCGCTGCGCAACGTCGGCGCTCAGTTCCACGCCAGCATGGAGGGCGTCACCGCAGCCGGACGCGTCTTCGAGGTGCTCGAAACCCCGGTGCCGGACAAGGCGGTGCCGCCGGCCCCGGCACCGCAGGGATCTGCGCACGACGTCGCCTCTGACGGCTTCTCACTGAAGAACGTCTCCGTCGCTTTCCCGGGCCGTGACGCACCGGCGCTGGAGAACGTGTCGCTGTCGGTGGCGTCCGGCGAGCATGTCGTGGTCATGGGCGCGAGCGGCGCTGGGAAGAGCACGCTCCTCGGGCTGCTGCTCCGCTTCGCCGAACCGGCCTCGGGGCACACGAGCTTCACCGGCGTCCCCGTCGAGGAGTGGCGGAGGAACATCGCCTGGGTGCCGCAGAATCCCTACCTCTTCGCGGGAACCGTCGCCGACAACATCAGGCTCGGCGACCCCGGAGCCGACGACGACGCCGTCCGCCAAGCCGCGTCTCTGGCCGGTGCCGCGGAGTTCGTCGAAGCGCTGCCGGACGGCTACCAGACCGACCTGGGGGAGCGCGGGACGCGGCTGTCCAGCGGACAACGGCAACGGGTCGCTTTGGCCCGAGCGTTCCTGCGCGATGCGCCGCTGCTGCTGCTGGACGAGCCGACGGCCACCCTCGACGCCGAGAACGCCGACGCGATCAGGCACACCGTGGAACGGCTCATGGCCGGCCGCACGGTCGTCCTCGCCACCCACGACCACGCCTGGACCGCGGCGGCCGACCGGGTGATCGAGCTCGACGCCGGCCGCCTCACCGAACGCAGGACCCCGGCCATGATCGGAAGCGGAACGCCATGACCATCCAGACCGTCACCGCCCGCGGCCGCCACCCGATGCTGCGCCTGATCGCCCTCGCCGGACCGATGCGGGGCAGACTGGCGCTGGCCGTGCTCGCCGGCGCCGCAACGACCGGCGCGGGCGTCGCCCTGCTCGCGGCCTCCGGTTTCCTCATCGCCAGAGCCGCCGAGCACCCTCCGGTGACCGCGCTGACGATCGCCGTGGTCGCCGTCCGCGCGCTCGGCGTCAGCCGCGGCGTCCTGCGCTACGCCGAACGGCTCACCGGGCACGACGTCGCCTTCCGGATGCTCGGCGACGCACGGGTGCGGATCTACCGGCGGCTGGCGCGCCTGGCCCCCGCCGGACTGCGCGAATACCGTTCCGGCGACCTGCTCACCCGCCTGGTCTCAGACGTCGACGCCACCCAGGACCTGGTCGTACGCGGCCTGATCCCCACCGCGGCAGCCGCCCTCGCCGGAGCGGGCGCGGCGACGGCGTGCGCCTTCCTGCTCGCCCCGGCCGCCGGCGTACTCGCCCTCGGCCTCCTGATCGCCGGTGCCCTGGTGCCCCTCGGGTCGGCCGTGCTCGCGGGCCGTTCCACCGCCCGCGCCGCCTCCGTCCGAGGCGAACTCGCCACCCGCGTCACCGACGCCCTCTCAGGCGCGGCCGACCTGCACGCCTTCGGCGCACAGGAAGCCGCTCTCACCGCGGTCGCCCGAGCCGACGCCGAACTCACCGCCCGCACCAGGCGGGCCGCCTTCGTCGAGGCACTCGGCAGCGGTCTCGGCACACTGGCCACCGGCCTTACGCTCTGGGGCGTCCTGCTGCTCGGCGTCGCGGCGGTCAAGAACGGCACGCTCGGACGGGTTCCCCTCGCCGTCCTCGTCCTGACCGCGCTGGCCGCATTCGAGACCGTAAGCACCTTGCCCGCCGCAGCCGTCCAGCTCGCTCGCACCCGGGCCGCGGCGGGCCGCATCACCTCGCTCCTGGACACACCCGACCCCGTCTCGGAACCAGCTCGGCCACTTCCTGCGCCCGACCGGCCTGTCCATGTGCGCATGCGCGGCGTCAGCGCGCGGTACGAGCCGCAAGGTCCCCTCGCTCTGGACGATTTCACCCTCGACCTCCGCCCGGGACGCCGCGTCGTGCTCGTGGGCCCCAGCGGCGCGGGCAAGAGCACGGTCGCCGCGCTCCTCCTGCGTTTCCTCGCGTCCGACGGCGGCAGCGCGACCCTCAACGACCGCGACCTGACCGCCTACCGTTCCGACGACGTCCGACGGGTCATCGGCGGATGCCCGCAGGACCCGCACGTGTTCGACACCACGATCCGCGAAAACCTGAAACTGGCCAAACCCCATGCCATCGACCGAGAGCTCAACCAGGCCGCCGCCCGCGCGCGCCTCCTGCCCTGGATCCAGACCCTCCCGGACGGCTGGGACACCCTCGTCGGCGTGCACGGCGCCGCCATGTCAGGAGGCGAACGGCAGCGCCTGGCCCTCGCCCGCGCCTTGCTCGCAGACCCACCCGTGCTCATCCTCGACGAACCCACCGCACACCTGGACCCGCACACCCGGGCCGAACTGACCGCCGACCTGCTCAGCCCCGGTCAGAACCGCGCCGTCCTGCTGATCACCCACGACCTCACGGGCTCGACCACGCTGACGAGATCATCGTCCTCGACCACGGCCGGACCATTCAGCGCGGCACCCACGCCGACCTCCTGCGACGCCCCGGGCTCTACCACGACCTGTACCTCCGGCAGTCGAACGCCGCAGGCCGGGAACCCTCCACCGACCGGTGACCTCCATCCGCTCATCACCGAGCGGCCAGGCCGATGCTGGAGCTCCGAACTGGTGATCATCCGAAGGAGCGGATCAGCAAGGAGAAGGACAATGCCAAGCGGCGATCGTCGAATGAACGCAGATGGCAGAACGGCCGACGGTGCCTGCTGCGGTCCTACACGGTCATGCTGGATGTCGGATCCAGCCGACCACGTCACAGAGGCCGGATCGCGCCTCTACGGCGATCGTTCTGACAAAACCGGTGACCTCAATGGCCTGCGTGTGGGTTCGGAGTCGCGGCAAGGCGCAGCCTCTGGTCGAGCCCAGTAAGGCGGAGGACCTTCGCCACTCGCGGATGCAGATCGAGAAGGGTGAGCCCGCCATCCATGGCCTCGGCATGCTGCGCCCCCGGCGAGGAGAGCGCTGAGGCCCTGGGAGTCACAGAAGGTGACACCGGACATGTCGACCACGACGTTCGGGCAACCCTTACCGATCGTTTCCACTAGCAGGTCGCGGAACGAGCCTGCGGTGGCAAGGTCGAGTTCGCCACGGGCCGAGAGCATCGCCACCGAACCAGCGAGGACGTCTGTGGACGCCTCGAATGGTCGTCGACTCGCCATGGAAGACGTTGTGAAGCTCATCATGCCGCCCTCTCGCCTCATGGACCTCATATCTGCAACACCTGAGCTTTCCGCTCGGTGAGCGTGCTCCCTAGAGCCGAAGGTCCCCCATTCCTCCACTGATGGGTCTGTGGTCGTTCCAGCGGGATGGGAGCTGGCATATTCGACCGGGTTGCCGACGGTCGATCATGCGCGTGGTCCGGTGGCTTCCGGGTTTCGGTCGTGGTCCTGTCTGCACCGTGCGTTCGCCCGGTTGCGGTTTTGAAGATTTCTTCAATTGGCTAAGATGGCAATCCGTCAGGTGAGTCAGGTGTAGGGCCGCGCGGATGTTGAAATACGGCAGCGCCGGTCCTGATCTTGAGCGGCCACGGCGGGTGTTGGGGTTGGCGGATCGAGCTCCGCACGCCGTCGCGGAGGCTGGTGTTCCTGACTTGTGTGCAGACGTCGAGACCGCCGAGACCGGCGAGGTCGAGGACAGTGGACGGGGGGAAGGTGCCTGACTTCCAGAGTGTGTTGCGTCGGCGCCTGGGGGCGACGCGGCGAGCGTTGGAGGCCGCGCGCGAGCATGGTGACGAGCACGCGGTCCTCACGCATGCCGGTGGGCTTGAGGAGTTGGAGCGCCTAGCCGCCACGCACGGCGTCGCGCTGCCTGACGAGCTCCGGCGTGACGAGCCCGTGCCTGATGAGCCCGTGCGTGGCGGGTCGGCATGTGACGATCAGGCCGACGGCCGGCGGGATGCTGGGCCGACGGGGGGCGCGTGATGCCGATCCCGCTGTATCAGGCGAAAGCCGAGTTGTTCAAAACCCTGGGGCATCCGGTGCGGATCCGGGTGCTGGAGTTGTTGTGTGAAGGGCCGACTCCGGTGCGCGATCTGCTGACTGCGATCGAGGTGGAGGCCTCCAGCCTGTCCCAGCAGTTGGCGGTGTTGCGGCGCGCGGGGATCGTGGCCGCCCGTCGGGAGGGTTTGACGGTGGTGTACGAGCTGGCGGGCGGGGACGTGTCGGATCTGATGCGGGCGGCCCGGCGGATCCTCACCGAACTGCTGGCCGGCCAGGGTGAGCTGCTGGCCGAGCTGCGCAGCGAGTCGACGGACAAGAGCGCGTGACCGCATCCGTTCAGATGCAAGGGGCATCCCGCGGGCTGCGGCAGCGACTGGCGCGCCGACTGGCCGCTGGGCTGGGTGGGAGGCTGGGCGGCCTGTTGCCGGGGCGGTCGGACTGGAGTGCGGCGCGGCGGGAGCCGGGCCGGGATCTGGTGGCCGGGTTGATCGTGGCGGTGGTGGCGCTGCCGCTGGCGCTGGCGTTCGGGGTCAGTTCGGGGCTGGGTGCGCAAGCGGGCTTGGTGACCGCCATCGTCGCGGGCGCGCTGGCGGCGGTGTTCGGTGGCAGCAACCTGCAGGTGTCGGGCCCGACCGGTGCGATGACGGTGGTGCTGGTGCCGATCGTGGCGCGCTACGGCGCCCAGGGCGTGCTGATGGTCGGACTGATGGCCGGGCTGGTCCTGGTGGGACTGGCGGCTTTGCGTGCCGGGCGGTTCGCGGCGTTGCTGCCGACGCCGGTGATCGAGGGGTTCACCGCCGGCATCGCCGTGGTCATCGCGCTGCAGCAGATACCAGCCGCGCTCGGGGCCGCCGGGGTCCATGGTGAGAAGGTATGGCAGGTGGCCGGGCAGGCCCTGGCCCGTTTTCTCGCGCATCCCTCGGCGGCCGCGCCGGTGATGGCGATCGCGGTCGCCGCGCTGATGCTGGCCGGTTCCCGGATCCGGCCCGGGATCCCGTTCTCGCTTGCCGGAATCGTGCTGGCCACCATCGTGGCGCAGGCGGCGTCGCTGAAGGTGGCTACGATCGGGGCGCTGCCCGCCGGGCTGCCCACCCCGTCATGGTCGTTCTGGGACACCGGTGCCGCGGCCGCGCTGGTGCCTTCGGCGCTGGCCGTGGCGGCGCTGGCGGCTCTGGAGAGCCTGCTGTGCGCCAGCGTCGCCGACGCGATGAGCGTCGGCCAAAAACACGACCCCGACCGAGAGCTGTTCGGTCAGGGCATCGCCAACCTGGCCGCGCCGCTGCTGGGCGGCGTGCCCGCCACCGCGGCGATCGCCCGCACCGCCGTCAACGTCCGCGCCGGAGCCCGCTCACGCTTGGCTGCCCTGACCCACGCCGCTGTGCTCGCGGTCATCGTGCTGGCCGCCGCCGGCCTGGTGGCACGCATCCCGCTCGCCGCGCTGGCCGGAGTACTGCTGGCCACCACCATCCGCATGGTGGAGGTCTCGTCGCTGCGCGCACTGGCGCGCGCCACCCGCAGCGATGCCCTGGTACTGATCGGAACCTTCGCCGTCACCGTCATCTTCGACCTGATCACCGCCGTCGCGGTCGGTGTCGGCCTGGCCATCGTGCTCGCGCTGCGCGCCGTCGCCCGTTCCGCCCAGCTCAACCGAACCCCCCTCGACAGCACCGACGGCACCGACCACACCGCCGAAGAACGGCAGCTGTTGGACGAGCACATCGTCGCCTACCGGCTGGACGGCCCGCTGTTCTTCGCCGCCGCCCATCGCTTCCTCCTGGAGCTGACCGAGGTCAGCGACGTGCGAGTGGTCATCTTGCGGATGTCGCGCGTCACCACCATGGACGCCACCGGCGCCCAGGTCCTGGGCGATGCCATCACCCGTCTGGAACACCGCGGCATCCTCGTGCTGGTCTCCGGCATCAAGCACCGGCACGACCAGGTCCTGGCCGCCCTCGGCGTCGCCGACCACCTGCGCCGCGATGGTCTGATCTTCCCCACCACACCCGCCGCGATCGCGCACGCCCGCTCCCACCTGCATCAGCACGGCCTCCCGCACAGTGTGTGCGAGGCGACGACCGCACAAGAGACGACCACGCGACAGCCACAGAAGAACTCGCCAACGAAAGCCCCCACTCCATGAACGTGCGGTGGGAATGCGAACCCTGCTCGGCCCCTATCACTCGGAAGGGGGCAACCTGGCAGCCGGTTCGAGCGGAGAGAGGCGGAGTCGCGACGCTCGCCCCGAAGGCCTGCCCCGCGGGTCAGACCTAGGTGCCCCATGTCGGTCTGTTGTCGACGAACTCGGTGCAGTGGCTGTTCGGCGGATCCGCCACCGGAACCGGTCGCTGACCGATGAGCGTGGCGCGGGAGGGACGTCGGTGGTCGTGGCGGGCAGGGGAAGCCGATTCTTGGTGGCAGCCAGAGCCACAGCCAGCGTCGTCAAGCGGGTCGAGGCGGACATGTGGAGTTCCTTCGCGTTGGTGTCTGCAACACTCCATACCCGCGCTGCGTAATCGGCGGGTAATGGCACGCAAGGACAATGGCGGGGAGATCCTCGGCCGCCTTCCCCGGAGACCACGCCCGGTCGGGCAGGGTGCCCCGGTTCGGTGCGCCTGCATAGCCATCACGCGCACATGGACCGCACGCTGGTGTCTGAAATGCTGGATCTGTCTGCTGGTCAGCTGTGAGACGTCAAGCCGGCACGGTGGCGGCGATGGTGAGGTAGCGGTCCAAGCCGGCGCATGCCAACGTTTCCCGCAGGCGGCGGCGGGGTTGCAGCAGCAGGATCCGTCCGCCGCTGGCGGTGATCTGTTTCCAGGCGCGGATCAGCAGGTTCAGCCCGGAGGAGTCACAGAACACCAGGGCGATCAGATCCAGCGCGACCTGGGGCGGTAGGTCCCGCTCCGCGGCGGCGCGTATGGCGTCGTCGACGTGCTCGTGCAGGACCGGCACGGTGGCGATGTCCAGCTCACCGCGCAACGTCAGCACCACCCAGCCATGGCGGTGACCGACGTTCACCTGCAGACCTCCGTCTGGCCACCGTCGCGGCGCGGCCGACGGCCGGGGCGGCGGGGCCGACGCGACCGAGTCGGCGGTGGAGGTCATGGACCGGCTTTTCCCAGCGGGCTGCGGCACAAACGCAATCATGCGCTCGGGGTCGGCTGTGCAACAAGCGCCATACCCGCCGCGCGGCGCGGTCAACGACGGTGCGGTCAATGGTCAGGGCCGTTGGTTGTGTCGGGCAGGCCGTGCGAGACCGTGAGCATCCGCAGCACACTCAACGTGATGTACCGCAACGCGTCGCGGGCGGTGTTCCACGCCTCGGTCAGGTACGGATCGTGCCGGCCGGGCTCGGTGGTGTAGGGCTGGCAGATCGCCACCGCTCATTCGGTGTTGACCGCGAGCATGACCGCCAGCTCGCCCAGCAGCCGGTGCCGTTCGGCCGCGGCGGCATCCACCCGCACCGGATCGGTCGTGGCCGCCGTCGCGGTGGCCAGGACCACCCAGTTGCCCAATTCCCGGCACTGGTGCGCCACCTCCCGCCACCGCTCCAGCTGCTCATCCAGGCACCGCCGTGGGGCGGGCTGCTCCAACCCGGTCAACAGCCGACGCGCCAACCCCAGCAACACCACCGCTTCAGTTGACCCATTCACACCTCAGTGTGTTCCCTGGCACATCAGACCATGCGTGACCCAGGGCTCACCTGGTCGAATCCGCCAGGCGGGGGACCGGATCCCCTCGGAACCCCGGGACACGGCCAGTGAGCAACGACCATGACCGCGGCGCCAGCCTGCATCTGGCCGGCTGCAACGCGGCGCCGCTGTGCGATGGGCATCGCCTGGCCGCGTGGTCACTCTAGGTATCCGGCCATGGCGAGCGGCGGGGGACGGGTCGAAGGTCCTGGCGGTCAGGGACCTTTTGGGCTATCTCGGGTACGGAGGGCTGCCTACGTTCGAGGAGAACGCATCCCCCTCGGACGGCGAGATCAGGCTATGAGCAGCGATGACAGCCGGGGGCTCGACCTCGGCACCCTTAACCTCATGCTCGACGCACTCGACGAGTTCACCGGCGGCGTTCTTCCGCAGGAGCGGCGGCTGGAACTCGACCGCGAGGACGTCTGCCCCGAAGAGGTCGTCCGTGCCATGTGCGGCGACGATCTTGGTGTTCAGCTCGTCTTCATCCCGGAGGAGTACGGCGGGATGGGCGGTGGGGCGTTCGACTCCTACCGCGTCTGCGAGCGCCTGGCCCGGATCGACATCGGGCTGGCGACTTCGGTGTTCGCCACGTTCCTCGGCTGCGATCCGATCCTGTTCGGCGGTACCGCCGAGCAGAAGGAGTGGTGGCTCGGCCGGATCGTCAAGGAGGGCATCCTCCTGGCGTACGGGGCGACCGAGCCCGAGGCCGGCAGCGACCTCGGCGCCCTGCGCACCGTCGCCGTTCCGGTGGAGACCGGTGGGCGGACCACCGGCTACCGGATCAACGGGCGCAAGCAATGGATCAGCAACGGGTCCATCGCCGACGTGTGCACCGTTCTCGCCTCCACTCCCCGGGGACCTTCGTGGTTCGTGGTGGAGAAGGGCACGGAGGGCTTCTCGGCCGCGCCGCCGGAGGACAAGCACGGCATCCGGCTGTCCAACACCGCGGCGCTCTACCTGGACGACGTCGTGGTCCCGGCGGAGAACCTGGTGGGTGGCGAGGAGGGCGGCGGGCTGGTGATCGCCCAGCGGGTGTTCGGCTACACCCGGCTGATGGTCGCCGCGTTCGGTCTTGGTGGGGGATGGGCGGCGCTCGACCGGGCGATCGCCTACTCGGCGGACCGGGTGCAGGCCGGTGGGCCGCTCGCCAGCAAGCAGGGGTACACGCACAAGCTGATCGTTCCGCATGCGGTGCGGCTGGAGGCGGCGCGGGCGTTCACCGAGGAGACCGCGCTGCGCATCGACGCGGGCGAGGGCGCCGAGGGGGCGCTCAACACCGAGGGCGCGATCGCCAAGTACCTGGCCAGCGAGGCGGGGAACACGGCGGCCGAGGCGGCGATCCAGGCGCACGGCGGCTACGGCTACACCAAGCCCTATGTGGTCGAGAAGATCAAACGCGACGTGCGGATCACCACGATCTACGAGGGGACCTCGGAGATCCTGGAGATGACGATCGCCCGCGACCGGTGGCAGCGCCACCTGAAGACCCGGGGAGCCCACTACCGTGACGAGGCGCACGCCCTCGCCGCACTGCCCGGCGAGACGGGGGCGCCGGTTGCGGCACTGGCGCTGGAGTGCCTGGCCGCCGTCATGGAGGCGTGCCGCACCGGGCGGCTCACCCGCAACCAGCACGTCCTGCTGCGGCTCGGCGAGCTGATCGCCGCCGCCGAGGGCGCGGCCGCGCTGGCCCGGCGCGCGGCGGCCGCAGCCGCGGGCGAGTGGCCGCAGAAGAGTGATCGGCGGTTCGCGCCGGGCATCCTCGCCACCATCAGCCGGGTGGCGGCACGCGAGGCCGCCATGAAGACCGCCGAGGAGGGCCTGCGCTGGGTCGCGGGCGCTCTTCCCGCCGGGCAGGACGGCGGTCTGCCCGCCGCGCTTCGGCTCGACGCCGTCCGCGCCGCCCAGGCCGGACTGCTCGCCGACATGGACCTCATCGCGGACGCCCTGTACGGCCGCGCCGACAACTGAATCTGCAGGTAACGTCATGACTGGCAATCCCCGCGTCCCGATTGCCGTCGTCGGCATCGGCGCGATCATGCCCGACGCCCCCGACGCGCACTCCTTCTGGACGAACGTCCGCGACGGCCGCTACTCCATCGGCGACGTCCCGCCCGAACGCTGGGATCCGGAGCTTTACTACGACCCGGACCCGGTGGCCCCCGAGAAGACCTACTCGCGCATCGGCGGTTGGGTGCGGGAGTTCGAGTGGGATCCGATGGGCTGGCGGTTGCCGGTGCCGCCCGCGGTCGGCGCGCAGCTCGACCAGGGGCAGAAATGGTCGGTGGCGGCGTCCCGGGCCGCGCTGCTGGACGCCGGATGGCCGGACTGGCACGTCGATCCCGAGCGTGCCGCCGTGATCCTCGGCAACGCCATCGGAGGCGAGAAGCACTACGAGAGCAATCTGCGGATCGCCTTCCCCGAGTTCGCCCGCGAACTGGTCTCGGCCCCGGCCTTCGCGGCCCTGCCCGGCGACGTACGCGAGACGGTGCTCGCGCAGGCGAGGGAAGCGTTCCTCGCGCGATTCCCTGAGATCAACGAGGACACGATGCCCGGCGAGCTGGCCAACATCGTCGCCGGTCGCGTGGCCAACCTGCTCAACCTGCGCGGGCCGAACTTCACCACCGACGCGGCGTGCGCCTCGGGGCTGGCCGCGATGAACGCGGCCGTCCGCGGCTTGCAGGCCGGCGACTTCGACGTGGCGGTCTCCGGAGGCGTCGACCGCAACATGGGCGTCGGTGCGTTCGTGAAGTTCTGCAAGATCGGCGCCCTGTCGGCGACCGGGACACGCCCGTTCGACGCGGGCGCCGACGGCTTCGTGATGGGCGAGGGCTGCGCGGTGTTCGTGCTCAAGCGGCTGGCCGACGCCGAACGCGACGGCGACCGGATTTATGCCGTGCTGCTCGGCATCGCGGGCTCCAGCGACGGCAAGGGCAAGGGCATCACCGCGCCCAACCCCGTCGGGCAGCGGCTCGCCGTGGAGCGAGCCTGGGCCGACGCCGGCCTCGATCCGGCCCGCGCCACCTACCTGGAGGCCCACGGCACCTCCACCCGCGTCGGCGATGCCACCGAGCTCGCGGCCCTGAACGAGGTCTTCGTGAAGGCTGGGGCCGCGCCGGGGACGATCGCGCTCGGCTCGGTGAAGTCGAACATCGGGCATCTCAAGGCCGCCGCTGGCGCGGCGGGAGCCTTCAAGGCCGTCATGAGCCTGCACGACAAGGTGCTGGCACCGAGCCTGCACTTCGACGATCCCAATCCGAACGTCGACTGGTCCAGCACGCCGTTCCGCGTCAACACCGAACTGCGTGAATGGCCGCAGCCAGGTGACGGCGCCGTCCGGACCGCCGGGGTGAGCGCGTTCGGCTTCGGTGGCACCAACTTCCACGTGGTGCTGGAGGAGTACGTCCCCGGTCGCCATCGTGCCGAGGACGCACCCCGCTCATTCGCCTCGGCCGACGTTCCCGCCACCGTGAAATCGCCGCCGCGGGGGATCGCGGCGGTCGCTGCCGGTGATGACGCGGAGGCACTCGCGGGCCTGGACCGGCTGAGCGAGGGTGTCCCGCCGGCGCCGCCCTCCGCGGAGCTGGCCGACGCCCCGGTACGGGTCGTCCTGGACTACGGCGACCCCGCTGAGCTCATGGACAAGGCCGCGAAGGCCGCCAAGGCCTTCCGGGCGGACAACCCGGCCATGTGGCGGATGCTGCGTTCACAAGGCGTCTTCCTAGGCCGCGGACCCGCGCCAAAGGTCGCCTTCCTGTATCCAGGGCAGGGCTCGCAGTATGTCGACATGCTGCGCGAACTGCGGGCCCGCGAGCCCATCGTCGCGCGGACCTTCGACGAGGCGGACGGCGTCATGACCCCGCTGCTCGGACGACCACTGTCAGCCCATGTGTTCTCCGGCGGCGTCGCGAAGGACGAGCTGGAGGCCCGGCTGCTCCAGACCGAGATCACCCAGCCCGCCGTCCTCACCGCTGACATCGCGCTGACGCGGCTGCTGGACGAGTACGGCGTCCGGCCCGACATGGTCATGGGGCACAGCCTCGGCGAATACGCCGCCCTCGTCGCGGCGGGCGCGCTGACCTTCTCCGCGGCGCTGGAGGCGGTCAGCGCCCGCGGCCGCGAGATGGCCGACATCTCGATGGGCGACAACGGCGCGATGGCGGCGGTGTTCGGCCCGCTCGACCAGATCGAACGGATCATCGCCGGGATCGACGGCTACGTCGTGGTCGCCAACATCAACAGCACCGGCCAGGCCGTCGTCGGCGGCGCGACCACCGCCGTCGAACGGGCGATCGAGGAGTTCGGCCGCGCCGGCCTCAACACCGCGCGCATCCCCGTCAGCCACGCCTTCCACACCGCCATCGTCGCCCCGGCCGGCGAGCCGCTGAAGGCGGCGCTGCGCCGGCTGGAGATCCGTCCACCGCGGCGTCCGATCGTCGCCAACGTCACCGGCGACTTCTACCCTGCCGGCGCCGACGTCGAGACGATCCTCGACATGCTCGGGCGCCAGGTCGCCTCGCCTGTGCGGTTCGTGGACGGGCTGCGCACGCTCTACGACGCGGGCGCGCGCGTCTTCGTCGAGGTCGGGCCGAAGAAGGCGCTGCACGGTTTCACCGCCGACGTGCTCGGCGCCCACCACGACGACGTGCTGGAGCTGTTCACCAACCACCCCAAGTTCGGCGACGCCGTCTCGTTCAACCAGGCGCTCTGCGGCCTGTACGCGTCCGGCCTGGGCCTGCGCCCCGCCGAGCCGGTGCCGCCGGCACCCGCACCCGTCTCCGCTTCCCCCGAACGCCCGATGAGGCCCGCCATGACCAGCGACACCTATGACCAGCTCGGCCGGATCTTCGCCGGTGCCCTCGAAGCGGGCCTCAAGGTCTACACGGGCACCGCACCGTCGCCCGCTCCGAATGCCGTGCCGGAGGACGAGCCGGTCGTGGTGACCGGCGCCGCGCTGGGCCTGCCCGGCGTGGAACGGGTCTTCGACGACGCCAACCTGCAGCGGATCCTGGACGGGCAGCAGTTCATCGACTCCATCCCGCACCGGTACCGCCGGAGCATGGTGGACCGGCGGATCACTCGCCTGGTCAAGCGCGAGTCCGGCGACCCCACGTTCGAGACCATCGACAACGAGGCCGACGTCATCAAGCTCGCCGGACGCCGCGCGCCGCTCGACGTCGTGACCGAGTTCGGCGTGGACGCCGACCGGGACGCCGCCCTGGACACCGCTACCCGGCTGGCGATCGGCGCCGGGTTCGACGCGCTGCGCGACGCTGGCCTCCCGCTCGTCCACGGGTACAAGACCACCACGCTCGGCACCCGGCTCCCCGGGCATTGGGGCCTGCCCGAGCCGCTGCGGGACGACACGGGAGTCGTGTTCGCCTCCGCGTTCCCCGGCTACGACAACTTCGCCCAAGACCTGGAGCGCTACTTCACCGACCGGGGCCGCCGCGAGCAGCTGCTCGCCCTGGAGGCCGTGCGCGCTCGCCTGCGGGACGGCGATGCGGCGACGGCCGAGGTCGACCGCCGCGTCCGCGAGCTACGGCGCCGGCTGGAGGACGAGCCGTACGTGTTCGACCGGCGCTTCCTGTTCCGCTGCCTGTCGATGGGGCACTCGCAGTTCGCCGAGATCATCGGCGCGCGCGGCCCCAATACGCAGGTGAACGCGGCGTGCGCGAGCACCACCCAAGCACTCTGCGTCGCCGGGGACTGGATCCGCACCGGCCGCTGCCGCCGCGTCATCGTGGTGTCGGCCGACGACGTGACCAGCGACGCGCTGCTGCCGTGGGTCGGCGCGGGCTTCCTGGCCTCGGGCGCGGCCGCCACCGACGACGTGGTGGAGGAGGCCGCGACGCCGTTCGACCGGCGCCGGCACGGGATGATCGTCGGCATGGGCGCGGCGGCGTTCGTCGTCGAGTCCGCGGCCGCCGCGCGCGAACGCGGCGTCCGGCCGATCTGCGAGGTCCTCGGCGCCGTGACCGCCAACAGCGCGTTCCACGGCACCCGCCTGGACGTCGACCACATCGGCCAGGTCATGGAAGAGGTCATCGGGCAGGCGGAGGCGCGCGGGGCGGACCGGCACGATATCGCGCCCGCCACGGTCTTCGTGTCGCACGAGACCTACACCCCCGCGCGCGGCGGGAGCGCCGCAGCCGAGATCAACGCGCTGCGGCGCGTGTTCGGCCGCGACGCCGACGCCGTCGTGATCACCAACACCAAGGCGTTCACCGGCCACGCCATGGGCGCCGGCATCGAGGACGTCGTGGCGATCAAGGCCCTGGAGACCGGGATCGTCCCGCCGGTGCCGAACTTCAAGGAGCCCGACCCCGAGCTCGGCGTGCTCAACCTCTCGGCGGGCGGCGCCTACCCCGTCCGCCACGCGCTGCGGCTGGCCGCGGGCTTCGGCTCGCAGATCGCCATGTCGCTGCTGCGCTGGACGCCGATGCCCGACGGCCGCCACCGCGCGCCCGACGAGCTGGGATACGCGTATCGGATCGACGACCCGGACGCCTGGAACCGCTGGCTCGCCGCCATGACGGGCCGCGAGGGCGCCCGGCTGGAGGTCGTCCAGCGGCGGCTGCGCGTCGTCGACGACGCACAGCTCGCCCAGGCACCGGCCGCACCGGCGAGGAGACCGGCCCTCGAGCCGCAGCCGGCACAGGCCCCGCCCACCCCCGTCCAGCCCACGCCCGAACCGGCGCCCGTTCCCGCCGCACCCGCTGCGCCCGTCCCCGCGCAAGCCGATGAGGTGACGGCGACGGTGGTGGGGATCGTGGCGGAGATGACGGGGTATCCGCCGGAGTTGCTGGAGTTGGATCTGGATCTGGAGGCGGATCTGGGTGTGGATACGGTGAAGCAGGCGGAGGTGTTCGCGGCGGTTCGTCAGCGGTTCTCGATCGAGCGCGACGACAAGCTGCGGTTGCGTGACTTCCCGACCCTCACCCACGTCATCGGCTGGATCCGCGAACGCAAGGCGGCTGCCTCCCCGCAGGCCGTCCCAGAGACGACGGATGAGCCGGCGGCGGCCGACACCGATGGCACCCCCGATCCGGGAGCGTTCTCGCGACGGGTGCCGGTCCCGGTGCTCCGGCCGCCCCTCGCGCTGTGCAAGCCCACCGGGATCACACTCGGCAAGGGAAGCCGTATCGCGGTGATGCCCGACGAGGGCGGCGTCGCCAAGGCGCTCGCCGGGCGCCTCCAGAAGCTCGGCTGCGAGGTCGTCATGCTCGACCCGTCAGCGGCCGGCCTCTCCGTGGACGGCGACGTGCACGGCGTGTACTGGCTGCCCGCGCTCGACGACGAGGGCCCGATCGACGAGATGGACCTCTCCGCCTGGCGGGAGGCCCTCCGCCGCCGGGTGAAGAACCTGTACGGGCTCGTTCGGCCGCTGTACGAGCGGTCGCCGTTCCTGGTGACCGCGACCCGGCTCGGCGGGCGGCACGGCTACGACGAGGAGGGCGCGTCAGCGCCGCTCGGCGGAGCCGTCACCGGCTTCGCCAAGGCCTACCAGCGGGAGCGGCCCGGCACGCTGGTGAAGGCGGTCGACTTCCCGCCCAGCCGCAAGACCAGCGGAATCGCCGACGCGCTCATCGAGGAGACCCTGCACGACCCCGGCTGCGTCGAGGTGGGCCGGTCGAACGACCTCCGCTGGACGATCGGGCTCGACGAACGCCCCTTCGGGGGCGCCGAGACGGCCCTCGACGCCAACACGGTGTTCCTGGTGACCGGGGCGGCGGGCGGGATCGTCTCCGCTATCACCGCCGACCTGGCCAAGGCCTCGGCGGGCACCTTCCACCTGCTCGACCTCACACCCGAACCCGATCCGTCCGACCCCGACCTGCGCCGCTACACGAGCGATCCGGAGGCGCTGAGGGCCGACATCGCCGCCCGGCTCAAAGAGCGCGGCGAGCGGCCGACGCCGGTCCTGGTCGAGAAGGAGATGGCGCGCTACGAGCGGCTGCGCGCGGCAGCGACCGCCATCCAGGCCGTCCGCGACGCGGGCGGGACCGCGCACTACCACCCGGTCGACCTGACCGACGCGGACGCCGTGCGACGGGTCGTCGACGACGTGCGCGCGACGAGCGGACGGGTGGACGTGCTCCTGCATGCCGCCGGGATCGAGATCAGCCACACGTTGGCCGACAAACCGCGTCGCGAGTTCGACCTGGTCTTCGACGTCAAGGCCGACGGCTGGTTCAACCTGATGCGATCGGCCGCGGATCTGCCGATCGGCGCCACTGTCGCGTTCAGCTCGGTCGCCGGACGGTTCGGCAATGCGGGGCAGGCCGACTACAGCGCCGCCAACGACCTGCTCTGCAAGCTGACCAGCGGCCTGCGGCGCGCCCGGCCCGAGACCCGGGCGATCGCGCTGGACTGGACCGCCTGGGCGGGCATCGGCATGGCCTCGCGCGGTTCCATCCCGAAGATCATGGAGATGGCCGGCATCGAGATGCTGCCCGCGGCGACCGCCGTGCCCTGGATCCGCCAGGAACTCGTTTCCGGCGGACGTGGCGAGGTGCTGGTCGCCGGTGAGCTCGGCGTCCTGGGCCGCGAGTACGACCCGGCGGGCGGGCTCGACCCGGCGGCGGTCACCGGCACCGGTCCGATGATCGGAACGGTCGAGTCGGCCGGTGTCCACACCGGCCTGGTGGCCAGGACGATCCTCGATCCGGCGCGGCAGCCGTTCCTCGACGACCATCGCATCGACGGCACTCCGGTGCTGCCAGGGGTGATGGGCATCGAGGGCTTCGCCGAGCTGGCGCGGCTGGCCGCACCCGGATGGCACGTCACCGCCGTGGAGGACGTCGCGTTCCTGGCGCCTCTGAAGTTCTACCGGGACGAGCCCAGGACACTGACGCTCACCGCGGTCGTGGGTCCCGACGGCGCCGACCTGGTCGCCAGGTGCACGCTGTCGGCCGAGCGCGCCCTGCATGGCTCCGACGAGCCGCAGCGCACCGTCCACTTCACCGGCTCAGTACGGCTCACCGAGCATGCACCGGATCCAGAACAGGAGGACCCGGTGCAGGATGGCGAGACCGTCGTGCACAAGGAGGACGTCTACGACCTGTACTTCCACGGTCCAGCGTTCCAGGTGGTCTTCGCCGCCTGGCGGCACGGGGAAGGCGCGGCGGCCCGCATGGCCGGCGACCTGCCTGCCGTGACCGATCAGGATGAGCCGCACCTGACCCTGTCGCCGCGGTTGGTCGAGCTGTGCTTCCAGGCGGCCGGGCTCTGGGAGGCCGGGTCGCATGGGCGCCTGGCGCTGCCTCACCGGGTCGGACGGATTCGCATGTTCCGGATCGGCCTTCCCGGACCGCTTCACGCAAGGATCGTTCCCCGGCCGGGCGACCCTGAGCAGTTGGGCTTCGACTGCGTCGTTCTGGACGCGGAGGGCGATGTCGTCCTGCGCGTGGAGGGATACCGCACCATCGCGCTGCCGGGCGAGATCTCCGCTGAGTTGCGGAGCCGGCTGGGTCCGGTGAGCTGAGATGGCCCAGATCCGGCGCCTGGCGATCGTCAACCGGGGCGAGCCCGCCAAGCGGGCCCTCGACGCCGTCGCGGAGCTCAACCGCGACGGCGCGGGGGACCCGGTCACCGCGATCGTGCTGTACACCGACCTGGACGCCGACGCCTGGTTCGTCCGGATGGCCGACGAGGCGGTGTGCCTGGGCCCCGCCACGTTCACCGACCCGGCCGACGGGCACCGCAAGTCGGCCTACCTCGACGAGGAACGGGTCGTCGAGGCGATGAAGAGAGCGCGGGCCGACGCCGCGTGGGTCGGCTGGGGCTTCGTCGCCGAGCACGCCTCGTTCGCGCGGCGCTGCGAGGAAGCGGGCGTCGTCTTCGTGGGACCGGGCAGCGACACGATCCGGCTGCTCGGCGACAAGATCGCGGCCAAGCGCCTGGCCGAGAAGGCGGACGTGCCGGTGCTGCCCTGGAGTGGCGGGCCGGTGGCCGACGCCGCCGAGGCGGCGGCCCACGCCGACCGGCTCGGCTACCCGGTGCTGCTGAAGGCCGCGGCGGGCGGCGGCGGCCGCGGCATCAGGATCGTCACTGAACGGTCCGGGGTCGCCACGGCGCTCGCCGCGGCACGGGAGGAGGCCGCGCTGGCGTTCGGTGACCCGGCGGTGTTCGTGGAGAAGCTGCTCCCGCGGGCCCGGCACGTCGAAGTGCAGATCATCGCCGACGGGCATGGCACGACCTGGGCGGCAGGGCTGCGCGACTGCAGCGTCCAGCGGCGCAACCAGAAGGTCATCGAGGAGTCGGCCTCCACCGTCCTGCGCCCGGCGGACCGTGATGCCATCGAGGCGGCGGCCGTCCGGATCGCTTCGGCAGCGGGGTACCGCAGCGCCGGCACCGTGGAGTTCCTGGTCGATCCGGAGACGGGCCGGTTCCTGTTCATGGAGGTCAACACCCGCCTCCAGGTCGAGCACCCGGTCACCGAGGCGACGGCCGGGATCGACCTCGTCAAACTCCAGCTGCACGTCGCCCGGGGCGGCCGCCTGACCGGCGCTCCGCCGCGCCCGCGCGGCCATGCCGTTGAGGCGCGGCTGTGCGCCGAGGACCCCGAGCGCGGGTTCGCCCCGGCCCCGGGCCGGGTCCTGCTGTGGCGCCCGCCCGCCGGTCCCGGCATCCGGGTGGACACCGGGATCATAGAGGGGGACACGGTGGCCGCCGCGTTCGACTCCATGATCGCCAAGGTGGT
The DNA here is from genome assembly GCF_043198015.1 of Spirillospora sp. NPDC048911. Classification (NCBI taxonomy): domain Bacteria; kingdom Bacillati; phylum Actinomycetota; class Actinomycetes; order Streptosporangiales; family Thermomonosporaceae; genus Spirillospora; species Spirillospora sp. NPDC048911. The sequence goes on along the minus strand of NZ_JBICUD010000016.1, from coordinate 15,812 downwards.
CGCCTGGGGCCGGGACCGCGATGAGGCGCTGGCACGGCTGCGGCGCGCGCTCGCCTCGTCCGCGGTCGTCATCGAGGGCGGCACCACCAACAGGTCGTTCCTGCTGTGGCTGCTCGGCACACCGGAGGTGCGCGACGGTACGTTCGACAACCGCTGGCTCGATCGCGCCGTCGCCGAGAGTCGCCATGTGCCCGAACCGGCCCCGCTCGCCGTCGTTCAGGCCGCCGTGGAGGCCTACGACGAGGCGCACGCCGCCGAGGTCGCCTCGTTCCGCGCGATGGCGGCACGCGGGCGGCCGGAGGCGCCCGACGACGCGGGCCACCGGGTCCGCCTCCGTTACCGCGGCCGGTCGTACGCCCTCACGGTCTTCCGGACACGGCCGGGCGTGTACCGGCTCGCCACCGGGACCGGCGAGGTCGAGGCCCGAGTGGAACGGTTCGGGCCATTCGAGCGGCGGCTGGCGGCGGGCGGAGAACGGCACCGCGTCCTCGCCGTTCCGCAGAGCGGATCGTTCCTGATCGACGTCAGGGACGGCGCGCACCGCGTCGAGCGGGACGACGGCGGGCTCGTGCGCGCCTCGTTCCCGGCCTTCGTGGTCGGCGTCCGAGTACGGCCGGGGGACCAGGTCGAGCGGGGCGCGCCGCTCGTCGTGCTGGAGAGCATGAAGATGGAGTCGGTGCTCACCGCGCCCCACGCGGGCCAGGTGTCGGGCGTGGAGGTCACCGAGAACACCCAGGTGATGGCGGGTCAGCCGCTCGTCCGGTTGACCCGGACCGGAACCGGCACCGCGTCCCCGGACGCCGATGACGAGATTCCTCTTCTGGACTTCTCCACGCTGGCAGGCCCGGCCGGGGCAGCCGACGGCCGCGACCATCGTTCGGTGTACGACACGCTGCGCGGCTACCTGCTGGGGTTCGACCTGCCTTCGGAGGCCGTACGCCGCGTCATGGCGGACCAGCGGGCCGTCAGCGGCCGGGCGGTGCCGGAAGATCCCGACCTGCGCGCCGCCGAGGACGCCTTCCTCGACCTCTTCGCCGACGTCAGCGGTCTCTACCGGCCGCAGCCGGAGCCCGTGACCGACGGGTTGGAGAGCGCGAGCGCCCAGGAGTACGTGCTGTCGTATCTGCAGTGGCTCGACCCCGACCGCGCGGGCCTGCCACCCGATTTCCGGGGGCGGCTCGCGAAGGTCCTGGGCAGGTACGGCGTGACCTCGCTGGACCGGACGCGGCGGCTGGAGGAGGCCGTCGTCTGGATGTTCCGGTCCTTCCACCGCGCGGACGAACTCGTTCCCGCGGTCCTGGCGCTGCTCGAACGCCGGCTGGACGCAACCGATCCCGGCGCGCGCGAGCCCGCCGCACGGGAGCTGTTGGACCGGCTGGCCGCCGCCGCGCAGACGCGATATCCGATTGTGGCGGACCTGGCCAGGGACGTGCGCTTCCGTCACTTCGACGAACCGCTGCACGAGAGGGCGCTGGCGGCCGTGTACGTCGAGATGGAGGGCCATCTCGACGAGCTCGCGGCCGAGCCCGATCGATCCGACCGTGACGTACTCGTCGAACGGCTGGTTCGCTGCCCGCAGCCGATGCGCGGTCCGCTGCTCCGCCGCTGGGCCGAGGCAGGACCGCGGTTCCGCGAGACGCTCGTCGAGGTCTACATCCGCCGCTTCTACCGGACCCGCGAACTGGACGAGATCCGCTTCGGCGACCACAGCGGAACCTTGCTGGGATCGGCCGACTTCATCCATGAAGGTTCCCCGTTCCATCTGGTCGTCGCGTACCTCCCGCTGTCCGATCTTCCGGCCGCCGCCGCCGGCATCGCCGCGCACCTGCGCGATGCCGGCGGCGACCGGCAGATCATCGTGGACCTCGTGACCTGGCGGCCGGGCGAACGACCCGGCGCGGACGCGATGGCGGTCGAGCTTGCCGCACTTCTCGCCCGGTGCGACTTCGGGCGCCCGCTGGATCGCCTGGACATCACGGTGACGAGCGAGCGCGGCCGGGCCGCCGAGCACAGCCGGACCCAGCACTTCTCGTATCGCCCGGACACCGCGGGTGGATTCGCGGAGGACCGGCTCTACCGCAACCTGCATCCGATGATCGCCGAACGCGCCGAGTTGTGGCGGCTCTCAAACTTCGCGCTGGAACGCCTCCGGTCAGCCGAGGACGTCTACCTCTTCCGCGGCGTCGCCCACGACAACCCGGCCGACGTCCGGCTGTTCGCCCTCGCCGAAGTCCGCGACCTCACCCCCGTCCTCGACGGCGGCCGTGTGGTCTCACTGCCGCGGCTCGAACGGATCGGGCTGCAGGCGCTCGCCGCCATGCGCGCGGCCATGGCGGGACTGCCAGCACGTGAACGTCCGCAGTCCAATCGCATCGTGCTCTATGTACGGCCGCCGTGGGACGTGCCGAAGGAACGCTGGCGGGATCTGGCCCGGCCCTTCGTGCCCCTTGCCACGGGCGTCGGGCTGGAGAAGGTCCTGCTCCGCGTCCGTATCCCTGATGGTGACGGGCTGCGTGAGGCCGTCCTGCACATCGAGGGCCTGGACGACGACCATCTCACCGTGCGAGAGCTGCGCGTCGAGGAGGCGCCGATCAGACCGCTCACCGAATACCGGCGCAAGGTGCTGCGGGCCCGGCGGTTCGGCGCGCCTTACCCGTTCGAGATCATCCGCATGCTCGCGCCTCCGGAGGGCACGCCCGCGGACTTTCCGCCGGGCGACTTCGCCGAGCACGACCTGAACGGGGACGGCGTCCTAGTCCCGGTCGACCGGCCGGAGGGGCACAACACCGCCAACCTGGTCGTCGGCCTGATCACCAACCGCACACCGGAGACCCCCGAGGGGATGACCCGGGTCGCGATCCTCGGCGATCCGACCCGCAGCCTCGGCTCGCTCGCCGAACCCGAATGCACCCGCATCCTGGCCGCGCTGGACCTGGCCGAACGCCTGCGCGTCCCGGTGGAGTGGTTCGCCCTCTCCTCCGGCGCGCGGATCGCCATGGACAGCGGCACCGAGAACATGGACTGGATCGGCGCGGTGCTGCGCCGGCTGATCGAGTTCACGCAGGCCGGGGGAGAGATCAACATCGTCGTCACCGGCGTCAACGTCGGCGCCCAGCCGTACTGGAACGCCGAAGCCACAATGCTGATGCACACCCGCGGCGTCCTCATCATGATCCCGGGCAGTGCCATGGTGCTGACCGGCAAGCAGGCGCTGGACTTCTCCGGCGGCGTCTCCGCCGACGACAACACCGGCATCGGCGGCCTGGAGCGCATCATGGGCCCCAACGGCCAGGCCCAGTACGGCGCCCGCAACCTGGCCGACGCCTGCCGGATCCTGCTCCGGCACTACGAGCACACCTACATCGTGCCCAGCGAGCAGATCCCCCGGCGGCGCCCTACCGCCGACCCCACCGACAGAGACGTCCGAACCACGCCGCACTCCGGCCCGGAGTTCGCCACCGTGGGCGACATCTTCTCCGCCGAGCACAATCCCGAACGCAAGAAGCCCTTCGACATCCGCTCGGTGATGCGCGCCGTCGCCGACACCGACGCCGAGCCCCTGGAACGCTGGGGACGCTGGTCCGGTGCCGAAACGGTCGTAGTCTGGGACGTCCACGTCGGCGGCGCCCCGGTCTGCATGCTCGGGCTGGAGTCGCGCTCCGTGACCCGGCACGGCTTCGTACCGGCCGATGGGCCGACCGCCTGGACGTCCGGGACGCTGTTCCCGCAGTCCTCCCGCAAGGCGGCCCGCGCGATCAACGCGGCCAGCGGCAACCGGCCCGTCGTCGTCCTGGCCAACCTCTCGGGCTTCGACGGCTCGCCAGAGTCGATGCGGCGGTGGCAGTTGGAGTACGGCGCCGAGATCGGCCGTGCGGTCACCAACTTCGCCGGCCCGATCGTCTTCGTGGTCGTCTCCCGCTACCACGGCGGAGCCTTCGTGGTCTTCTCCAAGAGTCTCAACCCGGGACTGGAGATCGCCGCGGTCGAGGGCTCGTACGCCTCGGTCATCGGCGGCGCCCCCGCGGCGGCCGTGGTGTTCGCCCGCGACGTCCGGTCCCGGACCGAACACGACCCGCGCGTCGCCGTGCTGCGTGAGCACGCCGCCGGTGTCTCCCGCGCCGAGCTGCACGAGACCTACGAGGCGGTACGAGCCGAGAAGCTCCGCGAGGTGGCCACCGAGTTCGACCGCACGCACAGCATCCGCAGAGCCCTGGACGTCGGCTCCGTGGACCGCATCATCAAGGCCCGCAACCTGCGCCCCTACATCATCGACGCCGTCGAACGCGGAATCGCGGCCTGGGCGGCCGCACGGATGGGGCACCGCTAGGAAAGCCAGCCGTGGGTCGGGACTGCGGAGGCGAGGGCCGGCGGCTCATCGAGGGAACAGGGATGTGGTGTCTCCTGGTCAGCGGCGACTGTGAGCAGGAAGTCGCCGAATCGGATCCACCACCCGGGGAAGACCCTTCCCTCGACGGCCCGCACCGTGAGCGGCGCCCAGCCGCCGCCGGACGGCGGATCATCGACGGTGACCTCCACCGATCGAGTGTCCCGGCGCAGTCCCGTCCGCAGCACCTTCAGCGCGCTCTCCTTCGCCGACCAGAAGAGGTTGGCGGCCAAGTCGTCACCCGCGATGCGACGCCGTTCGGCACCGGTGAAGTAATCCTGGACGAACGCAGTGCTGCGCGCCTCAACGAGTTCGAGGTCGCAGCCGATGCGCACGTGAGGCGGGCCAAGTAGGCAGACCGCCCAATCGGCCCGGTCGGTGAGCGAGATGCTGACGTCGAGCGGGCACCCGTTTCCGTACGCCTCAGGAGCACCACTCCGATGATGGCGGATCTCGATGCGTGCGGGCTCGGTGCCGGACGAGCAGATCCGCCCGATGGCCTGCTTGGCCGTCCACCGCGCGATGAGGAATTCATCGCGCCGTTTGGTGAAGCGCATCCCGCGCGCGCGCCGGAGCTCTCCTTCCGACAACCAACCTTCGCCCGAGGGCAGGTGAACCCGTCCCCGCGCGAGCCAGCTCAGCTGCATCGTGGCCTCCGGCTCAGCGGCGACGGCCCGCCTGATGCTCGCGCTGCTCGGACCTGTACGCCGCCAGCGCCGCAAGGTGGCTGCGCCGCAACTGCTCCAGAGTCACCACCGTGTACGTCAGCGTGGCCTGCGGCGAAGAGCGAAAGCGGCCCGGGGGTCGCCAACCGCACTTGATGGGGTCGGACAGCCACGCTGCCGGATCGTATGTGTCAGCGGTCAATGTAGAGGGTTCTCGCATGCCGGCCTCAATACATGGGGTAGTGCTGGATGTAGGTGTCGTCGACTGTCCAGTTCAAGCGAGCCTCGGCCGCGACCACGCCCTCGACACGGCGGATCGCGTGGAGCAACGCCGGGATCTGCGAACGCCGCTCGAGGTCGCCTTCGACCGTGACCTGTCCTTGCTTGACGGTGACGGCGTAGCGCTCGGCCTCCCACCCGAACCGCCCGACGATGACGTTCCTGACAACGTCGTCGTGGATGTCGCGGTCGGGACGGCTGTAGACACGCAGCAGGTCGGCGCGGCTCACGATTCCCACCAGCCGGCCGCTCTTCTGATCGATGACGGGCAGCCTGCTGACGTGCTCGCGCCGCATGACCCGCGCCGCCTGCTCGACCGGCGCCGTGGGGGCGATGGTGATCGCGGGAGAGGTCATGAGGTCGGCCGCGACCGTGCCGGCCGATTTGCGGATCTCCTTGCGGCGACGCGGTCCTGCGAACAGAGGCGAGTCCTCGGCGGCGTCGGGGTCGGCCTCCTTGAGCAGCAGGTCGGTCGCCGACACCACCCCGGTCACCGTTCCGTCCGCTCCCAGCACCGGCGCGGCGTTCACGCCGTAGACGCGCAGCACGTGAACGATCTGTTTGAACGACGCGGTCTCCGGTACCACGACGACGTCGGCGGTCATGACCGCCTCAACGGTGGTAGTCATCGGATGCCTCCGTACGGCGCGACCGTGTCGGCGACGGCGACCTTCACGGTCAGCACGCCCTGGTCGTACTTGGCCCGGACGGCGTCGACGTCGATGCCGGTGGGAAGGACCAGCGACCAGGTGAACGAGCCGAAACCGGCCTCAGGTCCAAATCCTTCATGCTCGGGCACGTGGTCTTCGGCGTGGATCCCCAGCACGTTGTCGGTGACGGTGATCTCCAGGTCCTCCGGGACGAGGCCGCAGAGCTCGGCGCGCATCACGTAGTCCCCGCCTTCGGTGCGGTGCTCCAGGCGAACCGGCAGTCCGGCGGGAGTCCGGAGCACGGCGAACGGCGCTTCGAGACAACCGGCCGTCTCAGGCAGCAGGCTACGGGGCTCCAGGAATTCCAGCGTGCTCATCATGTCTCCTCAAGAGTGGAACCCTTACACCTCTAGTGCACGCCTTTAACGGTCCCGTCGATAGGGCCCGACGTCCTCGTCAAGGGGACCTTCGGTCCCGAAACCATGGCTCGCGGCAATGCGCCAGATCTCCGATGTGCTGACCTCCGCCCGAGGCGGAGGGCCAGAGACGTGTAGTTCACGGAGTATGGCCGTCCACGAGAGGGGTTTCCCAGGTGCCGCCCGGCGGGATCGTGACCGTGAGGCCGTCGTGCTTGAGCTCGATGGGCTTGGCGGCTCCCGCTTGGAGGGTCACCCGGAGAAGGTCGCGCTGGCAGGTGACGTCGATGCCCCAGTGCCCGCGATAGCGCAGGCCGAGTTCGAGCTCGCCGATTCCGACTGGAAGGCGCGGGTTGATGAGGAGCGTGTCGCCGCGGGTGGAGATCCCGGCGTAGCAGCGTTGGACGAGGTCGACGGTGCCGGCCATGGCGCCCAGGTGGACGCCCTCGGCGGTGGTGCCGTGCTGGGTGTCCATCAGATCGCTGTGGAGGGTGTCGAGGAACAACCGCCAGGAGTCCTCGCCGTCGGTGCGGGCGAGGAGCCAGGCGTGCACCAGCGCGCTCAGCGTCGAGCCGTGGCTCGTGCGGGCCATGTAGTAGTCGATGGTGCGCCGCATCAACTCGGATTCGTACGGGTGGCCGAGGCGTTGGAAGATGCTCTTCAGCTCGTCATGCGTCAGCAGGTAGAACAGCATGAGCACGTCGGCCTGCTTGGACGCCTTGTAACGGTTCGGGGTGTCTCCCTCGGCCTCGAGGATGCGGTCGAGCCGCCGGATGTCGCCATAGGTGCGCCGGTATCCCTCCCAGTCGAGCTCGGCGAGCTCCCCGTAGCCGTCGAACTGGCTGATCACCCCGTCGTGGTACGGCACCCGTATCTTGCGGCTGACGTCCTCGAAACGGGTGATCTCCTCGCGGCCGATTTCGAGCTGCTCGCGCAGTTCGGCGGTGCGATAGGAGGGCAGCACGTCCAGCACCTCGAGTGCGCGCCGCATCACCCATACGGCCATGACGTTGGTGTAGGCGTTGTTGTCCAGGCCGGGCTCGGAACGGTCGGGATAGCCGTCGTGGTACTCGTCCGGCCCCATCACACCGCGGATCTCGTAGGCGTCCAGTGTCCGGTTGTAGGTGGTGATGTCGGCGAAGTAGAGCGCGATCTCCAGGAGCGTCTCGGCGCCGTACTCGGCCAGGAACTCCAGGTCCCCGGTCGCCTCGTAGAAGCGCCAGACGTTGTAGGCGATGGCGAGGCCGACATGGCGCTGCAGGTGGGAGTTGTCGGGCAGCCAATGTCCCGATCGCGGGTTGAGATGCATCCGCTGGGTCTCTTCGCGGCCGTCACCGGCGCTCTGCCAGGGGAACAGGGCGCCACGGCAGCCGTTCTGGCGAGCCGCCCAGCGTGCCTCTGGGAGCCGCCGCCAGCGGTAGAGGAGGAGCGCTCGGGCGATCTCGGGGAAGCGCATGGCCAGGAACGGAAGGATGAACAACTCGTCCCAGAAAACATGCCCGCGGTAGGCCTCGCCGTGAAGGCCGCGTGCCGGTACGCCGGCGTCGAGTTCCACGGTGTGCTCTGAAGCCGTCTGCAGCAGGTGGAACATGTGCAGGTTGAGCACCGTCTGCACATCGTCGTGGTCGACGCCGATCTGGCAACGGTGCCACAGCCGGTCCCAGGCCAGAGTCTGCCGTTGCAGCAGCCGGTCGAAGTCGTCCGCACGCTCGACCCGGACCCGGGCGGCATGGGAGCACTCCTCCATGGCCCGGTCGCGCGAAGTGAAGATCGACACGATCTTCTCCACGGTGACCTGCGCTCCTTCAGCGACGTCGATGCCGAGGTCGTGGGCGATCCAGCCGGTCTCGACGAGCACGGTCCGCTTCGCGGGGAGGGTGCACCGGGTACGGGCGGCGACCGCGATGCTGACCCCGGAGGATGCGGTACGGCAGCGTAGCCAGATGGTCTCGGGGACGCTCTCCTCAGCGGCCTCCGGTGTCAGGTGACGCTCGTTGAGGTCGCGGTAGCGGGCCACGCCGGTGTTGGAGACTCGGCCGTCCAGGGCGGATCGCACTTCCAACCGTCCGTGCCAGTTCTCCGCGACGAACGTGGTCTCGAGTGCGGCGAGGTGAGGATCCTCCATGGAGACGATGCGCCGCTGGCTCACCCGCGTCGTGCGCCCGTCCGCATCGGAGTACTGGAAAAGGCGAGTGAGGACACCGCGTCGCATGTCGAGTTCCTGCCGGTAGACATGCAGGCGCCTCTCCGCCAGAGCGGAGTCGAGCGAGAACCAGCCGCCCTCCTCTATCCGGAATGTCAACGGCAACCAATCTGGCGCGTTGACCAGGTCATTGTTGTCGACGACGCGCCCGGCGACCTCCGACAGCTGCCGGTCATAGCATCCGGCAAGGTAGGTGCCCGGGTGATGCACGTCGCCGGCGGCCGACTCCGGCGCGGCGCCGCGCGTGGCGAAGTGGCCGTTGCCCAGGGTGCACAGCGCTTCCCGCAGCCTCTCGGCCTCCGGGGCGTACCCGTCATAAGTGAGACGCCAGCGTGTCATCGGGCCGCTCCCTCGGTCTCGGCCGGCGCGGCGAGGTCGGTGAGCTCGGAGAAACCCGCCTCGATACCGGCGGTCAGCGTCTCGATATCGGGGACGGTGTCGAAGTCGCCGGTGATGCCGAAGTACAGGCGTCCCAGGTAGGAGAAGACCCCGACCGAGATGCCGGCCCCCGCCGCGAGGGGCACGTAGGGATAGAGGGCGACCACCTTGCGCCCCAGCGCGTACAGGGGGAACTGCGGACCCGGGACGTTCGTCGTGACGGTCTGGAACATCGGTGTCAGCGCGCTCATGATGACGCGGGTCGCCGGCGACAACATCGTGGGCGCCGACCCGGCGAGCCGGACCACCGCGTCGGCGCTCACCGCCTGGTGAGTGTGCTTGTGCGTGTCCATCTCGGTCCGCAGGACCTCCAGACGCCGGGCCGGATCCGGTTCCCCGCAGGGCAGCGTGACGATCAATGCCGACACGTGGTTGCCCAGGTCGCCCTGCTCGTCAGAGCCGCGGACGGACACCGGCACCAGAGAACGCACCAGCGTCTGATCGGTCAACTCGCCGCGCGCCGAGAGCAGCGCACGGAATCCATGCGTCACGGCCGCCAGCACCACGTCATTGACGGTGCCGCCCAAGGCGACGCGGATCGCCTTGACCTCGTCGAGGTCGACCTCCAGCCAGGACCAGCGGCGATGGCGCCCGGCGGGCCCGGACAGTGAGGCCACGCCGTGGTGGGTGATCTGCTCGACGGTGTGAGGAAGCCCTTCGGTGAAGTCGCGGACCTCACGTAGCGTGCCGAAGGCTCTGGAAGGAGACGGTCGCAGGGCAAGCCGTGCAATCGCTCTCACCGGTCGTACGGCGGCCTGGCCCAGCCCGTCCAGCGTCAGGGCGAGGGCGGACGGAGGAGGTTCGCTCTTCACCTCGGGGATACGCCGCGGTTCCGGAGGGCGGGCCTCCAGATCGAAGATCTCACCGATGAGGTCGCTGGCACCGACGCCGTCCACCACGCAGTGATGGACCTTGCTGATCACGGCCCAGCGGCCGTGGGCGAGCCCCTCGACCATCCACATCTCCCACAGCGGCCGGGAGAGGTCCAGCCGCTGGGACATGATCCGCCCGACCAGGCTGCCCAGTTCCCGGCGCCCGCCGGGCCGGGGCAGGGCGGTGTGCCGGACGTGGTGGGAAAGCCGGAAATCCGGATCGTCGATCCAGACCGGAAGGCCGAGATTGAACGGTACCGTCCGGACCCGTTGCCGGTAGCGGGGCAACCGCGGCATCCGGGCCCGGATGGTGTCCACCAGGTCGTCGTAGGCCGGCGGTGGTCCCTCCAGCACGGTGATCGACGCGATGTTCAGAGGCGCGCGTTCGGTCTCGGCGAAGAACATGCCTGCGTCCAGTGCGTTCATGCGTTCCATGGCTGGCCACCTTCCGGCCGCTGTCGTCCTGCCTTCAGGGTCGCCCTGCGCGGCTCCGCCGCGTAGGGACGGAGGCCCTGTCCTTCGGGACCCTTGGTCACCTGACCAGCAGTGCGGCTCCCGCGGTGATCCCGGCGGAGGCGCACACCAGCAGGACGCGGTGGGCGTCGCGCAGGCGTCCGGTCGCTTCGGCCGCCGCCAGGGCGATCAGCAGGCTCGCCGTATGGTGTCCGCTCCCGCCTGGAGGATTGACGAGACGCTCCGGGGCGATCCCCAGGTACGCCGGGAGGGCGTACAGAAAGGGTGGAGCGAGCGGGCTCGGCACCACGAGATCGATCGTCCCGATCCCGGTGTCCAGTTCGGCGAGCAGCGCGCTCGCCGCCTTGGCTGCCAACGCCGCCGCCTGGTCGCCGAAGCGCGGATCGTGCTCGATCCGCAGCGCGTTGCGACCTCGTTCGAACACCACGTCGGCGCGGAACAGATCATCGCCCTCGGGAGCGTTCTCCCAGTGGAACCCGGCCACCCCCGTACCGTCGGCGGCCCATCGGCACACGGCGGCGGCACCGCCCGCCCTGAACGGGAAGCGGCTGCGCGGCCGGCGGTCCGGCCTGGCGTCGCCGGCCACGATGACCGCGTGCTTGATCGTCCCGGCGCGGAGGAAGCCGTCGGCGATCTGCAAAGCCGTGAGGGGCCCGCAGGTGCCGTTGGCCACATCGAACGAGAAGGTCCCGTGGCCGCCCGCGTGCGGGTCCTCCGGATTCGCGCCGACATCCTGCTGGATCAGGGCGGCCATGGCCGGTTCGCCCAGGTTGCGCTCGTGGTAGAGACCCGTGTTGATCAGCAGGTCGACGTCGCCGGGGACCAGGCCGGCCTGCGAGACCGACCTTTTGATGGCCGTGTCGGCCAGCTCCCGCTGTCCTCGCCAAGTGTGCCGGCGTCCCGGGACGAACGCGGCGGCTTCAATCGTCGTCGCCATGACTCTTCACCAGTTCCTCGTCCGCGGTGAACAGGGCGAACCCGATTTCCAGCCCTGAGGCCAAAGCCACCAGAGCCACCCTGTCGCCCGCTTCGATACGACCCGCCCGCAGTTCTTCGGCGAGCGCGACGAAATGTGTGGTCGAGGCGGTGTTGCCGTACCGGTCGACCGTGACCACCGTCTGCTTCGAGGGCTCACCGCCCAGCGACTCACGGATCACCCGCATCCCTTTGCGGATGGCGCGCACCGACGTCTGATGCGGGATGAGGTGCTGGACGTCCCCGACGCTCAGGCCGACCGAGTCCAGCGCCTCCTGCAAAAGCACGGGAACGTCCGCGATCGCGGCGCGCTGGAGGCTTCGAGCCTTGGTGAACATCCGGGCACCAGGGTCGTGCTTGGCGGGAGAGGCGAGGCAGAGCCTGCTGTGCCTGGCCACGGTGGTGAACCCCATCGCCTCGATGCCGTCGCAGCCCTCCGGAGCGCGGCCCAGAATGACCGCCGCTCCGGCGTCCCCGAGCGTCAGCGACGGGAGCTCACGGCTCATGATGTTGCGCACGTGAGCCGCCGCGTTGACCCCGAGCCGCGAGATGTACTCGCCGCTCACGACCATGCCGCAGTCGATCTCACCCCGCCGGATCCGGTTGGCCACCACGAAGACCCCGGTGAGCATGCCCGCGCAGGCGTTGGAGATGTCGAAGGTGACGGCATGCTCGGCGCCGATCGCGCGGGCGACGGCCAGGCTCATGGCCGGTTCGACCCGTTGTGTCAGGCCGTCGCCGTACTTGGTGATACTGCAGTTCACGACCGCCTGCAGATCCTCCGCTCGCCGACGTGATCGCGCAAGGCAGTCGGCGGCGGCGCCGATCGCGAGCGACAGCGAGGTCTCGTGCCCGCCGGAGACCCGGCGTTCACGGATACCCGTGAGCCGTTCGAGATCGATGCCGGTGCGGTGGCGGGTGGAGGCCATGAGCTCGCTGGTCGCCAGCCGGGTGCCGGGCAGGCAGCGGCCCACGCTCTCGAATCTGGCAATGTGAGGCGCGGCCAGCCCGGCGGCTCCCTGTTCCATCATGAGCCAGGTTGTCGGCATCGCTCTGTCCCTACATTTCCGAGGTCCACTACTTCGAGCATGCGGATCCGGACGGGCGAGGGTCAGGGCCAAAGGTCCCCGCGTGGCGCGACCACCGGCCCGCGCCGGCGGGGTCATGCCTCCGTTTCAGCGATGATGGTGGCCGCGCCGGGCCTCCCAGTCACGCGAGGTCCGCTCGAGCCGGATGGCGAGCCGGTCGGCGGTCATCGCGATCGCCTCGTGCAGGTTGCCGGCGGCGGCGTGGGCGTTGTGCACCCGGCCGTTGACGTCGGCCCGCAGCGACGCCAGGGCACCTCGCGGGGGAGCGGGCTCGGCGAGCTTGGTCAGCGTGACCCGGACGTACAGGACCGGCTCGTGGGCGTGGGCCAGAACCCGGTTGAAGACCTCGCGGGCCCGGTCGACCTCCTCCTCGGTGACGTCACCGGTCAGAGTGAACGTGATCGGCGTCGGCGCCTCAATGACGTCGCGGGCCGGGCGCGAGGCTTGCGCATGGTGTCGCATGGGATCTCCTGATCTAGTGAGTTGTTTCGGATGAGGGTGGCGAACTGGTCGCTTCACACCAGGACCCGTTCGCCGAGCCGTGGGACGACGGCGTGCCAGCCGAGCTCGTCGATGATCCGATCGCGCAGTCGAGCGGACGAGCCGGTTTCTCCATGCACCACGTAGGTTGTCGCCGGTGGTTCGGTGGCCTGCCGGAGCCAGCCGATGATCTCGTCGGCGTCGGCGTGCACGGAGAAGCCGGGCACGTTCACCACCTCGGCGCGGACCGGTACGTACCTGCCGTGGATCTTCACCGACCGGGCGCCCTCGACGAGGCTGCGGGCCCGGGTGCCCACCGCGGCGAAGCCGACTATGAGCACGGTGGTGCGCGGGTCGGGCAGCAACGCGGCGAGATGATGCAGGACGCGGCCGCCGGTGGCCATGCCCGAGGCCGAGATGATGATCGATGGCACTCCCGGGCGGTTGACCAGGCACGACTCGTCCGCGGTGTGCAGCTCGTACAGGGGTTCGGGGATCAGCACCTCCGGCCCGAGGCCCTCGCGCAACTCTGGCGCGCCCTCGCTGATGGCCTTGAGATAGACCTCGCGGGCGGCCAGCGCCATGGGACTGTCGACGTAGATCGGCACCTGGGGGAGCTGTCCTGCCCTGCGCATCCGGTTCAGATGGAACAGCACGACCTCGGTCCGGTCCACGGCGAACGCCGGGATCACCACCGACCCACCACGATCGAGTGTCCGGGTGATGGCCTCGGCGAATACACGCTCCCCGGTCTCGTCGTCGTGACGCCCGTCACCGTAGGTGGACTCAACAAGGAGAGCGTCCGCTCCCTCGAACGGCTCCGGTGGCCGCAGGAGCGGATGGCCGGGGCGGCCGAGGTCACCGCTGTGCACGATCCTGCGGCCGTCGGGCGCGGTGACCTCCGTCCAGGCCGACCCGAGGATGTGCCCGGCGTGATGAAGGTGCAGGCTTCCGCCGCCTTGCAGCGCTTCTGTGTCGCCCACCTCGATGGGCACGATGCGTGCGAGGGCTCGCGCCACGTCGTCCTCGGTGTAGAGGGGAAGCGCCGGACGATGCTTGGACCACCCCTGCCTGTTGGCCAGCCTGGCCTCGTCAGCCAGGAGTTTGGCGCTGTCCCGCAGGACGATCGCGGCCAGCTCGGACGTGTGCGCCGTCGCGTAGACCGGACCACGGAACCCATCGCGCACAAGAACGGGAAGGTATCCGCAGTGGTCCAGGTGGGCGTGGCTGAGCACCACGGCGCTCATCGCGTCCACCGGTACGCCGAGCGGCCGCCAGTTCTCGCGCCGCATCGCCCCCTGATACAGCCCGCAATCCAAGAGCACGTCGCCGAACAGGAACTTGCTACCCGTGACGGCACCCGTGGCGCCAAGGAATGTCAGCGTGCTCATGTCAGACCGCCAGGAGAACTCTTTGGCCTGGCCGCACCCTTGCGTCCGCGCGCCGCAACTCCGCGACCGGGTCCGTCGGTCCGTTCGAGCTGACGCTCACCTGCTGTCTCTTCTGCATGTCCCGCCTCCCTAGGCACTTCCACCATCGCCCTTGAACGATCACCAAGGACAGGGACGAGAGGCCTGAGCCGCAAAGGACCTTCGGCCCGCTCTCGCAACACCCGGGCCACGAGAGATCTTCTCCGAGCGGCCGTGGGGTCAGGATCGGGTGAGAGGGATCCCCGTGGCCCGGGGTCGCGGGACGATAAGCAGCGTCAGCCGCAGGGGGTGGCGGCCCTGACTGGCCGGGTTATGCCAATGGCCTGTCCTGGTGGCGCCCGTGCTCTCTATGGTGGGCGATCACGTTGCCAGAGCCAGGAGGGTGCCGCATGTCGGTACCGGATGCCGATGATGAGCCGGCCCGCTCCCGGATTTGGCCTGCGGCGGCTGTCGCCGTGGGCGTGCTGCTGTGGTTCGTACCGACAATCGGACAACCGCTCACCGACCCGATCGCCGAAGCGCTGCGGAGCATGGGCCTGCTGGCCGACGACACCAGCGACGCCGCGTGGTTCGTCGCCACGCTGGTGTTGCGGTGGGTCGCCGCCGCGCTGCTCTTGGTTTTCGTGCTGACCATCGAGCGGCGCCCGCTGTCGTCGCTGGGCATACGGAAGCCGCGTAGAAAGCATCTGCTGATCGCCGCGTCGCTGGCGTTGCCGGTCATGATGGTGGGCATCATCCTGCACAGCCTGCTGACCGGCGGAGGGACTGACGAGTCCACCAGGACCGACCAGATCATCGAGTCGCTCAACACCTGGCAACTCGCTCATCTGATCATCAATGCGGCGATCGTCGAGGAGCTGTTCTTCCGCGGGCTTCTCATCGAACGGGTCACCGAGTTGACCGGCAGCACCGCCTTCGCCGCCGCCGCCTCCTATACCGTCTTCGTCGCCAGCCACATCCCGGGATCGGGCTGGGCCAGCGCCCTGACCGTTGTCGCGGTAGGGACCGTGCTGACGACGGTCCTGTACGTGGTGACCCGTAACCTGATTCCGTGCATCGTCGCCATGCGGTGGGCAATTCACCGCTCCTGCTCAGCGGATGACCGGCGTGCGGTCAATGGCCACAATCAATGACGCAGAAGCCGTTGCCCTCGATGTCGGCCAGAACGATGAAGTCGGGCGGCGCGATGACGAGGCTCCTTCCGTTGACCGATCGTCTGGATCAACCTCGGTGCGGGTTCAAGGCGTGATCTCGGGACCAAGGTCTCTTGCAGCGGTCCCGGCGGCGGCGGATCTTTGGGTTCATGTTGAGAAGATCCTCTTCGCGATCCGAGTCGGGAAGCCTGGCCTCCGTCAAGCCTTCCGCCGCCATCGCGATCTCCGGGCTGGTGAAGACGTTCGGGCGGACCCGGGCGCTCGACGGTCTGGACCTGACCGTCTCGACCGGGGAGGTGCACGG
>NZ_JBICUD010000015.1:0-278784 GCF_043198015.1 Spirillospora sp. NPDC048911 | reverse complement strand
CACAGCCACGGGGCGGCCAGACATCAATCTGCCTGACCGATAAAGGCACTGGCTTTTAACACGCTGTTGAGTTCTCAAGAAACGGACACCCACCGTTGGGTTTCGCTTTCGCGTTTCCCGCTCGGTGGTGACTCATCTACTTTATCAGATCCGTTCGGCTTGTCAATTTGCCGTTCTTTTCTGATTCCGCCGTTCTGGTTCCACTTTCGCGGCCCCATTCCCGGCGGGTGTTGCTATTTCATCAGATCCGGCCGAGTTTGCAAAATCGGCCATTTCCGACCCACCGCGGAACGCGGGCACGGAAAACCGAGCCCGTTGATCCTTGGTGGTTTCCCCCGGGCCGGCCACCGCAATCGGCGTCCCGCTCCCCGTGGGGCGAAGAGAACAGTATGCCCACGCGGGCCGAACGTCAAACCAGTCGGCGCAAGAGGATCCGACGTGTTGCGGTCCCCAGCACCACGACGCTGCATCTGCACGGTGGACAGCCTGGTCAGGCGGGCCGAAGGTGTGACTTCTCTGCCCCTGTCCCCGTTCGGTAACGACGACGCGCCGCCCCCTATTCCCGCCGTCCATCGAGTCAGGCAGGCAATGGAGCGACGCGACAAGTCGCGCTTGGGGCACCCGACCAACGGCCAGAAGTAGCCCGTCCGAGCCCGCCACGTGAGGCGGCTCCGCGCAGGGTGCGGCCGCTGCCGCCCTAGCGTCGTCGCAGGATCGGGCAGCGGCCCTCCAGCAGCGATCAAGGCAGTATCCAGACGCACTGCTGTCGGTCATGCATGTCCGTGGCTGTGGCCGCACACCCATCCCCCTGATCCGGAAGCCGGATCAGCGCCCAGGTCATCAGCAGGCGTGTTCCCGCTTCCCTGCCGTGTGGCGTACTCAGGAACCTTGCTCTGGATGGCTCTCCGCCTCGCGCGCAACGCGAGCTGCTGTACGCGCCATCTGAGGTCGGCGATCGAGTCCCATCATCCCGACCGCTCCCGCCCTCCGCCCCCGTTCAAACCCCCGATTTCCGCCTCCCACTGCTCGCTTGCCGCGCCTCATGCCGGTGCGACTGGCCCTGGCGGTCGTCGTGCTGCTCCTCGACGCGTCCGCGCTGACCGCCTGGCGGACGACGAGCCACGACCGGAACCTCCAGCGCCTGCCAGACGGGTTCCCCTAGGTAGCGGACCTCACAGCCGATACCGGGCCCCTGGCAGACCTGGCTGCTCATCGGCTATGACCTGCGCGGCGGCGCGACCGAAGAGAGAAGGCAGCCGGGTCTCGCACGTTCGAACACCACCATGGTGCTGCACGTCCCGCCAAGCGGGCGCCGCGCGTCGACGGCTCTGTACCTCTCAATGGGCACGGCAGAGGAGCCCGCATCATCGCTGTGGAGGTCGTTGCCGGCCACGTCCGACCGCATCCTGCTCTTCGCCTCCCAGCGTTCGCTCCGCTCTCCGCCGAGCGGGATCTACGAACACGGCTCCTGGCGCAGCTCTGCAGGGGCCAGCCGTGGGCGCACACGTGAGCCGCACCGATCGATGACCGGTAGCAGCAGCACGTCGGCTGATGAAGTGCTCTCCTCCGCCGTCCACCTGTCGCCGTTCGTCCTCGCCCTTCCAGCCGTTCTCGCCTCCGCCGCCGTCGTTTCCGTCCGCCACGCGGGATGCACGACTTCCACGACCGGGGGCAGTAACCGCCATGGACCCACATGCACACTTGCTTGAAGTGCGCCCTCCGAAGATCTGGCGTCAGTTGGCCTGACCGTGGCGATGACGAATGCACGACCTGCGGGAAGCACGTTGACGCTGCCGGAACGTCCTGGACGCATGGCCTCGCCGGAGGCCAAAGTCGCCACGGGCGAGTTCAGGGCTTGGCGACGAGGCCGCCGATGAACAGCACTCCTTCGGCGAAGACCCAGATGAAGGCCGCGACGGTGAGGAGGGCGTCGAGACGGTCGTCGTTGCGGCGTACATGCGGAAGGGCCCATGCGGCGAGGGCG
Source organism: Spirillospora sp. NPDC048911 (assembly GCF_043198015.1). Lineage (NCBI taxonomy): Bacteria > Bacillati > Actinomycetota > Actinomycetes > Streptosporangiales > Thermomonosporaceae > Spirillospora > Spirillospora sp. NPDC048911. The sequence goes on along the minus strand of NZ_JBICUD010000015.1, from coordinate 276,800 downwards.
ATCATTGCGGCCAGGCCGGCGGGAGCCACAGAGAAGCGGACCGCGATGTCGAAGTCGGCGCCGCACGCCGCGTCGTGCTCGTCGGCGTCGCCGCAGAAGGCCGCGTCGCCCCAGCCGCCGAGGGCCGAGAAGGCCCACAGGGTGGCCAGGACGGCGTTGGCGATCGTGGGAATGGCCGGTGAGATCCACCAGCCGTTCGAACGCCCGGGCATGGCCTGCACGAACGGAACGTACCTCGCGGTCGGGCGGCCCGGAAGCCCGTCGGTCGCTAAGTGATGTCCTTGGACTCGTGGAGGAGCAGATCCATGGCGATCGCGGTCACCACGGCCATCGTTCGCAGCGGTTCCGGCACGGGGTCGGTGATCTCGACCGCGTACCGGTCGGCGGTGGTCAGCAGGTGCGTGGCCACGCCCGCCCACTTCTTCTGGACGTGCGCCACCTGGTTGCCCTCGGTGTCCTTCACGGCGAAGTTACGTCTCGGCACGTCGCCCACGACCTCGCCGAAACGTTTGTCATCGGCGTCGCGCAACGAGTAGAGCCGGCCCACGCGTTCGGTACGGAAGGACCCGATGATCTCGCCGTCGGGGCGCCGGACGGCCGTGAGCATCCTGCCCATGGCCTTGTCCACGTGCAGGAGGGGCTCACCCTCGGGCGTGGCGAGTTCGATGGCGCGGGCGTCCATTTCGGACTTGCCCGGGAAGACCGCCTTGAGGGACTCGCCGCGCGACCGGATCTTGATCTCGGCGCCGAGGGCCAGGAGCGTGCCCTCGCCGTCCATCACCTTGTACTGCGTCTTGGAGAACGGACCCTTGCGGGGTTGCTCGACCCTGAGCACCGGGGAGTTGAAGAGATCGCTCACCCGGCGATCCTGCCAAGCTCCGGCGGTGCGCGGAAGTGCTTCCGGCGGCTGTCAGGCCAACGTTCCAAGATCCGGCAGGTCCTTGCCCTCGTACAACATGAGATCCAGTGCGATCGGCGCCGCCACGACCAGGACGCGCAACGGGTCCGGCAGCGGATGAAAGAACTGCACGGCATAACGATCCGCGGTGGTCAGGACCTCGGTCGCCGCGCCCTTCCACTTCTTGTCGACCTGAGCGACGTGCGCGCCCGCGCCGTCCAGCACCTTGAACTTCCGGGCGAGCTTGTTGCCCTCCAGCCTGCCGACGGGACGTTCGGCCGCGTCCAGCAGCGCATACCGCCACTTGAATCGGTCCACCCGAATCGACCCGATCAACGCGCCGTTCGGGGCGCTGACCCACGTCCCCAGCGTGGCCTTCGGCCGCTCGATCACCAGCAGCGGCGCACCGCCCCGCGCGTTCTCGACCTGGACCACGCGCCGGTCGTCACCGTTGCCGAACAACGTCCGCGTCGCCTGGCGGTGCAGCGGTACGGAACCTTCCGCCGCCTTGGCCAGGAGCGCGCCGTGACCGTCGGAGATCGTGTACTGCGACTTGGCCGAGGGGAGGCGGCGCGGCTGCTCGACCTTCAGGACCGGGGAGTTGAAGAGATCGTTCACGTGTCCTCATGCTCTGGGAGCCGGATCATCGATCAAGAGTGTGCCACCGTAGTCACCCGATCCGGCTACCTGGTCGCCGCCACCTAGCCGTGCAGCCCACCCAAGCCTGGAGCCGGGCCGGAACTCAGACGGAGCCTTGCCGGGCACGAAGCTTGAACCCTCGGCGCACAGTCGTACACCGACGGCCGCGCCCCATCCCTGCCCGTGAGCCGGCCACGCTGCCACAACCGATCAGCAGCACCTTGGACGTGAGGTCCACCCATGGTCTTCGTCCCGCTAGAGATCGGCCACGGGCATCTCACGATCGAGGGGGTCGAGGCGGGAGACCTGTGCTCACGCCAGCCCCCGCGGCTAAGCCCACAACATCCACGCACGCGTTCCGAGCGACACCGGGGACCACCACTCCTCCCCGGCGCCCCCACTGCGTTAACCGCCGAACTCCCTATGCCATCCGTACAACGCGATGAAACGCCCACGACCTTTGTCCCGCTCACGCATGCCCGCCCAAGCCGGTTCCCGTCCCCGCACGACGTCTGCGCTCCGGCCACACCCGTCCTGCCCACGGGTGGCCCACCCCGCACATGCGCCCAGCTCCACGCCCTTCCCGACCACGCGCGCCCGTTTAGGCGCGTCCCCTCCGCACACGCCCGGCCACACGCACACTCCACCTGTGCCTGCTCTGCCCACACGGCCATCCGCACGCCCTGCCCCACACGCTGGACTCCGAGGTCAGGAGCCGCCCAAGCTGGCCGACCGGCTGCGCGAGCTGGGCGCCCGCCCGTTCACGCCACTGACCAGAACGTGGGCAACCGCGTACGCGGCATCGAGCTGGAGCCGGTCGACGAGCACACCTGCGTCCTTCGCACGACCCCGAGTCACTGGAGCGGACCGCACGGCGCGTCTCGTTCCTGAAGACACCCCGTCCCACCCACATGCCCCCACCCTCCGGATACACCCGCGTCGCTCACACGCCCAACCGCACGTCCCGTCCACGCATGTCCCCTGCACGCGCGTCCCGTCTGCGCGCGCCTCGCCCCGGACCGTCCCGCCACGCGCCCGTCTGCGTGTCTCACCTCACACACGCCCTGCCCACGTGCCCGTCAGGCGCGCATGCCCGTCTATGCCCTGCCCCGATCTTCGCCCGCTTCAGCTACGCACGGCCATCCGTACTCGCGCTCGCGTCGGCCCCATTCACGCGCCCGTCCATGCGCGCCCCGTCCCGCAGACTCCCTGCCCCGCGCACGTGCCCGTCACGTGCGCGTGCTCGCCTATGCGCGTCTCGTCCCCACACTCCCCTGCCCCACGCATACTCCGTCTGCGGCCGCTTCACCCACGCGCGGCCATCCACACGGGCGTCCGCGTCCGCCCCATCCATGTGGCCCCGCCTTCGCGCGTTCCGCCTTCACCCCGTCCGCGTGCGCCCCTCGTCAGCCGTCGGGATATGGCAAAAGGGGCGGCTCCCGGTGGGAGCCGCCCCTTTCATGCGTACGGAGTCGTACGGCTAGGACCCGATCAGAAGTCCATGCCGCCGGCGCCGTCCGGCATGGCCGGAGCAGCGTTCTTCTCCGGCTTCTCAGCGATGACGGCCTCGGTGGTGAGGAACAGAGCCGCGATCGACGACGCGTTCTGCAGCGCCGAGCGGGTCACCTTGGCCGGGTCGAGGATGCCGGTCTCGAACATGTTGACGTACTCGCCGGTGGCGGCGTTCAGGCCCTCGCCCGGGGTCAGGCCACGCACCTTCTCCACCACGACGCCGCCCTCGAGGCCGGCGTTCACCGCGATCTGCTTGAGGGGCTCCTCCAGCGCACGCTTGACGATCGCGGCACCGGTGGCCTCGTCGCCTGTCAGCTCCAGCTTGTCGAACGCCGGGCCCGCAGCCTGCAGCAGCGCCACGCCACCGCCGGGGACGATGCCCTCTTCGACGGCCGCCTTCGCGTTGCGAACGGCGTCCTCGATGCGGTGCTTGCGCTCCTTCAGCTCGACCTCGGTCGCCGCGCCGGCCTTGATGACGGCGACGCCGCCGGCCAGCTTGGCGAGGCGCTCCTGGAGCTTCTCGCGGTCGTAGTCGGAGTCGGTGTTGTCGATCTCGGTGCGGATCTGGTTGACCCGGCCCGCGATCTCGTTGGCGTCACCGGCGCCGTCCACGATGGTGGTCTCGTCCTTGGAGACGACGACCTTCCGGGCGCGGCCCAGCATGTCGAGCGTGGTGCCCTCCAGCTTGAGGCCGACGTCCTCGCTGATGACCTGGCCGCCGGTCAGCGTGGCGATGTCGCCCAGCATGGCCTTGCGGCGGTCACCGAAGCCCGGGGCCTTGACGGCCACGGACTTGAAGATGCCACGGATCTTGTTGACGACGAGCGTGGCCAGGGCCTCGCCCTCGACGTCCTCAGCGATGATCAGCAGCGGCTTGCCGGACTGCATGACGCCCTCGAGCACGGGCAGCAGGTCCTTGTTGGCCGACGCCTTGCCCTGAACGATCAGGATGTACGGGTCCTCGAGGACCGCTTCCATCCGCTCGGGGTCGGTCACGAAGTAAGGCGAGATGTAGCCCTTGTCGAAGCGCATGCCCTCGGTGAGCTCGAGTTCGAGCCCGAAGGTGTTGCTCTCCTCGACGGTGATGACGCCTTCCTTGCCGACCTTGTCCATCGCCTCGGCGATCATCTCGCCGATCTGCGCGTCGCCGGCGGAGATGGAGGCCGTGGAAGCGATCTGCTCCTTGGTCTCCACGTCCTTGGCGAGCTTGGACAGCTCCTCGCTCACGCGCTCCACCGCGGCCTCGATGCCCCGCTTGAGGGACATCGGGTTGGCGCCGGCGGCCACGTTGCGCAGGCCCTCACGGACCAGCGCCTGAGCAAGGACGGTCGCCGTCGTCGTGCCGTCACCGGCGACGTCGTCGGTCTTCTTCGCGACCTCCTTGACCAGCTCGGCCCCGATCTTCTCCCACGGGTCCTCGAGCTCGATCTCCTTGGCGATCGACACACCGTCGTTGGTGATCGTGGGAGCGCCCCACTTCTTCTCCAGAACGACGTTGCGGCCCTTCGGCCCAAGGGTGACCTTTACGGCATCAGCGAGCTGGTTCATGCCGCGCTCAAGGCCGCGGCGGGCCTCCTCGTCGAACGCGATCATCTTTGCAGCCATAGGCTCCAGTCCTCCCGGAACAAGGTGGCTATGACGGATCGAGCCGACGCCCGCGACGGACGGCCCCACCTCGAACGGCTTCCATTCCGCCGCCGAGAACAAGGCCTCATCGCCCCGACCCAGACTGTGGGATTGTCACTCTCCACAGGTGAGTGCCAACCGTTTGTTTAGCACTCTACCCTGCCGAGTGCAAGCCTCGAACATCCCCACCAAGGTCAGGCCGATCTACCTGCCCGGAACCGGCCTCACCTGGGACAAAGACCACGAAATCCTGATAAGACCGGCCCTGCTGACCGCCGCTGTAAGCCACCGTAATCCGTCGTTCACGGAACGCTCGCGGAACAGACCCCTCCTGGCCAGGCGACCAAGTACCCACACCGCCACCAGCGCGCGTCGCCCTGGTGCGGCTGGTCACGGGGTCCGCCAAGTGCGGCTGGTCACTCCGGTGGGTGCGGCTGGTCACGGGGTCCGTGCTGCCGACCGGACGGCGGTCACGTCCAGCCATAAGTCTCCGGTCGACGAGCGAACTCGCCCCTCTGGGCGCCTTCGGCATTGGCAGAGCCGCCACCGCTCAGGCCAGCGGTGAAGCCGATCTGAAGCTGCCGAGGGCTTCACTGGTGCCGCTTGCAATCAGCACCCTGGGAGGGTCCACGCATGCGCACGTTCAAGACCATCGCCGTTACTGGAAGCCTGGCCGCGCTCACGCTCGGCGTCGCCGCCGTCCCCGCACAAGCCGTGACCGTGGCCAATGCCAGCAACCAGCAGATCGCACCGCGAACCTCGGCCGACTGCATCTACTACCTCAATCGCGCCGGTTTTCCCACCACCGTCGAGAGAGTCAGAGGATGCAATCTCGGCGGAGCCGGTTTTGTTGGTGCCTGCCGGAGCTGGCTTACGGCCAACGCGGGAGTAGACGCCTACAACGCCCGGAATGCGTGCGCCCTCGCAGACTCCTGACAGCACGCCCCAAGGCCGGGCACTACGCGAGGCCATGGCGGGACGGACGGCCCTGGTTGTGCAGGACGGGGTCGTCCGTTCGCAGGTCAGGGCTGTCTACTCGTCGTCTCACTCCGCCCCTGCCCTCTTCGTCGCACCGCCGACGGCCAGAACCAGTCTCAGCCTCGCCGCCGAGGTTCGCTTCCCATGGTTCGGAGGGTTAGGTCAATCTGGTCAGCGGGGAACAGAAAAGCGGCCATGCCGGACTTCGTATGGGCATGGCATCAAATGGCTGCGTCAGACGGCTCTCACGCCGTCCGCCTGCGGGCCTCTGTCGCTCTGCGTTATCTCGAACTCGACTCGCTGACCCTGTTCGAGGCTGCGGTAGCCGTCCATCTGGATCGCCGAGTAGTGCACGAACACATCCCGGCCGCCGTCGACCGCGATGAAGCCGTACCCCTTGTCGGCGTTGAACCACTTGACTGTGCCCTGAGCCATACCGAAACCCTGCCGCTCGTCCGTGACCCCCGGCCACGGTCAACGCTTGCGGGTCTCGCCCCTTCTACCGCGAGACCCGTCGACCAGCGCCCGGGTCTCCATGACCTCAAGGGCCGCGGCGGGGTCGACCCGGCGTGATCGGGGTCGACCATATAGGTGACCCGATGCCGGTGACAGCCCTTACGACCGAAGTCTTGACGGCCGGTAATGGTCACCATCGGAGGCCCGTACGAGAGGCAGCACTTCCTCCTCGAGACGCCGGGACAAACGGAGCCCGTAACGCGTCTCCAAACGGTCCCGCGCCCGCAGATATCGAGCCGCTGCCTCCTCGAGTGAACGGGGAATGACAGCGATGCCGAGTGGTTCCAGAAGGTGCCGGCTCATCTTGAGGAGTTCGCCTCGTACCCGATCGGCCATACCGTGGCGCCGCTTGCTGACCAGCCACAACGACCAGTCCCAGAAATGCGCGTCGACCGCGGCGAGAGTGTCGGGCCCGACCCGCCACGGCGGATTCCAGCTGCGCGGAACGTCCGGGAAGATCAGGTCCACCTTGGCCGGTCCGGCGAAGATGAGCAGATAGCTCTCGTAGTCGCCGAGCGGATCCCACTGCGCGGCGAGCGGCTCGTACGGGGAAACGAGTTTTGGCAGGTCCGAAGCGACCTGACCGAAATCCTCGGCGGCGACGTGGAAATCCCAGTCCGACAACTCGGTCGCACGGCCGCGCGCCCGGGATCCGACCAGCTCCACCTCGCGCACGCTGGGGTGAGCCAGCACGACACCCGCAATGTCCTCCGCGATCCCCATGCGGGCCTCTTACCCGAACTATCAGCACAAAAGCGCTCTCACAGGAACTGTGTACCGGCCCTCACCGGCAAGGATCGCCGCGGCGATCCCCGGGGCTCGTCTCGACGACCCACTGCGCCCCAACACGCACTCATGCCACAACCGTCCGCCTTGACCCGACGGTCATCACGCACCCGTCTACCAGGTCGCTGTCACCGAGGGCGACCCGGCCCGGTGGTCCTCCGGACGGCGCGGTGCTCTTGCGGACGACCCGGTGCTCTTGGGACGGCGCGGCGGTCTTGCGGACGGTCCGGTGGTCTCGTGGACGACATGCGGCGCGCGTCCCGGTCTCCGTGGCCGCGCGCCGCGTGTGAGGTTCCCATGACGCACCTCACGTCCACGCCTCTTCTGAAAGCGGGGCAGCGAGTCGGGCTTCAGGTGCCCGCTCGAACTCGAGTCGGGCTTCGGTTCTTTCGGGGATCAGCCGCCCGCCACGGCGGGGATGATCGAGATCTGGGAGCCCTCGGGCGTCGGGGTGTCCAGGCCGTCGGCGAAGCGCACGTCCTCGTCGCCCACGTACACGTTGACGAACCGGCGGATCTTGCCGTTGTCGTCGAGGATGCGGGCGGCGATCCCGGCGTGGCCGGCGTCCAGGTCGGCGACCACGGCGCGCAGGGTCTCGCCCTCGGCCTTCACCTCCGACTCGCCGCCGGTGTAGGTCCGCAGGATCGTCGGGATCCGCACAGAGACCGTGCTCATTTCAGAAACTCCTCACCAGGTCGAACGGTATGTGGGTGTCCGCGGCGGCGTGGCCGCATGGCGGCGGCGTGATGTCAGGCGATGCCCGCGGCGCGGAAGGCCTCGAGCGACGGGGTGATGTTGGCGGTCGGCGCGACCACCGGCGCGACCGCGTCCAGGGTCTTGAGGCCGTCGCCGGAGTTGATGATCACGGTCTCGGCGGACGGGTCGAGGGCGCCGCTCTCGGCCAGCTTCTTGAGCGTGCCGACCGTGACGCCGCCCGCGGTCTCGCCGAAGATGCCCTCGGTACGGGCCAGCAGCCGGATGCCCTCGACGACCTGCTCGTCGGTGACGTCCTCGATCGCGCCGCCGGTGCGCCGGACGACATCGAGCACGTACGGGCCGTCGGCGGGGTTGCCGATGGCGAGGGACTTGGCGATGGTGTCCGGCTTGACCGGGCGGACCACGTCGTGCCCGGCCTTGAACGCGGCGGACACGGGGTCGCAGCCGGCGGCCTGCGCGCCGAAGACCCGGTACGGCTTGTCCTCGACCAGACCGAGCTTGATCAGCTCCTGGAACGCCTTGTCGATCTTCGTCAGCTGGGAGCCGGACGCGACCGGGATCACGATCTGGTCGGGCAGCCGCCAGCCGAGCTGCTCGGCGATCTCGTAGCCCAGGGTCTTGGAGCCCTCGGCGTAGTAGGGCCGCACGTTGACGTTGACGAACGCCCAGTCCTCCTGCTCGCCCGCGATCTCCGATGCGAGGCGGTTGACGTCGTCGTAGTTGCCGTCGACCGTCACGAACGTCCCGCCGTACACCGCGGTCGTGATGATCTTCTGCGACTCCAGGTTGGACGGCACGAAGACCGCGCTGCGGATGCCCGCGCGGGCCGCGGCCGCCGCCACCGCGTTCGCCAGGTTGCCCGTGGACGGGCAGGCCAGCACCTTGAAGCCCAGCTCGCGCGCGGCGGCCAGCGCCACCGCGACGACGCGGTCCTTGAACGAGTGGGTCGGGTTTCCGCTGTCGTCCTTCACCCACAGCCGCTGCAGCCCGAGCGACTCGGCGAGGTGGTCGGCGCGCACGAGGCGGGTCAGGCCGGGCTCGGTGTTGGGCGTGTCCGCGACGTTCTCCGGGACGGGCAGCAGCCCGCGGTAGCGCCAGATGTTGCGGGGGCCGGCCTCGATCGAGGCGCGGGACACGTCACCGAAGTCGTACTTGATCTCGAGGGGACCGAAACACTCTTCGCACGCGTAGTGCGGACCGAGATCCCTGGTGTTCCCGCATTCGCGGCACACGAGAGCTGTAGCGGGTCCGAGGTTGGTGGCAGCCGTAAGTGCCATGAGGGCGAGGCCTTTCTTCCCATCTTCCCTGTGCCGCCTTGGTCACAGGCCGGAGTTGGCACCATCTCTTGGCCGGCCTCGCAGGATCGCGAGCGCGCATGAGCCAAGTGGTTGCCGGGGCTTCGTAGGGCCGGTCCCTCCACCCCTCTAGATGAGCGGTATTCAGTTGTGCGGGGGTTGCTCTGGAAGACCGGCCCGATGGCCGCTGTGCTCCCTGCACCCCTCTGGATGAGCGTTATTCAGTTGTGGTTTCGAGCCGTGTGCGTGACTTTACCTGATCTGACCGGATGCCAGACAGTCGAGTCTCACCGAGTGAGACATTACCCAGGCGCGATCTAGATCACCCTGGCCGGTCGGGCCAGGTCAACCTCTCCACACTGGATCAGAGCCGCCGGCCTCGGGCACCCGCTGGGTGAGATCCACGTCGACCTCCTGGTCAGAGCCCTGTGGCGGTTGCGACTCGGGCTCCTCCTGGGTGGGATCGAGGAAGACATGGCGGACGATCGGCAGCCGCTCCCGGAGCCGCCGGTCGATCTCGCCGGCGATGTCCTCGGCCTCGTCGGCGCTGATCTCGTCCGAGAAGTGGACCTTGGCGGCCACCAGGAGATCGTCGGGGCCGAAGTGCATGGTCAGCAGCTCGTTGATGCCGTCCACGCCACGCGCAGAGGTGATCTCGTTCCGGATGGCGCGCTGGTCGGCCGGGTCGGCGGCCTGGCCGATGAGCAGGGACCGGCTGTCGCGGCCGAGCGCGAACGCGACCACGACCAGCAGCAGGCCGATCAGAATCGATGCGAGGCCGTCCCAGAACGACGAGCCGGTGAGCTCCCGCAGTGTCAGCCCGGCGGCGGCGAGCGCGAGACCGATCATCGCGGCCGTGTCCTCGAAGAGCGCCGCCTTGAACGTGATGTCGGGCGTACGGCGGACGTGCTCCATGAGGTCACGGTCGACGGCGCTGTCGCGGACCTCCTGCCGTGCCTGCGTGTACGCGCGGATCCAGGCCGCGCCCTCCAGCACCGCCGCCAGCCCCAGCACCGCGAACGCCAGCCAGACCTGTTCACCGCCGCGCCCATGGCCGGTGATCGTCAGAATGCCCTCGAAGATCGAGTAGCCCGCCCCCGCGACGAAGATCCCGAACGCGGCGAGCAGTGACCAGAAATACCTCTCGTTCCCGTACCCGAAGGGATGCCGCCGGTCTGGCGGGCGCGCGCTGCGCCGCAACGAGGTCAGCAGGAACGCCTGATTGAGGGTGTCGCCGACCGAGTGCGCCCCCTCCGCCAACATCGCGGAGGAGCCCGCGACCGCGCCCGCCACGAGTTTGGTGATGGCAAGGATGAGGTTCGCGGTGCCAGCGATGAGAACTGTCTTCTTCGTCTCGGCCCTACTCATTCGCACCGCTTACCCGCAATGCACCCCAAGATGCCGACCCACCACCGCGACCAATCCGTCACGTCCGCGCTACGTGACCAAGGTCACTAGCTGGGGCAGCAGTGCGTCTTGCGGACGTGACGTTCAGTTTCACCTGGGTCACTTTGATGTGGCGTGGCAACAACTGAGACCCTTCCGGTATGAGCCAAGTGCTGGTGGCGTCAAACCGTGGGCCCGTCTCGTTCTCCCTGTCCGATGACGGCGCGCTGACCATGCGGCGCGGCGGTGGCGGTCTCGTCTCCGGACTGGCCGCGGTGACCGGCGGCCCTGGACGGCCCGCGCGGGAGCCTGCCGCGAACGTGCTGTGGGTATGCGCGGCGCTCGGAGAGGCCGACCGGGCCGCCACCCGGCAGGCGCCAGACGGACGTCTGGACGAGGCAGGGCACGATACGGGCGGCGCAGCGGTACGGATGCTCGACATACCGGCAGCGACCTTCCACCGTGCCTACAACGCCGTGGCCAACTCGACCCTGTGGTTCGTCCACCACCTGCTGTACGACACCCCGCGCACGCCGCACTTCGACGCCCGTTCGCGGCGGGACTGGCAGTCGTACGAGGCGTACAACGCGGCGTTCGCCGACGCCCTGGCCCGCGACGCCGCGCCAGGGGCGAAGGCCGCGATCCAGGACTACCACCTGTCGCTGGCCCCGCGGATGCTCCGCGACCGCCGTCCCGACCTGAAAATCGTGCACTTCTCGCACACGCCCTGGGCGCCGCCGGAGTACTACCGGCTGCTGCCCGATGACATCGGCGCGCAGGTGCTGGAGGGCATCCTCGGCGCCGACCACGCCGGATTCCTCACCGAACGCTGGGCATCGGCGTTTCTCGACTGCTGCGAACGATTCCTGCCCGGCGTCCGGGTCGACCGCGCCGCCCGTACCGTCACCAGGGCCGGGCACGTCACGCGGATCGGCGTCCACGGCCTGGGCATCGACGGCGAGTCGCTGCGCCGGCGCGCCGCCGAACCGGACGTCGCGGCACGGGCCGAGGCGCTGCGTGAGCAGGTCGGCGACCGGAAACTGATCGTGCGGGTCGACCGGACGGAACTCTCCAAGAACATCGTCCGCGGCCTCGCCGCCTACCGCGAAATGCTCACCAACCACCCCGAATGGCGCGGCCACGTGGTGCACCTGGCCTTCGCCTACCCGTCCCGGCACGATCTGCCGGAGTACCGCGAGTACACGGCCGCGGTGCAGCGGATGGCCGAGCAGATCACCGACGAGTTCGGGACGTCCGACTGGGAGCCGCTGATCCTGCAGGTGAACGACGACTTCCCGCGCTCGCTGGCGGCGTACGGGATGGCGGACGTACTTCTGGTCAATCCGATTCGCGACGGTATGAACCTCGTCGCCAAGGAAGGGCCCGTGTTGTCGGAACGCGGCTCGGCCCTGGTGCTGTCGCGCGAGGCGGGTGCGGCCTCGGAACTGGCCGAACACGCTCTGGTCGTCAACCCGTACGACGTCTCGCAGACCGCCGAGACGCTTCACCAGGCGCTCTTGATGCCGCAGGACGAACGTGCCGAACGCTGCGCCCGCCTGGCAGCCGCAGCGACCGCCCTGCCCCCGCAACAGTGGTTCGCCGACCAGCTGACCGCCCTCGACTGAACGCGGCCAGCAGTCGCCCTGAAGGCTCGCCCGGTGTGACCGCCACCACACCGGCCGAACCTGGCCAACCCGCCCGCAGGTCGGACGCCACGGACGCATTCCGCCGCACGCAAAGCGTGGCGAGCCTAGAGCTAGCCACCCAACGGCACAGGCAACCGAGCCACCACAGGCCTCAAGAGAGCGCGTGCCTCAGAGAACGCGGGCCTTCGAGCCCCGGGCAAGCACGAGCTAGGCAGGGGCACGCGCCCCAGCCTCAGGAGAACACGAGCCCTGGAGGACGCGGGTCTCAGGAGAGCGCGCCCAGGCGAGCACGAGCCCGACAGGGCGCGAGCCTCACTCTCATGAGAACGCGAGCTCTCAGGAAAGCGCGAGCCCAGCGGACGCGAACCGCAGAAGAGCAGGCCCAGGCAAGCGCGAGCTCGATAGGGCACGAGCCTCAGCCTCACGAGAACATGAGCTCTCAGGAACGCGCGAGCCCCGGACGGCGCGAGCCCCAGACGGCGCGAGCCCCAGCGGGCGCGAGCCTCGGAGGGCGCGGCGCCCTGGAGGGCGCGGCGCCCTGGAGGGCGCGGTGCCTTGGAGGGCGCGAGCCTGAAGGGGTGCATTTCCTGAGAGCTCACGTCTCGGGTGAGCGCGGGGCCCCGAGAGAGCGAGCTTCAGGAGAGTGCGGGCGTCTCTGCGGTGAGCCCGCACTCCACCGGGCCCGGCTCGTACCGCCGCTGCCAGCGATCCCGGAGGTCCTTCTTCCGCTGCGCCACTCGCCGGTGCGTGGCCGTCTTGGCGAACCGCGCGAGCATGGCCGGGCTCGGCCGCGGCGCACCGCTGAGCTCGTATCCGTACTCGCTCAGCCGCTCGCCCAGCACGGCCTCGGCCAGTCCGATCTCCCATGGCTCGAGGCGGGTCGACCATGACCCGACCCGGCCCGTCGTGACTGCGGCCTGCGTCCGGTCGTGCCACTTCTTCTGCGGCGGAACGGTCAGCTTCGCGATTCCCTGCGGCTGCGTCATCGCAGGGTCGAAGTCCTCGCCCAGGAACGCGCAGAGCCGCGACAGCTCGTCCGCCGGGTCCATGACGAGCCGCTCGTACTGCAGTTCGTAGTAGGTCTCGGGGCCGAGCTTCGGCGCGTACCGCCGCCCGAAGTCGATCGCCTCGCGCCACGCGGAGATCGCATGGTGGACGTCGAGTTTGTACCAGGGCATCTCCTTGAGCGAGGCGACGCAATCCCGGCCATCCCGGACGAGGTGCACGAACTGGGCGTCCGGCCACATGCGCATGAGCGTGGGGACGTGCTTGAAGTAGCTGGGCCGCTTGTCGCCCCAGCGCGGCTTGTCGAATCTCCGGGCGTACGCGCGGAAGACGATGCCCAGCGCCGAGCCCATCGTGGGAGGGCCTGCCACGATCTCCTCGACGATCTCCCCTGCGTCGAGTCCGAGATCCCTGAACTTGGTCTCCTTGCGACCGGTGATCCACTCCCCGAGCGCACGCCTGTTGTCGCTGTCTCGGAGGTCACCGAAGTCGCACCGGGCCGAATATGCGGGGAGCAGGAAGCGCGTCTCGGCCGGGATCGCGATCCGCTGATGCGAGTGCAGCATCAACTGCAGCAGTGTTGTGCCCGACCTAGGGCATCCGATGACGAAGATCGGCCGGTGGGTTTGGGAAGCCATGTCTGATGACATGCAGGGAATGCTGGTCGACCCGCTCATGCGACACATTGCGCCTAGCTGCACACTTGCCGAGGCATTACCGATGCTTGACGGCCGCCGAACGCCCCATACCAACCTTGGACGAAGCGTCCCGGCACTCGGCCCGGCGCTCGCGAATCCCCAGGTCACATGCGTGCAGGCGTAGTCAAAGAAACGCCAAGACCGCTGGAGGCACACGCACCACGAGCGTCGACGACGTAGCAGACGAGCCCGCGCACCTCTGACCGACCGACTCCGCGAGCATCCGATATCGCGAACGATCAGCCCTCCGATAGGCCCATTGGCCGTGCCGCCAACCCGTCGGCGAGCCGCGCCGCCGACAAGCCCGTGGGCTGGGCCGTAAGCAGGCCACTGACGGTCGGCGGGCTGTACTGGTGGGAAGGTTTTGCGGACTGGGCCGTGAGCAGGGCCAATGGCACGCCCATGGGCCGGGACCGCCGCGGGACCGCGTGCAGTACCGGCGGCAATGCCGCTGACAGGGCCATGGGCAGCGCGGCCAGCCGGGCCCTGAGTAACGGGTGGGTAGCGCCGTCGGCACGTCCATGGGTCGTACTGGCGGCTCCATGGGTCGTACCGGCGGCAGGGTCACTGGCACGCCCATAGGCCGGGACCACTGCGGGACCGTGAGCAGTACCGGCGACAGTGCCGATGCCAGGGCCGTGGGCCCGGCCTCGGCAGGGCCGTGGGCATACCGGTGGCAGGTTCCGTGGGTAGCCCTGCCAGCGGAGCCGTGGGCACGGCCTCGGCGGGGCTGTCGGTTGGGTCAGGCCTGGGCCGTCCGTGTCGGCTCGGTGCCGACGCGGACGGTCCGGGGGCGTCGCGTCAGGTGTAGGACTCGCCTAGGGTCTGGCGGACCTGTTTGCGGGCCTCATGGATGCGCGACTTGACCGTGCCGAGCGGCAGCTTGAGCTGCTCGGCGATCTCCGCGTACTCCAGTTGCGAGACGTCGCGCAGGACCAGGGCCTGGATGAGGTCCGGCTTGCGTGCCTCCAGGTCCTCCATCGCGTCGAGGATGTCGACCCTCGATCCCGCGATGACGCTGGTACGGCGCGGGTCAGGGCGCTGCTGGGGCAGCTCGCCCGCCTGTTCGACCGAACGGCGCTTGAGCGACCGGTAGGTCGAACGCGCCGAGTTGGCCACCACCACATGCAGCCAGGTGCTGAACCTGGACCGCCCTTCGAACCGGTGGATGTTCCGAGCCACCTGCAGGAGCGCGTCCTGGCAGGCCTCCTCCGCGTCCTGCCGGCAGGGCAGGAAACGTGAGCTGTGTCTCAATACATCAGGCTCGATCGCACGCAGAAGTTCGTTGAGGGCCGCCTGATCCCCCTGGGCCGCCTTGACGGCCAGTTCTTCGGTCCGCTCGTCGAATGCCATCGTCGCGCCTCATGCTCGTTCGCACACACACCCCGTTTGTTGGGCATGATACGGGAGTGTCCTTCCCACCAACCGTCGGTCGTTACCGAATCGATCGCGTCCTCGGATCCGGGGCGTTCGCCTCAGTGTGGCTGGGGCACGACGACGCACTGGACGCCCATGTCGCCATCAAGGTGCTGTCCGGGAGCCTCATCGACGACCTCGACGTGCGCAATCGCTTCCTGGAGGAGGCTCGGATCCTGCGTCGGGCCGACTCGGAACGGCTCGTTCGCGTCCATGACATCGGTGAGCTACCGGACGGACGCCCCTACTTCGTGATGTCGTACGCAGATCGGGGCACGCTCGCCGACCGGATGCGAGAGCGGCCACTTCCGGTCTTCGAGGCCCTTGTGCTCGCTGAGGAAATCGCGTACGGCGTCGAGGTGATCAACACCCTCGGTGTGATCCACCGCGATCTGAAGCCCTCCAACGTGCTGTTCCAGTCGACCCGGGACGGCGGCGAGAAGCTGCTGATCGCCGATCTCGGCCTGGCCAAGGCCCTCGCCCACGCCTCCGGCGCGTTCACCCTGCCGGTGGGCACGCCCGGATACATGTCGCCCGAGCAGGCGCGGTTCGGCGGCGGGCTCGACGTGCGAGCCGACGTCTACGGGCTCGGCGCACTCACGTACCACATGATCACCGGGCGTCCCCCGGGGCCGGCACCGGTCAAGGTTCCGCCCAGCGATCTCCGCGAAGGCATGCCGCCCGCGTTCGACCAGGTCATCCTGCGGGCGCTGGAAGTCGAACGCGAGAAGCGGTGGCCGACCGCCGAAGCCTTCGCCGAGGCACTCTCCACCCTCCGGCCGACCATGCCGCCCGGAACGCAACACCCCATGTACCCCGAGAGCCCGGTGAACCTGGACTCGACCCTCCAGGACCAGCACGTCGGCCCCCAGCAGCCCGCCGCCGGCGACCGGCCTGCCCATGGTGCGGCCGCCGCCGCTGGACAGCAGGGCCCTCCGCACGGCGGCGGCGCCCCGCAGCCTGTGGACTCCCCCCAACCTGGCGTCGGCGCTCAGGGCAACAGCCCTCAGGGCGCTGGGCTTCAAGGCAGTGCTCAGGGCGCTGGGCCTCCGGGCGGCAGCCCCCCAGGCGGCGGCGCTCAGGGTGGCGGCGCTCAGGGCGGCGGCGCTCGCCCCGGCTCGCCCCAGGGCGGGGCCTACCCCGGTGGGGGAGTTCAGCCTGGCGGACCGCAGCAACCTGGCGGCGGCCAGCCAGGGGTGCCTCCTGGCGGGGCATACCCCGGCGATGTCCAGCCCGGTGGACGTCAGGGCGGGGCGTACCCTGGCGGACCTCAACCCGGTCGGCCTCAGCAGGGTGAAGCCCGTCCCGGAGGCGGCCAGCCTGGCGGCGCTCAGCCTGGTGGGCCTCAGCAGGGGCAGCCAGGTCAGGCGGGGCAGTACGGCCCTCCTGGCGGGGGTTATCCGGCTGAGCATCAGCACGGCGGCGGCCCTGTGCCGCCCGGGCCCGCGCAGCCAGGAACGCCTGGACAGCCGCAACCGGGTGCGCCCGGGCAACAGCGAGGCCCGTTCTCAGTCGAGCCAGAGCCCGCCACGCGCGATGACCATGCAGCCTCCGACGACGACATTCGGACCTCCGAGATGCGTGTACCGCCGCGTCCGGGCGGTCAGCCAGGGCCTCACGGGGGCGTCGCGGACGACGAGAAGACGATCGTCGACCACCCCGGGGCGCCCGGCCAGCCGGGGGGCGGTCCGCGGTATGGCCCCGGAGAGTCTCTTGGGTCTCCCGATGACGACCGTACGGTGGCCGTCCCGCTACCTTCCGCCTACCAGGCGCCTCCCGGCCCGGGTCCGCAGCAGCCGTCCGCCGACGAGGACAGGACGACTGTTCTGCCGACTCCTCAGCCCCCGCACGGCGGCGGAGGTCCCGGGCATCCGCAGCCACCGCAGGGCCCGCTGCCCACAGGGTTCCAAACGCCGCAGGCAGGCTCCGAGCAACCGTCGCGTCCGTCCGGCGGGCCGATGGACAGGCTCAAGAACATCGGTCTTCCCGGACGTTCCGGCGGAACCGGTGGTCCGGCAGGTCAGCAAACCGGCGGCGGCGGCCGCAAGCAGAACAAGCTCATGACGCCGATGATCATTGCAGCGGTGGTCCTGTCCATCGCGCTGGTCGGCGGCCTTCTGCTCGGCACGCTGTTCAACGGAGGCGGCGGTGGCGGCGGGAAGAAGCCGCCTCAGCCTCCCGCCCTCCCGCAGGACTTCGTCCAGATCGCCGACCCGTCCGGCAAGATCAAGCTGGCGGCGCCCAATGCCTGGCGGCTCCAGTCCGCGGAGAGGACCTGGACCACGTCGATCGCCGCTCTGACCGACGGCAAGGCCAGACCGGTCCTGCGTGCGACACCGAGCGCGGCCGCTTTCAAGGGCGACGGCAAGAGCCCCGGTGTCTTCGTCGGCCTCACCACGGACACGGCGGCCGGAAAGCTACCGCCGCCAGGGCTCATCGGCCATTCCCAGTGCACGAAGGGCACCCCGGAGAACTACGTCTCCCCAGACAAGGCTCTCTCTGGCACGATCACCCGCTTCACTGCCTGCAAGCTCGGTACGCCGTCCGTCACCGAGATCGGCCTGCGTGACAAGAGCGGCAAGTTCGGCGCGTGGGTCCGGATCAAGGAGATCGACAACCGCAACCTCACGAAGACCATCCTCGACAGCCTCAAGCTCGCCGCCCCCGAGTGACGGGCAGCCGAACGACCGGCCTCCGAGCAACCGGCCTCCGAACGACCGGCCTCCGAGTGACCGGCCGAGCTTCGATCACGTTCGAGGGCCGCGGAAAGGACCCGGTTGAACGGCGTGGGCCCGGCAACGACACCGGCCCACGTCACCGAGGCGTACCGCGTGGGCGTACGGACTCGCGGCACCTGGTTGTATATCGACATGAAGATCCCGAACGTCGCCGCAGCTCTGATCGTCCTTCTGGCCTTGACGGCTTGCGAAGGCGAGAAGGCGGCTGCGCCGCCCGGCGACTCGGGGCGGTCCGACCGGCCGACGGCTTCCGCGTCGCCGGCGCCCGCCGACCTGACGACGTGCCCGAAGTCGGGGATCGCGCTGTGGATCGGCGAAACGTCCGCGGCGATGGGCCTGCGGTCGATGAACGTCGAGCTCTACAACTGTGGTGGACGCAACCGGGTGCTCAAGGGCTACCCGCAGATCAAGCTCCTGGACGTCGACCGCAGACCGATCAAGGCATCGGCCAAACCCGGGTCGTCTTCCGTGGCGACGGTGGACTCCTACGATCGCCCGCCGCGCCGAGTCACGTTGAAGCCCGGCGAGGTGGCCTCGGCAGGCGTCCTGTGGCGCAACCTCGTGACCGGAGACGCGGCAGAGGCGGTCACCGCCGAATTCATGGAGATCGCACCGCTGCCGGGCGAGCCGACCGATCAGCTGCCTGGCGTAGGGATCGACCTGGGCACCACCCGGAAGGTGGGGATCGGCCCGTGGCAAAAGGTTCGCCAGGCGAAGGACAACAAGGCGGGTGACAATGGTCCGCGTCCCGCAGACCTTCCGGCCTGGCTGCGACGCGTCCAACTGGGGCCGGCTGAACGGCTGGTGGGCGAGCTGGCTTTCAGGAGGCTCTACCCCGAGCTTGACCGGCTCCGCACCCAAGGCGGCTTCACCGCGGACTCGGTACGAAAGGCACTTCTGGGACTGGGCTTCTCAGCCGACACCACAAAAGCAACCGCCGCCCAAGCAATGCAGGCAGTGGCTTTCGAGGTCTACCCAGGGCAGGGGGCCTGCGTCCACGGCACCCTGCAGTCGACTCGACTAACAGCCAAAGTAGAGGGCGCACGGGTACAGGGCGGCTGCGCCGACACCTAAACAAGCAAGCGACACACGCCTTCACATCCCCGGAAGCACAAACACCTGTCGCCCCACACCGCCCTCATCGTGCACACCGTGATCACCGTGCACACCGCCATGGCCGTGCACGCGCCCCCCGCCACGCTCGTCCACCTCGCCGTGCATGTGCTCCCACCTCGCCCATCCACCCTGCCGTGCACGCGCCCTGGCCGCGCCCGCCTACTTCCGCTGTGCACGTTCCCCCGCCGCGTCCACCCGCCTGGCCGTACACACCGCTCCTGCCGTGCACGTCACTCTTCGCCGTGCATGCGCCCTCGCCGCGCCCGCCCACCCCCGCCGTAGACGCCGCCCCCTTCCGTGACCACCTCTCTTCGCCGTGCACGCCGCTCTTCGCCGTGCACGCCGCCGTCGCCGTGCACGCGCGCTCGCCGCGCCTATCCACCCCGCCGTACACGCCGCCCCTGCCGTACACACCTCTCTTCGCCGAAACGCATCGCCTCAGGCACCAGAGCCACGCGTAGGCCGCGCCCGCACGCGCCGGGGCATTCCCCATGCATCTCACCGCGCCGGATCAGACGTCGTTCGCGAAGGTGCCGATGGGTCGATCGGGCGCGAGCCGACCGGCTACGCAGGCGTGCGCGCAGGTAAGTGAACGCCGCCGCCGAGATGAGCCGACGAATGTGGAGGCGCAGGCAGGCGACGCACGTCCTCCAAAACTCAACGGGCGGTGAGATTCATAGCCAGCGTAACAGTTGCATCGCGACCGGTTCCGATATATCGTTAATGCATCGCAACCGATCACTACCGAAGGAGACATGCGATGCACTCCCGACACGGACGATTCACCAACCCCGAAGAGCGCCCCCGGCGCGGCGATCCGTTCGGCCCCTGGGGCCAAGGCTTCGGCGGACCCGGCTTCGGGTCCGGCCGCCACGGCGGCGGCCGTGGGCGCGGGCGGCGCACCCGGCGCGGCAACGTGCGGACGGCGCTGCTCGCCCTGCTGGCCGAGCGGCCGATGCACGGCTACGAGATGATCCAGGAGCTGGACAACCGAACCGGCGGGGTTTGGCGCCCCAGCCCGGGCTCGGTCTACCCGACGCTCCAGATGCTGGAGGACGAGAGCCTGGTCACCAGTGAGGAGCAGAGCGGCAAGCGCCTGTTCTCCCTGACCGACACGGGCCGCGAAGAGGCCTCCCAGCAGACCGTCGCCCCATGGGAAGAGGTCACCGAGGCCGCGGGCGAGAACGCCCTGCGCGGCCGCGAGGCCATCGGACAGTTCATGGGCGCGCTGCACCAGGTCATGAACGTCGGCAGCGAAAGCCAGAAGGCACGCGCCCTGGACGTCGTCAACGACGCCCGCCGCCGCCTCTACGGAATCCTCGCCGATGACCCCGCGGCCGAGTAACCCCGTCCCGGCCGCACCGTGATCACCCGAATCAGATCACGGTGCGGCCCTTCCATTTCCCGCACGAAGCCATGAACGGCCACCACGAGATCGACGGCGGACGCGCTCAGGCAGGGAACGGAGCGGCCTGGGCGTACTGCCCGGAGATGAAACGCTTCTGCCAGATGTAGAGCCGCAGATCGTTCCGCTTGAGTCGCTTGTCGACCGGCACCTCGACTATGGCGCGGACGAGATACGACGAGCGGGCAGGCATGTACTTGTCGCCGCCATCGCCCGCCTCGAGTTCGCCACCGGAGATACGGCGCAAGACTCTGCTCTGCGTCGGCGGAGTGCACATGTCCTCTGGGACACCCGCCTGCCACATGCAGCGACCTCGCGCCTGCCTCCCGACCAGATTGCGCTTCACGAACACATCGCCAGGAGGGTCGAGCAGGACCTTCTGGTTCGACGGGTTGCTCAACACGTAGTCGATGTAGGCGACGGCGGACCCCGAAGGCAGCGGCGAGGACTGCACGGTCGGCTCCCCGCCCGCGGCCACTCCACCGCTCACGGCCGCGACCTGATACTGAGCGCCTTCGGCCGTGGTGATGGCGACCGGCTGCCCGCTTCTGGGCACGCGCCCCTGGCCCTCGGACTGCGAACCCAGCGTGGTGCCCCCGGCACCACCGCTCTTCCCGCCGACCCCGGTCGCGATCAGCGCACCACCCGTGAGGATCGCGACGACGCCGGCCCCGACCGATGTCACGATGATCCCCTGGCGGCGGCCCGTGCGCTTCCGCCGCTCGGCACGCGCACGGCTCCGCGCTCCCCGCGTACCGAGCCGTACCTCGACACCGCTGGTCTCGCGCACCCCGATCGGCCCGGTCGTGCCGGCCACCCCGTCATCCACCGGACGAGCCCCGTAGGGCTGCTGCTCGTACTGGAACGAGCCGGACCCCTCCGGCTGCCAGTCGTCGCCGGGTCTTCGCGGTGCTCCTGGTTGCATGTTCAACGCTCCCCGCCCCCCTGAACTTCACCGAGATGCCGCCCACAGTTTGACGCAATTGGACGCAGCATCAACACGGGACCCCGGATTAACACAAAAGACGCTAATCAGTCACGACCCTGTTGTCACTTATGGACACAGGTAAAACCCTCACGTCACATCCACACCAAGTCACCCACCCACCTCCAGAACGAGCCACACCCAAGAGAAGAGCCCGCCCGCGTACCACCCACAGACCCGATGGCCGAGACATCCCAGCCCGCGCTTCCTCCCTGAGCCAGGAAAACGAATGATCAGCGCCCCAGGCACACCATCGAGGCCAGGCGGTACTTTTACTGCTAGTAAGTCGGCAATGACAGAACCCGCAGAGGCACATCATCTTGCGGACGCCCGGAATGCCACCAAGTGAGCGGCCGCATTAGGCCAACAACTTGAGCACCCTTGGAGCAACCGCGTCAGGGCACTGCCGTCCAGACGACCGCGTCCAGAACTCACACCTTCGAGGCGCTGCGCCAGGAGAGGCCACCACACACCAGGCGCGGCGTTGCAGGGCGCGGCGCCACTTCGGGCACGAGAATGCCCCAGTAGGGCGTCGACTAAGGACGCTCCTGGTGCGCTCCGTCCACCGCCGCTGGGCATGCGGCGTTAAGGACGCCGCGCTCAGACGTCGCCTTGAGAACGCCTCGTTGGGCATGCCACGTCGAGCGCGCCAGATTGCGGGCGCGGCGTCGCAAATGCGATGTCGCACGGATAGGTCGCAGGCTCGGTGTCGCAGACGCCGCGTTCGCAGACGCCGTGTTCGCAGACGCGGCGCCGGTTTCGCAGACGCGACGCGGTGTTCGCAGACGCCACGTCGGACGCAGGCGCCGCGTTCGCAGACGCGACGCCTTGTTCGCAGAGGCGACGCCGGTTTCGCAGACGGGACGCGGTGTTCGCAGGCGCCACTTCGGGCGCAGGCACCACCTCGGACGCAGACGCCACGCGCAGGCGCCACTTCGGACGCGGGCGCCACGTTGAGCACGCCACGTTCAAGAGCGCGCAGCACTGTCGATCTCTTAGCGCGCCTGAGCGGGTGGTGGCGTCCCTCGGGGTTAGGCATGTGGGTGATGTGCCAGGCGCGCAGAGATGCGGGGTGCCTGCTGGGGTGGAGTGTTGGGGCGTTGCCCTTGGGAGCGGCCGCCTTTTCGGGGCGGCCGTTCCCGGCGGGGAGTTAAGGGAGCAGGGTTTCTAGGAACTCGACTACGCCTAGTGGGCCGTCCACCACCAGGTCGGCGTGTTCGGTCAGGGCGGTGACCTCGGTCGAGCCGCTGCAGAGTTTGAGGCCCGGGATACCTTCGGCTCGGAGGGCGTCGATGGCGGCGAAGGCGGTCAGGTCGGCCAGGTCGTCGCCCGCGAAGAGGACTGAGGACGGGAGGTCGTCGAGGGAGTCGATGTGGCTGCGGAAGGCCGTGCCCTTGTCCATGCCGGGCGGGCGCAGTTCGAGGACGAGGCGGCCGGGCTCGACGACGAGACCGGTGCGTTCGGCGAGGGCGTTCATGATGCTGCGCAGGCGTTCGAGGGCGACCTCGGGCTCGGCGGTGCGGCGGGTGTGCACGGCGAGCGCCTGGCCCTTGTCCTCGATGTACGTGCCGTCCGGGGCGCCGGCGGCCGCGAGGACGTCGGGCAGCTTCGCGCGTGCCTCGGCGACGCCGGGAGGCGGGTCGGGCACCGTCATCGTGCCCGACTCCCAGCGCTCCAGGCCGTACAGCCCGAGGATCACGAGGCCGTCGATGCCCTCGAAGCCGCCGTACTCCACGGCGGTGGCCGCGGGGCGCCCGGTGACGATCACCAGTGAGCCCACGAGCGGGGCCAGGCGGGCCAGGGTCGCTGTCGCCCGGGGGTGCGCTCGGGCCGTGTCGGGATCGTCGACGATCGGCGCCAGTGTGCCGTCGAAGTCGAAGCCGAGCACGGCTCCGCGAGGTCGGTTGCGGATAGCGTCGAGGCCGTCCGTACCGACGGCGGTCAAAGGAAGGTTCACGTGACCAGTTTTGGTCACACTACGGTCGAATGCCGAGTCGGCGCGCGGCGCGTTGCCGCTGACGCTGAGAGCGCATTCGCCGGAGGCGCTTGACCAGCATCGGGTCGTGCGCAAGTGCTTCGGGTCGGTCGATGAGGATGTTGAGGAGCTGGTAGTACCGCGTCGCCGACATGTCGAACAGTTCGCGGATGGCCTGCTCCTTGGCTCCGGCGTACTTCCACCACCGTCGCTCGAAGGCGAGGATCTGGCGGTCACGCTCGGAGAGGAGTTCGGCAGGGAAGGCGTCGTCGTCTTCCAGGCCGTCGGTTACGGGTGGTTGCAGGGTTGAGCCATCGTTCATGCTTCCGTCCTGATGAGGGCCGTCACCGGGGGCGTTAGCCTCTCGCATGAGGTCCCCTCTGTGGTCACTAATCCCGGGTCGTCCGGGTTCGGCCGGTGCCATGCTACGCGTCCCCGCCGACATCTTTCGGGTGTTCTGACGGAACGGCCCAACGTTACGCTCAGGCGACGGAGGTGGGTTCCGTTGGGCGACGGTACGAGCGCCAAGGCGCATCAATGCATCACTTTTCTGACCGACTACGGGCTCGACGACGGCTTCGTCGCGTCATGTCACGGCGTGGCCGCACGGATCGCCCCGGACGTCCGGATCATCGACATCACCCATCTCGTTCCGGCGGGCGACGTCCGGCGTGGCGCGGCGGTGCTGGCGCAGACCGTCCCGTACCTGCCGCCCGGCGTGCACGTCGCGGTCGTCGACCCAGGTGTGGGGACGAGCCGGCGCGGCGTCGCGATCGAGGCCGGTGACCGGATCTTCGTGGGTCCCGACAACGGGTTGCTGTCGTGGGCCGCACATGGCCTGGCCCCTGGCGGAACGTACACGCTGGCGCCATGGCGCACCCCCGCCGGAGAGACCACACCGGCGGCGAGCGAGCCGCGGGCGTTCGAACTCACCAATTCCAAACTCTGGCTGGAGCCGGTCTCCGCCACATTCCATGGACGCGACATCTTCACGCCCGTCGCCGCCCAGCTGGCCACTGGGCTCGACATCTCAGCCGTCGGCGCGCCGCTGGACCCGGCCGGCCTCCTCACCCTTCCCGCCCCGACGCGCCGCGTCCAGAACGGCGGAGCCGAGGGCGAGGTGCTCACGGTCGACCGCTTCGGCAACATCCAGCTCTCACTGACGAAGTCCGACCTGGACCAGCTCGGTGCCCATTCCGGCGAGTCCCTCACGGTCACCCTTGGAGTCACGGCTCGCCTCCAGGGCGCTGAGCCGCAGCACCGTCGCTCCTTCAGCGTTCCGTACCGTGACACCTTCGGCTCCGTACCTCCCGGCGAACTGGTCGCCTACGCCGACTCGGTCGGTTGCGTGGCGTTGGCCGTCAATTCCGGTGACGCGGCACAGCGACTTGGTCTCCCGCCGGGCGCGCGTATCCGTATCTCCCGCACCCCCTGATCAGATCCCACGCGGTCGCCTGGACGCGACGGTGCGGTCGCCTGGGCGCGGCAGGCTGGGCACGTTCCCACATGGCAAAGCGCGGCAGGTGAGCCAGGCCTAGTTTGCGCTGGCCTGCGCTGGCTCTGCCTGGTTTGCTCTGGCTTGGCTCGCGCTGGCCCGGGCCCTGCGCTGGCTTGGTCTGGCTGCGCCCGCTTGGCTTGCTCTGCGCCGCTTCGACTACGCCGGCTTGGGCTTTGGGCCGACCTGCTGGCCTGCCTGGCGCTGGCCTGGCTTGGCCATGGCGCTGGCTTGGCCTGGTCTCTCTTGCTTTCTGACTGGCCTGGTCTTCCTGGCAGGAGCGGTAGCTCACCCTGCCTTTCGGACGAAGGTGCCGGGACGGTCGCGTACTGACGAGCTCGGTATGGGTGAACCCCTTCCGGCTCGTCCCGTCCAAGCAAGCTCGGGGAGTTGGCCGTTTTGCGTACGCTTGATGCGGCATGGCTGAAGTGGGGACGGACGGTGTGATCGGCGACTAGACCGGCGCGTTCGAGAGGGGCACGACCACAGACACATGCATGCTGCATGCGTTAAGCATGTATCGTGCATCTGTACCGGGGTACCCGGTCGGGAGACGTCTCGCGGAACGGAGGCCCTGCATGGAGACCGAGAACGCCTCCAAGGGCGATCACACCGGGGGCTCTTCTGACCCGGCGTTGTCCGACATCGCTCTCGCCCTCTTTCATCTCCGGCGGGTCTGGGCCAAGCCCGACCTCATGAAGCGCATCCGAGCACAGACTTCCAGCGGCCCCGGCGGCAGGCCGCTCCAGCTCTCCAATCTCATGGTCGTCCACGCCGTGGCCGCGTTGAGCTTCGAACCCGCGGAGTCGAGCGAGAGGAATGGCCGGGAGGCTTTCAGCGGCGTCAACGGAGCCGACGGGGCCGAAGGTGAGCGCCAGCCCGGTGAAGGCGAGAACGAGCGGCAGTCCGGCGCTGAGGTCACGGTGGGGGCCGTTGCCGAGCGGCTCGAAATCGACCCGTCCACGGCCAGCAGGCTCGTCGGTCATGCGATCGACGCGGGCCTGGTCTCCCGGCGCCCCTCCCCGGTGGACGCGCGCCGCGCCAACCTTGGGCTGACCGACGCCGGCATGCGCGTCAAGCAGGTCGCCGACCGTTTCCGCCGCGCCTACCTGGGCGAGCTCATGACGGGCTGGTCGGAGGAGGACCGCGAAGACTTCGCCCGGCTCCTCACCCGGTTCGCCGACGCCGCCGCCCGGTGTCCCATGGACTTCGACGGCATCGACAAGATCTTCGAAGAGGCCCAGGCCGACTGACCATCACTCCCCCGCGGCGCCTGCACCGCCCGGCCTGGAGCGTATGAGCTCCGCGCCGAACGCGCCCGCGGTGCCAGAGTGGCGTCGCGGTGCGCAGTCTTCGGGCGTGGCGGTGCGAAGCCCCCAGACATCGCGATGCGGAGCTCCCAGGCGGCACGGCGCGGCGTTCGCAGGCGCGGCGCGGCGTTCCAGTGGCTGCGTTTCGGCTTCGTTGTGAGAGCCAGTAGCAGCGGTTTGACCGGCTGAGATCCTGCAGCTATCGATGGCGGTCGGATTTGGTTTTCGCCGGGTTGCGTCGCCAATCTGCGGCCGACCGGCCGCCGTGCCTTCGTTGACCACGAAGGCACGGCGGGCACGGTACGGACGTCATGCGCCGTTACGCAGCGTCGACAGGCGGGTGTAGTACTCGTCCTCGTCGATCTCGCCCCGGGCGAAGCGCTCCGCGAGCACCGACTGGGCTCGGGCCATCGGGTCGGACTGCGCGGCGCCGGCCGCGATGCGGCGGCGCACCAGGAAGAACCCGGCGACCACTACGGCCAACCAGAACAGCCCGAACGTGATCGGGAACACCGGCCACCAAGCGGGCGCGTCCGTGGTGCCGCTCTCGTGCCAGGGACCCGGGTGAACCTGCATCGCCAACGTGGTCAGCATGGTCATCGACCTCCTTGTTTCGGATAAGTCGATGCTCGGCGACAGGTTCGGGGCGCGGCGTCGTACGGCCGGAGGCTTCTCCGCTACGCCCGGTGGAGTAGGGAGCGGAAGCGCGTCAAGCCACAGCGCTGGTCGAGGTGGTTCGGCGGACGACCGGGTAGCCGTGCGGCGATCACCACCACGGCGGGCGGTAGTCGTCATCATCCTCGGGATGCTGGCGCCTGACGCGGCGTTCTGGCTGGTCATCGTCCGACGATCCGGGCTCGGGGAAGTGATTCCCGTGCTGGTCATCGTCATCCAGGCCCGCGGGTGGCACCACCGGGAAGGTGGCGGTGGGCGACTCGTCCGGGAAGTCGTCCAAGTGAGGTAGCACAGGAATCGCGTCTGTCGGCCCCTCTGCGCCTTCGTCCTCCTGGTGGGGTACGAAGTCGAAGTTGGGCTCGTCGTCCGCTGTGCTGGGCTCCTCAAGCGCGCTCCTGCGGAAACGTTCCCAGCTCTCGTCGTCCAGGGGATTCTGCTCGGCTGGTTCAGATTCAGATTCAGATTCAGCGGAGGCGGTTCCGTTGTAAGACTCAGTTTCGCCGTTCACAGCAGAGTGGCCGTTGAGCCCATGGCCATTGCCGTTACTTGCGGCGGTCCCGAATCCGTTCAGGGAACCCGAGCCGTTTGAGCCATGTCCGTTGTCCGAACCCGTGAACTCGCCGGGGCGGTAGGGACGGAGGTCTCCGAGGCTGAACGGAGGCTTCTCCTCGGCCCTGCGGGGCCCGCCGTTCGGCTCCGGGATGGGTTCCGAGCCATAACCGCCGAGCTCTCGCATTCGGTCGTCGTCGCCGGGTTCAGGCTTGTGCCTGCGGCCGCGCTTTTCGCCGTATCCGCGATCCAGATCGTCACCGCGTTCAAGCCCGTGGTCGCGGTCGTGCTGTTGTTCATCGCCGGGCTCTACGTTCTGCCCGCCGCCGAAGGCTCCGTATTCGCGCTCAAGGCGCCGCGGGCGTCCTACCGGGCCGAATTCGTGGCCATACGTGCTGTTGTCGTTGCGGCCATGTGCGGGCTTCTGGTCATGGCCGCTTCCTGCGCCGTACGAGTCGTTCCCCGCGCCGTACGAATCGTTCTGGGCCTGGCCGTGCCCTGCCCCGTACGCGCTTTCCTGGTGCTGGCCGTGCCCTGCGCTATACGGGCTCTCCATGCCTTGGCCGTTACCTGCGCCGTACGGGCTTCCCTGCTGATGGCCGTTTGCTGAGCCGTACGCGCCTTCCTGGCCCTGACCGTTGCCCTCGCCAGAGGCGGTACGCGGCGGCCAGGAGGGATGGTTGCTCTGGTCTTGCGAAGCCCACACTCCCGGCGGAGGTGATGTGTGCGCGTCACCCATCCGGGACGTCGCCTCCGGGGTATTAGGACCCGACGGCATTCCTCCTGGGAAAACCTCGCCGCTCTGCCACAACGGCACATGAACGGGCGCGGGGTCGGAATCGCCCGGCGCGCCTCCGCCCGTCATGGCTCCGATCGGCTCGCGCGGGCGTTCGGATTCCGAGTGCCGCAGGTAGTCGACCTCGTCGACGTCCTCGTCGGGCCGGCGACGCTGCCGCCAGCCGAGGACCAGTCCGACGAGCACGAGGATGGCACCGCCCGCGACGACGGCGATCACGAGGGTGCCGGTGCCCTCGTCCACCGGGGCGTCGGCGACCGGCGAGGGCTTCGCGGCTCGCTTGGGCGCGGCACCCGGGCCGTGCGCCGTCTTGTTGATCTTGTTCGCGGCGAGGATGGTGCGGGTCGCGTCGAGGACGCCCGGGCAGTTGGACGCGTCCTTCTGCCTTCGTGGCACGGAACCCTGGACGAGGGCCTGGCGGATCTCGTCCGGCGTCAGCTTCGGGTAGCGGGCCCGGACGAGGGCTGCCACTCCGGCGGCGATCGCCGAGGACGGGCTGGTGCCCGTGCCGACCACATAGCCGTTGCTGGCGTCCGCGCTGACGATCTCGACGCCGGGCGCGCACACCGCCACGTACGAACGCCGGTTGCTGTCCTTCCAGACCCGCCCGCGATTGTCGAGCGCGCCGACGGCGATCACTCCGTCGTACGCGGCGGGGTAGTTGCGGCGGTTGGAACCGGCTCCGTCGTTGCCCGCCGAGGCGATGAGAACGACGCCCTTGCCCAGCGCGTACCGGACCGCTTCTTCTTCGGTCTTGTCGCCGTCATAGAAAAGCCTGCCGCCGCCGAGCGACATGTTGATGACGTCAGCGCCATGGTCGACGGCGTAACGGATGCCCTGCGCCACGGCGTCGCGGTTGCGCCCGCTCGTCCCGCCGTTGCCGCGAAGGGGATCGTCGTTCTCCCACGTCACCCGGATCGACAGGATCCGGCTCTGCGGCGCGACGCCGATGACGCCGCGCTGGAAGCCCGGCCCGTTGCCGTGCCCGGCGATGATGCTGGCCATGGACGTGCCGTGCAGGCCCCAGAACTTGCCGCCGGGACGCCGCGTCCCGCCGGTGAGGTCGGGGCCGTTGGTGACCCGGCCGACCAGGTCGGGGTGGCGCTTGTCGACGCCGGTGTCGAGCACCGCGACGGTGACGCCGAGGCCCTTGGACCACTTCCATGCCCTGGGGATGCGCATCGTGTCGAGATGCCACTCCCGCTGCCGGATCTGATCCGGTGCGGACCGCATGACCCCGGTGACGGCTCCGCGCGCCGCGACGCGTGCCGGGCGCGCCTGGTCGGACTGGCCCGCCGAACGTCCGGTGGAACCGTCCGGAGCGAGGGCCACCGGGACGGCGACCGCCGCGGCGAGGGTCAGTGCGGTGAGACTCGCGGTCGCTCGCACGCCGAAGCGGCCGACAGGTCGGGTACGTCGAGTACGGCGTCGGCCGGCATGCGACACGCCCACCGAACCTCCTCCCGGCGTCGGCCGTGGTCTGCTGGAGCCGCCCCCACCTCAGGCGGGAAGGATCGTGAGCACGGAGCGTGACGGCAACCGGCGCCTCCGCGGACACAGGCCCCTCATCCCGCCCCACCGAACCCTCGGGGGCGCGAGGCCTCATTCTGCCACGATGCGACAGCACGGCTCGGGCACTCGGCACATTCAGGCACGGTCCAGGACAGCCCGCAGATCTGACGGATCTACCACTGTCCCCACCCGACCTGCCCTAACCCGGACACCCCTGTGACCCCGAGTCACGGAGGTCGAGCCTCAGGCGCAGGTGCCGAAGGGACGATCGCAGTGGAGGACCTGCCCGCCGAGCGTCGGGCGGACCTTGTCGATGAGCGCGCCCGGGCCGGTGACGAGCCAGTTCGGGCCGTACAGGATCGCGAAGGCGCCCTGCTCGCCGAGGGCGCTCTGCCCGATGCCGGTCTTCCAGCTCTCCAGGGCCGTGTCCATGGTCAGTCCCGAGCCGGAGCCCGAGCCCAGGACCGTCCCCGCGACATAACGCCCGCCGAACCGGCATTCGACACGTACTCGATCGACTCGGCAACCGGTCGCTTTCCGCTCGCGAAGGGCCGCCGCGATCTCTCCTGTGTCGCCGTAGGCGCGGGCGCTCGCGCCGGGCCTGGCCGACGTCCCGCCGCCGTCGTCACCCGACAGGAGGAACGCGGCAACGCCCGCGGTGGCGAGGACCGTACCGCCGACGGCACCGGCAACGGCGAGCATGGGCTTCGACTTCATGAGCACCAGGATGCCCTACTCGCGAGTAACTTGATCCTGACAATCGCCTCTCTCCCTCCAAGCCCCACGCACGACCTGCGCGGACGTCCCGCAACTCAAAAGCCCTCCCCTCTGAAAACCAGAGAGGGAGGGCCGCCCGCTTCGTCAGGCCATGATCAACGCGACCACCGCGAGGACCGCGCCGCCGAGCGCCACCGCGTGCCGAACGTTCTGGAGGACGGGCATCACCCAGGTGGGGAAGCCTTTTCCCGCCGCCTCGATCAGCGCCGGCACATCGATGCGCTGGAGCATCGGGTCGCCCTTGCGCTTGAACGCGGCCTGCACCGACTCAACGGCGGTCAGCTGGCTGTAGAGGATGACGAGGTTGCCGCAGAAGACGAGCGGCATGAAGACCCAGGACAGAACCTCTCCCCAGTTGCTTCCCACCAGGTTGAGGACCGCCAGCGCCATCATCACCGAAGCGATCGAAACAGGCGCCCACGTCTCGTGCCCGCTCGCGTCAAAGTTGATCTTGTTCTCCTTCAGGACGCGGGCTGGAACGCCCTGGCGCTCCAACTCCGCCTCCGCGTTCGCCGCCGCGCTCCCCCCGTAGCGCTGGCGCACCAGCGGGATGCTCACGAAGGCCAACGCGATGAGAACCTGCATCACAGCGGCGAAGGTGATCATTACGTCCACTCCCATCAGGGTCTTTGTCGTTCTCGATGACCCTGACGATCGCGGCCCTCGCTGACACCCGATGGACAACCGCCTGACAACGCCCCCACGGACGCCCGAGATACCAGCGACGTCCGCGGCTCTGCCGGCGTCCGCGGCTCTGATGGCGTGCGCGGCTCTGCCGGCGTCCGCGACTTGGCTCTGGCGACGTCCCTGCGGCCAAGGCCACGTCTCGCGGTCCCGGCGGCTTCGGCAGGTCAGGTTCTGGCGGCGGCTTGGGGCTTGGGGACGCCCTCAGTACTGGCGGCGTCCTTGGGGCTGGGAGTTTCCTTGAGGATGGGGAGTTGGTCGGAGGTGTAGGCGTGGCCGTCGCGGGTTATGGCGGCGGATTGGTAGCCGGACGCGGAAAGGCCTGCAAGCCACAGGAGGCCCTTCGATCCCATCGCCATGGCAGCAGTCGCGTACGCGTCAGCCAAGGCCAGGTTGGGACCGGTGACGGTGACTGAGCGGAGGGCCCGCACCGGTTCGCCTGAGTGCGGGTCGAACACGTGCAGACCGCGCTCGTAGGTGCCAGAAGTAGCCACCGCCAGGTCGGTCCCGGTCAGCACCCAGGCCAGCTTGTCGTGCTCCCAGGGGTGGCGGATCCCGAAGCGCCACGACCGGCCGGGTTC
Source organism: Spirillospora sp. NPDC048911 (assembly GCF_043198015.1). Classification (NCBI taxonomy): domain Bacteria; kingdom Bacillati; phylum Actinomycetota; class Actinomycetes; order Streptosporangiales; family Thermomonosporaceae; genus Spirillospora; species Spirillospora sp. NPDC048911. The sequence goes on along the minus strand of NZ_JBICUD010000015.1, from coordinate 245,084 downwards.
GGGGCAACCGCGACTTCGGATGTCGCCGCCGGCGTTGATGCAGTGGTTGAGAGAGCCCGCCTGCGCCAGGCGCGCTGAGGCGACCTCGACCGACCAGCCCTTGACGTAGCCGGACGGGTCGAACCTCCCGGCGGCTCGGTCGTCGAAGTAGCCGTCGGTCTCGCGTCGCAGCGCCGCGCAGGCGTCCAGGACGGTGCGCATGTCGGTCGAGCACCGGTCGACGGCCAGTTCGCCCCGTTCGATCTGGTTGACCTCGCTGTCGTCCTTGTAGGTGCTGAAGCGGCGGTCCACCTCGTGCAACCAGGCACAGGTGTCGTCGATCAGCTCGGCGAGGGTACGGCGGGGGAGCAGATCGGTGATCTCGATGCTGACCGCCGTGCCCATGACGTTCTCGACGTGTCGCACGGTCAGGCCCTTGCCGCGGCGAGCGCCGACTGGAGGGAGGTCCTGAACGAGCCGGTGGTGAAGGTCGCTCCCGAGACGGCGTCGACCTGGGCGCTTTGAGCGGTCAGTGCCGATTGCCTGAGCAGCGGGATGGCTCGTCCGTTGACCTGCGCCGTCATGGCCGGGGACGTGGCGGTGGTCGCGGTGAGACCCGTGATTCGTCCGCCGGCCACGCGAATCGTGACCTGGACAGGCCCGTATTGGTTGCGCGCGGCCGCTCCCCGGAACACACCGTCCTTCATCCCGTTGGCAGCTCTGGCCGGGGTGTTCCCAGACGGAGCGTTACCGGTCGCGCCATTGCCGCCGCCCGCAGCGTTTCCGCCCGTGCCGTTCCCGGCTGCGCCGTTGCCGGCCGCGCCGTTTCCGGCCGTGCCGTTCCCTCCCGCACCGTTTCCGGCCGGGGCATTGCCGGCCGCACCGGGGGCCGGCGAGGCAGCCCCGAGATCGCCTGTCTCGCCCGCCACCTGTCCGGTCTCCACGGACGCGGCGTCCGCTCCGTACTTGGCGGCGAGGAGCAGGGCGGCCCCGCTCAGCGTGCCGGCGATGGCCGCCGTGGTTCGACGCATCACGTCCCTCGTTTCAGAACTCGAACGGGTCAAGGTGGATCTGCCGGCGGCGCACTCGCAGCCGGCGCAGGGTCACGACCGCGGCCTCGACCAGGCCGGGCGGGCCGCATACGTACACGTCGCGGTGACGGACGTCCGGGACCAGTTCCCGGAGTCCCTTGGGGGTGAAGAGGTCGCGCGGGCCGGGTTCGTGACGGGAGCCCAGCACGTAGCGCAGGTCGTGCCCGCGCCGCTGCGCCAGGCTGCGCAGCTCGTCGCGGAAGACGATGTCGTCGGCGTCGGAGGCCCGGTAGATGACCACGCTGCCGTTGGGGAGGTCCTCCAGCAGGGCGCGGATCGGTGCGATGCCGCTCCCGCCGGCGATCAGCAGCGCGCGCTGGCGGGTGCGGTGACCGGCGGTGAACGTCCCGGACGGGCCGATGGCCCAGACCCGGGTGCTCGGACGCAGGTTTCGCAGCTCGTTCGTGTGGCTTCCGACCGCGTTGACGGTCAACCGCAGCCACTGGTCGTTGGGGCTCGCCGACAGTGAGAACGGATGGGACTGCCACCAGCCTCCGCTCGTCAGGAACCGCCAGCGGAAGTACTGCCCGGCCTCTGCCTCCAGCCGGTCCAGTCGCTGTCCGCCGATGTAGACAGAGAACATCGTCTCGGATTCTGGGACGACGTCGATGACCTCGAACCGGTGCCGCAGGTTCAGCCAGAGCGGCTCGACCAGACGTCCCCAGAAGAGGCAGGCGATCACTAGGGCGTACAGGCTCAGCCAGTACCAGTGGGCGAAGCTCCCCTTGGAGAGCTCCGTGCCTTGGGAGAACTGGTGACCGTAGCCCAGGATCAGTACCGCGTAGGTGGTCAGGTGCAGCCAGTGCCACAGCTCGTATGGCATCCGGCGGCGGATGGCCCGGATCGCCAGCATGCTGACGGCCACCATGATGCCGGTGGCGGTGTACGCCCCGACCATTCCGTCAACGGTCTCGAACAGTGTGACCGTCTGGTCGACGAACGTGACGTCGGCAAGCATGGAGTAGCCGACGGTGATGTAACCGGCGTGCGCCAGTACTGACAGCAGCAGGTAGATGCCCACCTGGCGATGCCAGCGCATCAGGTCATGGCCGCCGACCCAGTTCTCCAGCCAGGCGACCCGGCTCATCATCAGCACCTGCGCAAGAAGGAGGTACCCGGCGATCAGGCCCGTGACCCGTCCACCGGCGATGACCATTTCGGGCGTACCGCTCAGCGTGCTGCGCGGTGTGCCGAAGGCCCACAGCGCGATGCTGGTGGCCAGCATCCCCCAGAACAGCAGGACCACCAGCAGCTTGTTGCCGGCGACCTTCGTCGCCGGCGCTTGGAATCGCTGCTGCGGTTCCAGGGCCGGGTCGGGAGGCGGGGGCCTGAACTCCTCCCGGCCGTCGTCGAAGCGGGAGTCGCGTTCGGCTCCGCCGCCTGCCCCGCCTACAGGCCAGGGCAGATCGGGGGCTTGGCGTACGGCCGTCTGGCGCTGGTCCCAATCGCCACCGTACGTCTCGTTGCTGGGGACCGTATTCCCTGCCTGCACACGATCCTCCGCGAGGTGTCCGGGAAGCGCGGTCGTCGGCTCGGGCGAGCCCGTCGAGATGTCATACGGGTGATCCCGGACGTTCGGTTCACCTCACGGCGGACTCAACCGTCGGCGTGGATGTTCCTTCGGTGCGGACCGGCGTTGAACGGGCGCGGCGATGGACGCGTACCACTCATCGACGCGTCAATGACCGTTGGACCGATGAACGAACGGTTCGACGGACGAATCGACAGCTCGCCGCGCGAACGGAACGTTCGACGCGTGAACGGCCAGCTCCCGTCCCCCGCCTTCTCCTGCATCGCCCCCTCCTTCATCACCTACCTTCTGGACCTCTCACAGCGGAGAGAAGTGAACGTCGTGCGATGTGCGGCGAACGTCGTCGCGAGTTGTGGTGGAGAGGAGCGAGCGGCCCGCGCGGTAGGAAGCCGGGTGAACATGGAGGCCGCGCGGGCCACTCGCTCAACGTTGATGACGTCGCGGCTGAGATTAGACCGCCCCAGGCCCCTGACCCGTCCTCTTAAGCCTCACTTGAACCAAGGCTGAGCGGCCACTAAGCGTGTGTCGCCATCCGAGCACCGTGCGGTCGCCGAGTGTGACGACGGAGTGGGGCTTCGGAAATTCTGAAATCGCCTTGAACCAGAGTGACCGATGGTGCGTACCACTTGATCGGAGCCGGGTGCACTTCCTCACACCCTTAAAAAGGAGGGAGCGCCGCATGCGCTATGCACGGCGACCGCGCTCTTTTTCGCGCACACTCACCCTGATCGCCGGGGGCTGTCTCGTCACGGCGAGCTTCGGGCCGGTAACGGCCCAGGCGAGCGTCCCCGCGCTGTCCGCGGCCAGGGCGCAGACCATCAACTGCCCGGACGTGGCCAGCCAGCTTCCTGCAGTACCCGCGCAGGCCAAGGCTGAAGTGGACCGCAACCTCGCGGCCCTCAACACGCAGATTCAAGAGGCGAACACACGCCTGGCCAACTCAGTGGGCCAGGGCGGTCCGAACTTCGTCCAGAACGCGATCCTTGGTCCGCTACGGGACAAGCGTGTTGCCGCAATCAACCGCATCGCCACGGCCATCGGTCGCGTGGCGCAGCGTCCCGCCGGCCTGGACGCCCTGGCCACCTGCACGGTGGCTGACGACGGCGCCCAAGGCGGCGGCCAGAACGGTGGCCAGAACGGCGGTGGCCAGGGCAATAACCCCGGCCAGGGCAACAACAATCCGGGCCAAGGGAACAACAACCCCGGTCAGGGGAACAACAATCCGGGCCAGGGAAACGGCAACCAGGGGCAGCAACGCCCGGTCGCCTCTGACTTCGTGGACATCCGCCAAGTTCGGCCCAACGCCCAGCAGGCCCGCACCCAATCTCGCGGATCGCGCGGCACGTTCACCTCACGCTGTGGACGCAACGAGAACGGACACTTCAACTCCGACAACTTCATCGTCGCGCCAGGCGTGGCGAACGGCGCGCACCACCAGCACGACTACGTCGGAAACCTCAGCACCGACGGCAACTCCACCGATGAGAGCCTCGCCGCGGCAGGCACCACCTGTTCCAACGGCGACAAGTCGCCTTACTTCTGGCCGGTCGTACGGCTGCGCAGCCCCAACGACCCGCCGCAGAACGACCAGAGCGCCGCGGACGGCAACATCGGCCGCATCCAGCGTCCCGCCTCGGTCACCCTCCAGTTCCAGGGCAACGCCAAGAGCAAGGTGACCGCGATGCCGCGCTTCATGCGCGTCATCACCGGCGACGCCAAGGCCGCCACCAACGGCCCGGCCAACGCCCGCGCCTCCTGGACCTGCACCGGCTTCGAGAACCGGCGGCTGACCGACAAGTACCCGCTCTGCCCCCGCGGCAGCCGGGTGACGCGCATCCTGGACTTCCCGAGCTGCTGGGACGGTAAGAACACCGACAGCGCCAACCACAGGACGCACGTCGCCTTCGCCGACCAGCGCGGCAACTGCCCCGCCGGTACGCGGGCGGTCCCCCGCCTCCAGATGAAGCTCACCTACAACATCAACCTCAGCCGCCAGCAGGTCGCCCAGGGCCGTGTCTACGCCGTGGACAGCTTCCCCGAGCAGCTGCACAACCCGGTCACCGACCACGGCGACTTCGTCAACGTCATGTCCAACAGGCTCATGAACCGCGCGGTCTCCTGCATCAACCGAGGGAGCCGCTGCTAGTAACGAACCCCGACCGCTGACAGGCAGAGGCCCCGACCCCCTGAGGTCGGGGCCTCTGCGGTCCCCACCACGTTGCGGGGCGCCCGAGACCCATCCGTCAGGCGACGACGGCCGCGATGGCGACGAACAACTCCTCGCCGCTTTCGAGCTCGACGCTGAACATGCCCGTCTCGTCCTCCACGACCTCCGCCCGGACGGCGCCCGGGAAGTCCCCGGCGACCTCGACGAGGTAGTCGCGAAGTGCGGCGATCTTGTCTCTGGCCACGGGTCCTCCTGAGGGTCCGAAAGTGGCAGATGCCGCCGATCTTCTCGCACGGCCGCCGAACCACAAACAATCGGTCACCGCCGCCCCGGAACGAGCGTCACGCCGGGCGGCGGTCGAGATCGTCCGAGGTGGACTCCTCGGTGAGAAAGCCGCCCGACTGGTGGTGCCACAAGCGGGCATAAGGGCCCTCGGCTTGGAGGAGCTCTCGGTGCGAGCCCTGTTCGACGATCTGGCCCCGATCGAGAACGACCAGGCGATCCATCCGCACGACCGTGCTCAAGCGGTGTGCGACGACGAGCGCGGTGCGGTCGCGCATCAGGCGCCAAAGAGCCTCTTGGACGAGAAGCTCGCTCTCGGAGTCCAGCGCGCTGGTGGCCTCGTCCAACAGCAGAATCGGGGCGTCCCTCAGGATGGCGCGGGCAAGCGCGACCCGCTGACGCTGCCCTCCGGAGAGCTTGACGCCTCGTTCGCCGACCAAGGTGTCGAAGCCGTCCGGGAGACCTTCAACGAACTCGGTGACGTGTGCCGCCCGCGCGGCCTCGAGAACCTCTGCTTCGGTAGCGCCCGGCCTGGCGAAGGCGATGTTGTCGCGGACGGACCGGTGGAACATCGCGGGTTCCTGCGGCACATACGCGATCAGACTCCGCAGGTCGGCCTGGCTCAGCCGAGAGATGTCCTGGCCGCCGACGAGAATCCGGCCCCCGTCCACATCCATCAGCCGCAGCAGCAACCGGGTGAGCGTGGTCTTGCCGCCCCCGGACCGCCCGACCAAACCGATCTTCGTGCCGCTGGGAATCTCCAGCTCCAGCCCGTCGAACAACAGCGGCCCATCGCCATGCGCGAAGAACACCCGCTCGAAACGAACCGCCGCATCGGCCGGCCGCAACGGCTGCGGGTCGGGCGTGTCGACAACGGCCGGCGGCATCAGAAGCAACTCGGTGAACTGCGCGGCCTCGGTCAGTGTGCTCTCGATACGCCGGTACACCTGGTTGAACTCGAACATGATCCGGGTGGCGTTCGTGTAATAGGAGAACGTCACCACGATGGCCTCGACCCCAAGACCGCCCCGCAGCGCCACCGCGACGAGCAGGCCCAGGGAACTCGTCAGGATCGACATCGGAGCGACAATGGTGTCGACCCGGAGATTGGCGTAGTCCCAGGAACGCAGCGACAGCCGGCGCTGTTCGGCCGCACGATCCCGGAACTCGTCGGCCTCCCGCTCCTCGGCGGCGAACGCGCGGACCGTCTCCATGTTGGACATCACGTCCGCGACGTGGCCCGACACCCGCACCTTGGCGACCTCGCGCTCGTCCACCATCACCTGCCGCCGCCGGATGAACGGAACGACGAGCAGACCGGTGACGACAAGCAGCCCGACAAGCACGACGACCAGAAGCGGGTGATAGCGCCACAAGACCACGGAGGCGAAGAACAGCGGGATCACGTTCGCCATGATCGAGAACGCGAGCGTGTCCGAGAAGTGCTCGAACCCGCTGGAGAAGTTCAGTATCCGTTTGGTCAGCGCACCGGCGAAGTTGTCGTGGAAGAACGCGGAGTCCTTGGCGAGCAACTCGTCCATCCCGACGATGCCGAGCCACTCGATGCCTCGGGCGTCCGTCCGGTTGAGGAAGTGGATCCCCACCCGCCACAGCACCTCGCCCGCCAGCATCAGCCCGCCGAAGCCAAGGACATAGGGAAGGATCGTCGCGAAATCGCCCTGCCCACCATCGGCCAGGTGCCCGACCAGAGCGGCCACCACCAACGGCGTCAGGTAGAGCAGGCAGACGTTCCCGAGCGCCGGCAGAGTCATCGCCGGAATCGAGATCCGCCGCTGGCGGCGCAGAACATCGAGGTAGTAGCGCAGAGCCAGCAGCACCGCTCGCTTCCGAGGCGACTGGCCGTCCCGCACACCTAGCCCAGCCACACGCCCTCCCAAGCCGCCGCCCCTCCATGCTGCACCGGCCCGCCCAAGCCAGGCGAACGATTTTCCGCAGGCCCAGAAACCAGCGTCGACGTTTCACTCACCGCGGCCGCACTCTCCCGACCACACGGCCACGGCACACCGAGTCCCGGCGCCGTTAGCGGGGCGCGCGAACCCCCATCAACCAGCCGCCGAACCGGTGTCGCGCCAGATCCCGCTTGACCGACCACCTTGTAGGTGCCCCTGAGCTGGCGTCCCGGCTCATCCCACCTGATCCCTCGGGGTACCGGGACGCTCGGGTACACCTCGGGCACACGCGCGGCTGACCAGTCATCGAGGAGCAGGAACGGCTCCAGTCAGGTCCACGGTGGGGCGGTGCAGCACCGACCAAGCGGCGGCGGTCCAGCAGAGAGTGAGGAAGACGGCGGCGAGGCCGCCGTTCACCCCACACAGAAACCGCGGTCTGAACTGAAGCATGGACGACTCACCCTCTGAAGTGAATGCGTGGATGGCAGCCTCAAGTGACCCGACGGCCGGAGAGGTCGCCCAGCCTGGCTGAGTTCGTTAGGGAGTCAGATAGAAGCGGGATCGATCTGCAGGCGCGTCACCAGGCGGCGTCTGCGTAGGAACGGTCAGCGCCGCGGCCTATCGGGGAGACCTTGTCCCCGTCGATGCGGGCCAGCCCGGTCCCGCGGTCGGCGACAACCAGAAAATGACGTCCCGTCCCGTCGGCCTTGACGACGAGGGTGGTCGGGAGATCGATGACCTTGCCGATCGGCTCACCCGTCCGGATCGACAGCCCGGTGAGGTGGTAGTCGGCGTCGTCGGTGCGGACCCCGGCGCCTTCGAGGAGCACCGAGAGGGTGCGTCCATCGGGATTGAAGAGGAACTGGTCGATGCGCCCGTTGCGCAGGTGCCCCTGACGGATCGTCCAATGGCGCAGCGGGCGAGAGGCGAGCAGGTCACGCTCCTGCTGTTTCGTGTCGAGCAGGCGGAGCCTGGCGGAGGCCTCCCTGCCGTCCATGCTGCCGTCCTCCAGGACGAAGCCGAGCGTGCGGTTATCGGGGGACCAGGCCACACTGCGGATCGCACTCGGAGAGTCCACCGCAGCGGCGGTGAGAGACGCACTCCATGCTCGACGCCGGCCGCTCCTGACATCGACGGTGGTGACCGTGGCAGTGCCGTTGCGGACTCCGGCGAGAGCGAGCGTCGAACCATCGGGGCTCAGCGCCGCAGATCCCCGCATGTTCGGGTCCATGTTGGCCGGGCTGACCGGGCCGCCCGGGATCTCCTTCGGACGGCTCGCGACGCCGTCCGAGCTCAGGGTCACGACGTAGGGCACAACGGCGTCGTCCGATGTCGCAGCCATCAGGACGAAGGTGCCCGACTCGGCCGTTCCGGCCACCGCGCGGTAAGCCCCCTTGCGCGCGGGGATGACGCTGGCGATCCGGCCCGTCGCCGCGTCCACCACGCTCGCCCGTCCGTCGAAATCAACGGCGATGAGGTGCCGTAGGGCGCCACCGAGTACGGCGCGATCGGCTCCGACCCCACCCAGGCGCCCGAAGATCGCTATGCAGGCGACCATGATGAGCACGACACAGGCCGCCACGAGCCCAGGCGCCCAGACTCGGCCCGGCAGACGCTTGTGCGCGGACGCGGTGAGCGGGCGCAGCTCGTCGGTCCGTACGGTCTCGACAGCACCCTTGAACGCGTCCTTGAGACGGTCTTCGGCGAAGCGGTCTTCGGCGCGGATCATGAGCCCTCCCGGAGTCTGTTGGCGAGCGCGGCGATCCCTCGAGACGTCGTTGACTTGACGGTGCCGCGGCTGACTCCCATGACCTCGGCGATCTCCGCCTCGTCGAGGTCCAGGTAGTAGCGCAGCACCAGCGCCTCACGCTGGCGTTGCGGCAGTTCGCGCAGGGCCAGGAACCCCTCACGCCGATCCTCACTGAGCATCGCGGCCGACTCCGCCGACCAGACCGGCGGCTCGTGTGTCCGGCCGAGACGTTGGGCGATCTTGCGGCGGCGGAGGACCATCCGGCATTGGTTCACCACAGCGGCCCGGATGTACGGAAGGACCCGGGCATGGTCGGCGAGCCGGTCCATCCGGCGGTGGACCGCCGCGAACGCGTCCTGGACGGCGTCCTCGGCCGTCGGCTGATCGCCGACGATGAGCAACGCCATGCACACGAGTCCGGCCTGGTGCTCACGAAAGAGCGTCGCAAGCGTCCTCCCCGAATCCACGGGGGGAGGGTCCACGGCAGGCGGATCTCCCACAGTGCCCACTATGTCGATGTTCACATCTCTTACATGCACGGCGAGCCGCCTGGTTGCCTCGACACCACATTTTGGAGACTCAGGCCGCTGCCATTCCCGGCGACGTAGAACCCGGTGGCCCTTTTCGGGACGCATCCCCCGCGAGAGCTACAGGAGCTGTCCATGTGCGGGTGATTCGCGGACGGCGCCAGATTCCTAGCGTGGCTGTCAGGTCGCAGCCTGTGCGACCGCTACATGGGAGGCCACGATGAGTACAACGTCCACCGCACGGCACGCCGGAGGCCCCGGCCCGGACACGGGCCCCGAGGGTCACGAGGCTCGCGGCGGTCGTCTCGACCGGATCGGCCGCTCTCCGCTCGGCTGGATGCTGACGGGCCTGGTCGGCGTCGGCCTGGTCTCGGGCCTGACCGCCACGGGCCCTGGTCCGGTTCCGGTGCTGGGCGCGGTGGCCGCGGTGGTCGTCTACTGGCTGGTCATGCGCCGTGTCGCGCGACGCTCGACGCCGGAGATCGCCCGGCGGGGAGCCGGCCGGGAGGCGCTGCTGGGCGGCGCGATCGGCCTGGGCTTCGTGCTGGTGTCCGCCTTGCTGATCACGGCGTTCGGGGGCTACTCGTTCTCCTGGGCGGGCCATGGCTTCATGGCGGTCGTCTGGTCCGCGGTCATGGTGCAGATCGGCGCAGCGGTCACCGAGGAACTGTTGTTCCGCGGTCTTGCGCTGCAGGCTCTGGAGCAGCTGTGGGGCAGCCGGACCGCCATCGTGATCACCGGGCTGTTCTTCGGCATCGCCCATCTGGGAGCTCCCGGAGCCAGTGCGTGGAGTGCGCTGGCGATCGCGGTGGAGGCGGGCGTGATGCTCGGCGCCGCGTTCCTGTGGCGGCGTAACATCTGGTTCGTCGCGGGTCTGCACTTCGCCTGGAACACCTCCGAGCAGTTGCTCGGCATCCCGGTCTCCGGGCACACCTCCGAGGGCCTGTTCACCGTCGACGCGCATGGCTCCGCTGTGCTGACCGGCGGTGGCTTCGGCCTGGAGGCGGCGCTGGTGCCCGTCGTCATCGGTGTGCTGCTCGCCGTCCGAATGTTCGTCCTCGCCCGCCGCGGCGGCCGTCTGCTGCCCCGTCGATCCGCACGACACACTCAGGCCGGCTGACCGGAGGAAACGGTAGTGATGTCCCCTCAGGCGCCCTGGAGCCGTGCGCTGCTCCGGGCGCCGCTCGACTGGTGGGAGGAGCGGGACGCCTTCCTCAAGGACGGCGTCCTCGCCCTGGTGCTGGCCCTGTCGGCCTTCGTGCCTACCTTGTCCAATATCGGAGGGCAGATCGGGGATCTGCCCGAGCGGCCGGCGAGCGCGCTGAGCGTCGGGCTGATCCTGGCCCAGACCCTGCCGCTGGCGGCCCGCCGGCGGTGGCCCGCGGGCTGTCTGGCCGTCGTCGCGGGCGCGTTCGCCGCGCACCAAGCGCTGGGCTTCGCGACGACGTTCGCGAGTCTGGGGCTGTATCTGGCCCTGTACTCGGCTGGGGCCCACCAGGTCCGCTTCCGCCATGGCCTGGCGGGCGTGGTGAGTGCGTGCTATGCCGTGCTGGCCCTCGTCCTGCACCGCCTCGGCTCACCGCAGGGTATCGCGGACTTTCTCGCGTTCTATCTGACTTTGGCCGCGTTCTGGCTGGTGGGGAGCACTGTGCGCACACGGCGGGTGGAAGAGGCGGAGCGGCGGCGGCTGGCCGCCGAAGTGGCCACGGCCGCAGAGCGGGCACGAATCGCCAGCGAGCTGCACGACGTGGTCACCCATCATGTGACGGCCATGGTGGTCCAGGCGGACGCGGCACAGTTCCTGCTCGCCTCCGCACCGGACAAGGTCGGCGAGGGACTCTCGGCCGTCAGCGACACCGGCCGTCGGGCGCTGACAGAGCTGCGATACCTGCTCGGCGTGCTGGAGGCGACCGGCGAGTCGGCGTCCGCGGACCCGGCGCGCGCGGACCATGCACCCACCCTCGGACGGCTCGGGGACCTGGTCGAACAGGCCCGCAGGTCGGGGCAGCCGGTCGAGTTCAGCGAGCAGGGTGAGCGGCGAGCGCAGTCCGTGGACGTGGAGCTGGCCGCATACCGGGTGGTGCAAGAGGCGCTTACCAACGCGATGAAGTACGCCGCCGGGCAGACGACCCGGGTCCTGGTCCGGCACGGCGAGGAGCGCATCGAGATCAAGGTGACCACCGACGGGCCCGCCGCCTCCCCGGCGGCCGCGCCTGCCGTGCGGAAGCCGGACCCTGCGGGCGGGCGTGGACTGTCGGGGCTGCGTGCACGGGCGCGGATGGTCGATGGTGAACTGGAGGCCGGACCCCGGCCCGAAGGCGGGTTCGAGGTCCACGCCACAATTCCGTCCAAGCCCGCATCGGAGTGACTCCGTGAGCGATGCACCGCGACGACCAGGCACTGGTGCGCACCGGCTACGTCACCATCTTCTCCGCCCAGCCCGACATGGAGGTCGTCGGAGAGGCCGAGAACGGGCACGAGGCGGTCCAGGCCGCAGGGCGCCTGCGTCCCGACGTGGTGGTGATGGACATCCGGATGCCCCTGCTCGGCGGCATCCAGGCGACCCGGCGACTGGCCGGTCCCGACGCCGAGGCACCGCCGAAGGTGCTGGTCGTCACCACCTTCAACGTTGACGCCTACGTCTACGACGCGCTCGGTGCCGGGGCCAGCGGCTTCCTCCTCAAGGACGCGCCCCCGGCTGAGCTGGTCAACGGCATTCGGACGGTCGCCAGGGGCGAGGCCCTGCTGGCCCCCGCCGTCACCCGCCAGCTCATCGGCCACTTCGCCGAACACCTGCGTCCGGCCGATACTTCCCGGCCGGCCAGGGAGAATGTGGTACGGGCACTGACCCCGCGCGAGCTGGAGGTGCTCCGGCAGATCGCTGAGGGGCTGTCGAACGCGGAGATCGCCGCGGAGCTCTTCATCACCCCCGAGACGGTCAAGACCTACGTGTCGCGGATCCTGGCCAAACTCGGCCTGCGCGACCGAGTCCAGGCCGTCGTCCTCGCCTACCGGGTCGGGCTGGTGTCCTCCACCGGCTGAACCCACGCGTTCGTCGACCCGCACACCGAGGTGGGTACGACGCACTCCGACTGGTCGGGCTCTTGTGGCCGGACTGCGCGGCCGAGCCGACCGGAGCCTCGTGCGGTCCTCGCACAACAGGTATTCAGGTGCTCATGCGGCCGTCCGGGTCTGGGTGGGCGATGGGAGCGGGGTGGGATGAGGTGCGGGGTTGACGGTGAGGGCGTGGTCCAGCCCGGTGATGCGCAGCAGTTTGGTGACCTGGGGGTTGAGGCCGGTCAGGCGCAGGGTGATGCCGAGCCCGGTGGCGCGGCGTTGGGTGCCGATCAGCACGGCCAGTCCGGAGGTGTCGCAGAACGACACCTCGCCCAGGTCCAGGGTCAGGTGCCGGGGGCTATGGCCGAGCATCCCGGCCAGGTGCTCGCGCAGGGCCGGGGCGGCGGCGATGTCGAGGGCGCCGTGCAGCGCGACGATGGTGTGGCCGGGGCGGCGGCGGGTGGGCATGGTCACTTCGGCCGGGGCCCTGGGACGGCGGGTGGACGTGCCGGTGCCGGTGCCGGTGGCTGCGGCCATGGTGGTGGTCAAGGTGAGCTCCGGTCGAGGGTGGGGTGGGAGTGCGGGACCGGCCGGGCGTGAACCGGGCATTTCACAGTGCCTGTCACAGCGCGGGTTCTCGCAGCCGCCCGCCCTCGGTTTCCCAGCTGCTTTCCGATGCGGTCTGGTCTGGGGCCAGGACTGCGACCCGATCTGCCGGGACGGCCGGTGGGGTGAGCACTGGTGGAGTGAGCGCGGCCAGTAGGTCGGGGGTGTGGAGGTGGTTGGCGGGGTGGGCGGTCAGGTCCAGCGCTGTGGCGGCGGCGTCCGGGTTGGTGCCGGGTGGGATGGTGAGCAGATCGACGCGTCGGCCGTCGGCCCAGATCGCGGTGAGCAGTCCGGTGGGCAGGGTGTCGAACCAGCTCAGGCGCACTACTCGGGTGTCGGCCGGGCCGTCGACGCGCAGTCGGCGTGGGCGGCTGGTCCAATCCGCTACCCGCAGCATGATGTGGGCGATGGGGCCGTGCTCGGCGTGGTGGCTATCGCCGTCGGCGGTGTGGGTGTGTGTCTGCAGTGCCAGGATCAGCCCGGGCAGTTCGGCGACCGGGTCGGCCGAGCGCGGCCACCAGGCGCCGTCCAGAGGAGTTCGCGGCGAGCCGGGCGGAGGACGTGACTGCAGCCGCAGCCGGGGAGCCGAGGGCGGCGACAGGCTGATGGTCGTTGCGCGTTCGACGGTGGTCCACATGGCCACTGCCCCCTTTCGCCCCAGGCCACCCGTTCGGATGGTCCCGGGGGATGTCGACGGACTGGAGATGAGCGGCCGGATCAGTGGCGTCGCCGCAGGCCCGCGGGGAGTTCGCGGAGCTGGCCGATCCAGGCGGTTCCCGACACCAGCGTGAGCAGGATCCCACCGGCCAGCAGGGTGACCACCGCCATGAGCAGCGCCGCCGCGAGCGTGGCCTGGACCAGAAAGAGGATGAACACGATCGCCGCGGTGAGTGTGATCGCGGTGGGCCAGGCCTGATTCATCCAGGAGGCCCGTCCGGCCAGGGCGGCCCTGGGCCACGCGGGTCGGCGGCGGCGATAAAGGGTCGGCATGAACATTCCCCTTGTCGGGGTGAGCCGGTGTGGCGGGTCAGCCTCAGGGTGGGATGTCGTCGTTGCCGGATACCCCTGATTCTACGCGAGATGACTTCCGATATCCATCAATATCTGAACTAGACTGGCGGTGTGGCTTCCGATCCTCACCCACACGCCGGTTCTCGGTCCGCGCAGACCGCTTCCGGTGCTTCGCGGCGCCCATCCGCAGACGCACCACCGGGTCGACCGCACCGCGAGCGGGGGCGCCCAGGCGCCCGCCCGACCCCGCTCCCGCGGGAGCTACAGGCGGTGTTCGCCGCATACCAGCGCGACGTCGCCGCGCCGGGCGGATCACTGGATACCGGCACCGTCCGCGTCTATGTCTCCCGGGTCCGCCAGTACCTGGCCTGGCTCGCCGCCGCCCTGGCAACCGGGACAGTGCAAGGCGACCCGTTGACCGAGCCCGACGCCCGCGACCGGGCCGCCCGCGACTACCGCACCCATCTGCAGACCGTCGCCAGGCGCAAACCCGCCACCATCAACGCGCACCTGACCGCGGTCGACGATCTCTACCGCCGTCGCGGCCTCGGCCCGACCGCCGCTGAACGCGCCGATCTGACACCGGCCGCTCCCCGCGCGCTGGACAAACGCGACCAGGTCCGGCTGCTGCGCGAGGCCGACCGCGCCGCGCTGCGTGACAAGGCGATCGCGTTCACCGCCTTCTACGCCGGCACCCGCATCAGCGAGACCACCGGCCTGGACATCGGCGACGTCCGCATGTCGGCTCGCAAGGGCCAGCTGATCGTCCGGCACGGCAAGAACGGCAGCTACCGCGAGGTCCCCCTGCACCCCAAACTCCGCGCCGTGCTGGAGGAGTGGCTGCGCGAGCGTTCCGGCTGGAAGGGCGCCGATACCAGCCCCGCGCTGTTCCTCAACCGCCGCGGCGGCCGCCTGTCGACCCGCTCGGCCTACACCGCACTGCGCACCATCGCCGACGCGGCGGGCCTGCCGCTGGGCCGCGACGGCGTCTTCACTCCGCGCGTTCTACGGGACACCGCCGGCACCACCATGGCCAGTCAGGGCACCGACATCGTCATCGTCGCCGAACTTCTTGGCCACTCGGTCCAAACCGCCCGCCGCTACAGCCGGCCCACCCCCCAAGACCGGCAGAAGGCCATCGAACGACTCACCACCGACCAGTGACCCCTGTCAGTTGCGGCCTGAGGCGGGGTATGGCCATCGATGACCAGGAAAGATAACCAGAGAAAGGCCCGTCATGCCCGACACCAACGAACTGATCATGCGCTTCCACCCGGTCGCAGGCGAGGACCTCACCGTCTCCACCACCGACTTCGACACACCCGCACAAGCACTGCACGCCATCACTCAAGCCCTGGACGAACACCGCAGCCTGAGCCTGACCCAGGCCCGCTACAACCGCGAACCCGACCTCAACGCAGTGGTCATCAACCTCGACAACGTCGTCTCCGTCCGCGTGACCAGCACAGACAGCGCCACCACCGGCCAATACCTGTGACCGCCCAACCCGCCCCTCTACTGCCTGGCCGACGCCGCCGACCGTCCCCGCTCGTCTGACCGTGACCGGCATTGTCGGGTGGCGCGGCAAACCACCCGTGCTCGGGGTCGTCCACAGAATCGGGCCGGTAGTCCCAGCTCGGACACCAGGAGGCGAGTACGCCGTCGGTAGTCTCAAAAAGGCGCTTAGTGGAAGCCAGACCGCCACGGGAGCAGGGGAGTCCCGTAATCCCGTAACGCCTGATCAGCTACGCCGACGGAGCGAGAGCGAGCGCTGTTCACCGCCCGGTCCGGACGTCTAGACGTGGGGCGCGGGCCGAGGTGGGGTCCGGGTAAGGCGCGTGTCATCAGCGTGATCCTCTGCAATTTGCCAGCTCGGACGGAAGCCCACCGGTCTCATAAGCCGGGTCATGCAGGTTCAAATCCTGTCCCCGCCACTGAATGAACGACCGGGCAGCCAGCCGACAGCCCGGGCGTCCGCCAGGTGTGGCGGGTGGAAAATTGGAAGCGAGCGCCGCGGAATAATTGATCCTTTTTTGGCATTTTAGCGAAAATGCGCGTAGACTTTCAGATATCTGACAACGATGAAATCTCACTATTGAGGCCGGTTCGCCACTTTGACTCCCCCTGAAGGGGATGTCACGTCGACACCACATCCAACGCGGGGCCCGGCGGCGTCTCAGGAGCGATCAGACGCCCGCGATCACCGCCTTCCGGACCACACCGCCGATGTCATCGGCCAGGGCCCGTCGCCCACATCATGTTCCGTGTGGCCGACCGGCCGGCTCAACAACCCTGACCTGCTGGCGCAGGTCGAAGATGGAGATTTTCATGCTTCACACCGTCCAACGCCCCGCGCCGGAGCGAGCCGACAAGGCTCTCTCGGTCCTGCGAAGACCCGCCCACACCGTCGCCCGGCTGCGGGGCGAGCTCGACGTCGCCACCGCGCCGCCCCTGCGGGACAGGCTGCTGGCCGCCGTTCGTCCCGACACCCGGCTGCTGGTTCTGGACCTGGCGGGAGTGCCGTTCTGCGACGCGGCGGGGCTGGGCGTCCTGCTCGGCACCTGGCGTCGCGCCAACGCGCTCGGCGTCGCCTTCGTTCTAGCTGCGCCTTGCCCCCAGGTCGTCAAGCTGCTGGAAGCGACCGGCCTGGATCGTGGCCTCACCGTCCGAGCGACCGTGGCCGACGCGCTGGCCTGGCCGCTCACCCGGCACGGCGCCGTCCGGCCGTCCCGCGCCAAGGTTTCGGCCCTGCGTTGATGCTCAGCCTCGGGGTGATGGCGCGGTCCCGCAAGGAGAACGAACGGCGGCTGCCCATCCATCCCCTCCACCTGCCGCTGATCGAACCCGGCATACGGTCCAGGATCTTCCTTGAACGCGGGTACGGCGCGGACTTCGGCATGACCGACGCGCAGCTGGCCCCCTTCGCGGCCGGGATCCTTCCCCGCGACCGGCTCATCGCCGACTGCGACGTCATCCTCAATCCCAAGCCGCTCGTCCAGGATCTGGCGGAGCTGCGCGAAGGACAGACCCTGTGGGGCTGGCCGCACTGCGTCCAGGACCGGGAGATCACTCAGCTGGCCATCGACCGGCGGCTGACGCTCATCGCCTTCGAGGCGATGAATCACTGGTCCGCCAGCGGCGGATTCAGCCTGCACGTCTTCCACAAGAACAACGAACTGGCGGGCTACTCCTCGGTCCTGCACGCCCTCGCGCTCACCGGAGTGACCGGCGACTACGGCCGCCGGCTGCGGGCGGCCGTCATCAGCTTCGGGGCGACCGCGCGCGGCGCGGTGACCGCCCTCAACGCGCACGGCGTGCACGACGTGCACGTGCTCACCCACCGCGGGGTCACCGCGGTGGCCTCGCCGATCCACTCCTCCGACATCGTCCACTTCGACCATGACGCCGACCGCCCGACCCGCACGCGTGCCCTGGTCGACGGGAAACCGGTACCGATGGCGATCTTCCTCGCCGAACACGACATCGTCGTCAACTGCGTGCTGCAGAACACCACAGCCCCGCTGATGTTCGCCGCCACCGACGAGTTGCCGGTGTTCGCGCCGGGCACGCTCATCATCGACGTGTCCTGCGACGCGGGAATGGGGTTCGAATGGGCCCGGCCGACCACGTTCACCGAGCCGATGTTCACCGTCGGCGACAACGTCCGCTACTACGGCGTCGATCACAGCCCGTCATACCTGTGGGACTCGGCCACCTGGGAGATCAGCCAGGCGCTGCTCTCGCATCTGCCGACGGTGCTCGCCGGGCCGGCGGCCTGGCAGGCCGATCAGACGATCCGGCGCGCCATCGAGATCCGCGAAGGCGTCGTCCAGAATCCGGCGATCCTGTCCTTCCAGGACCGTTCGGCGAGCTACCCGCACGCGGACCGGCGCACCGCCTGACGCGGTTCCGCGAAGGACCGTGCGCCTGTGACGGTCTTCTTGTTGAGTTCGGCTTCGGGTCAGAGCCCAGGTGCCTAGGTGCATTCGACGGTGATGTCGGTGATGTTGGCGTCTTCGATGGTGCCGCTGGCGTTGGCGATGGTGCATATCTGCGCAGGGTTGGTGGGTTGTTTGAGAACGCGCACCTGGTAGGTGTTTCCGCTGACGATCGGGTGGAAGCTGAAGCTGAAGAAGCCATTGCGGGGTTTGATGCGCGCGGTGGGTGAGCCGAAGCGGTTGTGGGCGGTGAGCTCTAGTTCGAGTTGCCCGATGGAGGCCAGGCCCGTGACGATTCCGCCAACGGTGTAGACGGGGCTTTCGGCGAAGTCTTCGAGGTGGTAGGGCTGGGTGACCGCTACGGTGTCGTCGATCCGCAGCGACACCGGCACGCCGTCGGTGGTGGTGCCCCACATGCTGAACAGCTTGAGGGTGTACGGGCCGGGTTTGCCGGTGGAGAAGATGTTGTGGGCGGGCGCGTCGAACTCCAGCGTGCCCTGTCCAGGGGTGAGGGTGGCCAAGGCGCTCACGGTGGTGATGAAGGTGCCGTCTTGGGCATACAGCTTGGCCACCGCTTCGATGTCGATCGCGGCGGTGCCGTCCACTTCGACTTCGATGATCAGTGCTTCGTAGGGCAGCCGGTCCATGTGCTCGGCGTGCGCGCCGTGGTCGCTGGTACGGCCGGTCAGCAGAAATGGCGGACGTTGGAAGTCGGTGTGGGAGTAGGCGGCGGTGGTGTAGGCCGGGCCGCGCGCCAGGCTGGTGCCGGTCGCGACATCTTCGATCATCAGGCTGTCGAGCAGGTATGGGCCGTCGTGGCCGAGGGCGGCCAGCAGGGCGCCGTCGAAGGTGAGTGGCGTGGTCTGCGGGCCGGGCTGCAGATGCTGGTCGGTGCAGATCTGTTCGATGGTCGTTCCGGCGCTGTCGGTGAGGGTGCCGAACAGGCGGTAGGCGGCGGCCACGTCCACGTTCAGCCCGACGTCGATGACGAGATGGTCGTACCGGCCGTCGGCGTCGGTGTCCAGGCCATGATCGGAGAACATGCCGGAGAACGTGGTGCCGCTCGGCACGACGCTGATCACCAGCGGCTGCTGCCGGGCGAAGGCGGGGCTGTCGCCCTCGGCGATGACCACGGCGGCGTACAGGCCGATGAGTGTGGTGTCGGTGAACAGTCCAGTGTGCTCCCCGCCGCCGCCGGTGTCGTCGTCGGTGAGGACGATGTCGGTGATCGCGCCGTCGGGGTGGACGACGAGCGCCCGCATGGCCGCGCCGGTGATCGGTAGGCCGTCGGCCGTCACGGTCGCGGCGATCGTCACCGGAGCCCCGGCCAGGTAGACCTCTGCGTCGGCTCGTGCCTGCATGACCACCCCGGCGCCGGGTGGCAGGTGGGCGAGCACGGCGACACCATAGGTGGTGTCCGATGGTTCGCCGGTGCCCGATACCTCCAGGGTCCAGCGGCCGGTCTCGGGATCGCGCAACTGGTATCCGGTGTAGTAGAACGGCCCGGTGTCCAGGAGCGGAGAATGGACGACGGCGGGGTCGGTCAGCGGGGTAGCGGCGTCGATGCGCCGTCCGCTGGGGCTGACGAGCTCCACGCCCGGCAGGTCGGCTTCCACGCTTGGCGGGTCACCGTCCAGGACCACATAGAACAGCGCCGTGTCGACAGCGTCGATGACAACGGTGTGGGACCCGACCTCGCCGCCGGGTGGGACAACAGCGGTGTCGGACACCACGCCTTGCAGGTCGGCGACGGCCTCTGCTTCCCGTGCCTGACCGATCGCGGCGTCAGCGTCGCTCACGGGTGCCGGTGGTGCGGTGAGCCTGGTCAAGTAGAGCGGGAACAGCCGGTCCACGATGCTGGGGTAGTGACGCAGGCAGGAGTGGTTGGTCAGGTGCGGGGAGCGGCGGCTTTCTGAGTCGCCGGTCGAGGCGTGTCCTAGTTCCGCGAGTGCGTAGGGCAGCGCCTGCACGCTTGTTTCCTCGACGAATTCATCGTTGGGGCCGAACAGTGAACTCCAAGCAAGCGCGGTCATCGAATCGTAGACGCTGGAGTAGGCGACGTAGCGGGTCTGGGTGTTGCGCACCGAGCACAGGGCGTTGTAGGCCAGCATCCGGATCCTGAGCATCTCCGCGATGCTCTGGGCGCTCAACGCCTTGCCCCACCAGGCCGTCGACATCAGCATGAACGCTCCGAAGCTGCCCTGGTTCGGTGTGGCCAGCATGACCAGCGTCTCGACGTCGTTGTGGTCGCGCACGTAGTGCCGTGTGTCGATACCTCCCTTGTCATGGCCGATCACGTTGATGCGCTCGACGCCGAACCGGTTCTTCAGGTCGGCCACCGCCAGCCCGATCGCCGCGGCATTGGTGGCGATGGTGCCGCCGCCGCCGAGTTCAGGGGCGTAGGAGGCCACATCTCGCGCCGCCAGGCCGTCAGCCCAGGCGGTGCCCGGCCCCATCTCGGCGGCGTCGAGGTTGCGGGCGCTGGAGTACCAGCCATGGACCAGCAGGAAGGGACGCCAAGCCAAGCCCGGCTCGTCCTTGGGTTCCAGAGCAAGCCAGTCGACCTCCAACGAGATGCCTAGGCCGCTGTGGATGTTGCCGGTGAACTCAAAGGAGATCTCGTTGGGTCGGGGCTCGGGTCGCTGTCCGCACCGTCCCGTCGGACTTTGCCCCACGCAGGGGTCGGCGGGAAAGCGCACGTCCTGCACGCCGACGTCCAGCGTGAACACCTGCCAGCCAGAGCCTCCGGCACCGAAGTGAAGACCGAAGTCGCCCTCCAGGCTGCCGAGCGACCGCACGCCGCCGCCGGTGCCCAGGGTGTTGTTGACAAAGACCTCGACATTGACGTTGTCGCGTCCCAGCTTGCCGCCGGCATCAGAGCCCGTAATCCTGGCCACGATGGTGAGCAGCAGCTTCTCGGCCAGCGTTTCCTGGGCCAGATGGTCCTGCACCTTGGTCAGGAATCCGTCCTCGTCGACCGACCCGACGCAGCGGGTGGTCGCAAGCTCGACGGTGACGATCTGACCCGACGTCAAGATCGGCTGAACACCGAAATCCTCATCGGCCACAAAACAACTCTCGCTTGCCGACTTGACCTCGATACCTGAACTGCCCATGGCGACCTCCGTCGCACCGGCACGGCTGACGCTCACATCCATGCCGGCATGGCGTGAGTGGAACACCTGACACGATCCGTGCAGACCGCTCGTGTCGGCCAGAGAAAGCCGGAAGGAGACCTTCGGCTCATTTAACCCGTTGATCAGCCCGAACGCTCACGGGTGCGCCGGGCCTTCCTGCTCCTCTGCCTACGCCTCCTGGCCACGTCCTGCATAGAGCCACGCCCATATCGGCCACACCTTTCCTCGCCTCGGCACACCCGCCACCGGACTCAATCCAGAAGCCAAAGCTTCAGCCGACGGTGCCCACGGCACTTCCGATGGTGTCCGCAACGGAGTCGACGGCACCTTCGACAAGGTCATCGGCGTTGGCCGGTGCCGCGGCGGGCGACGTGGTGGGCGACGGCGTCGACGCCGGGCCGGGCGAGCAAGGTGGGGGTATCGGTGCCGTCTTCGGCTTCGTGGGTGAGGGCTGAGTGCCGCAGCTGCTGCAGGGTCCACCCGTCGCACGGGGCGAGCTCGGCACGTGCCCGGCAGGCGGGGTGCGGTGGTGGATGGCGGCGGCCACGTCGCGGGCGGCCGGACCGGGCACGGCCAGCGCGGCCTTCAGCCCGGAGAGGTTCCACGCTTGGACGCCGAGACGAGGCTGATCGACCGGGCGGCGGCCGGTGCGTCCAACAAGAGGAAGGGCACATGGCGTGCGGGCGGTGTAGGTCAGTGGCGCGAGGATCTCGTCGGTGATGATTCGTACGTCGTGCGGTCGGCGAGCGCGGCGACTGCCAGCAGTTCGTGGTCGGTGAACACCGTTCTGGCACGGCGCCGACGCAGGTCGGTGAGCGTGTAGGCGGTAAGGGGGATTCTAGTGCGGTCGGGTATGGGACAGACCTTTCTAGGCGGGCCAAGCGGAACCGAGGATGCGCTACCTCGCCGGATGCGGCTCATCAATCGATGTCCGTCCAACCGTCCGCTCTGCTGTCTGCCCCGCCTGGCCTGCTGCCTCGTTGGGTCATCGGACCCCTCCGTTCGTGATAACTCGTACACAATCACCCGAGTTGCCGTGCGTCCGGTGGCCAACCAGTCGCCGCGAGCCGGGGTTGCCGACGTGTGGGTGCCTGGCGCTTGTGTGAGGCGGACTGGTGGATGAGTGTGGTGTCTATGAGTGATGGGCAGTTCCACGGTGAGCTCTTGGTGATTTTGCGGGATACGAACGTTGAGCTTCTGGTGGAGTTGGAGCAGGGGGCGCTGCGGGCGGCTGCGCTGTGTGCTGGCTCACGGCAGTTGTGCCTGGAGGCTGCCGAGTTGCGTACCGCTGCCGTGCGGCAATGCCGTCACCAGTCTGTCGACGCCGCATCGGGTCGGGTGCCTGGTTAGAGGCTTGTGTGGCCGGTGTTGGCAGAGGCCTGTCCCCAGGGCACATATTGGGAAGGGCAAGGAGTCGGCCGGGCCTGGGCACGCGCCGGGCCGATCACCGTTGGCGATCGGCTGGATGGGCGGTTGGAGGGGTGTTGGTTGTGCTGGATGAGCGGCAGGTCGCTGAGATCGCGGGGTTGCTGGAGGAGTTGGCGTCGAGTCGGCCGCAGGATCGGTTGAGTCCGGCGGCGGCGCGGATGGCGGCGCTGCTGCGTGAGCGGCTTGCGGCGGCCCCACCCGCGGAGACCGAGCCCGCGGAGACCGAGCCCTCGGAGACCAAGCCCTCCGAGACCGGGTCCGCGAAGACTGGGAGGGTTGCTGCGATCGTGGCGGGGTGGCGGGAGGCATGTCTGGACCGGGACGATGCCGCCCGGGTCCGGGATGAGGCCGCTAAGGGCCGGGACCTGCGGGCGCGCGAGCGTGATCTGCGCGCTCACAATCGGGACGCGGCCAATGAGGTGGCCGATGACGTGGCGGCGGCGGCCGACCGGCGGACGCACGATGTGTTGTGGGCGGCCGAGTTGCGGGACCAGGCTGCGGTCCGGCACGCCGGGCAGTCTGAGTGCGATGCGGTCGGTGTGGATGATCCGGTGGCGCGGGGGCAGGCGGAACTGGCTCGGGAAGCCGACCGGGATCAAGCCGAGGCTGATCGTGTGCTGTTGCGGCAGGAGTTGGGGTTGATGCGGGCGGCATTGGCGGTGGCTCGGAGCGGGCGGCGGGGTGCTCGTCGGGATCGACGGGCGGCCGCTGAGGATCAGAAGCGGGCGCGGGTGGACCGGCAGCACGCGGCTCAGGATCGGCAGGCGACGCAGGCCGAACAGGATCAGGCCGTCATCGAGGCCGAGCAGGCCGAGGACTGAGGCGCCTCGATCGACGAACCAGGCCGATCCGGACCCCATCGCGGTCGCCGTCTTGCGCGGTGTGAGTGTGGTCAGTGCTGGGCCAGGGCCAGCGCGAGCGGTGTGTCGACCACGCGCAGGAACCGGTTCAGCCCGGTGGTCTCCAGCATCCTGATCAAACCGGATCCGGGACGCAGCAGCACCAGTTGGCCGCCTGCGGCGACGGCCCGTTTCCACAGCCGGATCAACGCGTTCAGGCCGGAGGAGTCGCAAAAGGTCAGCCGGGACATCTCCAGTGCGATGCGGGGCGCGGTCCGCGCGTCGATCAGCGCACCGATCTGGTCCCTCAGCGCCGGGGCGGTGACCAGATCCAGGTCCCCGCCGACCTCCACGATCTGCCACCGGTGGGCCGGCCTGATGTTGACGTTCAACCTGGATGCCAGTGGATCCTGGGCCGCGGCCATGCCACCCGCCTCTTCTCCGCCTGGTTTCGCTGGAACCTGGGGGTGTGCCCAGAAAAGCCGGGGCCAGTCCGGCCCTCCAATTCCTGCCGTCCGACCCCGGTGAGACTCGATTTTCTCCGCCGCCGGAGCACGCCGCGCCGCCGGAGCACGCCGCGTCCGAGGAATAGGGCCGCGTGAAACACGGCGGGTGGAAACGCCCGACTTCGAACCCCATCCCGCTCATGATCATTTCCTGTGTCAGGGCGATTTCACGTCGAGGGCGACCAGAGCAGATGATGCGCATGAAGCAGTGGTGGGCCGAGCAGCAAACCGCACGATAGCAAGCGCACCAAACAGGCCGGCCGCCCCCAGACCGGCCCCGGCATGACCGCCTGAGTCTGCAGGCGGCACTCACCGCAGGCATTGCGGGCTGGCCGCGGTCGCCGTCACCCTGACGATGGCGGTCTTGATCCTGGTGTTTTTGGCCGTCGCTTACCTGCTGCAGGGCACCTGGACCATGGCCGCCGCGCTGATCAGCGCCGGAACGGTCTTGCCAGTGCCGCTGGCCACCATCGGCGCCGTGGCACTGAAGCCACTGCCCCGCACGGCGGCTGCAGGAGTCGAGGCGAGCCCCCAGCGGTCTGGGTGGTGCGCACGTCGCGGGGGTCCGAGGGCGCGGCGATGAGTTGACGCCTGGTAGAGCGCATGATCCGGGCGGTCAAGGCGGGTCGGTTTCTTCAAGTAGGCGCTCAAGGTGAAATTGCTCAAGGCCTCCGCAAGGTACCGGGCATTTACCAATGCGCGCGGTCCGATCACCGACAACGAGCACGCGTTCACCCTCGAAGAAATGATCGCCCTCGTGACCGAACTCGTCGACACCGAAATCAGCGAGGATACCGCGACGGCGCTCACCCATGACGACCATAGTTGAGGAACCTGCGGACAGTCGTGGCACCGAGAATGATCTGGTATCTCATGCGAACGGCCAGTGGAGTTGGGGTTCCCGTCGCCGGCCGATCGGGTTGCCGGTCAAATCCGACGCTCACGAGCCCGACGCTGAAAAGCTCGCCGTCGGCCACCAGGAGTACGGAGCGCCTTGATGACCTCTCCCGCCATGCCTGCGCTGGAACGGGTCCGCAAACATCTCGCGCGGCACCGGGGCAGGAGGCCCTGTATGTGCCCAGCGTCATCGCCGAGGCCGTCCAGGTGCTGATCGAGTTGCAGGAGGTAGCCGAACGGCACGGCGTGGCCCCCGATTCCACGCCACCGGCCCAGGGGTGTGGATCCGTCCGGACGCCGACTGGCAACTGGGCGCCAACACCGAACGCACCGCGCCGCTGTCAATCTACGCCCCCGCTACCGGTGACGGCGCCCGCGAGGTCGCCCAGTTCCTGCACGGCCTCCTTCACCGACGCATGGCCGATCCGTTCCTCGGCCCCTGGCGATGACGTGGCATCCATCGGCGCGCGAGGTGAGGGGGCGAAGTATCGGATGCCGACAGTCCTGGTCAGCCGGTGGCGCGGCGACGGCGGCGGGCCTGCCCCACTCCGCCGCGGCTGGCGAGCGATCATCGTCGGCGAGGGTCTTGCGCATGACGCCAACCGAGACCTTCTGCTGTCGAGCAGCTGTCGAGGAGTTGTTTCGACAGGCTTGTCAGGAGGATGTCCAGGCCTTTCTGGAGTTCGAGGGTGCCGTCGTAGTTGGCCAGCGTGGAGGCTAGGGCGCGGGTGTGGGGGAATTCTCTGAGTGGCAGGTGGTGCAGGCCCAGGCGGAGCACATCGTCGGTCTCATCGGGATTGACGATCAATTCCTGGGCCTGGTTGAGGATGTGGCCCTGCAGGAAGCCGAAGAAGAGCCGATAGGCGTGCAGTGCGGCCGCCGGGGAGAACCCGGCCGCTATGAGCAGAGCCAGGATGCCTTCCAGCGGGCGGACGGTACCCAGCGGGCGCAGCCCCAGCGGAGTGGCCAGGGGCCTGGTGACCATCAGCGGCACCATGTGGGGGTGGGCCCGTGCGATCTCGCAGTAGCGTTCGGCGGTGTGGCGCAGGGCCTGTTGCCAGGCGTCGCCGTTGAGGGCGGGAATGGGCAGGTCGGCGAGCAGGCGTTCGGTGACCGCGTCCAATAGTTGCGCCTTGGTGGCGGCGTGGCGGTACAGGCGCATCGGATCGCGGTTCAGGGCCCGTCCGAGCCGCCGCATCGACAGTGCTTCGACGCCTTCGGCATCGATGATCGCCAGCGCCATGGTGAGCACGGCGGTGCGCCTGAGCGGTTCGCCCTTGGGCGCGGGGGCGGGGAGCGTCGTGGAAGCCGCCGACGCAGACCGTCGGTTGGCGGTGGCGCGGTCGTGCATCTGGGCCCCCTCGTTTCCTCAGGGTGTGCCTGCCGGGGGCTCCCCCACCCGCGGACCTATTTCGAGGCTGCTACAGCGTAGCGCTTCAGTATAGCTCCATCGGTGCGGACGGCGCTGGGTCCGCAGTTCCAGCACTCCAGATCTGCCGATTGTTGATGGGACCTGGGCTTTGGTTGGGGGATGCTTGCGAAGGGTAGGGACTTGGACGTCCAGTGCCCCGATGGCGATGTTGTGCGTTGCGGGGTTTGCTGGATGGTGGCTCCGGTCCCTGGCTCCCGTTTGGTCTGTGGAAGTGTCCAGCGCCGCTGGGGCCGTGATGGATCACGATGAGCTGAGCCGGTTGCCGTCGCAATCGGAGCTTGCTGATATGGCCGAGGGGACCGTGCCCGGGGCGGGTATCGATGCCGCTTTGCGTGCCGGCTCGGCAGATGCTGGCTTGACGGTAGTGGAGGATTCGGGCGGCGGGTGGCGGCTGGCGCTCGACGCTGAGCAGTTGTGGCTGCTGTCGAAGGCCGCGGACCTGGCGGGGATGAGCGTGGCCGGGTATGTGCGGCGAGCGGTGATCGAGCGCGCTGAGCGCGACCGGATCGCGATGGAGGCGTCCTGGGCGGCGAGCGCGGCGGGAGGGGCGCGGGCCGGGGTGCCTGCGGGTATGGCGCGGCTGGGCCGGTGGTGGCTGTCGGGCACGGCCGCGGCGGCGCAGGCGCGCAAGTTGGTGCGCTGGGCCTGGTCGGACTGGGGGCTGGATGGGCTGGCCGATGATGGCGTGGTGATGGCCAGTGAGTTGGTTGCCAATGCGGTGCTGCATGGTGGCGGTACTTCTGTGGTGCTGTGCCTGGGCAGGGCTGCGGACGGTGGAGAGGGGGTGTGCGGTGTCGCTGACGGAAGTCCGGTGGGGCCTCGGCCCGCGCGGGCGGCTGTTGATGAGGAAGGCAAACGCGGTCTGGCGTTGGTAGCGGCGCTGTCGCATTCCTGCGGGTGGTACCGGCTGTCACCCGGGAAAATGGTGTGGTTCTCTCAGCGTCCGGCCAGGATGGCCGGGCAGAGCCTGGCCGTTGCAAAGCGTGCGACAGCAGGCGCGGCTGCCGCGGTGTTCCCGGCGGGGTGCGGCAGTCCGCATCCTGTGCTCGGCGACATGCTGGGCGACTGGTGCGCTCGCGGCGGCATACGGTGAACGACGAGTCCGCTGGCCAGCGGGCTCGGTGAAACAGGCAGGCGGTCAATGACCGGTGATCGGCGACGACAGAACGGCGGTGTGGGCGCACATCAGCGCCCTCGCTCGCGGCCGTGGACAGCCGATGTCGCCACAGGACGCCTGCTTGGCCTGCGTGGGTGCTCTGCGGATGTCCGGGGCCGGATTGTCGCTGGTGCTTGACCGGCATGCGGACGATGGGGAGCGGCTGGCTGGCAAGCCCGGTCGCCTGGAGCCGCTGCACGCGGTGGGTGAAATGGGACTGCGGCTGCTGGAGGCCGAGCTGACCAGCGGAGACGGACCATGCCTGGAAGCCGTGCGCACGGATGAACCGGTCTTGGCCGAGGACCTGTCAGACCACGACTGCCAGCGGCGATGGCCGATGTTCACCGCCATGAGCCAAGCCGATGACGTGCAGGCGGTCTTCGCCTTCCCGCTGACACCCCAGACGGCACCGATCGGGGTCCTTGTACTGTGCCGGGACCGACCGGCCACACTGACAGCTCACCAGCACACGCAAGGACTGCTGTTCGCCGAGGCGGCGATGGCGCTGTTGCTGGACGCCAGCTTTGACCTCATCCAGCATCCCGCCTCCCAGCCTCTTGTACCCGAACAGGACGTCACCGCGACGTACGGAGCCGCTGCCCTGGACTTCACGCTGCCCGCCGGCGTGCTCGCACTGGGCCCGCAGGTCCACCAGGCCGCCGGAATGGTGTCGGTTCAAATGGACTGTTCACCCAGCGACGCTCTGACCGTCCTGCGGGCCCATGCGTTCGCACACGATGAGCCCTTGACGCAAGTCGCTCGCCAAGTCGTGGCAAGAATCCTGCGCTTCACCACGGACCCTCCCCCACGTCCTGAGGCGGCGCGCCCATAGCGCTGGGTAAATGCGCGGAAACCGGCCCTAGCATGATCAGCTGATTGCGTCGTGTTGTGGCGAGCCATTACCCGGTCAGGGGCAGTTCCGCCGTCAGCGCACACGGCGTATGGTCTGGGCATGGAGACCGACCCGTCCCGGGCATCGGAACGGCGGGTCGCCCAGGCGTTCGTCGCGCTGGCCGACACGCTGGTGACCGGATTCGACATCATCGAATTCATGCAGGAGCTGGCCGAAGGATGCGTGCGCCTGCTCCAGGTGAACGCGGCCGGTCTGCTGGTCACCGACCAGCAGAACAGGCTGCGGCTCGTGGCCGCTTCCAGCGAGCAGTCCCGGCTCGTTGAGCTGTTCCAACTGCAGAACGAGCAAGGCCCCTGCCTGGATTGTTTCCGGTCCGGCCAACCGGTCCACTGCGCCGACCTGGCCGGGCCCCAGGCCGCGCGCTGGCCGCAGTTCGCCGACCAGGCCCGCACCTGCGGGTTCGCCGCCGTGAGCGCGCTGCCGATGCGGCTGCGACAGGACACCATCGGCGCGATGAACGTGTTCCGCACCACCCCGGGTGCGCTACCGCCCGACACCATCGCTCTGGCCCAGGCGATGGCCGACATCGCCACCATCGCCCTCCTGCAAGAACGCACCATCCGCGAAGGACAGGCCCTGTCCGAACAACTACAGGCCGCGCTGACCAGCCGGGTCATCATCGAACAGGCCAAGGGTGTGCTGGCCGAACGCCACGACTACTCCATGGAACAAGCCTTCACCGCTCTCCGCAGATACGCCCGCGACCACAATCACCGGCTGAGCGACCTGGCACACTCCGTGGTCTCCCGCACCATCGACACCGCCGCCCTGAGCCCCGATACGCCTGGCAACCCGTCAGACCACTGACCGATCTCATCTGATCAAGCCACCGAACTTTCGGCCAGGTCCGTGTATCACGGTCAGTACACAAAGCCATTGCATCAGGTGCAGGTTCACCGATCCCATCCTCCCCGACAGCACAAGCCGTAGACTACGTTTCACAGTCATACGTGCACAGTCAGTAGCACCCCAGGGTGCTTGAGCAGCATCGCGATCTTCCATGTCGTCCAGCCCCCGCGACATCTGCGATCAGCCACCGGGCCGCACGCCCGGCGGCCCAGCGATCCACTCCTCCGGGACCACCGCCATGGAAGCACTGCACCTGACCACCACCGAACGCGGGCACACGATCACCATCGCCGTGTCCGGAGAACTCGACATCAGCACCATCGACCAGCTGCGCGAACACATCCGCCGAATAGTCCAGACAGCCCGCATCAGACACGATGTCCCCCGCTACGACTGTCACGTGCACGTCGATCTCGATGGCCTCTCATTCGTCGACGCCAGCGGACTCGGCGCCCTGATAGCCATCCACACCAACGCCCACGACCGGGGCGTCGCCCTCGCCTTCACCCGCATCCCGGCCCACCTGCACCGGATCTTGACCATCACCGGCCTGCACGAGCACCTCACCAGCCCACCTGCGAACCGCCCACCGCCCACCTCCTGACACAGGCGACGCCCGCCCATCCAAAGAGCTCGAATTCTCGCCCGAAACGAAGGCTTCCCGGCCCCGGCCGACGCCGGAGCACTCGTTCGTGTGCTCCCTTGTCACACTCCGTCTCGCTGTCCGCGCGCAGCAACCGTGACCTTGGCAAAGGGCGCGGCGGAGGCGAACGGCGATCTGAACACGGCGTTCAGCGAGGATGCGGCACCGGTCCTGTTCGCCGGCGGCCCCCAACCGCTCAGCGACGATGTCGGCGGGCGGCACACGCGATGGCAATGCCTTCATATTCGGCGACCTTTGATGGCCTCTAGAAGGGAATGGCCGTCGGGGTGGGAGTCGTCGCCGATCGGCATGACTCAATGGTCGACCGCCGTGATAGCCGACCTGCTCGGCATCCCCGAATCCGACCGGGAGTCGGTCCTGCACAAACGCCACCCCGGCGGCGACCTGCTCAGCAGGCTCGCCGGCTCCCGCGCCGACGACGCCCTCACTCGGGACGAAATGATCTCCACGGCGATCCTGTTGTTCGGTGCCGGATTCGAGACCACCACCAACCTGCCGGGCAACGGCCTGAACGCTCTCCTGCGCCATCCCGACCAGCTCGCCGGCCTGCGCGCCGACCCCTCCCTCATCCCCGACGGCCGTCGAGGAACTCCTGCGCTATGACGGCCCCGTCCAGATCGACGCGCGGACCGTCCTGGAACCGGTCACCCTTCACGGCGTGCATCTGCCCCCTGGCCACATGGTCGTCACCCTGCTGGGTGCCGCCAACCACGACCCCCCGCCGTTTCACCGACCCCGGCCGCCTGGACGTCACACGCACGCTCGGCCCGGTCGAGGACGGCAGGTCGTTCAGCAGCCGGACGGCCCTGACCCGCTTGGACGGCCGGATCAGCACCGAGGCGGCCTGACCGACCAGGTCCAGCAGGTTGTCGACCTCACCGACCAGAGGATGCGCGGCGGTGTCGAGGCGTCCGGCGCCTCCTTGACACTTTGGACATCCTCCATCTGGGCCCTCGGCCTGCCACCTGCTCCCTGACACCGGTACTGACGCCGCTGCGGTGCAGTGCGTACAGCAGGTCTTCGGTGGCGATGTTGCCGGTGGCGGTAGGTGCGATGGGGCATCCACCGAACCCGCCGGTGCTGGCGTCCAGTATGTCGGCGCCCTCGTCCGCGGCCGTGAGGCATTGGCGTAGCCGGTGTTGCGGGTGTTGTGGAAGTGGAACCGCACCGTATGCCGGGGGCGGCCGCGCGTAGCCGGCATCGATGATCCCTACGCGCAGTGCCCCGGTGGTCTCGGCGGCTCTGCGGGCGATGGTGGCGGCCCGGTCCACGTGCGCCAGGATCTGGCGTGCTTCGACCAGGAACAAACGCGTTCCTTCTATCCCGAATGGAATGGCTCCGCCGGGATTGCGACCGGTGAAGGTATCCGACCTAGTCCAGGCAGGACGATCCATCAGCGTCTATGTCCAGTTTGGACCGCGAGAGGCTGCCTGGCAAAGGCCGCATCTCGCCCGGCCGGACGAACGACACTCTGAGTGGTCGCTGGTCGATCAGGTGGAGTGATAGGTCATGCGCAGGTTGCTCGTTTCCCCTGCGACGGCTCTGGCCTTGACTGAAACTGTTCGGCCGCGCCGTCCCCAATCCGGAGTTCGGCGCTTCCACCACGAGAGGGGGTTGCCATGATTCCCGACCCGAGCATGCTCGGCGGAAAGGTGACTCTGAGTCCGTCCTCGATGAGTGTGAACGGGTCGGCGCCACGCTGTGAGCATCTCGACGGGCTCGTTCCGGTGGCACCGCGATCGGACGACTGCCGGGAGTGCCTGGCCCAGACGGACGGATGGAAGGCCCTTCGGCTCTGCCTGACCTGCGGCTGGGTGGCCTGTTCCGATGATTCACCCAACCAGCACGCCAAGGCGCACTACGCCGAGACCGACCACCCGATCGCCGGCAGCATGGAGCCTGGATCACGCTGGAGATGGTGCTACGCCCACCAGCGGCAGGTATGACTACGCCGCTCTCGCCGGCGCATGGCTGTCCAGCGTTCTGCCGGCCCTGCTCGGCTGAGGCCCCGCGTCTGAGCGCCAGGAGACGCCTCCCCAGTGAAAGGCTCATTTCCTCGGCGGGTAGCTGGCATGCCACGGCGGCGGCGCTGGCAACGCTGCGGGGTGAGGTGATCGGTTCCGGAGATGGGCCTTGCGCGGATTCCCGGTTTCCCCGATCTGGCCGGTGACCTTGACTGAAGGGTAGCCAGCCCACTGCTGGGGGGCTGTGCCGATAGTTCCGGGGCCGCTGTGCGGTTCTTGATCGCGGGGCGGTCCCGGGCGCGATGAAGGACGATGAAGGACCATGCATGAGCACCACTCAGGAAACCGCCCCTCGTTCGGCCTCCAGGGCCAGAACGCCCGGTCCCCCCTATGACGGGGTCTCTCCCTTCCCGGTCCCGATCGGTGGGCCGACGTCCCCACCCAGGATTCACCGGCTGCAGGTGGTGTTGACCGGAGCCATCGTGGTGGTGCCGTTTGCCGTGCTGGTGGCCGGTGTGTGGCTGGGCTGGGGCCACACGGTCATCCTCACTGACATCGTGTTGGCCCTGGTCTTGCTACATGGTGACCGCGGTGGGTGTCACGGTGGGATTCCACCGGTTGCTCACCCATCGCAGCTTCACCGCTCGCCGCTGGCTTCAGATCACGCTGGCGATCGCCGGGTCGATGAGCTTTCAGGGCAACGTGATCGAGTGGGTCGCGGTCCACCGTCGCCACCACGCGTTCACCGACCGCCCAGGCGACCCGCATTCTCCCTACCGATATGGCACCGGTCTGAGGGGCCAACTGCGTGGCCTCGCGCACGCGCACCTGGGCTGGATGTTCAGAAACGACCCCACCCCGGCAGCGCGCTACGCGCCCGACCTGCTCGCCGATCCCGCCATGGTCAGGGTCGCACGCGCCTTCCCCGCACTGTGCGTGGTGTCGTTGGCGGTGCCGTTCGTGGCCGGCTGGGCATTCACCGGCACCTGGACGGGAGCGTTCACCACGTTCGTGTGGGCCGGGCTGATCCGCGTCGCCCTGCTCCAGCACGTCACCTGGAGCATCAACTCGCTATGCCACATGATCGGCCACCGCCACCACCCCACACGCCGCCACGACCGATCAACCGACCTGTGGCCACTGGCGCTCCCCTCGCTGGGCGAAAGCTGGCACAACGGCCACCACGCCGACCCGACCTGCGCCCGGCACGGCCGCGAACCCGGCCAGATCGACCTGTCCGCCGACCTCATCGGGCTGTTCGAACGCCTGGGCTGGGCCACCGACGTGCACTGGCCTGACTCCACCCGCCGACAACGGCTTCACCACCGCAGCAGACACCATGACCAGTCACCGTGACCAGCGCGGCGGCCAGACAGCAGCGGTCGGAGTCGACCGGCTTCAGCCGTTCTCGGAGCAGGCCAGGAGTGAGTTCATGAGGGAGTTCACAAGCGATGAGTTCACGGGCGAGGACTTGTGCCTGCCTGCCCCGCCACCGGAAATGGTGCACGCTGCCAGGGACTATCTGACGCCGCAGTACGCCAGCGGCATCGATGCGGTGCTGTGGGAGATCATCGCTCATCCGCTGCCCGACCTGGACGCCATCGACGCGGTCAACACCGCGACGGCGCGCGCGCAGGCAGGCACCGGCGAGCATCCCGAGCCGATGGCGGTGGCCGCCGCCCTGGTGGTCCTGAGAGCGGTCCGGCTGGAGCTGGACCAAACCGAGGCGAGGCTGCTGAACACCGCGCAGTCCTCCGGCCTGGACTGGCAACAGATCGCCGCCATCCTGGACCTGAGCGCCGAACAAGCCGAGGAACGCCACCGGCGACTCAAGCCACGCCTGGACGAACCCGCCGCCGACATCAACCCACCCCGCTTCGGCCCGCCACGGCACCGGCCCAGAATCGCAATCCACAAGCGAGACTCGTCGCAACGACCACCCCGCTGCCCGCCCGCTACAACCAGTCAGCCCGCAACGTGGGACGAGCCTGAGGACGAGGCATGGCAGCCATGGTGACCCCCCGGCGTTGTGGCCAGTGACATCCATGAGGACCATCAGAGGCGGTGGCCCGTGCCCACACCCCGGACCTGAACAGTGCTACCAACGCAAGGAAGCAGCACCGGACCCCGGGCCCAACCCCAGGCCGAGTTCCGGAGCGGATGCCATCCGCTCCCGGTAGGAGGGCGGGGCCGTAAGCGTCTGTGGTCGGTGTTGTCGATCGTGGTCGTGGCGGCGCTCCTCGGGTTCGGGTTGCCGCAGCTCGCCTCGTATCAAGCCGTGTGGGTGGATCTGGGAACCATGCCCTGGCCGCGGACCATCCTGGTGGCCTGCGCCGGAGTGGCGAACCTGGTCGCCTCCTGGGTCATGATCGTGACCCTCCTGCCGTCGCTGCGGCTGCGTCA
The DNA here is from genome assembly GCF_043198015.1 of Spirillospora sp. NPDC048911. Lineage (NCBI taxonomy): Bacteria > Bacillati > Actinomycetota > Actinomycetes > Streptosporangiales > Thermomonosporaceae > Spirillospora > Spirillospora sp. NPDC048911. The sequence goes on along the minus strand of NZ_JBICUD010000015.1, from coordinate 211,047 downwards.
GGCGGCGGTGCTCAACCTCGGCCCCACAGCGGCGGCCAACACCCTGCCTGCCGGAGAGGCCGTCGCCCTGGGCATCAGCTGGGCGATGCTGTCCAGCTGGGGCATCAGCACCAAGCAGTACGTGCTCTACACGCTGCTGTCAGGAGCCTTCAACACCGGTGCCAAACTCAGCCTGCCGATCGTGGCGCTGGCCGTCCTCGCCCTGGCCGGCGAGTCCAATACCGGCCTCACCGTCGCCGCCGTCACCGGCCTGGCCCTGCTCTTCCTCGGCGCAACAGCGCTCTTCACAGCCTTGCACACCGACACCAGCCGCGCGCAACACCACCTGCAGCGGCTACTGACCATCGCGCTGCGCCGGATGCACCGGCCCGCCTCCTGGCAGCTGGGTCCGGTGCTCGCCGATTTCCATCAGCAGACCCGCGCGCTGCTGGCCGCACGCGGTGTACGGATCCTGCTGGCCACCGCCACTGCACACCTGTCCATGGCGCTGGTCTTGCTCACTTGCCTGTACGCCAGCGGCGTCACCCAAGCCCAAGTGCCCTGGCCGACCGCACTGGCCGCCTTCGCCTTCGCGCGACTGCTGTCAGCCCTGCCCATCACCCCCGGCGGCCTGGGCGTCGTCGAACTCAGCCTCACCGGCTTCCTGGCCATCGGCCTGGACGGCCCCACCATCACCAAGGTCACCGCCGCCGTACTGCTGTTCCGAGCCATCACCTACCTGCTGCCGATCCCGCTGGGCGCCGCCGCCTACCTCACCTGGCGCAGCCAGGCCCGTAACGGCACCGAGCAGAGGCCGCGGCCCACGCCTGATCTGCCCGACGCCGACGGGACCGGCCCGGCGGCCATGCGCACCACCATGGAGTCTCGCGATGAGTGTTGATCAAGGCCCCGCCCGCAGCGCCTCGCCCGGCGAGACCCCGGCCGAACGCGCCGACCGCAACTTCGTCGAACTCCTTCAGGGGTTCCGGGTCGCCGTCACCGGCGTCCAAGTGCTGTTCGCCTTCCTGCTCACCGTCCCGTTCGCACCCGGATTCGCCAAGGTCGCGGCAGCCGACCGCACCCTGTTCTATGTCGCGTTGACCTCCGCCGCGTTCGCCTCCATGTTCTTCATCGCACCCGTCGCCCAGCACCGCATCCTGTTCCGCCAGGGACTCAAGGAACCCCTCGTCCAACGGGCGAACCTGTACGGCATGATCGGCACCCTCGCACTGGCCATCTCGATGAACGCCGCCACCCTCATGGTCATCGACTACCTGTTCGCCGGACCATTGCCCATCATCACCGCAGTCGCCACCACCGGCCTCGCCACCTGGCTGTGGTTCATCGAACCCATCGTCCTCCGCGCCAAAAACGCCTGACCTTCAGTGAGCCTCCCCCGTTCTCCGGACACCAGCCATCACCAGCACCGATCGGCTTCCGGCGAGACTCACCCCTCTGAACGGCTCTGGTGAGAGCGCCCATGCGGCTGAGGCCAGCTGGGTGATCAGGGCCGGAGATAGGTCTTGCTCGTATTGCCGGTTTCCCCGGTTCCACGGGTGGTCTTTGCTGGGAGAGATCCGATCGGATCTGGAGCGGTGATCGTTGTGCTTGAGGCGTCGTCGTGGGAGTAGGCCTCACGCCGGCCACGACCCCACAGCCGGTCGGGTGTCGAACGCGGTGCTGCTCAGGGGAACAGGCCGCAATCCAGCGGAGGACAGAGCGGTGACCACAGCCCGGCCCCAGACAGAGCCCACCGATGCCGAGGACCCGGGTGTCGAGGCGTGCCCCCAGAGCGGGCCCTCGGGCGCAGGCCGAGGCAGCGACTACGCGGTGCTGTCCAGGAAGGTGAGGCGAGCGGGGCTGCTGGACCGGCGGCCCGGCTACTACCTGGGCAAGATCGGATCGAATCTGCTGCTTCTGGCCGCCGGATGGACCGCGTTCGCGCTGATCGGACGGTCATGGTGGCAGCTGCTGGTCGCCGTGTTCCTCGCGGGGGTGTTCACCCAGACGGCGTTCCTGGGCCACGACGCCGGACACCAGCAGATCTCCAAGTCCAAGCGCGTCAACGTGCTGCTCGGCCGGCTCCACGGGGACCTGCTGGTCGGGCTCAGCCTGAGCTGGTGGGTCTCCAAGCACAACCGGCATCACGCCCACCCCAACCAGGTCGACCGGGATCCTGACATCGCCGACGGCGCGCTGGCCCTCACTCCGGCCGTTGCCCGCGCCCGCTGTGGACCGGCAGCCTGGGTGGCCCGCCACCAGGCCTGGCTGTTCTTTCCGATGCTGCTACTGGAGGCGTTCAACCTGCATCTGGCCGGGGCGCGGGCGTTGCTGGTCCGGACAACAGGGCCCCGCACGCCCAGGCTGATGGAGGCGAGCCTGCTGACCGCCCACCTGGGCGGCTATGGCACCGCCCTGTGGTGGGTGCTCTCCCCCGCGCAGGCAGTGTGCTTTCTTCTGGTTCAACAAGGACTGTTCGGGCTGTACATGGGCTGTTCCTTCGCCCCCAACCACAAGGGCATGCCGATCTTCACGACCAACCATCAGATCGACTATCTGCGCCGGCAGGTCTTGACAGCTCGCAACATCCGTGGCGGCCGCATCACCGACTTCGTCTTCGGTGGTCTGAACTACCAGATAGAACACCACCTGTTCCCGTCCATGCCACGGCCCAACCTGCGCCGCGCGCAAAAGCTCATACGTGCCCACTGTGCCCAGCATGACGTCGCCTACTACGAGACCGGAATCCTGAGTTCCTACGCCCAAGTGCTCAGGCACCTCCACCGGGTCGGCGGACCCCTGCGTCCCGAACTCGAGTACTGACAAGGCCCCCGAGCGCGCCCCGGTCCCTGGTCGCCATGGCGGGTCAGCGGATGATCGGCCCAGCAGATGGGCCCTGCTCAGGTCGCCTGTTTCCAGGTGGACGACAACGGGCCTGACTGAGGGGTGATCGGCCGGGCCGTGGCCCGGCGTTCCGAATCGGTGTCGAGTCGTAGTCGGCCATGTCCGTGTCAGTCGTTCCTGGGGGTGTGAGGCAGATCGAGGGCCGTCCTGCTTGGCCGGGCGCCGTTCTGCGCGACGTGGCCAACGTGACCGTCGGCCTGTGCCTGGTCGCTGGTGCTGTCGGCGAGCAGGTCCTCGAACAAGATCCGGTAGTGGACCATGGCTTGCCGGAGTTCCTCGGTGGAGGCCTCCTTGCGTGCCGCGCGGACGCTGATGCCGTGGGCCTTGCGGTAGTGGTCGAGGGTGGGGGCGTGCTCGACCGACAGGTCGGCGACCCGCTGCTGGTACCTGCGCGTCTCGTAGCCGCGGTCGGTCATCACGCGCCACACGAGCCGGTCAGCGCCGGACAGGGCGTCCTCGGGGGCGTCGACGAAGTGTTCCTGGACGCGGGTCCACTCGGCGCGGTAGACCTCGCGTGCCGCCGGGGTCAGAGGGCGGATGTTCATCTCCGCGACACGGTTCTGCCGGCGATGCAGTTCTCGCTCTGCTTTACGTCGGGTTCCATGGTTCTCTACGGCGCGGCCGTATTCCGATCCGAATTGCAAGCGCAGTACTTTGCTTTGTCGCACGTTCCGCATGATCAGCACTGCACTCACAATGATCACGACAGCGAGGATGGAGACTAAAATCAAGTAAAAGACCATACCTCCAGATTGCCCGCGATGAATGACTCGAAACGCACGCTAAGGCTGTTTTCCATACGATTCTTGATCGTCCACTCTCTGTGTTTGATAATCAGTGAGAGAGATGAGGCATTCTCCGAATGGCCATCAACCCGCTCGGCCGCATGGGGTTGGTTAATGGTAAGGAGATTGCGCTGCCCGAAGCCCGATCAGTCCGGCCACATCCAGCGGGCATGCGGGCGTCAGCGGACCGGGGGACGTCGTCGGTTCGCGCGGACTGCAAGAAACACTGCCGTCGGACCACCACCGAGAGGCGACATCGCTGATCTGTTGTGATGATGACCGCTCATGAGATCGCTCCTTTCCCAACTGGGCGGATAAGAGTCGGCTGGGAGCATGAGACAGCAGAGGTCCACTGCCCAGATCTCGCCGTCCGGGCCGAGCACTCACGGCCACGCTAGACGGAGGGAGGGCACGGATGACCACGAGCGCCACTCCCCAGGCCCGGACCGTCCGGCAGAGGCGGGCAGCCCTGGTGAGCCGTCCAGACGACCCGTCGGGGCCAGCCGACGCAAGGACACCGATCGGCGGCTGGTGGGTGGATCCGGTGAGCGGAGCGAGGCCGCGCACGGCCACCGCACCACGAACGAGCAGGCCTGCTCCATGAACGTGATCGGTCGTATGGACGGCTTCCAGCAACGGCATCGCTGGGCCGGTCTGCCGCTCGCCGTGATCTACAAATTCGTCGACGACCAGGCCGGCTACCTCACCGCGCTGATCACCTATTACGGCTTCGTATCCCTGTTCCCTCTGCTGCTCCTACTCGTCACGGTCCTCGGCTTCGCCCTGCAGGACAATCCCACCCTGCAACAGCAGGTGCTGGACTCTGCCCTAGCCCAGTTCCCCGTCATCGGTGACCAGATCGGCGCCAACATCCACTCCCTGCACGGCAGCCTTCCCGGCCTCGTCATCGGCCTCATCGGAGGCCTCTACGGCGGCCTGGGCGTCGTTCAAGCCGCCCAGAACGCGCTCAACAAGGTGTGGGGCGTACCACGCAACTCCCGCCCCAACCCGATCAGAGCCAGACTCCGCAGTCTCGCGCTCCTCTCGGCCTTCGGCGCCGGAATCATCGCCACCACGGCTCTGTCCGCGGTGACCGCCATCGACGGCCCGTACGGAAACGGACTGCGCGTGACGGCGATCGTCATCGCCGTCGGGCTCAACGTCGCCCTGTTCGCCATCGCCTTCCGGATCCTGACCGCCCGCCCCCTCACCACCCGCCAGGTCGGCGCCGCAGCCGTCACCGGCGCCCTGGTATGGCAGACGCTGCAATGGGCGGGCGCCGTCCTGGCGGGACACACGCTCCGCGGCGCCACCGCCACCTATGGGCTGTTCGGCGTCGTCCTCGGCCTGCTCGCCTGGATCTACCTCGCCGCGCTCACCTTCGTGACGTGCGCCGAGATCAACTCCGTCCGCCTCCAGCACCTGTGGCCGCGCAGTCTCCTCACGCCCTTCACCGACAGGGTCGACCTCACCCCCGCCGACAAGCGCGCCTACACCTCCTACGCCGAGACCGAACGCCACAAAGGCTTCGAACGAATCGACGTCGACTTCCTCCATCGCGCACCCACCCAACAGCAGCCGCCCCCGGCCGACGACACCGAATAGCCGGCAGTCAGGCCCCAAGGGGCATGGTCCGCGCAACCGCGCCTGGGCTCTGTCCGCAGGATGGGACGCCAGCTGCCATAGAATGTGGATGAAGTCCCTTGCTTCCGGCATGGTTGCGGTGGATCAATCGCCCGGGACCTCGGCGACCTCCGGCGCCATGATCGGTGGTGGCGGTTCTCGGCCTTGGGGTGACCGGTATGGAGCTACGCCAGCTTCGCTACTTCGTGAGCTTGTCCGAGGAGTTGCACTTCGGGCGGGCCGCCGCGCGCGAGCACATCGTGCAATCGGCGCTCAGTCAGCAGATCCAGCGACTGGAGCGGGAACTGGGCGTCACCCTCATGGAACGCAGCACCCACCATGTCGCGCTGACCGCGGCGGGCGCGCGGTTCCTCATCGAGGCACGAAAGATCCTCGCGCAGGTGGAGCGCGCCACCGTGGTAGCCCGCAGCGCGACCGGCGCCTCTCCCACCCTGCGAGTCGGCATCATCGACTCCAGCTACGACTCGATGCCGCAGATCCTGCACGAGGTCCAGGCCCGCCACCCCCGTCTGACCATCCACCAGGTCGAGGCCAGCGTCCCCGAGCAATACCAGCAGCTCACCGACGGCCGCCTCGACGTCGGCATCGGCCGTGCGGCGGCCGCCCCACCACAGGTGACCTCTTTCCTGTTCCGCCGGGACCCGCTGGGAGTCCTGGTCCCCAGCGGACACCGGTTCGCCGCCATGGCCGCCGTGCCCGTCGCCGACCTCGCACGCGAACCGCTGCTGCTCGCCGAAGAGGCCCAAGCGCCCGAGTTCAACCAGTTCACGATCGAGATGTGCCGGACCGCGGGGTTCACCCCCACCGTCCACCCCGGAACGGTGGAGAGCATCCGCGCCGCCGCGGACCTCGTCGTTCAGGGCCACTGCCTGTACTGCGTGCCGTCATCCTGCATCGCCGCGCTTCCCGGGACCACCTGGCGGCCCCTCACCGAACCGGCATCCGCCTACCCGTGGTCGATCCTGTGGCGCGCCGAGGAGAGATCCGACCACGTACGCGCGATCGTCGACTGCGCACGGGCCATGTCCGAACGGCTCGGCTGGCTGACCGTCTCCGACGACGCGCTCATCTGACGTCCACCTGTCGTGCCGATGGCCGTGGTCTCGGCGGCGACGGAGCATGACCTTCGGCCGACCGCGTCGTGATGAGATGACCTCCACCATGCGACGGTCACCGTCTGAAGGTCTTGCGGACTTCCCTCGCGGCGTCTTTGGCCTGCTGGCCGACCTGCTTGGCGCCACCCTTGTATCGGCCGGCCTTGCCCTTGCCTTCAAGGGATCGGTTGCGGGTCTGCCGTCCCATGCGTTCGTTGCCGCGGCCCCTTGTGCGTTGGGTCTTGTTTCGGAACTTGTCCAAGAAACCCATGGCTCTTCCTTCGAGTTGGAGCTGTTCGAGCGACAACGAGCGACGCTGAGGTCGGCGAAGGAGCACGCGCGGAGCTGTCGTCCTCGTTCGCCTTCAGCCAAGTTCTCCTGTACCGGCTGGGAAACAGCCGATGGAGGAAGAGTCAATCTCCTGGGCCGATCACCGGTGCCCAGGAGTCATCACCGGCCTCACCCGCGAACTTCCGGACTCTCCATCACGATCGTGGGCTCCGCCGTGTTCGAGCTTTGTGCCGGCGGTGGTGGCCGTCTGGTTGCCCGGTTGGCGAGAGCGGTGGCCAGGAGCGTGGCGGCGCCGAATGCGGCCGTGGTGACCGCGAACGCGTGGGTGGTGTTCGGCGCCTGCGGGTGAGGCGAGGCTGAGGTCGAGGGCGCCGAACGCGGCCATGCTGATCGCTCCGCCGATCTGCATGGTGGTGGTGCTGAGATCTGCCCCGCGACGTCACCGGCGACAGCGCGACGGCGTACAGGCCGATGGTGCACTTGCGCTGGTCACCGACAAAGTTCAGCTGGATGCCGGTGAGTGTCTGGGAACATCAGCGCTGCGCCCAGGCCCCGCAGGACGCGAGCGAGGGCCAGCACGATCGGGTTGGGAACCAGGCCGCACAGCAGTGATGCCAGGCCGAACACGCCGGTCCCGAGCAGGAGGACGCGTCGGTAGCCGTAGGTCTGGCCGGAGCCGGGCACCGGTGATGAGCAGCCCGGCGAACGCGATCAGGTAGCCCTCGATGACCAGTTGCAACGCAGTGCCCGAGGCGCCGAGGTCGGTATGGATCGACGGCGTCGCGACGTTGGCGATCGTGGCGTCGACCTGGGCCATGAACGGTCCGACCAGCAAGACGGCCAGCAACCGGTTCGTGCTCGGTGACCGCGTCGATTTCATCGGGCCCTCTCGGTGCTGGACGGCTCGGCGCGGAACCGCCGCCCGCGATGGCGGTGACCCAGATGGAAGAGGTTGAGCGATCCAGGGCGATGAGGCTCATGACCGGTGTGCGTTCACCCCTGAGCCAAATCCACCTCGTACAACCCGGGGAACAGGCGAGCCCAGCAGGGGTCATCACGACAATCGATCACCGCGTTGGAGGTGGCTTATCAGCTGGCCTGATGGATCTTGCGCGAGCTGCCTGCTTCCGGCCGGTGAGGGCTCACGTTGACTGCCTGTGATCGGCAGGCTGCCGTTTGCCGTGCTGTCAGGACCAACAATCGCCAAAGCGAGGAGCTCGTCGTGATCCTTGTCACCGGGGCTACCGGCAATGTCGGCGGCAATGTTGTATCCCAACCTGTTCGCGCGATGACTCGAAATCCCCGATCGGCCGACCTGCCCGACGATGTCGAGGCCGTTGGCGGCATCCTCACAGCCCACGCCGCCATGGTGACGAACCCGGAACCGGTCACCTCCACAGTGGAACAGCTCACCCGAACCCCACCCCGCACGTTCCGGCAGTGGGCGACAAACCATGCCATCGTCTTCGGCGGCGGTCATCAGCCCGCGTGACCGAATGCGCCACGTACCTATTGACCCTCTGTGAGGGCAGGACCGCACAGGTCCACGCACCGCCCTGACGGAGCGGGGGTCGGTGGGTGTCGCCTCGATCTAGCGTCGTCCCCGCCCTACCCAGAGCCTGCGACGGTCCTGGGCTCGGCATTGGCGTTGGAGGGCAAGGTCGGTGGCGGGGAGTTCCACCAAGTCCCCATCGTCGATGGCGTCCTGGCGGGTGCGGACGACCGGCTGGCTGGGGTGTGGCTTGGTGCGCGTCAGCAGGAGTGCTGCGAGGCCGGCCAGCATCAGGATGAGCCCACCACCGACAAGTCGAGACCGTGGACGGCCTGGCTGGTCAGGGCGAAGGTGAGGATCGCTCCGACGACCAGGAGGGCGAGACCGCCCGCTATCGGCATGACCCATCTCCCTTGTAGAAGCGCGGGCGCGAGCCGGTGCCGTCGACGTTGAACACCTTGGTGGCGACGAAGCCGCCCAGCAGTGCTCCAGCGATGCCGATCAGGGTGATGATCAGTCCTTGGGGTCCCTGCCGGGGACCAGCATTTTGGCGATGATCCCGGCGATGATGCCCATGACCGAACTCCTAGAGCAGTGAATCGGTGTCTGTCAGGGACCGGTCTTCCGGACCGGTCGACGCGGGGGGGCCGGCCGGCTCATCCCGCGGGACGCGTGCGCCGACGTGTCGTACTCGTTCACCCTCAAGAAGACCTCGTTCGCGCCGACGGGGAAACAGGCGATCCCCGAAGGGAGTCATCACCGCGGCCGATGACCGGCCACGAGGAGGATCATCGGGCGTCCGGTATATCCTGCCTTGAATTTATCCCCTTTACGCCCACAGGAGAATTATCCGATCGTTCTCATATTTCCTTGCTATATGCATGGCGAGAGTATTTAATAAGAAATGTAACCAACAAGAAAAGGAGGCCCACATGGGCTTCGTTCAGATCCTGGAGTTTGACACCGAGCAGGTCAGCGAAATTGAGTCACTCATGAGTGAGTGGCGAACTGAGGCTTCCGACAAGAGCACGGTGCGGCACGAGGTTGTGGCAAGGGACCACACCAGGCCGAACCACTACGTAGCGATCATTGATTTCCCCTCTTGGGAGGACGCCCAGCGCAACAGCAAGTTGGCGGAGACCGAGCGTTTCAGCGCGAGGATGGCCAAGCTTTGTGATGGCCCGGTGAAGTTCGGCGACTACGACGTCATCCGCGACAAGAACTAATCCGGTAGAACCAGTCCCAACCAAGCAGCAAGTCATTGTCTGCACCTCAATTTAGACCGGCCTGCATCACGGTGGATTCAATTACCCGTCCGTGATGCAGGCCATTGGCGTGTCACCACTGCGCCCATGCTCGTTTGCGTCGCTCGCAACGCCTTGCTCTGTGGGGCTCCGCCGCGTGGTCAGACCAGGCGCTGGTGGGAGTAGCACCATCTCCAGCGTGATCCCGGCTCCATATCGGCGGCGAGCGGGTGGCCGGTCTCGGCATAGTGCGCCTTAGCGGCGGGCTTCGATACAGGCCGAACGTCAGGCCCTGGAGGACCTGGCCGGGCCGGGGGCCTGGTGCGACCACGGACTGGTCTTCACCAAGCCCAACGGTGAGCCGGTGCATCCCCAGTCGGTCTCCGAACACTTCAAAACCCTCACCGACCAGGCTGCGCTCCCCCGATCCGGCTCCATGACCTGCGCCACGGCGCCGCCACCGTCATGCTCGCCGCCGGCATCGACATCAAAATCGTCCAGGAGATCCTCGGACACTCCGACCGCGCCATCACCTCCGACACCTACACCAGCGTCCTGCCCGAACTGGCCGCCGAAGCCATCACCGCGGCAGCCGACGTCATCAACCAGCACCGCCGAACACCAACAGAGACAGAACCACACCGGGACGCTCGGGCACACCTCTGGCACACGCGGCCCGGAAAACAGCACGGGCGCTCTCCCGGAAGGGGAGAACGCCCAGGTCACGGCTTGATCGTTGGAGCCGGCGAGGGGACTTGAACCCCTAACCTTCTGTTTACAAGACAGATGCTCTGCCAATTGAGCTACGCCGGCTTGCTCGTCCCGCATCGTAGTCGAAGCTGCGGGTCGGGCGCTTCTGGGTATCAGGAGCGGAGGCGGGAGATCTCGTAGAGGGCGATGCCCGCGGCCACTCCGGCGTTGAGGGACTCGGTCTTGCCCGGCATCGGGATCGTCACCAGCATGTCGCAGGTGTCGGCCACCAGGCGGCCCAGGCCCTTGCCCTCCGAGCCCACTACCAGGACGAACGGGCCGGAGGCCACTTCCAGGTCGGCGACCGGGGTGCTGCCTTGGGCGTCCAGGCCCGCCACGAAGCAGCCCGCCTGCTGGTATGCCTTCAGCTGGCGGGTGAGGTTCGTCGCCTGGGCCACGGGGATGGAGGCCAGGGTGCCCGCGGAGGTCTTCCAGGCGCCCGCGGTCACGCCGGCGGCCCGGCGTTCGGGGATGACCAGGCCGGTGGCGCCGAACGCGGCGGCGGAGCGGACGATGGCTCCGAGGTTGCGCGGGTCGGTGATGCCGTCGAGGGCGACGATCAGGGGCGCGGTGCCCTTGAGGAGGTCGTCGGGGTGGGCGTAGCGGTAGGGGCGTACCTGGAGTGCGATGCCCTGGTGGACCGCGTTGTCGGTGAGGCGGTCCAGCTCGTTCTTGCCGGTCTCCAGGAGGGGGATGCGGCGGTCGGCGGCCAGTTGGATCGACTCGCGGATGCGTTCGTCGGTGCCCGACATCACGTAGAGGGCGGTGCCGGGGACGCCCGCGCGGAGGGCCTCCACCACCGGGTTGCGGCCGGTGACCAGTTCGGGGCTGTCACCGTCGGCTCGGCGGGGACGGGTGGGGCGGGTCTCGGTGGGCTTGCCGCGGCCACCGGGGCCGGTGGTCGTGGTGCCGGTGCGCTTGGCGTTCTTGACCGCCCGTGCCTTCTGGCGCTTGCCGTGCCAGTGCCGGTCCTCGGCTTTGGGGGTCGGCCCCTTTCCCTTGCGCTTTGCCATGGTTCGTTACGCCCCTTGGGTTGCTCGCCCGGAGGCGGCTTAGATCTGCAAACAGCCAATTTTACGTGGTGCTGGGAGCTGAAGTGCTCAGTGGCGCTTCAGCTCCCAGCGGGGGCCGTGGGGGGTGTCTTCCACCACGATGCCCGCCTCGGTCAGGCCGTCGCGGATGGCGTCGGCAGCGGAGTAGTCCTTGCGGGCACGGGCGGCTTGGCGCTGTTCCAAGGCCACTTTGACCAGGGCGTCCACGACGGGGCGCAGGTCGTCTTCGCTTTCCTTGGACCACTGAGGTGCCAGCGGGTCCAGGCCCAGGACGTCCGTCATCGCCCGGACGCTCGCCAAGTGGCCGCGAGTTGCGGCTTCGTCTCCGGCTGCCAGCGCGTTGTTGCCCTCGCGAACGGTCTCGTGGACCACCGCCAGGGCCTGCGGGACGCCGAGGTCGTCGTTCAGGGCGGCCGTGAACGCCTCGGGCAGGTCGGTGGCGGGAGCCACCTGGCCCACTACCTCGGCGGCGCGGATGGCGAAGCCCTCGATCCGCTGGTACGCGGAGACCGCCTCGCCGAGGGCCGCGTCGGTGTAGTCCATCAGCGACCGGTAGTGCGCAGCGGTGAGGTAGTAGCGGATCTCGGCCGGCCGTGCCTTGCCCAGGAGGTCCGGGAGGAGGACGACGTTGCCGACCGACTTGCTCATCTTCTCGCCGTTGACCGTGAGCAGCCCGTTGTGCAGCCAGTAGCGGGCGAACCCGTCACCGGCGGCCTGGGACTGCGCGATCTCGTTCTCGTGGTGCGGGAAGATCAGGTCGACGCCGCCGCCGTGGATGTCGAACGTGGCGCCGAGGTACTTCGTCGCCATCGCCGAGCACTCCAGGTGCCAGCCGGGACGCCCCTCGCCCCACGGCGTCTCCCAGGACGGCTCGCCCGGCTTGGCGCCCTTCCAGAGCGCGAAGTCACGGGGGTCGCGCTTGCAGTCCTCGGTCGTGGTGTCCGCGGCGGAGCGCATGTTCTCGATCTTCTGGTTCGACAGCGCGCCGTAGCGGTCGGCCCAGGAACTCACGTCGAAGTAGACGTCGCCGCCCGAGGCGTACGCGTGGCCCTGCTCGATCAGGCGGCGCATCAGCACGATCATCTCGGGCACGTGGCCGGTCGCCCGCGGCTCGATGGTGGGCGGCAGGCAGCCGAGCAGGTCGTAGCCGTCGTTGAAGACGCGCTGGTTGCCCTCGGCCACCGCGAACCACGGCACGCCCGCCTCGGCGGCGACGGCGAGGATCTTGTCGTCGATGTCGGTGACGTTGCGGGCGAACGTCACCTCGTACCCCGAACGGCGCAGCCAGCGCAGCAGCACGTCGTAGATGACGCCCGAACGGAGATGGCCGATGTGCGGGGCGGCCTGCGGAGTGGCACCGCACACGTACATCCCCACGCGGCCCTCTTTCAAGGGCTCGAACGTGCGGACGGTACGGGTGCTGGTGTCGTAAAGGCGCAAGCTCACCCGCTCAGGTTATTGGATTCCCACCCGCGCGCGTGGCCGTGTTGACCTAGAGAACCCTGTGTTCAGCGGGTGTGGACGTGATTCGGGGTCACGCGGATGATCACGCGCTCGACCGGGCCGTGCTCTTGCCACGACTGACCGGTGTAGCGCTGCGACAACTCCTCGATGAGCGTGCCGTCCGGGTCGTCCTGGAGGGTCGCGGTGCCCCTGACCTCGGCGTACACGTACGGGTCGGCCAGGTCGAACGTGACCAGGTTCACCCGCGGGTCGCGCAGGATGTTGGTGTGCTTGCGCCGGCCCTTGGCGGTCGAGACGAGGATGTCGTCCCCGTCGGCCTTGGCCCAGACGACGCTCGCCTGCGGCGCCCCGTCCGGATTGATCGTCGCGAGCGTGACGAAGTTGGTCGCGTCGAAGAGCGCGCGGGCCTTCTCGTCCAATGCCATGGCCTCTCCCCGGTCGATCGGTCGGACGGTGGGACGGCGTCGCGTCCGCTCCGATCTTCGCACGAGGGTGATCAGCGCCGTGTCGGCGGGACCCGCTTCTCGTCCCTGTGTTCCGGTGGGCTCCCGGAGGCCCCGACACCGCCGGCACCGACATCGCTGGTATCGCCGACCTCGTCGGCCGCCGCCTGGAGGGCCTGGAGGTGGTGGCAGAGCTCGACGAACGCGACGGCGTTGGGCGTGAGGGCCGCCACGGACGCCAGTTGGCCGAGGTCGTCGAGCGTACGGACGAACACCATTCCGTTGTCGATGCCCACTTCACGTACGGCTGGCCAGGCGACGCGTTCGCCCTCCTTCTCGATCCCCTCAGAACTCACGGCGAACGGCCCGAGCCGCACGGTGTCGCCTGCCTGAACCATGCCGAGAGCCCGCGGAACGACGCGCGCGGTGACCTCCGCGACAATGGCCTCGCCCAGCTCACGTACGCCTGGCAGCTCGTCTCCCAAGATGATCTGGCGGCCGTCCGCCACGGTGACGGTGAACTGCCATCGGGTCGGCCCGTGGGCGACCCGCTGTACACCGGACGTGGTGACGGCCGCGAGATCGTCCCAGCGATACGCGACGTACGCGCCGCCGCCCCCGTCACCCTTCCTCCGGGCGCCGGCCACCACCAGCCCGTACGAGAAGAGATGGACGCCCATCAGCCGATCACTACGCAGGGCCCCGCGCGACACCGCCCGCCACAGGATCCAAGCCACCACACCCAAGTACGCCAACGCCAGGACGGCCGCTGGGACGCCCAGCCACAACTCCCCGTCGGCGAGATAAACCACTGCCGCCGGTACGAGCCACACTCCGGCCAGGCCGAGCAGAGCCATCCAGGCCAGGGCACGCCGACGACCGGCACGGGCGTCGAAGGCGCGAACCGGGTCGCCGAGCCGCCGTGCCTCCGCCTCCTCGAGGACGTCCCGCGGGAAGGACATAAATAAGCGACTACCCCACTAACGAGAGAAAAAATCACCTGATCCGGTCACGGTCTCCATCCCACCCCAACACGCCCTGCGGCCTTCTTCCACCCCGCGGGACTCGTTCCTTCGCCCATACCGGTCGCCCCTCCGCGTGTCGCACGCGCTCCGGGATGATCAAGGTGAAGATAGGAGTAACCGTCCCCCGGGCTGGTTAATCTCCCGGTGAAAGCCCCCTCTGACCACGACCACGAAGACCCCCGTACGGGCCGTTGGCACGCCCTCCGTTCTCCCCCGAGACGAGTTGAGAAGATGCCCTCCGATCGTTACACCACCGCGCAGCGCCGGCTTCTCACCGTGTTCGCGGGCCTCGTCGTCGCCGTGCTCCTGGGCGGCGCGTTCGTCCTGACGTACGACGTGCTGCGGGAGTTCGCCATAGCGGGCCGTGCCGGCAAGCGGTGGGCGCCCGTCTATCCGGTGATGGCGGACGCGCTCGTGGTGATGACGATCTTGTCTCTGGTCGTCACGCGGCAGGCCAGGTGGTGGTCCCGGAGCATTCGGTGGATGCTCCTGCTCGTCCTGCTCAGCGGTGCCGCCGCGATCGGCGTACAACGCTCACTCCGGGGTTACGAATCTCTGCCGGACGAGCCGGTCAAGGTAGGGATCGCCATAGCCCCGCACGCCATGCTCATCATCGCCGTATGGCTGTGGCTGACGATGTTCAAGCAGGTCCGCTCGACGACGCCCGCCTCACGTACGAAACGAACCAAGCGCGCCGAACGCCGCGAACACACAGACCACATCGAACGCACGGAACCCATCGCGCACACGGAGGACGAGCCCGCCCCCAAGACGCCTCACTCCAGCCCAGACCTGATCCCGTTCCCCGAACTCGCTCAGGAAACAGAGCCCGAACGCGAGCCCGAGCGGACGTCCGTACCTGACCCCGAACGCGAGCCCGAACGGGCGTCCAGGCTTGATCCCGAACACGAGCCCGAGCGGGGATTCGGGCCTGGGCCCGGACGCGAGCCCGAGCCGTCGTACCGGCCCCACGCCCCCGAGCGCGCCCCGGAAGCCGAACCCGAGCCCGTCACGCGGCCCGACGCCTACGAAGACGACGAGCCCGAGGACACCGCTCCGATACCGATCCCGAGTCTTCCCGCGCCCACGGCCACTCCCGCACCCGCGCCCACACCGCCGCCCCTCCTCCCCACGGACGTCGAGCTCGTGCGGACGCGGCCGCCCGAGCAGCCCGGCCGCGGCGCACTGGCGAGGACGACCCGTCCCGACATCGTCATGCCCGCCGCGCTCGACACCGCCGAGGACGAGACCGAGGTCCCCGTCGTCGACCGTGCCGAAGACCCCGACGCGGGGGACGCCGACGCGGGGGACGCCGACGCGAGGGACGCCGACGAGACGCCGTCCGCCCCGGACCGCAAGCCCCGCCGCCGTAAGCCCTGGTCCGGCCGCTCTTCTGCCGAGCCCACCGGGCCTGCCGAGCCGCCTTCCATCCCCGAGCCCGCCCCGATCCCACTCCCCGAATCCGACACCGCTCGAGCCGCCTCGTCAGATGACGACGACGAGGATGACGACGCGCGCATCTGGGATTGGCATCCGCCGTCGAGCACGTTCCGCAGCTCACCGACCCCGCCCGCCGACTGACGCCGCGCGCGGATCTGACCGGGCTAGGACTGGTCCAATCGGGCGATATGGGGAACATAGGACCCCATGACGACGGTTTCGTGGGTTGAGGTCAGTGCGGACAGCGGCTTCGGCGTCGATCATCTGCCGTACGGAGTCTTCTCCAGGCGCGGCGAACTACCCCGGGTGGGCGTGGCCATCGGGGAATACGTGCTGGACCTGGCGGCCCTGTCCGCCGCGGGGCTGATCGACGACCGGCACTGGTTCGCCTCCGGCTCGCTCAACGGCTTCATGGTCGCGGGACGCGCCGTCTGGGAGGCCAGCCGGGCCCGCCTCACCGAGCTCCTCACCGACGAGGCCCACCGCGACGCCGTCGCGCCGCACCTGATCCCGGTCGAGGGCGTCGAGCTGCTGCGGCCGATCGAGGTGGCCGACTACGTCGACTTCTACTCGTCCCTGGACCACGCGACCAACGCGGGGAAGATGTTCCGGCCGGCCGGCGACCCGCTGCCGCCCAACTGGAAGCACCTCCCGGTCGCCTATCACGGCCGTTCCGGCACGGTCTTCCCGTCGGGCATGCCCATCGTCCGCCCCTGCGGCCAGCGCCGTGTCGCCCCCGACCAGGAGCCCACGTACGGCCCCTGCCTCAAGCTCGACTTCGAGGCCGAGGTGGGCTTCGTCGTGGGCATCCCGTCGACGCCGGGCACCCGCGTTCCGACGGCCGCTTTCGCCGATCACATCTTCGGCTTCGTCCTGGTGAACGACTGGAGCGCGCGGGACATCCAGTTCTGGGAGTCGCAGCCGCTGGGCCCGTTCCTCGGAAAATCGTTCGCGACGTCCATCTCGCATTGGGTCACGCCGCTCGCCGCCCTGGACGCCGCACGGGTGGCCCAGCCCGCTCAGGACCCGGCGCCGCTCCCCTATCTCCAGGCGGACGAGCCGTGGGGCCTTGACCTCGCCCTCGAAATCCTGATCAACGACCAGGTGATCTCCCGGCCGCCGTTCGCCACGATGTACTGGAGCTCGCCCCAGCAACTGGCGCACGCGACCGTGAACGGCGCGCCCCTGCGCACCGGCGACCTCTTCGCCTCCGGAACGGTCTCCGGCCCCGAACGCGACCAGCGCGGCTGCCTCCTGGAGCTGACCTGGAACGGCGACGACCACATCGAGCTGCCCGACGGCACCAAGCGGCTCTACCTGGAAGACGGCGACACCGTCACCCTCCGCGCCACCGCTCCCGGCGCCTCCGACTCCCGGATCAGCCTCGGCCAGGTCACCGGAACCATCTACCCCGCCGTCCCATAACCCCAGCCCGCAGCGGGGCTTAGGGGCGGGGGAAGACTATGGCGGTGGCTATGGCGGCCAGGCCTTCGCCTCGGCCGGTGAGGCCCAGGCCGTCGGTGGTGGTGCCGGAGATGGAGACCGGGACGCCGTCCAGGGCCTCACTGAGGGTCTTTTCGGCCTCGGCCCGGCGCTTGCCGATGCGGGGGCGGTTGCCGATCACTTGGACGGCGACGTTGCCGATGGCGAAGCCGGCCTCGTGGACGCGGCGGGCCACCTCGCGCAGGAGGGTGACGCCCGAGGCGCCGGCCCAGCGCGGGTCGGCCGTGCCGAAGACGGCGCCGAGATCGCCGAGGCCGGTGGCCGACAGGAGGGCGTCGCAGGCGGCGTGGGCCGCCACGTCGCCGTCCGAGTGGCCGTCGAGGCCTTGGCCGGGCCATTGGAGACCGGCCACCCAGAGGGGGCGCGGCTCGGCGTCGGCAGAAGCGAACGGGTGGACGTCGGTACCGACGCCCACCCGTGGAAGCTGTGTGCTCACGCTCAGGTCGCGAGGACCTCGTCGAGGAGGGCCTCGGCCTTGTCCTCGTTGGTCTTCTCGGCCAATGCGAGCTCGCTGACAAGGATCTGCCTCGCCTTGGCGAGCATGCGCTTCTCGCCGGCCGACAGGCCGCGCTCCTTGTCGCGCCGCCAGAGGTCACGAACGACCTCGGCCACCTTGTTGACGTCGCCGGAGGCCAGCTTCTCGAGATTGGCCTTGTAGCGACGCGACCAGTTGGTCGGCTCTTCGGTGTAGGGTGCGCGAAGCACCTCGAACACCTTTTCCAGGCCTTCCTGGCCGACGACGTCACGGACGCCCACGTCCTCGACGTTTTCGACCGGAACCTGAACTGTCAGGTCGCCCTTGTCGACCTTCAGGACCAGATAGGTCCTTTCCTCACCCTTGATGGTGCGAGTCTCGATGGCCTCGATCCGAGCAGCCCCATGGTGGGGGTAGACGACGGTGTCGCCGACCTGGAAAGTCATGTGACAAGTACCCCTTCCGCTACAACCAGGGTAGCACGGACCCGACGATGCCTGCACCGGCCTTAACGACAAATCCGCAGGTCAACCCCCTAATTGGGGTCTTGACAAAGCCCCTGAACGGTGCATACCGCCCATGTTCCGTCCCAAAAACGCGTGGGGAACGAGGCCCCGGGCGGGCCCGCGCGACGGCACCCGGCGGCACTCGGAACGCCTCCGAACATCCCCCTCCCAGTATGCGTGAAGCGGCCCATACTGGGAGGTGCACATGCCGGGCTCCCCGGGTACGAAGCGCCCGTAAGGGGCGAAAAGGGCGCGCGAAAGGGTGACCGACAGGGGCTCGGCAGAACTCAACACGGTGAGGTGCGGTGTGAGGCCAGACGGCGACCCCGAGCCAGACGACTACGGCCTGCCACGTGTCGACGTGGTGGTGCCGGATGACGCACGAGAGCTCGAACGCGACGTCGTCGCCTATCGCCGCGAGGCACGCCAGCGCCGCCGCCGCGAGCGCGCCCGCCGGCTGTTCCGCCCCTTCACCCGCTTCGGCGTCGCCGTCCCGATCATCGCCGGCGCCCTGCTGATCGCCCTCCTGAGCGGGGCCCTCATGACGGCCTTCGGCCCGCGTCCGGCGCCCCGCCCCACCACGTCGATGATCACTCCTCATCCCACCGCGCCCGTCGGCCGGATCGGCGGCACCCTGCCCGACGCCGAGGTCGCCATCGTGACCGCCCAGCGCAGGCGTCAGCGGCTCCAGGAGCTGCGCCCCGGCGTCTTCGCGATCGTGCCGCCTGCGTGCCGCTGCGCGGACCTGGTGGACGAGCTCTCCGCCAAGACCAAGGAGTACAGGCTCAACTTCTGGCTCATGTTCGACCGCAGGGGCGATTCCGCCTCGCGCGAGAGCTCCCTCAAGAAGCTGCGCGCCCTGCAAGGCGCCGCCCACGGCGGGCCGGTCACCCTCATCGAGGACGACCAGAGCCACATGGCCGGGACGTACGCGCAGCCCGGCGGCAAGCCGACCGCCGTCCTGGTGGGGCCCGACGGGCTGGTGAGCGACATCGTGAACGACCCGCGGCCGGGAAACGAGCTGACCGAGAAGGTGAGACGGCTCCAGTGGCCCGCTCCCACCGCCCCCGCCACCGACCCCGCCACCGACCCCGCCACGGTCACCGCCCCCGCCACCGCCGGCCGTTCCTGAGATCCGGCGCCACGCATACCAAGACCACCCCCGAAGCCGGATCCCCGGGTCACCCTCGCTAGGCTTCCTCTGGCGCTACGCGCCGCCCTTTCCCTTTCCTTCGACTGAACCCTTTCGCGAGGAGATCGACGCCGTGATCCGTAACAGCCGCCGAGTGGTCGCGTTCGCCATCGCGGGCGCCGTCGCCATCGCGCCGGTGATTTCCGGCTGCGGCGCCGGCGACACCCCTCAGACCGCCGCGCCCACCCAGCTGACCGAGGCCGTCAACGCCTCGGTGCCGCAGGGCGGCGGGGCAGCCAAGATCGACATCCGCAACATGTTCCTGCTGGGCCCCGAGCCCGACAAGACGCTTCCCCAGGGCAGCTCGCTGCCCCTCTACGGGATCCTGATCAACCAGGTCAAGGAGCAGGACCGGCTGGTCAGCGTCACCGCCCCCGACTTCGGTCAGGCGAAGATCGACGCCGGTGCCGTGACGCTGCCGGCCGCGCGCCCCGACGGCATCGGCTCCGCCGTGTCGCTCTTCGGCCAGGCCTCCGCCACCGGCTCCGCGTCCCCGAGCGCCAAACCGTCCGGCAAGCCGAGCGGCAAGCCCTCCGGCGACACCAAGCCGACGACCTCGGCCAGCGGCGAGACCAGCGGCTCACCGAGCCCGGCCGGCAGCCAGTCGCCCTCCGGCGCGCCCGGCGCCACCGGTGGCCCGGGAGCCTCCAGCAGCCCCAGCCAGGCGTCCTCCGCGACGCCGTCCGCCCCCGCCGCGGGCACGCCGTCCGCCCCGGCCACGGGCGCGGCCACCTCGCCGAGCGGAAAGGCCCCCCTGGTCGTCCTGTCGGGCCTCACCCGCGAGGTGCGCGGCGGCGAGACCATCCGCGTCAAGCTTCAGTTCGAGCGCGCCGGTTCCGTCGACATCTCGATGCCGGTGATCCCGCAGCAGGGCGAGTTCGCCACCTACGCCCCGATCTCCACCGGCGTTCCGGTGCCCGGTTCGGCCGGCACCCCGGCGACCTCGCCGAGCGCCGGCACGGAGCACGGCACGCCCACGCAGGGCGGCGGCCACGAGACGACCGCCCCGTCCGGCTCGCCCGCGCCGACCGCCAGCGAGAGCCCTGCGGGTCACGGCTGACCCGCTCCCAAACCCGGCCTGGCACGGCCGCGAAAACGACCTAGCACGACCACAACGGCCCGCCTCATTCGGAGGCGGGCCGTTGTGGTCGGTGCGGAGGGGTTTACGGCTCGAACTTGTAGCCGAGGCCGCGGACCGTGACGATGTAGCGGGGGGTGGAGGGGGCGGTCTCGATCTTGGCACGGAGGCGCTTGATGTGGACGTCCAAGGTCTTGGTGTCGCCGACATAGTCCGCGCCCCAGACGCGGTCGATCAGCTGCATGCGGGTGAGCACGCGGCCGGCGTTGCGGAGCAGGACCTCCAGGAGCTCGAACTCCTTGAGGGGCAGCTGCACGCCCTCGCCGTTCACGCTGACCACATGGCGTTCGACGTCCATGCGCACCGGCCCGGCCTCCAGAGTGGCGGGGGCCAGTTCCTCGACCTCGCCCTGCCGGCGCAGGACGGCGCGCATGCGGGCGATCAGCTCACGCGTGGAGAACGGCTTGGTCACGTAGTCGTCGGCGCCCAGTTCGAGGCCCACGACCTTGTCGACCTCGCTGTCCTTGGCGGTCAGCATGATCACGGGGACGTTCGACTTGGCGCGGAGCTCGCGGCACACCTCGGTGCCGGGCAGGCCGGGCAGCATCAGGTCGAGCAGCACGAGATCGGCACCGTTGCGGTCGAAGATGTCCAGCGCGTCGGGGCCCGTCGCCGCCACGGCGACCTCGAAGCCCTCCTTGCGCAGGTTGTACGAAAGTGCGTCGCTGAACGACTCTTCGTCCTCGACGACGAGCACACGGGTCACGGTGTTGCCTCCCGGGCGGTTTTCCAATTCGGTGCCATCGGGCCGGCCGTCTGGCGCGGCCCGTTCAGGGGGTCGGTGGGGTCGGGTAAACGATCGAGGCGTCGCCGCCGGTGTGCCTGGTGTGCGGGGCGGCCTCCCCGGTCGGCTCGGCCGGCTCGCGGGGGGACGGGTTGAGCAGCGGCAACCGGATGGTGAAGGTCGAGCCGGAGCCCTCCTTGCTCCAGACCACGACCTCGCCGCCGTGCTTGGTCGTGACGTGCTTGACGATGGCCAGGCCGAGGCCGGTGCCGCCGGTCTGCCGGGACCGGGCCGGATCGACCCGGTAGAAGCGCTCGAAGATCCGTTCCAGGTCGCCGTCGGGAATGCCGATGCCCTGGTCGGTCACGTTGATCTCGACGTGCTGCTCGTCGCACTGCCGGACGGCGACCACCACGCGGGTGTGGTCCGGGCTGTAGGCGACGGCGTTGTCGATCAGGTTGCGGATCGCGGTGGTCAGGAGCTCGTCGTCGCCGCGCACCTTCAGGCCGTCCTGGCCGCCGCTGGTCAGCTCGATGCTCTTGGCGCCCGCCTTGATCTGGCACCGGTCCAGCGCCTCGACGATCACCTCGTCGAGCGCGACCGGGTGCAGCTCGGGCAGCGGCTCGTCGCCCTGGATCCGCGACAGCGTCATGAGGTCCTGGACGAGATTGGTCAGCCGGACGGACTCGTGCTGCATGCGGCCGGCGAAGCGGCGGACGGCCTCGGGGTCGTCGGCGGCGCTCTCCACGGTCTCGGCCAGCAACGACAGCGCGCCGACGGGAGTCTTGAGCTCGTGGCTGACGTTGGCGACGAAGTCGCGGCGGATGGCCTCGACGCGGCGCATCTCGGTGAGGTCCTCGGCGAGCACGAGCACCTGCCCGTGGGAGCCGAGCGGCGCCACCCTGACCGCGAACCACCGGCCCTCGGCCCGGTTGTGGCCCTTGGACGGGGCCACCTGGACCTCCGTCTCGCGGATCTCACCGTCCCGGCGCGCCAGCCGTGCCATCGCCAGCAGCTCGTCGACCACCAGCCGATCGCCGCTGACCAGCCCGAAGGCGCGCGCCGCCGAACTGGCGCGCAGGACCCGATCCTCGCCGTCGACCACGACGGCCGAGGACCGTAGAACGCTCAGCACCGACGCGACGCCCGGCGGCAGCCCACTCTGGGGCGCGGCCGGGGCCGTGACCTGCTGGGCTCGCTCGCTCACGCGCACCGCCAATCCCGTAGCGAGCCCGATCGCGAGCCCGGCAAGCCCCGTCAGGCCTGCGATTATCTCGACCTCCACACTTCGGATCGTAAGTGCCATTCAGGCCGTTCCTGCACCATGGGGCCACTCGACACGGTGTCGTTAGCCCAAAGTTCACCTCGTCATGTGGGTCCGTTCAGCCAGGTCAGGCAGGCTGTGGCGTGGACGAGTACGCCCGGCGGCACAGGCCCGGAGCCGGCCACCGACCACAGACGCCCCAAGGATGTTCAATTGCGCGACGCCTATCACGAGGAACTCGACTCCCTCTCCGACAAGCTGGTGGAGATGACCCGGCTGGTCAGGTCGGCCATGGCCCGCGCGGTGACCGCCCTCCTGGACGCCGACCTGCGGCTCTCCGAGGAGGTCATCAGCGGGGACGAGCACGTCAACAAGATCGACACGGAGATCGAGGAGACGGTCTTCGACCTGATGGCGCGCCAGCAGCCGGTGGCGGGCGACCTGCGGACCCTGATCACCGCGCTGCGGATGAGCGGTGACCTGGAGCGCATGGGCGACCTGGCCGTGCACATCGCCAAGACGGCCCGGCGGCGGCACCCCGAGACGGCGGTCCCGCCGGTGCTGCAGGCCACCGTGCTGGAGATGGGCCAGATCGCCGAACGGATGATCGCCAAGACGGGCAGCGTCATCGCGTCCCAGGACGTCGAGATGGGCCTGGAGCTGGACGCCGACGACGACCGCATGGACCGGCTGCACCGCAAGCTCTTCGACATCCTGCTGTCCCCGAAGTGGAAGTACGGGGTCGAGCCCGCCGTCGACATCACCCTCGCGGGCCGCTATTTCGAGCGCTTCGCCGACCACGCGGTGCACGTCGCCGAGGACGTGGTCTACATGGTCACCGGCCAGCGCCCGCAAGAGATCATCGACTCCCCCGAATCCCGCTCCTGAACGGCACCCAACCCTCCTGACCGTCAGCCACACCGGGCCCGGCTCAGTTCGGCGCACACCGCAAGCGGCCCACACCGCACGGCGCACGCGGGCCCACATCACAAAAGGGGCGCCTTCCCTCTCCAGGGAAGGCGCCCCTCGTGGTTCCCGAGAGCTACCGGGTCTACTTCTTCCGCTTGCCCCTGCGGCCGCCGGAGGGGGCGGGCGGCGCGGGCGGGACCGGCGGCGCGGGCGGGGCGGGGGCCTTGGCGCCTCCCCCGGCGCCCTGGTTCTTGACGGCCTCGATGGCGGCCTTGGCGGCCACCGGGTCGAGGTACTCGCCGCCGCGCTTGAGCGGGGCGAAGTCGTCGTCCAGCTCGTACACCAGCGGGATTCCGGTGGGGATGTTGAGCTCGGTGATCTCGTCGTCCGAGACGTCGTCCAGGTGCTTGACCATGGCGCGCAGGGAGTTGCCGTGCGCGGCGACCATGACGGTCTTGCCGGCGGCGAGGTCGGGCACGATCGCGTCGTACCAGTACGGGAGAAGCCGGTCGACGACGTCGGCGAGGCACTCGGTGCGCGGGATCAGCTCAGAGGGCAGGCCCGCGTACCGCAGGTCGTTGACCTGGGACAGCGGGTCGTTGTCCTTGATCGGCGGCGGCGGGGTGTCGTACGAGCGGCGCCAGATCTTGAACTGGTCCTCGCCGAACTCCTCGCGCGTCTGCGCCTTGTTCTTGCCCTGGAGCGCGCCGTAGTGCCGCTCGTTGAGCCGCCAGGAGCGGCGTACCGGAATCCACAGCAGGTCGGCGACGTCCAGCGCGATGTTGGCGGTACGGATCGCGCGCTTCAGCAGCGAGGTGTGGACCACATCGGGGGTGAGGTCGTTGTCGAGAAGGAGGTCGCCGCCCTTGGTGGCCTCACCCTCCCCCTTGGCGGACAGGTCGACGTCCACCCAGCCGGTGAACAAGCCCTCCGCGTTCCACACACTTTCGCCATGCCGCAGCAATACCAGGGTCGCCATGGCACCAGAGCTTATAGGGGGTGCGTGAACGCGCCGTCAGCGGCGGTCGGGGTCGGCGAACGAGGCGAACGCCTGCAGGTTGGCCAGGCTCTCGCCGCGCTTGACCCGCCAGTCCCACTCCCGCTGGATGGACGTCTTGAAGCCGCGTTCGAGGGCCTTGTCGAAGTTCTCGTCGGAGTACGTGAGGACGCACCCCAGGACGCGGTCGATCTCTTCAGGGCCGATCGAGCTCAGCGGGAGCTTGCCCACGATGTGCACGTCGCCGACGTCGTCGAGGGCGAAGCTCATCCCGTACATCCGGCCGTTCTTCTCCAGCAGGAAGCGGTAGAAGTCGGCGTGGTTCTCGTCCGGCCGGCGGCAGAAGAACGCCTCGACGTGCAGGCTGTGGTCGCCGACGATCAGCCAGGTCATGGTGGCGAGCTTGTGCTGGCCGGGGAGCTTGACGAAGAAGGCGCCGGGCCGCGGCACCTCGTACTCCAGCTCGGCCGCCCGCAGGGTCTCATCGATCACGGCGACGGGATCGGTCGTGGTCATGCGGACACCTCGGTCATACGGACGTCTCGGTCATGCGGACACCTCGGTGGAGGGGACGGCGGACAGCACCGGCTCCGGCGCGAGGCGGTGGCGGCCGGCGGGGAACATGGTCAAGGCGCCTGTATACACCTCGAGGAGCCGGTCGACGGTGGTGTCCCAGCCGAAGGACTGCGCGTGTCGTACCGCGCCGCGCGCGAGGCGGGCGTGCAGGCCCGGCTGGGCGTGCAGGCGCCGCAGGACGCGGGCGTAGTCGGCCGGTTCGTGCCCACTGATCAGCATGCCGGACTCGCCGTCCTTGACCGCGGTGCACAGCCCGCCGACGGCGGCGGCGACCACCGGGGTGCCGCAGGCCTGCGACTCGACGGCGACGAGCCCGAACGACTCGTTGTGGGAGGGGACGACGGTGACGTCGGCCGCGCGGTACCAGTCGGCGAGCTCCTCCTGCGGGCACGGCGGCTCGAACCGGACGACGTCGGAGATGCCCAGCTCGGCGGCCAGCCGCTGCAGTCCTTCGGGACGTGAACGCCCGCTGCCGCTGGGGCCGCCGACGACGGCCACGACGAGCTTGGAACGCAGCGACGGCTCGTCCTCCAGCATCCGGGCCGCCGCGCGCAGCAGCACGTCCGGCGCCTTGAGGGGCTGGATGCGGCCCACGAAGAGCAGCACGTACGCGTCGCGCGGCAGGCCGAGGCGGCGCCGGGCGGGCCCGGTGCGGTGGGGCAGCAGCCCGGTACTGCGCGAGAGCAGCGCCGACTCGGGCCGGAAGCGGGAGAGATCGACACCGGGGTTGACGGTGGCGACGCGCTCGGGGTCGGCGCCGTACAGCTCGATCAGCTCGCGGGCCTCTTTGGCGGTGTTGGCGACGAGCTGGTCGGCGGACTCGACGACCTGCTCCTCGCCCAGCACGCGCGCCTGCGGCTCGGGGGTGTCGTCCACGGCCAGCGCGGCGTTCTTGACCTTGGCCATGGTGTGCATCGAGTGGACGAGCGGCACGCCCCAGCGTCGCTTGGCGGCCCAGCCGGCCTGGCCGGAGAGCCAGTAGTGGGTGTGCAGAAGGTCATAGTGGCCGGGGTCGTAGGACGCCTCGGCGCGCAGCACCCCGGAGGTGAAGCCGCACAGCTCGGCGGGCAGTTCGGTCTTGTCGAGCTCTTCGAAGGGCCCGGCGACGACGTTGCGCACCAGCACTCCGGGGGCCAGTTCGACGATCGGCGGAAGCGCCCGGCACGTGGCGCGGGTGAAGATGTCGACTTCGATGCCCCGGGCGGCCAGGCGTCTGGCCACCTCGACGATGTAGACGTTCATCCCGCCCGCGTCGCCGGTGCCCGGCTGGTCAAGGGGCGAGGTGTGCACGCTGATCGTCGCGACCCGCTCGATACGACGCGACACGGACACCACCTCCGGTTGTGCAACCTACCGGTCGCGATTGGTGTTCCCCCCACGCGGCATCCATGCGGAACGGCAGTGACCGACAAGGCCAATGTGGCACCTGTCACAACTTTTACTACTAACCAGTCAGTAATTCTTACCTATTCCGTGCTCCTGCTCCATGCGGCTTCGCCCCGGTGCGGGGCCGCGCCCCCGGGTTTGGCACCCTAAGCCCATGCGGAAGACGGCGGTTGTCACCGGAGCAAGCAGTGGAATCGGCGCGGCCACGGCCAGAAGGCTCGCGGCCGAGGGGTTCAACGTCGTGCTGGCGGCGCGGCGGCGGGACCGGATGGAGTCCCTGGCCAAGGAGATCACCGACGAGGTGCCCGGCGCCGGGAAGGTCGCCGTCGTCACGCTGGACGTGACCGACCAGGAGTCGGTGGACGCCCTGGCCGCCGGGCTCGCCGAGTGCCATGTGCTGGTCAACAACGCCGGCGGCGCGATCGGCCTGGAGCGGGTCGCCGACGCCGACCCGGCCGACTGGCAGGCGATGTACGACACCAACGTGCTCGGCCTGCTCCGCGTCTCCAAGGCGCTGCTTCCCAAGCTCATCGCGAGCGGCGCCGGGCATGTCGTGAACATCACCTCCCTCGCCGCCCACGCCAACTACGAGGGCGGCGCCGGATACAACGCGGCCAAGCACGCCGCGTACGCGGTGAACGAGGTCATGCGGCTGGAGCTGGTGGCCGAGCCCGTCCGGATCACCGAGATCGCGCCGGGGCTCGTCAAGACGGACGAGTTCAGCCTGGTGAGGTTCCGCGGCGACACGTCCAAGGCCGAGAAGCCGTACGAGGGCGTGCCGGAGCCGCTGGTGGCCGACGACGTCGCCGACTGTGTCGCCTGGGCGGTCACGCGTCCGGCACACGTCAACATCGACCGGATCGACGTGCAGCCACGCGTCCAAGCGGCCCCCCACAAACTCCACCGCATCTAAGCCCCGGCCGAGAGCGCCCTTCAGCGGAGGGGCGCTACGGCGGACCATGGGAGGGTCACTTCGCCCAGGCGCCAGCGTGCCCGTCCACCGTATGGAGGGCGTGTGAGCACCGGGTGGGTGCGCGCCAGTAGCGAGACCGCCTCGATCCAGCGGGCTCGGGCGCCGAATGCCGAATGCGGCGCCGCGACCGCCCAGCAGCGGTCGAAGTCCCTGAGCAGAGCGTGCACCCGTTCGCCGGGGACGTTGCGGTGGATCAGCGTTTTCGGCAGCCGTTCGGCCAGTTCGGACGGCTGCTCCAGCGAGCCGAGACGCGCCGCGAACGTGATCGTCCGCGGCCCCGAGCGCGTCAGCGTCACCCAGACCGCGCGCCGGCCGATCTCGTTGCACGTTCCCTCGACGAGGATCCCGTCGGGGGCGAGCTTCGCGCACAATCCGTCCCAGGCCTGCCAGGCGGCGTCCTCGTCGTACTGCCGGAGGACGTTCAGCGCCCGGATCAGCACGGGCGGGCGGGCGACGGGCAGTTCGAAGCCGCCTCGCCGGAACGACAGGCCTGGCAGGGGATGCTCCGCCAGATAGGCGAGACCCGCGGCCACCCGGTCGGGTTCGATCTCGATTCCCACGACCTCCAGCGCAGGAGACACCGCACGCAAGCGCGTGTACAGCTCGACCGTGGTCACCGGGGACGCGCCGTACCCGAGGTCGACGGCGAGCGGACGCTCTGCCGAGCGCAGCGGGCCGGGCTGCGTCGCGGCGATCCAGCGGTCGACGCGGCGCAGGCGGTTCGGCGCGGTGGTGCCACGAGTGATCTCGCCCTCGGGCTTGTGCGTTCGGGCCACCCCGCGATTCTGCCCAAGACGACCCGCTGAATGAGATTCGGTAAGCAATCGTTTACGGTGATCTCGAGGCAGCCGTTCGTGGAGGAGAGCCGATGCCCCAGCTCGACCTGGCCACCCTGCACGAGGCCGTCGCGGCCGCGATCCCCGACCGCGAGTGCCTGGTGTGGCGAGGCGGCACCGCGCGGGAGGCGAGGATGACCTGGCGCGAGGTCGCCGAGCGCAGCAGGCGGCTGGCTCACGTCCTGCACGAGGCCGGGCTGGGCCGGCACCGCCGCGCCACCGAGCCGTGGGAGTCGCCGCACGATCATCTGGCGCTCTACCTGCACAACGGACCCGAGTATCTGGAGGGCCTGCTCGGCGCCCACAAGGCCCGGGTGGCCCCGTTCAACGTCAACTACCGGTACGTGGACGACGAACTGGCCCAGCTCTTCACCGACGCCCGCCCGGCCGCGATCCTCTTCCACGCGCGCTTCGCCGCCACCATCGGCCGCGTGGTCAAGCGCCTCGACGCCGCGCCGCTCCTCCTCCAGGTCGCCGGCGACTCCGGCGAAGAGCTCCTCCCCGGGGCTCTCGACTACGAGACGGCGCTGGCAGCGGCCTCCCCCGGCCCGCTCGACGTGCGGCCGGACGCGGGCGACCTCCACATCGTCTACACCGGCGGGACGACCGGCCTCCCCAAGGGCGTGCTGTGGCGGATCGGCGACCTCATGACCGGCTCGCTGGGGCTGTCACGGCGTGACGGCGCTCCCATCACCGACCTGGACGAGGCCGTCGAACGCGCCGTCAACGGCCGCCACCGGGTGCTGATCGGCCCGCCGCTCATGCACGGAGTCGGCACGTGGTCGGCGCTCGGCGGCTGGTGCGGCGGCGCCTGCGTGATCTTCCCCGAGCGCGTGGACGGGCTGGACGCCGCGGATCTGCTCGCCACCGCGGAACGCGAGCGGGTGACGCGGATGCCCCTCGTCGGCGACGCGTTCGCCCGTCCGATCGTCGAGGAGCTGGACCGCGGCTCGTACGACCTGTCGTCGCTGCGCACGATGCTCAACTCGGCCGCCGGCATCAGCCCGGAGGTCAAGCGCCGTCTGCACGAACACCTTCCGGACGCTCGCGTCCACGACGTCCTCGGCTCCTCCGAAAGCGGCTTCGCGGTGACCCGGCTCGGTGCCGCGGACCGTCCGTTCGTCCCGGCGGCCGATACGGCGGTGCTGAGCGCCGACCGCACCCGTCGGCTCGCGCCCGGCGAGGACGAGATGGGCTGGCTGGCGAAGGGCGGCCGGTTGCCGCTCGGGTACCTGAACGACCCGGTCAAGACCGCCGCGACGTTCATCGTCCTCGACGGCGAACGGCTCGTGGTGGCCGGCGACCGGGCCCGGCTCCTCGCGGACGGCACCGTCGAGGTGCACGGCCGCGAGGCGACCACGATCAACACCGGCGGCGAGAAGGTCTTCGCCGAGGAGGTCGAGACCGTACTGCGCGATCTCCCGGGGGTCACCGACGCGCTGGTGGTCGGCCGGCCGAGCGAGCGCTGGGGCACCGAGATCGTCGCGGTGCTCCGCACCGGCCCGGACGCGGCCCCGACCGACGCGGATCTCCGGGCGGGCTGCGCCGCCCGGCTCGCCCGATACAAGATCCCCAAGGCGTTCCTGCGGGCGGAGGAGAGCCTGCGCCTGCCCAACGGCAAGGCCGACTACGCGGCCGCGCGCGCCCTCGCCGCTCCAGAATGAGATTCGGTCCAGGGCTGTACGCGGCGGGGTGCGAGGGGGAATGCTGGCGGGATGCCGGATCTGATCTCACTCCTCGCCGACCTCACGGCCGAGGGCGACGCCCTCGACGCGCTGGTGGCGCCGCTCCCCGCCGAGGCCTGGACCAGGCCGACACCCGCCGAAGGATGGACGATCGCCCACCAGATCGCCCATCTCGCCTGGACCGACGACCAGTCGATCGCGGCGGCCACGGACGCGGAGGCGTTCAACCGGATCATGGCCGCGGCGCTCGCCGACGCTGACGGGTTCGTGGAGGCGGGGGCGGCCGAAGGCGCCGGGGCCGCGCCGGACCGGCTCCTCGAACGCTGGCGGACGGGCAGGCGCCGGCTCGCCGAAGTGCTGGCGGCGGTGCCCGCGGGGACCCGGCTGCCCTGGTTCGGGCCGCCGATGGGCGCGGCCTCGATGGCCACGGCCCGCCTGATGGAGACCTGGGCGCACGGCCAGGACGTCGCCGACGCGCTGGGCGTCCGGCGTGAGCCGACCCGGCGGCTCCGCCACGTCGCCCACATCGGCGTCCGGACGCGGGACTTCGCGTTCAACATCCGGGGGCTCACCCCGCCGGACACGGAGTTCCGCGTCGCCCTCACCTCGCCCGACGGCGAGGAATGGACCTGGGGCCCGGCGGACGCCGAGCAGTCGGTGACCGGCCCGGCGCTGGACTTCTGCCTGCTGGTGACGCAGCGGCGCAACCGCGCCGACCTCGCCGTGACCGCCGACGGGCCGGACGCGGGCCGGTGGCTGGACGTGGCGCAGGCCTTCGCCGGACCGCCCGGCCCCGGCCGCCCGGCGGAGCCGGCGCGCACCTGAGCCGAGCCTGGACGGAGTCGGCGCAGGCCTGAACGGCGTCGGCGCAGGTCAACGCGAGCCTCAGAGGTTCCTTACCCTTGCGGCTTTGAGGGTGTTCGGTTTCCCTCTTCGGGACATGACGTGACCATGACCATCCTCATCGCCTACGACGGCTCCGACGACGCGAAGGCCGCGATCGAGTTCGCGGGCAGGCATGTGAGCCCGGCGCCGGCCGTGGTGCTCGCCGTCTGGGAGCCGCTGCTCGTCCAGCTCACCAGGTCCGCGCTCGCGCCGCCCGCCGCGTTCGCCGGCAACGACGCCGACGTGGAACGGCAGCAGCGGCAGGAAGCCGAGCGGTTCGCGGCCGAGGGCGCCGAACTCGCCCGGCGGGCGGGGCTGACCGACGTCACCCCGCGCGCCGAGGCCAGCGCGGGCGCGGTCTGGGCGACCATCGTGGACGTCGCCGACCAGCTCGACGCGTCCCTGGTCGTCACCGGGTCGCGTGGCCTGGCGCGGGCCAGGTCCGTGCTGCTCGGCAGCGTGTCCGACCGCGTTCTGCACCACGTCAAGCGCCCGGTGCTGATCGTGCCGCACGTGTCCGAGGACGCCGACGACTGATCAGCGACCCGCCGGTCAGGCGTTCAGAGCCCGCTCGAACGCCGCGTACGCGTCCTCGGTGAACAGCACGAAACGCGCGTCCGTGACCTTGGTGGCCGTCGAGCGCACCGTGCCGAGCGCGATCCGCGCGGCGTCGTCGAGCGGCCACCCGTAGATCCCGGCCGAGACGGCGGGGAACGCGACCGACCGCACGTCCAGGTCGTCGGCCACCCGCAGGGTCTCCCGGTAGCAGGAGACCAGCTGGTCCGATCGGTCGTCGGACGAGGAGTAGACCGGCCCGACCGTATGGATCACCCAGCGGGCGGGCAGCCGCCCGGCCGTGGTCGCCACCGCCTGTCCGGTGGGCAGCCCGCCCCCGTAGTGGGAGGCCCGCAGCTTGCGGCACTCGTCCAGGATCGCCGGGCCGCCCCGGCGGTGAATGGCCCCGTCCACGCCGCCGCCACCGAGCAGGGAGGAGTTCGCCGCGTTCACCACGGCGTCCACCTCCTGCTCGGTGATATCGCCCCGCACCAGCACGATCTCCATCGATCCCACCTCCTTGGCAAACCCTTTCATCTCAGCGGGCCGCCGTCTCCAGGACCCTGCCGTCGCGGAGCTCCAGGCGGGAACCCGTGAAGCGGCGGCGCAGCAGGCGGTCGTGGGTGACCACGACGAGCGTCCCCGCGTAGCTCGCGAGCGCCTCGTCGAGTTCCTCCACCAGCAGTGGAGACAGGTGGTTGGTCGGCTCGTCCAGCAGGAGCAGGTCGACCGGACGGCTCACCAGCCGGGCCAGCTCGACCCGGCGCCGCTGCCCGGTCGAGAGGACTCCCAACGGCAACCGCAGGTCGTCCGGACGGAAGAGCCCGAGCCGGAGCAACTCATCGGCGTAGTCGTCCGGAGGGCCCGGGCGGCCCGCCGCGTACGCACCCAGAACGGTCTGCCTTGGCGGCCCCGCGATGCCCTCCTGGCGGAGGTAACCGACCCGCTCTGGACGCTGTACCGATCCCATGTCCGGGACGAGTTCCCCTGCCAGCACCCGCAACAGCGTGGTCTTGCCGGCCCCGTTCGGACCGGTGACCAGCAGACGCTCGCCCGGTGCGAGCCGGAACCCGTCCAAACGAAGCCGGTCGCCCACCGTCACCCCGGAGAGCTCCAGGGGATCCTCGTCTCGCGTCCCTCCGGAGATCCGCGCGGTGAAGCGGAGCGGCGCGGGCGGCGGCGGGACCGCGTTCCCGCGCAGCGTCGCCAGCCGCTCGTTGGCGATCCGGACCCGGTTGGCCGTCCCGTGGGAGGACGACCGGGCCCGATGAGCGCCGTTGCCGGTATTGGCGAGCAACGCCTTGCGCCCGAGCGTCGCGAGCCACGCGCCGCCCGTGCGCGCCAGCCGCGACTGCCGTTCGACCTCGGCCTTCCACTCCTCGTGATCCCGCTCCCGCCTGGCACGCGCGGCGGCCTTGGCGGTCAGGTAACCGGCGTAGCCGTCGCCGTACCGCCGGACGCCACGGGTCTCGTGATCGACTTCGAGAACGGTCGTGGTGATCCGCTCCAGGAACGCGCGATCGTGGGTGATCGCGACGACCGTGCCCTGGTGGGCGCGAATGTAGTCCTCCAGCCAGGACAGGGCGTCGTCGTCGAGATCGTTGGTCGGCTCGTCGAGGAGCAGCAGTTCCGGCGCCGCCGCGAGCGTCGCCGCCAGCACCAGCCTGGAGAGCCGGCCGCCGGACAGCGTCGCGATCGCCCGCGCACGGTCGAGCGAGGGAAGGCCGAGGCCATGCAGGGCGATGTCCACCCTCGCGTCGGCCTCGTAGCCTCCGCGCCGTTCGAACTCGGAGAGCAGGTCGCCGTACCTGGCGAGGCCGTCCTCGTCCGCCGACCCCAGCTCTGCCTCGGCGGACCTAAGCGCCGCCTCGATCTCGCGAAGCTCGGCGAGCGCCAGGTCGATGACGTCGGCGACAGTGGCGGCGCCGTCGACCAGACCCTCCAAGCTCTGCGGCAGATACGCGCTCCCGCCGGGAGCGACGACCGTGAGATCTCCGTTGTCGGGCCGTTCACGGCCCGCCAGGAGCTTGAGGAGGGTCGTCTTGCCGGAGCCGTTCTCGCCGATGATCCCGACCTTCTCGCCGGGCTTGATCGTGAAGGACACCCGGTCGAGCACGACGCGATCGTCATAGCGCTTCGTCACCTCGTGCAGCGAGAGCTGGGCGACGGAATCAGCGGATGGGGTACGCAAAGGAGCACTCCTGTTCCCGGCCCGCGCGAGGGCAGGCCGAATTCGAGCCGATGGAGGGGCTGTGGATCGCGGGCGGTGCCACGCGCGATCAGAGGAACAGGAAACTCATGAGCGTGAGACTAGACGAACCGTCTCGTCTCGTCAATGGACATCGAGCGACCGCCCGGCCACCGGATGTTCCGACGGCCGGGCGGTTCGCGCATGCGGGTCAGTCGTCGTCGCTCCCAGGGCTGTCGGCGCCTTCGTCGTCCGGCGTGTTCGACAGGACCTTGCCGGTGGCGGCGTCGACGGACAGCGCGCGCTCCTTGCCGTCCTTGCCGATCACCTCGACGTCCCAGGCGGCCTTGCCCTGGTCGTCGTCGAGGTCCACCGCGGCCACGTGACCCGGCACGGCGCGCAGCGCGATGCCCGCCGCGCCGGAGGCGCTGATCTTCGCCGCCCGCACCGCCGTGACCTCGGCCGTCTGCTCGGCGCGGTCGTCGTCGCCGTCGTTCGCGGCGAAGGCGGTGGCCGCCCCGCCGGCGACGATCACTCCCCCGGCGAGCACGGTCACCAGCAGCCTGCGGCCCGTCACGAGCTTCATCAAGATTCCTCCAGATCGGTGCGGAACGTTCAGGGGCCAACCTGGCGAACGGACCTGAGGCGCGGCTGAAGCAACCTGAAGGCCGCTTCAGGTGCGTCTGGCAGCCTGGAGACCATGCGCCTGCTGATCGTCGAGGACGAACGACGCCTGGCCGCGTCCCTGGCCAAGGGGCTGACGGCCGAGGGCTTCGCGGTGGACGTGGTGCACGACGGCGGGGCCGGACTGCGGCGCGCGACCGACCATGACTACGACCTGATCGTGCTGGACATCATGCTGCCCGGCATGAACGGCTACCGGGTCTGCTCGGCCCTGCGCGCGGCGGGCGACGAGACGCCCATCCTGATGCTCACCGCGAAGGACGGCGAGTACGACGAGGCCGAGGGGCTGGACACCGGCGCCGACGACTACCTCACCAAGCCGTTCTCGTACGTGGTGCTCCAGGCCCGGATCCGCGCCCTGCTGCGCCGCCGTACGCGTGGCGGCTCCCCCGCGATCGTCCTCGGCGACATGACCGTGGATCCGGCGGCCAAGGCGGTGCTGCGCGGCGACACCGAGGTGGAGGTGACGGCCAAGGAGTTCGCCGTGCTGGAGCATCTGGCCGTGAACGCGGGCCTCGTCGTGTCGAAGGGCCAGATCCTCGAACACGTCTGGGGCTATGCGTACGACGGCGACCCCAACATCGTCGAGGTGTACGTGAGCGCGCTGCGCCGCAAGCTCGACGCGCCGTTCGGCCGCAGGTCGATCGTCACGGTGCGCGGGTCCGGCTACCGGCTCGCCACCGACGGGGGCTGACATGCCCGTACGGATCGGCTCGGTGCGGGCGCGCACCACGGTGGCCGCCACGGCCGTCGTCGCCGTCGCGCTGGTGGTCGCGGGGCTCGCCGTCGTGCTGCTCCTGCGCGCCAGCCTCGACCGGCAGAGCGACCTCCAGTCGGAGGTGTCGGCGCGCGAGGTCGCGTCGCAGCTGGCCGCGGGCGTTCCGGCCACGCGGCTCGACCTGCCGGACAGCGAGGAGCATCCCGTCCAGGTCGTGGACTCCTCCGGCCGCGTGGTGGCGGCCGGCGAGGACCTGAGCGCGATCAGCGGGTCTGCGGCGGCCGAGCAGGACGACGACGCTCCAAAGCGCGGCATGGTCTCCGACGACGTCGGCCACAGCACCGGCAGCGCGACCGTGGACGGTGAGACCGCCGGCTACCGGTTCGCGTCACTGCAAGTGACCACGCCTCGCGGCGAGACGCTCACCGTGAACGCCGGTACCGATCTGGCCACCGCGCGCGAGGCCGTGGGCACGGTCACCAAGGCCATGCTCGCCGGGCTGCCCCTGCTGCTGGCCGTCGTGGCGGGCGTGACATGGCTGGTCACGCGGCGCGCGCTGCGTCCGGTGGCGGCGATCCGGACCGAGCTCGCCGAGATCACGGCCTCCAGCGACCTGACGCGCCGCGTCCCGGTGCCGTCCTCGCGGGACGAGGTGGCGGGCCTGGCCAGGACGACCAACGAGACCCTCGCCGCGCTGGAGCGTTCGGTCGAACGGCAGCGCGGCTTCGTCGCGGACGCGTCGCACGAGCTGCGCAACCCGATCGCCGCGCTCCGGACCGAGCTGGAGGTCGCCGCCGCCCATCCCGAGCTGCTCGATCTGGACGGGCTGACCGAGGAGGTCGTCCGGCTCCAGCGCCTCGCCGCCGACCTGCTGCTGCTCGCGCGGCTCGACGCGGGCGAACGGGGCGTCACGCCGAAGCCCATCGTGCTCGCCGGCCTGCTCCGCGAGGAGGCCGGGCGCCGCCGCGCCGCCGACCGGTTCCCGATCGGGATCGAGGTCGAGGCCGGCCCGCTGGTGCTGGGCTCGCGCGACCGGCTCGCGAGGGCGCTGGGCAACCTTCTGGACAACGCGCAACGGCATGCTTCCTCAGAGGTGAACATCACGTTGCGGGAAGAGAACGATCGGTGGGCAGTGATGGATATCACCGACGACGGTCCGGGGGTCCCGCCGGACGATCGGGAGCGGATCTTCGAACGGTTCGTCCGGCTCGACGACGCGCGCAGCCGGGACGACGGCGGCGCGGGGCTCGGACTGGCCATAGCCCGTGAGCTGCTGGGGGTTGAGGGCGGTACGCTCACGGTGGAGGCCGCACCGCGGGGAGGAGCGATCTTCCGGATTCGGTTGCCCCTCCACACCGTGCGAGTGGGAGATCATGGCCGAGCGTAGACGAGTCGAATACCGCGAGTGACCGGCGCATCGCCGCGCCGGGCGTGACCTGGAGAGAGTCTCTGCCTATCCTTCCTGGAAGGCGGCCACAAAGGCGTGCAGTCGTGGAGGTACCCCCCTTGAAGATTCTCGTCGCCGGCGCGACCGGCGTCATCGGCAGTCGGCTGGTCCCCCTGCTCGTGCAGGCGGGCCATGAGGTGACCGGGACGACCCGGTCCGCCGCACGCGCCGACGCCATCGCCGCGCAGCAGGCCAAGCCCCTCGTCCTGGACGCCTTCGACTCCCCGGCCGTGCACGACGCCGTGCTCGCGGTGCGGCCGGACGTCATCGTCCACCAGCTCACCGACCTCAGCGGTGAGGACTTCGACGCCAACTCGCGGCTGCGCGTCCAGGGCACCCGCAACCTGGTGTCGGCCGCGAAGGCGGCCAACGTCGAGGTGATGATCGCGCAGAGCATCAGCTGGCTGTACGTGCCGGGTGACGCACCCGCGGTGGAAGAGGACGCCCTCGACCCGACGCTGCCGCCCTACGAGGGCGTCGCGGCGCTGGAGGAGGCCGTCGCCGAGCTGCCGCGCGGCGTCATCCTGCGGTACGGCGCGCTCTACGGGCCCGGCACCTGGTACGCGCCGGACGGCGCGATCGCCGACCGGGTCCGGGCGGGCAGCCTGCGTCCGTCGCCCGCGTGGACCTCGTTCGTGCACGCCGACGACGCGGCCGCGGCCGTCCTGGCCGCGCTCGACTGGCCCGCCGGCCCCGTCAACATCGTCGACGACGAGCCCGCGACCACCGCCGACTGGCTGCCGGTCTACTGCGCGGCGCTCGGCGTCCCGCTCCCGGACCGGGGCACCGGACGGCACGCCGCCGAGACGGGCCGGCCGGCGTCCAACGCCAAGGCGCTCGATCTCGGGTGGAAGCCGCAGATCCCGTCCTGGCGGCTGGGCTTTCGCGCGATGGAGACCACCGATCAGACCTGACCGGTCTCGAACCGGCTGATCCTGTCGCCCTTCACCGTGAAGTCCCAGCGGGTGCTCAGCGCGCCCTGGATGTCGTTGCGATAGGCGACGATCATGCCGAGGCCGCCGGGGTCCTCGCGGCGCACGTCGAAGTGCCCGTTGGCGCCGAAGATCTCCCGGTCGGCCCAGGCCGCCAGGTCCACGGCGCGGCCATCGTCGGTCATGGTGGCGTTCGGGGTGAGCAGGCCCTGGAAGGACGCCCGGTCTCCGCGGTTGATGGCCTCGGCGAACCTGCGTACGACCGGATGGGCCGGCAGGCGAGTCGTCTTCGTCGTCATGGCACCAGTGAACGTCGTCACCGGTCAGAGCCGCCCCTGCCGCCGGTCAAGAAAACGCCGCTTCGCGCCGGATGCGGTCGGATACGGTCGGATGCGGTTGGATGCCTTATCCGAACTGGAAGGACCGCTTCGCCAGGCCGTGCCAGAACCCGTCGATCACCGATCGGCCGCCGGTGCCGGCCGCGCCCAGCGCGACGAAGAGCGGCGCGAAGTGCTCGGTCCGCGGATGGGCGATCCGCGCCGCCGGGGCCTTGCCCGCGAAGTCCAGCACCTCGTCCACGTCGCCCGCCGACACGGCCCGTCCGGCCCATTCGTCGAACTCGGCCGACCAGGCCTGGGGCGCACCGTGCGGGTCGGGGTTCATCCCCCGCAGGTTGTGCGTGGTGAAGCCGCTGCCCACGATGAGCACACCCTGATCCCGGAGCGGCGCGAGCCGCTGCCCGAGCCCGAAGAGGTACTCGGGTTCGAGCGTGGGCATGGACAGCTGCAACACCGGAATGTCACCTTCGGGATACATCTCCACGAGCGGCACGTAGGCGCCGTGGTCGAGCCCCCGCTCGGCGTCCTGAGCCACTCCGGGCAGCAGTTTGCGCACGTCGGCGGCGAGCTCCGGCGCCCCGGGCGCCTCGTACCGGACGTCGTAGTAGTGCTGCGGGAAACCCCAGAAGTCATAGACCAGCGGCACCGTCTCGGTGGCGCCGATGCTCAGCGGCGCCTCCTCCCAGTGCGCCGACACCATGAGGATCGACGTGGGCCGCGGGAGGTCCGCCGACCACTCCGCGAGCTGGCCGGTCCAGACGTCGTCGTCGGCCAGCGGCGGTGCGCCGTGGCTGAGATAGAGCACCGGCATCCGCGTCATCGTGACCTCCCCGGAACAAACACTTGAGCCTTCAATCATGACTGTACGCCAAATAGTTGATGTTTCAAACCTTGAGGGCTCAAGTAGAATGGGGATCATGACCAGGTGGCTGGACGAGGACGAGCAAGAGACCTGGCGGGCGTTCCTGTGGACCTCCCGCCTCCTCAACGACGCGCTGGAGAGCCAGCTCCAGCGCGACTCCGGGATGCCGCGCACCTACTACATGATCTTGGCCATGCTCTCCGAGTCACCCGGCCGCACGCTCACCATGAGCGAGCTGGCCAAGATCGTGCGATCCTCCCCCAGCCGCCTCTCCCACGCGGTCAACCGCCTGGAGGAGAACGGCTGGGTCACCCGCGCGAAGCACCCTGCCGACCGCCGCACGACCCTCGCCGAGCTGACCGACGAGGGCTTCGAGGTGCTCAAGGCCGCCGCTCCCGGCCATGTGGAGGCCGTCAGGCGGCACCTCTTCGATCCCCTGACCCGCGAGCAGGTCGCGCAGTTCCGCGAGACCCTCCACATACTGCTGTCATCCCTCGACACAGAAGGGGAATGCCGCCCGCAGGACTAGGTCGTGTGTCGGCTCAGATGAACTCCACGTCGTACGACTTGGCCTCGGGGTAGGCCGCGGCGAGGAGCCGCTGGGCCTCCTCCACCATCGCCGTGCGGTCGGATGGGGAGGCGGGTTCGAAGAGCTCGATGCGGACGGTCGCGACACCGCGCTTCTTCTCGTGTTTCCACATGCCGTGGACGAAGCCGTCGACGAGGACGGCGGCGCGGATGATCCCGTTGATGGTGAAGAGGCGCTTGCGGTGCTCCTCGGAGACAATGCGAGCGCGGTCGGAGTGGGACAGGGTCAAGTTGTCGAAGTCGGGAACGAAGCGCACCGGAGCAGGTGTGCCGGGATCGGGGCGGGGCGCGTCGGGCAGGTCGTAAAGCACCTTGCCGTTCTCGTCGGTGAACGTGACGAGCTGGGGCGCGAGCCGTCCGACGACCTCGCCGAGACCGGTGAGGCCGGACCAGTGCTGCGCGTCCTGCACGGTCGCCGGGCCGAACGCGGCGAGGTAGCGCAGCACCATGCGTTCGAGGGACGGCTCGGGGTCGGGTGACCGGCCCAGCCACGTCTCCAGGGTGGTGTGGGTGGCCAGCCCGCTCTTACCCCACAGGCCGCGCGGCGGGATCTGGACGAGCGGGATCACGGTCCGGGCGGCCCAGTTGAGCAGCTCGGGATCCTTGCCGGGGAAACGGTCGGCGAGAAGGGCGCGCATCTCCTTGTCGGTACGGGGCTCCTTGAGGAGCTCGCGGCCGGCCGCCTCCACGGCGGGCACGTCGATGCCGGTGAGGTCCCGGCCGCCGCCACCGGTCCTGATCGCCCGGTCCATGACGGCCTGCGTGAGCGGCCGCAGGGCCAGCGCGTCGCGGGCGCTCACCAGGTGGAGGGTGCCGCGCATGAGGACCATGCGCACCGCCGCCCGTTCGGTGAGCAGGGTCGCGAGCTCGTCGAAGCGGAAGCCGGTGATGCGGCTCCACAGGCCGATGTACGGCGGGGTCGGTGCCTGGGCCTGCATGCCGACCAGGTGCTCGATGGCGTCGAGGGCAGGAAGCTCGTGCCGGTCGAGCAGCAGCTGGCGGGCCAGCAGGGCCCGGTTGAGCGACCGCCGGTCGAGGACCCGGCCGGCGGCCGCGGGGGTCGGGGAGTCAGTCGTCATAGCGTCCTCTCAGCTCCTGCCAGTTCGGAGGGGGGCCGGGGAGCTCCTCCGCTTCCGCCAGGTGGAGCGAGTCCAGGAACAGCTCCAGATAGCGGTGTTGCAGCCGGTTCATCCGTTCATCGTCCCCGATGCGGATGGTGTGCAGGTGTTCGAGGAGCACCGAGATGTCGCCCACCTCGATGTCGCGCCGGAGCGCGCCCGCCTCCTTGGTGCGGTCCAGGAGGCGTTGGGTGGCCATGTGGATGTCCCGCCCCTTCTGCGCCATCTCGTCGGTGACGGGAAAGCTGCCGGCCAGCCGCATCGTCAGCGAGCCCGCTCCGATGTCCAGGCACCGGCGCATGAACTCGGCGAACGCGACCCACGGCTCCCGGTCATCGTCCAGGGCCGACTGGACCTGCGCGAGATAGCGGTCCATCCCGTCGTCGGCCAGCCGCTGGAGCAGTTCCTCCTTGCTCTTGTAACGGCGGTAGAGGGCGCTGATGCCCACCCCGGCGTGCTCGGCCACCGCCGAGATGGGAGCGCCCGGATCGGCCGTGAACACCGCCCGCGCGGCGTCCCTGATCAGTTCGTCGTTCCTGGCCGCCTGTGCCTTCCGGCCGCTCATCGGAGCTTGCGTCGTGGTCTCCATGTCCCCATAGTAGGGGAACGAACAATTCCGTTCTATATTGACTCGCCGGATTTTTCTCTGTACGCTGTACGATATTCATGCCCCGGCGGAGTTCTGTCGGTGGCGGGCGGTAAACCATGGACTGGCGGACGGCCGCCACGTCCCAGGGGGAAGGTTGCACTCCATGAACGACGACCGGCGGCGTCCGGCCGACAGCCACGATGTGATCAAGGTACGCGGCGCCCGGGAGAACAACCTCGCCAACGTGTCGGTCGACATCCCCAAGCGTCACCTGACGGTCTTCACCGGGGTGTCCGGCTCGGGCAAGTCGTCCCTCGTGTTCGGCACCATCGCGGCCGAGTCACAGCGCCTGATCAACGAGACCTACTCGGCGTTCCTCCAGTCGTTCATGCCGAACGTCGGGCGGCCGGACGTCGACGCCCTGCACAACCTGAGCGCCGCGATCGTCGTCGACCAGGAGCGGATGGGCGCCAACGCGCGATCCACGCTGGGCACCGCGACCGACGCGTTCACGCTGCTGCGGATCGTCTTCAGCCGGCTCGGCGAGCCGCACGTCGGTCCCTCCTACGCGTTCAGCTTCAACACCGCGGCGGGCATGTGCCCCGAGTGCGAGGGCCTCGGCCGCAAGTCCGACATCGACGTCGGCGAGCTGGTCGACCGCGAGCTGTCGCTGAATGAGGGCGCGATCACCGTGCCCAACTTCACCGTCGACTCCTGGTACTGGAAGAACATGGCCGAGTCGGGGTTCTTCGACCCCGACGTCAAGCTGAAGGACTACACCGAGCAGCAGTGGGCGGACTTCCTCCACAAGCCCGCCACCAAGATGAAGATCGGCGGCATCAACACCACCTACGAGGGCCTCGTGGTCAAGGTGCAGCGCATCTACCTCGCCAAAGACCGCGAGGCGATGCAGCCGCACATCCGCGCGTTCGTCGACCGGGCCGTGACGTTCACGACCTGCCGCGCCTGCGGCGGCGGGCGGCTCAACCCGGCCGCGCTGGCCGCCAAGATCAAGGGTCGCAACATCGCCGACTGCGCGGCGATGCAGATCAACGACCTGGCCGGGTTCATCCGCGACATCGACGACCCGTCGGTCGCGCCGGTGCTCGGCGCGCTCAGCGAGACGCTCGACTCCCTGGTCGAGATCGGCCTCGGCTACCTGAGCCTCGACCGCGAGTCCGGCACGCTGTCCGGCGGTGAGGCGCAGCGGGTCAAGATGGTCCGCCACCTCGGCTCCCCGCTGACCGACATCACCTACGTCTTCGACGAGCCGACCGTCGGCCTGCACCCGCACGACATCCAGCGCATGAACGATCTGCTGCTCCGCCTGCGCGACAAGGGCAACACCGTCCTGGTCGTCGAGCACAAGCCGGAGACCATCGAGATCGCCGATCACGTGGTCGACATCGGCCCCGGCGCGGGCACGGGCGGCGGGCAGATCTGCTTCACCGGCGACGTGCCGGGGCTCCGCGCGTCCGGCACCCTCACCGGCCGCCACCTCGACCACCGGGCCCGCCTGCGCGACGAGGTACGTCAGCCGACCGGCCAGATCTCGATCGAGGGCGCCAGGCTCCACAACCTCCAGGACGTGAGCGTCGACATCCCGACCGGCGTGCTGACCGTGGTCACCGGCGTCGCCGGGTCCGGCAAGAGCTCACTGATCCATGGCTCGCTCGCCAAGCGGGACGGCGTGAACGTGGTCGACCAGTCGGCGATCCGCGGCTCCCGCCGCAGCAACCCGGCCACCTACACCGGCCTCCTCGACCCGATCCGCACGGCGTTCGCCAAGGCCAACGGCGTCAAGCCGGCACTCTTCAGCGCCAACTCCGAAGGCGCCTGCCCCAACTGCAAGGGCATCGGCCTCGTCTACACCGACCTGGCGATGATGGCCGGCGTGGCGTCGACCTGCGAGGAGTGCGAGGGCAAGCGCTTCACCCCCGAGGTGCTCACCTACGAGCTGCGCGGCAAGAACATCAGCGACGTCCTCGGCATGCCGGTGACCGAGGCCCGCGACTTCTTCACCGAACGCCAGGCTCGCGCGATCCTCGACCGCCTGGTCGATGTCGGCCTGGGCTACCTCAGCCTCGGCCAGCCGCTCAACACCCTCTCCGGCGGCGAACGCCAGCGGCTCAAGCTGGCGATCCGCATGGCCGAGAAGGCGGCGACCTACATCCTGGACGAGCCGACCACCGGCCTGCACCTGGCCGACGTCGACCAGCTCCTCGCCCTCCTCGACCGGCTCGTCGACGACGGCAACACGGTCATCGTGATCGAGCACCACCAGGCCGTGATGGCCCACGCCGACTGGATCATCGACCTCGGCCCCGGCGCGGGCCACGACGGCGGCCAGATCGTCTTCGAGGGCACCCCCGCCGACCTGGTGGCCAAGGGCGAGACCCTCACCGCCCAGCACCTGGGCAAGTACGTCAGCAGCCAGATGGAGTGACCCACAGGTTCGTTGACGCGGGTCGGCAACGCTATGTCTTCAGTAGCTGGTGGCCGCCGTCGGCGAGGATATGAGCACCGGAGACGGCGCGGAATCCGACGTCGGTGATCGTGGTGATGAGGGCCGCGACGTCGTCGGGTTCGGTGATGCGGCCGAGGACGGAGTTTTCGGCGAGGAGCTCGTCGTGTTCCGGGGTCCGGGCGGCCCGGGACGCGTCGGTGTTGACCAGGCCGGGGGCGATGGTGTTGACGGCGATGCCGTGGCGCCCCGCCTCGGCCGCGACCTGGCGGGCGAAGGTGTTGAGAGCGGCCTTCGCGGTGGACTGTGAGAGCGCGCTCGGCATGGTCACGTCGGCGAGCACGCTGGAGACGTACACGATCTGGCCGGACCGCTGCTCGCGCATCAGCTCGAGTGCCCGCTGGGTGACGTGGAAGACGGCCGCCAGTTCGCCCATGACCTTCGCGGAGAAGTCCGCCCAGCTCATCGCGCTGGGCGGCGCGAAGGTAGGTGCGATGT
This sequence comes from Spirillospora sp. NPDC048911, assembly GCF_043198015.1. Classification (NCBI taxonomy): domain Bacteria; kingdom Bacillati; phylum Actinomycetota; class Actinomycetes; order Streptosporangiales; family Thermomonosporaceae; genus Spirillospora; species Spirillospora sp. NPDC048911. The sequence continues at coordinate 167,410 of NZ_JBICUD010000015.1, read as the reverse complement.
TGGCGTTGCAGACCAGCAGGTCGAGCCGGGCACCGGCCGCGACGAGGCGAGCGGCCTCGGCCGGGTCCCGGACATCGGCCCGCACGGCCTGGGCCGTGCCGCCCGCCGACTCGATGTCCTTGACCACCGCCCGCGCCGCCATCTCGCTGCGGTGGTAGTTGACGATCACGTGATATCCCCGTTCGCCCAGGCGGGCCGCGGTCGCGGCGCCGATCCCGCGGCTCGCGCCGGTGATCAGAGCGGTCCGGTTCATGTGCACACCTCCGTGTCGGGGCTTGGTCTCCCCCGAACGTAGGGAATGCAGCTAACTATTGGAAAGGACATACCCCAAGGTAAGCTGGTGACCTCCAGGGCGGTTTCCAGATGAGAAGAGGGCGGCCAGGAGGATGAGTGACGCATTTCACGTCGACTGCCCGGCCCGTGCCGTCCTTGAACACGTCACCAGCCGATGGGCCACGTTGATCCTGACCGGCCTGCGTGACGGGCCACTGCGGTTCTCAGAGCTGCGCGACAAGATCGAGGGCATCAGCGAGAAGATGTTGTCCCAGACACTGCGCACGCTGGCGGAGGACGGCCTGGTCGCGCGTACGGTGCACCCCTCGACACCTCCAGCGGTCAGCTACCGGCTCACCGAACTCGGCGACGGCCTCGCCCGGCAACTGCACGGACTGATGAGCTGGATCGGCGAGCACGCGGACCAGGTCCAGACCGCACGGGCGGCCTACCGGCAGGACACGCAGCCGATACGCCGTTGACGCGCACGGCGGGGACACCGCCGAGCCCGCACAGACCGCTCGCCGTCGAACGGGACCGCACTCGCTCGGGCGGTCACCAGCGGACGGGGCCGTCGTCGTCGAAGAATCCGCCGGTCGGCCCGTCGGGGCCCAGCGTTGCCAGTTTGACGGCGATCGCCGCGCCGTCGGCGGCCGTGCGGTCGATCTTCATGGGGACGTCGCGGGTGAAGTCGGTCGCGCAGGCGCCCGGAGCGGCCGCGTTGACGAGGATCCCGAGCGGGTGCAGCTCTTTCGCGTACTGGACGGTCACCATGTTGAGGGCCGCTTTGGACGCCGGATAGGCGATCTGGGCGGGCAGGCGCGACATGTAGTGCTCGGGGTCGGTCATCTGGGCCATCGACCCGGTGCCGCTGGAGATGTTCACGACGCGTCCCGCCTGTGACTTCTTGAGAAGTGGCAGCAGCGCCGTGGTCACCCTGACCACGCCGAGCACGTTGGTGTCGAACACGCGCCGCATCACCTCCACGTCCGCGGTGCTCGGCGGGTGGGCCGCTCCTCCGGAGATGCCGGCGTTGTTGACGAGGACGTCCAGGACACCGAACCGTTCGCCGACATGGGCGGCGGCATCCCGCACGGACACCGCGTCCGTGACGTCCAGGGCGAGCGGATGGACGTCGAGGCCCTTCGCGCGCAGATCGGCGGCGGCCCGCTCGCGGCGTCCCGGATGGCGCGCCGCCAGCAGCACGGTCATCCCCCTGGCGGCCAGTTGCCCGGCGACCTCCAAGCCGATGCCCTTGTTCGCACCGGTGACCAGGGCGATGGTGGTGTGTTCGGTCATGGCACCGATTCGACCACCGGGCCCCCGAACGACTCCAAGACCGATGGATCCACGATCGATACCCTGATGGTATGGATGCCGTGGGACCTCTGGAGACGCGGGAGCTGGTGTATTTCCTGACGGTCGCCGAGGAGCTGCATTTCGGCCGCGCCGCCCAGAAGCTGGGCATCGCCCAGCCGCCGCTGTCACGGGCGATTCAGCTGCTTGAGCGCAGGCTGGGCGTCGCGCTCCTGGAACGCACCAGCCGTAAAGTCGCTCTGACCCGGGCAGGGGAGGTGCTCGTTCATGAGGGCGTCCAGGCCCTGGATCAGCTGAGCGCCGCCGCCAGGCGTGCGCAACGGGCGGGACGATCCGGACCCCGGCTCGTTCTGGCGATGAAACCAGGCGGGGACGCGGGGCTGCTGCCCGCCCTGCTCGCGGCGTACGAGCGAGAGCCGGAGGCCGTCGAGGTCGAGGTGATCTGCAGCGTCGGCGAACGCGCCGCGATGGTGCGCGACGGACGCGCGGACGCGGCGCTGATGTATCGCCCGCGCGATGACTTCAGCGGCCTGGCGACCGAAGACCTCGCCGTCGAATCCCAAGTCGTCGTCCTCGCCAAGGACCACCGGCTCGCCGAGCACGACTCGCTACGGATGGCCGACCTTCAGGGCGAGACGACTCCGCAATGGCCGCATCTGCCAGATCAGGACCCATCGGCCCCTCTCGCCCACGACATCGGGCAACTGATGCAGCTGATCGCCCTGCGGCAGCTGGTGGCCGTCGTACCTGCCTCTGTACGCGCGCACCTTCGCCAGGACCTCGTATGCGTGCCGGTCACAGACGCCGAACCGACCACACTCACGCTGGCCTGGCCCGAACACAGCCGATCCAGAACCCTGGCCGCATTCGTACGCGCCGCCACCCAAGCAGCGGCACAGACCGCGAGCTGACATGGAGGTCGTTCTGCGCGGGATCGTCAGTTCGTAGATAATCCGTCAGCAAATCAAATTGTTAGACTGGTGGCATGACTGCCATGGCCCCCTCCCGCAACGAGCCCGACCTGTCCTTCCTGCTCGACCGCACCAGCCACGTGCTGCGTACGCAGATGGCCGCCGCTCTCGCCGAGATCGGGCTGACCGCGCGCATGCACTGCGTCCTCGTGCACGCCCTCGAAGAGGAGCGCACCCAGATCCAGCTGGCCGAGCTCGGCGACATGGACAAGACGACGATGGTCGTGACGGTCGACGCCCTGGAGAAGGCGGGCCTCGCCGAGCGCCGGCCGTCCAGCAAGGACCGGCGCGCGCGGATCATCGCGGTCACCGAGAAGGGCGCGAAGGTCGCGGCACAGAGCCAGGAGATCGCGGACGGGGTGCACCGGGCCGCCCTCGACTCGCTTTCGCAGGACGACCGTGGCGCTCTGCTGAGGATCATGAACCTGCTGGTCGAAGGGCATCTGGCGACCCCCGCCGAGGCCCCCGCGCAGGCCCGCCGGCCCCGGGCGAGCTCAAAATAGTTCTCTGAAGGATCGTCTGTAACGGAACTATCTGTTACGGTCTCTCTATCGGCGCTCGTTCGAGCCCCACCAAGGAGAGACCATGTCCGACACCGCACCTCCCAGGTCGCGCTGGCTCGCGCTGACCGTCCTGTCGGCCGCCGGGCTGATGACCATCCTCGACGGCAGCATCGTGACCGTGGCGATGCCGGCCATCCAGAGCGATCTCGGGTTCTCGCCCGCCGGCCTGAGCTGGACCGTCAACGCCTACCTGATCGCGTTCGGCGGCCTGCTGCTCCTGGCCGGACGCCTCGGGGACCTGATCGGCCGCAAGACGATGTTCCTCGCCGGAAACGGCGTCTTCACCGCCGCCTCGCTGCTGGCGGGCGCCGCCACCACCCCCGGCGTGCTGATCGCCGCCCGGTTCCTGCAAGGCGTCGGCAGCGCCATGGCCTCGGCGGTCGTGCTGGGCATCCTCGTGACGCTGTTCACCGAGCCGCGCGAGCGCGCCAAGGCGATCGGCGTCTTCAGCTTCACCGGCGCCGCGGGCGCCTCGATCGGCCAGGTCCTGGGCGGCGTGCTCACCGACGCCCTCAACTGGCACTGGATCTTCCTGATCAACCTGCCGATCGGCCTGCTCACGATCGCGGCGGCGATCCCGGCCCTGCCCCGGGACCGCGGCCTCGGGCTCGCCTCGGGCGCGGACATCGCCGGTGCCGTCCTGGTCACCGCCGGTCTGATGCTGGGCATCTACACCGTGGTCAAGGTCGAGGAGCACGGCTGGCTCGCGGGTCACACCCTGGGCCTCGGCGCCGTCTCGCTGGCCCTGCTCGCCGCGTTCATCGTCCGGCAGGCCAGGGCCGCCACTCCGCTGATGCCGCTGCGCGTCTTCCGGTCGCGCAACGTCTCCGGTGCCAACGTCGTCCAGATGCTGACCCTCTCGGCGATGTTCGCCTTCCAGATCATCGTCGCGCTCTACATGCAGAAGGTCCTCCACTACACCGCCCTGGAGACCGGGCTCGCCATGCTGCCGGCGGCGGTCGCGATCGGCGGCGTCTCCCTCTTCGTCTCGGCGCGGCTCATCGCCCGCCTCGGCACCCGGACCGTCCTGGTGACCGGGCTGGCGCTGCTGTTCGGCTCGATGGCCTGGCTCACCCGCATCCCGGTGAACGCCGCCTACGTCACCGACCTGCTCCCCGTGATGGTGCTCATCGCCGGCGGCGGCCTCGTTCTCCCGGCGCTGGCCAACCTGGGCATGTCCGGCGCGAAGGCCGACGACGCGGGCCTGGCCTCCGGCCTCTTCAACACCACGCAGCAGATCGGCATGGCGCTCGGCGTCGCGGTCCTGTCCACGCTGGCCGCCGCGAAGACCGAGCGGCTGCTGGGCGAGGGCAAGAGCGAGGCCGTCGCGCTGACCAACGGCTACCACCTCGCGTTCACGGTCTCGGCCGGGCTCCTCGTGGCCGCCCTCGTCGTGGCCCTCATCGTCCTCCGCGAGCCCAAGGCGGAGGCGGCCCCCGTCACAGCGGAAACCCCGGCCCAGCCCGTTGTGGCCGCCTGAATCCCTGACCCAGCTGAAAAGGATTGAGCCGATGACTGAAACGACCGAAGCGACGCAGACCGAGTACGGCCCGGGACAGGGCCCCGGAGCCCGTCTCCTCTCCGAGGGGGAGATCGACGCGATCCTCACGCGTGGGCAGTTCGGCGTCCTGGCGACCGTCAAGCGCAGCGGACACCCGCACCTCGCCTCGATGGTCTACACGTGGGACGCGGCGACGCGGACGATCCGGATCTCGTCGGCCGAGGGGCGGATCAAGGTGCGCCACCTTGAGCGCGACCCGCGCGCCGTGCTGCACGTCCAGGGCGACACCGTGCTGTCGTACGCGGTCGCCGAGGGCGAGGCGGAGGTGTCAGAGCCGAGCACGGTGGCGGGTGACACGACCTCGCGCGAACTGCTCGCCATGGCCGGCGGCTTCGCGGACCCGGCGGACGAGGCGGCGTTCCTGGAGCAGGTGGCGAAGGACCGGCGCGTGGTGATCAAGATCAGCGTGGACCGGGTCTACGGCATCGCCCTGGACGCCCCGGCCAACGGCTGACCAGGGCGAAAACGGCTCAGTGCGGCAGCGCGTACAGCAGGATGGGGACACCGGCGATGATCGGCACCGCCACCATCGCCGCCAGCCGGGTGGACCGGCGCGGGAGCTCCGGCTCCAGCAGCCGGTGCACCCGCGCCATGACCGGGATGCCGTCGGTGGTCGCGGCGCCGAGGGTGCCGGACGGGGCGGCCGGCGGGCGGGCCGCGGCGAACCGGAGCAGGGCGGTGGCGAGCTCGCGCGGGGCGCGGTGGTGCTTGGCCCGGTCGTCGGCGGCCATCTCGATCAGCAGCTCGACCGCGTCGAGACATCGCCCGACCAGCCGGATCTGCGGGAAGACCTGGCGGAGCGAGGCGAACGGCAGCAACACGAGGTCGTGGCGCTCGCGGGCGTGCGCGCGCTCGTGCGCCAGCACCGCGGCCAGCTCGGCCGGGTCGAGCAGTTCGAGGGTGCCGGCGCTCACGACCACCTTGGACGAACGGACGCCGGGCACGCAGTACGCGGCGGCCTCCGGATGGTCGAGGACGAGGGTGCCGGGGGCCGCGGAGTCGCTGCGCGAGACGAGGGCCAGCAGCGCCCGGTGCCGCCGCCGGGCCCGCACCACGCGGAACACCGCGTACATCAGCATGGCCAGCAGCACCGCGGTGAGGCTCACGGCCGCGAACAGCGCGGTCACGTGGGCCGCGTCCAGACGTCCGGCCTGGTCGGCGAGGAGCGCGGGCACGCCGCCGGCGATGCCCTTGTCGTAGGGCAGCAGCGCCACGCCCAGCAGGGTGCCGATCGTGGCGAGCCCCCAGCCGAGGCCGAGCGCCTGCCAGAGGACGATCGCGGTCCGGGGGGCGCGCCACGTCCAGCGCGCCTTGGACAGCACGTGCGCCCCGCCGACGGTCCCCATCGACATCAGTGCGAGCAGGGCGGTGCCGGTCATGCCGGTGGCTCCTTGAGGGTGAGGCTCAGCAGGGCCTCACGGATCACGGCGGCCTCGTCGTCGGTGACCGAGCGGACGAAGTGGGCCAGGGCGGCGTCGCGGTCGCCGGTCTCGTTGAGGGCGCCCAGCATCAGCTCGGCGACGTACCCCTCGCGGCTCGCCGACGGGCTGTAGCGCCAGGCGCGGCCGTCGCGCTCGCGCTCCAGGAAGCCCTTCTTGGCGAGCCTGTCGAGGACCGTCATGATCGTGGTGTGCGCGAGGTCACGGTCACCGGCGAGGGCGCGGCTCACGTCGCGGGCGGTGGCCGCTTCGTGACCAGCGTCCTCCCGCGCCCAGAGGACCTCCATGACCGTGCGTTCAAGCTCTCCCAGACCCTTCACGGGATCCAGGTTAACCGACTGAGAGGCATGTCACCACGGCAGGTAGTACTACGAAGCTGAGTACTACAGCTTGTAGTACTACAGTCGGTCGTATGAGCTCCGCTGCGCTCCTCGCCGCCGTGGCCGCTCCCCTCGGGGACCCGGCCCACGGCGCCGCCACCCCGGCCGACTTCATGGCGGCCCGCCAGCAGATGGCCTTCACGCTGGGCTTCCACATCATCCTGGCCAGCATCGGGATCGGGCTCCCGGCGCTGACCCTCCTCGCCGAGTGGCGGTCGCTCCGTACCGGCGACCGCGTCTACGCCGAGCTGGCACGGCGCTGGATGAAGGCCGCGGGCGTGCTGTTCGCGGTCGGCGCGGTGTCCGGCACCGTGCTGTCGTTCGAGATGGGCACCCTGTGGCCCGGCTTCATGGACAAGTACGGCCAGGTGTTCGGCGCCGCCTTCGCCCTGGAGGGCATCGCGTTCTTCATCGAGGCGATCTTCATGGGCGTCTACCTCTACGGCTGGGACAGGCTCTCGCCGCGCGCCCACTTCATCACCGGCATCCCGGTCGTGATCGCGGGGCTGCTCTCCGCGTCGTTCGTGGTCACCGTCAACTCCTGGATGAACCAGCCGCGCGGCTTCAAGCTGGTGAACGGCGAGGTGACGGACGTCGACCCGCTGGCGGCGATGTTCAACCCGGCGACTCCGGTGCAGGCCGTCCACCTGATCCTGGCCTCGCTCATGGTCTGCGGTTTCATCGTCGCCTCCGTCTACGCCGTCGCCCTGCTGCGCGACCATCGCGCGGGCCGCGTCGACCGCTACAACCGGCTCGGCTTCGCGATCCCGTTCACGCTCGGCGCGGTGTGCGCCCCGCTCCAGGTCGCGGTCGGCGACTGGGCGTCCCGCTTCGTCTCCGAGAACCAGCCGATCAAGTTCGCGGCGATGGAGGGCATCGAGCACACGCAGGACGGGGTGCCGTTCAAGTTCGCGTTCATCGAGATCCCGAACGCGCTCTCGCTGATGCTGAAGTTCGACTCCAAGGCCACCCTGCGCGGCCTCGACGCGTTCCCCGAGGACGTCCACCCGCCCGCCGAGGTCGTGAAGACCTCGTTCGAGATCATGATCGCGATCGGCATGGCCCTGCTGGCGCTCGCCGCGTGGTGGGGCTTCGCCTGGTGGCTGCGCCGCCGCTCCGCCCGCAGTATCGCCCGAGGGGGGACGACCCCCCACACCCCCCGAATCGGCTCCGCCGCTGATCAGGCCGGCGAGCTCGCCAAGCACCGCGACCTCCCCTGGAAGCCCTGGTTCCTGCGTGCCGCGACGCTCGCCGGAGTCGCCGCCGCGATCGCGATGGAGGCGGGCTGGACGACCACCGAGGTCGGCCGCCAGCCCTGGATCGTGTACGGGGTGATGCGCACCGAAGAGGCCGTCAACCCCAACCCGGGGCTCCGCTTCGGCCTCTACATCGTGCTCGCCGTCTACGCCGTCCTGGCGGTCGCCACCATCAGCGTCCTGCGCCGCATGCGCCGCCGCCCACCCGAAGCCAAGCCCGCCGAAGCCGCCGAACCCGGTCCCGCCGAACCCGAACCCGCCGCGGACGCGCCCGCGCCGCGCGACGACGACCGTGAGGAGGCCGGAGTCCGATGAGCTACCCGGACATCGCCCTTGGCCTGATCCTGCTGGGACTCTCCGCCTATCTGCTCTTCGGCGGCGCCGACTTCGGCGCCGGCCTGTGGCACCTGATCTCGCCCCGGCGTTCCAACAAGGACGTGATCGAGCACGCCATGGGCCCGCTGTGGGAGGCCAACCACGTCTGGCTCATCTTCGTCATGGTGATGACCTGGACCGCGTTCCCGCCCGTCTTCGCCGACATCATGGCCGTGCACTGGATACCGCTCTCTTTGGCCGTCCTAGGCATCGTTGCCCGGGGCAGCACGTTCGTCTTCAGCAAGGCCGTCCCTGACCAACCCGCCTACGCGTGGCTTTTCGGAGTCTCCTCAGTCGTGACACCGTTCTGCCTGGGCGCCGTAGCGACCACGGTGGCCACCGGCGAATCCACCTGGCTCAGCCTGCCCGGCATCTACGGCGGCGTCCTCACGACCGCGCTCTGCGCGTATCTGGCCGCCGTCTACCTGATCTGGGACGCGCGGCGGCTGGCCGACGCGGACGCGACGCTGCGGTTCCGGGGATACGCCATCCTCACCGGAGTCGTCGTCGGTCTCCTCGCGCTTCCGGGCGCCGCCGCGCTGGGCGTGCACTCTCCCCTCATCCTGATCTCGGCCGCGGCGGGCATCGTCTCGTTCGCCCTCGTCCTGCGCCGCAACTACCTGGCCGTACGGGTCACGGGCGCGCTCGCCGTCGTCACCGTCCTGTGGGGCGCCGCCGAGATGGCCGACCTCGATCTGGACGCGGCCGCCGCCCACGACGCCGCTCTCCAGGTCGTCTTCGTGGCGCTGGCCGTGGGCGCGCTCATCCTGGTGCCCTCGATGACCTGGCTCTACGTGCTCTTCCAGCGCGCCGAGACCCGCCCCCGCTGACCGGCGCTGGGGCTGCTGAACGTCAGGCGTTCAGGTAGTGGAAACCCGGCTTGGGGTGCATCAGGAAGTCGTGGTGGGAGATGTTCCAGGCGTAGGCGCCGGCCATGGCGAACGCCACCACGTCACCCACCGCGATGTTTCCCGCCGCGGCCGACCGCGCGAACACGTCCTTGGGCGTGCACAGCTGGCCGACCAGCGTCACGGGCTCGTCGGTGGCGGGCCCCGGCCCGCCCTGCGGGAGCACGACGAAGGGGTGGTCGTGCTGCTTGGTGACCGGCGTGCGCATGTGCATCGTCCCGCCGCGCAGGATCGCGTACCACTCGCCATGGGCGCGTTTGACGTCGAGGACGTCGGTCACGTACCAGCCGCAATAGACGCTCATGGCGCGGCCGGGCTCGATCCGGAGCGTCTCCCCCGGCAGAGCCAGCCCCGTGATCCCCTTCGCGTACGCCTCCCAGTCGAAGAGACGGCCGGGATCGGAGTAGTCCACGGCCATCCCGCCGCCGAGGTTGATCTCCGGCGCGGCCAGGTCGTGGTGGTCGCGCGCCCAGGTGAGGATCTCTTCGGACTGCTGGAGCATCTCGGGTGCTTCCAGGCCGGACGCCAGGTGCGCGTGGAAGCCCTTCAAACGGACCCACGGCGCGGCGGCCAGGATCTCGCGGCAGCTCTCGATCGCTTCGGGGTCCATGCCGAACGGGCCCGACATCGCCAGCGCGACGCCGTCCCGCCGTCCCGCCAGGTTGACCCGCAGCAGGACGTCGGCCTCGCGCCCGGTCTCGCGGGCGAGCGTCGCCAGGCGGGTCAACTCGTACGGACTCTCGACGTGGACACGGTCGACGCCCAGCCGCAGGATCGACGCCAGCTCGGGGTCGGTCTTGCCCGGGCCACCGAAGGCCAGCCGCGCGTCCGGCAGCACCCGGCGAACGTGCTGCAGCTCGCCGCCTGAAGCGACCTCGACGCCGTCCACGTACGGTTCCAGCGCTCGCAAGATGGGCGCTTCGGCGTTCGCCTTCGCCGCGTAGTAGAGCTCCGGCGCGCCGGGCACGGTCAGCGCCTCCCGGATCGCCGCCGCGTGCGAGCGCAGCGCCCGCAGGTCGTAGACGAACGCGGGCAGCCCCTCGTCCTCGATGAGCGCGACCGCCCGGTCCCGCGCGTCACCAGTGATCATTACGCCCTCCCCGCAGCGACGAGCCGAGCGTACTGCCGCCCCGGCCCGGACCGGCCGCATTCGCGGATCAGCCGATGGGTTCGAGTTCGAGCTGTTCGGCGTGCTGTTCGCGGTCGGCGGGCGGGGCGGGCGGCGGGACGGGGCGCTCGCGGCCGGGCCACCACCAGTTGGCGTGGCCGAGCAGGCTCATCAGCGCCGGTACGAGGACCAGCCGGACGATCGTGGCGTCCACGGCGACCGCGACCGCCAGCCCCAGGGCCATCATCTTGACCGTCGGGTCGGGCTGCGGGACGAAGCTCGCGAAGACGAAGATCATGATGAGCGCGGCGGAGGTGATGAGCCGGGCGGTGGCGCCGATGCCGATCACCACGCTCTCGTGCGCGTCGCCCGTCCGTTCGTACTCCTCCTTGATCCGGGACAGCAGGAAGACCTCGTAGTCCATGGAGAGCCCGAAGATCAGGGCGAACATGAAGAGCGGGACGAACGACATGATGGGGATCGCCTGGTCGACGCCGAGCACCTGGACGCCCCAGCCCCACTGGAAGACGGCGGTCACGACCCCGAACGAGGCGCCGATGGACAGCAGGTTCATCAGCGCGGCCTTGATCGGCACGATGATCGAGCGGAACGCGATGATCAGCAGCACGAGCGCGACGCCGACGACGGCGATGACCACGGTGAGCATGCGGTCCCCGACGGTGTCGGCCAGGTCGATGATCGCTGGGTTCTCGCCGCCGAGGTAGACGGTCGCGCCTGGGTGCCCGGCGAGGACGGCCGGGATCTCGGTGCCGCGCAACCGATGGACCAGGTCGGTCGTCTCCTCGACGTGCGGCGCGGTCGCCGGGACGACCTGGAGGATCGCGGTGGTGCCGGTGATGACGGGCTCGGCCGTGAACGCGACGCCCGGCACCTCGGAGACGCGCCGCTTGAGCTCCTGCCCGAGCACGACGGCACGCTTGTCGGGCTTCTTGGTGAGGTCCGGCGCGCCCTTGGGCAGCGGGATCGGCGGCTTCTCGGCGGCGGGAGAGGGCATTGACTGCGGGCCGGAGAAGCCGGTGAGCCCGTCCGGCCCCTTGATGGTCGGCACCTGGCGCTTGGCCGGCGCGGTGCGCTGCTCCTTGCCCGGCACCTTGGCGACGATGACGAACGGGCTGTAGTGCCCGGCGCCGAACTCCCTGGCGACGATGTCGTACGCCTGCCGCGAGTCCATCTTGGGCGAGGAGATGCTGTCGGCCATCACGCCGAACCGCAGGCTGAGCGTCGGCACCGACAGCGCGAGCAGGACGAGCGTCGCGACGATCGCGTACGGCCAGGCGTTGCGATCGACGTGCCGTCCCCACGACGTCCACCGGGTGGAGCTGCGGTCGGGACGCACGCGCGGCAACTTGTAGCGGTCGATGCGCGTGCCGAGCGCGCCCAGCAGAGCCGGAAGCAACGTGAGCGCGGCGAGCACCATGAGGCCGACCGTCAACGCGGAGGCGAGCCCGATCCGGCCGATGAACGAGATGCCCGACAGGAAGAGACCGCAGATCGCGAAGACGACCGTCCCCCCGGCGAAGACCACGGCATGCCCGGAATGCGCCATGGCACGGCCGACGGCCGTCTCCACGTCGTCGCCCTCGGCGAGCTGCTGCCGGTAGCGCGTCACGATGAACAGGGCATAGTCGATGCCGGCGCCGATGCCGAGCATCGCGGCCACCATCGGGGCGGTCGGATGCACCTCGACCACCGACGCCGCGAAATGGATCATCGAGTAGGCGATGACCATCCCGCAGAGCGACACCAGGATCGGGATCCCGGCCGCCAGGAACGAGCCGAAGGCCAGCAGCAGCACCAGCATGGCGAGCATGATCCCCACGCCCTCCTGGGGGCCGCCCTTCGGCTGGTTGAGGATCATCGCGACGATGCCGCCGAACTTGACGTCCAGCCCGGCCATCCGCGCCGGCTCCACCGCCTCGTCGAACGTGTCCAGGTCGGCGGCGCTGACGTCGCCCATCGTGCCCTTGAGGTTGATCCGGATCACGACGGCGTCGTGGCTCTTCATCCCGCCCATGCCCTGGACGTACGGGTTCTCGGCGAAGGCGACGCGGTCGAGGGCGGTCAGGTTCTCGATGGCCTTGCCCACGGTGAGCGCGACCCGCCAGTCCCCCGGGCTCGCGTCGGCCGTGGCGTGGAAGACGACGGTCGTGGTGGGCCCGGTCATCGCCGGGAAGTCCTGGCGCAAGGTATCGATGGCGCGCTGGGTCTCGGTGCCGGGCAGGGAGCTCTGCTGGACGAACATGCCGCCCTGGGCGAACCCCAGGACCCCCGCCCCGAGCATCACCAGGATCCAGATCTCGAAGACGGCGCGGCGTCGCCGTACACAGAGGCGTCCCAGCCTCTCCAGTGTTCGCGCCATGATCTGCACAAAAACACGTACGGGTGCATTTTTGCAATAGCTGCAAGTTTGCATTCGTGTTAGTGTCCGTGACATGGGTCACGTCGAGGGGCTGCGCGAGCGGAAAAAGCTGCGCACCCGCCGGACGATCGCCACCGAGGCGCTCCGTCTCTTCGCCGAACGCGGCTACGAGGAGACCACCATCGCCGACATCGCCGAGGCCGCCGACGTGTCGCCCCGCACGTTCTTCAGCTACTTCCCGAGCAAGGAGGACGTCGTCTTCGCCGAGGTCGACGACCGGCTCGCCGAGGTGGCCGACCGCCTCACCCAACGGCCGCCCGGCGAGCCCCCCATCGAGACCATCCGCCGCAGCATGATCGACATCATGGAGGCGCTGGTCACCGAGCACGGTGAGTACGGCGGCGTCCAGGTGCAGCTGATCCTCGAACGCCCCGGCCTCCGCGCCTGCGCGCTCCAGCGCATGACCGCCACCCAGCAGGAGCTCCAGCAGCACCTGCGCGACCTCTGCCCCGGCATCAGCGAGATCGACGCCGTCGCCGCCTCGGGCATCGCCGTCGGCGCCATGCAGTCGGTCATCGTCCACTGCCGCCGCAACGGCTACTCGCCGGAAGCCATGCGCGACGCCCTGGACCGCACCCTCACCCTCGTAGAGAACGGCCTCTGCTCCGTGACCGCCCTCACCCAAGGCACAGAAATCAGCAAGGCGGCTCCCGCCTAAAACGTCGGACGCCGGCCGCGGTGGCGCCCGCGACCGGCGTCCGACTCTATTTTTGCTTTTTGGCCTCGATGGCCTCGCCTGGCGGCTCAGCCGTCGAACCAACAAGCGTGCGAGCACGGCATCGCTTCGCGATCTCTCGTGAAGCTTCGCCTTCGGCTTGCTTCACGACCCGTTAGCGCGCTCGCGTGCGGGCCGGGGCCGCTGGCCAAGTGGTGAATGCGCGGTCTCGGACGGCGAGGCGGCCGTCGGTTCAGTCGGAGATTTTGATGCGGAGGCGGCGGAAGCCGCGGCCCTTGTTCTCGATCTTGGCGATCTGGATGTGGCCGACCTGCTTGGTGGACGCGACGTGGGTGCCGCCGTCCGCCTGGGTGTCGAGCCCGACGATGTCGACGATGCGCACGTCCTCGACCTCCGGCGGCACCAGGTTGGTGGCGGTGCGGATGATGTCGGGGATCTCGAACGCCTCCTTGCGGGGCAGTTCCTTGACGTCGATGCGGCGGTCGGCCTCGATCTCGGCGTTGCAGGCGTCCTCGACGGCCTGTTTGAAGCCCGGCGGCACCTCGCGGAGGTCGAAGTCCATGCGGGCCGTCAGCGGCTCCATGTTGCCGCCGGTCACGAGGCAGCCGTAGTCGCGGAAGACGACGCCACAGAGGAGGTGAAGGCCCGAGTGGGTGCGCATCAGCGCGGAGCGGCGCTCGTCCTCGACCGCCCCGGTCACGGCGGTGCCGGCGGGCGGGATCGGGTCGCCCTCGACCGGGATGAGTTCGAGGTCGTCGCCCTTGCGGACACCGGCGATCCGAGTTTGGACGCCCTGCCAGATGAGCACGCCGTGGTCCGGCGGCTGGCCTCCGCCGCCCGGATAAAATGCGGACCGGTCGAGGACGATTCCCTCGGGCCCTGACGCGAGCACCAGCGCGTCCCATTCGCGTAGCGATTGGTCATCAAGTTCGAGCCGAGCGGTACGCCCGTGGTGATGTTTCCCCATAATCGACACCTTAGGCCCGCGCGGCCATTTTCACTTGCGTTCACGAGAGGGCTCGCTGCGGTGCGCCGACTGGTCATCTCCGCCATCGCGGTGCTGCTCGTGCTGGGCGCGTGCGCGGGCTCGGCGGTCCGTTCGCGGTCTCCGTGGAGGCCCGCCGACGCGGTGCGGGCCGCCCATCGGCCGCCGGTGGTGTTCGTGCTCGGCGACAGCTACACGACGGGGATCCGCGGGCTCAGGCCGGAGCAGACCTACGCGGCGGAGGCGGCGCGGCGGCTGGGCTGGCAGGTCATCCTCGCGGGACGGGCCGGCACCGGGTTCGTCGGCACGGGGATGAGCGGCCGGACGTTCGGCACGCTCTTCGACGAGCAGCTGGCGTGGCGTCCGGCACCCGACCTGGTGCTGGTCTCCGGCGGCCACAACGACGTCTGGTATCCGCCCGGGCTGGTGGAGCTGAACGCGCGGCTGCTGCTCGGCAAGATGAAGCGGCGCTGGCCACGGACGCGGGTGGTGCTGATGGGGCCGCTGTGGGGAGGTGACCCGAAGCCGGCGGCGCTGGTCGTCCGGGACGTGCTGCGCGAGGTGGCGGGCGAGCTGGCGATCCCGTTCGTCGACCCGCTGCGGGGACGCTGGATCACCGGGAGCGTGCGGACGCGGAAGGGCAACGCGCGCCGGTACATCCGGGCCGACGGGACGCATCCCAACGTGGTGGGCAACCGCTACATCGCGGCCCGGCTGGTCGCCGACCTGCGGCGGCTGCCCGGCGTCCTGCCCGGCCGCTGAGTCACCAGGGACCGTACGGGCCGGAGTTGGAGTTGCCGCCGCCCTTCTTGTTCTTGTACGGCTTGACGGCGGGTTTGACGTCGGCGAGATAGATCGCGGCGACGATGAACGCGGCGATCGGGAGCATCGTCAGCAGCTGCAGGAAGCCGACGGCGCCGCCGAGGCCGACCACGTTGGCCACCACCAGCAGGATCAACCACAATTTCTTGGTCTGCTTGTCGGCGGCGGGGAAGGCACCCTCGGGCACCTGGAGCACGTCGATCAGCGCGATGACCTCGAAGACGAACGCGACGATCGCGAGAAACCAGAAGAAATAGAACAGCCCTGACATCATCGTGCGATCACCACTCTTGTCGCGGCCATGGACCTCGTGCCCCTTCAGAGTAGTCAACGACGAGGCCCGGCCGGGTGATCCCGGTCGGGCCTCGTCGTTGATCGGCTCGAAGAGCGACGGCTCAGGCGTCGGTCTTCTTGGTCGCGGCGGCCCTGGTCTGGGCCTGCGCGGTCTTCTTCTGCTGGGCGGCGCGGGTCTTGGCCGCCGGCTTCGCCTCGGTGATCTCGACGACGTCCTCGGCCTCGCGGTGCACGACCTTCTTGCCGCGCTCGGCGAGCTCGTCGATGAACTCGAAGGTGCGGGTGCCGAAGTGGGTCACGTACGCGACCGCGGCGCCGGGCAGGTCCTTGACCTCGACCCGGTCCTGCAGCTTGGTGGCGGCGCCGCGGGCCTCACCGCGGTACCTGCCCACGGTCTCGCGGACCTGCTCGCGGACCTGGCCGCGGTACTTGTCGACGGTCTCGCGGAGCTCGCCCTGGTACTTGGTGGCGGTCTCGCGGGCCTTGGTCACCTGCTCGGGCAGCTCGCGCACCTTCTCGGCCGCGAAGTCGCCGCCGCCGATGAACGTGTAGACGGCCTTGTTCTCGCGGAGGTTGCTGGCAAGCGTCATCCGACCTCTTCCTTTCCTTCTGGCTGGTGCTCGATGTGGTCTTCGTGGTGCTCGATGTCGTCTTCGTTCAGCACGTCGGCAACTTCGTTCTCCTTGCGGAAGGACACATAGATGTCCAGCAGCACTTGCTTCTGCCGTTCCGTGAGGAGCAGGTCGGCCCGCAGAGCGGCCTCCACGTCCGTGTCGGCCTCGCGTTCCTCGAGAATGCCGGCCTGGATGTACAACGCCTCGGCGGAGATCCGCAGACCCTTGGCGATCTGCTGCAGTATCTCGGCGCTCGGCTTGCGCAGGCCGCGCTCGATCTGGCTCAGGTAGGGGTTGGAGATCCCCGAGACATCGGCGAGCTGGCGGAGCGAGATCTTCGCCCGCGTGCGCTGCTCCCGGATGTACTCCCCAATGGAGCCGACCTTCGAACTTGCCATGTCTCCACCTTGCGTCAGAGTGCTTGCAATTGCAAGCACGTTGCTAGCACTTGGGCTGTGAGCCCGGACACACTCCGCTGTGACTCGCCGCGATAGCTGTCACTTCGTCACGGTAGTTGTCACCAAGATCCCGCTGGCGCAGTTGGTAGCCGTGATCCCCAGTTATGGATGGCGGTTCCCAGAACCTTGTCGGCAGTTGGAGAGTCGTGCCCAGGCCAGTGCCGAGCCGGCTGTTGGTGTTGACTTGATCGCCATGAAACAGCTGTCCGCTGGCGCTCCCCTGTCGGACGAAGAGTTCCAGACGATGCTCGGCCTGCTCCGCAGGTTCGCTGATTGCGAGATGGACCAGTTCGCGCTCTGGCGGTTCCGCAGCCGCGTGCGGGGGACGGTGTTCGTTTCGGTCGGCTTGGAGCCTGTGGGAGCCTCCGCTGCGGCGTTCACCGAGGTGACCCACCTCATGGAGGGCTGAATCGTTGGCGCGCTATCTCACCAGGTCTTTCGCTGTCGGGACCGTCTCCAGGGGGCAGGAGATCAGTCAGCTGCTGGGTTCCTTCGAAGAGGAAGGGCGCCGAGGTCTGCGATGGGCCTGTGTCTGGCCGGCTCGCCGGTTCGAGCCCATCCGGGTCCGGCTGTATGAGGTCGAGGACCTCGGCCCGGGGACCCTGCCGATGGATGAGTTCCCTGCCTTCCATCCCGCCGAGAACTTCGATCCCGAAACCCTGAGGGTGGCTGAGTCCCGTCGCGATGACGCGGGCGGGCGAACCGTTGCGACCTGCGGGTCCGCCGAAGAGGCCGTTTCGATCGCGGAGCGCGAGGTCGGAGCGGATCCGAGGCGTTGGGTGAACGGGTCGGTGCTGCTGGACGAATACAACGACTACCTGGAGCAGAGCCGCCCGTTGGGCCCGTGGTCACCTGCCTGAGCGATGCATGTTGCTCGAAAGAGCCGCAACCGCTGGTTGGCATCAGGCTGACGTCGCCATCTGTTGAGCACGGACGCGCCCCACGGACCATGGTCACCGGGTTCGCGCGGGGATATCAGGACGTCGCGAGCTGGACATGGCGGAACCGCAGCGTTGTGTGCAGGACTGCGGTGCGGGCGTTCATCTCGGCGGTTTCGAGGTGGAGTTCGGCGTGCAGGGTTGCGTGGATCTCACCCTCGTTCGCTTCGCCGAACTCGATCCGGGTGATGTCGACGGGGTTGTGGGTGGCGAGGAGATAGATCGATCCGTCGATGTAGCCGTCGTGGGGATTCACCGGGAAGGTGAAGGTGCGCCCGCTGAGCGCGGTCAGGTCCTCGGCGGGAAGCCTGATGGGATCAAGCATGAACTCGGTCTCGATGAGCTCAGGTCCTTGCGCCCCAGGGCGAAAGGTCTCTGGCTCGTACTCGTCGTCCGCGGAGAAGGGTTCCAAGGGGATGTCGATACTCCAGGTCCCGGCGACGGGATGGTCAAGGTCCGCCCGATAGTAGGTGATGGTGCCGGGCTTGAGCTTGAGGAACTCATCGGTGAAGTCGATCACGGGGTTGAGTGTGGCGCAGTGACGGAGGCACCCTGCCGTTAGGGGTGTTGGGATCACCGATGTGGTGGGGCATCTGGGCTCACGAGCCGAAGGCGCGCTGTTATTGGTTTCTGGGTCATATAGGCCGTGGGGTCCTGGCTATTGCGTGTGCGAGTGGCCTGGAGAGCTTGATGCTGGTCCGCAGGCTTTCGGTGGCTCTGCGGTCTGTTTCCCAGGCTTGGCCGAGGAAGGGGGCAAGGTGTTGCGCAAGCTCAATGGGGTCGGGGAGTTGCAGGAGTCCTCGGGCGAGGTGGAGGACCGCAGCGCAGGTAAGGGCGTCTGATGGCGCCGCTGACCAGGGAAAGGTCACCTGACGTTTCCATGAGCGGTCAGGGTCGTTGTTCATCTGGATTCGGCGATGAACATCTCTGTCGATCTTGTCGGCGAGTGCGGGTGACGGGCAGAGCGGCCAGGTCGCTGGCCAGGACAGCAGCACTAGTGCGGCGAGGATGCTCAGGTCGGTGAAGTACTGCAGGTTGCCGACGGCGGTGCCGGCGACGCGGCAGGGGTGGCTGGGCTCGCTGTTCATGTCCGCAAGCAGCTCGTGTTGCAGTTCAAGCAGATCACGCAGGACCGAGAGGTCGGCTTCGTGCTGGACGGCCGACGAGTCATCGGCGAGCGGGGCTCCGCAGTGGGGTAGCTGCTCTCCTCGCCGGCGACGATCCCTGGCCGGGTGTCGGCATTGGGTGGGATGTGGCTCGGCGTCGTTCGCCTTTCCGATCATCACGCGGATGAGTTCCGCGCCCAGAAACCGGTGATCTGGGTCGTTAGGGCAGGTGTGGTGGAGGAGCCGCTGGTGGCGGATGCATGCGAACACCGCGGGCAGATACCAATGCCGCTGCCAAGAGCCTCCGAGTTCGGTTTCCAGTCGGCTCCCGTCTCCGGCCAGGCACTGCGGGCAGAAGCGCGGCTGGTCTTGGAGTATCCATCGGTGGTGCACCGACCAGCCAAGGAGGTTCGTGACGGCGACCGGCCGGGCTCGGTGCGGCCGGGGCGGTGGGCCATTGAAGATCCCCAGAGTGGTGAGCTGGAGATCGGTGGCTTCTTGCAGGGTCAGCCGGGTGGCGGCAGCGAAGGCGTCCGCGTTGCCCCTTCCGGTGAGGAGCCTGAACGGCAGTGTGCCGGGATTTTCCCCGGACTTGCTGGTGAGGCCAGTGACTTTTGCCAGGTGGCCGGGGCTGACGCCCAGGCGGTAGGAGAGCCGCAGGACGAATCCGGTGAGTGATTCATCGGGCAGGAGATCCAGGCTTCGCGGGAGCGGCTTGGGCTGAGACGGCCGCGACGCCCATGGCATGGCCATGCTGGTCATCCTGCGGTCTGATCGGCCGCGGGGCCGTGATCGTCGAACACGCGGTTGCGTCCCCGCCGACGGCTGTTGTCGGGGACGGTGGGGATTTCGCCTGCGGCGGGGGCGTGGTGTCCGTCGTTGCCCAGGTCGATGTCGATGCGGTCGAGCAATTCAATGTCGAGGTGCTCGTGGCCGCTTTCGATCGCTTCGGTGCAGCCGTCTTCGATCAGTCGCTCCAGCAGGCCGACGATCCCAGCGGTGCGGCCGAACAGGTACTCGGGCATGGTGCCGGTGGTAAGCATTCCGTGAGGTGTGCGCAGCAGCCGGAGCTGGTTCTCGATGCCGGTCAGGTGCTGGGTCCAGGCGGTGATGGCGGTGGGGGTGCTGTAGTCGAACGGGTTGAGGTCGATCAAGTCGAACCGCCGTTGGGTTTGGGTGGCTGCCTCGTCATTGAAGCGGCCCGGTCGCCCGGTCACGATCCATTGACCGGTGCGGGCGTCGTGTCGTCCCTCGCGCAGCAGCCCGGACTGGGGGATGCCGACGCCGACCATGATGAGTGTGACGTTCATGCTCATCAGGCTGCGGAGCAGGTCGAGGGTGTCCTGGTCGGCTTCACGGTGCATCTTGAGCCGGGTGACGTCGTCGATGATCAGTACTCGTGTGCCGTGTGCGTGCAGGGAGTCGCGAACTGAGCGGATCAGCTGCGGCAGGGTCGGGCGATAGCCCAGCGGGCTGCTGTAGAAGCCTAGGACGGCCTCACACAGGCTCTTGGGTTTGGCGGTGACCGGGGTCTGGACGTAGGCGACCGGGGCGTGCAGGTCCCTGGTTCCTGGGATGGCGTCGGGATTGAGTTCGCGGTGCAGGTCGCGCCAGAAGTCCTCGAACGCCGCAGCGGCCTCGCAGACAGTCTCGGTCTTGCCTTGATAGCCGCCGCCGTTGATCATCAGCCCGGCTCGGGTGGTCGGCTTGGTCTTCAGCGCGTTGCTTTGGATGCGGGCGCGCATCGCGGTGGTGACCTTTCGGCTCATCGGAGTCTCCTGCAGCCGCAGATTGGCGTGAGTGGCGGCGCGGTGTAGGTCGTGCAACGCCTGGCGGCGCGGGCTGAGCGCCTGGTAAGCGGCCAGATCCAGCCTCGGTGCGGGAACGAAGTCGTGCCGGGTGGTGCGCCAGCGCTGCCAGCCCTCCAGGGTTTCGCGGTCGGTGGCGGGGCCGGGCAGCATCAGCCCGGCCAGGACCTCGTCGAGATCGTCCTGTTCTGAGGGACTCATGAGCCGCCCTGGTCCTGAGCCGGGTCTGCCGGGGTTCCGCCGGCGTCGGAGGCTTCGGAGACCTCGACCGGGTCGGGCAATGCGAACAGGTTCCGGTGGTGGTAGGAACTGCCCAACCGGGGAGGCACCGAACGAGCCGAGGCATTGTCCGGCAGCGTTTGCTCCGCGATGTCACGCTCGGCCCGCTCGCGTCGCCAGCGACGTTCGGCGTGCAGGGCCTGTTCGGCCTGGCGGGCCCGGTCCTTGCCCTCTGGTTCGGGTTGCCGATCTGTCGAGGTGCCGGGCGATGTCGCCGGGCGGTCGGCGGCCGCCGCCCTGGCCTGGGCGGTCTCCCGGGCATGGTCGATGCGCTCAGACCGGGTCAGCCGACCGGCCCACTTGTCGACGGGGAGTCGGGCGCCGAGGATTTCCAGCAGCACCGGCAACAACTCGGCGTCGGTCTTGGGCCGCAGCCCGCCAGCGCGGGCTGCGCCCAGCAGCTCGCTGGCCCGCCGATCGCTGAAGGACGGAATCTGCCCGACCGGCGGCAACCCAGTCCAGCGCAGCTCATGCCATTCGTGAGTGAGCGGATCCTGGAAGAACACAGTGCGCCGGTCCCTCGGCTCGCGGTGGATCCGCCACTTGCCCTTATGGCGGCCACCGCGTCGCGAGCGCTCACCGCGGTAGGGGTCCAGAGCCTCACCGTCATACCAAAGCCCCTTGATCTTCACTCCGCGACGCCCGCCGATGGCGACGTTGTGTTCGGGCAACAGCTGGTAGTAGAGCTCCGGGGCGGGAATCTGCAGTGCGAACCCGGCCTGCTGAAACGAGGCAGCAAACAAGGTGTTGGGGCTGTGGTCGCCACCCGGGTCCCAGACCGGCGCGTACTCGCCCAGCCGACGTTTCTGCCAGATCGATTTACCGACCCCGGGAGGAGCTGTCCGTGTTGTTCGTCTGGACCTGTGAGCTGGGCGTCTTAGGCTTCTTTACCGACCTGGTCCGGGGCGTCGTCCATGTCGTCGGGTCGGTACGGGGGGCGAAGTGGCACGGCGAGTCGTCGGGGACCTGAGGGTTCAGCAGATCCATCGGAAGGGCGGGTGGCGGTCCTGGACGATCGTGTGGCCCGAAGGAGCGATCCATCCCGAGGCGGACCGGTTTCTGCGCCTGCATGACGGGTCGGGCACGCAGAAGACGTACGCGTACTTCCTGGTTGACCACCTGCGCTGGCTGGAACGCGAGTGCCTGACGTTCGAGCAGGTGGTCCTGCGCGACCTCGAACGCTATATGGGCATCGTGGGCGCGGAAGTCCACATGCCGCTCAGCGAACCCTGGCGGGCGGGGAAGCGTCCCTTGAGCCGATCCGCTCTGTCGATCGCAGCGTCCTGCTTGAAGGGCTTCTATCTGCATCAAGCCTCTCTCGGGGTGAATGTCGACCTCGGCGCGAAGCTGGACGGCACCCGGCTGCCGTCACGAGTGGACCGTCGCCGGTCGTTCCTCGGGCACGTGAAGACAGTCACGCCCGCCAACCCCCTCGCGCCGAAGGGCCCGCACCGTCGGCACCCGAAGATGCTGCCCGACGGGGCGAGAGAGCAACTGCTGGAGGCGGTGAACTCGGCCCGGGACCGGATGGCGGTGACCTGGCTGGCCGACGGCGGCCTGCGGATCGGGGAGCTCTGCGGTCTGCACCTGGTCGACCTGCACCTGCGGGAGAACGCGGCCTGCGGCGAGTGCGACAGCCCCCACCTGCACGTCTGCCACCGCCCTGGCAACCCGAACGGAGCCGAGGCGAAGACCAAGCACCCCTGGCGGATCGAGAACGGCACGATCACCGGCGGCCTGATCAAACGGGTCAGCCCGGCGATGGTGCACACCTACTTCGCCTACCTGACCAGCGGCGAGTTCCCGCGGGCCGCCGCCTCCCACAGCATGCTCCTGGTCCAGCTGCACGGCGCCAGAGCAGGTGAGCCCTGGGCACCGGCCGGGGCCCGGCGGATGCTGGGTCGCGCCGGGAAGCGCGCCGGGCTCGGCATCGTGAAGCCCCATGCCTTTCGGCACACCTTCACCTCCGCGGTCCTCGACGCCGCCGACGGCAACCTGCTGATCGCTCGGGACGCCGGCGGGTGGGCCTCGACCGCGACAGTCGACGAGGTCTACGGCCATGTCGATATCCACGACCCTGCGTTCGACGCGGCCCTGCGCACGGTCTGGGGTGAGCGGAAGTGACCGCGATGACGGCCCTGCAGCCGCAGCAGGACGCCCGCACGGGCAGGGACAGACTGGAGATCCTTACCGCGCTGATCAGCGCCCCGTCGTTCGACCCACTGTTTCATCCCGACATCGTCAAGATCCCGCCGAACCATGCCGTCTACCGGTGGAACTGCCTCTGCGCTGACTGCAAGCGATCCACGATGGGCCACGGCGATCTATGCTCCGCACACGAGATGCTCTGGCGCGACCACCGAGACCGCGGAGGAACGCGAGTCGAGTTCCTCCGCATCGCGACGCCAGTCGGTCCCGGGGAGGGGATTGAGCATCTCACCTGCCGGATCTGCCCTGAGCGGCCTGCCCGTCACCTCACGCTTGAGCTCTGCCACTATCACGAGTACCGCTGGTATCACCACCGCAGCCGCTGCGGCGGCAACGCCGACTTCGGCGCCTGGCTTGTCGATCAGCACCCGCTTCCCGGCTTCGGCGGGTGCCGGGTCCAAGTCTGCCCGGAACCGTCGGACTCCCCGCTGGGGCTCTGCCACCGGCACGAGCGTCGCTACCGTCGGGAAGGTCGGCCGGGAGGAGCGACACTGCCGAGCCAGTGGGGCACACGCTACGGGCGCCGGGGACTGGTCGCGCCGGTCGGCTACCAGGACGAGCGCACCTTCGAACGCTGGTGCATGAGCGCTCCGGCGGCACTGCGGCCCGCGCAGGTCAACCTCCGGGGCCTGCACCCGCTGCTGCGGGCCGAGATCAAGTGGGCCATGTTCGCCCACACCCAGAAGGCGCACGGCCGCTGGGAACTGGTCACCTGGCAGGGCTTGGCGAACTTCGCCCGCGAGTACGGTCTCCAGTCACTCACGGACGTCGGCCCCGACGAGGAACGGCTTCTGCGAAAGGCAGCCAGCCGTGAGGCGGTCCACATCGTCCGGGCCGTGACCGGCTGGCTGCACCCTCTCTACGTGACGCCGGCCGAGACACGTGAGCTCGGATATGTCCTCACCGAGCACTTCGGCCGGAAGCTCACCGGCCGCTCGGTCCACATGGACCTCACCGGCGTCTCCCAGCGATGGCTGCGCGACCTGATCTGGGACCACTTGGCCGCGATCTTGCGTTCTCCCAACTGCCCGCGCAGCGGGGGCACGTTCGACGACATGCGCCGCGCCGGACTGGAACTGGGCACCTTCCTGGAACTCCATGCTCCCGCCGGAGGCCACGACCCACAGGCGCTGACGGCCGAGCATATGCACCAGTTCGTCGCCGACCAGCGGCAACGCGAGCGGGAGGGCCTCGTCTCGCTCGCGGCCAGAGGCGTCCATGGCAAGCCGTCGATCGTCACCGCCAACACTCGGCAACGTGTCTTCCACCGCACCCGGCGGCTCTTGCGCGGGGCACTGGAGTCGGGAGAGGCCGAACGGCTCGGCCTGTCCCGGGCCTTCATCGCCGCCATGCCCGCCCCAGGCGGGATGGTCCGTCGCTCCCGGCCGCCGTTCGCCGACGGTGTTGCTCGCGCGCTCGCCGACGAGGTCAACCTGCACAGGCTCGCCGAGACCTACGACCCGTTCGACCGCGGTCTGCGGGACGCCTGGGAGACGATCATCGTCACCGGCCGCCGCTGCAGCGAGGTCCTCCAGCTCCGCCTGGACTGCCTCGGCCGCTACGGCGGACTCCCGATGCTTTGGCACGACCAGACCAAAGTCGGCAACTACGACCAGGCCCTGCGCGTCCCCGAGCGGGTCCACCAGCTTCTGCAAGCACGCCAGGGCAAGACCCTGACCCTGTTCGAGGCCCGCAACAACCGGCCGCACACCACCGGGGAACGTGCCCAGATGGCGCTGTTCCCCACCAACATCCGCAACCGGGACGGACGCCAGCCGCTGTCCTACAACTGGTTCCACAAGGGCTTCAAACCCTGGATCGACGAGCTCGACATCGGCCGCTGGGTTCCTCACCAGGCCCGCCACTCGCTGGCGACCAGCCTGCTGCGGGCCGGGGCGAGCCTGACCCATGTCCGCCGATACCTCGGCCACGTCTCCGAGCGGATGGCCGAGCACTACATCCACCTGACCCAGTCCGACCTGGAAGATGTCCTCCAGCACGTCTGGGTCAGCGGCCCCGGCAGCGCCAGCCTCGGCGAGCTCCTCACCGAGCCGGCGACTCCGCTCACCCGCGAGCAGGCCCAGGCCATCGCCATCGACCTGTCGCGGCGCAGCACCCCCGCCGAGGGCGGGTTCTGCACCTTCCAGCCCGTCGTCGACGGCGGCGCCTGCCCTTGGAACCTGGACTGTCACAACTGCGACAAATTCGTGCTCTCCGGCGCCGACCTGCTCTACTGGCGACGCAAGCGCGAGCAGTGGCGGCTTCTGGCCGAGGGCGCGCCCGACGACGCCACCGCCGACTACCTGCACGCCTACTTCGAACCCACCGCCCGCGCCATCGACGGCCTGGAGAGGGCCCTCGCGGGCCTCGGCCTCCTCGACGAAGCCCTCGCCATGGACATGCGCAAACCGCAGGACTACTTCCAGCGCGTCTGGAGCACCGCCTTCCGCGCCACCGACCTCGCGGCCGTTCACGACGCCGACGAGACCGAGGCCACCGACAGTGACCTCGACGTCATGGAGTCCGTATGACCGACACGCTCGTTCCCAGACCGCGCACCGCCGCCGCCCTGGAGGCACGGCAGCGCGCCACTCAAGCCGCACTCAAACGCGTCCATGACGCCCTCGGGCAGTTCAAGCGGGAGAAGACACAACCGTCAGTCGCAGCCGTCGCCCGTCGAGCCGGAGTTTCCCGCACCTTCGTCTATGACAACCCCGAGGCCAGAGCAGCCGTCTCGGCCGCCCTCGCCCAGGCCGGCGAGCACCGCACCCAACTGCACGCCGACCGGGACGCCGAGCGCGAAGCGATCTGGCGGGAACGGGCCTTGAACGCCGAAGACGCCCTCAAGACCGCACCGAGATCACGATCCAGCGCACCCGCATCGCGGAACTCCTCGGCCAGGTCCGCGACCTGGAAGCTGAATGGACCGAGCAGGCTATCCAGCGCCTCACCAGCGAGAACACCACCCTCAAGCAGCGAGTCCGCCAGCTCGCCACCGACAACCGCAATCTCGATGAGCGGCTCCAAGCGGCTCGCTCCAACCTGCGCTTCCAAGACCGCCGCATCGCCGACCTCGAAGCCCAACCCGTCGCCCCTCCGAGACAGGCGCCCTGACAGCGAGCGCACACATCACGACCCACGCTCCATCCGGAGAATGCCGTTCGAACCCTACGATCCGCTGATCAAGAAGGCGGACGCCTGACTGTGTCCCACCAGCGAGGCAGATCGATCTCCGGCTGGTCGGGCGACGCGAAGTAGAAAGGGATACCGAACCGGTCCGCGACCAGATTGCCGACTCGAGTCGCCTCCTTCGCCTCGGGCAACGGAGCTTCGCCATGGAACAACCGAAGCTCCGTACCTGGCCTGATGTTCTCAACACAGTGCTCGGTTCCCGGCTCGGCGCCCACCACGGACAGGACAACCATCCAGCCGAAGCTGTCGCCATCCCACTCGGCCTCGATCGCGGCCGGAGACCAAGAAAGCCCCCTGATCTCCGCTGCGATGGCGTCTACACTCAACGGCTGGGTGGGCTCGGGGGCGAACCTCACGCCCAGCTCCTCGCAACGCTCAGCGACCATGTCCATGCAGTCGTATAGGCCAGGCCGAGGCTCCGGCAAGGACTCCCTCAAGACCTGGATGGCTTGGATCTTCCGCTCCGCCCTGATGAGCCCATCGACACGAACCAGCGCATCCTCGGGCAGAGCATTCCAAAACTGGCTATCCATGCCTGCATTCAACAGCCAACGACTCCATCCATCCTTCGCAACCCCTGCCCGGGGAGCGCTGGCCCGGCAACTCGCGTTTCGACACGCCCGCCACTCCAGCGTCTCAACGCCCTCCGTCGCGGACATGTAATCTTTGAGTAACCGCAGGTCAGAGTGAGGATTAACGCTCCCGCGGTCGGTAAAATCCACCACGATCCAGGTGGCGATGACGTGCTCCATCTCCTCCACCGCCAACACCGCGTCCCCCTCAGGGTCGGCGCCGCGGTCGGCGACGTCGATGCCGGTGTAGCCGGGCAGTTCCTCGAACAGCAGTGACCGGATCGCCCCGAACGCCCGCTCAACAGCGTGCTTGTCGGTGGGCCGCAGCACCCGGGCGGGCAAGATGTTGCAGCCCAGCACTCGCTGCACCTCCACCAGGTGGTGGTTGCGATAGACCGCCCCGTGGTCGGTGGTCACCGTCTCGGGCGTGAAGAACGGCAGCCCGGCGACCTTGTGCCCGGCGAACTCGGCGACCACCGCACTGGGCAGCCCCGGGTAGGGCCATTCCAGGTCATCGCACCATTCGGGCCGCATCGGCAGCGGCAGCATCACATCCCGCAACACCATCGCAACGTCCACCGATGTGTCCGAAACCAGCGTCAGCCGGAACGCGCAAAGCGAATGGTGTAAAGATCCAAGGCCAACGTGAGATGCACCGTGGTCGGTTCACCGAACACGCTCTCGCGGACCATCACCGGCAGCACGGTGGTGTCCAGCGCGACGACCTGCCCGGGACGTTCGATCAGTACGTGCCCGTCCGAGGACGGCAGGTCGGCCGACCGGGCGTAACGCTGCCGAGCGCCGCCCGGGCCGAACCAATCGATCCAGACCCGCCGCAGGGTGTTGTAGGAAGGAACGACAACGTCCGCGCCGAACCGCTCCCGCACGTACTGGTGGATCTTACGTTCCCGGGTCCGCATGCTCACCCGCGACCCGTGCAGCGTCTCGGCCCGGACCGCCAGGATCGCCTCCCGGACCTCCTCACTGACGCTCGGGTGGCCGCCGGACTCCCGCAGCCATCGTTCGTCAGCGACCCCCACCAGCCCGAACCGGCGACGGCCCTGTTCCCAGCGGATCAGCGTCCGGTATCCGACCCGGTCAAGCCCCAGCAACCGGGCCTCTTCCCGTTCCAGAGCCGCCAGTTCGGCGACCTTGGCCAGCCGTCGCCCGGTCAAGGTCGTGGCATCGGGGTCGTAGCACGGCTTGGGCTCACCTGCCCCAGGCCGTGCTGGGTCCCCGCTGCGGAAACCGGTGTTCACCTCCAGCAAGTGCGCCAGCCGCAGCTGCGCCAGCCGACGTCTGGCCGGTGTGAGGTCGTCGACGCTCGGCGGTTGACGTCCCCGGCCCGCCCCCGACATCGCCGTCCGCGACGACGTCCGGCACCGGGGATGATTGGCCAGGAACTTCAAGCTCACCCGCTGACGCGTCCCGTCAGCCGCGATCAGGCAGACCCGGCCCAGGTGGGGTTCGCGGCGCTCAACCGTCCACTCAGCGCCGTCCAGGATCACCCTGCGCCAGCAGACAGATCCAGCGGCTCGGCCCGGTTCATGGCGTCTCCCGCCTCAGGACCCAGGAGTCGTCTGTCAGCGGCTCGCTCAGATCGATTCCCAACTGCCTGCGCCAGAGCAGCCGCAGCAACTGGGCGCGCGAGACCGCTGGCGCCTCGGTGTTCGCGGCCAGCTCACCGAACGTTGCCCCGCCCGTCGCCGCATCCAGCAGCGTAGGCTCCAGATTCAACGGATCGGTCTCCAGCAGCCGCCGGGAGGCCAGCGTTCCCAGCGTCGTCGCCACGTTGGCCCGCCAACGCGAGACGACCACGTAGTGCCAACCGCCAGCCAGCGCGGCTTCCGCAGCCGCGGCGAACCCCCACCAGTCCTCATTTGCGATCCGGTCGTGCGGACGGACGTCGATCAGCCAGACCCCGCGGCGCGAGATCGCCAGGAAGTCGGGGATGTGGTTGGCCCATCCACTCACCGTGGTGAACCTCAACCGCAACGGCTGGCTGATCACCTCGATCAGGTCACCGGCGAAGTCGAGGGCGAGCAGAACCTTCGCCTCTTCCAGGCTCTCAAACCCGTGCTGCCGTCCCGTGCTGACCAGATACTGCAGCCCCGGACGATGACGCTGCGTCCGCCGCCACGAGAACCAGCGGACCGACCCAGCAGCCTCGACCCGCATCCCTCCCAGGTCTCGGACCGGGCAGGCCACCTCATTCCCACCCAGCCGCAGCGTCGCCGACCACCGCCGCGGCCAGCCCTCGGACAGATCCAGCCCACCGCGCCCCGCCGCCAGCGAAACCGACTCGAACAGATCACGCCAGCAGCACCGATGCGACCACACAGGCGCGCCCCGGGCCCCGACGTTCACACCACCCTCTGCCCCATCGACGCGTCGCCTCACACTCCGAGGCAAGCACGTCCCCACACGCTACGTACACGAATCCGTCCGGACCGTACGTGACAAGTCGATTGCGAACAGCGTCCAGGTGACAAGAATCTTGAGCAATCGGTGACAACCATCCTGGCGAACGGTCAGCCTGTATCGCAGGTCAGAGCACAGCCCGTGTGACAACTAACGTGGCGAGTCACATCCGCTGACCAGCATGTCAGCAGCGTGATCAAAAGGGTTGGGGGCGTCGTCAGTTGACGGTCGAGGGGGGCGCGGTCCACGTGTTGCACACCGCGAGCTGCCGGCCCTTGAAGCCCTTGATGACCCAGCCCGCGTAGTTGCGGCCGGAGCCGTGGTCGCGCCGGTCGACCGGCTGCCGCTCGTCCCCCCGGCCCTGTACGTCCACGATCATCGCGACGTACTGCGCCCGGGTCATTCCGATCGTCAGGCGCTCGGCCCCCAGGAACGCCCCGGCGAAACACTGCGCCTGGAGCTCGATCCGGCGGCTCGCCGCGTTCCGGCCCGCGGTGTCGGACTGCTCCATCTCCTGGTGCCCGTACGTCAGGATGCCCGAGGTGTCCTGGACGTGGTGGCCGTACTCGTGCGCGATCACGCGGGCGAACACGGCGAAGTGCGACAGCGGCTCGCCACCGGAGGTCTCGACGATGTGCCGCAAGCCCACGTACATCGTGTTGTTGGCCGGGCAGTAGAACGCGGACGCGCCAGGGCTCGGATAGGTGCCGCAGGGGCTCCGGCCCGGACCGCTCCAGAAGACACGCTTGGGCGGCGTGAACGGTACGTCCGCCTTGGCGAACTGACGGCTCCACGACGCGTCCAGGCAAGAGCTGAGCGCGTTCATGAACCGGTCCATCGAGGCGACTCCCGGAGCGATGAGCGGCACCCGGCACTGGACCGGCGTGAGCGCACCCGTCCGGTAGAGCTTGTTGTCGGTGGCCGTCTCGCGGGTCACCCGCTCGCCGCCGCGCCCGCCCGCGCCGCCGCCCTGCCCACCGGCCCCGTCGGCGAGCGACGAGAGGACCGAGAAACCGAGGATCGCCAGAACGCCCAGCGCGGCCACCACACCGGCCAGGCCAACCACGAGACCACCGGCCGTGCGCTTGGGCGGACGGCGCGGCGGCTGGTAGTAGTACGGCGGCGGTGCGCCGTGAGCAGGCAGGCGGTACGGCGGTGCCGGCGCGGGTGCCGGTGGGGGGTGGTGGCCTGCCATAGCAAAAAATCATCCCATAGTGGCCGCCCCCGGCCCGCCCGCCTGGCGTACCGGTACGATTTGCGGCCATGTTGGGTCGCCTGCGGCCAGTGGTCGCCTCCGTGGCCGTCGCCGCGTTCATTCCCCTGACCGCCGGCGCCGCGTCCGCCGCCGATGTGCCGGACGCCGCCGCGGCGGCCGAACGCGTGATCAAGGACGAGGTCACGCTCAAGGTCGGGCCGCGCGGGGTGACGCACGCCCGCGAGACGATCGTCTACGAGTTCGGCGGCACCCGCGAGCTCAAGCGGACCTTCGTCACCCGCACCCACGACAGCGTGACCCGCGACCGCGTCTACAAGGTCGAGAACGTCAAGGCGACCAGCCCGGACGGCGGCCCCACGACCGTGTCGACGTCCAGCTCGGGCACCCGCACCACCGTCAAGGTCGCGGCCCCCGCCAAGCTCACCGGCCGCAAGACCGTCGTCCTCGACTACGACGTCAGCGGCATCACCACCCCGCTCGGCGGGGCCGAGGAGCTGCGCTGGACCGCGCTCGGCGGGTGGAAGGTCCCGTTGGACGCCGCCCGGGTGACCGTGGACGGCGGCACGATGATCCGCAACATCAACTGCTTCGCCGGGCCGCTCGAAGGCTCGATCGGCTGCACGCAGTTCTTCACCGACCACACCCGCACGCGCGGCGAGTTCCGGCAGGACCAGATGCTGCCGGACGAGTACGTCACCGTCGTCGTCGGCCTCCCCGCCGGCACCACCAAGGCCCAGCCGATCTACGAGCGGCGGCACACGGTGGCGACCGCGTTCTCGGTCAACGGCATCACCGGGAGCGCCCTGGCGGGCCTGCTGCTCCTCCTGCTGGGCGGCGTGATCGCCGTCTATCTCCTCCGCGGCCGGGACGCCCGCGTAGTCGCGCAGAAAGCCGCCGAGGGCGACCACGCGCCCCTCGCGGGCTCAGAGTTCGAACCACCGGACGGCGTCCGTCCGGGCCAGATCGGCACCCTGATCGACGAGCAGGCCGACGTCATCGACGTGACCGCCACGATCGTCGACCTGGCCGTCCGGGGCTACCTGCTGATCGACGAGGAGGACCGCGAGGTCACCGGCCGCCTGGACTGGGAACTGCAACGCCTCGAACGCCCGGTGGACGATCTGCTCGCCTACGAGCGCCTGCTCCTCGACTCGCTCTTCACGGCCCCCGACGGCAACCCACGCCCCGCGGTGAAACTCTCAGCTCTAGGCGGCACATTCGCGAACAACCTGGCCAAGGTGCGTTCCGCGATGTACGACGACGTGGTGGCACAAGGCTGGTTCGCCCGCCGCCCGGACACCGTCCGCTCCCGCTGGACGATCACCGGCTTCGTCCTGACCGGCCTAGGCGTCCTCGGCACGATCGCCCTGGCCCTCTTCACCGACCTCGCCCTGGTCGGCCTCGCCGTGATCATCGCCGGGGCGGCCCTCGCCTACGGCGGCCAGTACATGCCGGCCAAGACGGCCCGGGGCGCGACGGTCCTGGCGCACACCATCGGCTTCCGAGCGTTCCTGGAACGAGGCGAGATCGCAGAATCCGATCTCGCCGCCCGCCAGCGCATCGCGCTCTTCTCCCGCTTCCTCCCCTACGCCGTGGTGTTCGACCTCGTCCCCAAGTGGGCCAAGACCGTCGAGAACGCGGGCGAGCGGGCCAAGGGCGCCGACAACCTCTACTGGTACGAGGGCCCCGCCGAATGGGACCTCTCGAAGTTCGCCGAGTCGATGCGCACCTTCACCCTCACCACCTCGGGCTCGATCTCCCAATCCCGGGGCCTCTAAAGGATTGGACACCTCCTGTCGGGTAGGGGCCCGTACAGGAGGTGAACGGCATGCTGGCAGAAGCATCCCCGACCGGTGCGAACATCCTTCTCATCGTCGGGCCGATCGTTCTCGTCCTGGCGCTCGTCCTGGCGCTCGGGCTGGCCATATACGCCAAGCGGAAGCGCCTGCGCCACCCGGAGCGAGTCCAAGGCGAGCCCACCAAGCGAGGCCCCGTCGCAGGCGGCATCATCGAAGGCGACCCAGGCCAACGCAACGCAGGCCGTAGCTAGAGCACCCCTGCCTGTGGTGAACACCGTCACTCCCGGTCCTCCGCCACAGGCAGGGGCTAAAAGCTAAAAAGCAAGGCCCAGACCCCCACCCCTTCAGTGGCATCCCTCAACGGCATCAAGGGCCGACTTCCAAGGACAACCGTCCAGCCGTGTACCACCCGTCCCTGGCGGATGTGGCTCGAACTCGCCTGGCCCGAACAACACTTGCACTCCCATCGCGCGCAATTCGTCAAGGCTCCGCTCAAAGACCGGATTCGCGGCCAGGGCCGAGTTCACAAAGGGAAGCACCGCTGTGACCACCCCCAGCGGCACCAATTCGGCCAGCAACCCAAGCGCATAGTTGTCCGCGATGCCATGCGCCCACTTGTTGATCGTGTTGTGGGTGGCAGGCGCGACAATGATCGCGTCCGCTTGCGGTAGTCGCCTCGACTCACCCGGCCTTCTGTACCGGCTGCGCACCGGGTGGCCGGTGAGAGTCTCAAGCGCTGCGGGGTCCACAAAGTCGGCGGCAGCAGGAGTGGGCACCACGCAGACGCCCCATCCACGTCCATGCGCCAGCGTGATCAGCCGATCGACATGGGGTGCGGGTCCCGCACCGCACACGATCACGTACAAGATCCGGCCGCTGTCCACATCTGTCACACGGACAGTCCAGCGGCACTGGCAAGGCGCCGCGACCGGGACGCACTCCGAACGTCGTCTCTCCTCGTCCAGAGCTCGGCTATGAGATCGCGGACGGTTGGTTTTGCTGGCCGCATGCACCCAAAGCGTTACTCGGGTGGATTGGAGTAGGCGGAGAGGTCAACGGGGCGTCCCATCTCCCATAGCTCGGCGACATGAAAGCTGAACCTGTCGAACAGCCCGTCATCCTGGCATTTATGAAGGTGGAGCATCGGAGAGTCATGACCGACGAGCCGTGCCAAGTGGGGAGTGACGAGCATGTCGTCATCGAAACGGAACACGCTCATGGCGATGTGATCGTCCCCGAACCTCACGTCGAGGTTCGGGACACCGTCAAGTTTGCTCAGCTCGGCGAGTGTGATCCTGCTTACGACGGAGGACGGCGCCGAGATTGGAGAGTTCGAGCCAGAGGAAGTAGTTGGTGAAGCCCGCGAAGATCAGGTTTTCGGACGCATCCGTGATCAAGTTCCGCCATACCGACTTCGGGCAGGCTGACCTGTAGGGATATGTGGCTACGATCTCGCGATCAGGCCCGGTCTTGACGTTTCGACGGATTCCGTCCGGCCACAACATGGACTCATCAACTCCTAGAGCCTCCGCCGCTGCCCATCGATGCCCGGGGTGTGGCAGGCGACCGTCATTGGTGATCCATCGAGCGACCGTCTTGGCATCCACACCGCACCGTTCGGCCAACTGTGTCTGTGTTAGCTGAGCGTCGGCCATGGCCCGCCGGAGCGCGTCGTTTGACGACGTTGCTCCACCTTTGAGCCTAGGACAGTACGGACGCTTTCAAAAGGTATCTGGAAAACGTCCTAGGCGTCCCATGAACGGCGTATGGCCGTCCTCGTGGCCGGACCAGTGTGGAGCCACAGTCGACTCGCAGAAGATGGATCAAGGATGGTCACATGTGCGCTGTGAACGAAGATCCATTTATTTTCACCGTGGCGCTGAAGCCGGTGAATATTGCGATCAGGGAAGCGCGGGACATCGCGGCGTTCGCGTGGGCGCACTGGCAGTTCGGGGATGCCTACATCGTTCGGCTGGTCGTCTCTGAACTGATCACTAATGCGGTCAAGGCATCGAGGGATGATCAGCTCATTGTCTTCCGCTGTTATCTGGGCGGCTCGGGGCATCCGGTCATCGAGGTGTGGGATCAGTCTGCCGAGCCAGTCGTCATGAAGAGTGCCGATCCGGCCTCGACGGGTGGGCGCGGGATCTTCATCGTGGATCAACTGGTCGACGACTGGACCGTGGAGAGCCTGGCTGAAGGCGGGAAGCTGATCCGGGTCGTGCTGAGAGTGGAGGCCACGGAGGGGGTCGACCACTGAGGGGGTGGGGGTCTAGGGGCTTTCCCCCAGTTCTGATGAGGCTGTCCGAGCGTAGTGAGGGCCTTGTCTTTGCGGGGCTCTCGAGGCTGGAGGTGTAAGATGTCTGACATCTTATATTTGGGGTGGTTCGGGTGGCTTTGAGTCCTGTGCCGGGCGGGTCGACTGTGGAGGCCGTGCTTGAGCAGCTTCAGGGCGAGGTGACGGCTGGGGTTTGGCGGATTGGCGATCGGATTCCTGGGGAGCTTGAGCTTGCTTCGCAGTTAGGGGTCAGCCGGCCTGCGGTGCGGGAGGCTATCCGGGCTCTGTCGCATGTCGGGGTGTTGGAGGTACGGCGGGGCGATGGGACCTATGTCCGGAGTGGGGCTGATCCTCGGCCCTTGTTGAGGCGGGTTGAGCGGGCCAGTTTGCGGGATGTCTTTGAGGTACAGCTCGCTTATGACGTCCAGGCTGCTCGGCTGGCGGCGCGGCGGCGTACGGATGCGGATCTTGCGAGGCTTGGGGAGTTGCTGAGCGCTCGGGCGGCCGCGGTGGGGGCGGCGGAGTTCGGCGCTGCTGACTCGCGATTTCACTTGGGGGTTGTGGAGGCCACCGGGAATGTCGTGCTTATTGAGGCTTGCCGGTTCTTTCTGCGGCGGCTTGGTGAGGCCTTGAGCACCTTGCGGCTCGATCAGGCGGTCCCGGAGGCCAGTCAGGAGGCGCATCAGGCCGTGGTTGATGCCATTGCGCGGCGGGATGTCGAGGCCGCTGGGCTTGCGGCTGCGGCGATCATCGAGCCTAGTCTCGCTGCTCTGGAGACGTTGCTGTGACGCGGCGGGCGCTCATGCAGTTGGTGTTCATCGTGCTGGTCGCGGTCAATCTGCGGCCCGCGATTGTGGCCGTTGGGCCGGTGCTGACCGAGATCAGTGACGAGTTCCGGCTGTCGGGCACGGCGGCGGGGGCGCTGACTACTTTGCCGCTGGTCTTTTTCGGTGCGTATGGGCTGCTGGCGCCGTTCTTGCGGCGGGCACCGCGTCATGAGTCGTTGCTTATCGGGGCCATGGTGTTGTTGGTCGCTGGGCTGCTGCTGCGGCTCGTCCATGCACCGGTGGCGTTGTTCGCCGGGTCGCTGGTCGCCGGGATCGCCATCAGCATCGGCAACATCGTGATGCCCGCGATCATCAAGCGGGACCATCCGGATTCGATCACTACGGTGACCTCTATTTACACGGTGGCCGTCACGGTGGGTGCGGCTGTGTCGTCGGGGCTGGCGGTGCCTGTCGAGGACGTCTTGGACAGCTCGTGGCGGGTTCCGCTGGGGTTGCTGATCATTCCTGCGAGTCTTGCGGCGGTGGTCTGGCTGCCACGGGCCCGGCGGGCGGCGCATGCGGCGCGTGTGAGTGCCAATTCGTCTCGGGCCTTGGCAGTACATGTCTGGCGTTCGCCGCTGGCCTGGCAGGTCACCATTTTCATGGGGGTCCAGTCGCTGCTGGCGTACGTGGTCGTCGGGTGGCTGCCGACGATCTGCCAGGACCGGGGCTTGGCTGAGGCTCCGGCTGGTTACGTGCTGGCTTTGTCGAGCCTGATGCAGGCGGTGGGCTCCTTGTCCGTGCCTCTTTTGGAACGGAGGATGCGCGACCAGCGGCCCCTCGTCGGCGCCGTGGTGGTGGCGAGCCTGATCGGGTTCGCCGGGATCGCGTGGGCGCCGATCGGGTCGGTGTGGGTGTGGTCGGTCGTGCTCGGCTTCGGGCAGGGGCTCGGGTTCGCGACGGCTCTTTCGTTTCTGGGGCTTCGGGCGCAGGACGCTCGGGTGGCCGCGCAGCTCTCTGGGATGGCCCAGGGCGTCGGTTATGTGATCGCGGCCATGGGGCCCTTGGCCATTGGCGCGCTGCATGACGTCACAGGAGGTTGGACCGTTCCCATGGTGGCCACGCTCGTGGTGGTCGCCGGGCTGGCGTTCCCTGGGCTGGCCGCTGGTCGTGATCGCTCTATTGCCGCTCCCGTGGTCGAAAGGGAGCCCTTCAGGTCAAGTTCGCTCTAAGTGGTGCAATGTCTGCATTACGAAAGAACTGAACTTCCGCAGGTCTTCGTACCTTTGAGGGGCCAGGCAACCGGTACGAGGGGAGTTCGCATGGGCCCGGAGATCATGATGGCCACCGGGAACAGGCTCGGCGACGGGTTCGGGTTGTGGCTCGGGCCGATCGTCGTCGCGCTGGCGCTGATCACGTTCCTCGCCATGACCTCGCTGGGGCTCAAGAAGACCAACGCCGCCGCCCGCGCGGCGGAGCTGGGCGAGACCGAGCCGATCAACGTGCCGGTGCAGCACCACGGCCCGGAGCACGAGGTCGGCGGCGGCTTCTACCGCTACACGCCCGGAATGTACTCGCACAGCTACTCACCCGAAGAGGTCGCGGCCCGCGAGAGGGAGCTGCAGCGCGCCTAGACGAAGAGCCCTTCGGCCGGACGGATCGCTCCGACGGTCCCGTCACCGCCGTGCAACTGGATCGTGGCCAGGTCGTCGAGGGCGTCCGCGTCGATGCCGAGGGCGCGCAGGAGGGCCACCGTCACGGGGGTGCGGGCCCGCATCGAGCCGTCGTCGACCTTCACGGCTCCGGCGCGTCCGTCCGCGTACGCGAACGCGTCCACGCCCTCCGCGCCGCATTTGACCAAGAGGCCTGGAACGGCGTCCATCAGCCGCCGCTCCTCGCGGCGGGTGCCGGACGTCCACTCCGGGTGTTCGCGCATCGTGTCCGCCACGCGCCGTTCCGGGGTGCCGGGGGCGGCCAGGACCAGGGCCCGGAACGCCCGGGCCACACCGGTCGCCGAGATCGCGAAGAGCGGGGCGCCGCAGCCGTCCACACCGACCGCCACGGGCTTCTCACCGGAGAGTTCCTCTACGACGGTTTGTACCGCCTGCTGGAGGGGGTGGTCGGGCGCCAGGTAGGAGTCGGTGGGCCAGCCGGCCACCACGCAGGTGGCGAGCATCCCGGCGTGCTTGCCCGAGCAGTTCATCCGGAGCCGCGACCGGTCGCCGCCGTTCCGCGCCACGTCCAGGCCCACCTCGGGTTCCAGGGGCCATTGCGCCGGGCACTGCAGGAGATCAGCCGACAGTCCGGCGCTGGCGAGGATCTTCTCCGCGCCCTCGACGTGGAAGCCCTCGCCGGAGTGGCTGCCCGCCGCCAGGGCGAGCAGTTCACCCTCCAGGACGAGGCCGGACCGGAGCATCGCGACCGCCTGCATCGGCTTGTTGGCCGAACGCGGGAAGATCGGGGCGTCGGGCGTGCCCACGCGGACGGCCAGCGAGCCGGCGGCGTCGAGCCCCACCGCCGACCCGCGGTGCCACGACTCCACGAAGCCGGAGCGCTCGACTTCGACCAGCACCGGATTGACCTGCATGTTCACCCCTCAAATGCCCAGACGTTCCTTACCAGGATATTGCCAACAAAGACCCTGGTCGGGATAGTCCCGGGCCGCCGCCTTCACGGCCCGGGATCCTCCCGCGCCACGGCGTCAGCAGCGGGGTTTCGAGGCCAGCGGGGTTGCCGCGTCAGCAGCAGAGTTGCGAGGCCAGCAGGGTTGCGAGGCCAGCAGGGTTGCGAGGCCAGCAGCAGGGGTTGCGGGTCAGCAGGGTTGTGGGGTTAACGCGGTCTGACGCCTAGGAACTCGCGGGCTGCGGCGGCGTCCATCGGCGGTCGCTGGGCGAAGCGGGCGATGGCTGCGGCTCGTTCGACCAGCTGCGCGTTGGAGGCCACGGCCTCGCCCCTGGCGTAGGTCAGCGTGTCCTCCATGCCGACCCGCAGGTGCCCGCCCGCCGACAGCGCCGCGAACATCACGGGCAGCGACGTCCGGCCCACGCCGGTCGCCGACCAGGTGGCCCCCTCGGGCAGCGCGTCCACCGCCGCGACCAGCGTGCGCGTGTCGCCCGGCATGCCGCCGGGGACGCCCATCACCAGGTCGCAATGGACGCGGCCGCCGTACGGGGCGCCGTGCTTGTCCAGCAGCCGGTGCAGCGCGGCGACCTGGCCGAGGTCGAACAGCTCGAACTCCGGAACGATCTCCAGCTCCCGGGTCCGGCGGTAGAGCTCGACCATGAACGGCCACGGGTTCATGAAGACCTCGTCGCCGAAGTTGACCGTGCCGCACGTCAGCGAGCACCCGTCGGGCGCCGCCTCCAGCACGCGCAGGCGATCTTCGTACGGGTCGGTGACCGCCCCGCCGGTCGACAGCTGGACGATCAGTCCCGTCGACTCCCGCAACGCCTGGACCGTGTCGCGCAGCCGCGCGAGGTCGAGCGTCGGCCGTGCCGAGTCGTCGCGGATATGGACATGGACGACCGCGGCGCCCGCGGCCTCGCAGTTCTTCGCGGTCTGCACCAGCTCGTCGAGCGTCACCGGCAGCGCCGGGACGTCCGCCTTCGCCGACTCGGCGCCCGTGGGCGCCACCGTGATGAGCGTCATTGCTCCCATGTTCGAATGATCTGTCCTGCCTGGGCCCTCCCGCAAGTGAGGCGCACGGGACATCATGGGCGGCGATGAGGTTTCAGGTGCTGGGCCCGCTGGCCGCGAAGGACCCCGACCGGGGCTCCGTCGAGCTGGGCCCGCGCCGCCAGCGGATGGTCCTGGCACGGCTCCTGGTCGCGGGCGGCGGGGTCGTCCCGGCGGAACGGATCATCGAGGAGCTCTGGCCCGGCGACCAGCCCGTCCGGGCCCTCGGCACCCTCCAGACGTACGTGTCGCACCTGCGCCGCGCGCTGGAGCCGGACCGGCCGCCGCGGGCCCCGGCGTCCCTTCTGGTGAGCGCGCCGCCCGGGTACGCGCTGCGCGCCGAGGTCGTCGACGCGCGGCTCTTCGAGGAGGAGGTGCGCGCCGCCGACCAGAGCCCGGACCCGGACGAGGCGCTGCACATGCTGGACCAGGCGCTCGGCCGCTGGCTCGGGCCCGCCTACGCCGACGTCGCCGACCAGGAGTGGGCGCGGCCGGAGATCCTGCGGCTGGGAGAGCTGCGTGCGCACGCGGTCGAACGGCGCTCGGCGCGTCTCCTGGAGACGGGTCAGGCGGCCGTCGCCGCCGGGGAGCTTGAGGCGTTTCTGGCGGTCGAGCCGCTGCGCGAGGAGTCCTGGCGTCTGCTCGCCATCGCGCTCTACCGGATGGGCCGTCAGGGTGAGGCTCTCGGCGCCCTGCGGCGGGCCCGCACGATGCTCGCCGAAGAGCTGGGAGTCGATCCCGGGCCGGGCCTGCGGGACGTGGAGACGGCGATCCTCGCGCAGGATCCCGTCCTCGACGCCGTCCCGAAGATGAAGCCGCTGGAGCTCATCGAGCCCCCGAAGCAGGCCGCGACGGCCTCGCCCGGAATCGCCCCGCCTGGGACCGTTCCGCCTGGGACCGTCCCACCCGGGTTCGCTCCGCCCGGGACCGTTCCCCCCGGCGCCGCCCCGCCCGGGGTCGTTCTGCCCGGGGCCGTTCACCCCGGCGCCACCCTGCCTGGGACCGCCCACCCCGGAGCCGTCCCGACCGGGGGCGCGCCGTCGCCGGGGCGTGTGCCTGAGACCGGGCTCTTCGGGCGTGCGAACGATCTCGAACAGCTGACGCGGACCGCCCAGTCCGCCGAGGCCGGCCGCCGCCTCCGCACGGCGGTCGTCGACGGCGAGCCCGGCATCGGCAAGACCGCCCTGCTCGAAGTCCTCGCGGTCGGCTTGGCCACGGCGGGCTGGCGCGTGGCGTGGGGTCGCTGTCCCGAAGCCGGAGGGGCCCCGCCGCTGTGGCCCTGGCACCAGGTGATCACGACCCTCGTCGGAGAGCCGCCGGGCGCCGCCGACCGGTTCCAGACCTCGCGGGCGGTCACCGACCGGTTCGCCCGCACCGCCGACCCCAGGCCGGTGGTCGTCCTCCTCGACGACCTGCACAGCGCGGACGAGGGCACGCTGGCCGTGCTGCGCGACGTGCTGGGCGGCCCGCCGCCCGCCATGCCCGTCCTGGTCGTCGGCACCTACCGGTCTGCGGAGGTGAGCGGCCCCCTGGCCGACACCCTCGCGGTGTTCTCCCGTCAGGGAGCCCTCCGGTTGCCGCTCGGGCCGCTGCCCGACGCCGACGCCGCCGCGCTCGTCCGGGCGGTCCAGACCCAGGAGGGCACCGCCGACCGGGTCGATCCGGGAGCGGTCGCGAGCATCGTCGAGCGCGCCGGCGGCAACCCCTTCTACCTGCGCGAACTCGCCCGCCTCCCCGTCGGCGCCTCGGCGGGGGCCCCGTTCACCCCGCCCCCGGCCATCCCCTCCCCGGCGGCCGGGACCGAACCTGACGCCGACGAGGCGCCCGCGGAGGTCCCCGCCGGGATCGCCGAGGTGATCAGGCTGCGCATCGCCCGGCTGCCCGCGCTCACCCGCAACGTGCTGCGCGTGGTGGCCGTGATCGGGCGCGAGGCCGACGTCCGGCTGGTCGTGGCGGCGCAGCGGCAGGATCCCGACGACGTCTACGACGCGCTGGAGGCGGCCGTCGTCGGCGGCCTGCTGGAGGAGCCCGCCGCGGGACGGATGCGCTTCGCGCACGTGCTGGTGCGCGACACGGTCTACGGCGACCTGCTGCGGCTGCGGCGGGCTCGCCTGCACGCGGACGTGGGCGCCGCGGCCGAACGGCTCTTCCCCGGCGCGCTCGCCGAGCTGGCCCATCACTTCTCCGAGGCCGCGGTGCTCGGCGAGGCCGACAAGGCCGTGCGCTACTGCCGTGCCGCCGCGGAGGCCGCCGAGCACGCCTTCGCCTACGCCTCGGCGCTGGATCTCTGGGAACGGGCGCTGACCGCGTTCGACCGGGAGGGCATGGCCGGCGGCGACCCGCGCACCCGCACCGAGCTGCTCATCGGCCGGGCCCGCGCGGCGCAGCTCGCCGGACGCCCGCGCTGGGCCCACGACCTGCGCGGCGAGGCGATCCACGCCGCCGAGGGGATCCGCGACCCCGAGCTCACCGCCCGGGCGATCGTCGCGATCGACACCCCGACGCTCTGGTACAGCCGTCCGCGCGGCCAGGTCGACATCGACCTGATCAAGCTGATCCGGCGCACGCTGCCGGACGTCCCGGCCGCGCTCAAGGCGGCGCTGCGGACGACGTACGCGCTGGAGGCGGGCCTGCACCACGATCCGGAGGGCGCGGTCGAGGCCGCGACGGCCGCTGTCGAATGGGCTCGCGGCGCCGGCGACACGCCGGTGCTCGCCGCCGCGCTCAACGCCCTCTACTTCGCCGAACGCAGGCCCGGACGGTACGCGGAGGTCACCCGGACGGCCCTGGAGCTCGAACGGCTCGGCCGGGACGAGCGGATGCCCGGCGTCGAGGCGCTGGGGCTGCTGGCCCGCTGCGTCGAGCTGGGCGCGAACGGCGAGATCGACAAGATCGCCTCGCTCGCCGGGGCCGTCGCGGAGCTCGCCGACCGGTACGAGTTGCCGGTGTTCCGAATGCAGGTACAGCTGGCCGGCGCGGCCCGGGAGCTCGTCCAAGGCGACCTCGACGCCGCCGCGCAGGCGTTCACCTCCCTCGCCGAGACCGCGGCGAGCCGGGAGATGTGGGACGTCACCGGCGCCGGGGTGATCGGGCGGATCTCCGCGCGGCACGCGGCCGGTGAGATCGCCTCCGCCGAGCAGGACGCCCGGCTGATCGCCTCGTTCGACGCCTCGGTGGGCACCCCGCTGCACGCCTGCGCGCTCGCGGCGCGCGGTGACGTCGAGGGAGCCATCTCGCTGTTGCGCAAGGTCTCCGACCCGCCTGAAGACCAGCTGTGGCTGCTGCTGGAGGGCTACCGCGCCGACGCGCTGGCACTGGCCGCCGCCACCGCCGACCTGGACACCACGCCGGCCGGGGCGGGACCCAACGGCCCGGCCAGCCCCCGCGAACTGGCCGGGCCGTTGTACGAGCGGCTGCTCCCCTATGAGCCGTTCGTCTGTGGTGGCGAGACGATGGGCCTGCACATCGGTCCCGTGGCGGCGAGGCTGGCCCGCCTGGCCGGGATCCTCGGCCTCCCCAAGGCCGTGGTCACCGGCCATTGGGAGGCCGCGCTCGCCCTGGCCCGCCATGCCCGCGCCCCACGCTGGCAACGTGAGGCGGCCATGGCCCTCGAACGCCTGGACGACCAAGGTTCTTCCTGAACGCCGGTCAACCGAAGAGCGTCCCGTTCAGACGCTCGTACCTCCCCTTGAAGAGCCGAAACGCCAGCCGGAACGTCACCGGGGTCTTCGACCACGCCACCGCGTCGTCCGGCGGGGTCACCGCGGCCCACCACGAGGCGGTGAACCACAGGCTCCGCTTGGGATAGGCCCTGGTGACGGCCCGTTCCCAGCGGTCGAAGTCCTCCACGGACACGTAGCGGGAGATCGCCGGGAAGATGTCGCGCTCCTCCTCGGTGATGTGCTCGTCGAGCAGGTCGCGCAACCGCAGGGCCTCGACCGCCATGGCCTTCCGGGCCAGCGCGTCGGACGGGTCCGCGCGCAGGCCCGCGGTCGCCGTGCAGAGGGCCGCGAGGATCGGGCCGAGCCGGTCGTGATCGACGCTCAGCGGCTCGATGTCCACCGCGCCCAATGCCGACGCGCGGACGACCGGAAACCCGATCTCGTCCTCGTACCGGTGATGGAGCCGGACGTCGGAGACGAACAGCTCGACGAAGGTCTCCAGCGCCTTGGCACGGCGCTCCGTCAGCACCGTCTCCTCGGCGCGCAGCCGCCCGGCGAGATCGGCGAGCTCGTGGGCGCCGCGCTGGATCGCCCGGTGGGCGATCGTGTAGAGCCGCAGGTCCACCTGCGGATCGGTCGGCCGGCGAGGCCGCACCGTCAGCACCCTGTCCTCTCG
This sequence comes from Spirillospora sp. NPDC048911, assembly GCF_043198015.1. Taxonomy (NCBI): domain Bacteria; kingdom Bacillati; phylum Actinomycetota; class Actinomycetes; order Streptosporangiales; family Thermomonosporaceae; genus Spirillospora; species Spirillospora sp. NPDC048911. The sequence continues at coordinate 124,373 of NZ_JBICUD010000015.1, read as the reverse complement.
CATGACCCCAGCTTGGACCCGCCCACTTGGAGACCACTTTCAGGCGACTTGAACGCACCCGGCAGAATCAGGAGGCATGCGCGCAGTGGTGCAGAGAGTGAGCCGGGCGGACGTGACCGTGGACGGCCGCGTCGTGGGGGCGATCGAGGGGCCGGGGCTCATGGTCCTGGTCGGGGTGACGCACGACGACACCCCCGAGAAGGCGCGCAAGCTGGCCGCCAAGCTGTGGGGACTGCGCATCCTCGCGGACGAACGTTCCGCCTCGGACGTGAACGCCCCGCTGCTGGTGATCAGCCAGTTCACGCTGTACGGGGACACGCGCAAGGGCAGGCGCCCGGGCTGGAGCGACGCCGCGCCGGGCCCGGTGGCCGAGCCCCTGGTGGACGCGGTGGTGAACGAACTGCGCGCCCTCGGCGCCAAGGTCGAGACCGGGATCTTCGGCGCCGACATGAAGGTGGGCCTGGTCAACGACGGCCCCATCACGCTGATCCTCGACATCTGACCCAGCCGGACGCCGGGCTGCGCGCGTTCTCGGTCAGAAGCCGTAGACCATGCCGACGATCGTCACGACGGTGCCGAGCGCGGCGAGGATGATCAGTCCCCGGTCGGTCTGCGCGAGGCGGCCCCGGACCTCCGACGAGACGACCAGGACGCCGGTCTCGCGCTCGGTGCTGGGCGCGGGCCGCTTGCGGAACGGGTTGCGGAGACCGGCCAGCCGCCACACCGCGTCGTTCTTCACCGCCTGGTGCGCGGCCCCGCAGGCGAACAGCCGGCCGCGGGCGGGCTCGCGGCAGGAGAACCCCTGCCGCGTCATGACCCGGCAGATCGTCGGCACCAGCAGGAACTGGTAGAGGCACCACAGCAGCAGCGCGATGAGCGCCAGCCGCCACGACCGGAACCACCAGGCGGCCACGACCAGCACGGCGAACCCGCCCCACCAGACCAGCGCCGACTCACGGCGGCGCCTGCGGCGCAGACCCCGCGTGCCCTTCTTCGCGGTCGGCGGTTCCTCGTTTTCCAGGTTCGCCACCATCGGCAGGGCTCCACCCAATCTCGACCGGCTGACCAAGCCCGATCCACCGCGTGGCCCCCCGCTGACGCGGGCGGGGCGGCGACCGATCGGGGCATCCGTCCACGACAGACGATTTCCCCGTACGGTAGGCGGTTTACGCCCGATTTGCGGCCGTCCTGCGCAAGTCGATCTTCGCGTTGGCACCGGTGTCCGGGGAGACCACGATCTCCTGGCTCGCGGCGACCCCGCCGGCCAGCAGTTCGGCGTCCACCGGGACGTTCCGCTTGACCAGCGCGAGCGCGATCGGGCCCAGCTCGTGGTGCCGGACCGCCGAGCCCACGAAGCCCACCGTGCGGCCCCCCGGAATCTCCACCGGATCGCCGTGCGCGGGAAGGGTGTTGACGCTGCCGTCCAGGTGGAGGAAGACGAGCCGGCGCGGTGGCCGCCCCAGGTTGTGCACGCGGGCGACCGTCTCCTGGCCCCGGTAGCAGCCCTTGCTGAGATGGACGGCCGACTCGATCCAGCCCATCTCGTGCGGGATCGTCTTGTGGTCGGTGTCGAGGCCCATGCGCGGCTTGTGGTCGGCGATGCGCATCGCCTCGTACGCCCACAGCCCGGCGGGCCGCAGCTCGCCCTCGGCGAACGTCGCCAGCGACAACCCCGCAAGGTCAGGAGAGGCCGCCTCGGAGCTGGCCCCGTCCTGCGCGTCGCCCCGCGCGTCGGCCTGGGTCTCGGAGGCGGGCTTCGCGTCCGCCTTGTCGGCCGGGGCGTCGCGCAGGACGATGCGTGTCTCGGTGCCGGCGGCGTCCGGCCAGACCAGCGTCCCGCCGAGGCCGGCGGGCCCGGTGACGACGGCGTAGCGCTCGCTCACGTCCGCCACCTCGACGCGCATCATGAAGCGCATCTTGTCGAGGAACTCCACCAGCGACGGCGCCGCGCCCGGCTCGACGTGCACCCAGACGGCCTCGCCGTCGTCGATCATGTGCAGATGGTGCTCGATGTGCCCGTTCGGGCTGAGCAGCAACGCCTCGGTCGGCTCGCCCGGCCGGAGCCCCTCCAGATGCTGGCTCAGCAGGCTGTGCAGCCAGCGCAGCCGGTCCGCCCCCTCGATCCGGACGACACCGCGGTTGCTGCGATCCACGAAGGCCCTGCCCGCCTCCAGGGCGCGCTGTTCGTGCGCGGGCTCTCCGTAGTGCGCGGCGACCTCCTGGTCGGGCGAATCAGCGGCGACGGCTCCGGGCAGCTTCAGCAGCGGGCTCTCCATGCACTCCAGACTATTTGGTCCGGCAGTTCTTGCAGTCGCCGAAGACAGTGAGGTGGTGCACGTCGGTCTCGAACCCGAAGTCGCGCTCCAGCACCTCCGCCAGCCCGGCGGCGACCTTGGGATCGACGTCGGTGACCGTCTCGCAGCCGCGGCAGACCAGATGGATGTGCTCGGCGTCCTCGGCCAGGTGGTAGTTGGGCGGGCCGTGGCCCAGATGGGCGTGCTTGACCAGCCCGAGCTCCTCCAGGAGCTCCAGCGTGCGATAGATCGTGGAGATGTTGACGCCACGAGCGGTGCGCTGCACCTCGGTGCAGATCTCCTCGGGCGTGCCGTGCTCCAGCGCGGTCACCGCCTCGAGGACGAGCTGCCGCTGCGGGGTGACGCGGTAGCCCCTCGCCCTCAGCTCCTCCTGCCACGTCTCGGCCATGCCCCGAGTCTATGTGCCGCCGGGGTCGCCAGATGAGCTCGCGAAAATTCCACTTGCCCTGATCCGTCCGGCTCGCATAACTTTCGAAGACGCGCGAAAGGAGGTGGTCCAGACAATGCATAGTTCTAGGACTCGCGAGGTGGCTGTCCGCTAGTCGCCGTTCCGCCTCGGAGCCGCCGCCCTCGGCGGCGGCACGCACGGTCGCGACGGTGACCGGCGAAAACCAGGCAGTTACCCGATCCCCGGACTGGTGGACCCGTCCTGTCCACCTCCCGCCACCCGGCGGGGAGGTCCGGGGATCGTTCAATTTCCAGCGTCCGTCAGGCGACCTTCTTGAGCTGCGCGGACAGGTGCGACTGGAGGGGCTGCCCCACCGCGGCCATCTCGTACACCCAGCCGAGGTCGCGCTTGCCGTCCTTCTCCGGCATCAGGCCGTACAGGCGCTTGCCGCCGGTGACCTCCTTGGCCGTCTTGGTGCGCGCCACCACGTCGCTGAGCAGCTCCACCCGGTTGAACGCGACGTTGCCGACGTAGATCTCGACGATCCCGGTGGGGTGCGCCAGCGTCACCTCGACCTGGTTGCCCGGCTGCGGCCGCCAGTAGCCGGTCTCGGTGGCGAGCGGCCGCCCCAGCGAGCCGTCGTCCTCGATGAACCAGCTGCGGCTGGAGTAGATCAGGAACGGTTTCCCGTTGTGGCCGAACGAGATCTCCTGCCCGAAGCGGAACTCCTTGATCGTGGGATAGTCGCCGACGCCGGCGCCCTCCCACGTGCCGAGCAGGAACTTCAGGGGTTCGAGGTCGGGGTGCAGCTGAGGCTCCATGTGCACCGAGCGTAGCGGCTAACGGAGCCGGGCCAGCCGCACGACGAGGAGGATGGCGGCGACCGCCATCAGCCCGAGCACCGCCACCAGGATTCCCGCGTTCACCATGCCGCCCACGGTAGGGGACCCTATCTCCCACGGGGGTTAGGGTGCCGGTATGGCGAGATCTCTGGTGATCAAGGCGACGGCGGGGACCGACGGCGCGGAGCGGTGCAATCAGGCCTTCACGGTCGCGGCGGCCGGTGTCGCCAGCGGCCTGGAGGTGTCCCTCTGGCTGACCGGCGAGTCCGCGTGGTACGCGCTGCCCGGCCGGGCCAAGGAGTTCGAGCTGCCGCACGCCACACCGCTCGACGACCTGCTCGACGTGGTACTGAGGGGCGGCCGGGTGACGGTCTGCACGCAGTGCGCGGCGCGGCGCGACATCGGACCGGACGACGTCATCGAGGGCATTCGCATCGCCGGCGCCCCGACGTTCGTCGAGGAGGCCACCGCGGACGGGGCCCAGGCGCTCGTCTACTGACCGGCAGGCCGAAGGCCCAGGAGCCGGGCAGGCCGGGGGCCTGAGTATCGGGGCCAGAGGCCGGGGTGCGCTGATCGATCTGGTGCGGGGGCGCTGATTGAGCCTCGGTAGAACGGACATAAGCGGCTCGACGACCCCGTTCCCGAGGAGGCCGTGTGATCGAGATCCCGGTGTGGCTCTGGGGTGCGACGATCGGCCTGATCGTGGCGCTGTTCGTGTTCGACCTGCTGGTGGCGGTCCGCAAGCCGCACGCCGTCGGGCTCCGCGAGGCCACGTTCTGGTCGGTGTTCTACATCGCGGTCGCGGCCCTCTTCGGGCTCGCGCTCTTCCCGCTCGCCGGCTCGGCCGCCGGCACCGAGTACTTCGCCGGCTGGGTGGTGGAGAAGAGCCTCTCGGTCGACAACCTCTTCGTCTTCGTGATCATCCTGTCGCGGTTCAGCGTGCCCGAGAAGTACCAGCAGAAGGTGCTGCTGTTCGGCATCGCGGCGGCGCTGGCCCTGCGGGCGGTCTTCATCGCGGTCGGCGCGGCGGCGATCAGCACGTTCTCGTTCACGTTCCTGATCTTCGGCCTGGTGCTGCTGTGGACGGCCGTCCAGCTGATCCGGCACCGGAACGAGGATCCCGAGGTGGACGACAACTTCCTGGTCCGCCGGACGCGCAAGATCATGCCGCTGACCACCGACTTCCACGGCGGCGCAATGTTCGCCCGCGAGGACGGGCACCGGGTGATGACGCCGATCCTGCTGGTCTTCGTCGCGATCGGCAGCACCGACGTGCTGTTCGCGCTCGACTCGATCCCGGCGGTCTACGGCGTCACCGAGGAGCCGTTCATCGTCTTCGCCGCCAACGCCTTCGCGCTGCTGGGCCTGCGGGCGCTGTTCTTCCTGGTGGAGGGCCTGCTCGTACGGCTGGTCTACCTGTCGATCGGGCTGTCGCTGATCCTGGCCTTCATCGGCGTCAAGCTGATCCTCGCGTTCGTGCACGAGGACGTCACCAAGTCGGCGCCCGAGATCCCGACGCCGCTCTCGCTGGGCGTGATCCTGCTGATTCTGGTGATCACCACGGTCGCGAGCCTGCTGCGGTCGAAGGCGCACCCGGAGGAACGCGCGCACGCCTGCACCCTCCGCAAGCGCAGGCGGAAGGAAGAGGAGGAGCCCGCCCGCTCATAGCCGAGCGGGCGGACGCCGGAAGCGGTCTCAGCCGGACGTGAGGACGGCGTTGAGACGTTCCTCACGCAGCCGTCCCGCCCACGAGTCGTCGATGGGCTGGAGCTCGGCTCCCACGGCCCAGCGGAGCACCAGGTCGGCCAGGCCCGGGTTGCGCACCAGCGCCGGGCCGTGCATGTACGTGCCGAGGATCCGGCCCGCGTAGGCCCCCTCCGTACCGTCGCCGCCGCCGTTGCCGATGCCGGCGACGACGCGGGCGAGCGGCCGGGCGTTCGGGCCGATGTGGGTGGCGCCCTGGTGGTTCTCGAAGCCGGTGATGCGCGGCACGTTGAGCTCTGCGGCGACGTCGCCGACGACCTCGCCGACGGCCCGCTGCTCGCCGCGGACGCTGCGGATGTCGAGCAGGCCGAGGCCGGGCAGCGGCTGCCCCTCCTCGCCGCCGAACTCGTGGCCGAGGATCTGGTAGCCGGCGCAGACCGCGAAGACGACGGCGCCGCGCTGGACGGCGGCGTGCAGGCCGCCGTCGTTGCGCAGGCGCTGCGCCGCCAGGATCTGCGGCCGGTCCTCGCCGCCGCCGAGCAGGTAGATGTCGCCGTCCGGCGGCACCGGCTCGTCCGAGCGCAGGTGCACGGTCTCGGTCGGGATGCCGCGCAGCGCGGCCCGGCGCTCCAGGACGATCGTGTTGCCCTGGTCGCCGTAGGTGGAGAGCAGGTCCGGATAGATCCAGACGATCTTCAGCGGGCGGCGGGGCCCTGCGTTCGCGGGGTCATACGACACGGCCGTACCTCGTTCGGATGTTCTGGAAGGCGGTGTAGTTGGCGATCACGTCGAGCCGGCCCGGCGGCACCGTCATGACGGCCTGCTCGATGTCGTCGACGATGGTGAACGGGACCTCGGCGGCCTCCAGCCGGGCGGCCAGGTCGATGCGGCGCTCGCCGGTCACCCAGACGGGACGGCCGCGCAGGATGCGGTAGTCGACGTCCCACAACCACGACGTGTCGCGGCCGTCGGGCCCCTGCGCGTTGACCGACAGCACGACCGGGCCCGGCGCGGGCTCCAGCACGTCGAACGCCTCGAGCCAGCCGGCCGGGTTCTTGGAGAGCAGCAGCCGGATGTGGCGGCCCTCGTGCTCGACCGTGGTGTAGCGGCCCGCCACGGACCGGACCTCGCCGAGGAGCGGCAGCGCCTGCTCCGGCGGCACCCCGAACTGCGCGACCACCGCGAGGGCGACCAGCGCGTTCGACCGGTTGGCCCGGCCGGGCAGGGCCAGTTGCGACAGCGGGAACATCCGGCCGTCGGGAGAGGTGACCTGGTCGCCCTTGAGCACCCAGTCGGGCCGCGGGCGGGCGAAGTGGCACTCGCGGCAGCGCCAGTCGCTGTCCTCGTCGGTGTCCTGGCGGTCGAGCGGGCCGCCGCACTCGGGACAGCACCAGGAGTCTTCACGCCAGTGCTGCCCGGCGGCGACCCACGTCACGCTGCGGGCGGTGGAGGCGCCCCAGGTGACGAGCGGGTCGTCGCAGTTGGCGATGACGTGGGTCTGCGGCGCGGCCTCCAGGGCCTTGCGCCACTTGCCGGCGAGCAGCCAGATCTCGGCGGCGCGGTCCATCTGGTCGCGGCTCAGGTTCATCAGCGCGATGAGGTTGGCCCCGGTCTCCCTGAGCACCATGGGCACGTACTTCTCGTCGCACTCGAGCACGCCGTAGCGGGCGCCGGGCGCCGACGCGAGCGCCGACACGTGCCCGGTGGGCATGTTGGCGCCGAACGCGTTGGTGGCGACCTCGCCCAGCGGAGTCATCGCCGAGGTGATCAGCCGGGTCGTGGTGGTCTTGCCGTTGGTCGCACTGACGAGGACGAGCTTGCGGTCCTTGGCCAGCCTGGTCAGCAACTCGGGGTCGAGTTTGAGGCCGACCTTGCCGCCGATCACCGACCCGTCCCCCTTGCCGGCTAGCCGGGACATCTTGGCCGCCGTACGGCCGAGCGCGACGGCCAGCTGCGAACGCAGTGGAAGATCGCTCATGGACTCCGTCTTCTCTGGTGTGCGGGGGGCCTTCCGGGGCGCCTCGGAAAGTCGCCCCGAGCCTAGCCGGAACCAGCGGCGATCTCGCCACAACGTGAGGAGATCGACGGTTCTCCCTCCCCGCCGTGCATGGAAAATGCGACGAGGATCACACGATTCGAGGTAAACCACTTGGCCCGATGTTGACCGCCATCGCCCGGGCGTGGTTCGGTGCCAGCCCCGGATGGCGGCGACAAATCGGATGAACGAGTCGCAATATCGCCAACGGCGCGCCCGAGAGCGACGCCAACCAGTACTTTGTCGGGGGCCCTGCTGTTTCGTGGGGAAAGCGGCGACAAGGCGAGGTCTGAGCGATGCAGTGTCCGACGTGCGGTACTCACACGCCCGGGACGCTCGGCAGGTGTCCGAACTGCAATGCGCTGATCGACCCTCTCGCGGGACCACTGGACGCTCCGTCGAGCACGCCGATGGGGTCGAGCCCGCCCATGGGTTCGAGCACGCCGATGGGATTGCCGCCGCTGAGCGCCCCGGTGCTCGCCGATGCCGAGGTGGTCGGCGACAAGACGATGATGGTGCCGCCGCCGACTCCGGCCTGGGCACCGTCCCCGGCGGCAGCGGACGGTCCGGCGCAGGACGATCCACTGTCAGGTGGCCTGGGCTCGGGTGGGCCGGTTTCGAATGGCCTGCCGCCCGCGCCGCCCAGCACCCTCCCGCCGCCGCCCGCGCCGGCCGAGGGGCTCTCCCCGGCTGAAGGGCTCTCCCCGGCCTCCTCGGGCGGGTTCGCGACCGCGTCCGGCGCGCTGCCGCCCGCCGATCCCGAGTCGACCGCCGCGTGGACGTTCGACCCCGACGACGTGGACGACGACCCCGCTCCCGGGTCCGGCGCAACGCCCGGCTCCGGTGGCGCCCCGGCGGCGTTCGGCGCCGCTCCGCCGCCCCCGCCGCCCTCCTGGGCCGGTGCTCAGGCGACCGGGCCGTCCCCGTACGGCACCGAGCCGCCCGCCGAGTCGATCGTCCCCGACTCCTGGTACGCCCCGGCCCGTTCCCCGGACGAGCAGCCGCAGGACGCCGCCCAGGCCACCCAGCAGTGGGCGCCCCAGCCGGCCCAGCAGCAGCCGCCCGCCGGCCAGGCGTGGGGCTCGATGGACGCCACCCAGATCGCCCCGCCCGCCCACCAGCAGCAGCAACAACCGCTGGACGCGAGCGCGACGATGATGGACCAGGGCCCGCCGCAGTTCGACGGCAACGCGACCATGCTCGACCACGGCATGCCGCACCCCAACGCGCCCCTCCCGTCCGGCATGGAGCAGAACGGCATGCCGTACAACGCGACGCTCTACAACGGCATGGAGCACGGCGGGTTCCCGGGGCCAGGGCCGGGGCCGGGCGGCCCGATGGATCCGAACGGCATGCCCTACGACCCCGCGTACGGCGGGCAGGCACCGCCGCGTTCGCCGGGCGGCGGCGTGAGCAAGGGGCTCCTGATCACCGTGGCGGCCCTCGTGGTCGTCGCGCTGGTCACCGTCGGCATGGTGATGTGGCCCGACGGCGAGGAGAAGAAGCCGCCGGCCGCCAAGCAGCCCGTCACCACGGCGCCCAACAAGAAGGTGTCCGACGACAAGCCGCTCCCTGCGGCCGCCAAGGAGCAGGCCCTGGCCGTGCACCAGCTGCTGAACGCCAGCGCCGACACCCGCCGGGTGCTCACGATCGCGATCGGCAACACCCGCAAGTGCAAGGACCTGGGCGCCGCCATGGACGGTTTCCAGCGGGTGGCCCAGCGCAGGCAGAACCAGCTGCGCCGCACGGACGGCCTCAAGGTCGACAAGCTGAAGCGGGGCGAGCAGCTCCGCAGCGCGCTGCGCCAGTCCTTCCAGGGCTCGCTGGAGGCCGACCAGGCGCTGCTGACGTGGGCCCAGCAGGCCCAGCAGGGCTGCAATGGCAAGCCCAAGCCGGACGCCTCGCAGGCACCGGGCCGCGCCGCCGCCGAGCGCAAGGCGACGCTGGCCAAGAAGCAGCTCGTCAGGCTTTGGAACCCGATCGCCAAACAGGCGGGCCATTCGCAGCGACGCTGGAACGGTGTGTAGGTATCTTGTGACTGAAGGTCCCTCTAGGTAAGGGCTTGGTATGCGGTGCCCGCGATGTGGTAGCGACGCTGATCCGGCGCTTTCCACCTGCCCACGGTGCGATGCGCCGCTCGGCGAGAACGCGACGACCCCCGACCCCGGCGGGCCTCGGGCGGGCTCGTACGACCGGCCTCCGCCCACGCCCTGGACGCCCAATCCGCAGGAGCCGGTGCCGTGGTCACCGCCTCCGCAGTCCGACCCCTGGGCACCGCGCGAGCAGTCCGACCCATGGACACCGCGCGAGCCACCGGTGGGCGAGTCTCCGGGCGAGACCTCGATCTCCCTGTCGCGCGAGCCGTGGGACGAGCCGGAGATCTGGCAGCCGCCGCCCCCCAGGCAGAAGAAGCGGGCCCTTCCCCTGATCCTCATCGCCGCGGGCGTGGTGCTGCTCGCCGCGCTGGCGTCCGCGATCGTGTTCTGGCCGAACGACTCGTCCAACAACGCCGGCGTGACGCCCACGCCACAGCAGAGCACGAGCATCGAGCCGACCGACACCGGCGGCGGCGAGACGCCGACGGCCACGACGTCGGGGCCCGAGCTCACCGAACAGGCGGGCAAGGTCGACGCGCTGCTGACCGAGATGGTCGCGACGCGTTCCGAGCTGGGCACGGTCACCGGCGACGGCGAGTGCGAGAGCTCGGGCCTGCGGCGGATCCGGACCCAGCGCCAAGATCAGCTGGAGAAGGCGCGCGGGCTGGAGGTCAGCGCGCTGGAGAGCGGCACCGAGATGAAGGACGCGCTCGTCCGGGCGCTCCAGGCGTCGGTCGAGTCCAACTCGAACTACCTGAGCATGGCGCCCGACTGCCCGTCGACCGCGACCGACGCCGACACCCGCGCCTCCGAGGCCAAGGCCGACTTCGTCCGTTACTGGACCCCGATCGCCGAGCAGGCGGGCCTCCAGGTCCGTTCCGCCGACGCCATCTGACACGCCGACGCCGGCTGACGCCACGCCCCGTCGGGCGGCATCTTACTCCGCGGGGAAGGGGAGTCCGGCGGACGGGTCCTCGAACGGCGCGATGAAGCGTTCCGGCCAGCTCAGCACCGGGTCGAGCCACGAGCCGACCCGCATGGTCTCGGCGACGTGCGCGAGCTGCTCCTCGTCCGACAGCCCGATCCCGACCACCGCGAGATCGCGGACGAAGCCCTCGTGGTGGTCGTCGCCGGCCAGCGCCGTGATCGCGATGGGCCGGTTGGCCTCCAGCTCCATCGACAGCGGATGGCGGCGCAGCGCGCGCAGCCGGTGCCCGAGCTTGGGCTCGGCGGGCTGCTTCAGCCCGGGCAGCTGGTAGTCCAGCGGCGGCGCGGGCGCGTGCTTGTCCGGGGCGCCGGCGCCGAACGGGAAGAGCCGCTCCATCTCGTGCAGCCAGCGCAGTTGCGGGATCACCCAGGTGGGGCCGGGCAGCGCCCCCGCGAGCCCGTAGGCGCCGCCCAGAAGCTGCTGGGCGGACGCCGCCACCGTCGCGGTGAGCTCCGACGGCGCGAACCCCGTCCGCAGCGCCCACGCCCGCCGCGTCACCGCGCGTTCGACCAGAGTCGCCAGGGTGCACTCGCGGAGCCGCGGGACGAGACGCGACCAGGCACGGCCGAGCTCCGACGGGACGGAGGGCAGCGGGCGGTTGGTGACGTGGGCGAGAACGAGCGTGTCCGTCCAGAGCCGCAGCCAGGCCCAGTCCGCGTTCCCCGCCAGCAGATCGGCCTCACGCAGCTCGTACAGCGAGCACGCGCGCCCCGAGCGGCACTCCACGCCGCACGCGGCTGAACGTCGACCGTCGACCGGGGGCGGCGGGCCGGGCTGGACGGCCTCCCGCCCCTCGCCCAGCGGCACCCGCACCCGCAGCGGCCGGTCCATGCCGTCCGCGAACACGGCCGCGACGCCGGGACGCAGCGACACCACCTCGCGGGACTGCTCGGTGTCGAGGTTCATCGCGGCGCCGACCTGGTGCCGGTCGTCGTAGGCGGGAAGCCGGTGCACGACCTTGAGCGCGGTGTTCTTGATGACGTCCGGCACGAGCTTGGTCGGGATCTGCTCGGCCACGATGATGCCCTCGCCGTACGCGCGGATCTCGGCGAGCATCCCGGCGAACAGCTCGACCGCGTGCGAGCTCGTCCGCTCGGGGCCGCGGTTGCGCAGCAGCCGGTGCGCCTCCTCGATCACGATCACATGCCGCAGCCCCGGCGAGGTCCCGGCGCCGGCGGCCCGCGACCGCATCCGCAGGTGCTCGACCACCCGGATGATCAGCGTGCCCATGAGGAACGCCTTGTCCTCGTCGTTGGCGACGTCCTCGATGGCGAGCACGATGTTCTCGCGCAGCATGCCGCCGATGTCGGCCGGATGGCCGCCCTCGAAGAACCGCCCGGCCGAGCCGATGCGCAGCGACCGCAGCCGCACGTCCACGAAGCCCTGGACGTCGGCCATCAGCTCGCGGCCGTACCCCACGTCCCCGATCACTTGCAGCGCCGCGTTCTGGAGCTGTTCGAGCGTCGGCACGGCCGGCTCGATGAGCGACCCGGGCACCCCGGCGCCGGTCACCACGTCCCAGCCGTTCGACTCGTACACGCGCTGCAGCGCCTGCGCCATGATCTGCGGGAACGGCTCCTCGGCGTCGAACGCGGCCTGGAACAGCGCGCGCACCATGTCGATGTGCGCCTGCACCGGGTAGCCGGGCTCGGGCGCCAGCGGGTTGACCGACAGCGGCACCGACGCCGGATCGGACGGGTTGACGACGGTCACCGGGCCGCCTAGATCCTCGATCCGCCCGGACATCGCCGCGTACTCCGACTTGGCGGGCTCGATCGCCAGCCAGGGAATGCCCGCGCGGGTCAGCTGTTCGAGCAGGTGCCGCACGGTCTGCGACTTGCCCGAGCCGGTGGAGCCGGTCACGAAGACGTGCCGGTTGATGGTCGAGCGCGGCACGGTGAAGCGCCCGACCTGCCGGTCCTGCCCGTCCAGGATCGCGCCCAGCTCGATGCGCGGCTCGTTCGCGTGCGCGGGCGCGTCGTCGGTCTCGGACGTCACGTCGAAGTAGCCCGCGTCCAGCACCCGCAGCCCCGGCACCTCGCGGCGCGGCAGCCCGGCGAGCGCCGCCAGCGCGCCCGCCGTCGCCACGAACGGGTAGCGCTGCTCCGACTCCACCGCCGGGCGGGAGACCGCCGGCGCCGACGCGGGCGGCCGCAGGATCTCGCTGAACGTGCCGCTGCCGTGCCCGGAGCGCAGCCGGTACGGATGGTGGCTGAGCTCCATCGACCCGACGAGCACGGGCGCGATCTGGCTCAGCTCGGTCTCGGACGCGGCGCCCGCGAGCACCCGCACCCGCCAGAGGCCGGCCTCGCGGAACGAGTCGAGCTCCGCCAGCCGCTGGTCGGCGCGCGCGACCGCCAGCCGCGCCTGCTCGTCCTCGCCGCGCCGCAGCATGCGCAGCTCGTGATGCAGCTCGCGCATCTCGTTGTCGAGCAGCCGCTCGTCGCAGGGATCGGCGACCACGAACCAGCCGAACGGCCGTTCCATCAACGTCATGAGCGTCGCCTCGAAGAGGCTCGCGCTGTTGTCCGCCGTCTTCACCTGCGGCGCGAGACGGCCGGGACACCGCGTCCACACCATTCGCTCGGCCCGCCGCAGCCAGCCCTCGCCGATCGGCACGCCGCGCGCTCCGCTCGGGAACAGCAGCCCTTGCTGGACCTCCGGGCCGGGGCTTACGGGGCCCGCGTTCGTGATGAGCTCCAGCGGCGCGCCACCGCCGGGCGAGATCCACCCCACCACGAACGGCCGCTGCCGCCGTGCCGCCGACAGCGCGGCGGGGAGCACGCTCACGAAGTCCCACTCGGCCGACGCGTTCCGCTCGGGAGCGGGGATCGCCTGGATCCGGTACCACGGCCCCGGCAGGGCGGAGGCGTCCGCCTCGTGTGGGCCGGCGGCGTGTGGACCGGCGGCGTGGTGCCGCATGCCGGGAGGTGGCCGCATGCTGGGAGGTTGGGTCACGCCAGCATCCTTATCCCCGGCCACCCCCTCGCGCCACTACTCGGAAGGTGGTTTCGGCGGAGGGTCTGCGGCGTGCTTACCGTTCGCCTTCAGCGGCGGCACGATGCGCTGTGGCCGCGGACCGGTGCCCCTGGGCAGGGCGTGCCGGGCGCGCGACCCCCAAGTGGCGCGTGGCGAAGGCGGAACGACGCGTCCCTTCTGGCCGGAATCCTTGGGATCCGAGTCAGGGTCCGGCGCGGGCTCGTCCGGCGCGTTCTCGTCCGCCGCATCGGCCGCTTCGGGGCTGTCGCGTTCCAGCTCGGCCTGGCGCAGCCGTTCCTGCTCGCGGACGTGCTCCTCGAACTCCATCGAGTGCGCGGTCGGCAGCGTGATGATGCCGGGGTTGGCGTCCACCAGCAGGATCCGGCGGCCCGTGGCGCCCGCGTGCGTGAACACCATCGCGGTCGGCGGGAGCTCCTGGAGCTGCGGCGGCTCGATCAGCAGCTCGCGGAACCGCTGGCGCGTCTCGGTCGCCGTGATGCTGCGCCCCCAGGCTGTGGACGAGCTGATGCCCTCGACCAGCGCGGTGTCGTCGGCGGCCGGGGCGGGCAGCGGCGACCACACCGGATCGTTGAGCTCGTCGCCCCGCCGCCGCGCGAACGCGACGGTGCTGGCGTAGGTCTCGCCCGCGATGTCGGATAGGGTCTCCCCCGCCGAGTCGGTGATCTCGGCGACCAGGAGGCGATGGTCGGCGCCGATGTGCTCGGCGGCGATCCGGGCGTCCTCAGGGTTGCCGAGCCGCATGAAGCCGACCGCCGCGTGCCCGCGCCGCCCGAGCCGCTCACGGACGTGCTGCGGGATCGACCGGTACATCAGGACGAGCCCGGTGCCCGTGGCCTCGCACGCGTCGATCAGGCGGTCCAGGACGTCCCCACGCAGCTTCTCCGCGCCGCACAGGAAAAGGGTGTGGTCCCACTTGCCTCCGGGCGGCGCCTCCCGGATGCGGTGCGTGAGGGCCGTCGTGATGTAGGTGCCGAGCACGCGGTTGGTCAGGACGCCGGCGCGCCGGTCCATCGAGACCACGTGCAGCCGTGACGGCGGCAGCTGGACCGGCTCGGTCGCCAGCCGCTCCAGCTTGCGCAGCTGCGCCTCCAGCGCCCAGGCCCGCCGCACCACGATGCGGTCGGTCGCGTCGCGCCCGAAGAGCGTGGTGATCCGTTCGAGCTGCTCGTCGGTCAGCAGGCCGCGGCGCAGGTCGTCGCGCGGGTCGCCGACCTGCGCGAGCACCCGCAGCGCCGCCGTGATCTGCGGGATCGTCACGCCGCTGCCGAGGACCTCGATGAGCCGTTCGAGGATCGAGTTGTCGAACGACAGGTCGCGCGTGCCGCTCTGCTCCTCGCCCGCGCTGACCACCAGCGACAGCACGTCGGCGAGCGCCTCGGGGCCGAGCCCGCGCGTCGCGTCCAGCCGCGACAGGTCGGCCGGCAGCACCCACACCAGCGGGTCGTCGCCGCGGTCGGCCGCGAGCCGCAGCAGGTCGTGGGCGACCGCGCCCTCGGACAGGTCGATGACCGTCACCCGGGCGCCCACCGCGAGCCGCGCCGCGCCCATGGTCGTCACGGACGCCGACCAGCCGGCGAGCGTGCCGCCGACGACGTCGACCCGGTCGACCCCGGGCGGGACGGCCACCGGATACCACTCGCGCTGGTTCTCGTACGCCCGCTGCCTGCGCTCCCAGTCGGCGAGCGCGGTGGCGTACTCCTTCTCGGCCGCGTCCCGCGCCCGGAGCCACGCGGCGCGCTCCCGCTCGCCCGCGGCCCGCGCCTGCGCGATCCGCTCGCGCACGACACGCTCGTCCCGCCACAACGCCGAACCGGTGATGCCGAGCACGACCCCGCAGGCCAGCAGGGCCACCACCGCGAACGCCCAGGGCAGCACACCCCCGGCACCGCACAGCAGGAAGAGCGCCATGCCGACGCCCGCACCGGCGCTGGCGATGCGCAGCGGCCGCCCGGCGAGCTGTTCGGCGGGCATGCGCCCGGGCAGGCCGGCCGGCGCCGGCTCCGCCGTCGCGGGCGCGATCAGGGCGGGCGGCGGTCCAGGATCGGGATGCACCTGCGCGTAACGCCAGCCCACATGGACGCGGTCGGCCTGGATCAACCGCGCCATCGCGGAACCGCTCGCCATGTCCGTCACGTGGTCAAACCCCTGGGTGTCGCGGGACGGTAAGGAACGCCTGGGGGCCGGGTCGGGTCGGATTCCTACCCGCACAGAGTAAAGACGTTTCCGGCACAACGCGCCACTTTCAACCGAACACGACTACCTATGACCGACTTGAGGCACCAATTCGGTCACCCAGCCCACCTGCGGCAAAGATCGGACACCACACAGCCCAGGGTTGGCCGGATCCGGCCACCCCCGGGTCTTTCCGGGTCAGCGTACGACGGGGTAGCCGCTCTTCGTCCATCCGAGGCCGGCGACGTACATGCCGCGCGTGAGCTTCTTCGGGTGCGGTGAGGGGTCCGGCTCGGGCGGCGGCCCGGGGAGGATCGCGCCGTGGAACACGATGTTCCAGACCCCGGCGCCGCCCCACAGCGCGTCCGCGCCGCCCGGCCCGTTCACCTTGCGGCCGAAGCCGCCGGTGGTCATGAGCGGCTTGGCGGCCTTCTTGTACGGGCCGCCGAGCTTCGAGGCCACCGCGTAGCGCGTCTGGTAGTTGTCCTTGCTGAACACCCCGGCGGAGTAGAACAGCACGTACTTGCCCTGGCGGTAGACCAGGTCCGGAGCCTCGACCGTGTACGGCTCGTTGGTCTGGGCCAGGATCACCTTGGGCTTGCCCACACGACTGAGGCCGTTCGTGCTCACTCGCTGGAGCGCCAGGAACGAACGCTTGCCGTGCGAGTTGTAGCCCACCTTGTAGAGGACGTAGTTGCGGCCGCCCTGCGAGAAGCTGCCCGCGTCGATGATCTCCGGCTGTACCCCGGGATGCGTCGCGCCCGCGGGGGCGTCGCACACCAGCGGCTTGGCGGCCGGCTGGAACGGGCCGAGCGGCGAGGACGCCAGGGCCGCGCCCAGGCAGTGCCGGCCGGTCGAACGGTTCACGGCCGAGTAGTAGAGGACGAACTTGCCGTCCTTGCGCCGCATCACGTCCGGAGCCCACGTACGCCCTGTCTTGGCCCAGGCGCCGAGCTTGGGCAGCCCGTCGCGGCGCTGTTTCCACGGCCCGCGCAACGAGGGGGCGGACGCGACCGGCATGTTCTTGCCGCGCGCGTTCGTCGCGTACGCGTAGTAGGTCTGGCCGGCCTTGATGACGTCCGGGTCCGCGAAGTTGATCGGGATGACGAGCTTGGGCGCCGCGGCGGCGGCCGTCGCGGTCGCCTGCGCCGGAGCGGCCACGGGGGCGACGGGCGTCGGGGTACCGTCGCGCGCCACCGTCCATGCCGCCGTGCCGCCCACCGCGAGCGCCGCGGTTCCGGCCACGGACACGATCAAGCGTCGTCTCATCGAGGCGCCCCTTCGTCGTGGAGAGGAGCCGGCCGCGGTCTCCGCCCGGACGACGCGGACGGGCTCCGGTGCCGGCGCCGGTCGTCGTGCGGGCGCGGATACGGGCACCGGCACCGGCGCGGGCGCGGAGGCGCGCGCCGGCGGCCGCGCGGCTTTCGCCGCCGGCCCTGGCCGGGACGTAGCGGCGCGGCGCCGCGACTGCGAGTAGGCGACGTATCCCACGGCCGCCACGGCGAGCACGGCTCCACCCGCGGCGAGGATCACGACGCGTCGCACGGCACTCCTATGATCAAAATCTTTGCCTCGCGACGCTATCCCAGTCGTCCCACCACCAACAACCGTTACCGAATGACACGAACTTGCCGGTATCGTCCGATATGCCGGTGACTCGGGGATCAAGGAGTGTGCGTGTCGCTTATCGGCTGGCCGCTGGTCTGCCTGCTGATCGCCGCCGCAGTCGCCGTGCTGGTCGCGACGGTGTGGGGCTGGGGCCGGCTGGGCGGCCGGGGACTACGCTTCGTGATCGGGCGGCTCGCCCTCTTCGGCCTCTGCCAGCTGCTCGTGCTGGCGTCCGTGCTGGCGTTGATCAACCGGCAGTTCGCCTTCTACGCCACCTGGAGCGAGCTGACCGGGATCGGCCGCGGCGGCGACGGGCCGGGAGTGATCCAGAACCGCGGTCCCGCCGGTGCGCTGACCGGCGCGAAGGTGATCAAGCTGAAGCCGGAGTTCTCGGTCGGCGGCGATCCGGCGAAGGACGGCTCGGTCGAGAGCGTCGACATCCAGGGCGCCCGATCCGGGCTGCGCGGCCGGGGCTACGTCTACCTTCCCCCGCAGTACTTCCAGCCTGGCGCGGAGCAGAAGCGCTTCCCCGTCGTCCTCGCGCTGAGCGGCTACCCCGGAGCCGTGCGCAACCTGGTCACCCAGCTGAAGGTGCCCCAGACGGCGAGCAAGGAGATCAAGGCCGGGCAGATCCAGCCGACCATCTACGTGCTCATGCGGCCCGCGCTCGCCGGGGGCCGCGACACCGAGTGCATGGACGTGCCGGGCGGGCCGCAGGCGGCGACCTTCTTCGCCCAGGACCTGCCCGAGGCGATCTCGTCCCAGTACAGGACGTCCCCCTCCCGCACCGGCTGGGGCGTCTTCGGCCTCTCGACCGGCGGCTACTGCTCGCTCAAGCTGGCGATGCGGCACTCCAGCGTCTTCGCCGCGGCCGCGTCCATCTCCGGCTACTACGGCGCGATCAAGGACGTGACGACGGGCGAGCTGTACGGCGGCAGCCAGGCGGTCCGGGACGAGAACGACCTGTTCTGGCGGCTGCGCAACCTCCCTCCCCCGCCCGTCGCCGTCCTCGTGACGACCAGCAAGGTCGGCGAGCAGAACCGCGCGGGCACCGAACGTTTCCTGTCTCTGGTCAAACCCCCGATGCAGGCGTCATCGATCACACTGGACACCGGCGGTCACAACTTCGGGACCTGGAACCAGGTCCTGCCGCCGGTGATGCGATGGATGAGCCAGCGGCTCACTCCCTGACGTACTTCCGTCGAGATCCGTCCCGGGGTGAGGTCGAAGTAGGAGAGAGATGAGGAGCGAGCCCGGTCACCGCTCGGCCGCGCCGGCCGTGCGCGTCATGGCGCTGCTGACGGCCGTCCTGGTCACGCTCGCCGGCTGCGGGGGCGACGGCCCCCGGCCCGCCGCCGCCCGGAAGAGCCCGACGCCCACGGCGCCCGCTCCCGTGGCGGCCGCCGAGTTCGTCACCCGGCCGGAGCGGCCCCTCGACGAGCGGCAGGCCATGTACCCGCGGACGATCCGGCTCGACGACGGGCGCATCCTCGTCAGCGTCTCAGGCTCGGCGCAGGGCGGCCTCACCGATCTGGCGCGCTTCTACGAGAGCACCGACGACGGCGCCACGTTCAGGCAGCTCTCGGAGATCCGGGACGACCAGGCGGCCGGTGGCCGCGGCGGATGCTGCGGCAGCCTGCTCGAACTCCCGCAGCAGGTCGGCTCCCAGCCGGCCGGCACCCTGCTCTGGGCCTGGACCGTCGGGATGAAGAACAACGCGCCGGGCCGGCGCCCCGACCTCCGCGTCTGGCGGAGCACGGACGGCGGACGCACCTGGGGCCTGCTGTCCAGCTGCGCGAGCGCGCCGCCCGGGACGCCCGCGGACCAGGGCCTCTGGGAGCCGGAGCTCGCCCTGGACGCGCAGAACCGGCTGGTCTGCTACTTCTCGGACGAGACGAGCCCGGGCCACGAGCAGACGATCGCCCAGGTGGTGTCCACCGACGGCGGGGCCACCTGGGGGGCCAAGAAGGACGTCATCGCCCTGGGCGGCGGCGCCCGGCCCGGGATGCCGGTGGTCAGGCGCACCCCCAACGGCGCCTACTTCATGGCGTACGAGGTGTGCGGGCGCGAACAGGACTCCTGCGAGGTCCACTACCGCACGTCCCCGGACGGATCTGACTGGGGCGATCCACGCGATGTCGGCACCGCGGTCCGTACCGTGGACGGCAAGTACCTCTACCACGCCCCCACGATCACCTGGATGCCCGGCGGCGGTCCCGACGGGCGGCTGCTCCTCGTCGGCGGCCTGCTCCGCTTCGAGAACGGGAAGCTGGCGCGCCCCGCGAGCGGATCCACCGTCCTCGTCAACATCGACAACGGCCGCGGCCGCTGGTACGAGCAGACCTCCCCGGTCAGGGTCGGCTTCTCCGCGCGTCCCGACCACGACGAGGTGGTCTGCGACAACTACAGCTCCACGCTCCTCCCGGTGGCCGACGGCAACGGCATCCTCGAAGTCGCCACCGAACGGGCCGGCAACGACACGTGCCGCGCGTTCGTCGGGACGGCCGCGGTGAAGCCGGCGGCGCCCGTCCCGCCCAAGCCCGGCGCGTACCGCCTCCGCAACGCGGGCAGCGGCCTGTGCCTGGACGCCACCGGCCCGGGCGAGACGGTGCGGCAACTGCCGTGCGACACCCGTCGGCCGCGCCAGAAGTGGACGGTCTCAAGCGCTTCTGACGGCTCGCTCAAGCTGCGCAACGCCAGGACGGGCCGCTGCCTCGGCGGCGGGCCCTGCGCCACGTGGTCCGTCAACCAGGTGACCGGCATGATCTACACCGTCGTCGCGAAGACCACCGGCGACTGCGTCGACGTCACCGACGGGTCGCACGCGACCGGCGCCGTCGTCCAGCAGGCGCCTTGCACCGGCCGGGCGGCCCAGCTCTGGCGCCTGGAGCCCCGCTAGACTCCGGTCCCGCCGCACCGGGCCCTGCCGCGTCCGCTAGCGGATCTTGCGGCAGTTGCCGCCGGCGCACGCGCGGTAGGCGCCGAGCACTCCCTGCAGCTCGACGCGCCTCGCGGCCGGCATCCGCGCGTAGAGGTTGCCCAGCTGGTACGGGTCCCGGGTGAGGTCGTAGTACTCGCGATCCCCGTTCTGGTACTCCACGTACAGCTCGCTCGCCGTCCGCACCGCCGAGTACGTGGGCGGGTTGCCGCCGTACTTGAGCGGCAGGTCGGGGTCGTCGCGCTCGAACTTGGGCCCCAGATGCTCGATGAACGCGCTGATCCGCCAGTCGCGCACCGGCCTGCCGCGCAGCAGCGGCACCAGCGACCGGCCGTCGATGTTCTGCGCCGGCCTGATGCCCGCCAGCTCCAGGAACGTGGGGCAGAGGTCGGTGTTCTGCGCGAACCGCGACTCCGTGCTGCCCGCGCGCACTCCCGGCCCCGCCACGACCAGCGGCACCTTGATGTCGGTGTCGTAGGCCGTGAGCTTGCCCTCGTTGAGCCGGTGCTGGCCCATGTGGTAGCCGTTGTCGGAGTTGAAGACGAAGTAGGTGTCGTTGCCGACGCCCTTGGCGTTCAGGGTGGCCTGCAGCTTCCCGATCATCCGGTCGACCGACTGGACGGCCCGTACCCGCTGCCGGTACGCGCGGTCGATGGCCTGGATCTGCTTCGCGCTGAGCCGCGGGTACTTGCGCAGCCACCCCGGCTTGTCCCTGATGTCCGGCTCGTTGAAGCCCGGCGTCCTGGGCGCCTTGAGCTTCCCGTACGACTTGGCGTCCTGGGGCGCGGGCGTGGCGGGCGCGTGCGGCGAGAAGGTCGACATCTGCAGCATGAAGGGCTTCCGGGCGCCGACGCTGCGGTTGATGAAGTCGACGCCCTTGTCCGTCAGGACCTTGTTCAGGTAGTCCTTCGGCTGCCGCCCGTAGTACTTCAGGACGCCGTTGCTGTTCAGGTTGTAGTTGTACATCCCGTAGCCGAGCCCGGTGACCTGCCATTCGGTCCAGCCCGGCGGAACGTAGGTACGGGTCGAGCCCTGCTGGCTGGTCGTCTCGTAGCCGTTGAGGTACTTGCCCATGAGGGCCGTCCGGTAGCCGGTCCGCTGCAGCGAGGTGGCGAAGGTGTTCTGCTCGTTGCCGCGCTGCTGGAAGACCGTGAACCCGCCGGTCGGCGGGTCGTTGCTCTGGACTCCGGTGTTGTGCGGGAACTTGCCGGTGAGGATCGTGGCCCGCGACGGGCAGCACAGCGTGTCGGCGACGAAGTAGTTGGAGAACGTCATGCCGCGCTGCCGGAGCCGCTTGACGTTCGGCATGTAGTTGACCAGGCCCCAGTCCAGGTCGTCCGTCAGCACGTACACGATGTTCGGCTTCTTGCGCGCCGCCTCCGCGTCGGACGACCCGGTCGCCTTGGTCCTCTTGTCGCCCACGCCGCCGCAGCCGGCGAGCAGCACGGAGAGAGCGATCAGCGCGCCTGCAAGCCGTCTCGGTCTCGCGCGGAGCATTCAGAACCTTCTTCCGACCATCGGGACCAATGAGACGACCTAGGCAAGCTTGATCAGATTAAGGCATACCGTCGCCCGGCGCGGTGCGAACGCTTCCCCAACGCCCGTCCAACGGCCCCTCCCCCGCCCCAGGTTCCCCGTAAGGTTGCACGCCGTAGTGCTGCCCCGACTGCGTGGCGGCTCCCGAGGCCTGTGGATGGACCGCTCCGGACATCTGCGAGGGGACGGCCGGGACCTGCGCCGGCGGAGGCACCGCCATCGGCGTCGGCGTCGGCACAGGCGACGAGGCCTTGGCCGCCGCAGCCGCGGCCGCGCTCTGCTCGCGAATCCGCGCGAACGCGGCCGCCAGCCTCGGCCTCAGCCAGTTCTGCGCGGGGGTCTCCACCAGCCGGTAGACCGAGTAGGCGACCGCCAGGGCCAGGACGATGCTGAACCCGAGGATCTGCCACGGGCCCAGCACGTCGTCGAACCGCTCCCGGATCATCCGGCCCAGCGTCTCGTGCACCAGGTAGAGCGGGTAGGTCAGCGCGCCCAGCAGCGTCGCGCCGCGCACGCCGAGCCAGCCCAGCCGCCGGGTCGACACCAGCCACATGATCACGAAGGCGAGCGTGACGCCGAACGGGATGGCCAGGTTCCGCGTCTCGGGCAGCGCGAGGACCGGGTTGAGGATCGTGGTGCGGTGGTAGACGGCCAGCGCCCAGCCGAACAGGATGATCAGCGTGAGGACGAGGTTCGGCCCGAACCGGTACATCAGGTAGAAGGCCATGCCCGCGACGAAGTAGGGCGCCCAGGTGGGGACCAGCACCGCCATCAGCAGTTCGGAGTCGGCCTCCTGCGCGAAGACCCCGGCCAGCAGCCACGACACCATGAAGGCGATGCACCGCTCGTAGGTCATCGCCCCGCGCCGGGCCAGCAGCGCGACCGCGACCAGCACGTAGAAGTGCAGCTCCACCCAGAGCGTCCAGTAGACGCCCTCCAGCGACTGCACGTGCAGGCCGGTCTGGAGCATGGTCAGGTTGGGCAGGAACGCCTCCAGCGCGCCCCGCTTGTCGGTCTCGGCGGGGATCCACCGCAGGTCGGTGGCCAGGTAGACCGCCAGCACCAGCACGACGGCGAACCAGTAGGCGGGAAAGAGCCGGACGATCCGCGAGGCGGCGAACCGGTCGACGCTGCGGCCCCACGCGCTCATCAGGATGACGAAGCCGCTGATGAGGAAGAACAGGTCGACGCCGAGGTTGCCGTACTGCGTGACGTTGGAGACGCCGCCCAGCTTGGAATAGCCCTGCGGCCCCCATCCGGCGATCTCGCCGACGTAGTGGTGCAGCATCACGGCGGCGGCGGCGATGAAGCGCAGCAGGTCGAGCTCGAGAAGCCGCCCATGGGCGGCGACGGGCCGCCCGGGAGCGGCGATGGCGGGGGGCGGGGAGGGGTGAGGGTAAGGGGGAGCTTGGGTCATCTACCTGCACCGGCGGTCGGGGGGACGGGGAGGCCGAGGGAGCGGCGGCGCTCCTGTTTCTTGCGGACCAGCAGATCGGCGGCGGTGTCGATGTCGCCGTCCCACAGGACATGCCCCCTCTCCAGGAAGATTCCGCGCGTGCACAGCTGCCGCAGGAGCTTGGCGTCGTGCGCGACGATCACCATGGTGCGGCCGCTGTCCTTGAACTCGCGGAGCCGCTTGATGCACTTGTCCCGGAAGAGCGGGTCGCCGACGGCCAGGACCTCGTCGATGAGGAAGACGTCGGGCTCGGTGTGCACGGCGATGGAGAAGGCCAGCCGCATGAACATGCCGGACGAGTAGAAGCGCACCGGCTGGTCCAGGAAACGGCCGACGTCGGCGAACTCCACGATGGAGTCGAACTTGCGCACCGTCTCGGCGCGGTCCATGCCGAGGATGGCACCGTTCAGGAAGACGTTCTCGCGGCCGGAGAGGTCGGGGTGCAGGCCGGCGCCGACCTCGATGAGCCCGGCGATACGGCCCCGCACGCCGACCGTGCCGTCGTCGGGCGGCAGCACCCCCGAGATGATCTTCAGCAGGGTGCTCTTGCCTGATCCGTTCACCCCGAGGAGCGCCACGGACTCGCCCTCGTCGATGGTGACGGAGACCCCGTCCAACGCGACGAAGCGTTCCTTGAGCTTCTCCCCGCGGAGCGCCCGCACCGTCATGGTCTTGATGGAACGCGCGTGCCGCAGGGTGAACCGCTTGGTCACCCGGTCGACGACGATGGCTTGCCGGCTTGACGAGTGGGTCATGGTCACAGCTCCTCGGCGAACCGGCGCTGCAGCCGGGCGAAGACGAGCTGGCCCAGCACCAGCACGACGCCGCCGATCGCCAGCGAGATCAGGCCGTCCCGGGTGAGGTTCGGCGGGAACACGAACGACCGGTCGGTGGTGGGCCACCAGAACGCGCGCTCGAACAGCAGCACGGCGTCCGCGATGGGGTTGGCCAGATAGAGGTCGAGGGCCCAGCCGGGCGCGGTGTCGCGCACGACGGTCCACGGGTAGATCATCGGGACCGACCAGGTGACGAAGAGCGTGGCGATGTCCACCACCTTGTCGGTGTCCCGGTAGAAGACGTGCAACGCGCTGCACATCAGCCCGAGGCCCATGCCGAACACGGCCACCATCGCGAAGCCCAGCAGCGCCGATCCGATGGACAGCACGCTGGGCGTCCAGCCCCAGGCGATCGAGACGCCGGTCACGATCGCCAGGCCCGGCACCAGGTGCACGCACGACACCAGCAGCGAGGCCACCGGGAACAGCTCGCGCGGCAGGTAGACCTTGCGCACGAGCGGCGCGTTCCCCTGCACGGAGTGCGTGGCGTTGATCAGGGTCTCGTTGAAGAACGAGACCAGGATCAGGCCGGCGAACATGAAGATCGGGAAGTGCTGGACGTTCTTGTTCATCCCGAGGAAGACGCCGACGACGAAGAAGAACACCGAGAAGTGGGCGGCCGGCCGCACGTACGACCAGCCGATGCCCAGCAGCGACCCCTGGTAGCGGGCGCGCAGCTCCCGGCGGACGATCAGCCGCAGCAGGTAGCGGCGCCGGACGACCTCGGCGAGGCCGCCGCCGCGTCCGGGTTCCTGCAGTTCCCCGGACGCGGGGCGCCCCGACGTGACGGTCATCCCTTGCTGGCCTTGTCGAAGGTCGCCACCCACTCGTCCTGCGAGGTCAGCATCGGCAGCGCGTCCTTGTACTCCTGGCTCAGCCGCGCCCAGTCCTTGCCGAGCTGGGCGTGGAGCGCGGAGGCCCGCTTCATCAGCGACCAGAACCGCTGCGGGTCGCGCTGGTACCAGGCGACCTTGGTCCCGTCGGCGGACGAGACCAGCGCGCTGTCGAACTTGGTGAGCAGCCACCAGGTCTGGTCGACGTGCGGGACGACCGCCTCGGGGTTGCTCTTGGGCAGCTGGCCGACCGGCTTGAGCTGGCGGATGCCGCCCAGGATCGCGGTCTGGAACATCGCGCGCCGGTTCTTCGGCGGGACGACGTCGCGGCCCTTGCGCGGCGGCTTGCTGCGCTTCACGGCAGGGAAGGCGTCCAGGTCGGGCTTGGCGCGCGCGTCGGTGAAGTCGGCCCGGAACTCCCGCAGCTCGCCCATCTTGGTGACGATCGAGGGGTGCAGGTCCTGCGGGCCCTTGAGCGCGTCCTCGATGGCCATCAGCATCAGCTCGGCCGTCGAGTACTGCATGGCCAGCGCGTGCTTGACGGTGATGAACAGGCTCTCCTTGAGCATGTTCCCGCCGCGGTCGTACGGGGAGTACATGAGCGCGGTGATGACGCGGTTGCGCTCGGTGAAGTACGCCTGCCAGTCGGTCATGACGTCCTTGGAGTGCCACGGCACATGCCACACCGCGGCGCCCGGGAGCGAGACCGTCGGGATGCCCGCGGCCTTGGCCCGCAGGCCGTACTCGATGTCGTCCCACTTGATGAAGAACGGCAGCGACAGGCCGATCTTGCGGATGACGTCGACCGGGATGAGGCACATCCACCAGGCGTTGTACTCGACGTCCGCGCGGCGGTGCAGCCAGTCGGTGTGGCGCAGCGGCGCCTGGGCCAGGTCGTGCGACAGGTGGGTGTGCGCGGCCGGCACCATCCACCAGCGGTAGCGGGCGATCGACTCGCCGAAGACGTGCAGGACCGACCGGTTGTAGAGGTCCAGCATGTGGCCGCCGACGATCATCGGCGACTTGGCGAGGTCGGCGAAGGTGATCGAACGCAGGATGCCCTCGGGCTCCAGGATGACGTCGTCGTCGAGCAGGAGGGCGTAGGTGCTGCGGCCGCTCTCCACGGTCTCGTGCATGACGCGCGCGAAGCCGCCGGAGCCGCCCAGGTTGGCCTGGTCGATCACGCGCAGCTTGTCGCCGAGCGCCGCGGCCGCGTCGGCGAAGTCGGGGTGGTCCTCGATGCGGTCGGTGCCCTGGTCGACCACCACGATCTCGTCGATGACGTCCAGGACGTCGCCGGCGCCGCCCAGCGCGATGAGCTGCTCGACACAGAACTTGGGCCGGTTGAACGTGGTGATGCCGATGGTGGCGGTGCCCTGGGCGATCTGCCCGGCGTCCGCGCACCACTCCGCCTCTTCGAGGACGGCGGTGCGGCCGTCGGCGACGATGTCGAACCAGTACCAGCCGCCGTCGATGAACGGGGCGAGCGGCAGGGTCACGCTCTCCTCGACCGAGGTGTCGGAGTCGACGTGCAGCGACTTGATGCGTTCCAAGTGGCCCTTGCCGGTGGAACGGTAGATGAGGATGGTCGCCTCGCCGCGCACGCGCAGGCGGAGGGTGACCTCCTCGACGGTGCTCCAGCGGCGCCAGTAGCTGGCCGGGAAGGCGTTGAAGTAGCTGCAGAACGAGACGCGCGCGCCCGACGGCACGACGATGCTCCGGCGGCCGACGATCTCGGCCTGGTCTTCCTTGGTGGCCGGCCGGTAGGCGGTGCCGGTGCCCGCGGCCGCACTCGGCTTGTCCTGCTCGAACAGCACCTGCTCGGCGGCGCTCTGCAGGTCCGCGGCCTTGCGGCCGAAGACGGCGTTGCCGTCCACGTAGAGCTTCAGGACGTCGAAGTCCCGCTCCGCGGGCATGATCACGCGGTGCAGTACGCGCAGCTGATCGGCGCTCTTCGGCTGATCGGTGCTCATTCGTCCACTCCTCCAGAGATGAGCCGCTCGCCCTGCGCGAAGTGGGGCCGCAGCCGGTTGTCGACCATGCTGAGGGCGCTCGCGATCGCCATGTGCATGTCGAGGTACTTGTAGGTGCCGAGGCGGCCGCCGAAGAGCACGTCGTTCTCGCCCTTGGCCAGCTCGCGGTAGGCGAGCAGCTTGGCCCGGTCCTCGGGGGTGTTGATCGGGTAGTAGGGCTCGTCGCCGCGGACGGCCGAGCGCGAGTACTCCCGCATGATCACGGTCTTGTCGGCGGGATACCAGTCCCGCTCCGGGTGGAAGTGCCGGAACTCGTGGATGCGGGTGTAGGGCACGTCCTCGTCGGCGTAGTTCATCACCGGGGTGCCCTGGAAGTCGCCGGTCGGCCTGACCTCCATCTCGAAGTCGAGCGTGCGCCAGCCGAGCTCGCCTTCGGCGAAGTCGAAGTAGCGGTCGAGCGGGCCGGTGTAGACGACCGGGACCCGCCCCGCGTAGTCGCCGCGCACGTCGAAGAAGTCGGTGTTGAGCCGCACCTCGATGTTGGGGTGGTCGGCCATGCGCTCCAGCCAGGCGGTGTAACCGTCGACCGGCAGGCCCTCGTACTTGTCGTTGAAGTACCGGTTGTCGAAGGTGTAGCGCACCGGCAGCCGCGTGATGATCTCGGCGGGCAGGTTCTTGGGGTCGGTCTGCCACTGCTTGGCGGTGTAGCCCCGGATGAACGCCTCGTACAGCGGTCGCCCGATGAGGGAGATCGCCTTCTCCTCCAGGTTGCGCGCGTCGGTGATCTCACCGGCTTGCTCGGCGACGAGCGCCCGCGCCGCGTCCGGGGAGAACGCCCGGCCGAAGTACTCGCAGATCGTGGCGAGGTTGATCGGCATCGAGTAGACCCGGTCCTTGAAGGTCGAGTACACCCGGTGCTGGTAGCCCGTGAACGTTGTGAACTTGTTCACGTACTCCCACACCCGCTCGTTGGAGGTGTGGAAGAGGTGCGCGCCGTACCGGTGGACCTCGATGCCGGTCTCGGGCTCGGCCTCGCTGTAGGCGTTGCCGCCGAGGTGGTCGCGCCGGTCCAGCACGAGGACCTTCAACCCCAGCTCGGTCGCGCAGCGTTCGGCGACGGTCAGCCCGAAGAATCCGGACCCGACCACCACGAGATCAACGTTCACGGACGTCCTTTGTGTCGACGAGGGGGAGCCGCACCCCACTCCAGCAGGAGTCCACTTCGGCGAACTCTGGGACGATTGAGGGCGCTGCGTCGCTAAGATACCTGCGCCGACAGGCCTAGATGACCAGGTTGCACTACTTAGACGGTATTTTCCTGGTTTGTACAGCGCGCCGCCGTGCCACGCGTCCCGCGCGAGATCAACGAGACCGACCGGGAGTTTTCAGGTGCCCGACGCACCCGCCCCCCCGCCACAGACCGTCTTCCTGCACATCGGCGCCCCGAAGAGCGGAACCACCTTCGTGCAGGGCGTGCTCTGGCGCAATGCCGAACTCCTCGCCGAACACGGCGTGATCATGCCCGGCGGATCGTTCGGCGCGCATGTGGCGGCCACCCGTGACCTGCGCGGACTGCGGCGCGAACCGGACGACCCGGCGCCGGACTGGGACGGCGCGTGGGATCGGCTGGTCGAACGGATCAGAGAATCCTCCGGCCACGTCGCGGTGATCTCCAACGAGGTGCTCGCGGCGACGGACGCCGACCAGGTCAAGCGGGCGGTCGAGTCCCTCGCCCCTGCCGAGGTGCACGTGATCTACTCGGCCCGCGACCTGGGCAGCCTGCTGCCGTCGGAGTGGCAGGAGTACGTCAAGCACCGGTTCCACTTCGACTTCGGGAAGTGGCTGTCCGAGGTCGTGGACGGCCCGCGCGACGAGGCCGCCGGGGCGTGGTTCTGGCGCGTGCACGACATCCCCGGCGTGCTCGGCCGCTGGGCGGCGGTGCTGCCGCCCGAGCGGATCCACGTCCTCACGATGCCGCGGCCGGGCAGCCCGCCGACCCTGCTCTGGGAACGGTTCGCCTCGCTGATCGGCATCGATCCCGAGCTGGTCGACCTGTCCGAGGCCCGCACCAACTCGTCGCTGAGCTGGACCGAGACCGAGCTGCTGCGGCGCCTCAACCAGGCCGTCGACGAGGACGCGCCCATGTGGCTCTACCACCAGCTGGTGACCGACGTCCTCGCGCTCAAGATCCTTCCGGGCCGTGGCGAGCCCGGCCGGGTGCCGCTGCCGGCGGACCGCCGCGAGTGGGCCGCGCGGACGTCGGAGAGCCTGGTCGCGGCCGTGCGCGACGCGGGCTACGACGTGGTCGGCGATCTCGGTGAGCTGCTGGCCGAGCCCGGTCCGGTGGCCGGGCCCGCGCCGGCGCCGGGCGATCCGGAACTGCTGGACGCCGCCACCCACACCATCCTCGGCCTCCTGGACAGGATCTCGATGTTGCGGACGGAGATCGGCGACCTCCAGCGGGAGCGCAACGAGCAGCGCGCGACCGCCCTGCCGAAACTCATGGCGCGCCACCTGAGCGAGCGCAACCAGGCCGTCTGGAAGATGCGCGTGGGCTACTGGCACCTGGTCGAACGGATGAGGGGCGTCGAGGCGCCCGCTCCCCCCGCGCCCGCCGCCCCCGAGGACGCGGCGGGCGACGAGAGCGCCGAGCCCCTCGACGGCACCGTGGCCGAGGAGGAGACCGGCCCCCTCCTCTCCAGCCGCACGGCGAGCACGACCTCGCGCGGATGACCGCCCGCGTCGTCGCCGTCGTGGTGACCTACAACCGGCGGGAGCTGCTCGCCGAGGCGCTCACGGCCCTGACGGCGCAGACGCGGCGCCCGGACGCCGTCGTCGTCGTCGACAACGCGTCGAGCGACGGCACGGCCGGTCTCGTCCGCGACCGGTTCGGCGACGTCGAGCTGGTCGAGCTGACCGGCAACACCGGGGGCGCGGGCGGTTTCGCGATCGGCATCGCCCGGGCGCTCGACCGCGACGCGGACCTGATCTGGCTGATGGACGACGACACCGTCCCCGAGCCGGCGGCGCTCGCGGCGCTGCTGGCCGCCCGGGAGGGCTCGCCGGCACCGCCGGCGCTGGTGGCCAGCCGGGTCGTCTGGACCGACGGCCGCGATCACCCGATGAACACGCCGCGCACCAAGCCCGGCGCGACCCGCGAGGAGCTCGCCGCCGCGGCCGCGGCGGGGTGCACGCCGGTCCGGTCCGCCTCGTTCGTCTCGATCCTCGTCGACGCGGAGGCGGTACGGGAACGCGGGCTGCCCATCGCCGACTACTTCCTGTGGAACGACGACTTCGAGTTCACCACCCGGCTGCTGCGCGGCCGGGTGGGCCTCTACTGCCCGGCCAGCCTGGTCGTGCACAAGACGAAGACCTTCGGCGGCACCGACGCCGACCCTGGCGACCGCTTCTACTTCGAAGTGCGCAACAAGGTGTGGTTGTTCACACGCAGCCGTGGCCTCGCTCCGGTCGAGCGCTCGCTCTACGCGGCCTCGACCCTGCGCCGCTGGGCGCGGACGTACGCCGGTTCCGCGGACCGCACGACCCTGCGCCGCGGCCTCCGGAAGGGGCTGTGGGACGGGGTGCGCACCGGCCCCAGGCCGACCGAGGAGCTGCTGCGCGACGTGGAGTCGCCCTGAGCCCGCCGGGCGACCCCAGGCGCAGCTCAGCCGGTGAATCCATGCTGAAGGCGTCGCTATCATCCTTGGCGACGATGACGACCACGGGAGACCGGCGTGACCACACCGAGGACTCCGGACGACGAGCCGGGCGACGACCAGACGCGGGCTGACTCCTTCGACCAGCCCTCGGCTCCCCCTCCGCCGCAGTGGCTCGACGAGGGCCAGGCCGCCCCGGGCGCCCACCTGCTGCCGGAGCCGCCGCAGCTGCCGCCGGACCCCGTCGAGGCGGAGCCGCCCACCGTCCACGATCAGACGATCACGGACGCCGACGTGGGCGACGCGATGCGGACGCAGGTCGTCCCAGCCAAGCAGCCCGGTGGCGGCGAGCAGGCCGGTACCGGCGAGCAGGCCGAACCCGCCACGCGGGCCGACGCCGAGGCCACCACGTTCATCGCGGCTCCCGGCACCGGGCAGCCCCAGTCCCCGGCGGCGGCGCCGCAGCCGCAGGGCGATGCCCAGGCTGACGCGCAAGCCGGCGCGCAGGCCGACTCGCAGGCGACGACCTTCATCGCTCCCGGCCAGGCCGGAACACCCGCCCAGGGCGCCACGCCGCCTGCCCCGGCGAGCCCTCCCGCGGGAAACCCGTCTCTCGACATGACCATGTCGGATTTCTCGCGGCACACGGCCGGGCCACAGCAGCCTCAGCCCCCGGTCACCCCGCCCCCGCCTGCGCCGTTCCCCTACGCGCAGCAGATCCCAGGTCAGCCTCAGCCTCCCGCTCCCTCGGCGCCTGAGCCGTTCCCCTACGCGCAGGAGATCCCCGGCGCGCAGCCGCCCTCCGCTCCTGTGGCACCCGAGCCCTTCCCTTACGCCCAGGAGATCCCTGGCGCGCAGCCGCCGCCCGCCCCTGCTGCGCCCGAGCCCTTCCCGTACGCGCAAGAGATTCCTGGTGCGCAGCCGCCCCCGGCTCCCGCGGCTCCTGAGCCGTTCCCCTATGCACAGGAGATCCCCGGGGTTCCCTCGCCGAACGCGTCGGCCGCGCCCCCTCCCTTCCCGTACGCCCAGGAGATCCCGGGCGCCGGTCAGGCCGGGCCCGCCGCCTCACCGACTCCGCTGGCTCCGCCGCCCCAGATCGACGAGCCCTGGCGTACGCCGACCGGCGGCAAGCGCGGGCGTGGGCTGAAGATCGGCAAGAAGCCGCTGCTCATCGGGGTCGGCGGGCTCGCCGCCGTCGCGCTGGTGGCCGCGGGCGGCTTCGTCGTGCTGAGCGGAGGCGAGGACGACGGTGGCGACGGCAGCCTCAAGCTCGCCAAGAACGTCTTCCCGATCGATCCGGCCGCCCGCACGGACGGCCGCCAGCAGGAGCTCACCGACGTCTCCTCGGTCGGCTCGACCGTGGTCGCGGTCGGCGAGGAGGCCGACCCGGACCAGGACCGCGGCGTGTTCCTGGTCTCCGGCGACGGCGGCAAGACGTTCAAGCAGGCCTCCGTCGGGGGGCTGGAGGGCTCCGACCCCGCCTCGGGCGACGTGCCGCGGCAGGTCGCCGGCTCCGACCGCGGCTGGGTCGCGATCGGCTCGCGGGCCGGCGGCGGCGCGGTGTGGACGAGCCGGGACGGCAAGGACTGGGAGCGCCAGCCCGACGCCATCGGCGACGTGTTCGGCCCCGGCAACCGGGTGAAGCAGGTCATCACCAGCGGCGGCGGCTTCGTCGCCATTGGGGAGAACTCCCGCAAAGGCGACTTCAGCGACTCGCAGCCGGCGCTCTGGCTGTCCGCCGACGGCAAGCGCTGGGAGGTGCTGATCGGCGACAAGGTCGCGATCCCGGCCCCGGCCCGCAAGGGCAAGGTGACGCTGATCGAGGCCGCCGCCAGCGGGAACGCCATCCTGCTCGGCACCTCGCACATCCCCGACCCGAAGAAGCCCAGGGCGGGCTTCCGGCGGGTCTGGCGTTCCGACGACGGCGGCCGCACCTGGGCGCCCGCCAAGGTCCCCGCGCCCAAGGGCTCCCGCGGCCTCTCGATCGGCGGCGGCAAGCCGGGCCTCCTGGTGGTCCGCGAGGTTCAGGAGGGCAAGAAGCGGCCGTACGGCCAGGCGTACACCTCCACCGACGGCCAGTCGTGGACTGCCGCCGGCAAGGTGGAGAGTTCGGGCTACCGGCAGGTGTCGCAGATCCTCGCCACCGACTCCGGTTACGCCGCCCTCGTCGTCCGGGGCCGCGACATCCTGATCTCGCGCACGCGGGACGGCAGGTCCTGGCAGGACGCGGGCCTCCTCACCAACAAGTCCGGCCAGGCCCTGCAGGGCGCCGCGCTGTCCGGCGAGCAGGCCGTGCTGGTCGGCCGGACGGCCGGGGCGGGCGACAACGACCCGCTGCTGTCGGTCTGGGACGCGAGCGGCACCCGGCTTCCGGTCGACCCGGCCAAGGTTCCCGGTGCCGAGCGCCCCGATCACAACGTCGCGGCCGTCGCCGCCGGCGAGGGCCGCGCGGTGGCGGTCGGCAGCGCGGGCGGCGACGCGGCTCTCTGGAGCACGCAGGACGGCAGGTCGTGGACCGCGGGCAAGGGTTCCGGGAGCGCGCTGACCCGTTCGGGCTCGCAGATGCTCCTGGACGTGACGGCCGGCAAGTCGGGCTGGCTCGCGGTCGGGTTCGACGAGGCGACGCCGCGCAAGCCGGTCGTCCTCACCTCCGCCGACGCCGCCACCTGGCAGGCCGTCGACGGGAACGCCGAGTTCCGGCCCGCGCGCGACTCGCTGACCACGTTCGCCGCGGCCTCCGGGCCGACGGGCTACGTGATCGTGGGTGACGAAGGTCTCTCCGCCACCACCTGGTTCTCCGCGGACCTCAAGAAGTGGGAGCGCGGCAAGGGCGTCGGCTCGAACGCGCTGGCCGTCCTGCCCAACTCCAACCGCTGGATGCGGTCGGTGGCCGGCGGCTCGTTCGGCTACGTCGCCGTGGGCGGCGTACGCGATCCCAACGCCGGCAACGCTCCCGCCAACCGTCCCGCTGTGTGGACCTCCACCGACGGCAAGCAGTGGACGTTGCAGCAGCCGCAACTGCCCGGCGGCTTGCCTGAGGGCTTCCTGAGCCACGTCGCCGCCAAGGGCAACATCCTCGTTGCCGCGGGCACCGCGACGACCGGCACGGCCAACACGGCCCTCGCCTACGTCTCCACGGACGGCGGCAAGAGCTGGCGCGAGACCAAGCTGCCCGCCCCGGACGGCGCCACCGGCATCGACGTGACGGCGCTGACCGAGACGCCCGGCGGCTTCGCCGCGACCGGCGTCACGGGCCGCCAGGGCGCCACGGACGTGGTCTCCTGGACCTCGGCCGACGGCACCTCCTGGACCCCTGCCAAGCCCGGCGGCGAGGGCCTGGGCGGCCCCGGCGACCAGCAGATCACCGGACTGGCGGCCCTCGACGGCACGCTCCTCGGCGTGGGCCGCACGGTCACCCGGTCCGATGAGCAGCCCGTCCTCTGGAGCCGTCCCGTCTCCTGACGCCTGACCGCACAGCGCCCCGGCTCCCTCTCAAGGGACCGGGGCGTTCGGCATATGGGGGGAGCAGGATCTGAGGGGGAGCAGGCTCAGGCGTGGGGTGGGAACTGGTGCCCGGCCTGGGGCGGGTCGTGCGGAGGCGCGGCGTGCCGGGGAACGTAGGCGGGCTTCTCGCGTACGGGGGCGGCCACCTCGAGCTTGCCGCGGGTCTTGTTGCGGCGAGCGCCGTACGGTGCCACCAGCAGCCGGTAGACGGGACGGCGGATCGGCGTGGGGACGAGCCTGTAACCGCCCCGCACCACGACGTTCCGCCAGTACTGGGATCGCGAGATGAAGCCCTCGCGGCGCATCTCACGCTGGAGGCGCAGCTCGGACCGCAGCAGGTCACGGCCACCGCGGCGCTCGTACGCGCCGTCGCCGACGCGGTAGTAGACCAGCGGCTCGGCCACGTTCACCACCTGCGCGCCGTTCTTGATCATGCGGGCGAACAGCCAGTAGTCCTCCATCAGCGGGAGGTCGCCGTAGCCGCCCGCGGCGATCACCGCGCTGCGGCGGTAGACCACGGTCGGGTGGTTGAACGGGTCGTGCAGCCGCGAGTACCGGGCGATGTCGAACGGGTCGCTGGGCGGGATGCGCTGGCCGACGACGTCGTCGATGTCGGCGCCGAACTCCAGCAGGCCGGCCCCGACCAGGTCGGCGCCCGCCTGGACGAGCGGCACCTGGAGGCGGAACCGCTGCGGCATGGCCACGTCGTCGGCGTCCATGCGGGCCACGATGTCGTACCGGCTGGCCTGGAGGCCCGCGTCCAGGGCGGGTCCGAGGCCCCGGTTGTGCTCCAGCTGGAGAAAGGTCACCTCGACGGGGCTGGTGGCCACCAGTTCCTTCAGGCAGACCGCCAGTTCGGGTGAGACGGGGCCGTCCTGCACCAGCACCACCTGGCCGGGACGGAGCTCCTGCGCATCCACCGCGCTTCGGAACGCCGCCCTGACGTAGTCCTCGCGATCACCGCCGTACACGGTCATCAGCAGGGCGAAGGGTTCGGGCTGCATGCGGTCCATTTCCAGGAGGGGCCGTCTGCGGGGACACGGGCCGCCGAGGGTCGGCGCCGTGAGGACGACACGAGGGGGGAGCTGGCCAGGCCAGTGGTACCTGTCTTACTTATGACGCTTTGGTGCTGTTTTTGGTTTGCGCGCCGCCAAGATACCTGCGAGGCATGTGTAGCGTTGACGGATTAGTCCGCATCGCCGGTTATCTTCATCGAGTTTTCATCTCGCCCCGGACCTGGCCTCATGCCTGCGCGGCGCAGACGTCGCGGTCCGCACGGACCTCTCCGTCGATCTTCGGGAGGGGCTTGCCGGCGCCGGGCATGACGGCGCCGTCCTTTCCGATGACCAGGTAGACGAGCCCCGGCTTGCCGGCGGCCCACGGCCGGGGCGGATGGCCGGGCAGGGCCGCGGCGAGGGTGGCCGCCTGACGTTCGGCGCCCGCCCCGTAGAGGATCTGGGTCTTGAAGCCGGCGGGCGCCTTCTTCGTCCCGACCTTGCCGATCTTGAAGCCCTTCTCCTCCAGTTGCTCGGCGGTGCGCTGGCCGAGCCCGTCGGTCTTGGTCGCGTTGTAGATGGCGACCTGGACCCTGCCGGGCCGCATCGGGCGCGCCGGCACCTTCGCGCCCTTGCCCTGCGCTGGAATGGGCGGCGGCGCGGGCTCGGGCAGGGTGTTGTCCTGCTTCACCGCCTGGAAGAGAGGCGTCGCCAGCGCCATGTTGAACTGCACGCGGTTCTTGTCCTGCGGGTAGGCCTGCACCGGAACGGTGACGAACCGCACCTTGCCCGCGCTCATGCCCTTGAGGCTGCCCGCGAGCTTCTGCATGACCGAGAGCGTCAGCCGGTCGTCGGCCTTGATCGACTTGGTGGCGGCGGACAGGAAGCCGTACGCCTTGCCCGGGTCGGTGAGCATGCCCTTGCT
This sequence comes from Spirillospora sp. NPDC048911, assembly GCF_043198015.1. Lineage (NCBI taxonomy): Bacteria > Bacillati > Actinomycetota > Actinomycetes > Streptosporangiales > Thermomonosporaceae > Spirillospora > Spirillospora sp. NPDC048911. The sequence continues at coordinate 88,573 of NZ_JBICUD010000015.1, read as the reverse complement.
GGTCGCCTTCTTGACCACCGAGGCCATGAACGCCTGCTGGCGCTGGATGCGCGACAGGTCCGAGCCGTCGCCCAGCCCGCCGGTACGGGTCCGCACGTAGCCCAGCGCCTGGTCGCCGCGCACGGTCTGCCGGCCCTTCTTGAGGACGAGCTCGGCCTTCGGGTCGTTGATCGCCTTGGGCACGCAGATCTCGACGCCGTCGAGGGCGTCCACCACGCGCTTGAAGCCCGAGAAGTCGACCTCGACGTAGTGATCGATGCGCATGTCGGTCGTCGCCTCGATCGTCTTCCAGGTGCAGGCCGGGCCGCCGATCGAGTACGCGGCGTTCATCATGGCGAGCTGCGGGGGCGACTTGCCGCCGCCCCGCTTGGTGCACGAGGGGATCTGCACCATCGTGTCGCGCGGGAAGCTGATGCCGATGGCGCGCTCGCCGCCCGGCGAGATGTGCAGCACGATCGTGGTGTCGGACCGTTCCCCGCCCTCGGTTCCGTAGCGGGCGTTCTCACCGGCGCGCGTGTCCGACCCCATCAGCAGGATGTTCATCGAGTTGTTGAGCTTGGCCGGGCGCTTGTCGCCGAGCTTGTCGTCCACGTTCTCGCGGTCGATCTGGCCGTCGATGCTGCGCCAGGTCATGTACGCGCCGATGCTGGTGACGACCATGATCACCGACATCGCGATCGACACCCATCCGAGCACGCGCCAGCCCCGCCCCCGCGTCGGCGGCCGCGGCTGATGCCGCGGCGACTGCGGAGCCGGGTCGTCGTCCCAGAACGCGTTGTCTGGCTCGGCCAATCGCTGCATCCGTTACATTTCAGCACACTTGGGACACCTGTCACGGCCATCACGGCAAAGTCGATCCCCACTAGACTCGTCCGCAGGATGAGCACCGTCGACGCGCTGACCGATCAGGCCATGGTCGTACTGCAGGACCGGCCCGTGGTCGCGCTGCACCCGTGGCTGACCGAGGCCATCGGTGCCAGCGCCGACTCCGGCCGCCTGCTGCAGCTGGTCACGCCGCTGGATTCGCGCCTCTCGCTGCCCCTGCGCACGGTCGCGGCGGGCACCACGGTGCAGTGGGTCGTCCGCGACGGCAACGGCTACTACGAGGGCCTGACGGGACGGCCCCTGCAATGGTCGGGCGGCGCGTTCACACCCGTCCCCGAGGCACGCGACTACGCGCCCGGCTTCACCAGCCGCCCGGCCGCGCCGATCGGCGCGCAGCTCACCCTCGTCTACCGCATGCGGCACGGCGGCGAGGGCGATCTCGGCGGCCCGGTCGAACGGCTCCTGCAGCTTCTCACCGGCAAGGCCCCGGCGGGCTGGGGCCCCGCGGAGCCCCTGGAGCACCGCTGGCAGACCGACCGGTTCACCGAGTACGTGCGGGGACGTTCGGGCGGCCGGCTCATCGTCGGCGGCGACGGCCCGCGCGCGGCCCAGGCCGTCTGCGAGTTCTCCGCGAGCGGGGCGGGCGGGATCGCCGAAGTGAGCACTGTCACAGTCGGCTACGCCCCCGAAGACCCTCCCCCGCTCCAGCACCTGCCGTCCCTGGTCGGCGGGATGGCGGCCGACCAGCCCGTCGCCTCGCTCTTCGTCCAGCTCACGCCCGGCCGCGCCGACCTCACCACTGAGCCGCGCTGGACCGGCGCCCCCGCCCCGGTGGCCCTCGCCGTGAGCGGCAACATCACCGGCCCGGCGGGCATCCCGGGCCAGCAGGTCGGCCCGGCGCGGACGCCGCTGACGCTCTTCCCGCTGGGCGACGGCCGTTCACCGGACGGCTGGCAGCGCCACCGCCACCTGATGCAGCACCTCCAGTCCGGCAGCCAGGCGTAAGGCCCGCCAGGTGTAAGGCTCGGCCAGGCACCAGGACATTTGTACTGCCGAGCCGTGGATCAACGGCTCTGCCGCCCTGCCCCCGCTTCTCGCGAAGCTGTGAACACAGCTAAGCGAACGCGGAGGAACTCACAATGGCGCAGCTCATCACCGCCCCGGCGAAGCCCGCACAGGCGGACGCACGGTCAGCCGCGGGGGCGGACGCGCCGACAGACGCACAGACGGACGCACAGACGGACGCACGGACTGGCGCGCCGACAGACGCGGGGGCGGACGCACGGACTGGCGCGCCGACAGGCGCGCGAAAGGCTGAACGGAAGGACGCGCGGACAGATGCGCGACGCTCGGGGCCGCCTCAAGGGCTGGCTGCGGCGATGGCGCCTCTCGCCCTTGATGTGGCCGTGCCCCTTGGCACCTACTACGCGCTCCACAAGGGACTCGGGATGGGGCTGGTCGCCTCGCTCGTGCTCAGCAGCGTCGTCCCCGGCCTCCGCACCGTCGTCTCCGCCGTCAAGGACCGCGCGTTCAACGGCCTGGCCGGCCTGATCCTCATCGTCAACGTGGCGGGGATCGTCCTGAGCTTCGTCACCGGCGACGCGCGGCTGATGCTGGCCAAGGACTCCGGCGTCAGCAGCGTCATCGGCCTGGCCATCCTCGTGTCCGCGTTCGGCGCCAAGCCGCTCATGTCCGCCGGGCTCAAGCCGTTCCTCACCGTGGGCGACGCGGCCCGGGACGCGGCGTGGGAACGGCTGGCGGCGGCCTCGCCTGCCTTCCGCCGTCTCGAACGCCGCTTCAGCCTCATCTGGGGCGCGGCCCTGGTGACCGAGTGCCTGGTCCGCCTGGCCGGCGCGTTCACTCTGCCGGTCGAGACGATGGCCTGGGCGTCGGCCGTCATCCTGCTGGTCGCCGTCGCGGCGGCCGCGGTGCTGAGCGGCCCCGCGACCGAGCCGATGAAGAAGATGATCACCGCCGAGACCGGCGAGGCCTGAAGCCATTACGAACCGCGCCACTCGCCGCCCTTGTCCAGCATCTGGACATGGCCCCGTAGATCACCATCAAGATCGACACAAACGGCGAACCAAAGGCGCCGTTCCGTGCGTTCGCCACCGTTGGTAAGCGTTTCCTTTCCCCGCCGGGACACCGACCCTGACCTCCACGGGAGCTCAGCGTTTCCTGAAGGTAAGCAACCCGGAATGACCTCCGATGACGCAAGATGAAGGATCTCTGGTGTGACCTAGGCTGGGTGCTCGGTAGTCTTGCCCGACCTTTACTCTTATTTCATGACTACCGGCCTGGAGCGATGATGAACCCTCCTGAATGGCCTGGCCAGAACCCTCCGCCCGGCCAGCCGGGATATCCTCCGCCCGGCCAGCCGGGATTTCCGCCGCAGGGCCCCATGCAGGGCCCGCCGCCCTACGGCCAGCCACCGCCCTACGGCGCCGGCCCGGGCGGCTACCCGCCCCCGCCGCAGCGCCCGCCGAGCGGCGGCGGCCCGCTGATCCCGCTGCTGATCATCGGCGCGGTCCTCGTGGTGATCGTCGTCGCCGTCGGCGCCTTCGTCGTGCTGAGCAGCGACGACAAGGCGAACAAGCCCATCACGTTCTCGCCGACGGCCACCGCCCCCAGCTCGCCGTCGGCCTCGCAGTCGGCCACCACCCAGGACCTGAGCACCATCCTCAAGCCCACGGTGAGCACCACCGCCGGCACCCTGTACACCCGGGCCGGCGGCATCCGGTCCGGCAGCTGCGTCAGCCGCGCCGGCGCCGAGCTGCAGAAGGCGCTGCGGGCCAACTCCTGCACCCAGGACATGCAGTCCGCGCTCTACACCAACCCGTCCCGCACGATCGTCACCGTGGTCTCGGTCCTGCGCTTCGCCGACTCGTCGGCCGCCGCCGCGGTCAACGACGAGACCAGCGAGGGCGCCGACCCGACGCTGCTCCTGCCGCCGTCGGGCAGCGGCCTGCCGACCCTGACCCGCAACCCCAGCTCCTGGACCCGCAGCTGGACGCGCGGCCAGTTCGTCGTCTACTCGCAGGGCTACTGGGCGAGCGGCAGCGACGCCGGCGAGCGCAACGGCACCGTCTACAACACCTCCGGCGAGCTCGGCATCGAGATCGCCAACGTGATCAGCTGGTCGAACTGACCACGACCGGCCGACCACCATCGGCCATCGCGCGGCGCCCGCCCCTCCGGCGGGCGCCGCGCCGCGTTTCACCGGCGCCGAAATCGTGGGCGGCACCAACAACCTCGCTAGACTGGCGCCCATGACTGACGAGACGCCATCGCGGTTGATGGAGCTGCCGACCTGGCTGATCGGCCAGACGTCCGTCCAGGCCCACCGGCTGCTCGCGGAGGCGTTCGCCGCCACCGACTCCCGCGGCTACCACTACCGGCTGCTGGCGGCGCTGGAGGAGTTCGGGCCCGCCAGCCAGGCGACGCTGGGCCGCCGCACCGGGATCGACCGCAGCGACGTGGTGGCGGCGCTCAACGACCTCGCCGACCGCGGGCTGATCGAACGTTCGCCCGACCCGTCGGACCGGCGCCGCAATGTCGTCACGGTCACGCCGGCCGGGAGCGAGCAGTTCCGGCGGCTCGACAAGGTGCTGGCCGGCGTCCAGGACACCTTGCTCGCGCCGCTGACGCCCGCCGAACGCGATCAGCTCGTCCACCTGCTGGCACGCGTCCTCGCCCACCACGACCCCGCGTGAGCGCTTCGGGCCCGGACGTATCTCAAGGCCACGCCCCCTACTCCGCTCTCACAGCCAGCCGCCCGACTCCGCGACGCTCTGGCGCACACCTCGCTCGCTACGGGCGCGGGCTTCGAGGCACGCCCTAGCTCTGGATCACTCCGCCGGAGTACGACGCGGCGCCACCGCCGGCCGGCTGCTCGGTGGCCTTCCAGCTGCGGACCTGGGCCTCGGGAGCGCCGTCGGGATAGATCGTCCCGCCCACCCAGTGCACGAGCGCCTCGGCGAACTTGCGGGCGACCCGCTGGGCGTCCGGCAGGTCGGCGACGACGCGCACGTCGACCCACCACACCGGGGCGGGCGCGCGGGCGCCGAACTCGGGGCCGAGCAGCCGCCCGACCTCGCCCGGCACGGAGACCAGGACCGGGTCCTCGATCGAGACCAGCAGCCGCCGGTCGGCGTCGTAGAGCAGGGTGGGCTTGGGGTCGCCGCCACGGATGTGCACGGCCTCGCCCAGCGCCACCATGCCGTCGATGACGGCGTGCACGTCGGGCTGCCGCCGGGCCAGCACGACCAGGTCACAGCTCACCGCGCCACCCCCGGCATGCCGAGCGCGCGCCCGAACGCCTCGTAGGCGACCCGGTCGACGGCCGCACGCGTCGCCACGCCGATCCTGGTCAGGTCGAGCGCCGCCCCCGCCGCCACATGCCGGTCGTACGGCACCTGGACGACCGGCAGCCCCCACGCGCCCAGCATCTGGGTCGCGCGTTCGAGGTCGGCACCGACCTGGGGGGCATGCATCACCATCGCGATCACCGTACGGGACATGAGCGCCTGCTGGCCGCTGTTCGCGAACCACTCCAGCGCGCCGCGGGCGCTCAACGCGCCGTCGACCGTGCCGGGCGTGACGAGCACCAGGCCGTGGGTGGTGGACAGGATGCCCCGGTGCAGCTCGGTCAGGATGCCCGCGCCACAGTCGATCACCGCGGTGGAGATGTAGCGGGCGAGCGAGGAGAGCGCTGTCTGGAAGGTCTCGAGGTTGAACTCGCCGGCGATACGGCCGCCCCGGGTAGACGACAGCACCCACAGGCCGTCGTTGGTGCGCATGAGGTAGCGCGCGGCCTCCTCGAAGCTGCGCGGCTGCTGCGCCGCCAGGTCGAACAGCGAGAGCTCCGAACGGACGCCGAGACGCAGCGGCAGCGAGCCCAGCTCGGCGTCGGCGTCCATGGCGAGCACGCGGTCGGTGCGGTGCCGCGCGAGCTGGGTCGCCAGCATCGCGGCCATGGTGGTCTTGCCCGCACCACCGCGGACGCTGGCCACGGCGAGCTGGCGGTAGCTCGACACCGGCCGCTGCAGCAGTTCGATGATCTCGGCCTGGGTCTTCGCCCCGGCGGAACCGGACGCCCCGACGGCCTTGCGCATGCCCCGGCCGACCCGGCGCATCAGGGGGTCGCCGTGGACGTTCTTGCGGACAAACTCGTCGGCCATGGGGACGCCGCCCGCGGCGTGCTGCGGATCGGCCGCGGGAGCATGCGGGGCCGCCGGAGCGGGCTGACCCGCCTGGGCGGCCGGCTGGTCGTACGAGCCGCCCGGGTAGGCCTCCCCGGGCTCGTCCTCGGCCACGACGCCCGGCGCACCCGGCGCCTGACCGCTCAGAACCGGGGAGATGGCCGCGTCCCAGCTGAACTCCTCGTTGACGAGGGGCGCCGCCATCGCCTCCTCGGCGGCCTCGGGCTCGAAGGTCTCAGGCTCGTGGGTCTGCGGCTCGTACGTCTGCGGCTCGTAGGTCTGCGGCTCGACGGTCTGCGGCTGCTGATGGACGGGCGCGGAATACGGCTGGGTCGGCGGAACGGGAGCTTCCATCGGAGGGACCGGACCGGTCCTCTGGAGCATCGGCTCGTCGGCCGGCGGCACGACCGGCGGCACAGGCCCGGTGCCCTGGATCACGTCCGGCATTCCGGTGCCCTGGATCACGTCAGGCTGCCCCGTGCCCTGGATCACATCGGGCATCCCCGTGCCCTGGATCACGTCCGGCATTCCGGTGCCTTGAATCACGTCGGGCTGTCCGGTGCCCTGGATCACCTCGGGTTGTCCCGGGCCCGGGATCACAGCCGGCGCGGCCAGCGGCTGGGCGGGCTCGGGTGCCGGCCGCGGTACGGCCTCGGCGCCCCACGCACCCTGGTCGGTGCCCCCTGACATGGGCTCGAGCGTCGCGAGTCCCCGCTGGGACGCACCAAGATCACGCAGTACGGCGTGCTGCCAGCTCGAGTCGGACACCTGCCTCCCTTTCCTCTCCCGCAAGCCTACGAGACGCCGGGTATCCCCGTATCCCCTCTGCGCCGCCGACACTCGCAACCCATGATGATGACAGGCGCGGCGTCCCGCGCCATACCCCGCACATCGGGATCTCGTTATTCTCCCTACAGGCACTGTTCATGATCATGAAGGGGCGGAGCGTGGCGGACTTCTCTGGCGCCGAGCTGGATCGCATGCTGACTGACGCGCGCAAGACCCTGGAGTCGATGCGCAAGGGCGGTGGGGGCGACAAAGCCGCCGCGGCGCCCGGTGCCGCCGGCTCGGCGGCCCCCGCGCGGGGCGACGCGCCGCAGGTCGAGGGCGTCGGGCTGGCCGCCGACGGCCGGGTGAAGGCCACGGTGAGCCTGGGCGGCCGCCTCAAGAGCGTCGAGATGGATCCCCGCGCCATGCGCCTGGCGTCGGCGGCGCTCGGCGAGGAGATCGTGGTCGCGGTGAACGCGGCCCTCGACGACCTCCGCACCAAGGCCGCCGCCGCCGCCGCGACGGGCGACACCGTCGACACGGCCGCCCTCGGCAAGCAGGTCGAGGAGATCCAGAACCAGAGCCTCCGCCAGATGGAGCTCATCACCCAGGCCCTCAACGACACGATCTCCAAGATCGGCAACAACCGCCGCTGACGACGGGCCCGCCGTGAGATCAGTTGGACCAGGTGTAGACGTTCGACAGCTCGGCCTGGAAGCGGCGGATGAGGACGTCGCCGAGCACCTGCGCCGGGCCGCTCCGGGGGCCGGGCAGCCTGGCCTCGTTGTTGAACGACTGCCGGATGAGGACGTACTCGCCCACCGACGAACTCGACCACCAGTGGCCGGGCTCGTTCCCGTACGCGACGCGGATGACCGGCGCCGTGGAGCTGTTGACGCGCCGGGACACCGACCTGGCGGTCGACGAGTCGGGGAACTGGATGAGCGTCATCTGGACGTAGGTGCGCTTGTTCGGCCCCTGGTACATGGCCCCGTACAGGCTGCCCTTGCAGTTCTCCCGGCGCAGCAGCGTGGCCAGCTTCGGCTTGATCTTGGTGCCGGACGTGCAGCTCTTGCCCCAGGAACTGGACTGGAGATAGGTGCCGCTGCTCGTCGAGACCGACCGCGCGAAGAAGGACAGCCCGACCTCGACCTTCCGGGGAGTGGAGGGAGTGCTCGGGCGGAACGACGGCGCCGAGTACGTCGGCGTGGGCACCGAGGTCGGGAGCAGCGGCCTCGATCCGGACGTCGTGCTGCCGCTGGAGTCGTCGTCGCCGTCCGACAGCAGGATGAAGCCGCCGACCCCGCACCCGCCGAGGACCAGCAGGCCCATCAGCAGGACGATCAGGAAGGCGGCCGGATTGCCCTTGTGCCGCGGCGGGCCGCCCGGCATGCCGGGCGGCGGGATGTAGGGCGGCGGGGCCGCACCGGGCGGGAACGACGGGTAGACGGGGGGCGGGCCGCCGGGCACACCCGGCGGCGGGTAGGGCCCTCCAGGCATAGGTGGTGTGCTCAACTCGTGTTCCTCGTCGGGAGGCAGGGGACGTTGCGCGCACAATATCGTTCTTTTTTCCACCGTTCTGCCCGATATGCTCCTTCCCACTTCGTCGAACCTCACGAACAGGGGACGCGATGACCGCGAACGGCTACACGATCCAGCCGGAGACTCTGCGCACCGCGGCCGGCGGCCTGTCCGACGCCGGGGACCGCTTGTCGCAGGAGTGGACGAGCCTGATGTCCACGGTCCAGGGCATGGGCGAGCCCTGGGGCGGCGACGACATCGGCATGCTGATCGGCATGTCCTACACGGCGATCCAGGAGCAGGCGAACGAGTCGTTCACCGGCGCCGCCGAGGACATGACGGCGTTCGCCGAGAAGCTGAAGGCCGTGGCCGACAACTACGAGAAGGCCGAACAGCAGATGGTCGGCGACGTCACGTCGATCTCGGCCGCCCTGAACGGCTGACCGTGGGACTGCAACTGCCGGGCGAGCTCATCGGACTGCTGGGGATGCTGGGGTACACCTGGCCGGAAGCGGACGAGAGCAAGCTCTTCGAGCTGGGCTCCACCTGGATGGGTTTCTCGGGGACGGTCCAGGGCATGGCCGCCGACGCCAACAGCGCCGCCCAGCAGGTGTGGTCGGGCAATCAGGGCGAGGACATCCAGGCGTTCCAGAAGGCCTGGGGTGAAGAGGACTCCCCCGCCGCCATCCTGCAGGACGCCTCGACCGGGGCCATGGCCGTGGGCGCCGCGTTCTTCCTCTGCGCCGGCATCGTCCTGGCACTGAAGATCAACGTGATCGTCCAGCTCATCCTGCTGGCGATCCAGATCGCCCAGGCCATCGCCACCGCCCCGGTCACCTTCGGCGCCTCCCTGGCCGAGATCCCCATCTTCAAAGAGATCGCCGGAATGATCATCGACCTCCTCATCGACCAGGCCATCAACGCCCTCCTAGGCTGACCCCCACGCCTCCCCGGCTCCCGCGTGCCCCGAATCGCGCGTCCCCGGCAGGTGTGTGCCCGACGGCAGATAGAGGAAGTTGCCCGGCAGCCCCACGTCGACGAGCGAGCGGCGCTTCTCCTCATGGGTGGCGCCGCCGGGCAGGGCGTCGAGAAGAGTCCTGGCGCAGCGTTCTGGCACTGAAGATCAACGTGGTCGTCCAGCTCACCCTGCCGGCGGTCCAAATCGGCCCAGGCCCTCAACTCCTTCGAATGGGCCGCAAAGCCGCAGGTAACCGCTATGTTCGGCGTTCCGTGTCCGCTTCCGGCCGCTGTTACGGCAAGAACGGATTGGTAGAGTCCGGGAGCTCACAGAACAGTGGGCCTGCAGAGGAACTGCGATGAGCGCCTCCCCTGACGACGATCCCCAACAGCGGCTGCGCGAGGCACGCGAACGCTTGGCGGAGCTTCGCGCTGAGCGCCGGAACGGTGAGACGCGTCGTGACGACACGGCGGCCCGAGGTGTCGGGACCTCCGACGAGGAACGTGTCCGGGCGACCGCGTCCCGCGGGCGGCTGGTGGCGTTGGAACTCGACGCTCGGACGATGCGCCGCTCCCCGGAAGAGCTCGGCGCGCACATCGCGGCCGCGGTGAACGCGGCGCTTGAGGATCTCGCGGGCAGGTCGGCGGACGAGACGCCGCCCGTCACAGATCCCGCGGCACTGGTCGGCGCCCTCCGCGACGTTCAGGAGCAGGGCATGCGAGGGCTGGCGCTGATCAACGAGTCACTGGCGGAGGCGTCGGTGCGGATCCGGGCGAGGATGTGATGAGCCGATCCGAGGACGAGCTCGACGGGTTGCTCAGCCGCACGGTCAGCGCCGCCGAGACCCTGCGCGACACGTCCACGGCCGCCCCCGGAGAGCTGCGCGGGGTGGGGCGCGATCCCGACCACCTGGTCACGGTCACGCTGTCGGCGACAGGCCGCGTCGAGAAGGTGGAGATCGACCAGCGCGGGATGCGGCTGGCCTCCTCCGAGCTGGCCGGACGCGCGATGGCCGCGGTCAACGCGGCGCTGGCGGACCTGGAGGACGCGAACGCCGGCCGGCCGGCGGAGGCGGTCGACAGGGCGAGCCTGACCGAGCTGACCAAGGGGCTGGGTGACCTCCAGGACCGGAGTCTGCGCCAGCTGGCCGCACAGACACAAGCGTTCCGAGACCTGATGAACAGCTTCGAGCGAAGGTGACCGACACGGGCCAGGGAGTGGATCGATGGGCATGCCGGGATACGAGGTCGATCCGGAACTGATCAGCCGATCGGGTGGCGGGATCAGATCCTCGGCCGAGCAGCTGAAGACCGACTGGGCGGCGTTCCAGCAGGAGTTGAGCGGGTTCGGCCAGCCCTGGGGGACCGACGACATCGGGTCCCTGATCGGCGGGTGCTACCAGGCGATCTACGAGGTCGCGGTGGAGTGCTACGAGGAGAACGTGCAGCGGCTGACCGAGGACGCCGACGTCGTGACGGCGGTGGCAGTCAACTACACGAAGGCCGAACAGTCCAACGTGATGGAGGTCAACCGCGTCCGGGACGTGCTCGGCTGATGGGCCTCCAGCTTCCCGGCGAGTTGCGTTCGCTGCTGTCGATGCTGGGCTTCACCTGGCCGGAGGCAGACGAGACCAAGCTGTTCGAGATGGGCGGCGCCTGGATGAGCTTCGCAGCGGGCCACGGCGGGCCGCTCGGCGACGCCGACGCCCACGCTCAGCAGGTATGGCAGGCCAACAAGGGCGACGACATCACGGCGTTCCGCGAGGCCTGGTCCAAGGACGACTCGGCGAAGTCGAACCTGGAAGACTTCGGGACCGCCGCCACCATCATCGGCGCGGGGCTGATGGTCTGCGGCGGCATCGTCCTCGCCCTGAAGATCAACGTGATCGTGCAGCTGGTGATCCTCGCGATCCAGATCGCCCAGGCCATCGCCACGGCCGTCGTCACCTTCGGGGCGTCACTGGCGGAGATCCCCCTCTTCAAAATGATCACGCAGGCGGCCATCGACATCCTGATCGACATGGCCCTGGAGGTGATCCTCGATGGGTGACTTCCGGACACGCTGGGACCGGGTCACCAGGCGGCGGGGACGCGGCGGCGGGGGTGGGCGGGCACCGTCCGGCGTCTTCCGTCCGGCTGCGGGCTGGCTCCGCAGGATGCTGAGCGGATCTCGCCGTTCGTACCGCTACGACATGGTCAACAACCCCGGCCCACTCGCCTCGATGCCGGGCAACCCGGCGGCCAACTTCGCCGGCGGGCGCTACAACGAACTGACCTTGCCTCGTGACACGACGCTCTACCGCGGCGGTACGGCGAGTCAGCCGTACGGGCGCTGGTTCACCGCGGATCCGCCCGCGTCGAGGGCGAATGTGCGAATAGACAGCGCGGTCCCGCCGACGTGGACCACCGGAAGCGGCGGCTATGTGGCCTCATCACCCGTCGATTCCCGCCATGCGATACAGTTGCCAGCCGGAACGCGCGTTTATCACGGCCCTGTCGCCAATCAGGGCGGTATATATCATGGCGGCGGAGAACAGATCTACGTACCGGCTCCATGGGCCGGCGGAAGAGTAGTCGGATCAGAGCCACTACCATGAGTGAAGATTCCCTCGACGACCGGCTCACCACCACCCGCCGGGTCGTTGACGAACTGGTGGAGATTCTGCACAGCCAGGGGCAACGCACCCTGGGCTGGTATCTCATGCTCCTCGACCTCCGGGATGCCCTCGCCGATGTGAGCGGGTCTCCACAGGAGACTCTCGACACCGCCGCCGCAATGGTCGACGCCCTTTATTCCGGGCCGCATAATTTCGGTGAATTCTTTGTCGTGTGCGACGACCAGGAGGAGATGATCACCGCCAACGAGCATGCCGAAGAACTCACCGCGCGACTGCGTGAGGCCGTGCGTGGAAAAGGAGAGCGATGACGTTTCCCGCCAACCCGCTGGAAGAAACGCTCATGGCGTTCCGCATCGGCCAGGTCGACGGTGACGTCTTCCTCAGAGCACTGGCCGGGGCCGAGGTCTGGGTTCCCCTGCCCTCCGGAGCCGGCGACGACGGCCAGGCCGCACTTCCGATCATGATGATCGAGGACGCGCGATACGTCGCCGTCTACACCTCCGAGGAACAGTGCAAGAAGGGCGCGGGTCAGATGACCTACGCCGTGACGCCCGGCGGCGCCTTCGTCCGCACTCTCCCGCCCGGTCTGGGGCTCGCCGTGAACCCCGGCGGCGACGTCGGCCTCCCGATCCATGCCGCCGGCATGCACGTGCTCCGCGGCGAAGGCAGCACGGTGGAGGCCGGCACGCAGATCATGCTCGGCGAGCCCGCCGAGGAGCCCGTCGCGTTTCTGGAGTCGCTCCGCATCGCCTTCGCGGGCACGCGCGAGGTCACGAATGCCCGGCGCGCATGGGCCGTCATCGGGGCCGAAGGGTCGCTGATCATCGGCGTCGCGCTCGCTCCGGACACCCCACAGACCCGTCAGACCGCCCTGGACGCCGTTAACACCGCGATCCGCGAGACCGTGGTCCCGTACGGCGTCGACACGGTGTTCCTCAGCGACCCCGCCGACCCACTGGCGGCGTGGCTCCTCGACAACACCGCCCCGTTCTACGTCCGCTCCGCATAGCCAGGTCTACGACGGAGGTTGGCCAGGGCGATTCTGCGGAGTCTGCCCCGGATGTTGCGGCTGCTGCGCTGGAGGCTGCGGCTGGTGCTGCGGGCCGGAATGCTGGGGCGGGTACGGGTAGCCGGGCTGGGGCTGGACGGGGGGCGGAGCTTGATGGGGCGCGGCGGGGCCGGGCCAGGGGCCGCCTGCGGCGGCTGTATGGACGGCCACAGGAGCGGCGGTCTGGGCGGACGCGCGTTGGATGCTCGCGCCTAGTGAGACGACCGCGCCTGCGACGAAGATGCCGGTGCCCGCGATCGTGGTCGACAGGGCGAGGTTCCGGGAGGTCTCGCGCTTGAGCGGGCACTGCGCGTCGCTGGCCGTGCAGCTCTTTCCCGAGGCCAGAGCGATGATGAGGCCGATGGCGAGGGTGAGACCGCCGACGACCATTAACAGGACTGCTCCCACGCTTCTCATGGGAGAACACTAATAACGCCCGAACGAGTGAGACCAGCATTACAAGGAATACCGCTTACGCTCGGGCGCTATGTCGTGCTATAGAAGTCAGCCGCCGTTCGCCTGCTTGACGCAGTCAGCCGAGTCCTTGTTGGCCTGGTTCGCGTCCTTGACGTTCTTGGGCGTCACCCCGACGTCACCGGGCTTCGGGTCGTCGACCGTGTAACCCCTGGTGCGCATGCACTTGGCCACCTTGACCAAGGTGGCGTGCATCTTCTGCTGCGCCGGCGTCAGCTTGCCGGTACCGCCGCCGCTGCCGTTGCCCGCACCGCCGCCTGTGCCGTTGCCCGCGCCGCTGCCGGGTGCGGTGTTGCCCGGATCGATGGTCGCCGGAGCGCTCGGCGCCGTGGAGCCCGCGGCGCCCGACGGACTGCTCGACGCCTTGCCCGCCGAGTCCTTGTCGTCGGAGCCGCACGCGCTGACACTCAGCCCGAGCGCCAGCACGGCTGCGGGCATGACCAACAGCTTCTTCAACGCATCGCCTCTCTAGGGAGCCTGTCCTCTGACAGTTCCTGCATGGTAGCGACCAGCCGGACCCTCAGCCGCGATACCTGGGCGGCGGACCCTGCTGTCCGGGCGGCCCCTGGGGCGGCATGGGATATCCCCCGCTCTGACCGGGCGCTCCGGCGCCCCAGCCGGGCGGCGGACCGCCGGCCTGCTGGCCCGGACCCATGCCGGGGCCACCGCCGAAGCCACCGGACGGCGGACCGCCCTTGCCACCGCGCTTGGAGAACACGAAGATCACCACAGCCAGCAGCACGACCCCGAGGATGCCGCCCACGGCGATGACGAGCGTGATGATGCTGTTGCGGTCGTCATTGTTCTTCGGCTCGGCGACGCCCGGCGCCTGAGTGCCGGTCTGGCCACCCTGCCCTTGCGGCTGGGTCCTGGCCCACTGGTCGTACTTCGCGAAGACGGGGTTCGGCGCGCTCTTCGGCACGTTGGCATTAAGCGCCCGCTCCGGAATGATCACACCGGCGCCGGTCATGTTGTCCTTGCCGGGAGGACCGGCGTCGACGGCCGACGCGATGATCCGCTGGACGACCTCGCGGTTCGGCATCTGCGGGTGCTTCGACCGCACCAGAGCGGCGACCGCGGACGTGAGGGCGGCGGCCTGACTGGTACCGATCACGTCCCCGACGAGAGTGCCGTTCCGGCCGACGCTGGTGACCGGAGCTCCGGGAGCCGCCACCGCGACATACGGCTGGCGCTGCGTCCCGATCCAGGCCTTCTTCTTGTTGTCGACCGCACCGACCGCCAGCACGCCCGCGCAGTTCGCGGGATTGTTCGAGGGATTGGCCCGGTTGCCCTCGTTGCCCGCGGAGACGACGATGACAGCGTCTTTCTGTATCGCGTAACCAACGGCCTGCTGGAGGTCCGGCTGGCAGCCGCGATTGGCGATGAATCCCTGGGAAATGCTGATCACTTTGGCGCCGTGATCGGCGGCGTACCGGATGCCCTTCGCGATCGCCGCGGGGTTGCCTGCGGTGATCGGCATGATCTTGGCCTGTGGAGCCACCCCGACGAATCCGGTCCGGCCACCCTGGCTGGCGATGAGCGCGGCCATACCCGTGCCGTGACCACCCTTCTCGGCATCGGTGTCGGTGCGCCCGTCCCCGGAACCGCGGTCGAGGTCAGAGCCGGGCACCACGACACCACCTTGGAATTCGGGCAGCTGAGCGTTCACACCGGTGTCGATGACCGCGACGGTGACACCCGCGCCCTGGCTCACCGGCCAGACCTTCTTCTGGACCTCCCAGGCGGAGAACCACCACTGTTCGCTTCGCGGGCCTGGGACCGCCCCGGCCGGGGTCGCGACCGTCAGCGCGAGCAGGGAGCTCGCTCCGGCGGCGGCCAGGAACCGTGTCATCCGTCGCACAACTACCTCACTAACGCGAAAGCGATGTGAACGGCCCGGAGCATACCGGGCCGTTCACACCGCCTCGTCCATCTTCACGGAAACCGTGCTACGGCTCAGCCGATCACCGGAGGCGCGGCGTCACCGTCGCTGCCGCCCCAGATGTCCTCGTCCTCGGTCAGCCAGGTGGAACGCTCGTTCTCGTCGTCGCTGCCGCCGCCACGGCCACCGGCGCCGCCCATCGGTCCACCCATGCCACCGGCACGCATGCCGCCCTTGCCGAGCCCACGGCCCTTGCCTGCGCCGGCACCGCCTCGACCGGCGCCGCCCATGCCCGCGCCGGGCATGCCACCGGCCATACCGCCCATGCCGCCACCGGGCACGCCGCCACCACCGGCACCGCCGCCGGGGATACCGCCGCCACCCAGGCCGCTACGGCCGAACGGGTCGCCGCCACCGCCACCACCGGGGATACCGCCGGGACCGCTACCGCCACCGGGGATACCGGCGAGGTCGCTGCCACCACCACCGCCGCCGCCGGGAATGCCGCCACCGCCACCGGGGATACCGCCACCCCCGCCGGGGATACCGCCACCGCCGCCTGGGATGCCGCCGCCTCCGCCGGGAATGCCGCCACCGCCGCCAGGAATCCCGCCGCCTCCGCCGGGAATGCCACCGCCACCCGGGATGCCGCCACCGCCGGGGATCTTGCTACCCCCGCCAGGAATACCGCCACCGGGGACGCCGCCACCGGGGATGCCGCCACTATCCGTACCTGGAGGCTTCTGCCACTCGGTGCCGCCGGTGCCGCCGTAAGGCAGGTCGGTGGTGACTTCCTTGGGCATCCAGTTGTTGTTCGTCTGGATGGTGGAGTCCTGGAGCTTCTTCATGTGCTCCTTGGCGAGGGACTTCTCCTCGCTGTCCCACCAGCCGGTGAGGTCACCGACGACGTCGGCGACCTTCTTGCCACCGACCGCCAGCACGCCGCCCGCGGGGCCGGCGATGACGGCGCCGGCCGCGAAGACCGTGGCGTCGGTGTAGGTGAAGTTGGGGATGACGCCGCCACCGGGAGCGGTGCGCTGGAACTCGATCTGCTGGTTCGCGTGGTGGTCGAGCGCCGTGCCGGCCTGGCCGAGCTTGGCGTCCATCTGCCTGGAGGTCGCGTTGAGACGCTGCATCTGCTTCTGCGCGGCGGCGGCGTCCTCGCCCTTCCAGACCTTGGACAGCGCGTCGGCGCGAGAGCGCAGCAGTCCGGCGGTCGTCTCGAACTTGGCGGCCGCGTTGGTGTACGCGGTGCCCGCCTCCTTCACCTTGGCGGGCTGCATGCTCTCGAGGATCTGCTTCATCTCGTCGAGGCCACCGTCCCACTCGCCCGGTGGGGAGGCCTCGACTCGCAGCGGGGTAGTCTGCGGCCTGCTTTCGGTCATCGCTCTGGTCTCACTTCCTGGTGCTACGAAAAGTCTGCTGCGAAGGGAGCGCTACGGACGGCTCAGGCGTACGACTGCGTGTTGCCGGTCGTCGGCTTGGAGCCGCCGCCGCCCCCGGAGGTCACGCCGTTGGCGGACGCGGTGTTGTTGGTCTCCATGTCCTTGTAGCCCTTCACCGCGTTCTCGAGGGCCGTGATGATCGCTTCGTAGCTGTTCAGGAAGCTGTTGTACTGGGCGGTGAACTGGTTGTACGTGGCCTGGGTGCTCGCCTGCAGGCTCTGGGCCGCGGGGTAGTTGCCCAGGTGCGCGGTGTTGATGTTGCCCTTGGACTGCAGGTCGTTGACGGTGCCGCTCCCGTTGGAGAAGCCCTCGTAGTCGGCTCGCAGTTCCTTCAGGATCCGCTCGACTTCGTCCTTGTCGATGTCGACGTCTTTGGTCGCCTCGAGCCCGGGCCAGGACCCGTCCAGGTAGAAGGTGTCGCTGCTGCCCCCGCCGCCGTCCAAAACCATGTCAGCCTCCTGCGGGCTGAACACGCCCGCTGCTCTCTGCTTGCCTGCTCTTACTCAAGCCCGTCCGCCGACCCCGGGACGGACCCGGATCCGGCCGCCCGCCCGGCGAACGGGTGGGCGGCCGGAGATGCCGGACGGGTCAGCCGCCGATCATCTGGGTATTGGCGCGCATGGTGGACTGGCCGGTCTCCGACGAGGAGTTGATGACCGTGCCGAGCGCGTTGATGATGCGGCCGATGTCCGCCGCCGAGGCCTCCCACTGACGCTTGGCGTCCATGTAGGCGTTCTTGGCGTCGTCCTCCCACTGCCCCAGCTTCTGCTCGACCGACTTCTCGAGGTCGTCGAGCTCCGACTGCATGTGGGTGTACTTCTGCTGGAACGCGGCGTATGCCTGCTGCATAGCGCCGAAGTTCATCGAGCTAAAGCTCTGGCCCATGATGGGTTCCTCCGTGCCTCAGGTCTGTTGCTCGGACGGCGTCAGCCGTTGAGCAGGGAGTTGAGCCGGTTGACGTCCTCGGTCTGCTGCTGCTCGCTGGCCTCGTAGTTGATCTTGGCCTGCGACATCTTCTCGTGCAGCGTCTCGAGCGCCGTGATGACCTTGCCCAGTTCGCCGTCGAACTCGTTGTAGACCTTGGTGAAGGCACTGGAGGCCTCGCCGACCCACTGACCCTGAAGCTGCTGCTGCTCAGAGCTCAGGTCGCCCCTCATCTTGTGCAAATCCTGCGCCGCAGACTCGACCCGCTGGGCCGCCTGAGCCATCTCTGCTCTGTCGACCGAAGAGCTTTGAGCCATCAGTCATCCTCCCTCGTGTCTCTGATTTGTCTTAGATGCGGCGCGAGCCCCGTCGGTGCCGAGCTGATCAAAATTTTTCGGGAGCCACACCTTGCCCGGTGTGCCCAGCGGCCTGTGCCGCCAGGGCATTACCAGATTACGGCAACGTCCGCATCACTGTCGATCTACCCCAAGCGGGGCTTTGCCACCAAACCACACATGGTGACACTGCCGCTGCAAAGTGCGGCGAAACGGTCACGCCCACATGCCGGTGTTGGAGTTCTCGGCCGTCTTGTAGTTGTCGTGCGCCGTCCGGACCGCGGTGGAGAACTCGTCGACGGCCTTCGCCGCTTCCCGGGCGGCCTTGTCCCACTTGCCCTGCTGCTCGAAGTAGGCGTCGCGCGCGTCGTCCTGCCATCGGGCCAGCCCGCTCTGCAGGTCGGCCTCCAGGGAGTCCAGCAGCGAGGTCATCTCCTTGTGCTTGTTCTTGAAGAGAGCCTCGGCCTGCTGCATGGTCGCGTAGTTCGTGCTGAACGCCTGACCCACGCCCTACACCTCCGTCGTGTCAAGCCCGGTGGAACAGCAGGTAAAGCTACCAATCCCAGCCGGGACGATGTGATCTTTTAAGAGACGAACCGGCAAACTCACAGCTTCTTGCCAGACTCCGTGCAACCGAACCTGACCTGGAAGGACGGTGTCAGCGGACGACCGGCTCGCCCCGGGTGCCGCTTCCGGCCATGCCCGTTACCGGACAGGTCGCCTGGAACTACTGGCCCACGTTCCCTTGCGTGTTGAGTTGGGGTGGATTGTTCGGGTCGAGGAGGGCCAGCGCCGGCCCCTCCTTGAGCAGTTGCAGCAAGGCCGCGGGGACCGGTTCGACGTCGCTGCTGCTGTCCGCCGAGATCGTGTAGCCGAGGGCCTTGGCCGCGTCGGCGTTCTTCACCGCGTACTTCCAGCCGTTGTCGGAGATGAAGTAGTAGCTGCTGATCGCCTGCTCGTTGGTGACCAGTGCGCCCGCCAGCACCGCGCTGCCCGGTGGCAGGACGACGTTGTCGACGCCGCCGCTGCCCTGCGTCGTCGGGACGGGCAGGTCGGTGCCGCCGCCGACGGTCAGCTGTGGCGCGGTCATGCCGTCACCGAGGTTCTTGTAGACCACGCAGAGGGCTTCCTTCTGGTCGTACCGGACGGGCTGGAGCTGCTTGTCCGGGAGACCGCGGGAGGAGAGCACCTGCCGCGACGGGTTCGCGGTGACCTGGGCCGGCTGGACCGGTGACAGCGGAGGCATGTTCGCGTACTCGGGCATCGACTGGATGAGCGAGGCCTGGATCTTGGTGATCGAGGCGTAGCCGTCCGGCATCAGCACGTAGTAACGGTCGTTGGACTGGTCGTGGAAGACCTGGCCCTGCTTGCCGGTCGCGCCGCCCTGCGCGTTCACCTGGCGGCCGAAGCCGTTCCTGACCTGGTCGGGCGGGCCGAACGCGGGCCCCTCGGGCATCGCGTTGACGAAGACCGGCGAGACGGGCACCGGCTGGGTGTTGCCGAGGACCGTGCGGCCGCCCTCGCTGACCTTCAGCCGCTGGTTGTTGTAGACGAGCCAGTCCGTTCCGGCGGAGCTGACCACGACGGCCGCGCTGGCGTCGAGCGCGCGGCCGCCCACGTTCTTGCCGCCGACCAGGGAGACGGCGGGCCGGGGCTGGCCGGACTTGCCGGTGACCGTGCGCACGCACACCGACCATGGGCCGCCCACCAGGCGTTTGCGGTCGGGGATGCTGTCGGGCGCGCCGGCGATGCCGATGACCGGCCCGCGCGCGAACTTCGACAACGACTTGGACGACACCGACTTCTGCTTGCCCTGCCCGCCGACCGCCAGCTTGGCGGAGGCGTAGTTGGCCACCGGGCACAGGACCTTCTCAGCCTGGCCCTGCGGCGTGCACCAGACGTACCGGGTGCCGGTCTGCTTCTCGATCAGGAGCATCTGCGGGTCGTCGAGACCCTTGCCGCCGCCGCCCATGAGCAGGCCGGCGACGCCGAACCCTGCCGCGACCAGGACGGCCGCCATGATGCCGGAGAACGTGCCGATGTTGAGCCGCTTGAGGGGCTGCTCAGGGTTGTCCGGCTCGCCCAGGATCAGCGCCTGCGAGGCGCGCTGGGTCATCAGCTGGTGCGCCTGCAGGAGGTCGCGTTTGGTCTGCATCTACCCCTGCCCCCTCAGCCCGCGAGGCCGCGGACCCACTCGAAGACGCCGCTGACGCCCAGCGCGAGCGGGATCAGCGCGACCACCAGCAGGATCTCGATGATGTCGCCGGCCCGGCCCCAGAAGGGGGTGAGCCGGTTCTTGGGCAGCCAGATGCCGACGCCGACCGCGATGCCCGACACGACGAGCGCGGGGGCGAGCACACCGGCCAGGAGGAAGACCTGGGAGTCCGTCGTGAACGCGGTGCCGATGGCGAGGACCGCCAGGACGGTGATGCCGGGGATGAGCATCCAGAGCTTCTGTGCCCGGCCGCGGAACATCCGGGCGCGCAGCAGCATGGCCAGCGCGACCACCACGGCCATCGTGGGCGAGACCCATCCGCTGTCGAGCGCCAGCGGGAGCGAGGCGCCGAGGGCGACCAGTCCCATGCCCGAGACGCCGCCGGTGACGAACCGGTCGGCGGCGGACGAGCGCGCCAGGACCTGCTGGCCGTCCACCATCAGGGTGTCGCGGCGCAGGTCTTCGGCGCTGCTCGGAACCGGCGGGAGCGCCACCCTGGCGAGCTTGAACGCGACACCCGGAAGCAGCGGCGTCAAGGCCAGCGACACCGCGACGGTGATGGCGGCGACGCCCGCCGCGTCGTAGTCGAAGACCAGCGCCAGCGCCGTGGTGATGGCGCCCAGCAGGGTCGCGGCGGCGGTGCCGTAGAAGACCGGCAGGCCGTCGGAGATCGCGAAGGCGCAGATCGTGGCCGCCAGCACCGCGGCGCCGAAGCCCGCCGTCAGGTGCAGGGCGTCCAGCTGGGAGAGCGTGTCGTCGCGCGCGGGCGCCAGCACGCCGGCGAGGAAGGCGTACGGGATCGCTCCGTAGCCCAGCATCGCGCCGGCCCCGGCGTCGCCGGCCGCCCGCGACAGGGCGATCGCGCCGATGATCAGGAGCAGGGCGATGCCGCCGGCGGCCGCGGCCGGCACGATCCAGTTGGGGCCGGCCAGCAGCAACGTGACCGCGCCGACGCCCAGGCCCGTCGCCCCCCAGCCCAGGGCGAACGTCCGCGCGTTCTCGGGCCGCCACCGGCCCGGACGGTCGTTGACCGCCGTGGCGACGACGTCGGGGACGTCGTCGAACGCGAGGTCGGGCATCTGCGACATCCGCGGCCGCAAGTAGATGAGGTCACCGTCCCGCAGCCCCGCCTGGCCAGGTGTGGCCGACGGGTCGAACGGTGCCTGGTCGAGCTTCTGCAGAATCCAGCCGCCGTGCGCCAGACCGGCGTCGGCGAGGTCCTGGCCTGCGTAACGCAGCATCGTGGGGTAGAGCTCGGCGAACGTGGCATCCGCAGGAACGGCGATGTCGACTCGCCGTTTCGGCCCGACGACCGTGATCCTGCAGATGTCGGCTCCAGGGGGCGCGCTCACGACTTCCTCGCAGTTGTCCGGGACAGGTGGACAGGGGTTCCACCGATGGGCGGGGGACGACCACTCTGCATGGTGGCATGCCGGTGGCGCCAGCAGCCGGGAGATGCCGCTGGTCACACCCCGCGACCGCTGATCACGTTCGGGGACGTGATCTGGCCAAGATTACGCAATGAACGGCGTCAGGGCACAAAACCGTCCTGAACCGCCTGCCCCATGGGCGAAACCGCCCATGATCGCCCAAGAACGTGACGAATCGGGCTCTCACCAGGGGGTCATGACCACTACCATTTGCTTGATTTGTTTGCTCGAGTCGTTACAGCGTGCGCAAGCAGGTGACCCGGAGACGCCGGCGATCGCGACCGCCCGGTCCCTGCCGGGCGGGAGGCGGGCGAGGCTCCCACTCCGGGTCCCCGGTGGAAGGAAACGAAGCGTGAGCACGGTTCTCGTCCGCCGTCGTGACCGGCGGAAACCCCCTGCGATGCCGCGGGGCGAGATTCTGCTGGAGTCTCCGCCCGAGCTCCCCGAGGTGGTCCCCCAGGGCTTCTCGGCGGTCATGACGTATCTGCCCATGCTCGCGGGCTCGGGCGCCATGGTCTTCATGATGGTCGGCCGCGGCGGCGGCCCGCTGCAGTACGCGGCGGGCGGCATGTTCGCGATCTCGATGTTCGGCATGATGCTCGGCCAGGTCGGCAAGACCGGCGGCGAGCGCAAGGTCAAGCTCAACAACGAGCGCCGCGACTACCTGCGCTATCTGGGCCAGGTGCGGCGCAAGGTGCGGAACGCGGCCAAGCAGCAGCGCGAGGCCCTGGAGTGGGGCAGCCCCGACCCCGCCGGCCTGTGGTCGCTGGTGATGAGCGCCCGCCTCTGGGAGCGCCGCCCCTCCGACGACGACTTCGGGCAGGTCCGCCTCGGCACCGGCGCCCAGAAGCTGGCCGTCGAGCTGATCGCCCCCGAGACCAAGCCGGTCGAGGACCTGGAGCCGATGAGCGCCGGCGCGCTCCGCCGGTTCATGCGCACGCACGCCAACGTGCCCAACCTGCCGATCGCGGCCAACATCCGGTCGTTCGCCCGCGTCGTCCCGCAGGGCGACCCCGAGGCCGTCTACGGCATGGTCCGCGCCATGCTCATGCAGATCGCGGCGTTCCACTCCCCCGACGACGTGCACATCTCGGTGTGCGCGTCCCGCGAGCGCATGCCGTGGTGGCAGTGGGTCAAGTGGCTGCCGCACAGCCAGCACCCCACCGAGTACGACGCCGCCGGCCAGGTCCGGCTGATGAGCGAGAGCATGACCTCGCTGGAGGCCATGTTCGGCCAGTCGGTCAAGGACCGCCCCCGGTTCCAGCCCGGCCTCTCCGCCGACGACCTGCCCTACCACATCATCATCATGGACGGCGGGCAGGCGTCCTATGACTCCCAGCTCGCCGCCGACGCGATCGAGGGCGTCTGCATCATCGACCTGACCGGGTCGTCCGCCCAGGTGCACGAGTCGATCACGCTGCGGCTGGCCGTGCAGAAGGAGCGGATCGCCCGCCTGACCAAGGACCGCACCGGCAAGGACGTCGGCACCCGCCTCGGCAAGCCCGACTCGATCACGCTGCAGCAGGCCGAGGCGCTCGCCCGCCAGCTGGCCCCGCTGCGGGCCAGCGCGGCCCAGGGCGGTTTCGAGGAGGACGCGCTCGCGTCGGCGACGACGATGACCTCGCTGCTCGGCATCGACAACCCGTTCACCGTCGACGTGCGCGACGTCTGGCGGCCGCGCGCGCCGCGCAACCGGCTGCGCGTCCCCATCGGCATCGACCCCGACGGCCGGCCGATCTCCCTGGACATCAAGGAGTCGGCGCAGGGCGGCATGGGCCCGCACGGCCTGTGCATCGGGGCCACCGGTTCCGGTAAGTCCGAGCTGCTGCGCACGCTGGTGCTCGGTCTCGCCGTCACGCACTCGTCCGAAGAGCTCAACTTCGTGCTCGTCGACTTCAAGGGTGGCGCGACGTTCCTGGGCATGGACAACCTCCACCATGTCTCGGCCGTCATCACCAACCTCGAAGACGAGCTTCCTCTGGTCGACCGTATGTACGCGGCGCTGGAGGGCGAGATGGTGCGCCGCCAGGAGTATCTGCGCTCGTCCGGTAACTACGCCTCGCTGCGCGACTACAACAAGGCGCGCGAGCAGGGGGCGGAGCTGCCGCCCATGCCGACGCTGTTCCTGGTGCTGGACGAGTTCTCCGAGCTCCTCAGCGCCAAGCCCGAGTTCGCCGACCTGTTCGTCATGATCGGCCGGCTGGGCCGGTCGCTCGGCGTGCACATCCTGCTGGCCTCGCAGCGCCTCGAAGAGGGCAAGCTGCGCGGCCTCGACACCCACCTCTCGTACCGCATCGGTCTCCGGACCTTCTCGGCGCAGGAGTCGCGCGTCGTCCTGGGCTCCCCGGACGCGTACGAGCTGCCCTCCGCGCCCGGCCACGGCTACATGAAGTTCGGCACCGAGTCGATGACCCGGTTCCGCGCCGCCTATGTCTCCGGCCCGGCCACCGAGGACCTCGCGCCCGCCGCCAAGAAGGGCAGCAAGCAGCACGTCCGGCAGATCGTGCCGTACATCCCCGACTACATCCGGCCCCAGATCATCGAGGAGCCGGAGGAGCAGCAGCAGGACGAGAGCAACGAGCCGACGGCCTCGCTGTTCGACGTCGTCGTCAAGCAGCTGGAGGGGCACGGCCCGCCCGCGCACGAGATCTGGCTGCCGCCGCTCGACGCGCCGCCGACGCTCGACGAGCTGCTGCCGACGCTGGCGGTGGTCCCGGGGCTGGGGCTGACCACGCAGAACGACGCGTGGCGCAACAAGCTGCACGCGATCGTCGGCATCATCGACCGGCCGTTCCACCAGCGCCGCGACCCGATGTACGTCGACCTGTCCGGCGCGGCCGGCAGCGTCGGCATCGCCGGTTCCCCGCAGAGCGGCAAGTCGACGATGCTGCGCACGCTCATCGCCTCGCTGGCGATGCTGCACACGCCGCAGCAGATGCAGTTCTACTGCCTCGACTTCGGTGGCGGCACGCTCGCCGCCTTCGAGGACCTGCCGCACGTGGGCGGTGTCGCCAACCGGCTCGACACCGACCGCGTCCGCCGCACCGTCGCCGAGGTCACCTCGCTGCTCGAACGCCGCGAGCGGGAGTTCGCCGAGCGCGGCATCGACGGCATGGCCACCTACCGCCGGATGCGCAACGCGGGCGAGATCCCGGGCGACGGCTACGGCGACGTGTTCCTCGTGGTCGACGGCTGGATGACGCTCCGCCAGGACTACGAGAACCTCGAACCCGTCATCACCGACCTGACCGCGCGCGGCCTCGGCTACGGCATCCACGTGGTCGCGACGGTCAACAAGTGGTCGGAGTTCCGCACCACGATCCGTGACCTGTTCGGCAGCAAGCTCGAACTGAAGATGGGTGACCCGTACGAGTCCGAGGTCGACCGCAAGCTCGCGGTCAACGTGCCGGAGGGGCGGCCCGGCCGCGGTCTGACCCGCGACAAGCTGCACTTCCTGTCGGCGCTGCCGCGGCTGGACGGCGAGCCGAACGGCGAGAACCTCTCCGACGGCGTCCGCAAGTTCGTCGGCGCCGTCGGGGGCAACTGGCAGGGCCCCGGGGCGCCGAAGGTCCGGATGCTGCCGTCCGTGCTGCCGGTGAGCCAGCTGCCCGCGGCGGCCGAGAGCGGCAACCGCATCCCGTTCGCCATCGACGAGGACTCGCTGTCGCCGGTGTACCTCGACTTCTCGCAGGAGTCGCACTTCCTCGTCATCGGCGACACCGAGAGCGGCAAGTCCAACATGCTGAAGACGATCGTCCAGGGCATCGTCGACCGGTACACGCCGGAACAGGCCCGGATGATCTTCCTGGACTACCGGCGGTCGCTGCTGGACCACGCCAACACCGAGCACCGCATCGGCTACGCCGCGTCCTCGACCGCCGCGGCGTCGCTGGTCAAGGACATCGTCGGCGCCCTCAAGAACCGCCTCCCACCGGCCGACCTCACCCCGGACCAGCTCCGGGACCGGTCGTGGTGGAGCGGCCCGGACCTCTACCTGGTCATCGACGACTACGACCTGGTGGCCACGTCCAACAACCCGGTCACCCAGCTCGCCGAGCTGCTGCCGCAGGCACGCGACATCGGCCTGCACGTGATCGTGTCGCGCGCGTTCGGCGGCGCCGGCCGCGGCATGTACGACCCGATCATGCAGCGCATCAAGGAGATGGGCTCGCCCGGCCTGCTCATGTCCGGCAACAAGGACGAGGGCGTGATCCTGGGCAACATCAAGGCCCACGCGCTGCCGCCGGGCCGCGGGTACTTCATCGACCGCCGCGGCGGCACCCGGCTCGTGCAGACCGTCCACCAGGAGTGATCCCGGCTCCTTCCGAAAGCTCGCCACCCTCCGCAAGCTCCCTAGAAAGGTTTGGTCAGATGGCCGATTTCAGCCTCGGCAGCGGCTTCGAGCGGTTCCAGCGCGACATGGAACAGAACATGGGCGACTTCACCAAGATGAAGGAGCGCATCGACGAGGCCGTGGGCAAGGGCGAGGCGGCCGACGGCCGGATCCTGGCCGAGTTCACGGCCAAGGGCGGGCTCACCCGCCTCGACATCGACCCGCGCGCGCTGCGGCTGCCCTCCTTCGAGCTGACCGAGCAGATCAAGCTCGCGGTCAACGCCGCCTCCGCCGACTTCCAGACGAAGGTCCGCGAGGCGAGCGAGGCGATGTTCAAGATGTCGGAAGACCCGGACAAGGCCATGGACCCCTCCGCGGCCCTCGCCTCCCTTGACAAGATCGCCAACGGCTTCGCCGGCCAGATGAAGGACCTGGCCCGCGAGCTCGGCCTCCAGCAGCAGCGCGCCAAGGAGGCCATGGACAACTACAAGGGCCCCGGCCACCCCGGCAACTACCAGCGGTAGCCCTGAAGAGCCTCGGCCCCGGAACGACGCGTTCGTTCCGGGGCCGACGTCTTTGCCTTGGACGTTGTGCTGTCGCGCTAGAAGGCGCGGCCCGCCCCAGAGGAACTGCCTGCCTTAGAGGAGCTTGCCTGCCACTGCCGCGATGCCGAGGAGCAGGAGGACGCCGAAGAAGGCGGCGAGGCCGATGAACTTCCGGTTCAGCTTGCCCTGGGCCTGCTCATACGCCGCCTGCGTCTCCGGTGCGAGGCCCGGGACGTCGACACGGCCTCGCATGACGTCCAGCGGATCGACCCGCTGGACGGGCCGGCCCGCTTGCGCGGCGGCCCGCTCGGCACGTTGCTGTACCTGCTGGTCGTACTGCGCGTGGACGTTGTCGTCGAAGCCGGGGTAGGGCTCCTGCGGTGGGTTGCCCATCTGCGGCTACTCCGAGCTTCGCAACAGGTCGAGGGCGATGGGAGCGGCGAGGATCAGGGTGCGGAGCGGCTCGGGGAGCTGGTAGTTGAGCTCCAGCTCGTACCTGTCCTTGTTCGACCAGGTCGGCTGGTGGCTGTCGAGACGGGCCAGCGCCGTCCTGTTCCTGTCGTAGAACGTGCAGAAGCGGCCGCCCAAGGGGCGTTCCAGGTCTTCGTAGCGGAACCTGCTGACCCGCGCGGTCCCGTACTGCAGTTCCTCCCACACGACGTCGCAGACGAGCTCACCAGCGGCGTCGAAGACCCGGTGCGACTCGGTGACCGCTCCGCCGCCCCCGGCCAGCGGGCCGCGCACGCCCTCGAGAAAGCTCTCCGCGGTCGACTGGAGATTGAACTCGAACCGGCCGATGAGCTGGCCGTCCGGTGCCACGACGGCGCACGGCGGCCCCTGCAGGTCGGTCGGATCGCTGGAGGCCTCCGCCCGGTCGGCGAAGAACAGCGGAGTGCCGTCCGGGCGGTCGACCCGGACGACCGCGCGGCCCATGGCCTGCGGGCCTTCGAAGTTGCGGCGCAGCCAGCTCTTCTTGGGCTGCTCGCCCATCACCCGCGTGCCGTGGCCCAGCGGGCCGCCGTCCGGATCGGTGATGACGTAGCTGTTCTCGTCCTTCGGCTGATCGACCAGCAGGACGGGCGAAGCATAGATGTCGCCCATTTACCGGACCTCCCAGGGCGGCTGCAGGTCGCCGTTGGCCTCGTTGACGTTCCAGCCCTGGCCGGTCACCTCGCCGGAGCCCTGGGCGACCTGGGCGCCGCCGGGAGCGTACTGGCCGTTGGCCTTGCCGCCCCACTCGCCGGTGTCGGCGTTGACGTTGCCCTCGACGCCGCCCTTGACGCTGCCGGTGGGGTCCTCGACGGTGACGCCGCCCTTGACCTTGTCGTGGCCCTTGTCGTCGTGCTCATAGCCGACGTTGCCGCCGACGCCCGCCTTGTTCTGGCCCTCGGCCTCGACGTTCCACTGCGGCTTGCCGTCCTGGTCCTGCTCGTAGCCGCCCTTGACGCCGCCGGAGTTGCCCAGCGGGCCCTCGTACTTGTACTCGCCGCCGACGCCCCAGGCCTCGCCGTCACCCTTCTTGCCGTTGACGCCGACCTCGTGGGTGCCGCCGGCACCGGTCTCGATGGTCGCGCCGGCGCCGACGTTCCAGGTCTTGTCGAAGCCGCGGTCGGCGTCGAAGTCGACCTCCTGCAGCGGGACGCCCTTCGGCGGCTTGACCTTGCTGCCCGGGATGGTCGCCGCGTCCTGGTAGCGGTTGACGAACGACAGGCCCGCGTTGGCGACGTTCTGGGCGAGGTTCGCCGCGGCGCCCGCCGCACCGGTCGCCTGCGCCTGCATGAAGTCGTCGAGGGCCTGGTCGTTGCCGCGGCCCTTCTCGGTGACGGCGGTGAGCAGCGCGCCGCCGGCGAGGATCGCGGCGACGATCTGCCCGCACATGGCGAGGATCGCGGTGGCGACGTGGGTGATGGTGAGGCAGGTCGCGGCCGTGGCCTGCATGCCCGCGATGGCCGGGGAGCCGACGACCGAGGCGGCCGCCGCGATCACCGCGACCGCGAGGCCCGCCAGGAACGTTCCCATGGCGATCGCGAAGATGGCGTAGGTGAAGAGCGCGTAGGCCACCGTGGTCAGCGCGACGCCGACGGCCTGGCAGTAGGCCTCCAGCGCCTCCAGCTGGGAGCAGAACTCCTGGATCTTCGCCTCGTACTGCGGCCGGGCGGTGTCGGTCCAGGCCTGCGCCGGGATGCCCTGCACGTTCTGCGGCAGCTCGGAGATCAGCTTCTGGATCGCCGCCGAGGCGTCGCGCCAGGCCTGGCCCGCGACGTCCAGCGCCGGCGCGTCACCGGTGGAAATCTTGAACTCGAACGTCACCAGCGCGGCGGGCGGCAGCACGAACGCCGCCGTCCCGGCCTCGGTGGTGGCCGTGTCCATCATGGTCTCGACGGCTCCGAGCGCTCTCCCGGCTCCCATGCTTCAGTCTCCTCCGTACGTGGCGGGTCGTTTCGAGGACGTGCGGGGGTCGGGTCAGACGACCTTGCTGCCGTCTTCGGCGCCCTGGTAGTTCTTCGCCGTCGTCTCGATGTTGCCGGCGTAGTCGCCGAGCATCTCGATGTGGGTCTTGAGGTCCTCGAAGAGGAACTGGACGGCGCCCGGGTAGGTCACCGAGGCCATCGTGCAGGTGACGCTGAACGCGCCGCCCTCGAGGTTGAACACCCCGTCCTTGCTCATGTCCTCGCCGATCTTCTCCAGCGCGGGGACGAAGGTCTCCTTCAGGTCCTTGCCGTGCTGCGCGATCCGCTGCGAGTCGATCTGTAGTTCGCCGCCCACCCCTGTGCCTCTCACTCGGCGCCTGCCCGAGGTCAACCGCACACGAGTCGCGGAAGATCACTCCGAACGTTCGAGGCAGCTTATGACATGAGCGTGCGATGTTCATGAGAGTGATCGAATGTTCACGCACCGCCCGAATGTGCTGCTTCTGGACCCTCCGCCCCGGATCACGGCGCCGGATCCCTTAGAGTTTCTGGGATCGACAGGTTCGGATGTGGAGGCGGGGCATGAGGTGGACGGCGGTCACGGCCGTGGCCATGTGTCTTATGTCACAGCTCGCGATGCCCTCGGCGGCGGAGGCGGCGGCCCCCGAACGGTGCGACCCTGAGCGCGGCAACTATCCGAAGGATCAGATCAGCCAGGCGCCCTGGCCCCAGCAGACGCTGCCCCTCGACCAGACCCACGAGCACGCCACCGGGCGCGGCGTCCGGATCGCGGTGATCGACAGTGGCTCCGACGCCAGGAACCCCCAGCTGAAGTTCGCGCCCACCATCGACGTCACCAGGACGGGCAAGACCGACTGCGTCGGCCACGGCACCGAGGTCGCGGCCATCATCGGCGCCAGGAAGGGCCACAGCCTCTTCGTCGGCGTCGCCCCCGACGCCACGATCATCCCGATCAAGTACGCGGCGAGCGCGACCAAGAACGACGACGGCCTGCTCGTCAAGGGCGTCCGGGCCGCGATCGGCGCCCGCGCCGACGTCATCAACATCTCCTCGGAGACCCACGGCGACAATCCGCAACTGCGGGCCGTCATCAGGGAGGCGCTGTCCCGCGGCATCGTGGTCGTCGCCGCGGCGGGCAACATCGACCCGGAACGCAAGGGCCGCCCGACCCCCGCCTTCCCGGCGCAGTATCCCGGCGTGATCTCCGTCGGCGCGTTCGGCCACGACGGCCAGGTGACCCAGTTCTCGAACGCGCAGACCCGCGTCTCGGTCATCGCCCCCGGCAAGGACATCCTCACGATCGCGCCGGACGGCGGCTACATCGTCAAGGGTGAGGGGACGAGCTTCGCCGCCCCGTTCGTCGCCGGGGTCGCGGCCCTCGTCAAGCAGGCCCATCCCAAGCTGACCGGCCCGCAGATCAAGAAGCGCATCGAGGCGACCGCCCTGGGCAACAAGGGCCCGGGCAGCGGCGCCGGGCAGATCAACCCCCTGACGGCCGTCACCGCGGTCGTCGACCTCAACGCGCCCCTCGCCCCGGTCTCCGAGCCGGGCTCGCTGACGCTGCCCAGGCGCGAGAAGGTCGACCCGGTCACCCGCAACGTCGCCCTCGGCATCGGCGCGGGCGGCCTCGCCCTGGCGGGGCTCGTGGTGGCCGCCGGCATGGTGATCCCCGCGGGCCGCCGCCGCGGCTGGAAGCCCGGCCAGGTCACGTTCTCCGACGAAGACGCCACCCCCACGCGCCGCGTCCGCTGACCCGCCAGGCGTTCGCCAGGCCGTGCACTCCGCCGGCGTCAGGTGCGGATCAGGTCGAAGGCCAGCGGGGTGGCGATGACCAGCGTCCTCAGGGGTTCGGGGAGCCGGTGGTGAAGATGCAGGGTGTACTGGTCCTTGAAAGCGGCCTCGCGGATGTCGACGCGGGCTATCCGCTGGCCGTTCGGGGCGCTGAACGCGCCGCCGACAGCCACCCAGCGACGGTGTTCCGAGGCGCCTTCCACGCGCATGTCCCAGTTGACCGTGGCCAGCGGGCGGTCGTGAGCGTCCATCAAGTGGTGCGTCTGAGCAGGGCCTGCCTGAGCGAGGACGGCGTGGACGGCGGCGCGGAACCCGGCGCCCGGGGCGGCCTGCGGACGGGCCTCGACGAGCCTGCCGATGAGGGTCGTGTCGGGAGCCACGATCGCCACCGGCGCGGCGTCCTGGCGATCGACGTAGAAGAGCGGCGCTCCGTCCAGGCCGGAGACCTGGACGACGACCCGGGCACCCTGAAGGCCCGAGCCGAACAGGCTGAGCGGGCCCTTACGCGGCTTGGGCCCGGCCACCTGCGTGGCCCGGCCCAGCGGCGTCCCGCCGTCGCTGATCTGGTAGTCGAGCCGCGATGACAGCTGCTCGATCCGCACCGTCGGCGAGGTGAAGATGTCCATCTACTTTTCCCACGGCGGCTTGTCGTCCTGGTCGTCGATGGTGCCGAACGGGGTGTCGACCTTGCCGCTGTTGTAGCTGTGTCCTTGGCCGTCGTACTGGTGCGACCCGGTCACCCTGCCGACGTCGCCGCCGTTGACCGTGCCGCCGACGTTGCCCTCGATCTTGCCCTTGCCGGTCTCGAAGTCGTGCGAACCGCTGATCCCGCCGCTGATCCCGCCGGTGGGAAGGGGCACGCTGTAGCTGGAGCCGGGGTTCGACGGGTTGGTCTTGAACGAGCCGGGGGTCTCGATGCCCCCGTTGGCGCCGTACTTGACGCTGCCGTCCTTGCCCTTGCCGATGCCGTCCTCGTCGGTGTACTCGACGTTCCCGCCCACCGTCGCGCCGCTGGCACTGTGCTTGCCCTTGTACGACAGGTCACCGCCGGCGAAGCCCTCATCGCCGTACTTCACGTGACCGCCGACCGTGTGGTCGACACCGCCGGCGGAGAACGTGGCGCCGCCGCCGACGTTCCAGGTCTGGTTGGCGTTGCGGTCGGCGTCGAAGTCGACCGCCTTGAGCGGCGAGGAGCTGGCACCGGGTGCGGGCGCCCGCGCGCCGGCCAGGTTGAGGCCCGCGTTGACCGCGTTCTGCGCCAGGTTGGCGGCAGCGGCGGCGGCTCCGACCGCTTGCGCCTGCTTGTAGTCGGCCATGGCCTGGTCGTTGCCGTGGGCCGCGGAGCCGACCGCGGCGAGCAGCGCGCCGCCCTGGAAGACGATGGCGGCCAGTTGCGCCATGAACGCCTGGATGCCGGTCGCCACGATCGTGATGGTCAGGCACGTCGCCGCGATGGCCTCGCAGGTGGCGGTGACGGGGGCGGTGATGATCCCGGCGAGCGCCGCGGCGGCGACGGCGGCGAGCGCGGCGAGGAACGTCCCCATCGCGACCGCGAAGATCGCGTAGACCATCATCGCCCACGCGTAGACCTCCAGCGCGATGCCGACGGCCTGCACGAAGGTGCCCAGGATCTCCAGCTGCGCGAGGAACTCCTGGACCTTCTTCTCGTAGGCCACCCTGTCGTCGGCGGTCCAGTCGAGGGGGGTGATGCTCGACACCGACTGCTGGAGCTCGGTCGCGGTCTTCTCGATGGCCTTGACCGTGTCGTCCCAGGCCGTGGACGCCAGCTCCAGGTTGACCGGATTGCCCTGGCTCGACTTGAACTGGAAGTTGATCATCACGGCCGGCGGCAGGATGAACATGGCCAGCCCGCATTCGAGCTGCGCGGTGCCCATCAGCGTGTTGTAGGAGTTGAACGCGCCCATGACCCCGTCCCCTCAGACCTTGCTGCTCTGCTCGGACGCGGCGTAGTTCCGCGCGGTCGTGTCGATCTTCTTCGCCATGTCGGTGAGCATCTCCAGATGCGTCTTCAGGTCCTCGAAGGCGAACTGCAGGGCGCCGGGATACGCCACCGACGCCAGCGTCCCGGTGATGCTGAAGTCGCCGCCCTCGACCGTGCCGCCGGCGTTGAGCTTGTCCAGCCCGCCCTTCAGGGTCGTGGACACGGTCTCCTGGAGGTCCTTGCCGTGCTTGGCGATGCGCTCGGGATTGACCTGGATCTGGTTGCCCATGTTCCCGCTTTCGGCTTCGTCGTCAGGGGGTTGGTCGTCAGGGGAGCTCGATCGCCGGAGGAGCTCGTCGTCAGAGGGGCTGGAGGCAGACGACCCTGAATCTCTTGGAGTCGTCGCCGAGCTGGGTGTACTTGTCCGACCACGCGATGACGGTCGCTCCCGGAAAGTCCGCGCAGAAGGTCGTGGCGGCCCCGCCGGACACCGGGTCGCCGTTGCCGGGAGGTCGCTGCCCGACGTTGCGCTTGCCGAGGACCCGCCATTTCGCCTTGTCGTCGCCGCAGTCGACGACGACCGTCTTCGTGTCGGCGCAGGCGCCCGCCAGCGCGTCCACCGCGTAATTGACGTCGCTGGGCCCTTGGCCGCCACAACCCGACAGCACGCCCACGAGCGTTATGGCCGCCACATGTGAACGCTTCGTCATCCCACTCCCGGCGAAGCTCCGCGGGTGTCAAAGTGAACCGGTTGGATAGCAGTGATTCGAGCACAATTCTGACGCTCGAGCGCCGGATCTCGTGCCACGTTCCCCCAAAGTTCCCGCGATGACCACAATCGGCCCGCAGGCGTTAGCATCTGGCGACATGCAGCCCACTTCTCCGGTTGCGCCGCTCCCCCCGGCCTCTCAGCAGGCCGACGGGCCGACGGGGCGGCGCTTTCTGGTGCCCGCGGCCGTGGCCGGCGTCATCGCCGTCCTGCTGCCGGTGGTGTGGCTGACCGGAGGGCTGGACCGGACGCCGCAGCAGCCGAGGCGGGCACCCGGCCAATCCGTGGACGCGGGCAAGTTCACCGTCACGGTGCTCGATGCGCGCGTCCGGACGGCTAGGACGATCTTCGACAAGAAGCCGGAGCGGTACGTCGTGGTGCGCACGCGCGTCGTCAACAACGACAAGGAGAGCGCGTCGCTGGGGCCGGGCGGGTTCCGGGACGGCATCGCGGCCCGCACCAAGGCCGGCACGTGGGTCCCGCCGGACGACACCGACGGGACCATGGCCGGCATCAAGGTCAGCGCCATCGAGCCGGGCCTGCCGGTCGAGGCCACGGCGATGTGGCGGATGGGCCCGGCGGACGCCCCCAAGCAGTTCACGGTGGGCGTGCTCGGCTGGGAGTACGGCCACGGCTTCAACGACAAGTCCTACCGGTGGCGCGTGACCGACAGGACGGGCGGCCGGCTCGCGGGCCTCCTCACCCTTCCGGTGGTGGGGCCATGAGGGCACAGATCCTGCTGGTCCGGGGCGGCGCCGGTGTGATCGGCTGCGCGCTGCTCGCGGCCGCCATGTGGTTCTACTCGCTCAAGCCCGAGGTCGAGGCGGAGGTGCTCGACCCGATCCGTTCCGCGGGCGAGGTCGGCAAGGTGATCACCAACAGTGAATTCAAGCTCCGGGTCGACCGGGTGGTGGTGGCCGGCTCGCTGAAGCAGGGCCCGACGGGCAGCACCCAGCCGCCGGTCCGCACCGACGGCGTCTTCGTCGTCGTGTCGGGCCGCGCGATGGCCCAGAAGAAGCCGGTGAGCCTCGGCACGGCGGTCCTGGAGACCCCGGACGGCTACTCGTACAAGAAGACCCAGCGCTTCAGCGTCTACGGCGGCCTCGGCCCCTCGGACTTCGCGCCGCTTCTCTGGGGCAAGTTCCTCTTCTACTTCGAGATTCCGAAGGACCGCCTGGCCGGGGCCCGGGTCGTGATCAGCCAGAGCAGCCTGTTCGTCGCTCCCAACGCCGCCACCGAGGTCGACCTCGGGATCGGCAAGACCCGGGCGCAGGAGATGATCCGCGGCGCCGCCCAGAACTACGACCTTTCCGGGGTGCGCCCATGAGCGCGCAGCCTCCCTGGCCGCCCGGCCCACCGCCCGGCAGGCATCGCCAGGCCCCGCACCCGGGAAACGCGCCCCGGCAACCACCGCAACCTCAGCCTCAAGGCGCTTCCCAGGGGCAGCCGGGTCAGCAGAGGGCATTTCAAGGTGGCACGCGAGCCGAGCGGGACCCCTACGAAGAGACGCGGCCCGACCCCCGGCAGGGCGAGAACGAGAGCGAGCAGGAGACGCCGCCGCGGCGGGAGTGGCTGCGGAGCGGGGAGCGGCGGTTCATCGAGGTGATCGCGCTGGTCTGCTTGGCCTCGCTGCTCCTCGGCTTCCACTGGGTGGAGTCGCACGACGAGGTCCGCAAGGTGTTCGAGCCTCCCGAGAAGGTGACCTCCGTGGCTCGCGGGGCCCCGGGCGTGCTGGCCGGCATCGAGTGGCGCGTGACGGGCCGCACGGTCGATCCGCCCCTCACCGGTGCCGACCCCGAGGTGGCCCAGCTGCGGCTGACGCTGGCGGCGCGGCCGCTGGACGCCGCCGGGGCGAAGGCGATCAAGGGCTACGGGATCGGCTACCGGGTCCGTGACTCCGAGGGACACTGGTGGGACGCGTCGGGCCTGCCGCGCGCGAGCACGCCGAACCAGATCACCGTCCGGGCGACGGTGCCCCGCTCCAAGGCGGACTCGGTGACGCTGGAGATCCTGGCGCCGCGGGAGCCTGAGAAGCGGGGGGCGCCCCGGCCTTCGCTGCGGTTTGCACCATGACCCTGGTCACGACGAGGTTGAACGCGGCGGCCAGCAGGCAGATCCGCAGCGCCTCGAACACCATCCCGGTGCCGAAGCCGACGAACGGCAGGCTGACCGCCCACCAGGACGCGTCGTGCGGGCCCATCAGCTCGTAGATCTGCCGCCGGGTCATGACCTCGCCCACGTCCAGCCCCGTGAACAGGGCGGCGAACGTCGCGAACGGGACGAGGCCGGACCGCCGGACCAGCCGGAGCCCGTACCAGGCGGGCAGCCACATCTCGCGGAAGCCGCGGGTGACGAGCTCGCGGAAGCCCTCGGCGCGTGAGCCGCCGGTGCGGGCCAGGCCGCTGGCCCGCGCCAGCCGCCGGGCCGTCCGGCTCTGGCCGAGCACGACCTCCTCGTCGGTGGCGTCCAGGCCCAGGATCACACCGGCGATCACAAGCCAGATCAGGCCGCCCAGCACCGCGTGCTTGAACGACGGCCACAGCGCCAGGACGTCGCCGGCGACCTCGGTGATCCAGCGCCAGACCTCGCGCTGGGTGATCCAGTCGCCGATCTCGCCGCGCACGTGCTCGATGGTGAACAGCGCCGCCAGCGCGAAGTTGATCTCGATGAACGCCAGCAGCAGGCCGGACACCCGCCGCAGCCGGTCCCGCAGCAGCCACTCGCCGAGGATCTTGAGCACGATGAAGCCGATCGTGAGCCCGATCGCCAGCTTCATGTGCTCGCCCACCTCGATGGCGAGCCCGAGGGCCTCGGTGGCGCCCTGGATGCCGCCCTCGGCGATCCCGCGGCTCACCGCGGCGTCGGCGAACTCGACGGCGTCGTCGCGCATCATGCCCCACGCGAGGTAGAAGATCACGAACGGCAGGACGGCCCGGTTGAGGGCGTCGATCGCCGATTCGTCGTTGCCCACCGCCCACGGGGTCAGATCGCCGTCGGCCTCGCGGGCGTGCACCACGTCCAGGCCCTCGCGCACGCAGTGGACCATCGCCACGGTGATGGCGAGGCTGATCATCACGAGCACGCCGATGGTCAGGAGCGGTGTGACCGTCGCGATGACGCCCTTGCCCTGCCCTGCCTTGTATCCGCCGTACATCGCCCCGTAGCGCAGCAGCTCACCGACGGTGAACCACAGGGCGAGCGGCAGCGCGAAGCGTGCCGCGAGCTTGAGCGTGGCCCACGGCAGGACGAGCGGAGAGCGCGCCGACAGTTCGAACATCCCGGAAATGCTATCGACCAGCGCCGACAAGGGGACGAACAACCACGAACACGACGAACCCCGCCGCCCGCGGAACGCGGGTGACGGGGTTCGTCGTGTTCGGCTGGACGGCCTGGCGGCCGTGACCGGCCTCAGCTCAGATCGCGACCTCGAGGGCGGCGACCTCGCCGACCTTGGCGGTGACGGCATTGTCCACGCTCACGCCGCCGGCGGCGAGCACGCGGACGGTCCAGTCGCCATCGGCGGCGAAGAACCGGAACACGCCCTCGTCGCCGGTGACGACCTCGGCGGTGAACTCACCGGTCGAGTCGAGCAGCCGGGCGTAGGCGCTGGACACCGGGGCACCGTCACGGGTGACCGTGCCCTGGATGACGGCTTCGTTGTTCAGGTCGACGGTCGCCGGAAGATGCGCCGTCTGCGCGGGCGCTGCGCAGCCCTGAGTCATTTCTCCTCCTTCTCCGCCACGAGGCGGGATTCGACTCCGCTGAGGGACGGAAAGCCTTGCTCGGCCACTGCTTACTTGGCCTCGCCGAGCTCTCTGCTTACTTGGCCTCGCCGAGCTCGATCGGGACGCCGACGAGCGAGCCGTACTCGGTCCACGAGCCGTCGTAGTTCTTCACGTCCTCGAGCCCGAGCAGCTCGCGCAGCGCGAACCAGGTGTGCGACGACCGCTCGCCGATGCGGCAGTAGGCGATGGTCGAGTTGTTGAGGTCGACGCCGGCCGCGGTGTAGAGCTCGCGGAGCTCCTCGTCGGACTTGAACGTGCCGTCGTCGTTGGCCGCCTTGGACCACGGGATGCTGCGCGCGGTCGGCACGTGGCCGGCCCGCTGCGCCTGCTCCTGCGGCAGGTGGGCGGGGGCGAGCAGCTTGCCGCTGAACTCGTCGGGGGAACGCACGTCGATGAGGTTCTGGGTGCCGATGGCGTCGACGACCTCGTCGCGGAAGGCCCGGATGGTGAGGTCCTGGTCCTTGGCCTTGTAGTCGGTGGCCGGCCGGGTCGGCACGTCGGTGACCAGCTCGCGGGAGTCGAGCTCCCACTTCTTGCGGCCGCCGTCGAGGAGCTGGACCTTCTCGTGGCCGTAGAGCTTGAAGTACCAGTACGCGTACGCGGCGAACCAGTTGTTGTTGCCGCCGTACAGGATGACCAGG
Source organism: Spirillospora sp. NPDC048911 (assembly GCF_043198015.1). NCBI lineage: Bacteria > Bacillati > Actinomycetota > Actinomycetes > Streptosporangiales > Thermomonosporaceae > Spirillospora > Spirillospora sp. NPDC048911. The sequence goes on along the minus strand of NZ_JBICUD010000015.1, from coordinate 50,692 downwards.
TCGTCGTTGGCGATGCCCTTGGCGGACAGCAGCTGCTCGAACCCGGTCTTGTCGACGAAGTCGCGGCGGACCGGGTCCTGCAGCTCGGTCTTCCAGTCGATCTTCACGGCGCCACGGATGTGGCCCTTGTCGTACGCGGACACGTCCTCGTCGACCTCGACGAGAACAAGGCCGGGGGCGTCCAGGTTGGACTCCACCCACTCGGCGTCCACCAGAACGTCGGCGCGGCTCATACGGGAACCTCCCAGTCGGAATGCTTCTTCGGTGAAATACGGCGGATCAGCAGATAAATCTCGCAGCCGAGGCAGAACCCGAACGCCGCGTTCAGGAATGCCGCCCCCAGCGCGAAGGCGGTGGCACCGATGCCGAGCCATTCGATCCCCATGGCGTAACCGGCCGTTCCCACCAGGGCGAAGACCAGCCCGACGCCCTGGGCGAACCGGGGCGGGGCGGCGTCCTCGTAGTCCCCGGGCGGGGCGAGACGGGGCCGGATCAGCAGTTTGAAGACCATCCCGTACGGGGCGTACCGCAGACCGAAGAGGCTGCCGAGTGCGAACACCAGCGCCTGGCAGGCCAGCAGTATCCAGCTCCCCTGCACCAGGACGGCGATGAGGACGATGGTCGTGACGGCCGCGGCGAAGCGCTGCCCTCTCGGGTCGACCTGCATCGGGATGCTCCTGTGCGGAGAAGAGTGCGTACGAGCAGAGATCAGCCGATTGCTCAGAGGGGCCGGAACGGCCTGGGCGAAGCCCTCGGGAAAAAGACGGGCTCGATGCCTCAGGCCATGCGACAGAGCGAAGCGGCCAGGCGGCAGAAGTCGACCGCGCGGCGCTTCGTGAGCATCTGCTCTGTCCAGTAACGCACGGGTCGATGGTAAGCCGACTTTTGCCGGGCTGTCACATCTGTCTCGGCTTTCGAGACACCGGACGCGCTCTTCGCGCAGGTCAACGGGCCGCCGCTCACGAGGTGATCGTCTCGCCCAGAGCGGCGATGACATCGGCCTTGCGGGGCTGTCCAGCGGCTCGCCGGACGATCGTTCCGGCCCCGTCGAGCACGAGCACGGTTGGGGTGCGGATCACATTCAGCCGGCGCACGAGGTCGAGGTGATGCTCGGCGTCGATCTCGACATGTGAGACACCGTCCACCATGTCGGCCACTTCGCCCAGGACGCGCCGTGTCGCGCGGCAGGGGGCGCAGAACGCGCTGGAGAACTGCACGAGGGTGGCGCGGGCGCCGAGCTCCGCACCGCCGAGATCGGCGGCTTCGAGCCGCTCGTCCGCCCCGTTCACGCCACGCGCTCCAGCCTTCTCCGAACCCGCCTTGCCCGCCTTCTGCCGGCGCAGCACGCCGTCACGGCGCCGCCGGACGACCCCGAACACCGTGGCCGCCGCCAGTACCGCGATCGCGACGAGTGCACCCTCCATCGTCAGTGAAAGTACCCTGCGCGACGAAAGATTCCCGGCCGGCCCTCATCCGAGCACGGCCTTCACACGAAAACGACCCTCACGCGGGAACGGCCTTCACGCGAGCATGCCCTTACGCGAGCATGCCCTCACGCGGGAATCGTCAGGAGCGGCTGGCCTTCGACGGTGACGACTTCGAACGAGAACAGCTGGTCACGCTGGAACATCGTGGAACCGTGGTACTCGCCATAACCCCTGGAGTACGGGACGTACCAGCTGCCGAGCATGTCCCGGCGGCCGTCCTTGGCGACGGCGTACAGGCGGCAGCTCGCCCCCTTCGGAACCCCGCGCAGGTAGATCTCCACTGCGGTGCCCCAGCGCTTCTTGAGCAACATCAGATGCGCTTCGAGCGTCCGGTCCGGCGACTTGGCGCTGATCTCCTCGGCCTTCGCGGGCTTGGTGGGCGGGGGCGGCGTCGGCGTGACCGTCCGGATGGCGACGGGACGCTCCCCGTCGTCCAGCCCGCCGGCGATCCGCACACCGGCCAGCGCGCCGATCGCCAGCAGCACCGCCGCGGCGACCGCGAGCGGCGCCCAGAGCCGCGCCCCGCCGCCGAACGACCGTTTCCACGAGCTCTTACGCTCCGCCGCGGCACGCGCGAGCAGGCTGTCGAGGAGCTCCTCCGGAGGCCCGGCGACTTGGGCGATCTGCGACTCGGTCACCCGGCCGAGCAGTGCCGGCAGCCCGGCCAGCCCGGCCAGCTCGTCGCGGCAGGACGGGCACGCCTCCAGATGGGTCTCCAGCTGGTTGCGCTCGGCCGGATCGATCGCGCCGAGAACGTACACCCCGAGCGAGCCTCGCAGCTCCCCGCACCCGGTCATGGTGCCAACCCCCGCTCCTCCAAGGCGAGTTTGAGCGCCCGCAGCGCGTAGTAGGTGCGGGACTTGACCGTGCCGGGAGGGATCCCGAGCGTCTTGGCCGTCTCCGCCACCGAACGGCCCCGATAGTAGGTCTCCACCAGCACCGCGCGATGCGGCGGGCTGAGATCGGCGAGCGCCTCGGCGACCGTCCACGACTCCAGCGCCCGGTCGATGTCGTCCACCCCGGCGGTCTGCGTGACCTGGTCGTCGATGCCGGTCTCGGGCGGCCGTGCCCGGCGCGCCCGGTGCGCGTCGACCACGAGGTTGCGGGCCACCGTGAACAGCCACGGCCGCACCGGACGCCCGGCGAGCGCCTCGGGATGCCGCCAGGCGCGCAGCAGCGTCTCCTGCACGACGTCCTCGGCCTGCGGTTTGTCTCCCCCGGTCAGCCTCAGGACATAACCGAGAAGAGGACCCCCGTGCTCGCTGTAGAGGGCGCGCAGCAATCCCTCGTCCGCAGTTGGACCCACATCATCAGACACGTACGCCGATCCCGCCGGGTTCACACGACCCCGGCTTTTCAGCGAAGGATACAGATCAGGCGTTCGGGAGGTCGTTCAGCCGGACGTCGCTGGCGGTCGCGGCGACTCGCAGGCCGTCGGGAGTGGGCTGGATGTCGCTGATCCGCGAGCCGACCGGGAGATTGGCCACCGGGACCGTCCAGCTGACGAGCTGGCCCACGGCGGGCAGCTGCGGCAGGCCGGCGAGGCCGCCGGAGATCGGCGTGACCACGATGCCCTTGGCGCTCGGCTTGACCGAGACGACCGCGCTGCCCTTCAGCGGGTAGCCCGCGATGACGCCGTTCAGGTCCACCTGGAGATAGTCGCCCTTGGGAGCGATGTCCTTGACCTCCTTGGGCGCCCGCGCCTTGATCACGCTGTACGGGATCACCGCGGACGCGGTCGCCGTCCGCGCGGTGACGTTGCCGGCGTTGCCCGACGTGACCTCCGACAGGGGCGCCTGCACCCCGCGCATCTCGATCGTGACGTCGCCGACGGTGACGCCGCGGTCGGTCCACTGGCCGAGCTTCACGTCGATCTGGTCGTACTCACCGCCGATCGCCTGGGTGAGGAACGGAAATCCGTGGATCTTCACCTCGGGCCGCTGCTGCAGGTTGTACTGCGCCGCCACCTGCTTGCCGATCTCGTCCTGCGCGACCCGCACCCCGACGCGGTCGGCAGCGATCACTCCCCCGATCAGCAGGATGAGCAGTACCAGCAGTACTTTCCGCATATCTCTCCTCTAGGCGCGGCGATCGCCACACGATAGTGGGCGCGGAACCGCCACCGAGTCGCCTCAGGGATTGAGATCTCGAAACGGGGTCATCGGTTCGCGGGACTACCCGCCGACTGTGATGTCAACCACCCGCGAACGGCGGCAGGACCTCCACGACGCCGCCCTCGGGCAGCGTGATCGACTCGTGTGCGCGGGTCCCGACCGGGTCGCCGTCGACGAGGAAGGAGCTGCGCTCGACCACGCGCCGGAAATCGCCGTCCCGCCCGTCCAGCGCGGCCGCACCGGCGATGGCCTGGGCCAGCGTGTCGGCCTCGTACGGCTCTTCGGCGACCCCTGCCGCGGCCTTCGCGGCGGCCCAGTATCTGATCGTTCCCTTCGCCATGACCCCAGGATCTCATCCCGGCGATCCCGGCAACCTGCCGTCAACGTCCCATTGCCCGGATCGTCCGCTCGGATATGCTCAAGGTGAGGGATCCGGGCGACGAGGCCATGGAGTTCATCTGAAAGCCCCTTCATGGTCACCTCTCCTCGAGTCGGCGACCCATGGTGGGGCTGGAGGACGAACCGCCCGGGTCCTCGACGTCTTTGAGGGCGAGGAGGCGGCACTTGAGCAGCTTGCTCCTGCTGACCAACGCGTTGGAACCTTCCGACGAAGTCCTGCCCGCGCTGGGGCTTCTCCTGCATTCGGTGCGCGTCGCGCCCGCCGAGGCGGCCGCGCTGATCGACGCGCCCCCCGCGGACGTGGTCCTGGTCGACGCCCGCCGCGACCTCGTCCAGGCCAAGAGCCTGTGCCGGCTGCTGCGGACCACCGGGCTCGACTGTCCGCTGCTGGCGATCGTCACCGAAGGCGGTCTGGCCGCCCTCAGCCCCGAATGGGGGCTGGACGACGTCCTGCTCCAGTCGGCCGGACCGGCCGAGGTCGAGGCGCGGCTCCGGCTCTCGGTCGGCCGGGTGTCGGTCGCCGAGGCCGACGAGGTGCCCGGCGAGATCCGCAGCGGCGAGCTGACCATCGACGAGGCCACCTACACCGCCCGCCTGCGCGGACGCGTGCTCGACCTCACGTTCAAGGAGTTCGAGCTCCTCAAGTACCTCGCCCAGCACCCGGGCCGCGTCTTCACCCGCGCCCAGCTGCTCCAGGAGGTCTGGGGCTACGACTACTTCGGCGGTACCCGCACCGTCGACGTGCACGTCCGCCGTCTGCGCGCCAAGCTCGGCGCCGAATACGAGTCCCTCATCGGAACGGTCCGAAACGTGGGCTACCGCTTCGTCCCGGACCACCGCCCAGGCGAAACCGAAGAAGTGGCGGTCTCCAAGTAATCTCACGACCCATCGCGGTCGTGGGCGTGGGTGTCCATCGACTTGTGGAGCTCCTCGAGGTTGACCTTGATCTCGTGGCCCACCCGCTGGATGACGCCCCGGCCCTGCAGCCAGCTCAGCGCGCGGCCCGCCGCGCCGCGTGACGTGCCCGCCCAGTTGGCGAACTCCTCGCTGGTGACGCCCGGGTTGACGGCCACCTCGGCCTCGTGGCCGTGGTTCTCGCGGTGCGCGATCTGGTGCAGCAGCTCGATGACACGGTCGCGCGCGCTCCGCGCCCCGCGGATCTCGTTGGCCGCCCGCAGCCGCCCGCCCATGACCCGCAGCAGCGCCGCGGAGATCTCGGGCGACCCCGACGCCAGCCTGCCGAACTGCTCGCCCGGCAGCTCCAGCACCTTGATCATGCCCTTGGCCACCGCGCTGGCCAGCCTCGGCCGGTGATCGACCGCCTCCAGCTCGCCGACGATGTCGCCCGGCCCCAGCACGTCCAGCACGGTCTCCTTGCCGCGGTCGGTGACCATGCAGATCTTGACCCGGCCCTCCATGATCACGTACACCCGTTCCGGCGCGTCGCCCTGCAGCATGAGCGAGTGCGTGTCGGGCACGATCCGGTAGCGCCCGAGGTCGCTCAGGGCGCCCTGCGCCGTGGCGTCCAGGAGCTGCCAGAAGTTGACCACGCCGTCCTCCGTCCCGCCCGAGCGCCGGGGCCTGGCGCGGGCCGCACCTCCCAGTGCAGGCGCGGCCCCGCGTCCGGTCAATGCCGTGTGACGCGAAACACGGCGCGGAACCATCAACCGGCCCCGGCCAGCGAGTTGAGCACCGTCCACACCACCAGCGCCCCCGCGCAGCCGAACGCCCATCTCAGCGCCGCCTGGGCGTGGTAGTGCCGGTCATGCGCCTCGGCGATCAGCAGCTGGACATGTTCGTACAGCGAACGCCCCGGCGGCGCCTTCGCCGAGACCCGCAGATAGGGCCGCCACCCCGACCGCGCCGGAGCATCGGTCGCCCGCCGGATCACGCTCAGCGGATGCAGGACGTCCCCGTGCGTGAGAACCAGCAACGCCGCGCACCGCAGCGAACCCACCGCCAGCGCCACCAGGACGACCAGCCGCGCCCCCGCGAGCGGCCGGTCGAGATCATCAACGGCCCCGGACTGCAGCAACAGCCCCACGACCACGAGCGCCAGCGCGCCACCCGCCAGCAGCACGTCCTGCCCGGACCTGCGCAGCAACAACGTGAACTCGGCGAGCAACTCCAGCGCCTGCCCACCCGACGGCTCGCCCGGCCGCGATTTCACAGGATCCACGAGAACCCTCCTCCCCTGAGGTAAGACCCCAGGAGACCCCGCGCCCCCACCCCGCCGATAGCCACTTTGCACCCGCCCCATTGCGCATTAGCGCACCGTCACGCGCCCCATCAGAGCACCCGCGCAGGAGCACGAACGCGTCCTCTCGCTGCACCATCCGGCACAGAACGGTGGCGCAAATGACGCGGGAGCCCGCGACAACAAGCCCGGCCACGCACGCGAACGCGCTAACGGGTCGTGAAGCAAGCCGAAGGCGAGGCTTCACGAGAGATCGCGAAGCGATGTCGCGTTCGCCGCTTTTGCGGTTCGGGTCCGAGCCGCCAGGCGAGGGCCCGAGGCCGCAGAAGCCATGAATTCAGCCGAAGCGGCCGGTGATGTAGTCCTCGGTGGCCTTCTCCTGCGGGTTGGTGAAGATCGTGCTGGTCTCGTCGATCTCGATGAGCTTGCCGGGCTTGCCGGTGCCGGCGATGTTGAAGAACGCCGTGCGGTCGCTGACGCGGGCCGCCTGCTGCATGTTGTGGGTCACGATGACGATCGTGTAGAGGCTCTTCAGCTTGGCGATGAGGTCCTCGATCGCGAGCGTGGAGATCGGGTCGAGGGCCGAGCAGGGCTCGTCCATCAGGAGCACCTGCGGCTTGACCGCGATCGCGCGGGCGATGCACAGGCGCTGCTGCTGACCGCCCGAGAGGCCCGCTCCGGGCTTGCCGAGGCGGTCCTTGACCTCGTTCCACAGGTTGGCGCCCTGGAGCGACTCCTCGACGATCTCGTCGAGCCGGCCCTTGCGGCGGACGCCGTTGAGCTTGAGCCCGGCCGCCACGTTGTCGTAGATCGACATGGTGGGGAACGGGTTCGGCCGCTGGAACACCATGCCCACGACGCGGCGCACCGCGACCGGGTCGACGTCCTTGCCGTACAGGTCCTCGTCGTCGAGCATGACCTTGCCCTGGACGCGGGCGCCGGGGATCACCTCGTGCATGCGGTTGAGGGTGCGCAGGAACGTGGACTTGCCGCAGCCGGAGGGCCCGATGAACGCCGTCACCGAGCGCGGCTCGACCGTCATCGAGATGTCCTCGATGGCGTGGACCCCGCCGTAGTAGGCATGGAGTCCGGAGACTTCGATGCGCTTGGCCATGTGGGTGATGCTCCTATCGGGTCGTGCGGTGGGGTCGTCGGGTCAGCGGCCGAACCGGGTCCGGCGCGCGATGAAGCGGGCCACCAGGTTGAGCAGCATGATGATCACGATCAGGGTGAGCGCACCGGCCCAGGCGCGGTCGATGGCGTTCTGGTTGGGGTCGCCGGCCTGGTCCCAGATGAACGTCGGCAGCGAGCCCTGCGCCCCCTCGAAGGGGTTGGTGTTGATCGCCTTGGTCACGAAGATCGTCAACAGCAGCGGGGCGGTCTCACCCATCACGCGGGCGACGGCCAGCATGACGCCGGTGATGATCCCGGTGGCCGCGGTCGGCAGGATGACGAACAGGATCGTCCGCCAGCGGGGCACACCGAGCGCGTAGGAGGCTTCCCGCAGGTCGTTGGGGACCAGCTTGAGCATCTCCTCGGCGGCCCGCACCACCGTGGGGATCATGAGGATCGCCAGGGCGAGCGAGCCGGCGAGGCCGGAGAAGTCGAACCCGAACGTCAGCAGCCACAGGGCCAGGATGAACAGGCCCGCGACGATCGACGGGATGCCCGTCATGACGTCGATGAAGAAGCTGATGACCTTGGCGAGCTTGCGGTCCGCTCCGTATTCGACCAGGTAGATGGCCGTGAGGATCGCGATCGGGACCGCGATCGCCGTGGTGATGGCCACCTGCTCCAGGGTTCCGATGATGGCGTGGTACGCGCCCCCGCCGGCCATTCTGCCGGAGACGCCGTTCATCGACTTCTGGAAGAACACGGCGTCGAAGCGCTCCATGCCATGGCCGATGACCGTCCACAGCACCGAGATCAGCGGGATGAGCGCCAGGGCGAAGGCGAGGTAGACCAGGCCCTGCACCGCCCGGTCCTTGATCTTGCGGCCGGCGGAGATCGAGCCGATCGAGCTCTGCCTGGCGGGGGTGGAAACCGAGCTCACACGAACTCCTTACGGCGCGCGACGACCGCCCGCGCGGCCATGTTGACGAGCAGGGTGATCACGAACAGCACCAGGCCCGAGGCGATCAGCGCGCCCCGGCCGGTCTCGGTGGCCTCGTTGAAACCGCGCACGATGTTCGCGGCGAAGCTGTTGCCGCCGTCCTCGAGGATGTGGATGTTGATCCCCGGGAACGAGGTCAGCACCATGGCGACCGCGATGGTCTCCCCCATCGCCCGGCCGAGGCCGAGCATCGAGGCGCCGATCATGCCGGACCGCCCGTACGGCAGCACCGACATGCGGATCATCTCCCAGCGCGTCGCCCCGAGCGCCAGCGAGGCCTCCACGTGCGCCTGGGGCACCTGCAGGAACACCTCGCGGGAGATCGAGGAGATGATGGGCAGGATCATGATCGCCAGCACCACCGAGGCGGTGAAGATCGAGTTCTTGCCGGGGCTGTCGCCGCCGAACAGCGGAATCCAGCCGAGCACGGTGTTGAGGAACTCGCTGACGTCCGTCATGTGCGGGGCGAGGATCGCCACCCCCCACAGGCCGTAGACGATGCTCGGCACGGCCGCCAGCAGGTCGACGATGTAGCCCAGCCCCGAGGACAGCCGCCGCGGCGAGTAGAACGCGATGAACAGCGCGATGCCGATCGCGACCGGGGTCGCCAAGAGCAGCGCCAGGAACGAGGAGACCAGCGTGCCGAAGGCGAGCTGGGCGATGCCGAACTTCGGCTGCGTCGCGTTCGGGTCCCACGCCTCGGACGTGAAGAAGTTGGCCTCGTTCTTCTGCAGCGCCGGGATCGCCTTCCACACGAGGAAGGCCGCGATCGCCGCCATGATGGCGAGCACGAGGATCCCCGACCCCCGGGCCGCGGACACGAAGATCTTGTCACCGGCCCGGCCGGTGCTCATGGGGCGGCCGGTCGCGCGGTGTTTGGCGCCGACGGTCGCTTCGACGCCGGTGTCGGTGCTCACGGGGGTTCCTCCTGGATGGGACGAGGATGAGCCGGAACCAGGGGCGGCCCCGCCACCGTCGTGCTCGGTGGCGGGGCTGCTGGGACGCTGGTCCGAGGTCAGGACAGTGCCTTGACCGACGTCTGGACCTTGGTCAGCACGCTCTGCGGCAGCGGGGCGTAGCCCAGCTTGGACAGGATCTGCTGGCCGTCCGCGCTGGAGGTGTAGGTCAGGAAGGACTTCACGAACGCGCTCTGCTCGGCAGGGAGGCCCTTCTCGCACGCGATCTCGTACGTCACCAGGACGATCGGGTAGGCGCCGGCCTCCTTGGTGGTGTAGTCGATGCTGAGCGCGACGTCGTTGCCGGTGCCCTCGACCTTCGCGCCCGCGATCGCCTTGGAGGCGCTGTCGGCGCTCAGCTCGGCGTACTCACCGGCGCCGTTCTTGACCTTGGCGGTCTGCAGCTTGTTGTTGGTGGCGTAGGACATCTCCACGTAGGAGATCGCGCCGGCGGTGCTCTTGACCTGGTTGGAGACACCGTCGGACTTGGGGGCGCCCTGGCCGGCCTTGGCGATGGCGTCCGGCCACTTCTTGGCGTGCTCCCACGTCCACACCTTCGGCGCGGTCTTGCCGAGGTACTTGGTGAAGTTGTCGGTGGTGCCCGACTCGTCGGCCCGGTAGACGACCTTGATCGGAGTCGACGGCAGCTTGGCGCCGGAGTTCTCCTTGGCGATCGCGGGATCGTTCCAGGTCTTGACCTTGCCCGAGAAGATCTGGGCGAGCAGCTCCGGCGACACCTGGAGCCCGTCCACGCCCTGGACGTTGTAGACGACGCCGACCGGGCCGACGACCATCGGCAGGTTCAGCGGCGTGCCGCCCTGGCAGCGCGTCTTGGCCGGGCCGACCTCTTCGGGCTTGAGCGGCGAGTCCGAGCCGGCGAACGCCACCTGGCCGTCGCTGAAGGACTTGATGCCCGCGCCCGAACCGCTCGGGTTGTAGTTCAGGTTCGCGCCCGCGCACTTCGCGGAGTAGGCGTTGGTCCACTCCTCGATCGCGTTCTTCTGCGCGCTGGAACCGGCCGCGTTGACCGTGCCCTTGCTGCAGTCGATATTGCCGGTGGGGGCCGCGGCGCCACTTCCACCCGTGTTGTCGTCGCTCCCGCATGCGGAGAGGGCGAGAGCGCCCGCGACGACCACTCCGCCCAGGGCGGCCAGCCGAGATCCGTTCTTCACCGGAGGGTCTCCTCGATAGTCGTTGGGCGGTGCCCAGACCAGGTTCATGTCGTTCCCCCGACCGGGTCTCTGGAGTTGTTTGTCCAGGTAAGGGGGGCACCGTCGAGAGCGACGTTAGGCAGGAGAGGTGACCAGTCACCCTGAACCAGGTGAACGGTAAATGAACTGGGACGGGCAGGGTCAAAAAGAATGCCCCGCCTCAGCGTGGCCGTGCGGTTAACAGCCCAGGTCACACGCCAGAAAACGCCTGGCATACAGGGCATTTCGGGCGCTCAGCGGGCACGTGGCGAGCGCTCGGCGGGCGCTCCGGAGGGCAGGTCAGGCGGCGGTCTGGAACATCACGTCCACGGAGTAGCGGGTGAAGCTCAGCGACTCGTACAGCCGGACGGCCGCGCCGTTCGACTCGTCCACGTACAGCAGGACGGCCGGGACTCCCCGTTCGCGCAGGTGCTGCAGGCCCTTCAGCGTGAGTGTGCGTCCCAGGCCGAGGCCTTGCGCGTCGGGATCGACGCCGACGACGTAGACCTCGCCGAGGCCGTCGGGGTGGGTCTTGGTCCAGTGGAAGCCCATCAGCTTTCCGTCGCGTTCACTTTCGGCGAGGAAGAAGCCCTCCGGGTCGAACCACGGCTCGCGTTCGCGCAGCCGCACGTCGTCGAGCGTCCAGGCGCCCTGCTCGGGGTGGTGGGCGAAGGCGCGGCGGTTCACCTGGAGCCACGCCTCCTCGTCCTCGCCGACCTTGAACGTGCGGAGCCGCACCCCATCGGCGATGTCGAGCTTGGGGAACGGGTCGTCCATCGAGCGGCGCATCTGGAAGAGGGCACGCACCCGGTCGAGGCCCTCCGAGCCGGCCAGCGCCGTGGCGGCCGGGAGATCGCCGTGCGCCCACACGCGCAACGGCCCGTCCGCCTCCTGGCGGAGCCCGCGCAGGAGGGCCAGCCCATGCCCGCGCCGACGGACTTCTGGAGCCACGACGAATTCGCCTGCGGCGGTCTCGTCGTCCGTGGCCGGGTCGAGGTGGGCATAGCCGACCAGTCCGCCTGCTTCGTCCAGTTGCAGGAGACCACGCGCGTCGCCGCCCCCGCCGCCGCGCAGCCAGAGCAGGGAACGCTCTGACAGCGGCCCGACACCGTCGTGCTCGGCGGCCGAGTCGACGAGACGGACGATCTTCTCGATCTCGTCTTCCGGCAGCGTCGTGCGCACCCGCAGCTCAGACATGATCACAGCCTAGGCGGTGGCCGGGCGCGGGCGGCGACCGCACTACTGGTCAAACCGTCATAGAAACGTCATTCAGGCGTCCAGATCAGCAACTCGGGCAAAGCTTAGAGTGCCAGGATGAAACGTCCACACATCCCCCTGGCCTGCGCCGCGGTGGGACTGGCCCTGGTCGGCCTGGCCGCGCAACCGGCCGCCGCCAAGCCGGGCAAGCCCGCGCCCACCGCGTCCGTGCGGCTGCTGTCGCTCAACGACTTCCACGGCAACCTGGAGCCGCCGACGGGCAGCTCGGGCACCGCGGTCGACGAGAGCGGCGCCACGGTTCCCGCGGGCGGCGCGGCCTACGTCGCCTCGCACCTCAAGCGGCTGAAGGACAAGAACACCCTGACCGTCGCGCAGGGCGACCTCATCGGCGGTTCCCCGCTGATCTCCGCCGCCTACCACGACGAGCCCTCGGTGGAGTTCCTCGGGAAGGTGGGCGTCACCGCCTCGGCGGTCGGCAACCACGAGTTCGACGAGGGTTACCGGGAGCTGCAGCGCATCCAGTGGGGCGGCTGCCACCCCACGGACGGCTGCTCCCCGGCGGGCAGGTGGCGCGGCGCCAAGTTCGACTACCTCGCCGCGAACGTCATCAAGGAGAAGAAGAACAAGCCCGTCCTCAAGCCGTGGACGATCCGCAGGATCAACGGCGTGCGGGTGGGCTTCATCGGGGTCGTCACCAAGACCACCCCGACCATCGTCACCGCCGGCGGCATCAAGGGCCTGCGGTTCGACGACGAGGTGACCGCCGCCAACCGGGCCGCTCGCGAGCTCAAGCGCCGCGGCGTGCGGGCCATGGTGCTGCTCGTCCACGAAGGCGACCAGGTCCCGGCGGGCCAGCGTCCGGACGCCTGCGACGTGGTGCCGGGCGCCGGCACGCGGATCGCGCGCGACGCCGACCCCGAGATCGACATGGTCCTGGCCGGGCACACCCACCAGCAGTACGTCTGCTCGGTGACCGACCCGAAGGGCCAGCCGCGCTTCTACTCGTCGGGCTCGTCGTTCGGCCGGGTCATCACCCAGGTCGACTTCCAGGTGAACAAGCGCACCGGCGACATCGTGCGCTCGTCCGTCAAGGGCGACAACCACGTCGTCACCCGGGACGTGGCCGACCCGGCGACCGAGACGTTCGTCGCGACCTGGAAGGAACGGGTCGCCGCGATCGCGAACAAGCCGATCGGCAAGATCACCGCGAGCCTGGACCGGACCCCCTCGCCGGGCGGCGAGACCACGGTCGGCGACGTCATCGCCGACGCCCAGCTGGCCTCGATGAAGGACAAGGGCGCCCAGGTCGCGCTCATGAACCCCGGCGGCATCCGGACCGACCTGGTCTTCAAGGGCGACGGCACGGTGACCTACGGCGACGCCTTCGCCGTGCAGCCGTTCAGCAACATCATGGGCATGGTGTCGCTGACCGGCAAGCAGCTCGACCACCTGCTGGAGCAGCAGTGGGAGGGCCAGGCGAGGGAACGGATCCTGCAGCCCTCGGCCACCCTCCACTTCACCGTCGACCGCTCCAAGCCCGTCGGCGACCGCGTCTCCGCGATCACGATCGACGGCACGCCGGTGAACGACACCACCACCTACAAGGTCGCGGCGAACAACTTCCTGATCGGCGGCGGAGACGGCTTCACCGTCTTCACCGAGGACAAGAGCCCCGTCCTCGGCGGCCCCATCGACCTGGACACGTTCACCGCCTACCTCGGCGCCAACTCCCCCCTCGCCCCGCCCAAACTGGACCGCATCTCCGGCCAGTGAGTCGGAATGAGATGGGGCCGCTCCCCACCAAGGAGCGGCCCTGTCCTTCCCATCCAACATGCTCGGCCGTCACGCGAACGCGCTACCTGAGCCGGAGCGAGCCGCCAGGCGAAGCTTCGCGCGAAGATCGCGAAGCGATGTCGCGTTCGCCGCTTTTGCGGTTCGGGTCCGAGCCGCCAGGCGAGGACCCGAGGCCGCGAAAGCAATAAATTAGGCACCGAACAGATGGACCATCCAGTAGACGACGGCGGCCACGAGGGCGGCCGCCGGCATGGTGAGGATCCAGGCGACGACGATGTTGCCGGCGACGCCCCAGCGGACGGCCGACAGCCGCTTGGTCGCCCCGACGCCCATGATCGCCGAGGTGATCGTGTGGGTGGTGGAGATTGGAGCGTGCCAGATGTAGGCGGCCGCGTAGAGCACCATGGAGGCCGTCGCTTCGGCGGCGAAGCCCCGCGGCGGATCGAGTTCGATCACCCGGCGGCCGAGCGTGCGCATGATGCGCCAGCCGCCCGCGTAGGTGCCCAGGGACAGCGCCCCCGCACAGGCGATGATCACCCACAGCGGGACCGAGCCGCCGTCGGAGTGGCCGGTGGTGACGAGGGCGAGGACGATGATGCCCATCGTCTTCTGGGCGTCCTGCAGGCCGTGGCCCAGCGCCATCGCGGCGGCCGAGAGCGACTGCGCGATGCGGAACCGGCGGCCGACCCGGGCGGGCTGCGCCCTGCGGAAGATCCACAGCAGCGCCACCATCAGGAAGTAGGCCAGGAAGAAGCCGACCACCGGCGAGATCACCATCGGGATGGCGACCTTGTCGACGACCTTGCTCCAGCTGACCGAGGAGGCGGACGCCAGCCCGGCGCCCACGATGCCGCCGATCAGGGCGTGCGACGACGACGAGGGGAGGCCGAAGTACCAGGTGACGAGGTTCCACGTGATCGCCCCGAGCACCCCGGCGGCGACCACGGTGAGCCCGTGCAGGCCGCTGGGCGGCGTGATGACCTCGCTGACGGTCTTGGCGACCTCGACGCCGAGCAGGGCGCCGACGAGGTTCATCACGGCGGCCATCAGCAGCGCCGCGCGGGGTGTGAGCGCCCGCGTCGAGACCGACGTGGCGATCGCGTTGGCGGCGTCGTGGAAGCCGTTGGTGTAGTCGAAGATCAACGCGACGACCACGACCAGCACCAGCACCGCCGCCTGCGCGTCGGACCGGAGCCCGACCGCGCCCAGCAGCATGACCAGCAGCACTCCGCCGAGCAGCGCCCACCAGAACTTGCTCGGCCCGCGCCGCGCCTGTTCGGCGAGCGACGGGTCCGCGCCGGGCACGGACTCCTTGGTGAGGGTCGTGCCCGCGTCGGAGGGCTGGCTCATGATTCCTTGACCGCGATCGTCTCGACCGTGTTGGCCACGTGCTCGAAGGCGTCGGCCGCGTCTTCCAGGCGGTCGATCACCTCCTTGAGCTTGAGCACGGTCAGCGTGTCGTACTCACCGCTGAACAGCCTGGCCAGCAGCTTGCGATAGATCTGGTCGCCCTGGTTCTCGAGCCGGTTGATCTCGATCCAGTACTCGTTGAGCTCCTTCATGGAGCGCAGCCGCGGCATGGCCTCGGCGGTCAGCTCGGCCGCCCGCTCCAGCACCTCCACCATGTTGACGATGCCCTTGGGGAACTCGTCGATCTTGTAGAGGACGACGAGGTCGGCGGCCTCCTCCATCTCGTCCATGACGTCGTCGATCGTGGAGGCGAGCCGATAGATGTCCTCACGGTCGAAGGGCGTGATGAAAGTTTCGTTCAACCGGCGCATGATCGCGTGAGTGCACTCGTCGCCCGCGTGTTCGCAGGCGCGCAGCTTCTCCGCGATCGCTTCCCGGTCGGCGCCGTCGCTGATGAGCTCCACGAGCAGCCTGGCACCAGTGACCAGGTTGTTCGCCGAGTCGGCGAACATGTCGTAAAAGCTGTCCTCACGCGGCGTGAGACGCAAGCGCACGTCGTACTCCTGAAGTGCCGGAACAGTCCGCAGAGGATCGTAGGCGTAACCAGCCGTAAAAAGAACCTTTGCCCCAGCTTCGGCTGGTGTCAGCCATCCTCTCACCTACAAGGTTGCCCTAGATCACGAGGTGCACACCCACGACACACATCCCTATCTGCGCGGACGTACCGGGCGCTCCGGGCGGGCGGCACCGGCTGCCGGAAGGCGCGATGAACAGGAGTGAGATTCGTTACAGCAGGGGCCGAAACGGCGGAAGTCGCAGCAGTGAAGGTCGCAACGACGGAGGTCGAACGAGGCAGGATCGCGCCGGGGCGCCCTCGGGCATCCCCGGCGCGTGGCGGGACTACTGGTCCTGTGACGTCAGCTCGCGACGACCGGCTTCGTCGGATCGCAGGCCGAGCACCATGTCGATCTCAGCCAGCGTCAGCGGCTTGTCGGCCGCCGCCACCGCGCTGAGCATCTCGGCATAGAGTTCGATCTCGTCCAGCGCAACACGGTCATGGACGCGCAGATCTAGATACTGCTGGCGCACCGCGTCCACCTCCGTTCGTTCCCCACACCCACTGTCGAGGCTACGCGCCGGTCGACCGCGGGCACATGACCCAAGAGGGCCATTCGAGGGCCACTCCCCGGCGGCCCGGTCCGGCCACGCTCGACGCGCGCCTCTCTCGACCTTTCCCACGTACGCGCAGTTCATGCGGCATCGGGAGGATGTCGGGACGATCGCACCAAAGGCCCTCAGCCGGGGCCACCGGCCCTGGTGGAAGCGGCTACCGGCCCTGGTGGAAGTCGCCCAGCATCTGTTCGAGGGCCGACTCGGGCAGGTCGCGCGCGGTGAGCCTGGCGACGGTGGCCGCGTTGACGTCCGCCCCGGCGAGCCGGGCGGCCTGGCGGGCGACGGTCTGCTCGAACAGCGCCCGGACGGTACGGGCGTAGCCGAACGCCGGGTCGTCGCGCAGCCGGGCGAAGCGGGCGAGCAGCTCGACCCGCAGCTCCTCGTCGAGCATGTACAGATCGCGCTCGGCATAGCTCTGGAACAGGTTGACCAGATCGCGGTCACCGATGCCCTCGAACTCCATGGTCCGCTCGAACTCGCCACGGAACGCGGGGTTGCCCGCCAGGAAACCCTCCATCTCGGCACCCGGGCTCGAACAGACGATCATGAACTTGCCCGGCCGGCCCCGCATGTGGCGCAGCAGCTCGCTCACCACCGCCGGGTTGCGGTCCAGCCGGTAGGCCTCCTGGATCAGCAGCACGCCGCCGAGCGCCTGGTCGATCATGCCGGCCACGCGTCCCTCGGTGTCGATCGGGTCGCGGCCCGCCAGGTGCACCGGCCGGCACGCCACCACATGGCCCGAGTCGAGCAGGCCCAGCGCCGCGTAGATCCCGCCGAGCAGGCCCGCGACCGTCGTCTTGCCGGTCCCGGGCGGGCCCGTGAAGATCAGGTGCAGGGACGAGCCGGGCGTCACCCCGTAGCGGGCCCGGTCGGCGGCCAGCTCCGCCTCCTCGACCAGCTCCCGGACGGCCGCCTTGACGTCGGTCAGCCCGATCAGCCCGTCCAGCTGCCGCAGGTAGCCGTCGATGTCGCCGGGCGGCCGCAGCGACGGCTCGATGCCCTCGGCGACGCCGGTGAGGTCGTCGGGGGTCAGCACGAGCCGGTCGCGCGAGGCGCCGGCCCGTTCGAGATGCCGCTGGCACGCCTGGTCGAGATAGGCCTCCACCAGGCGCGCGTTGACGAGATCGCCCGGACCGCGCAGCCGGCCGAGGTCCTCGCGGGCGACCTCGAGCGCCGCGTTGCCCAGCGTGACGCGGCGCTCGTCCGCCAGCAGGTGCAGCAGGGTCATGCGGTTGTCGAGCTCGGCGAGGTCGGGCATCCGGTAGACCCGGAACACCTCGACCAGCCGCGGATGGTCCTTGAGCAGCCGCTTGTACGTATGGGGCTCGCAGGTGGCGATCAGCACCGTCCCGGTGGCGGGGTGCCGCCGGACCCGCCGGACGGCCGCCGCGACCGCCACCGGGTCCATCGCCGAGGTGATCGCCACGTCGAGCCGTTCGAAGAGGACGGCCGCCGCGCCCTGCTGCTCCAGGATCCGCGTCACGCCCTCGACCGGCGCGTCCCGCACGTCCTCGGCGTCGGCGGCGCGGATCGCGCCGTCGCCGAGGCCGGCGTCCGCGGCCGTCAGGGCGATCATCCGGGCCAGCCTGCGCTGCCCGGTGTGCGGGGTGCCGACCAGCAGCACGCTCGGCACGGCGACGGCGTCGCCGGGCTGGCCGTCGACCCGGGTCGCCTCCATGGCCGCGCCGGCGGGGGCGTTCCACTCCTCGATCCGCTGCCGCACGGTGTCGAGGAGCTCACCGGCGTCCTGCGCCCCGGACACGAAGCTGATGCCGAACCGTTCGAGGGTCCGCCGGTCGCCGCGGTCGGCCGGCGGCGGGATCTCGTGAACCGGCCGTTCCGGAGACGGCGTGTCGTCGAGGAAGTCGAAGTCGCCGACCATGGTCTCGGACATGATCCGCGTGCCCGCTCCCCCGCCGCCCGCGCCGCCCGCGCCGGCGGGCGGCTGCCCGGCCTGCCGCGGCGCCGGGGGCTCGCCCGAGGCGTCCTGCTGGTCCAGGATCCGGGTGCGGGGTGGGGCGGCCGGGACGGACGGGCCCGCGTTCGGCGGCGCGGCCGGTTGCGGACCGGCCTGCCGGCCGGCCTTCGCCTGGCCGCCCTCGTCGAACCGCGTCGCGTAGGGATCGACAGGCGGTGACTGCGGTGTGGGGGTCGCCGGTTGCTCGACCTGCGTCACCGGCGCCTGCGGCGGCATCCGCTGTTCCGCCTGCTGCTGTTGAGCGGGCTGCTGCGGCGGCGGGGGCTGGGCCTGCGATGGAGCAGGGACCTGGGACGGGGCCGACGCCGTGCCGGGGCGCCGGAAGCCGAGCTCGGTGTACGGAGGAGCGATGTTCTCCGCGGAGCTCTTCTCCTCGGCAGGCTCGGGCGGTGCAGGCGGTGGGGCATAGCCGGCCTGGGCGCCCTGTCCGGCCTGTGCTGGCGGAACGGGCGGAACCGGCGACGCCTGCTGTGGGGCTTGGTAGCCGAGCTCGGTGTAGGGCGGCGCGAAGTTGCCTGCGTCCTGCTGACCCTCCGCCGGGGAGACCCCGCCCATCTGCGGGTCGGGCGACGCGAACGCCGCCTGCTGGCCGGGCTGCTGCGCGGGCGGCGGCGGCACGTGCGCGGGCGGGTGGAGGTTGGCGGGCGGGTGAAGGTTCGCGGGCGGCTGGACGAAGGGTTTGTCAGGGCCGCCGGGCATGCCCATGGCCTGCTGAGGGGTTCCCGGCTTGACGCCGGGCTGGCTCTGCGAGGTCAACGGGGAGGGCGGCGGGGCGAACGGCGGGACCGGCTGGGGCGTGCTGGTCGTCCCGGTCGCGACGGCGCGGGCCCGATCCGATCCGATGATCCCGGCGACGATCGCCGTCGGCACCGGGAAGCCGCGCGGCCTGGCGGGCATTCCGGCCAGCCGGCACCAGGCGAGGTCGACCTCGTACATCGACGCGAGCAGCCGGGAGGCCGCGTCGCCGCGTCCCACCGCCGAACGCAACGGCTCGGGCAGGCGCATGTCACCGGGCCACAGACGGCGCAGCGGATGCCCTGGCTGGCTCCGTACCGCCTGGACGGTGTAGCGGATCTCTGGGTCGAGCCACGGGACGATGCTGTCGGCCACGTCCTTGCGCACCACGTCCAGATCGGCGGCGACCAGTGCGGCCGCCACCAGCCGTGGCTCGATGTAGGCGGGGTCGGCGGGGTCGCCGACCAGCGACGCGACCACGTCGGCAAGGCTGTAGTAGGCGTGCCGGAAGTTGTCGCCGGGCGACGTCTCGTTCCGTAGCGCGGGCACGAGGTGCGGTGGGCAGCGCGTAAGCCACTGCTGGACGATCGCCTGGTCTCCGTACGGCAGTGCGTCGTAGTCGACCGTCGGGTTGCTGAGGGTGGCGCCGAGGATCTCCAGCAGCGCGTCGGCGCGCACCTGGAACCGCGGATCCTCACGCAGGACGCTCGCCACGGCCCACATCGTGCGCAGGACGACGACGGCCGCGTCGACCCGGCTCGCACGCAGCCGCTCGGCGTACAGCCCGACCAGCGCCTCCATCGGCGGCGGCGTGAGCCAGCGCGGGCCGTCCACATCTGGCAGCGGCTTGGCGCGGTACGGCTTCCAGAGGTCGAGCATCTGCGCGTCCAGCCGGGAGTCGAAGACCGGCGCGGCACCGCACCACAACATCACGCCCCAGGCCGCCACCACCGTGGACGGCGTCTCGGACGTGAAGAGCGACCACCAGTGCGGGTATTCGGCGGCGGGCAGGTTGGAGGCGGAGTCGACCGTCGACCGGACGCGGGCGGTCAGTTCGAGCGCGAAGCCCTGGTCGACGAACGGCAGGGCGCCGGGCGGCGCGTAGGAGAAGTCAGGGCCGGCCGGGACGACGTGCGGCGGCAGCGCCGGAACCTGGCCTCCGCCGTGCTGGGCGGGCCGGGCGGCCATCCGGACGCCGGGCGAACGCGGCGGCGGGCACAGGTACCACTGGCCGTCGGACGGGTGCAGCCGGTACCAGCGCGCCCATGCCCCGAAGAGCCACCACGTCCCGTCGGGGAGCATGAGCATGCGTCCCCCGATGGCGTGCTGGCGCTGTTGCGGAGGCGCCGACGCCCACCATCCGGCGGCCACCATCGCCTTCGTGTCACGCTCTGCCGCCGAGAACGGATCTTGCCCCGTCGGGGGGCTGGGCGGCGGAGCACTGCCATAGCCCGGTCCCCACACCACATGGTCATCGTAGTCAGCATCGGGACGGCGGCACTATTGGACGCCGCATCCTCACCGGATCCGGCCGGGCCGTACCGTTCCGGCGCGGGGCTACTTCCAGTCGGCGTCGCGATGGAGCCGCGACTTCTTCACGTACACGTCGGGGGTGTGCTCCAGGATCAGCCGGTCGTCGTCGGTGAGCTCGCGGACGACCTTGCCCGGCATCCCGGCCACCAGCACGCCGGAGGGGATCCGCTTCCCGGGCGGCACCAGGGCGCCCGCCGCGACCAGCGTCCCGGCGCCGATGCGCGCGCCGTTCAGCACGATCGCGCCGATGCCGATGAGCGAGCCGGTCTCGACGTGGGCGCCGTGCACCATGGCCTTGTGCCCCAGGCTGACGCGGTCCTCCAGGACGGCGGGCAGTCCCGGGTCGGCGTGCAGGCAGCACAGGTCCTGGATGTTGCACGCGTCCCCGACGACGATCTCCTCGTCCTCGCCGCGCAGCACCGAGCCGTACCAGACGCTGGTCTCGCGGCCGAGGGTCACCTTGCCCACGACGACGGCGCCGGGCGCGACCCATGCCTCCGGGTGGATGCGCGGAGCGTCGGTGCCGAGGGACCCGATATAGCTGCTGCTCATGCCGTCGATCTTAGGGCGCCGCGGCCGTGGGCGAAATTTCCTAAGATTGGACAACTTGCCGACCCTCCCCAGGTTAAGAAATGGCTGCGACAACCCACGTTCCGGTTGCGCGAATGGGGTGGACCGGACAAGAGTCAACCCTGACGTTTCCCATGTTGGCCTCCTGCGCCGTCTCCGACTCTCTCCGACTCTGACGGGGTGATCACCCCCCGCCAACGACCCCCAAGGCATCATGAACAACGAAGCTGAAATCCTGCCGAACCTCCTTCGCGAGGAATCCTTCGAGATCGTCATGCGCGGCTACAACCGCCGCCAGGTCGACGAGTTCATCGCCCGCAGCCAGAACCAGATCCGCGAGCTGGAGGCCCGGCTCGCCCGCGCGCTCGACGACGTCGAACGGACCCGCCGCGAGATGGCCGAGGTCCGCGAGGCGCGCAAGCCCACCGGCGACGACCTGAGCGACCGCCTCCGCCAGATCATCAACCTGGCCGAGGACGAGGCCAAGGACAAGATCGCCGAGGCGGAGGCCAAGGGCGGCCAGATCCGCAAGGAGGCCGAGAGCGAGTCCAAGCGGATCGTCGAGGAGGCCAGGGGGCACGCCGAGGAGGACCTCGCCCAGGCCAAGCAGAAGGCCGACCACGTGCTGGCGTCGGCCAAGAAGGAGTCCGACAGCGTGCTGACGGCCGCCAAGCAGGAGGCCGAGCAGACGGTGACCAGCGCCCGGCTGGAGGCCGAGCGCACGCTGACCGCGTCCGAGCGCCGGGCCAGCGTCATCAACGAGGGCGCGACGACGCGCCTGACCCAGCTCACCAAGAACCACACCCAGGCGCTGCAGCGGCTGACCGAGATCAGCGAGACGCTCAACCGCCTGCTCAAGAGCGAGAACGACGCCGGCCCGCTGGAGAAGATGGTCGAGGACGCGGTCAAGCAGCCGATCGCGCCCGCGCCGCAGCGCAAGCAGCCGATCCCCGCCGGGGTGCCGGCGGCTCCGGTCGCACAGCCGTCGGCGGCCAAGCCCGCACCGGTCGCGCCGGTCGCCCCGGTGACGCCCGCGCCGCCCGCCCCGGTCGCGGCGCCGACTCCCGCGATCAAGAAGCCGGACCCCGAGCTGACCGTGGCGGACACGCACGCTCCGCACGCCCCGCAGGTTCCGCAGCAGGCCAAGGCGCCCGCTCCGGCGCGCGACCAGGACGGGCCGCTGCCCGGCGGCCTCCCGCCGCAGTCCGGCCCCAAGCACCCCGGCCAGGGCCACGGCCCTCGTCCGACCGACGCCGGCTGAGACGTCCTCAGCGCGAGCCGGGACATCGGGCAAGGCATAACGGTGCCTCCGTCATGGGTTGCGATCCATGGCGGAGGCACCGTCGTCGTTGAATAGGATCTTTGTCATGGCCAGGGCACCCCAGGGACGTGACGGCAGGCGGCGCGACCGGCGGGCCGGCCGGGAGGGCACGATCCGCCCGATCCGGCGGCTGGGCGACCCGGTGCTGCGCACGGAGTGCGACCCGGTGCGGACGTTCGACACGGCGCTCGAACGGCTCGTGGACGACATGTTCGCGACGATGTACGAGGCGGACGGCGCGGGGCTCGCCGCCAACCAGATCGGCGTCTCGCAGCAGATCTTCGTCTACGACTGCGCGGACGACGAGGGCCGCCGCCACGTCGGTCACGTGGTCAACCCCGTGCTCGTCGCCGAGGACGGTGAGCTGCTCGTCGAGCAGGAAGGCTGCCTGTCGGTTCCGGGCCTGAATTTCGCCACGCCCCGCCACGCCCACGCGGTCGTCGAGGGCGTGGACGTGAAGGGGAAACCCGTCCGGATCGAAGGCACCGGCTACTTCGCCCGCTGCCTCCAGCACGAGTGCCATCACCTGCGCGGCGGCGTCTACATCGACGTGCTGTCCGGCGAGGCGCGCCGCGAGGCGATGCGCGCCATCCGAGCGTCCGAGTCCTGAGCCGCGGCGCCCACGCCGAGCCGTGAACCGCGACGCTTAGTCCCAGCGGCGGGAGCGGGCTCGCTTCACGTCCGAACGGCGTTTCTTGTTCTCCAGCCGGCGCTCGTTGATGCCGCGCGGGATCTTCTTCTTGATGCGCTTCTTGGGCGGCGGGGCGATGGCGTCGGCCATGACGGCCGCCAGCCTCTCGCGTGCCGCGTCCCGGTTGCGCGCCTGCGAGCGGTACTCCTCGGCGCGGATCGTCAGGACGCCGCGGACGAGCCGTCCCGACAGCCGTTCCAGCGCCCGCTGCTTGAGCGGATCGGGCAGCGACGGCGACTCGGCGACGTCGAACGACAGCTCCACGGCCGTCGACGTCTTGTTCACGTTCTGCCCGCCCGGCCCGGACGATCGGGAGAAACGCCAGCCGAGCTCGGTCTCCGGGATGGAGACCGAGCCTCGGACGTGGATCTCGGCGGGCATGTCTCGATTATCCCCACCAGGTGTGGATCATGTCGCCTGGTTTTCAGCCGAGCGTGCTCGTGAAGTGCGCGGCCGCGGCCTCGGCGGCCGTGGTCACGTTGGGCTCCTGGTCGTAGAAGTCGAACTGGCTGCCCGTCGTCCAGACGAAGTTCTTCGGCCCGGCCAGCCCGTCGTGGAAGCGGCGCGCCCCGTCCGGGATCGCCGCGTCCTCGCTGTGCACCAGGAGGACCGGCTGGCTGAGGCGCGGCGCGAGCGAGATCGAGTCGAACCTGAGCCATCCCGGCCAGGCCATCACGGCGAACCGGTTGGGCCACTCCGGAATGCCGCCCCGGTCCGGGTTGAGGTAGAAGTCGACCTCCATCGGCATCGCGGCGCGAGGATCGGTGCCACTGACCACCGGCACGTACTCGACCTCGCCGCTCGCCTCGTACTTCGCGCGGGCCGCCTCGGCCGCCTCGATACGTTCGGCCACCCCTTCCGCGCCGCCGTACGCGCCACGGCAGATCTCCGGGTCGTGCAACCACGGCGCTACCAGCGACACCGACTTGATGCGCGGGTCATCAACGGCGTTCGCACTCATGTACATCGCCGCCGCGCACACCCCGAGCGCGCCAAGCCGTTCACCGTCCACCGCGTCATGTGCTGCCAAGAACGTCACGGCGTTGTGGATGTCACGAATCTTCTGCTCGGGCGACTCGAAGTCACGCGGCTCCCCCTCTGACTCGCCATAGCCAGTGAAGTCGAACGAAAGCGCAGCGAACCCTCGGTCGGCCAGTTGCTCGGCGTACCGGTCGGCCATCTGCTCCTTGACGCTCGTCCACGTCCCCGCGACGACGATGCCGGGCGCGGGTCCGTCGCCGTCCGGCAGGAAGAGGTTGCCGGTCAAGGACACTCCGTCGCTGGCGAAGGTGACCTTCTGCTTCGACGTCATCGTTCTCTCCTCGTTAGTTGACGTACGCGTCGATGGGGTCAGCGGAAGTCGTCGGCGTGCGCGTTCGCCCACCGCGCGAAGGTGCGGGGCTCGCGGCCGGTGACCTCCAGGACGGTCGGGCGGACGATCGACTCGTCGAGCGTCCCCTTGACGTAGAAGTCGAAGAAGGCGTCCACGTACTCGACCGGCATGGAGGCGGTCATCTCGGCGCGGGCCTGCTCGTTCGTCAGCTCCACGGCGCGCAGGTCGCGGCCGAGCACCTCGGCCAGCACGGCGACCTGCTCGGCGGGCAGCATCGCCTCGGGGCCGGTCGGCCAGAGGATCTCGCCCTCGTACTCGTCGCTCAGCAGCGCGCGGGCGGCGACGGCGCCGAGGTCGAACGGGTCGATGCTCGCCGTGCGGACGGCCGGGAACGACACGCGCACCTCGTCGCCCGCCTGGAGCTGCGGCAGCCAGCGCAGGGCGTTCGCCATGAACGCGCTCGGCCGCAGGAACGTCCAGGGCAGTCCGGACGCCCGCACCGCCGTCTCGGACGCGGCCATGTAGCGGCTCACCGCGTTCGTCAGGTCCTCGTCTCCCGCCGAGCCGCCGGACAGCAGGACGACCTTCTCGGCACCGGCCTTCTTCGCTTCGTTCAGCAGTCCGGGCATGTCCTCGTAGCCGGGAAGCAGGAAGACGGCGCGCACTCCGGTGAGCGCGGGGGCGAGGCTCTCCGGCTTGTTGAGGTCACCGCCCACGGCCTCGACGCCCTCGGGCAATGTGGCGGAGTCGGGCCTGCGCGCCAGCGCGCGGGTCGGGGCTCCCGCGGCGGCGAGCGCCTTGACTACTTCCGAGCCGACGTTTCCGGTGGCTCCGGTTACCAAGATCATTTGATGGTCCTTTCGTCACCAGGGGAGGGGGCGGCCGTCGCGGAAGAATCCGCCGGTCGGGCCGCCGTCGGGAAGGGTCGCGGCCCAGACGATCCCGGCCGCGCCATCGGCGACCGGGCGGCCGCCGGGACCGCCCATGTCGGTCGCCACCCAGCCGGGGCAGATCGCGTTCACGAGGACGCCGTCGGCGCGCAGTTCGGCCGCTAGCATCCGGGTCAGGGCGTTCAGCCCCACCTTGGAGGCGTTGTACGCGGGCGTGCCGCCGCCCATGTTCGTGAGCGAGGCGGCCTCGCTGGACACGTTGACGATCCGCGGGTGCTCGCTGCGGCGCAGCAGCGGGAGCAGCGTCTGGATCAGTCGCCAGGGGCCGTAGAGGTTGGTCTCGGCCGCCTCGCGGACGACGTCCAGATCGGCTTCGACGGCCCGCTGCCACGTGTCGTAGGTGATGGCGGCGTTGTTGACCAGCACGTCCAGCCGTCCGTGGCGCTCGTCGATCTCGGCGGCCACGCCGGCCAGGTCGGCGGCGGTGACGTCGAGCCGCAGCGGGACGGTGCCCTGCCCCAGCTCGCGCGCCGTCTCCTCCGCCGCCTTGGCCGAACGGGCCGTCACCAGGACGGTGTGGCCTGCGGCGGCGAGCTGGCGGCTCACCTCCCGGCCGATGCCCCGGTTGGCGCCGGTGACGAGCGCGATCACTGCGATCCCGCCGCCGCGAGCGAGAGCAGGTCCTTGTTGCCGTCCGCCCAGGTCGCGGTCATGACGACGCCGCTGATCTTCCATCCGGAGCCGGCGCGGACGAGGTCGAAGCGGTAGGTGCCGCCCAGCGTCCACAGCGGCGCGCCGTGCGGGTTGGCCAGCCGGTGCGTCGCCTGGAACGAGGCGGTGCACACCGCGGTGTCGCCGTCGACGTCCACCAGCTGGTTGGTGATCAGGTGCTGGGTCGCGTCGAACGAGCCGAGCGTCGCCGACCATCCCGCCACGATCTGCGCGGGGGTGAGCTCGGCGGGCTCGCCCCCGTTCAGGCTCGTGTAGTCCAAGGTCACCGAGTCGGCGAAGACGCCGGCGAGCCGGTCCCACTCGCGCTGGTCGGCATGCCGGGCCATCCGGGTGCAGGTCTCGACGACGGAAAGTCGATCTTCAGCGGTGCTCATGGCAGCCATCTTCGGAGCGCCGGGCTTGGCAGGTCCAATACACGCTGTGATAGCTATCGGCTATGGATGCACATCTGCGCGATATGCGGTACTTCGTGGCCGTCGCCGAGGAGCTCAACTTCACCCGGGCGGCGGAGCGGTTGTTCATCTCCCAGCCGGCGCTCAGCAAGCAGATCAGGCAGTTAGAAGACCTCCTCCGGGTGAAGCTGTTCGACCGGGACCGGCGGGCCGTGACGCTGACGGCTCCCGGCCGGGCGCTGCTGCCGTCGGCCCGCGAGATCCTGCTGAAGTGGGACGAGGCGCAGCGCGCGGTGAGCGACGCCGCGGCGACCGACGCCGCCCGGCTCACGGTCGGCATCTCCACCAGCGTCGGCCGCGGCCTGCTGTCGACGATGCGTGCGCGCTTCGCCGAACGGCGGCCCACCTGGCGACTGGGGATGCGCCAGGTCAACTGGGACGACGCCACCGCGGGACTTGCCGAGGGGGACGTGGACGTCGCGTTCGTCTGGCTCCCCATCCCCAACCAGGAGACGTTCAAGGTGTGCGTCGTCGCGCGCGAGCCGCGCTGGGTGGCGTTTCCGGAAGGCCACTGGCTCGCCGGGCGCGAGGAGGTCGACTTCGCCGAGCTTCTGGACGAGCCGTTCCTGGCATTGCCGGAGAGCGCCGGGCCGCTCCGCGACTACTGGCTCGCCCTGGCCGAGCGCGATGGGAGGGAGGCGCGGATCGGCGGTGTCGTCACCAACGCCGACGAGACGTTCGCGGCCATCGAGAGCGGCACGGGCATCGTGCTGCTCGCGTCCGGCAACGCGGCGCTCTACCGTCGGCCGGGAGTGCACGCCATCCCGGTCACGGGCCTCTCGCCGAGCGAGCTGGCGCTCGCGTGGCGTCCTGACGACCATCGCAGTGTGATCCGCGACCTCGTCGAAGCGCTCCTGCACGAGCCACGCCCCGAGCCTCCGGAGCCACGACCGGAGCCACGACCGGAGCCACGACCGGAGCCACGTCCCGGATCACGCCCGGAGCCGCCGGCGGCGGAGCTGGCGCGGTAGCAAGTACTTACTTACAATGATCGTCCATGACCGACGGACTGTTCCGGGACGACGACCTCATCCGGGTCGTCACGCGCGAGGGCGCGCTGATCGCGGCGGGCGGGGCGGCCTCGCTCCTCCAGACCGCGCACCCCAAGGTCGCCCAGGGCGTGTACGACCACAGCTACACCGCCGAGAACCCGCTGCGGCGCCTCCAGAACACCATGGGCTGGCTCTACGCCGTGCAGTTCGGCACGCGCGACGAGGCCGAGCGGTTCAGCGCGCTCGTCCGCAAGGGACACGAGCAGATCACCGGCCCGGACTACGAGGCCAACGACCCCGAGCTGCAGGTGTGGGTCGCCGCGACGCTGTTCGCGGTGGCGGCGCAGTTCTACCAGGCGCTCTTCCGCCGCCGGTTCAGCGACCGGGAGCTGGCGGAGCTCTACGGGCAGACGAAGGTGTACGCGACGATCCTGGGCTGCCCCGAGGACCGCATGCCCGCCACGTACGCCGACTTCCGCGTCTACTACGCGGACATGGTCCAGAACCTGCGGATCACCGACGCCGCTCGGAAGATCGCCGATCAGGTGCTCCATCCGCGGCTGCCCACGGGAGTGCTCGGCGCGCCAGGGCTGGCGATGATCCGGCTGATCACGGCCGGGATGATGCCCGCGCCGATCCGCGAGCAGTACGGATGGACGTGGAACGCGCGGCGGGAGCTGCGGTTCCGGCTGCTCATGGGCGCGCTCGCGACCGTCTATCCGCGGCTGCCGTCGCGGGTGCGCACCCTGCCCCGCGAGTACTACCTCATGACCACCCGCCGGACGCTGGCCAAGCTCGCCGGGCAGCGGAACCCCGTCCTGACGGTCAGGAGCGGACACAAGGGTACGGCTGCGTGATCAAACCCCCCTCGGCGTGATCACGCAGCCGCGTTCTCCCCGTCGGGCGCCGGCTCCCGAGGACCCTTCCCCCTCATCCGGATCCGTACCGCCGCCACACTTGCCATCGGAGACCGCCGCCGACCGCCCGCTCCCCCCAGAGCCGTGTCCGGGCGACGGCCTCCGATGAGTCCCGCTCAGGGCCGCGTCACAACGTCGCGGCCTTGATGATCTTGTCGGCGGCCTTCTTCGCGTCGTTGACCGGGATCGCGAAGCCGACGCCGATGTTGCCCGAGCTGCTGCCGGACGTCGCGATCGCGGTGTTGACGCCGACCAGCTGCCCGGCGCCGTTGACCAGCGCGCCGCCCGAGTTGCCCGGGTTGATGGCCGCGTCGGTCTGGATGGCGTCCTTGATGACCGCGCTCTCCTGCTGGGTCAGCTGGCCGCGCAGGCCTGGCGGCAACTGCTGGTCGTCGTCCGAGCCCTCCTTGATCTCCCGGCCCAGCGCGCTGACGATGCCGGACGTCACCGACCCGTCGAGGCCGAGCGGGCTGCCGACCGCCAGCACCGGGTCGCCGACCGCGAGGGCGGAGCTGTCGCCGAGCGTGACGGGCTTCAGCCCGGAGACCCCCTGCGCCTTGATCACCGCGATGTCGCTGGACGAGTCGCGGCCGAGGACCTGCGCCGGAGCGGTCTTGCCATCGCTGAACTTCACCGACACCTGGTCGGCGCCCTGCACCACGTGGGCGTTGGTCATGATGACGCCGTCCGAACGCAGGACGACCCCGGAACCGGTGCCGGCGCCCATGTTCGACTGCGCGGTGATGGACACCACGCTCGGCTGCACGGCGGCCGCGACCTGCGCGGTGGAGCTCAGCTTCGTGGAGGCGCCCGACACCGCCGTGGGGCTCCCGTACACGGTCTCGTTGCCCGTGAGCGCCACCGCGCCGACCGCGCCGACGCCGCCGGCCCCGATCGCCAGCGCCATCACGGCGCCGGCCGCGGCGAGCTTGCGGCGCAACGTCCACCAACCTGGCGTGCCCATGGGCTGCCCCTGCGGGGACACCTGGCCTTGAGTGGGGAACGCCCCGCCGTGCGGCGGCTGCCCGCCGAAGCCTGCGCCATGCGGAGCCGCCTGCGGAGTTGCGTGCGGAGCTGACTGCGAGGCCGCTTGCGGGGCCGCCTGCGAAGACGGCTGGCCGTACGTGCCCGAGTGCTGGTAGGGGCCTGGCTGCGCGAAAGCCGCGGTGTGGCCTCCCCTGCCCTGGCCATACGCGTCCGCCGGGGCGGCCCAGACGCGCTGGTCGGTCGCGCCGGCCTGATCGTAGGCGGAGCCGTAACCGAAGCCCGTGCTTTGCGGCTCCTGCCGCCCATCCTGCTCGCCCATCGGCGTTTCGGTGCTCATCGGGACCCCCTGTCGTCCTGTCCACCAAGAGAATCGCCAACGGGTCTGCAACCACCCTGGACCCAACCTGAAAGTCCGCTGAACGCCTCGCGGGCAAGCGAAAGGCCGTGACCGGAAGATCGGTCACGGCCTTTCGGACGTTGGTCAGGGCGCACGCCCCGGGTCCCGTCGCGGTGTGCCGGGGGCGCCCTGTGCGTCCCAGACAATCGCAGAAACCTGAACGAATGCTGAACCGCCCGTCAAGGTTGTCCAAGGATCGGTCAGTCGGGCGCCAAGGGCAGGAGGACGCGGAACACGGCGCCCTCACCAGGGGTCGACTCGACCTCCACCTTGCCGTCGTGCGCGGCCACGAGCGCCGCGACGATCGCCAGGCCGAGCCCGGTGCCGCCGTCCTTGCCGGTATGGCCGATCGCGGTGCGCGCCGGATCGACGCGGTAGAAACGTTCGAAGACGCGTTCGGCATGCTCCGGTGACAGGCCGGGCCCCTCGTCGGCGACCTCGCAGACCACCGCGGGCCGCCCGTGCAGGCTCCCCGACAGCAGCCGCACCTCGACCGGGGTGTCGTCCGGGGTGTGGGTGAGCGCGTTGGCCAGCAGGTTGCCGAGCACCTGGCGCAGCCGCGGCTCGTCCCCGAGCACCTGGTAGGCCATGCCGTCCCGAACGGACAGCTCGATCGGCCGGTCCGGGGCGACGACCTTGGCCTCCTGCACCGCGTCGGCCGCGACGGCGAGGATGTCCACCGGGCGCCGCTCGACCGGGCGCTGGCGGTCCAGCCTGGCGAGCAGCAGCAGATCTTCGACGAGCAGGCCCATCCGGGCGGCGGCGTCCTCGATGCGGCCGATCAGCCGGTCGAGTTCCTCGGGCGAACGTGCCGCGCCCTGCCGGTAGAACTCGGCGAACCCACGGATCGCGGTAAGCGGCGTGCGCAGCTCGTGGCTCGCGTCCGCGACGAACTGCCGCATACGTTCCTCGGAACGCCGCGCGCTCTCCTCCGACCAGCGCGCCGCCGCCTCGGACTCGGCCCGTGCCCCGAACGCGGCCTCGATCTGGGCGAGCATGCTGTTGAGCGAACGGCCGAGCCGCCCCACCTCCGTGCCGGGATCGGCCTCGGGCACGCGCCGGGACAGGTCTCCGGCCGCGATCGCCCCGGCCGTCATCTCGATCGTCCTGAGCGGCCGCAGGCTGACCCGTACGACCCAGATTCCGAGGACGGTCAGGCCGGCGACCACGACCAGGCCCACGGTCATGTCGATGGCGACGAGCTGGCCGACCGTCTTCTCGACCTCGTCGAGGCTCAGCCCGAGGACCAGGATGCTGCCGCCCGGCATCGACTGGGCCAGAACACGCCACTGGCCACGCGAGCCCTTGGTGCCGTGCACCGTGAACGGCGAGTTGACGCGGGTCTTCAGCTTGGCGGGCAGCTTCGGCGCCGCCGTGGGCTGGTCGGACGCGGGATCCGGCGGCAGGGCCTGCCCGTCCGGGGTGTAGACCTGCGTGTACATCTGGCTCGGTACGCGGACCCCGATCGCCGGTCGCGGATCGTTCTGCTGCTTGGCGATCTGTTCCGACACACGGTTCGCCGTCGTGCGCAACTGGTCGTCCGCCCGGTCGAGCAGGTAGTCGCGCAGCACCCAGACACCGGCCACGCCCATGATCGTCAGCCCGGCGATGACGAGCACCAGCGTCCCCGCGATCAGCTTGACGCTCATCGGCGTCCGCCCGGGAAGCGACCGCAATGCGGCGATGGGCCCGTGGTGAGGCCGGGCAGCGTACGGCGTGGCCGTCTCGTGTGGCGGCGTGCCTGGCGTATGCAAGGCGCCGGGCGTATGCAAGGCGCCGGGCGTACCTGGCGCGCCCGATGCACCTGGCGTACCGGGTTTACCTGGCGTGCCTGGTGTTCCGTGTGCGTCTGGGCCTGGCTTTGGCGAGTCCGCCCACTTGGGCTCTGGCCCCTTCGGGCCTGGCGCGCTCGTTCCCCCCGTGCGTGCCATCAGCTTGGGTTCGGCGGCAAACGGAGGACGTAACCGACCCCCCGCAGGGTGTGGATGAGCCGCGGCTCGATGTTGTCGACCTTACGGCGCAGTGCCGAAACGTAGGACTCGACGATCCCGGCGTCACCACGGAAGTCGTAGTTCCAGACGTGGTCGAGGATCTGGGCCTTGGACAGCACCCGGCCCGCGTTGGCCATGAAGTAGCGGAGCAGCTTGAACTCTGTAGGCGAGAGCTGGATCGGCTTGCCGTTGCGCCATACCTCATGGCTGTCCTCGTCCAGCTCGATGTCGGCGAAGACCATGCGTGGCGAAGGCTCGGTGGCGCCGCCTCCGACACGGCGCAGCACGGCGCGGATACGGGCGATGACCTCCTCCAGGCTGAACGGCTTGGTGACGTAGTCGTCCCCGCCGATCGTGAGGCCCTTGATGCGGTCCTGGACCGCGTCGCGAGCGGTGAGGAAGAGCACCGGCGTGTGCGTTCCCCCTGAACGGAGGCGCCGGACGACGTCGAAGCCATCGAAGTCGGGCAGCATCACGTCCAGAACGATCAGGTCTGGACGGTGCCGCTGGGCGGCCTGCACCGCGTCCGCCCCGTTGGTGGCCGTGACCACCGCGAAGCCGGTGAAACGCAGGCTCCCGGCCAGGAGCTCAAGGATGTTGGGCTCGTCTTCGACGACGAGCAGCAGCGCCTCCGGCGTCCTGCCACCCGCCTCGCCGTTCACCCCGGCGTTCAGCGACTGCTCAGCCAATGCCATGTTCTCCCTCCGCCATCATCGCAAAGGGTTTCAGAGGAACCTGAAAGAAGTCTGAACGTCAGCCTGGAGTTGGGTGAGACCGGCCGCTACCCGGCGTTGTGGTTGGGTCAGCCGAAGTATTCGATGAACGGGCTGCTCTTGTTCTGCGCCGCCGCGGCTCCGACACCGACGATCCCGGGAGTGCCGGGCCGGTGGTCGAGATCGCCGCCCTGGACCTTGGCGCCATTGCGGACCGGGCCGTTCAGGGTGCGCCAGGCCGAACCGTTGTAGTGCATGTACTGGGACCGGTTGCCGGTGGTGACCGGGATGATGACGACTCCGGACTTGCCGTCCGACGACATGGCGAGCCCGGCGGCGTTCAAGGGAGTGTTGATGGTCTTCCAGGTCTTGCCGTTCCAGCGCATCAGCGCGTTCGGCAGCTGCGCGGTCTGGCTGACACGGTCCAGATAGACGTTGGTGGGCGAGGCCACGACGATCCGGTGCATCACGGCGCGGTAGGCGGGGGTGCCCATCGAGCCGGGGACGTCGATGCGCTTCCAGGACTTGCCGTCCCAGCGGAGCATGAAGGCGGTGACGCCGATGCCGTCGGTGGTGGTCCCGGCGAGCCACACGTCGTTCTTGCCGCGCACCTGCACGGCGGTGACGCTGCTGCTCGGCGGGAGCGGCACGTTGATCTTGACCCACGCCTTGCCGTTCCAGCGCAGCACCGAGCTCAGGCCGCCCGCCGAGGAGTCGATCCCGGCCAGGGAGTAGGCGGTGCCGTCACGACCGGCCGAGACCATGAACGGCATCCCGACCGTGGGGTAGGAGACCTTGCTCCACTTGGTGCCGTTCCAGTAGAGACCCACGGTGCGGTCGGCCAGGTTGAAGCCGACGATCCAGGCGCGCTTGGCACCGGCGGCGGCCACGCCGGTGGGCACGAGGCCGACCGGGCTGGCCTGCCGGGCCCACGCCGTGCCGTTCCAACGAACGATCATGGTCTTGGGGCTGAGGATCGAGCCCTGGGAACCGACGGCCCAGCCGGCGCCCTTGTCCGCGAAGTCGACCCGGTCCAGGGTGCCGTTGTAGGCGACGGCCTTGCCGCCGACGTTCCGCCAGGCCGCGGCCTCCGCCGGCGTCGCGACCGCGATCGCCCCCGCGCCGCAGGCGGCCACCGTGGCCGCGGCGACCATCGCTTTCCTTCGCATGTGTCACTCCAAGATCAAGTCGAGGCGGTACTAGAGAGTACGGGAACCCTTACCGCTCGGTAAGGCCCTTTCCCCATTGGCCTCATAAGGACGAAAGACGCCCGGGCCATGGGCTCCGGGCGTCTTCCGTTCAGGTGCTGCGGACGGTGGC
The DNA here is from genome assembly GCF_043198015.1 of Spirillospora sp. NPDC048911. NCBI lineage: Bacteria > Bacillati > Actinomycetota > Actinomycetes > Streptosporangiales > Thermomonosporaceae > Spirillospora > Spirillospora sp. NPDC048911. Next base: position 17,089 of record NZ_JBICUD010000015.1, on the reverse strand, counting down.
TACTCGCCCTTCCAGACCGGCTTGCGCTTCTCGGCGAAAGCGGCCGGGCCCTCCTGGGCGTCCTTGGAGACGAACACCGGCAAGGTGATCTCACCCTGCTTCTTGAAGGCCTCGTCGGCGGACCAGCCGGCCGACTCGACGATGACCTTCTTGGTCGCGGCGAGCGCCAGCGGGGCGTTCTCGGCGACCTTCAGCGCCAGCTCCTTGGCCGCGGCCAGCGCCTGGCCCGGCTCGGCGAGCCGGTTGACGAACCCGAGCTCGGCCATCCGCTCCGCCGGGTACTTGTCACCCGTCAGCGCGATCTCCATGGCGATGTGGAACGGGATGCGCTGCGGCAGCCGCAGCAGACCGCCGCCCGCCGCGACCAGGCCCCGCTTGGGCTCGGGCAACCCGAACTGGGCCTCCCGGGACGCCACGATCATGTCGCAGGACAGCGCGATCTCGCACCCGCCGGCCAGGGCGTAGCCCTCGACGGCGGCGATGAGCGGCTTGGCGGGCGGGTTCTCGACGATGCCCGCGAACCCGCGGCCCTCCACGATCGGGTTGTCGCCCGTGAGGAAGCCCTTCAGGTCCATGCCCGCGCTGAACGTGCCGCCCGCGCCCGTGAGGACGCCGATCGACAGGTCCTTGCGGCTGTCGAGCTCCTCGATCGCGGCCGCGATGCCCCGGGCCACGGCGCCGTTGACGGCGTTCCGGGCCTCGGGACGGTTGATCGTGATGATGAGGACGGCGCCGTCTTCCTCGGTCAGCACCTGCGGCGAAGCCGCCGCGGGGGGCGTGGGGGGTCGTCCCCCCTCGGGAGATACAGCCTCGGTCATTCAGTGCCTCACTTCGGCTGGAAGCGGATGCCGCCGTCGAAACGGATGGTCTCGCCGTTCATGTAGTCGTTCTCGATGAGGGACTTGACCAGGTGGGCGAACTCCGAGGCCTTGCCCATGCGCTTGGGGAACGGCACCGGCGCCGACAGCTTGGCCTTGAACGCGTCCGCGGCCTCGCCCTCGCCGTAGATCGGGGTGTCGATGATGCCGGGGCAAACGGTATTGACCCGGACACCGATCGCCGCCAGGTCGCGCGCCGCCGGCAGGGTCATGCCCACGATGCCGCCCTTGGACGCGGAGTAGGCGACCTGCCCGGTCTGGCCCTCCAGCGCCGCGATGGACGCGGTGTTGATCACGACGCCGCGCAGCCCGTCGCCGTCGACCGGCTCGGTCTTGGAGATCGCCGCCGCGCCGATGCGCATCAGGTTGAAGGTGCCGATCAGGTTGACCTGGATGACCTTCTCGAAGGTCGACAGGTCGTGCGGGCTGCCATCACGGCCGACCGTCCGGGAGGCCCAGCCGATGCCGGCGCTGTTGACGATCACCCGCAGCGGCGCACCGGTGTCGACGGCGGCCTGGACGGCGGCCTGCACCGAGGCCTCGTCCGACACGTCCGTCTTGACGAACACGCCACCGATCTCGTCGGCGAGGGCCTTGCCCTTCTCCTCGTTGAGGTCGGCGACGACTACCTTGGCGCCGTTGGCGGCGAGCTCGCGGACGGTGGCCTCACCGAGACCGCTCGCACCACCGGAAACGACGGCGGAAACTCCGTTCAGGTCCATAAGCAGCACCTTACGTGAGGGACCGAATGTGGTTCGGGTGATGTTACCCACAAGTCACAATACGGGGAATGCCCGACCCCTGCCTTGACAGGTACCCCACATTCAGGCGTGCCTTTATAGGACCGGCGGATAGATCTTAAACACGCTTCCGGATGACGGCCCTCCCCCATCGAGCCTGGAAGGCGGGAGATTCCATCAGGGACTAGGGCTGGACGCGGTAGGGGGCTGGCGGCGTCGGGATCTTGCCGAAGCAGGTGGCGATGGGATCTTCGATCGAGCACCAGCCCGGCCTGCGCTTGGGCACGTAGCCGGAAGGCACGCCGCGGTCGGCGATGAGCGCGCGGTACGCGGGCACGGCGTCGGTGGGCCGGCGTGTGAGCGTCGGATCGGTCAGGGCGTCCACGGTGTAGAGGCCGAACCGTGGCCGGTAGCTGCCCCACTCGTAGTTGTCGGTGAGGCTCCAGTAGTTGTAGCCCATCACCTTGACGCCGTCGGCGAGCGCGCGCTGCACCCAGTAGAGGTGGTCACGCAGATGGTCGGTGCGCGTATAGCCGTCGGCGCGCGGACGGCCGTTGTCGGTGGGCATGCCGTTCTCGACGATGTAGAGCGGCAGCTTCGGCAGCCGTCGCTGGTAGTTCTTGAGGACGTAGTAGAGGCCTTCCGGCTCGGGGTCGATCCGCCAGAACTCACCGGTCAGCGCGTACCGCGCCGTGGTGTTCTGTACGTTCGCGCCGTAGTAGTAGTCGACGCCGACGAAGTCGAGCTTGTCGGTGACCTGGTTGAAGAGCGCCGCGTCGAAGAGCCCGTTGAAGAGGGTGCCGTAGGCGACGTTGGACGACACGAGGGCGCGGCGGTCGACCCTGTGGAACATGTCGTACGCCGCGCGGTGGGTCTTGACGAGGGCGTCCCGCATCGTCGTCAGCTGGACGGGGTTCATCGGCCGGGCGAGAAGCTCGTGGTAGAGGTACTGGCTGGCCTCGTTGAACGTGATCCAGATGACGCCCATGCCCCGGTAGCGCTCGGCCAGGAAGGTCGCGTTCCGCAGCCAGTCCGCGCTCGTCCGCGGGTTGTCCCAGGCGCCCTGGTCCGCCACCCAGCCGGGGTACACCCAGTGGTCGAGCGTGATCATGGGACGCATGCCGGCGGCGCGGATACGGCGGATCAGGTCGTCGTAGTACGCGAGTTCGCGGGTGTCGCGAACGCCGCGGCGGGGTTCGACGCGTGACCACTCGAGGGAGGTCCGGAAGACCTTGACGCCCAGCCGCCGGGCGCGCTCGATGTCCTCGGCGTAGCGGTGCCGGAAGTCGACGGCCTTCGCGTACGGGTCCGTGATGCCGTACGCCTTCCTGTTCACGTACCGGATCCAGTTGCTGTCCGGGAACGAGCCTTCGGACTGGAACCCGCTGGTCGACACCCCGAAGAGGAAGTCCGCTGGAAACTTCACCACAGCTGGGCTGGTGGCGGGCGTCGACCCTGTGGCGGGGCCTGAGGCTGCGGCGGGCACCGGGCCTGCGGCGAGGGCCAGTTCTCTGGCGGGCGCCGGCTCTGCGAAGGAGCCCGAGGCGGTGGGGGGGTCCGAGGTTATGGCGGAGGCCGAGGTCATGGTGGAGGCCGGGTTGGTGGAGTCCCGGCCTGTGGCGGGCGCCGGGCCCGCGGCGGCGATCTGGGGCGCGGCGGGGGTGGTCGGGGTTAGGGCGAGGGTGGTGGAGAGGAGGAGAGTGGAAGCCGTGCGTGCGATGTGCGGCCTGCCGAACCTGCTCAGCACTGGAGTCTCCCTCCGGAGCATCTGTCTCGGATGACAGGCGCGGACGGAACCGCTGTCAATGCCGCCGGCGTGACCTGACCGGATCCGGCTAGAGCCGGTACTCAGGTGACGGCGGCCGGTGCTGAGTAGGGATTCCCGCGCTCCTACTCAGGCGCGGCGGGCCGGCGCGGCGCAGAGTGGCCCCCATGAATGCTCTAACGCAGCTCAAGGGGACGACCGCGTTCTTCATCCAGGCGATCATCTCGTTCGCCGTGGCCGTCACCGCGATGGTGCTCGGTATCGCCTACATGCCCGCTCCGGTCTGGATCCGCGCGTTCCTGGCGCTGGGCGGGCTCTACCTCATCACGTCGACGTTCACGCTGGCCAAGGTCATCCGGGACCGGCAGGAGGCCGGCTCGGCCCTGACCGGCCGTCCGGAGGGGCCGCCACAGGTCCTGCCGCCGAACGCGCCGTACGTCGACCCGTCGTCGGCCTCGTGGAGTTGACCGGATGCGGACCGGACGCGGGCGGAGAGGCCGGGGAACCACCTCGGAGGACCACTGGATGTGACCTGAACAACACAATGGCGAGCTGGCCGCATGGGGCCACGGGACGCGCCGTCGAAAGACGGCCTCGGGATCGGAAAAGCACCGGCGCCCGCCGCACGGCGGGCGCCTTTCTCATCCCTGGAAGTCAGGAATTGATCGCGATGCGCCCCTCATCGCGAATACGGACATATGGTCACTTCCTGGCGAGGATCGGCAGGGGATGACACACGGAGGCCGAATGTGGCCGTCATCACAGAAGCATAAACGTCTGCCGACTTGTACAGCACCGATCACTTTCCGTAATCGGCTTTTCCTTGATCTAAAAGGCCTTCGTGGCGCTGCGGATATTGCCGCCCGATGGGGTCGCGGTTAGCGTGACCGGCGAGCGGCAAAGGGGTCGCCAACAACCGAACAATGAGCCGGTCGCGACCATGCGGGATGTCCGCGTGGCCCCCTGTCCGCATGCCGCCAGGCGGCGTGCACGCGTCCGGCCGGCCGCGTCCATGCAGACCAGAGGCATGGAGCCGGATTCCCGCCGCCCCCGGAAGCCATCCCGGGCAGCCGCGGGATAAATGCAGCCCAACCTTTTCACCTTCAGTTCTCGGCTGCCCGGTAGGCATACACCGCGAGGTAAGGAGCAATCCTGTATACCTTCGGATTCCCCTTTAAGACCCGCACCTCCACACTGCTTCTGCGCGGCTGTGCCATGGGCACGTCGGCCGTCGCGGGAGCGGCCTCGCTGTCGGCCACACCGGCCACGGCGTCCACTCTGACCACGGCGTCCAGCTCAGATAGGGCGTTCAGCCCGGGCAGGGCGTCAAGTCCGGACAGGGCGGTGACATCTGCGAACGCCCGCGTCCTGGAAACCACGCAGACTGTGGGCGCGCACTCGGCGCTCGCGGCGGCGGATTCGAGAAAGTCCAGGCAGAAGCGCCGAGCGGCGGTCGCGGTGGCGTACGCGTACAAGCAGATCGGTGATCGCTACCGTTACGGCGGCACCGGCCCCGGCGCCTGGGACTGCTCGGGCCTGGCCGGCGGTGCCTGGCGCAAGGCGGGGGTCAGGCTCCCGCGCACGACCTACGCGATCTACCGCGCGGTGAAGTGGAAGGTCTCCTGGAAGCACGCCGTCAAGGGTGACCTGCTGTTCTTCTACTCCGGCAAGAGCCATGTGGGCATCTACGTGGGCAAGGGTTACATGATCCACGCGCCCAGCTCCGGCAAGCGGGTGAAGAAGGTCAGGCTCGCGGGCTACTACAAGCGGCACTTCAGTGGGGCGGTCCGTCCCGGCTACTGAGCGTGAGTGCGCGCGATCGCTTTTCCGAGCGATAAAAGGCACCTGCCACACAACGCTGTGCGCCCGGTACGGAACGTACCGGGCGTTCAGTGTCCTGGACCACGAATCCCCCGGCCGGGCCCTCCGCTGATCAAACTGTGACTCACATCACATCGCCTTAAAACTGTCTGAAGACGCGCAGGCTGCGACGTGAATACGCGGTATGCATGGACACCTGTCCAGCTCCAATCAAGGTTCCGTGATTTGCCGAATATGGCGGTGGCTGGCTACGTTCTTGCCGTTCCGTAAGGGCATGGCGCCACGCAGATAACAGAACATTCACGCCGACGGACGGCAGCGGTGCCCCAGTCTCCCGCCGCCTGAGAGACCGCCGTCGACGCCGCGTCCACGCAGACCCGAAGCGTGGAGCCGGACGCGTCCACCGCTCCGTGTGCCCTCCCATGGCATCGGCGGAGCCGGAACGCACAGCATCCGAACCCCGGGTGGTCGAGTGCCACCCGCGGTAGGGGCTGCCCGGTAGGCACCCCCAGCTAGGTCAGGAGTCGTCCTGCATACCCCCCGAAACCCCCTCAAGCTGTTCGCCGGTGGCATCACGTTGAGCACTGCGGTCGCCCTGGGAGCCACGCTCCTGACGGCCGGACCGGTGAACGCGTCAGCTCCACAGGCCGCCCAGCCGACGGCGGCAGAGGCGAGCGTGACGGCGAAACTCTCCAAGGCGCGCCTCCAGAGGCAGAAGAAGCGCGCCGCGTACGCGGTCAAGTACGCGTACAAGCAGATCGGTGACCGCTACCGCTACGGCGGCACGGGCCCCAGCTCCTGGGACTGCTCGGGCCTCGCCGGCGGATCGTGGCGCAAGGCGGGCGTGAAGCTCCCGCGGACCACGCAGCAGATCTACCGCGCCGTCAAGTGGAAGGTCTCGTGGAAGGGCGCTCGCAAGGGCGACCTCCTCTTCTTCTACGGCGGCAAGACCCACATGGGCATCTACGTCGGCAAGGGCTACATGATCCACGCGCCCAGCTCCGGCAAGCGGATCAAGAAGGTCAAGCTCAACAGCTACTACAAGCGCAACTTCTCCGGCGCCGTGCGCCCCGGCTACTGAGCCTTGTAGCGGACTGACCTCCGGCGGCTCCCGGCCTCACGGAAGGCCGGGCCTCTGGAACGCAGCGGAACGGGGACGCCCCGACGGTGACCACACCGCCGGGGCGTCCGCATGTCCAACCCGAACCACTCCGCTCAGGTGAGCTGTCCCTCGGAGACGGGGGCGCCCGTCGCGGGCGGCTCTCCATCCAGGGTCGGGTAGTCGGTGTAGCCACGGTGGTCGCCGCCGAAGTAGCTGGCCTTGTCGGCCTCGTTGTACGGCCCGCCGGCCTTGATTCGCGCGGGCAGGTCTGGGTTGGCCAACCACATCTCGGCTAGTGAGACGACGTCGGCGACGCCCTCGCGCAAGGCCTCCACGCCGTACTCGGGCCGCGAGGGGAACGACTCGGGCGTCGGGTGCGCGTTCAGGATCAGGACGCCCGGCCATTCCGATCGGATCAGCTTCGTGACGTCCCGGGTCGCGAGCTCCATCACGTGCACGTAGGCCAGCCCCAGCGGCGCCAGCGCGCGCGTGAGCGCCACATACAGCTCCGGGGTGTCGCTTTCGGTGATCCCGTTGGCCGGGTTGCTCGGCGACATGCGGATCCCCGTCCGCTCCGGGCCGACGGCGTCGCTGACCGCCCGCGCGACCTCGACCGCGAACCGGATGCGGTTCTCGATGGAGCCGCCGTACGCGTCGGTGCGCTGGTTGCTCCCGTCCGCCAGGAACTGGTGGATCAGGTAGCCGTTAGCGCCGTGCAGCTCGACCCCGTCGAAACCGGCCTCGATCGCGTTGCGCGCCGCGGTCACGAAGTCGTCGACCGTCTGCGCGATGTCCTCGATCGACATCTCGCGCGGCGTGGGGTGCTCCAGCATTCCCTCGTCCACCGTGTACAGCTTCCCACCGGACGGGATCGCCGAAGGCCCGAGCGGGAGCGCGTCGTCCGCGTAGAGGTAGGGGTGCCCCACCCGGCCGCTGTGCATGACCTGGGCGAAGATGTGACCGCCCTTGGCGTGCACGGCGTCGGTCACGGTCCGCCAAGCCGCCACCTGGCCGTCGTCGTGCAGTCCCGGCGTGGAGATGTACCCCTGGCCGATCTCACTCGGCTGGATGCCCTCGGTAATGATCAACCCGGCCTCGGCGCGCTGGGCGTAGTACTCGGCGGTCAGCTCCGTCACCTTGCCCGCGTCGTACGCGCGGCTCCGGGTCATCGGGGCCATCGCCAGCCGGTTGCGCAGGGTCAGCTCGCCGAGGGTCACGGGCTCGAACAGTTCGTTCATCACGGTCTCCAGCCATTCACAGCGGTTGTTCTCACTGGTGGAGAAGGTACGAATCACGAGATACGGGCCGAATCCGTAAAGCTTCGGTAGTTGGGCCCGTAGTTTGGATGACGTGCTCTACGGACGTGAGATCGAGCAGAGGCGGCTCGCCTCGATGCTGAGCGAGGCCCGGGCCGACCGGCGCAGCGGCGCTCTGGTGCTGCGCGGCGAGGCGGGCATCGGCAAGTCCGCGCTGCTCGAATGGGCGGCCGAGGACGCCGTCCGCATGGACCCTGAGGTGCGAGTGCTCCGCGCCACGGGGTTCGAGGGCGAGAAGCACATCGCGTCCGCCGGTCTCCACCAGCTGCTGTGGCCCGTCCGGGACCGGATCGACGACCTCCCCGCCCCCCAGGCGGCGGCGCTCCGACGTTCGCTGGGCATGGACGCCGCGTTCCCCCCGTCCAGCGAAACCGCCAGCGACACCGTGGGCTCAGGCATCAGCCAGGGCGTGGGGCCAAGTGCCGGCCAGGGCGCGGGCCCGAGCGCGAGCCGGAGCATAGACAAGGGTGCGCATCCAAGCGCAGAAACCGGCGCGGTCCGGAGCGCGGACCAGAACCCGAGCGCGCGACCCAGCACGGACCGGAGCGCGGACGCGAGGACGGGCCCGAGCGCAGATCCGAGCGTGGGCCAGCGTGCGGGCGTGGAGGTGGCGAGCTCTCTTAACGGGGTGTCGCGCGATCTCGCCCAGGATCGTTTTCTCGGTGGCTTGGCCGTGCTGACCCTGCTTTCCTGCATGGCCGACGAGGGTCCGGTGCTCTGCCTGATCGACGACGCGCAGTGGCTCGACACCGCGTCCGTCGAGACGTTGCTCTTCGCCGCCAGGCGGCTGGCCGCCGAGGGTGTGGTGATGTTGTTCGCCACCCGCGAGGACGGCTTCACCGGGTTCGGCCTTCCCGAGATGCAGCTGTCCCGGTTGAGCCGCCGGGAGTCGGAGCGGCTCCTGGACGGGCAGGAGCTCGCCGGCCTCACCCCCACGGCCCGCGACCGGGTGCTCGCCGAGGCCGCCGGCAACCCGCTGGCGCTGATCGAGTTCGGCTCGGCTCCGCATGCGGGGGTGAGCATGCCCACGCCGCTGCCCGTCGCCGAACGCGTGACCGCCGCGTTCCGGGCGCGGATCGCGGCGCTGCCGGAGAAGACCCGGCTCATGCTGCTGATCGCGTCCGCCGAGGGACGCGGTTACCTGCCCGCGACGATCGACGCGGGCAGGCTGCTCGGCGTCGAGCTGGCCGATCTGGAGGAGGCCGAACGGATCCGGCTGGTGGAGATCGCCGGCAACTCGATGACGTTCCGCCATCCGCTGATCAGGTCCGCGACGTACCAGGGCGCGCCCGCCGCCCGCCGTCTCGAGGTCCACCGGGCGCTGGGCGAGAGCGCGACCGACCCGGGGTGCCGGGCCCGGCACCTGGCCGCCGCGACGATGGCCCCGGACGAGGATGTCGCCGTCGAACTGGAGGAGGCCGCCGAGCGCGCGCTGGGCCGGACGGGATACGCCACGGCGGCGGCGCTCTTCCAGCAGTCCGCCGAGCTGACTCCGGACTTCGACGCGCGCACACGGCGCCTCGGTCTGGCGGCCGGCGCGTTCCTCCGCGCCGGAAGGCTCGCCGCCGCCGACGAGCTGGCCGCGACGGCGGCCAAGTACGCCGAGGCCCCGCAGGAACAGGCGCGGCTCGCTCAGATCCGCGCCGCCGTCGAGTTCGAACGCGGCGAGCAGAGCATGGCCGCCCGGCTCCTGATCGACAGTGCCCGGCACGCCGCCGCCATGGACGTCCCCGGCATGCTCCGTACCGGCGCCACGTACGCCTGGAGCTGCGGCGACGCGGCCACGGTCAGGCTGAGCGCCGAGTTGCTCCGCGCCGGCGGCCACGACGACACGGCCGTCCAGGGTCTCGCCCGGCTGGTCGACGGCGATTATGCCCACGGCCTCCCGCTGCTCGCCGAGCTGATCACGTCCGCTCGCGTCGCCCCGTTCGAGACTCCTGAGGAGCGGCTGCACGCCATCACCTGCGCATTGATCGTCGGCGACGACGCGATCACGCTCGACCTGGCCGTCGCCGAAGCCGCACGCCTGCGCCAGGCGGGCCTGATCGGCTCGCTTCCGGACGCTCTGCAGGCGCTGGCCCAGGTGCAGATCACCGCCGGGCGCCACCGTGACGCCGAGGCCACCGCCGCCGAAGCGATCACCATCGCGCGCGACACCGGAATGGCGGCCCGCGAGAGCCGGATCGGCGTCGTCCTCGCCCGGATCGCGGCGATCGAGGGGGACGAGGAACGCCTCCGCGCCCTCACCGCGAACGCGTTGATCGCGCCCAGCTGCGGCCTCGCCGAGACCGCTGCCGGCCTGCTCGATCTTGGCCTCGGCCGATACGAGGCGGCCCTTCGCCGCCTGGACGAGATCGCCGGCGACCCCCGTCGCCACACCTCGGCCAATCTCCTCGCCGCCGCCGACCAGGTCGAGGCGGCCGTACGGGCCGGGCAGCCCGATCGCGCCCACGATCCCCTCGAACGAGTCCGGGCCTGGGCCGACGCCAGCGGCCTGGCCTGGGTCCGCGCGGTGTCCTTCCGATGCGACGCCCTGGTCTCCGATTCAGGCGAGTCGTACGAGGCGGCCCTCAAGCTGCACGCGGAGGACGGGGGCCGGCCGTTCGAGCGGGCCCGTACCGAGCTCCTCTACGGGGAATGGCTCCGCCGGGCCCGGCGGCGCGCCGACGCCCGCGTACCGCTCCATTCCGCACTGGAGATCTTCGAACGCCTCAAAGCTGCGCCGTGGGCCGACCGAGCCCGTTCCGAACTGCGCGCCACCGGCGAATCAAACGCCCCCGCCTCGCAAGCGGCGGCGCCCGACGCCCTAGACCGCCTGACGCCCCAAGAGCTGCAGGTGGTACGGCTGGCAGCGGACGGCATCAGCAGCCGTGAGATCGCCGCCCAGCTCTTCCTGAGCCCCCGCACCGTCGAATATCACCTCTATAAGGCCTATCCAAAGCTAGGCGTGGCATCCCGCAAGGAACTGCACAAACTGGCGCCGATCACCCCATGATCGCGTAGACGGTGGTGGCCTGCGCCGCGATCTCCGCGTCCCCGTCACCGGTCATCGTGATGTCGGCGAACGCCAGCGTCCGTCCGAGCTTGGTGAGCCGGGCCGTCACCAGGAGATCCTTGGCCAGGATCGGCCGCTGGAAGGTCGTCGACTGCTGGACGGTGGTCATGGGCACGAACCCGTCCCGCGCCACCGAGACCGCGATCACCGTGGCCGTGTCGGCCGCCGCCATCATGGCCTGACCGCTCAGGGCGCCGCCCTCCCGCGCCAGCCGTTCCGACCAGGGCAGCCGTAGCGTGGCCTGGCGTTCCCCGAGCGCCTCGACGCTCAGCCCCAGGTCGAGGACCCAGGGCGCGAAGTTGTCCTTCAGGATCTTGTCGCCGTCCGCGGGCTGCATCGTCACCCCGTCATGATGCACGCTGAGAGGATGCTTGAGGAGATCTTCCTGCCCGCGACCTACGCCGCGGGCGTCCCTTACGAGACGTTCCGTCGGCTGCGCACCGAATCTCCCGTCTGCTGGATCCCCGAGCCCGCCGTCGGCCCGTGGCCCGCGGGTCCCGGCTACTGGGCGGTGTTCCGGCACGCGGACGTGAAGCACGTCCTCCGTTCGCCGGAACTCTTCTCCTCGAACCTGGGCGCCACGCAGATCCGCGACCCCGACACCCCTGCCGACCTGGCGTTCGTCCGCTCAATGATGCTCAACCAGGATCCCCCGGACCACTCCCGCCTGCGCCGCATAGTCGCCGCCGCGTTCACCCCCCGGGCCGTACGAGCCCTAGAAACAACGATCGAGGCCCGAGCCCGCACCCTCATCGAATCCGCCCGCGGCGAAGTCGACTTCGTCGAGTTGGTAGCCGACCTCCCAGTCTGGACGCTGGCCCACATCATGGGCGTCCCCGACGAGGACCGCCGCCTCCTCTACGACTGGGCGTCCCGCGTGATCGGCTACCAAGACTCGGACTACGCCAACGCCTCAACCGACCCCTCGTCCCTCTCCCCCATGGCCCGCCAGGCCCTGACCCACCGTCCGGAGTCACTGCACCACCCCGACGGCCGCCCCATGAACCCCCGCTCCCGCACAGCGCTAGCGGACATGTTCGCCTACGCCCACGCCCTGGCCGAAACCACGCAAACCAACACCGTCATGTCTCACATGCTCGCGGGCGGCCTGACCAGCTCCGAATTCGAGAACATGTTCTTCCTCTTCGCCGTAGCCGGAAACGAGACCCTCCGCAACGGCATCCCCGGCGGGCTGCTCACCCTCCTGGAGAACCCAGCCCAACTAGAGAAGCTCCGCCGCAACGAGACCCTCCTCCCCTCCGCGATCGAAGAGATGCTGCGCTACTGGCCCCCGGTCATGGACTTCCGCCGCACCGCGACCCAAGACCTGGAGCTCTCGGGCCACCAGATCAAAATGGGCGACAAGGTGGTCGTCTACCACGCCTCCGCGAACCGCGACGAGACGGTCTTCGACTCGCCCGACACCTTCGACATCACCCGCACCCCCAACGACCACGTGAGCTTCGGCTTCGGCCCCCACTTCTGCCTGGGCGCCCACCTGGCCCGAACCCAGATGCGCGCGATCTTCAAGCACCTCCTCCCCCTCCAGGTCGAGCGAACCGGCACCCCCACCCGCCTGGCGTCCAACTTCCAGAACGGCCTCAAACACCTCCCCCTCCGCATTACTGATGTGCAAGAACCCAGCAGTGACCTCTACACTCGGGGCGAGCGGGGTCGCTAGCTCAATTGGCAGAGCTCCGGACTTTTAATCCGTAGGTTGTGGGTTCGAGTCCCACGCGACCCACCACATCTGACCAGGGCAGATGTCCTTCACCGAGCCCTGCGGCGATCATGCCTGGGGCCGGTATGAGGCCCACCTGGGGCCGAGCCGGCGGACGAGCGCCGCAACGGAACGCATGCCGCCGAGCAGCAGCGGCACGAGCAGCGTCGATTGCGCCTCGGCCTAGACGGCCGGTGCGCCACTGATGTGCGGTTGTCCTTCCGGGGCCGGGTTCCTGGACCGGGAGCCAAGGCTCACTGAATCGTGCGTGAAGCAGAGCAGCCGACGACGTCAGCCTGGTACTCGAGCCCGTGCACGCGACGGCGCGAGCTGGGGTGGTCAGGTGGCGGGTCGGCGTGACAGACGTACTCGTGCCCTCCGCGGGACGGGGCGCCGACGACGGACGGCCCCTTGGCACGCTGGCGGTCGGTCCCAGGCACGATGCCCGCGGCCTGCAACAGGAGTGCGGCGGTCTTCTCCGCCGCCGTGCGGGCAACCTCAGGCAGGACGGAGGTGTAGGTGTCGGCGGTCAGCACGATGCTGGAATATCCCAGCAGTTCCTGCACCACCTTCAGTTCCTCCCCCGCCGCCAGCGCGAGAGTCGCCGCGCCATGCCGCAGATCATGTAACCGAATCGGCGGCACATCCTGCTCGGCGATCAGCTTCTGGAACTGGTGGGTCAGCCAGCCCGGCGACACCGGCTCACCGTTCCGATTGGTGAACACATACCCGCTGTCGCTGTACCCTTCGCCGAACGCCGCCCTCTCAGCCTCCTGCCGAACGCGATGCGCGCAGCGCCGCGACGGTCGTGCGGTCCAGCGCGATCACCCGGTTGCTGTGCAGTGTCTTCGGCGCAACAGCCACCAGCCGCCCGTCCCGACGCTGCAACTGCCGACAGATCACCGCCGTGCCCTCATCCAGATCGACCTCGCACCACCGCAGCCCGACCGCCTCACCACGCCGCAACCCCCGCAACGCGATCAAATGGAAGGCCGCGTACAGCCGATACGCGCGGATGCCGTTGAGGAACTGGGACGTTTGCGCCACCGTCCACACAGCCACCGCAGGCCGCTCCCCCGTGCGCCGCCAATGCTCCACCCGGCTCGCGGTCCACACCACCGCCCGCGGACACCGAGCAGCCGGCAACACCACCAGCGACGCCGGATTCTCCTCGATCAAACCCGCACGCAGCGCCGCGTTCAACGCCGCACGCAACGTCGCCCGAATCCGGCTCAGCGTCGCGGGACTGAGGGGGCGCCCAGCCTGCTCGTGATCGAATGCGATGGTGGCCAGCGTCTGCTCCACCTGCCCGACCGACACCTCCGCGACCAGCAGATCGCCGAGCAGCGGAGCCAGGTACCGGCGAACGTGATCGGCGTAACCGTCCACCGTGGAGGCCGCACCCGGATGGTGCTCCAACCACCGCGTCAGCCACTCGGCCACAGCCAACGGCCACCCAGTCGGCCCGCGCAACCGCCGAAGCTCTCCCTCAGCCGCCTTGCGGGTCAGAAAACCACCACGCCGGACCCGCCGACGGCCTCCGCCCGGCAGACTCCCGAGCTCCAGCCGGAAATACCAGCTACCGTGACCCCGCTCCGCGACCAGCCGCGGACACCTGCCGCCCACCATCCGACCGGACTCCGGATCCTCGCAACCACACCGCCGGTACACCGCACCGGCACTCCGAACACATCCCATACCGCCATCGTCCACCCCATCGACAGAACCCACCGGAGAGAACCTCACCCCAGCTGAGCCAGACATCACCATCGACAGACACTCGCCCAGGGCCACACGACAGCGCTGAAGCCGGTCACCAAACCGGGGGAGCTCACTAATGAGTGCGCCGAGATCGGTGAAGTGGGTGGCGCGATGGTCGAGGACCGCGCCGACGCGGCTGCCACCTACAGCGGGTACTCCTGGGCCGGAGTTCTCGGCGACTGTGCGCTCTCCCTAGGCTGACGACAACCGCGCAGTCACGGCCCGACGGGCAGAACGTGACTAGCCAAACGGCACGGTGACGGTCCGGTCGTGGGTGGCACCAGCGTCCCGTCCACGATCAGCACCCTGTCCGGACCGTGCCGCCCGGCCACCGGAGCCAGCGCCAGCAGCGGCGCGAGGTGGTCGACCACCCGGTGCGCGGCTGACTTCGACACTCCGAACAACAGCGCGACCTGCCGCAACGTCAGATTGGTCCGGTAATACACCGCGATCAGCAACACCCGGTCCGCCAACGACAGACTCCACCGCCGGCCCGTGCCGATCTGCTCTCCACCCCGGCGTGCGACGATTCGGACCAGCTTGCCGAACTGCCGCACCGTCAGACCGGTGAACACCGGCACCCACTCGACCTGGTCCGCGCTGATCACCCGCTCCACACGCCGGTCAACGATCAAGATCGCCCGTAGTTGCGGGACAGCCTTTAGGAAAGATAGCCATCTACTGAGCAGCCTTCTGCGGTAGTAGCCATTAACCTCATCGCCGCCGCTCAAATAACTTGAGATCTCATAGCTCAAACCACCCACCGAACCGGACTATTTTTTGATCGCGCCATTAGGAGAGTTCGGGAGCCCTGTCCATATCGTGTGCAGGCCATTACCGGCAGCCCTTGAAGAGGGCGTCTGGAAAACTTCAAACGCCCTCTCGTCACGACATCAGACCCAATGGCAATGCCCTCAGGACGGACAACCGAACACACGTTGAGTGATCAGCGACACCATCAGCCTCTGACTACGAAAAATAGAGGGTGATCAGCATCGCCATCGACCAACACGCCATTGCCAGCATCCGCCCTGACTGCATGAACAATCTGCGATACATAGATCAGAGCCGCCGGGGAGATAATCTCGTTCTTCTCGAAGCAATCCAACCGAATTTCCCCCTGGGCGGCCGAAACGACAAGAACAACCATCCCCCCTTCACTGTCTTGAAGCGGCTCCGGAATGGCACAGCCATCGAGGGAAAATCCAGCCGGCACTGTCACCGTCCACGAATGCACCCACCATGCTCCGCGCCGGACCGGCACAGGAAAAGCGATCTTTCCGATTCGATCCATGGAGTACCCTGCCATATCACCATGTTACCCGAAGGGAATCTCAAACGCATCATCCCATTCAACATGCTTGTTGAACAGTGCAAATCCGTCGGGATGGGAGACAGACTCGAAGATTGCAGGATGGTCAGTGAGGTGGCCGGCCTCTTCTAGTTGCCTAACAATCGATTTCGGCAAACTAAACACCACAACACTTACGCCATCATCTCCAGCACTTCGCGCAGCCCGAGCCCCCCAACTCGCCGCATTACCAACAGCTGGATTTCCATCAATTGGATCCAGTCTGCTAGTGAAGAATGATCCAGGATGCTGTGAGCCATTTAGATTTGCCAGCCCATCACTCTTGCTTAGCCCGTTGGCTCGAATATTTGCCGAAGAAGCCCTACTCGTCCCATGAGCGAATTGAACCCGGTCACAGTTGTGAACCAGAACCGGGGTGTTGCCGGCGAGGACGTAGTACGTGTGGTCGGTTTGTACGGTGAGGTTGTAGACCTGCGCGTACTTGGTCCAGGACTTGATTGCGGTGATCTGGACGTGGGTGCCGGTGCTGGTGCGGAGCCACATGCCGGGCTTGAGTTGGCCGGCGTCGAGCCATTGCTTCTTGTTGACGACCCAGAAGGGGTGGTTGTCGGTTGCTATGAGGATGCCGCTCTTTGGCTTCTTTTCGGTGTTGGCGGCTTTGGAGCGCTCGGTGGCGTCCACGGTGAGTTGGACGAGAGTCTTGGTGTCTGCGCCGACGATGGTGTCGATGACCGGGCGAGGGGTGGTCTTGCCGGTCTCGGGGTCGGTGGCGAGGACCTTGTCGCCGACCTTGATCTGGTCGATGGCCTTGCTGGTGCCGTTGGACAGAAGGACTGCGGTGCTGGCGAGGAAACTGCAGCCCTTGCCAACTGGTTCGCGGGCGGCGGGCTTGCCGCCCTTGCTGCCGGCTCCGGCGGAGCTGCCTGCGCGGGGGGCGGCTGCGCTGCCGCCGCGTGCCGCGGTGCCTCCGTTGCCGCTGGCTGCGCCCGGGGGGTTCACCTTGACGCGAGGCTTGGGAATCGCGATACGGCTGGCTGGAAGGCCGGTGCGGGCCGTAATCCTTAGAGCGGCCCTGGTGACTGCGCCGATGTTGAAGACCGCCAAGGCGATGTCGGGGGCGACGGAACCAGCGAAGTAGGACTTGGAGTTGGGGTCAGCTCCAACGAGGCGGGCGAGACGGCCTTCAAGATCGAGCTTGGGGATGTAGAAGACGCCCGCGAGTGGATTGGTCGCCGGGTTCTTGAGCCACCAGGATTGGGAGCCCCAGTAGAAATCCCACCCGTGCTTGGCGAGTTTCTTGATGGGGGACCAAGCACCCCCGCCTCCTCCTCCAGTAGAGGCGTTGTTGGTGCCGCCTCCACCGCCACCGCCACCGCCGTCTAGAGAGTCCCCTTCGTATCCGCCTGCTCCGGGGCTTGAGGGGCCTCCGGGAGCCGGCGCGGGCTCCCACACCAGCCGGACGGTTCGGGCCTCCTCATCACCGTTGCGGTAGCGGTAGGTCATCTCCCGCTCTGCGGGAGGGCTGGGGCCTCACCCCTGAGTGTGGACACCTTGGAGACTGGATCTTGAGGTCCAGGGGAAGAGATGTCACTGATGGCTCTGAAGAACTACCCGGAGGA
>NZ_JBICUD010000014.1:0-295169 GCF_043198015.1 Spirillospora sp. NPDC048911 | reverse complement strand
ATGGTACTGCACGGGAGACTGTGTGGGAGAGTAGGACACCGCCGGACACCTTTTGGTAGAAAGGCCCCGCCATTATGGCGGGGCCTTTCTCATTTCTACGGACGTTCAGGCAACGACCTATTACGCCGCCGCCCTCAGATGTCTTCGCCGGCCAGTACGGCGTCAGCGTCCACGATCCGGTAGGCGTATCCCTGTTCGGCCAGGAAGCGCTGACGGTGCGCCGCGTAGTCCTGGTCCAGGGTGTCCCTGGCCACCACGGCGTAGAAGCGCGCCCCCTGGCCCGACGCCTTCGGCCGCAGCAGGCGTCCGAGCCGCTGCGCCTCCTCCTGCCGCGAGCCGTACGCCCCCGACACCTGGACCGCGACGGACGCCTCGGGCAGGTCGATGGAGAAGTTGGCGACCTTCGACACGACCAGGACGTCGATCTCAGCCGAGCGGAAGGCGTCGAAGAGCCGTTCGCGCTCCCGGATACGCGTCTCACCCTTGATGACCGGCGCGTCCAGTAGTTCGCCGAGTTCGTCGAGCTGGTCGATGTACTGGCCGATGACGAGGGTCTGCTCGCCGCGGTGCCGGTTCACGAGGGCCTGGACGAGCTTCGTCTTGGTGTCGGTCGTCGCGCAGAAGCGGTAGCGCTCCTCCGGTTCCGCCGTCGCGTACGCGAGGCGCTCGGAGTCGGTCAGGGTCACCCGCACCTCTACACAGTCGGCCGGGGCGATCCAGCCCTGCGACTCCATGTCCTTCCAGGGCGCGTCGTAGCGCTTCGGGCCGATGAGGGAGAAGACGTCGCCCTCGCGTCCGTCCTCACGCACCAGCGTCGCCGTGAGGCCCAGCCGGCGCCGGGCCTGCAGGTCGGCGGTCATGCGGAAGATCGGTGCGGGGAGCAGGTGCACCTCGTCGTAGACGACCAGGCCCCAGTCGCGGGCGTCGAAGAGCTCCAGGTGCGAGTACACGCCCTTCCGGCGGGTGGTCATGATCTGGTACGTGGCGATCGTGACCGGCCGGATCTCCTTCTTCGTGCCGGTGTACTCGCCGATCTCGTCCTCGGTCAGCGACGTGCGCTTGATCAGCTCCTGTTTCCACTGGTGCGCCGACACGGTGTTGGTGACCAGGATCAACGTGGTGGCCTGCGCCTGTGCCATCGCGGCGGCGCCAACGATGGTCTTGCCCGCGCCACAGGGAAGGACCACGACGCCAGAGCCGCCGTGCCAGAAGGCGTCAGAGGCCTCCTTCTGGTAGGAGCGAAGAGACCAACCCGCCTCGTCCAGCGAGATCGGGTGCGCCTCACCGTCCACGTACCCGGCCGCGTCCTCGGCGGGCCAGCCCAGCTTGAGCAGCGCCTGCTTCAGCGAGCCGCGTTCGCTCGGGTGCACGACCACGGCGTCGTCGCCGATCCGGTCGCCGAGCATGCCCTTGATCTTCTTGGCGCGCAGCACCTCCTCCAGGACCGAACGGTCGATGGAGGAGAGGACGAGACCGTACGTGGGGTGCTTCTCCAGCCGCAGCCGCCCGTACCGCGCCATCGTGTCGGCCACGTCGACCAGCAGCGCGTGCGGCACGGGGTACCGGGAGAACTTGAGCAGCGTGTCGACCACCTGCTCGGCGTCATGCCCGGCGGCGCGTGCGTTCCAGAGGGCGAGCGGGGTCACGCGGTAGGTGTGGATGTGCTCGGGTGCCCGCTCCAGTTCGGCGAACGGGGCGATCTCCTTGCGGCACGCGTCGGCCAGCTCATGGTCGACCTCGAGCAGCAAAGTCTTGTCGGACTGGACGATGAGCGGACCGTCGGTCACAGGAAGGAACCCCCGATTGGGACTGGAAGATGACTCGCGCCTGCTGCACGGTACCCGAGCGCGACCCGCGGCACCGGCTCTCGGCCTGGCAGGCCCGGCCTGAACTCCAACAGCCGCGGCCCGCCGTCTCTTCCCGAGGCCCGGCCGTCCCGCGCCTCAGAGCCTGGCCACCGCCATCCCGCGCTTCAGAGGCCTGGCCGTCGCCGTCGCGCACTTGAGAGGCCTGGCTGTCGCCGTCCCGCGCCCCCAGGAGCCTGGTCTTCGTCCTGCGCTCTCGGGAGCCGGTCGCCGTCCCGCGCCCTCCAAAGCCGGTCGCCGTCCCGCGTCGCCGGGTCTGGTCGCCTTCCCCCCGAGCCTGGATATCGCCCCCGAACTCAGGGCCCGGATGTCGCCCCGACCTTGAGGCCTGGATGCCACCCCGCCCCAAGGGCCTAGATGTCGCCGCCGCTGCTCGACGAGCCGGCTTCGGAGGCGATCACCGCGAAGTAGATCACGAGGATGACCAGGCCGAGGACGAGTGAGACGCCAAAGATCACCCAGCTCCAGGTGGTGAGCTTGCGCGCGGCGCCGGGGTCGGTCTTGACCTTGGACATGCCCATGGCGGCCGTGATGATCCCCGCGATCCCGGTCACGCCGCAGCAGAACAGGGTGACGACGATGTTGGCGATGAGGGCCCCGATGGCCGAGCCTTCGCTGGCCGGCGGCCCGTACACCCCCGGCGGGCCGTAGCCGTAGCCCGGCGTCTGGTTGTACTGCCCGTACGGATCCCAGCCGGACTGACCCGCCCCGCCTTGCCCGTACGGGCTCTGCGGTTGCCCGTACGGGTCGTTCCACCCGGGTGGTTGCCCTCCGTAGCCGCTCATCGGCAGCCTCCCCGCGCCGATCGGACCGGGCATGGCCGGCGTGAATCCCACATGGTTCGCACGCTACTCGCCCGGTGTCTCATTTCATTGGACTGAGGAGGTTATCTGTTGGTTCCGGATACCAGATGGCCGGTCCTGGGCATCCTTGGTCAGAAAGACGGCGACCCGGGAGCGAGGAGCTGATCATGACGTTGGCGATGACCGCGGCTGAACGGGAACGATTTCTGGCCGTGCCGCGTGTGGGAATCCTGAGTGTCGCCGCCGAGGACGGGCGGGCGCCGCTGGCCGTGCCGGTCTGGTACCTGTACGAACCGGGCGGCGAGATTTCGTTCGCCACGGGCCAGGACAGCCGCAAGATGACCCTGATCCGCAAGGCCGGCCGGGTCAGCCTGACGGTCCAGAACGAGCAGACGCCCTACGGATACGTCTCCGTGGAAGGCGCGGTCACCACCGTCGAGCAGGCACATCCGGAGGAACGCCGCGCTCTGGCCGAGCGCTACCTCGGCCCCGCGGTCGGCGCCGAATACCTCGAATCCACCCAGGACGTGGCCCACACGATGGTCGTGGTCCGGGTGCGCCCCGAACGCTGGCTCACCCGCGACTACAGCAAAATGTGATCCTCACGCCCCATCGCTCCGCCTGCCCCGCCGCACCCCCGCCCGCTCCGCACTCACTCCGCACTCACTCCGTGCCGCGCCCGTGCCGCGCCCGTGCCGCGCCCGTGCCGCGCCCGTGCCGCGCCCGTGCCGCGCCGTGTCTGCGCCGCTCGTGCCCGCGCCGCACCCGCTCTGCCTCGCGCCGCGCCGCGTCCGCGCTGCTCCGAGCCCGTGCAGCGCCCGTGCAGCGCCTGCGCCGCGCCGCACCCGCTCCGCGCCCCGCCCGCTCTGCTCCGCACCCGTGCCGTGCCTGCGCCGTGCCGTGCCTGCTCCGCGCTGTCCTCGGTCTGCCTAGGTATCCGCTGGATCTGGTCTGTCTGGCGTCTGCCGGTCAGACGCCCTCTGTCTGGCGTCTGCCGGTCATTTGTTCGGGTCGGCGGGGTCTACTTCGGCCACGCCGGTGATGCGGTGGAGAGCAAAGCGCTGTACCGCGGCGCGGGTGGCGTCGTAGCCGGTAAGGAAGCCGCCCTCGACCCGGACGGGCTCGACGATCCGGCTGGAGGCCTGGCCCTGCTGGTCGAGGTAGCCGATCCACATGCGGGCGCCGCGTTCGACCGCGTCCCGGAGCTGCTCGATCGTCGCCATGGCAGGGGAACGGGGCGGATCGCCGGCGGGGGTCTCGGCGCGCAGGCGGGCTTGTTCGGCGCCGTGGCGGGTGGCCTCGTCGCCCGCGCGCAGGGCCCGGACGGCGGCGGAGATCATGGCGGTGTCGGCGGTCGCGTCGGGGCGGATCCGGACGATCTCGGTGCTCGGGAGCGGTTCGGCGCGGTGCGCGTCCGGGCGGGTCACGATCACGCCGCCGCCGGACGCCTCGGCCACCGGGGCGAGGCCCATCGCCCGGAGGCCGTCGAGGAGCTCCTGGCGGGGCAGGGCGGACGCGAGGACGGTGGGCGCGAGCCGGAACAGCCGCAGGGTGCCGGAGCGCCGGTCGGCCAGGATCTCGTCCAGGGTGGCGGGCGCGTCGGTGCGGACGTACGAGGTGAGGCTGCCGACCCGCAGGTGGCCGTGGCGCCGGGCCACGTCGTCGATCAGGTACGTGAGGGGCTGCGGGAGCGGGGTCGCCGAATGCCTCGTCAGGAAGTCGACGAGGTCGGCGCCCGTCCGGCCCGCGTCCAGGGCGCGGCGGACGGACTCGGGGGTGAAGCGGTAGACCGTGGCGCCGCCGGTCGACTCGACGTCGGCGCAGAGCGCGAGTTCGCGGGCCAGCTCGGTGACCAGCGGGCCGGGCGCGACGGCGGTCAGGTCCGCCTGGATCAGGATCTGCTCGACCGGGGTCGGCAGGTACTTCTCGAGGCGCGGCTCGGGATCACCGCCGTCGAGGAGATCGCGGGTGTACGGGACGACCTGGCCGAAGCCGGTGAGGCCCAGCGCCGCGGCCTCGCGCAGCGTCCAGCCGACCAGCCGGTCGCGGAGGGGGCCGCTGCGGCGGGGCTGCAGCCAGGTCAGGCGGGTGCTGATGGCCGCCGCGGTCGGGGCCTCGGCGGTCGCCTCGGCGAGGACTTCGAGCGTCGTCCGGCGGACGGCCGGGGCGCCGCCCCGGACCATCCCCTCGCTGAGGGCGTTGATCAGCCGGTCGCGGTCGTCGCGTTCGCCGGCGAGGCCCGCGGCCCGGTCGGTGCGCAGCCAGCCGCGTGCCAGCTCGGTCCAGCGGCCCGCGATGTCGCGCATCAGCCACAGGTCGTAGGCGGGCGTCGGGAGCCATTCGCCGTCCAGGTCGCCGCTGCGGGTGAGCAGGCCCGTCGCGTACGCGACCTCGACCAGCAGGGCCGCCCGCCACTCCTCGACGTCCAGCAGCGTGGCGGCGGCCCGCAGATCGCGGACCGCGAGCCCGCCGCTGCGCAGCACGGCGGGCGGCTCGACGCCCCAGCGTTCGAGGAGCTCCTCGATCTGGCGGACGGCGGTGAACGCCTCGCCCGCGGCGGCCCGGACCGCCAGATCTTCCGGTCGCCTGCCCGCGGACTTGCCGGGCCGGGCGGTCGCGGACGTGGCGGTCGCTCGCGGGGTGGCTGCGGGCTGGGCGGCTGCGGTCAGCGGTGGCGGCTGCGGGCTGACGTCGCGGAAGAGACTGCCGCCGCGCAGGTGGAGGGCGACCTCCCGGGGGAGGGTCACCGTGCGGTCGTCCTCGGCGGCGAGGAGGCCCCGGGCCAGGAGACGTTCGATGGGCGTCTCGGCGGTCTTCACGCGTACGGGACGGCGGGCATCGTTGACGCGGCCGACCGGAGGTCCCCACGCCAGCTGCTCCAGGGCGGCCCGCGCCTCGGGGCCCGCGTCGGCGATCAGGGGCTCGGGATCGGCCAGGATCGTCGCCAGCCGCTGCAGGAGCCGGGCGGAGTCCGCGAAGCCGCGCGGCTCCTCGCCGTCCAGATCCGTGATCAGCGTGGTGAGGCGGTCGAGCGGATAGCCGGCGAAGGCCTCCTGGACGGACGGGCCGAGGCCCGCCGGGTGCGACAGCGCCTGCCGGACGCCGGGAGCCGGGTTGGCCGCGCCGTTCCCCCAGGCCAGGCCGTACCGCCGCAGGCGTTCGACGGCCGCCTCCGTCTCCTCGGAGGTGGCGTCCATCGCGGCCGACAGCGCCTTCGGCTGGGCCGGGGCGGGCAGGACGAGCAGGGCCTCCAGAACGGCCAGCGCGAAGCGGTCGAGCCGGTCGAGGGCGCGGGAGATCGCGGCGGGCGTGGCGGCACGGGCGGCGAGAGCGGTGAGGTCGGCGGGAACGGGCGCGACCAGTTCCGGCCGGGCAGACAGGAGCGCACGCAGGTCGTCATCGCTGCGTGCGCGCAACCAGTCCGCGTATGTTTCCATCCCGCTCCCAAACTTAATGTGGCGTGCCCAATGCTTCGCCAGGCACTATCAGCGTAGGAGGCAGGGGGGCCTCCCTGGGTGCACTGCCAGAGCGAGCGCACTGCCAGAGTGAGGTGGCGCTATGAGCGAGGTGGCCGACCAGCTGATCCTTGAGTACCTGGGGAGCGTCGCCGACGCCGCCCATGGCGAACTGAGCTCGCGGGAACGTCTCGACTTCTGCAACCGCCTCCGGAAGCGGATCGAGGAACATCGGCAGGGAAGCACCAATCCCCGGCAGATCCGGCAGGTCCTCGCGCGGTTCGGCGATCCGAAGTTCCTCGTGGCGCGGGAGCGGCGCAGGCTGGACGAGATCCAGGCGGCGGCCGCGGGCGACGGCGAGGTCTCCGAGCCGGAACTGGCGGACGCCGCGAACGCCATGGACACCGAGGACGCTGGGGAAAAGCCGTCGCGTTCCGGACGCCAGGTGCGACCGCCGCGCCGGCCCCGCGCTCCCGTACGCACCGTTCGCCGCGGCGGCCGCTCGATCCGCCGCTTTACCTGGAGCCCCTCCGGCGCCGCCCGGCTACGTCGCGAACTGCGTGAGGACAACAACCGCGGCCCGTTCTCCCGCCTCATGACCTCACTGCGCGAGAGTGGGCGCTCGTTCTTCCGCCGAAGAAGAACCGACTGAACGCAGCGACGCTCGTCCTGCCGGAGGCGGCACCTGACCTGCCGGAGGCGGCGCCTGACCTGCGAGAGGCGGCACATGGCCTGCGGGACGTGGCGCCTGGCCTGCCGGAGGCGGCACCTGACCTGCGGGACGTGGCGTGGTGCCTGGCTGCCGGAGATCGGTTCGCTTCCTCCCAGGGTGACGCTCGTCCCGCCGGAGGCACGGCTCGTTCTGGCGGACGTTGAGGTCGGCCTACCCAGGGGCCGGGGTCGTTCTGCCAGAGGCTGGGGGCGGTCTGTCTGGAGGTGGCGTTTTACCTATCGGGAGCGGGGGTGACCTGTCACTCGGCGGTGTCCGACTCCGGGAGGCGGTCCGGAGGTGGGAGTTGTCAGGTGGCGGGGTTCTCAGGAGGCCGTGGTCGACTTTTCGAGGTTGACCAGGCCCAGGCCCAGGCGGGCCCAGCTGGCGACGAAGCGCTTTTCGTCTATACGGGTGGGCGGCTCGTACATCGACTCGTTGGCCAGCCAGTAATTGACCACCGCGCCGCCCAAAATGGAGGCGATGGCGGGCCAGTCCTCGTCGATGCCCTCGAACTCGGGCTGCGCGGCGAGCCAGGTGGCGATGCCGTCGTACAGCGGGTTGACGATCCCCTCGCGCATCTCGGCGACCAGATGCGGGAACTGGTCGAGGTCGCGGAAGAGCACCCGGATGAGGTCCTGCTCCTCGCGCATTTTCGCGAGCCCGGCCTGGCACGTCATCTTGAGCCGGAGTTCGAGCGGCCGGTCCTCGTAGACGACCGCCTGGTCGAGCACCTCGCTGACCTGCTGCCGAGTGCGGTCGATATGTTCGCGGATGGCCGAGGCGAGCACTTCCTCCTTGGAACGGAAGTGGCGGTAAAGGCCGCCCGCGCCAGGAGAGAGTCCGGCGGCCGCCTCGATCTCAGCGACCGAGGTCGCGGCGTAGCCACGATCGGCGAACAGCCGGAGCGATTCGGCCACGATCCGCTCGCGCGTAGAAGTCGTCATGTTCTGTAAGTTCCTCCGCAAGAACACTAAGGCATGTTCGAGCAGGTGTCCGTGCTCCGCGCAAGGCACGCCCGAATTCGTGATGTGTCTCGCACCGGCGGGCGGCCTACTAGAGTTCGTTCTTCCGCGCCCCGTCGCCGTAGGGGCGTTGCCGGAAGGGTCGACGATGCCTGAATTCCTCCCCGAGGACTTCGTGATCCCCACCCTGGTCGCCGGGCCGCGGTTCCGGATCCGCCCGATTACCGTGCACGACGTGGTCAAGGACTATGGCGCGATCGTGGGCAGCATGGACCGCCTTCGCGATCAGTTCGGGCCCGAATGGGGCTGGCCCGCGCCGGAGTTCACCTTCGAGCAGGCCCTGATCGACGTCGCCTGGCTTCAGAAGGAGGGCCAGCTCCGGCGGTCGTTCAGCTACGTGGTGACCACGCCCGACGAGGAGCGCCAGCTGGGCCGCATCCATGTGGCCCCCTCCGACGAGCCGGACGCGGACGCGGTCATGGTGTTCTGGGTCCGCTCCGACCAGGACGATCCGATCCTGGAGAAGGAGCTGGAGGAGTTCGCCCGTGAATGGGCCACCACGGCGTGGCCGTTCGAGGTGGTCCGCTTCCCCGGCCGCGAGCTCCGCTAGGAGGCCGCGCCGTCAGGAGAGGCGGACCGGCCAGCCGAGGCGGACCGGTTAGGCGAGGCGGATCGGTTAGGCGAGGCGGCGGACCAGTGAGGTCAGGATGCGGCCGACGATCAGGTAGACGAGGGCCGCCAGGCCGTAGTTGACGGCCACCTCGACCTTGTGGTCGTCGGGCTGGAAGACGTCCTTGAACTGCCAGGCGAGGTCGTCCGCCCAGTCGCCGACCGTGTTGACGAGGTCGTTGGCGGTGTTGGCCTCGAACGCCACGAAGACGATGTGCACGGCGAGGATCAGCACGACCACCGTGGTGACGAGGGAGATGAGCCAGGCGACCACGTTCACGGCACGTCTGCGTGCCATCGCCACGGTCTCGACGCGGCGCCGCCGTCCAGTGGTCGTGGGGCCGGCCACCTTGGTCTCTGCCGGGGACTGGGTTCGCTCGTTGTCGTCTGCCATGACGCCTCCCTGCGCGACGGGCGGGGCCGGTTGAGACCCGGCGACCGTGGTGGGTTTATTCAGGTCGCGTGTTTTTCCTGGTGGGACGGTTTACGGCTGCGAGGACGGGTATATCCGGATCACGAACCGCTGTTTCGGACGACCGAACGAACCAGTTCTGGTCAAGCGAAACCGGAGCAGCGAAGCCGCGCACAGATTCCCGCGCCCTCCTACTCGGATCCCGTCGCATCGCCACTACCAGGGGGGTGCGGGTGCGTGCGCCGGTCAGGCCCCACGTCGGAGGTACGGGGACGTACGGGCGGGCTCGCGCCCCAAGCCGTGTCATCACCGTCATACCTATCCCTTTACCCTGTGGGACGTGCTGGACCTAGATTCTCCCCCTGCCGATGTTCCCGCCGTCGCGGTGGGGTTCGACCTCGACCTGACCCTGGCCGACACGCGTGCCGGAATCAGCGCCGTCTACGCCGCCCTCGCCGCCGAGACCGGCGTCCCGATCGACACCCGGCTGGTCGTGACCAGGATCGGCCCGCCGCTGGAGACCGAGCTCGGCTACTGGTTCCCCCCGCACGAGGTCGCGGCCATGGCGGCCCGTTACCGGGCGATGTACGCCGACATCGCGGTCCCGGCGACCGTGCTGATGCCGGGTGCCGTCGCGGCGATCGACGCCGTGCGGGCCCGCGGCGGCCGGACGATCGTGGTCTCCGGCAAGAACCAGAAGGACACCGAACGGACCGTGCGCTTCCTCGGCCTGCAGGTCGACGAGGTGGTGGGCGGAGTGTTCGGCGCCGACAAGGGGGTGGCGCTGCGCCGGTTCGGGGCCGGCGTGTACGTCGGTGATCACACCGGCGACGTGGACGCCGCCCGGGCGGCCGCCGCGATGGCGGTGGGCGTCGCCACCGGCTCGTTCGATAGCGCGGCTTTGACGGCTTATGGCGCCGATATCGTGCTTCCCGACCTGCTGGCATTCCCCGCATGGCTCGGCGGATTCTCCGTGCCCGATCGGAGTGACGGCGGCCGATAGTGGCCTCTGCCTGCAATCTTCCTGCGATGCTCCGTTTCGGACGAATATCCGGATGCCGCGGCGGCCCGTCGCATGTAGCTTCTGTCCGTTGGCTCGCAATCGTCTCCCGCCGTCGCTCGTGTGTTCATCGCCTCGCGGCCGGGCGCTAATCTTGGGGCCAATCCAGGACGAGATTCGAACGAGGTCCCCCGTGCCGACTGGCAAGGTCAAGTGGTACGACGCCGACAAGGGTTTCGGCTTCCTCACCCGCGATGACGGCGGTGAGGTGTTCGTGCACTCCTCCGCGCTCCCCGGCGGCGCGACGACGCTCAAGCCCGGGCAGCGGGTCGAGTTCGGCGTGGTCGAGGGCCGGCGCGGCCAGCAGGCGCTCCAGGTGCGCGTGCTCGACACCCTGCCGTCGGTCGAGAAGGCCGTCGCCAAGGCCCGCCGCAAGAAGCCGGACGAGATGGTGATGATCACCGAGGATCTCATCAAGCTGCTCGACGGCATCTCCAACACCTATCGCCGCGGCAAGCACCCGGCCCCCGCCGAGGCGAAGAAGATCGCCACCGTGCTCCGCGCGGTCGCCGACGACCTCCACTCCTGACGCACCCTCCGCCCGCCTCCCCCTTGAGCTGACGTAGAGGGGCCGAGGCGGGCGTTGGCGTCCCACGCGCGGGATGGTCAGTGGGTTTGGGTTGGGCTTGCTTGGGGCGGGGGTGGGTCGTCCAGGTGGAGGAGTGAGCGGCCTCCGGTGCGGTGGGCCAGGAGGGCGCCGAACGTCAGGGTGAGGACGCCCGCGACGATCGCCAGGGCCAGGCGGCCGTCCGCGACGATCGACATGCCGAGGCCCAGCAGGCCGCCGATGACCCAGACGAGCTGGTGCAGGGTCTCGGAGACGGCGAACGTGGACGAACGGACGTCCTCGCCGATCTCGCGCTGCACCACGGCGTCCAGCGAGAGCTTGCCGAGCGACTGGCCCAGCCCGGCGGCGAGGGCGACCGCGAGGGCGGCCCAGAGGCCGAAAAAAGCGGCGCTGATCGCCGTGACGGCGGTGACGAACGCGAGGGTGCCGAAGACGATGATGCGGGGCGCCCGGGCCTTCATCCAGGCGCCGAGCGCCGTGCCCGCCAGGCCGCCCGCTCCGGCGGCGGCCGCCAGGAGGCCCAGCGCGACGTTCGCCGAGACCTGGTCGAAGCGTTCCTGCCGCAGGAGGAACGCCAGGTACAGGATGAGGAAGCCCGAGAAGGCGCGCAGGATCGCGTTCGCCTCCATCGCCTCGGCCACGACCGGTCCCACGCGCGGGAACGTCCGCCAGCGACGGGCCTTCGGGGCCGGCGAGTCCGCGGGGACGGTCTCGGGGGAGTCGACGTGGGCGGGAAGGCGCATGCTGAAGATCACGCCCGCCAGGAAGATCAGCATGGCGATGCGGAGCAGCCAGCCGGGGCCGATGAACACGGCGAGGCCCGCCGCCAGCGGGGCGGCGATGGAGGCCGCGATGAGCCCGGCGAACGAGGCACGCGCGTTGGCGGTGACCAGCGTGATCTGGTCGGGCAGGACGCGGGGCGTGACGGCGGCGCGGAGCACGCCGAACGCCTTGGACAGCACGAGCACGCCGAACGCGGCGGGCAGGAACGTCACCGCGTCGTTGTTGGAGACCGCCCCCGCCATGCCCCAGCACAGCAGGCCGCGCGCCACGAACGTGCCCGCGATCGCGTACCGGCGGGCATGCCGCATCCGGTCGAGCGCCGGACCGATCAGCGGCGCGACCAGGGCGAACGGCGCCATCGTGACCAGCAGATAGAGGGCCACCTGGCCGCGCGCCTGATTGACGTCCAACCCGAAGAACAACGTGCCGGCCAGGGCCACCGCGACGAGGGCGTCGCCGGTGGAGTTGACGGCGGCCGCCTCGATGAGGCTGCCCAGACCGCTGCGGCCCGCGCCGTGGGCGTGCGTGGCGCGGCGGGTGAGCCTGCCGGTGGAACGGGCGGCCGAGCCGACGCGCCGGACGGCCCGGCCCGCACCGCGCGCACCCGTGCCCATGCCCTGCCGGAAACCCATGCGGCTTGATCCCCCAGTCCGGTCCGCCTCGTATCTCTCTGTGGGAACGTTCTGAACCATCTTCACCCCGGAAGGCCCCGTCTTCACCCCCGACCAGGCAAGGACTGAGCTTTACCCGGGCCTCGGCGCGCCAATCCCGCGGCCCGCCCGCCGCCCGGCCGGGGCCCGGATCCGTTGATCTACGGGATTTTGTGCGGCCATGGGGCGACGGGACGGGCGCTGTGGCCGATGGGGTGCGCGGTCACGCCATTCCATGAGCGAGAATTGGGATGTGAGCCCACTCCGTCAGTCCAGCCCCGCGCGTTCGTCCACCACCGGGTCCGCCCGGCGAACCCGTCCGCCGGCCGTCGACGCCGCTTGCGCGGAGGCCGTCGATCTCGCTCGTGCGGCCGCGGCCGACACCGCCTGGCCCACCCCCGTCGGCGAGCATCGGGGCGTCCGGGCCGAGGGCGACCGGCTGGTCACCCACTACTTCGACTGCCTCGACACCGCCTATCGAGGCTGGCGCTGGGCCGTCACCGTGACCCGCGCCGCCCGCGCCAAGGTCGTGACCGTCGACGAATGCGTCCTGATGCCCGGCGATGACGCGCTGCTCGCGCCGCCGTGGGTGCCGTGGCTCGAACGGCTGCGCCCCGGCGACCTCGGCCCGGGCGATCTGCTGCCCACGGCGCCCGATGACGTCCGGCTCGCGCCCGGATTCACGGAGGTCTCCGACTCCACTGATTCTCAGCTGGTATGGGAGCTCGGTCTCGGCCGGGTCCGCGTGCTGTCCCAGGAGGGCCGCGACGAGACCGCGAGCCGCTGGTACGAGGGGGTGGCCGGGCCGCGCGCCCTGATCGCGTCCTCGGCGCCGGCGCAGTGCTCGACGTGCGGGTTCTACCTGCAACTCGCGGGCGAGTTGCGGCAGGTCTTCGGCGTCTGCGCGAACGAGTACGCCCCCGACGACGGCCGGGTGGTCTCGGCCGACCACGGGTGCGGCGCGCACTCCGAGGCGGTCAACCTCCCGGCCGCCTCCGAGCACAATCCGCCGGTGATCGACGAGCTCGGGTACGACCTCATGCCCGCCTCGGGCACCGCGACGCCGGACGCCGAGGCCGAAGAGGCGCTCGGCCACAGCTGATCCCCCGTACGGTGTCGGTGATGTCGTCCAGACGGGTGGGGTGAACGGGCCGGTGACCGAACCGTCGCACCTGGATCCTTCGCGCACGGATCCGTTCGGGACCGGGGCCCTTCGCGAACGGGTGCTCCGCGCCTGGGCGGAGTCGCCCGCGCGGTTCCGTGAGGACGCCAACGCCGAAGAGGACTACGCCCTCGGCGGCTACCGCGACCGTGTCATCGTCGAGCTGGCGCAGAACGCCGCCGACGCCGCCGCGCGGGCCGGCGTCCCGGGCCGGCTCTGGCTGAGCCTGCGCGACGGCGTCCTGGTCGCCGCCAACAACGGCGCCCCGCTCGACGCCCCTGGT
The DNA here is from genome assembly GCF_043198015.1 of Spirillospora sp. NPDC048911. NCBI lineage: Bacteria > Bacillati > Actinomycetota > Actinomycetes > Streptosporangiales > Thermomonosporaceae > Spirillospora > Spirillospora sp. NPDC048911. The sequence continues at coordinate 281,785 of NZ_JBICUD010000014.1, read as the reverse complement.
GTCGAGGCGCTGTCCACCTTGCGCGCGTCGGCCAAACGGGACGACGCGGGCGCGGTGGGGCGGTTCGGGGTCGGGTTCGCCGCGGTGGTCGCGGTGAGCGACAGTCCTTCGATCGCGGGAGTCGAATGGTCCGCGGTCCGCGCCCGCGAGCTTGCGGCGCGGATCCCCACGCTGGCGGACGAGCTCCAACGCCGTGGTGGTCACGTCCCCCTGCTCCGGCTGCCCTTTCCGCTCGCCGATCCGCAGCCGCCCCTTCCGGAGGGCGCCACGACGGTCGTCCGGCTGCCATTGCGCGACGCCGCGGCCGACGCCCTCGTCCGCGACCAGCTCGGCCAGGTCGGCCCGGCCCTCATGCTCGCGCTGCCCGCCCTCGCGACCATCGAGATCGACGTCGAGGGCGCGCCCCTCCGCACCCTGACCGCCGACCACGACACGCGGACGGCCGATGACCGCGCGCGGACCGCCGACGATCACATGCGGGCCGCCGATGACCACGCGCGGACCGCTGGTGATCGCACGTGGACCACTGGTGAGCACGCGCGGACGGCCGATGACAGCATGCGGGCCGCCGATGATCGCGCGCGGACGGTCGGTGATCGCACGCGGGCCGCCGATCAGCGCGAGTTCGGTATGGCGGTGATTGACGGGGTTTCCTGGCGGACCGTTGAGGCCCATGGCCTGATTCCGGTCGAGCTTCTGGCCGACCGTCCCACCGAGGAGCGCGCCCGTCCCACCTGGCAGGTGCGCTGGGCGATGCCCGAGGCCGGCGGGCTTCCGGCGGGCATGCCCGCGGTCCTGCACGCTCCGACGCCCAGCGACGAGCGGCTCGATCTGCCCGCCCTGCTGATCGCCTCGTTCCCGCTCGCCCCCGACCGCCGCCACGTTGCGCCTGGGGCGCTCACCGGTTTCCTGGCCGAACGGGCCGCCGAGGCCTATGTACAACTGCTGCGCGGCCTGCCGGCGACGACGCGCCTTCTTGATCTGATCCCCGGGCCCGTCGGCGCGGGCGAGCTCGACGCGGCGATTCGCCGGGCCGTCCTCGCCCGCCTGCCCGAGACCCCGCTCCTTCCGGCGGCCGCGGCTCCGGACGGCGAGGTCGTCCGGGGCCGGGACGCGGTGGCGGTCGACGGGCCGCCGGCGCTCATCGAGCTGCTGTCGGGCGGGCAGGAGGGCACCGAGGTCGTCGTGCCGGGCCTGCTGCCCGCCGGATGGCCCGTCCGGCACCAGGCGCTGGGCGCGCTCGGCGTCCGGCGCATGGAGCTCGCGGACGTCGTGGACGACCTGGCCGCGCTCGACCGGGAGCCCGCGTGGTGGCGGCGGTTGTACGAGGCGTTCACGGGAGCGTCCACCGACTCCCTCGGGGCCCTGCCCGTGCCGCTGGCCGGCGAGCCCGACCCGTTCCGCGAGCACGGGGCCCGGATGGTGCGCGGGCCGCGCGGGCTGCTCGTCGCCACCGACGGCATCGACCCGGCGGGCCTCGGCGCCCTCGGGCTGCGCTTCGTCCACCCGGAGGCCGAGCATCCGCTGCTGCTGCGGCTCGGCGCGATCGAGGCGGGCCCGCGCACGGTGCTCGCCGATCCGGCCGTCCGGGCCGCGGTGGAGGGTTCGTTCGACGCGGACGACCCGGAGCTGGTCGCGGCGGCCGTGCTCGGTCTGGCGGCGGCGGCGCATCTCGATCCCGGCACCGAACCGTGGCTCGCCGAGCTGGCGCTGCCCGGCGACGACGGCGATCTCTATCCGGCGGGGGAACTCCTCCTGCCCGGCAGCCCGCTGCGCGACATCATGGCCGACGACGCGCCGTTCGGTGTGGTGGCGGCCGAGCTGGTCGAACGCTGGGGTCCCGAGCCCCTCGAGTCCGTCGGCGTGCTCAACGGATTCGCCCTGGCGCGCGGCGAGGACGTCAACCTGGCCGCCCTCGCCGACCTGGTCGAGTCGTTCGACCTCGACGGCGAGGACCTGTGGGCGGACGAGGCGCTGGAACGGCTCGGGTTCCAAGACCTGCCGCCGCTGGTGCCGGAGTTCCAGGCCGTCCGCGACCTCGAACTCGTCGCCGACTGGGACGCCGCGCTCCGCGCCCTCGCGCTGCCCCCATGGCGTGCCGCGCTCGTCGAGCCCGCACACGTGATGCTTCACGACGGCCGCCGCTTGGCGGTGCCCTCGTACACCGCCTGGTGGCTCGGACGGCATCCCGTGCTGGACGGGCGGCGGCCCGGCGAGCTGCGGTTCGCCTCCGGCTCCGATCCGCTGGCGGGGCTGTACGACGTGGTGTCCGGCGACCTCGACCGCGAGGTGCTGCTGGCGCTGGGCGTCCGCACGTCGCTCGCCGGGCTGCTGGCGGAACCGGGCGGCGCGCAGGAACTTCTGGATCGCATGGCCGACCCCGCCCGTACCGTCGCACGCGGGCAGCTGAGCACGCTCTGGACGGCCCTGGCCGACCTTCCCGACGGCGTACGGGTACGTCCCCCGGAGCGGGTTCGCGCCGTCGTGGACGGCGAGGTGGAGGTCGCCGAGGCCGCCGACGCGCTGATCCTCGACCGTCCCGACCTGCTGCCGCTGCTCGTGGGCCAGCCGCTGATCATCGCCGCGTCCGGACGGGACGAACGCCTGGCCGAGCTCCTGGATCTGCCGGTCGCCAGTGAGGAGATCCCGGGCGTCCTGGAGTCGCCCGGAGAGAAACACCCCGTCCCGCACGCCGTACGCGCGGTCCTACCGGACGCTCCCGACACCTACCTGGCCCACGAACGCCTCGTCGTGGACGGCCAGCCCGTGTCCTGGTGGTGCGGAGACGGAGAGATCCACGCCGCCGGCCCGGAAGGCCTGGCCCGCGGCCTCGCCTGGACCTGCGACCGCTGGGAGGACCGCCTCCTCCTCGAAGCCGTCCTCCGCGACCCGTCCGCCCTCCCGACCCTCCAAGCCGAATCCGACCTCCACGAAGCCTGAGTCGGCCTTCGCGAAGCCTGAGCTCACCTGCTCCGCGAAGCCTGAGTCGCCCCTCGCAAGACCTGCGGCGATCTTCGCGAGGCCTGAGGCGACCTTCACGAGGTCTGGCCGACCCTCGCAAGACCGAGTCGGCCTTCGCGATGACCGAGGCGATCTCCCGCGAGCCAGGCGCGCGAGGGCTCGTTACTCGGGGGTGCGGCGGGCGGCTCTCGCGGCTTCCTCGCGGGCGCGGCCCGACTGGAGGCGGGGGACGTACCAGATGGCGAAGAGGCCGATGGCGATGCCGGTGACGCACACCCAGAGCCACCAGCGGTCGTCGGTGCCGATGATCAGGAGGGTGACCAGGGCGATCGCCCACGCGACGGTGCCCGCCACGGCGATGCGCACGTCGTTGGTCTCCAGCGGCGGCGGATCGGGGCGGCGTGCACGGGTCATGCGATCAGCCTAAACGGCGGCCCCCAGAGAGCTGGATCACACCCTGGGTCGCGCGCGGATAACGATGATCCGAGGGGAAGCGTTCGTTACCGGTTGAGGTCTTTTCGGTCGGCCGCGTTTCTGTCACCGTGCGCGCATGAGCACAACCGATGACGCAGTCGAACGGCAGGCGAGTCCACTCGACCGGTACTTCAAGATCTCCGCGCGCGGCTCGACCGTGGGCCGCGAGGTACGGGGCGGGCTGGCGACGTTCTTCACCATGGCCTACATCGTCGTCCTCAATCCGTTGATCATCGGGACCGTCGCCGACGCGGACAAGCAGTTCCTCGGCGACCTGACCACGCCGGGGGCGAGCATCCCGCTGGTGGCGGCGGCGACGGCGCTGGTCGCCGGGCTGCTGACGCTCGCCATGGGCGTCATCGGCCGCTATCCGTTCGCGATGGCCGCCGGGCTGGGGCTGAACGCGCTGCTCGCGTACAGCATCGCCAGCGGCATGTCGTGGGAGGACGCGATGGGCATCATCGTCCTCGAGGGCCTGATCATCACCGTGCTGGTGCTGACCGGGTTCCGGGTGGCGGTGTTCCGGGCGATCCCGGCGGGGTTGAAGACGGCGATCGCGGTCGGCATCGGGCTGTTCATCGCGCTGATCGGGTTCGTGGACGCGGGGTTCGTGCGGCGCATCCCGGGGGCGGCCGGCGAGGCGACGGTGCCGTTGCAGCTGGGCGCCACGGGCAGTTTGTCCGGCTGGCCGACGCTGGTCTTCGCGTTCGGGCTGATTCTGACCGTGCTCCTGGTGGCGCGGAAGGTGCGCGGGGCGATCCTGATCGGCATCCTCGCCACGACGGTCGTCGCGATCGTGGTGGAGGCGCTGGTCGACGCCGGGCCGTTCAACAAGGGACCCGGGCCCGACGGCAAGCCCGTGATCAACCCGGACGGCTGGCAGCTGAACGTGCCGAAGTGGCCCGACAAGGTCATCGACACGCCTGACCTGAGCCTGATCGGCGACTTCAGCCTCTTCGGGAGCTTCGAGCGGGCCGGGGTCACGGCGGCGATCCTGTTCGTCTTCACGGTGATGCTGGCCGACTTCTTCGACACCATGGGCACGGTCGTCGGCGTCGGCAAGGAGGCCGAGCTGCTCGACGAGAAGGGCGAGCTGCCCGGCATCCGCAACGTCCTGCTGATCGACTCGGTCGGCGCGGCGGCCGGCGGCGCGGCGTCGACCTCGTCCAACACGACCTACATCGAGTCGGCCGCGGGTGTGGCGGAAGGCGCGCGGACCGGGCTGGCGAGCGTGGTGACCGGCGGGCTGTTCCTGGTGGCGATGTTCTTCGCGCCGCTGGTCACGATCGTGCCGTTCGAGGCGGCCACGCCGGCGCTGGTGGTGGTCGGCTTCCTGATGATGACGCAGATCAGGCACATCGATCTGAACGACTACGACATCGCGATCCCGGCGTTCCTGACGATCGTGCTGATGCCGTTCGCGTACTCGATCACGGTGGGCATCGGGGCGGGCTTCATCAGCTTCGTGGCCATCAAGGCGGCCCGGCGCCGCTTCGCCGAGATCCACCCGCTCATGTGGCTGATCGCGGTGCTGTTCGTGCTCTACTTCGCGCTCGACCCGATCAAGGAGCTGCTGAACGTGAACTAGGGCTGGTGGAGGCCGCTGATGACCATCCGGATGAGGAGTTCGTAGCTGGTCTCCAGATCCTGCGGGAGGCCGAAGCCTCCCGACGCCTCCAAAATGGCGAAGCCGTGCGAGGTGGAGCGCAGCGCCCGGGCGGCGTGGATGAGGCCGTCGTCGTCGAGCTCGTACGCGCGGAGGGTGGCGAGGATGATGCCGACGAGCCGGTCGGCGGCGTTCTCCATGCGCGGCTCGGGATCGGGGGCCTGGTCCATGGCGGCGTAGCGGCCGGGGTGGTCGACCACGTACGAACGGTAGGCCCGCATGATGGCGCGCACCGCGTCGTCGCCGGAGCGGCCGAGCGCCGCCTCGCCGAGCCGTTCGGTCAGCTCCTCGATCACGCGGAGCGTGACGAGCTGCCGGAGCTCGGCGAGGTTGCGCACGTGCTTGTAGAGGGACGGCGTCTGGACCCCGGCCTTCGCGGCGACCGCCGAGAGGGTGAGGGCCGCCGGGCCGTCGGCGTCCACGATCGTGATCGCGGCGTCGACGACCCCGTCCGGGGAGAGCCCGGCCCGCGGCATCAGGCGGCTCCCTGGGGGGTGGGCGCGACCTGGCCGAGGAAGGCGAGGACGGCGGCGGCCGTCTCGGCGGGGAACTCCTGGTGCGGGTAGTGGCCCGAGCCCTCGATCATCACGATCTCGGTCGTACCCGCCAGCTCGCCCGCGACGAGCTCGGCCTCGACCTTGGGGTCGGGGAAGTCGGGGTCCTTGGTGCCCATCACGACCAGTGCGGGCTGGAAGACCCGGGGCAGCACACCCTCCATCTCCGGCTTGTCGTCCAGGCCCATGGTCCGCGCCGCCGCGAGCCGGCCGCGCTCCTTCATGTTCGCCTTGAGGGTCTTCAGGTACGCGGGGAAGTCGGCGGGCTTGGGGCCCTTGAGCAGGTTCTTGTAGTACATCCCCCACAGCGCCGGGCTGCTGAGGATCACCTTGGCGAGCTGCCGCATGAACGGGTTCATGGAGACCGTGCGGGCGAACGGGGCCTCCAGCACGATGCCGCTCACGAGGGAGGGCTCGGTGGCGGCCACCCAGGCCGCGGTGCCGCTGGAGAACGAGTTGCCGAGCACCACCGCCGGGCCGCCGCCGAGGTGCCGGATGAGCGCCGCCAGGTCCTTGCCGCCGTCGGTGATGCTGTACGAGTCGAACGGGACGCTCGACTCGCCGTGGCCGCGCAGGTCGATCGTGGCGACGCGGTAGCCGGCCTCGACGAGCTTCGGCGCCAGCAACCGGAACGTGGCCCGTACGACGCCCATCCCGGGGGCGAGGATGACGAGGGGCCCCTCGCCGGTCACGTCGTAGGCGATCCGTCCGCCGGGAACTTCGATGTACTCCGTCATGCCGTCCACTCCTTAAGGTCGATAGCCGTAAAGCTAATACTCTTAGCCTGCCATGTCAAGCGGCTCCGTGGGACGATTGGAGGCCGGGAGTCCAGCGACCGATCGGAGGGGCCGGAGTCGTTGTGCGCCGCCGTGCCGGCGGGTGGAATATCCGCCGCCGCCAGGTCGTTAGCAAAGGCAATGACTTCTGCGAACGAACATGACCATGCCACCGACCGGAACCGGAGCGTCCGTGCCGTCCTCGGCGCACGGGCTGGCCGAAGACCTGCGCATCTCGATCGCCCGGCTGTCGCGCCGCCTGCGCCGGCTGAGGCCCGTCCCCACCGAAGGCGACGGCGGTCCGGGCCCGCTGTCGCTGACGCAGTTCGCCGCGCTCGCCGCCCTGGAGCGCCATCGGACGATGACGCCCCGGGAACTGGCCGACCACGAGAAGGTGCAGCCGCCCTCGATGACGCGCGTGATCGCGTTCCTGGAGGGCCGGGGACTCGTGGAGCGCAGCCCGCATCCGACGGACGGGCGCCAGGTGGTGCTGAGCGCGACGGCGGCGGGCCGGGATCTGCTGGCGGAGGAGCGGCGCCGCAAGGAGGCGTGGCTCTCGCAAAGGCTCAGCGAGCTGACGCCGGAGGAACGGGTGATCCTGCGCAAGGCGGCCCCGATTCTGGACAAACTCAGCCAGGCCTGACGCCGGCTTCCACGCCTTCCGCCACTACGGCTGCCGCGAATGCAGCCGTAGCTGGCGACAGTGTCACCACGGCTGGCGGGAGTGTCGCCGTGTCTGACGGGAGTGCTGCCGCGCCTGGCGAGGGTGCAGCCGTGTCTGGCGAAGGTGCCGCTGTGCCTGGCGGGATGTTCCGGTCGCTGCGCAATCGCAACTACAGGCTCTTCACCGCCGGGCAGGTCGTCTCCAACACCGGCACCTGGATGCAGCGGGTCGCGCAGGACTGGCTCGTGCTGGAGCTCACCCACGGCAGCGGCGTCGCGCTCGGCATCACGACCGGGCTGCAGTTCCTGCCGATGTTGCTGTTTGGGCTCTGGGGCGGGGTCGTCGCCGACCGCTACTCCAAGCGCCGGGTGCTGATGATCACCCAGGTGTCGATGGGCGCGCTCGCGCTGATCCTCGGCGTGCTGGCCATGAGCGGGACGGCGCACGTCTGGCACGTCTACGTGCTCGCGTTCGGCCTCGGCCTCGCCACGGTCGTCGACAACCCCACCCGGCAGGCGTTCGTCGTGGAGATGGTCGGCAGGCGCGATCTGCCCAACGCCATCGCGCTCAACAGCGCCACGTTCAACGGCGCCCGGCTGGTCGGGCCCGCGCTCGCCGGCCTGCTGATCGCCGCGATCGGCACCGGTCCGGTCTTCCTGGTGAACGCGGCGTCGTTCGGCGCCGTGCTCCTCGGCCTGTACGCGATGCGGGAGCGCGACCTGAACGTCGCCGAGCCGGTCGCGCGCGCCAAGGGGCAACTCCGCGAGGGTCTCCGGTACGTACGCGGACGCAGCGATCTGATGCTGGTGCTCGCCCTCGTCGGCTTCGTCGCCACGTTCGGCATGAACTTCCAGATCACGGTCGCGCTCGTCGCCCGCGAGGTCTTCCACACTGGCGCGTCCTCGTTCGGCCTCGCGTCGAGCATGCTCGCGCTCGGCGCGCTCACCGGTGCGCTACTGGCGGCCCGCCGCGTGTCACGGCCGCGATTGCGCCTGCTGCTGGGATCCGTCCTGGTCTTCGGCGTGCTGGAGATGATGACGGGCCTGATGCCGACGTACGCGACGTTCCTGGTGCTGCTCGTCCCCACCGGCATCGCGCTCATGACGTTCACCACCGCCGCGAACGCGATGATGCAGCTGAGCGTCGAGCCCGAGATGCGCGGCCGCGTGATGGGCCTCTACATGCTCGTCTTCATGGGGACGAACCCGCTGGGCGCGCCGATGGTCGGCTGGATGGCGCAGGCGTTCGGCCCCCGCATGACGATCGTCGCCGGCGGCGTCATCGCCACGCTCACCGCCCTCGCCGTCGCGGCGCTGGCCGCTCCCGGCGGGACGGCCGCGCGCTCGGTCGCCCGTTCGGTCGTCCGCGCGCCGCGGAAGGTCGTCCGAGCACCGGCGATGCTCGCGAACAGGATGACAGCGGGGCGCGGCTACTGACACTCTTTGACGGTCATTGCTCGGCATGCCGGGATCGCCCGGTTGATGTGCGAGGGTGCTGCTCGTAGGACGAGGGGGAGGGCACGGCGATGGCCGTTTCGATGCAGAAGGGCCAGCGGATCTCGCTGGAGAAGCCCGGCGACGCGCTGACGATGGTCCGGATGGGACTCGGCTGGGACGCGGTGAAGAAGAAGGGCTTCTTCGGCGCCCGCCAGCAGGAGATCGACCTGGACGCCTCGTGCGTGCTGTTCGCCGACGGGAGGCTCGCCGACGTCGTCTACTTCGGCAAGCTCGTCAGCGACGACGGCTCCGTCCGGCACACCGGCGACAACGTGACCGGGCACGGCGACGGCGACGACGAGTCGGTCATCGTCGACCTCGGGCGGCTGCCGGTGCACGTCACCTCGCTGGTGTTCACGGTCAGCTCGTTCAACGGGCAGACCTTCGACGAGGTCGACAACGCGTTCTGCCGCCTGGTCGACGAGACCGGCGGCGGCGAACTCGCCCGCTACACGCTCACGGGCGGCGGCGGGCACACGGCCATGGTGATGGCCCGGCTCTACCGGCACGGCAGCGGCTGGAAGATGGCCGCGATCGGGGAGCCCAGCCAGGGCCGCACGTTCGAGGACATGCTGCCGTCGATCACCGCGCACGCCTGACCCGCGGCCGGTCCCGGATGACAGAGCTGCCCCGCGGGGCCAACGCCCCGCTGCCCGCGCGCCGCGTCGGCGTCACCGTCTCCTGCGCGGTGCCGGTGGACGTGAGCGCGCTGATCGTCGATTCCGGCCGGCGGGTCCGCTCGGACGCCGACCTGGTGTTCTTCAACGCCCCCGAGGCGCCCGGCGTCCGCTGGTCGGAGGCGGGCGGCGGCCAGCGCGTCGAGGTCGACCTCGACGCGGTGCCGGCCGGCGCGGAGACCGTGGTGGTGGCGGTGAGCCTCGCCGGGCCGGGGACGTTCGGCGCCGTCCCGCCGCCGCGGCTGGAGGTCGTGGGCGCGGACGGGACGACGCTGGCGGCGTTCACCGTCGACGGGCTAGGCCCCGAGAAGGCGATCGTCGGAGTCGAGCTCTACCGGCGTGCCGGGGCCTGGAAGGTGCGCGCGGTCGGGCAGGGGTACGCGGGCGGCCTGGCGGAGCTGGTCACCGACCACGGCGTCGAGGTCGAGGATCCGGGCGAGGACGACGCCACGTCCGGCCCCAGGGTCGGCGACGCCGCCCCGGGAAGCGCCACACCGGCAGCCGGGGCAGCACCGATGCCGCCCACGCCTCCGACGCCGCCGACGCTGCCACCTCCGATGCCGCCCACGCCGTCGATGCCGCCCACGCCGCCGCCCACGCCGCCACCTCCGCCGCCGTCGATGCCGCCGCAGATGCCATCAGTGCCGCCGCCTCCGCCTGCGGGGACGCCTGTAGGGACGCCTGCTGGCGCGTCCGCGGGGGCATCCGCGGGGGCGCCGCAGCAGCCGGGGGCGCACGAGGTCGGCTACGTCGAACGGTGCTGGCTGGTCTGGGAGGACGCGAGCCGTTCGCTGGCCGCCTTCCGGGCCTCCACCGAGCACGCCCTCGTCATCCGGAACGACGAGATCGCCGGGCGGGCGCCCAAAGGCCGCCATCAGGAAGTGATGGCCGCCGCGACCGAACGCCTCAACGCCGACGCCGCGCAACTGCGCGACGAGCTCGCGGGCTGCGACCCGTTCTCCACGGCGGAGGTCGCGCCGTTCTCCGGACCGGCCTGGCTGACCTGGCAGCCGCGTACCGACCTGGCCGAAGGTGTCCTGCTGGGCGGGCTGTCGGTCGACGAACTCCCCGGCCTCCAGGTGCCGCTCGTCCTGCGCATGCCGTGGCGGCGCGGGATCTGGATCTCGCGCGGAGCCCTGCCGGGCGACTCCCTCGCCTACGCGTGGTCGCTGGTCACCCGTTTCTTCGCCGCCCTCCCGCCCGGCGTCGCGGGCATCGAGGTCATCGACGCCGCGGGCCTGTCGGGCGCGGGCTGGCTGAACGACCTCGACCCGGTTTCACCCGTACTCCGCGAGGTCCTGCTCGGCGGGGGTGTCGCGACCGGGCCCGCCGCCGCCGAACGGCTCCGCCGCCTGCTCGACCTGATCGACCTGCGCGGCGTGGGCGCCGACGAATCGGAGCTGCCCGCCGGGCCGCCGATCAGGCTCGCCGTCATCCTGGACGCGGGCTCGATGCTCGAAGGCGACCAGGCGCACCAGCTGCTCCGCCTCGTCGAGGACGGCCCGCTGGTCGGCGTTCCGGTGCTGCTGGTGGAGAGCGACACCCCGGCGGCCGAGTCCGTACGGGCGATGCGCGTCCGCCAGGTCTGCAACAGCCTGCCGTCCACGCCGGGCAGCGTCGCCGACTCGTGGGTCGGCGCGGACTGGACGCTCACCCCGGACGTGCTGCAGGACGCCGGTGACGGCACCCGCGCACCGTCCCTTCTGGCGCACGTGCTCGGCGCTCACGCCCGGACGATCGCGTCGTACGGCGGGGAGTCCCAGTCGCTGGGGTGAGCGACACCGGATCAGGGCGTGACAACGCGGCTCATGTGCTGCCAGGCTGTGCAGGTGGCGATGCGCATCGGGCCCTGGGAACGCCGATGAGACTGTTCGTCGCGCTCGTTCCGCCGCCGGACATCCTGGACGAGCTCGACGAGTGCGTCGTTCCCCTCAAGGCCGAATGGCCCGACCTCAAGTGGATCCGCCGCGAGCTGATCCACGTCACGCTGACGTTCCTCGGTGAGATCGACGAACGCACGCTGGAGAAACTGCTGCCGCGGCTGGAACGCGCGGTGGGCCGCCACGACCGGCTCTCGCTCTCGCTGGCGGGCGCGGGCGCCTTCCCCGGCAGCGGCGCGCACGCCCGCGTCGTCTGGGCGGGCATCTACGGTGACCGGCGCGGAGTCGCCCGCCTGGCCGCCTCGACGACCGCCGCCGGCCGCCGCGTCGGCACCCCGCCCGACAAGCACCGGACCTTCCGCCCGCACCTCACCCTCGCGCGATCCCGCCAGCCGGTCGACGTGCGGCCGCTGCTGGAGTCGATGTCCACGTTCGCCGGCTCCTCCTGGACGGCGGACTCGGTCCACCTGATGCGCAGCCACCTGCCGGGCAAGGAGCACCCGCAGCTGGAGTACGAGTCGCTCAAGACATGGTCGCTCCGCTGACGAAGATGTGGCCGTTGTACGCGGCCGGATTCACCACCGCGTTCGGTGCGCACGGCATCGCGGCCAACCTGGGTTCCGAGGACACGGTCACCTCGCTGCTCGTCCTCGGTGGTCTCCTCGCCCTGTACGACGGCGCCGAAGTCCTGCTCAAGCCGCTTTTCGGCACCCTGGCCGACCGCATCGGCGCCCGTCCCGTCCTGCTGGGCGGCCTCATCGCGTTCGCCGCGACCTCTGCCCTCTACGTCGCGGTAGACAGCGCCGCCTACCTCTGGATGGCGCGTCTAGGCCAAGGCGCCGCGGCCTCAGCTTTCAGCCCCTCGGCCTCCGCTTTGGTCGCCCGTCTCAACCCGTCCTCGCACGGAAGGGCTTTCGGCTCGTACGGCTTCTACAAGTCCATCGGCTACACGCTCGGCCCGTTGCTCGGAGGGGCCCTCATGTGGGCGGGAGGGATGAGACTCCTCTTCCTGACCCTTACGATCCTGGCGGCCGCGGTCGCCCTCTGGGCCGCACTCGCCGTCCCCTCAGTCCCGCCTCTGCCCAAAACCCGGCAGACGATCGTCGACCTGGCCCGCCGCCTGCTAGACCGCTCGTTCCTCGGCCCCACCTCCGCCCTCGCCGCAGCGACATCCGCCCTCTCCGTCGGCGTGGGCTTCCTACCCGTCTCCGGTGCCGCCGCTGGAATGGGCACCCTGGCCACCGGCGCGGCCGTCTCCGTCCTCGCAGGCTGCGCCGCCCTCATCCAGCCCAGAGCAGGCCGAGCCCTCGACGCCGGCCGCCTCACGGCCCGCCGTGGCATCCTCACCGGCCTAGCCCTCACCGCCACAGGCCTGGCCGCCGCCACCATCCCGGGCATCCCAGGCGTCCTGGCCGCCGCGGCCCTCATCGGCGTAGGCACCGGCCTGATCACCCCACTGGGCTTCGCCACTTTGGCCGCCGCCACTCCGGCCTCACGCCTCGGCCAGACCATGGGCGCCGCCGAACTAGGCCGCGAGCTAGGAGACGCAGGCGGCCCCCTCCTGGTAGCTGGAGTAGCCACCGTGGCAACCCTCACCTACGGCTACGCAGCCCTAGCCCTCGTCCTGGCGATAGCCCCTCTGCTAGCCCTTACGCCGCGTAACCGTGCACCCGCCACGCTTCACAAGAGCGATTGAGTAAGACGCCCTGTTCGGCAGCCTGGAGTACTCCCCGTGCGTGTGACAACGGTCACATGATGGGCGCCTCTCGATGGAGCTTTCTGTCGATCATTGTGACGCTAAGTTAAGTCAGCCTTGTCGCGTTTGTATTGCTTGCGGAGTGTCTGTGATTACCTGGCGAACGACCCCCAGAGCCCTGGTCTCATCGGCCCTCGGGGCCACCCTCGTGCTGGCGTCGGCCCCGGCGGCCTCCGCGAGCGCGGCCGAACCGTTGCCGCAGCGCATCCTGGTCAATCCCGTCGCGCTGAAGAACTGGGACGCCGACGTCGTGGTGACCGGAAAGGTCCAGCGTCGCAGCGGCGACGGCTGGGCATCGGCGCCCGCCGGTCAGAAGGTGACATTCACCTGGCCGGAGGGAGAGACCGCGGCGACGACAACCGTACGGAGCGACGGGAGCTTCCGCGCCACGTTCGATCCGGGCTACGGGAACGTCACCGCGCGGGTCGACGCCTCCGGCGAGTACGCCGAGGGCCGCGCCCTGGTGATGAAGTGGCTCAGTCGGCTGGACATCGATTCCAAGCGGCACGACCACGAGACCAATCCGGAGTATCCGTTCCGGGGCAAGAAGTTCGAGGTCCGGCGCGTCCTGAAGGCGCGTCGCGGCGAGAAGCTTCCAGGGCGGAAGGTCGTCCTCTGGTGGGCTCCGCGTCCGAAGTGGGGATACCCGAAGACCGGCTGGAAAGCGTTGGGGTCGGGCACAACTGACCGTAACGGGCGAGTGGTGATCCGGGCGACGGCCTGGAAGGACGGCTGGTTGCGGACGACCTTCGCCGGGGACGCCCACTATGCGCCGGTCGAGGACGGATACCCCTTCTGGAGCTACTACCAGACCGCCATCACCAAGTTCAACGCCTCACCCGAGCCCGCTCGTAAGGGGCAGTTCATCACTCTGTCCGGCCGCCTCATGCGCTGGACTGCCGCGAGCGGCTGGCGGCCCGTCAAGAACAAGCACATCGACGCGAACGTACGGGTGAAGGGCACCAGCCGTTGGCGGGACGCTTGGTGCTACAACGGTGGCACCAGCACCGACGCAAAGGGCTGGTTCCGGCTGGGGTGCCAGGCGACCAAGGATGCCTCCTGGCAGGCGTACTACGTGAATGACTACAGGAGCCCGCAGTCCGGAAGTCTGGACTTTCCCGCCATGTCGGCCATCGACTACGTGGACGTTCGGTGAGCTAGGGGCACGCTCTGCCTGGGCCGTCGGCCTTCTTGAGGTCGGCGGCCTTTTGGGGGTTGACGGCTGAGTGAGTACTCACTCAATATGGAATGAGCAGGCACTCAGAGAGGAGCGCGGTCATGGGGAGCTATTCGGATCTGGCGGGCAAGGTCGTCGTCATCACTGGCGGGTCGCGGGGGATCGGGGCGGAGACGGGGCGGGCGTTCGCGGCTCAGGGGGCCAAGGTTTGTGTGGTCGGGCGGGATGTGGAGGCGCTTGAGGGGGTTGTGAGGGGGAGTGAGGTTGCGCTGGGGCTCGCTGCCGACGTCACGGACTCGGCGGCGCTCGCGGGTGTTCGGGAGCGGGTCGAGGCCGAGTTGGGCGTCGTGGACGTGGTGGCGGCGTTCGCGGGCGGGCAGGGGTTTCCGGTGCCGACGCTGGAGCTCACCGAGGAGCGGTGGCGTGAGGTGATCGACGCGGATCTGACGTCGGCGTTCCTGACGGTCAAGGCCTTTCTGGGAGGGATGGCCGAGCGGGGGAGCGGGGCCGTCCTGCTCATGTCGTCGGCGGCGGGGCGGCAGCCTAGCCGGGCCAATCTCGCGTATGGCGTGGCCAACGCGGGGCTGGTGATGTTCGCGCGGCATCTGGCCACGGAGATCGGCCCCAAGGGCGTGCGGGTCAACTGCATCGCGCCCTCGGCGATCCTCACCGAGAGGGTCGAGAAGATGATGCCGGGCGACATCAAGGAGCAGGTGGCCAAGGACCATCCGCTGGGACGGATCGGGACGCCCGAGGACGTCGCGGAGGTCGCTCTCTTTCTGGCTTCGGATGCCAGCAAGCACCTGAGCGGGCTCACGATCGACGTGGCCGGCGGGAAGGTGACCGCTTAGAGCTCAGGTGGGGGTGGTGCCGGACGGTCGGCGTCGGGCGGGCCCCAGGGGACGCCGTACTGTTCGCAGGCGCGGCGGAGCTCGGTCAGGTCGGGTGGGAACGTGACCTGGCGGAGGACACGGCCCGCGGGGCTCCAGACGACCAGGCGGGGCATGCGGTCGGCGGAGTCGTCGATGCCGATGCCGCCCACGCGGTCACGTTCGAGGTCCCATTCGACGCGGCCGCGGCGGGTGACGACGGCCAGGCCGGCGGACGAGACGCGCAGCTGGGCGCGATTGCGGTCGTAGAGCCAGTAGCCGCCCAGGCCGATGAGGATGCCGGCGGGCATCGACCAGCTCGCGGTGGTCAGGAAGCCGCCCAGGTCGGGCCCGAGCCAGACGGCGCCGAGGAGGGCGACCAGCTCGCAGAGGAGCATGCTCATCCCGTATGTGCCGACGCGCGAACGCCGCGTCGCGTCCAGCAGGACGCCGGGCGCCGAGACGGGGCCGGGGGGCGGCGAGAGCTCGAGCGGGGGGATCGTGACGGACGGCGCGGGGGCCGAGAGCGTGGAGACGGCCGAGTGGAAGGCGGCGCTGAGGTACGCGTCGTACTCGGCGTCGGTGATGGGCAGGCCGGCCCGGCGGGCGGACTCGCGCAGGTCGGTGCGGGAGATCCGGAGCGCGGAGAGCGGTGCGGCGAAGAACTCGTCGCCGTCGGAGTCGTAGAGGCGGACCCAGGCGTGCCCGCCGATCGTCAGCAGTTCGATCCCGCCGATGCGGTCCTGCGGCATGCGGAGCACGACGTCGCCGGCGGCGTCGGCCCAGCCGAGGCCGTCGTCGGCGACGACCAGCCGGCCGCCGGGGACCTGGGCGAACACCTCCGGCAGGCCGTCGAGGCCGTAGTCGGGGATGCGGGGGGACCGGGTGGCGGGAGTGATCACGCGATAGCCGTGGTCGTCGAGGGCGTGCGCGAGCTGGAACGCGTCGAGACCGTGCGCGGGCAGGCGGGCGATCAGGCGGAGCCGGTGGTCGAACGCCAGGACGGTGAGGGTCGAGGGCCGCGGGTCGCCGGTGGCGGGGTCGGGGCGCAGGCCGGGGCCGAGGACGAGCGCGGCCACGTCGGTGGCGGGGACCTCGGTGGTCTCTCGGGGGCCGCGGACCTGGAGCCGCTCGTTCGCGATCTCCCAGTGGACGTGGTCGGCCCGTAGCAGCCGGTGCCGGGCGACGAGCACGGCGGTGATCGCGGCCAGGGCCCAGCAGCCGGCGGCGAGCCGGGGACCGAAGCCGTCGGCGCCCTCCACGGCGATGCGCGCGACCATGGTGACGCCGAGAACGCCGGCGAGCGCGCCGAGGAGCGCGATGCGGCGGCGGCTGGGAAGCGGCGCGGGCGTCGAGAGGTCGACCGGCGGGGACGGCGGCTGATCGGCGGCCGGTTCGTGGGAGGCGGCCAGGAGCTGGGCCTCCTGGTCGAGGAGACGCTGTTCGGCGGCGTGGTCGCGGGACAGGCCGGAGTCGTCCAGGCCGGGCACGCGCGGGCCGTCCTCGGCCGCCGGGTCGAGCAGGTCGGCGGCCTCGCCGTCCAGGATGTGCATCGTGATGCCGAGGCGGCGGGCCGTCACGAAGAGGGCCAGCGGCTCCATCCCCATGGCCGACAGCTCGCCGACAGCGGTGCGGCCGAACTTGTGGAACACCGTCAGGACGCCGTCGTCGGAGGTGAGGGCGAGGCCGTCGATCCGGGCCCGTTCGTAGCGCACGGCGCCGGGGCCGAGGCGTTCGAGGCCGGCCGCGGTCAGCCGCCAGCGGGGGCGGGGGCGCCGGCCGGGCGCTCCGGGAGCGGCGCCCAGCAGCCAGGGCGCGGCGGCCACGGCGGCGATCAGTGCCGCCCACAGCCAGACCGGACGGATCGGCAACAGCGCGAGCGCCACCGCCAGCAACGAGAACGGTCCCGCCGCCACCGGCCGCCACCGTCCCCCCGGCCCCTGCAGGCCGGCCAGCTCATGCTCCACAGTCTCCATCCTCTCCGGCGCCTGGCGGGCCCGTCGCCTCCTTCCGACGATCCGATGGCGTGCTCTGTTCGAAAAAGCTCCGGTATGTATCCCTTACGACCGTTTCCGTAGGACGCCGTAGCCGACGGCCGCGGCGATGCCGAGCGCGACGAACAACCCCACGCCGGTGCTCTTGGAGTCGCGGCTGCCCTCGTCCGCGTCGTCCTTGCCGCCGCTCTTGGCTCCGGGCCGCGCCTTCGGGGACGGGATGGCGCTCTCGGGCAGCGGCACCTCGTACACCGGCTGGCCACCGCCCTCCGAGCCCACGAGCAGGGACCTGCCGTCCGGCGAGTACGTCACCGACTCGCCCTGCTCCTGCGCGGGCAGCCCGATGGAACGCAGGGACTTGCCCGGCCTGCCGTCGTCCTTCACGGAATAGATTCGCGCGCCGAAGTAGGTGCGGATGACGTAGCTCCGCCCGTCGGGCGCGAAGGCCCCGTCGGTGGCGATGGCCGGGGCGTCCGCGACCTTGCGCAGCTTGTTGTAGCCGCTGCTCCGCAGCCGTGCCGGGGCCTCGTACAGCGCGCCGGAGAACAGCTTGCTCGCGACGTACAGCCGGTTGGTGCGCGGGTTGATCATCATCGTCTCGGCGTTGCGCGGGCCGTCCTCGTACTTCAGCTTGAACGAGGTCGCCCGCACGGTCTGGCTGCGCAGCCGGGCGGGCTCGGGGATCCGGTAGACGGTGACGAACGGCCACGCGCCGCCGAGGTTGTCGCCGATGTCGGCCACGTAGATCGCCGGACGGCCCTTCTCGTCCTGCCCCATCGCCATGCCCTCCCAGTCGCGGGCTCCCGCGCCCGCGAGGGTCAGCACCGCCCTGGTCGAGCCGTCGGGGCCGAGCGCGAAGATCTGCGCCACGCCACCGGAGTCGTTGTGCGTGTAGATCACGCCCTGATGCCGCCTGCTGACCGCGAGCCCGCTCGACTCGTTGATCCGCGGATCAGAGACCTTGAACACAACCTTCGGATCACCCGCGACCCCGCCCGCGGAGCCTGCGCCCAAGCCGCCGCGCGCAGCAGCAGGACCGGCGGCCGAAACGGTCGCGATCGAGATGGAGTCTGCGCCAGGAGCGGCGGCGACAGGGCCGGGTAGCGAGGCGGCGTGTGGAGCGGCGGCCGAGGCCGCGCTGGCGGCGGCGTGCGCGACGGAAGGGGCGGCGGCCGTGAAGGGGCCGGGTGTCGCGGCGGCCGAGGCGGCGCTGGCCAAGGCGGCGTGTGGAGCGGCGGCCGAGGCGGCGCTGGCAGAGGCGGTGGGGGTGAGGGGGCCGGGGATTGTGGTGGCCAGGGTGAACGTGGCGAGCAGCGTGGTGGATCGGGCACGGCGGGTGCCGGTGGTGCGACGGGGGCGGCGCGGGGGCTGCGGGCGCATGAACTGATCATCCCCGTTCCGGGGCCTGCCGATCACGCGCGCCCCGCCGTCGGGATGCGCGCCGGCGCTCGTTTCGGCCACATTCAATTCAGCAGCGCGCCGACGACCACGGCGAGGACGAGCGCGGTCAGCACGGTGGGGAGCAGCCATTGGGGCGCACGGTTCACGTTCCGAGCTTATTCGCCCGGGCGGAGGGCTCGAACCGGGAGCACGAGATCTGCATCTCATCCAGCATGTGCGGATTGTTCGGGTTGCTGCGGTCGCCCCTCGCCGACCACCCGGAGCTGGCGTCGGCCGCGTTCGTCACGCTGGGCACCCTGGCGGAGGAACGCGGGCGCGACTCGGCCGGCGTGGCGCTCGTGACCGGCCGTCCCGTGCCGCACGCGACGCCCGCCCGGGGGCGCGCCGACGACCGCCGGTCGGACCTGAGCCACGGCGGGGTGCGGGTGGTCAAGGGCCGCGGGCGGTTCTCCGGCATCTGGCGTCCCGACCTGCTCGAACAGCTGGACCGGTCGCCGATCGCGCTGGGCCACACCCGCTGGGCCACCCAGGGCTCCCCGTTCGACCTGCTGAACGCCAGCCCGCTGGTCGTGCCGGACGGCACCGGTTCCGGCATCGTCGCCACCCACAACGGCGACGTGGAGGCCGGGGCGCTGCGCGAGCGCCATCCGCTGCTGCCCCCCGCGCTGGGCACCACCGACAGCGAGCCGGTCTTCCAGCTGCTCGCCGGATGCCGCGGCGCCGCGAACGTGACCGGGCTGCTCGGCTCGCTCGTCGGCCGGGCCGCGCTCGCCTGGGTCGACCGGGCCCGTCCCGACCGCGTCCACCTGGCCAGGGCCGCGCTCAGCCCGCTGACCCTCGCCGTCGACACCGAGCAGAACTTCTACTGGGCTTCCAACCCGCGCTGGCTGCGCGAGGTCGAGCGGCACACGAGCGTGCGCTTCATGTCGGCCGTCATGCTCAGGGAGGGCACGTACCTCCAGGTGGGGCTGACCGCCGCCTCGTCGCGCCGCCGTCCCCGGCCGCGCGTGCTGACCCGCGCGGGCTTCCTTCCCACCGCCCGTGACTGGGACCTGGACGACCGGGTGTGGACCGGCTTCACTGCCGCCGACATGGCCCGCGACCGCGCGACCCTGCGCCACCGCGTGATCGAGACTCCGGCCCCGCAGCCGGTGCCGGACACGGTCGCCGCCGCCACCGTGACCCCGGCCGGGCTCGTCCCCGCCATCTGAAGACAGAAGAGCCGGTCCCGGTGCCAGGCGTGGAGATCACGCCCGGCGCCGGGACCGGCTCATGTGTTCGTACGGGTCAGAGGCGCTCGACGACGTAGTCGACGCAGGCGGTGAGGGCCTCGACGTCGGCCGGGTCGATCGCCGGGAACATGCCGACGCGCAGCTGGTTGCGGCCCAGCTTGCGGTAGGGCTCGGTGTCGACGATGCCGTTGGCCCGCAGGGTCTTGGCGACCGCCGCCGCGTCGATCTCGTCGGCGAAGTCGATCGTGCCGACGACCTGCGAGCGCTGCGCCGGGTCGGTCACGAACGGCGTCGTGTACGAGGTCTTGTCGGCCCAGGTGTAGAGGCGCTGGGACGAGTCGGCCGTGCGGGCCGTCGTCCAGGCCAGGCCGCCCTGCTCGTTCATCCACTCGATCTGGTCGGCGAGCAGCAGGAGCGTGGCCACGGCCGGGGTGTTGTACGTCTGGTCCTTGGCGGAGTTGTCGACCACCGTCGGCAGGCTGAAGAACTCGGGGATGTAGCGGTCGGTGGCCGCGATCTCGCCGATCCGGGCGAGCGCGGCGGGGGAGGCGAGGGCCACCCAGAGCCCGCCGTCGGAGGCGAAGCACTTCTGCGGCGCGAAGTAGTAGACGTCGGTCTCGCTCACGTCCACGGGCAGGCCGCCGGCGCCGGAGGTCGCGTCGACCAGCACCAGGGAGCCGTCGCCGCCGACCCGCTTGATCGGCATGGCGACGCCGGTCGAGGTCTCGTTGTGGGTGAGGGCGTAGACGTCGACGCCGTCCTCGGTGACGGGCAGCGGATGCGTCCCCGGGTCGCTGGAGATCACCGACGGGTCGTCCAGCCAGGGCGCGCCCTTGGTGACCTTGGCGAACTTGCTGGAGAACTCGCCGAACGTCACGTGCTGGGACTTGGCGCGGACGAGCCCGAACGCCGCGATGTCCCAGAACGCCGTCGTGCCGCCGTTGCTGAGCAGCACCTCGTAGCCGTCGGGCAGCGAGAACAGCTGCGACAGGCCGCTGCGGACCCGGCCGACGAGGGACTTGACCGGCTTCTGCCGGTGCGAGGTGCCCATGTAGGCGGAGCCGGACTCGGCCAGGGCGGCGAGCTGCTCGGGACGGACCTTGGACGGGCCGCAGCCGAAGCGGCCGTCGGCTGGCTTGAGGTCTGCGGGAATGACAATGGCTGGGTTCGCGCTCTCGGTCACCCGAGCAAGCGTAGTTGACCTGCGGCGTCGATCTTCGGCGGGTCCGCATCATGAGACGCGTTCCGCTGCGCCCGGCCCGAAATGAGCACTAGGGTGCGGATGTGCGCCCCGTCAGATCCGTGCTGCTCGCCACCGCCGCCACCACCGTCGCCGCGGCGACCGCGGCCGTCCTCGCCCGGCGCCGGCTGGTGGTCGTGCATGTGACCGGGCCGAGCATGCTGCCCACGTACCGGCCGGGTGACCGGGTGCTCATCCGCCGGGTGCCCGCGCGGAGGCTCCGGCATGGCCAGGTGGTGGTCTTCGAGGGGCCGCGGGAGGGCCGGTGGCGTGCCGGTCCGCTGCCCGGGCTGGACGCCGACTCATGGATGATCAAGAGGGTCGCCGCGCTGCCCGGCGATCCGGTGCCCGGTGACGTCGTCCCGGCCGTCGCGGACGCGGTGGTCCCGGACGGGCGGCTGGTCGTCATCGGGGACGGCGTGTTCAGCGCCGACTCGCGCAAGTGGGGGTACGTCCCGGCCGATCGGGTGCTGGGCGTGGTCGTGCGCAGGCTCGCGTCCGGCCGGACGCCGGTGGAGCACGAGTCCGCTCAGCCCGGCTGGACGCCCGAGGGGGCCGGCTGGGTACCGGTGGACGGCTCGTAACCACTGGCCTGCAGCGAGAACAGCCGGGCGTACTCGCCGTCCCGCGCCATGAGCTCCGCGTGCGAGCCCCGCTCGGTGATCTGCCCGTCGGAGAGCACGACGATCAGGTCGGCCTCCCGCACGGCGCCGAGCCGGTGCGAGATCAGCACGCTGGTGCGGCCGGACCGGTGGGTGCGCAGCCCGAGATGGATCTCGTGCTCGGCCTCGGCGTCGAGACCCGAGCTCGGCTCGTCCAGGATGAGCAGGTCCGACCGGTCGCGCATGAGCGCACGGGCCAGTGCGAGCCGCTGCCACTGCCCGCCCGACAACATCACGCCCGCGTCGGCGTCGTTGTCGCCGAAGAAGATCCGGCTGAGCAGCGTGTCGTAGCCGCGAGGGAGCGCGGCGAGAACGTCGTGGATGCCGGCGCGGCGGGCGGCGTCCTCCAGTACCGCCCGTTCGCCGCCGGTCGCCAGGTCGCCGAGCATGATGTTCTCGGCGGCGGTGAGGTCGTAGGACATGTAGTCCTGGAAGACCGCGCCGATCCGGCGGCGCAGCTCGTCCGGGTCCGCGTCGCGCAGATCCACGCCGTCCCAGCGGATCGAGCCGCGCACCGGGTCGTACAGCCGGCACAGCAGCTTGACCAGGGTGCTCTTGCCCGCGCCGTTGAGCCCGACGAGCGCGACCGAACGGCCGTGGGGGATGAACAGGTCGACCCCGCGCAGCACCCACGGGTGACCCTCGTCGTAGCGGAACCACACGTCGCGCAGCTCGATGCCCTCGCGCAGCGCGGGCAGCGGCACCGGCTCGGCGGGCACGGGCAGCAGCGGCTCGGTGCGCATGACCTTCAGGTAGCGGCCGAACATCAGCAGCGCGTTGTGCGCGTCGGCCCACTGCCCGACGATCGTGTTCAGCGCCGCCTGCACCCCGGCGACGGCCGCGATGAAGACCGAGACGTCGCCGATGCTCAGTGCTCCGTCGGCCGCCGCGAGGATGGCCCACAGCAGTCCGCCGCCCGCGATCACCGCGCCGAGCAGCGAGAGCAGGCCCTGGCTGCGCAGGGTCCGGCGCTCGATGTCCTCCTCGGCGGCGTTGATGGTGCGCAGCTCGGTGAGCATGCGCTCGCGCAGGTGGCCGCCCAGGCCGAACAGCCGCACCTCTTTGGCGGCCTCGGGACTGCTGAGCAGGGCGCTGAAGAAGATCTGCCGCCGCGTGTTGGTGCTGACGCCCCACATCATGCGGGCACGCCGCCTGCTCAGCGTGAGCTGGGCGCGGGCCGAGGGGAGGGCGGCGAGCAGGATGACAACGATCATGACGGGGCTGATCACGACCAGAGTGCCGACGAAGCCGGCCAGCGTGATCGTGCCCTGGCCGATCGCGAGGGAGCCGCGGACGATGCGGTCCGGCGCGTTCTGGCCCGCCTCCTGTGCGAGCCGGAGATCATCGTGGAAGGCGGGGTTCTCGAAGCGGCTGAGGCCCGGGTCGGCGTTCACCCGCTCGTACAGGCGTCCGGAGATGAGCACGCGCAGCGATCGGTTCAGCCGGCCCTGCGTGTAGTCCGACACGTGCGGCAGAACGATGAGGACGAGGCCCGCGGCGGCCAGCGCGACCGCGGCGGGGGCCAGCTCCCCGGCGGCCGTGCCCTTGCCGATCCCGTCCAGCACCACCTTGGTGAGCCAGGCCGTGACCACCGGCGCGAGACCCATCAGCACAGCCGCGGTGACCGAGCAGATCGTCGCCCCGGGCTGCGCCCGCCAGCTCAGTACGGCCGCGGACCGCGCGCGCTCCCAGAGCGTGCTGCCGTCGTCCCCGTCCTGCTCTTTCATGGGCTTGGCTCTCCCACTCGCGTTCAGCGGACCAGCCGGTAAAGCGGAACGGCATCCGCCCGGGCTTGATGACGGATGCCGTTCGCCGAAGAGCTGGGTCAGCCGGACAAAACGGTGATTACCAGAGTCGCTTACAGTAGGTGATACCGCCCATGGGGCAGCACTCGTACACGCCGCCTCCACGGTATTCGCGCCAGCAGCCGGGGTCCGCGGACGCCTTGGTGCTGGGGGCGAGCCTGTCCAGCAGGCGGTCGCCGAGCTTGCTGAGGGAACGGATCATGGTGTCTCCTCCGTCCGGTGGAGCTCCGGGGGGCCCGGTGCTCCTTGGCGACTGGACGCTATCCGGCTTAACGATCTTGAAGACATGTGCAAGATCCACATCCCGGCGACGGTTTTTGATCATGAAATGTGCGTTTGTGACTGGCTTCCTGACTTAGCGGCGGCGGCGGTAAAAGGCCCAGGTCAGAAGTCCCCCTAGGGTGATCACGCACAGTGCGGCGATGGTCGCGGGCGGGTAGAGCCAGGGGTCGCCCTTGTCGCGGGCCTGGAGGGCGGTGTCGATCGAGTCGTAGGCGAGGAAGGCCAGCAGCAGCCCGGCGAGCGCGGCGGCGATACGGCCGGAGGCCGCGTTGGTTCGGCGCCGCCGCGCCTCCCGTTCCTCCTCGTAGCGGCGGAGCTCCGCGGCCACGTCGCCCGCGTCGCCCGCAGCGGGCGCGTCGGCCGCAGCGGGTGCCTTCTCCGACGCCGACGGCGGTGACGACGGGCAGGCGCTGGGGCCGATATCGCCCTCAAGCGGCTCGTCAGAGTCATCGATCACGGATCAATCATCGCAGGGCATGCAAAAGGCCCCCGGCGGGCTGCCGGGGGCCTCGAGCGCGTCGTGCGGGGGCGGACGTCCTGCCGGAGAGAATCCGTCAGGCGTCGTAGCGCTTGAGGGCCTCCGCCGCACCGGTGACGTCCTCGATGGAACGGCTGCCGGGGCCGACGTACTTGGCGCTCGGCCGGACGAGGCGGCCGGTGCGCTTCTGCTCCAGGATGTGCGCGGCCCACCCGGCGGTACGGCCGCAGGTGAACATGGCGGGCATCATCGCGGTCGGGACCTGCGCGAAGTCGAGGATGACCGCGGCCCAGAACTCGACGTTGGTCTCGATCGCCCGGTCGGGACGGCGCTCGCGCAGGACTTCGAGGGCGGCGTCCTCCAGGGACTTGGCGGCCTCGTAACGCTCGGCGCCGAGCTCCCTGGCGGTACGGCGGAGCACGCGGGCGCGCGGGTCCTCGGCGCGGTAGACGCGGTGGCCGAAGCCCATCAGCCGGTCGCCGCTGT
Organism: Spirillospora sp. NPDC048911; assembly: GCF_043198015.1. Taxonomy (NCBI): domain Bacteria; kingdom Bacillati; phylum Actinomycetota; class Actinomycetes; order Streptosporangiales; family Thermomonosporaceae; genus Spirillospora; species Spirillospora sp. NPDC048911. The sequence goes on along the minus strand of NZ_JBICUD010000014.1, from coordinate 257,255 downwards.
CGAGGATGTCGGTGACCACCTTGCGGGCGTCGCCCACCTGCTCGACCTTCTCGATCATCGGCAGGACGCGGGCCGGGGCGCCGCCGTGGAGCGGTCCCGACATGGCGCCGATGGCGCCGGAGATGCTGGCCGCGACGTCGGCGCCGGTGGAGGCGATGACGCGGGCGGTGAACGTGGAGGCGTTGAGACCGTGCTCGGCGGCGGAGACCCAGTACGCGTCGATGGCCTGGACATGCTTGGGATCAGGCTCACCGCGCCAGCGGATCATGAACCGCTCGGTGATGGTCTTGCCCTCGTTGATACGGGTCTGCGGCACCATGGGCACCGCCACGCCGCGGGCCGACTGGGCCGCGAACGACAGCGCCGTCACCGACACCTGGGCGAGGTTGGCGCGCGCCTCCTCGTCGGTGATGTCGAGCAGCGGGCGCATCCCGTAGGCCGGGGCCAGGATCGGCAGGGCGCTCTGGACGTCGACCCGGACGTCGCCGGAGTTGACCGGCAGGACGTGCGGCTCGGCGGGGGCGAGGCCCGGGTCGAAGCTGTCGTCGACCAGCAGGCCCCAGGCGTCACCGAAGGAGACGCGACCGACGAGTTCTTCGATGTCGACGCCCCGGTAGCGGAGGGCGCCGCCCTCCTTGTCCGGTTCGGCGATCTCGGTCTCGAAGGCTACGACCCCCTCGAGACCAGGTTTGAAGTCGGACATTTCGTCCTGCCTTTCGCGTCCATAGTGATAAGGCGGTGCCGTGCCATTGAACCCTGTCCGCCCTACTGGTGAGTACCCAGGCCCCTGTGAGTTGCACAATGTCCTGGTGGGAGGCTCAGACGCTGTGGATCGCCCAACGCCCGACCCCGCACGGCTCCGCAGATCTTACGAGGGAGGGGAACTGCTGGAGGCGCAGGTCCCGGCCGATCCGTTCGCGCTCTTCGGCGCATGGTTCGCCGATGTCGTGGCGGCGGGCCTGACGGAGCCGAACGCGATGGTGCTGGCGACCGCCTCCGCCGATGGCGTGCCGAGCGCCCGGACGGTGCTGCTGAAGGGGTACGGGCCGGGCGGCTTCCGCTTCTTCACCAACCTGACCTCGGACAAGGCCCGGGACCTGGCGGCCAACCCTCGTGCGGCGCTCGTCTTCCCGTGGCACGGGATGCACCGGCAGGTGCGTGTCGTGGGCCGGGTCGAGCCGCTCACGCACGCGGAGAACGCGGCTTACTTCGGCACCCGTCCGCACGGTTCACAACTGGGCGCGTGGGCCAGCCACCAGTCCGCGGTGATCGCGGGCCGCGAGGAGCTGGAGGCCCGCTACGCCGAACTCGCCGCCCGCTGGCCGGATCCGGCCGAAGCCAACCCCGCAGCCGACGCCAAGCCCGCCGGTGGCACCGAGCCCGCCGGTGGCACCGAGCCCACGGGTGGCACCGAGCCCACGGGTGGTGCCGCACCCGCCGGCGCGGCCAAGCCCGCCGGTGGGGTCGAGCCCGCTGCTGGGGCCGCGCTCGCTGGTGGGGCCGAGCCTGCTGGTGCGGCCAGTTCGGGCGGCGAGGGGGGTGTGCCGTTGCCTGACTTCTGGGGTGGGTATGCCGTGATCCCCGAGTCGGTCGAGTTCTGGCAGGGCCGTCCCGACCGGCTGCACGACCGGCTCCGGTATCGGCGGGAGCGCACCGGCTGGGTGCTGGAACGCCTCGCGCCGTGACGCTCGGACGGCCGTTCACGGTGGGTCAGCACTGATCACAGGTTTGGTGACTGTCGGGCGAAGTGCTTAACCTTGCTAAGGAATGGTCACCGACGATGAGCGAGCGACGTGCAGAACGCAACCGGGCCCTCGGAAGAGAGCAGTGAGCCCCGTTCAGGCTGGATGAGGCGGATCGCGATCGACACGCGTCCGCTCGCCCATCCCGCGTACCGGCGGTTGTGGATGGGCCAGGGCGTGTCGTTCGTGGGGTTCCAGGTCACCGCCGTGGCCGTCCCGGTGCAGGTGTACGACATGACGAAGTCGTCGTTCTGGGTCGGGGCCCTCGGCGTGGTCAACCTCGTCCCGCTGATCATCTTCGGGCTCTGGGGCGGCGCCGTGGCCGACCACATGGACCGGCGGCGGCTGCTCTTCATGTCCTCGTGCGTGACGTGGGTATCGACCCTCCTGCTGCTCGCGCAGGCGCTGCTCGGGGTGCACAACCTCTGGCTGATCATGGCGATCGTCGCCGTCCAGGCCACCGGCTTCGCGGTCTCCTCGCCCACCCGCAGCGCGATCATCCCGCGGCTGCTGGAGAAGGAGCTCGTCCCGGCGGCCAACACGCTCAACTTCACCGCCAGCCAGGTGGGCATGCTCGCCGGGCCGCTCTTCGCAGGCGTGATCCTGGCCACCTTCAGTTACTCGGCCGCCTACGGGTTCGACGCGGTCCTTTTCACCGTCGGGCTGTACGCGGCGTTGCGGCTCCCGCCCGTCCCGCCTCTCGGCGACCTCAGGGGCACGCCGGGCCTCCGTTCGGTGTTCGAGGGCTTCCGCTACCTGGCGACGCAGCCGGTCCTGCTGATGTCGTTCGTCGTCGACATCATCGCGATGGGCGTGGCCATGCCGCGCGCGCTCTTCCCCGAGCTGGCCGACACCCGCTACGGCGGTGACGAGGCCGTCGGCTGGCTCTTCGCCGCGATCGCGATCGGCGCGGTGCTCGGCGGCCTCTCCTCGGGATGGATCGGCCGGGTCCGGCGCCAGGGCATCGCCCTCGTCGCGTCGATCGTGGTGTGGGGCCTGGCGGTCGCCGCCGCCGGGCTGGCCCACAGCTTGTGGCTGGCGGTCCTGCTGCTCGCTGTGGGAGGCGCGGCCGACCTTGTGTCCGCTGTCTTCCGCCAGACCATGCTTCAGACGTACGCGCCGGACGAGATGCGTGGACGCCTCCAGGGCGTCTTCACCGTCGTCGTGGCAGGAGGCCCTCGCCTGGGCGACCTCCGTGCGGGAGCCACCGCCGCCATGGCAGGGGCCACGGTTTCCTGGGTGGGCGGTGGCCTCGCCTGCGCCGTCCTAGTCGTGGTCGCCGCGCTCGCCGTCCCAGCCCTTCTCCGCTACGACACCCGCACCGCGACCCCCGTCCCAGCCCCCGCACCAACCCCCGCCAAGTAAGGCGGCGTCTAGCCGAGGGCGTTGGCTACCTTTTTCAGGTCTTCTACCAGGCCGGCGTACATCTCGTCGCGGTTGTCGGAGCGGAGCACGGCCGACGGGTGGATGGTCGCTAGGAGCCGGGCGCCGGAGTGGTTCTTCTCCTCGGCGTCGGCCTTGGCGGCGGGGGTGCCGAGCAGCTCCAGGTCGGGCATGGGGAGGAGTTCGCCGCGTTGCTTTGTCACGCGGAACGTGGAGCCTAGGAGCGCCTTGCCTGCGGTGGCTCCCAGCGTGACGACTATGTCGGGGTCGAGGCTCTGGAGTTCGGCGATGAGCCAGGGGCGGCAGGCGCGCATCTCCCCGGTGTTGGGGTTCTCGTGGATGCGGCGCTTGCCCTGGTACTTGAACTTGAAGTGCTTCACCGCGTTCGTCACGTAGACGTCACCGCGTTCGATGCCGGCCTCTTCCAGGGCGCGGTCCAGGAGGCGGCCCGCCGGGCCGACGAAGGGCGCGCCCTGGCGATCTTCTTGGTCTCCCGGCTGCTCGCCGACGAGGACGACGTGCGCGCCGGGCGATCCTTCGCCGAAAACCGTCTGCGTCGCGTTCTCGTATAGCGGACAACCTTCGCAACCCGCCGCGGCCCGGCGCAGGGCCTCAAGATCGGTCCGGACCTGCGGATCTTCCGGCAGGAAGGGTTCGGCGTCACGGGAAGATTTAGCGGCCATGGTGTGTTGCTCCATACCCACCGCGAGAGGGATATGTGCAGGCACCGCCTCCGGGCTGTCTGAGCAAGTAGACTCGAGCGCACAAGACTGGAGGGAGCTCGTGACCTCACACGGCCTGATCGACACCACGGAGATGTACCTCCGGACGGTGTTCGAGCTCGAAGAGGAGGGGATCGTCCCTCTCCGCGCGCGCATCGCCGAGCGCCTCTCGCAGAGCGGCCCGACGGTGAGCCAGACGGTGGCACGCATGGAGCGCGACGGGCTGCTGCGGGTCGAGGGGGACAGGCACCTCGAACTGACCGAGTCGGGCCGCCATCTGGCGGTGTCCGTCATGCGCAAGCACCGTCTCGCCGAATGCCTGCTCGTCAACGTCATCGGCCTGCCCTGGGAAGACGTCCACATCGAGGCGTGCCGCTGGGAGCACGTGATGTCGGAGGAGGTCGAGCGGCGCCTGGTGGCACTGCTCGACAACCCGACGTCCTGCCCGCACGGCAACCCGATCCCCGGCCTGGACGAGCTGGGCGGGCACGGCGACGACGCCGAGGCCGCACCGGTCTCGATGATGTCCGACGTGGCGACCGCCGCCGGTGCCCAGGCGATCGTTCGCCGCATCAGCGAGCAGGTGCAAAGCGACAGTGATCTGATGCTTAAACTCAAGCAAATCGGGATACAACCGGGACGCGAGGTAACTCTGCGGAAGACGGACGACGGAGTGCGGGTGACATGTGACGACGAAGCCGACGGCCCTGCGAGCGAGCTGCCGCGCGACATCGCAGAGCACGTCTTCGTCAGCCGGCGCTGACGAGGCTCCGTTGGTGATCGAGTCCCCGGTCTTTTCCGAAGATCTCCGTTCCGGCCCGGCGTTCTGGCGTATCCATGAGGCGAGTTCGTCGTTCAATACTGGGGACGTATATGGATTCGGACGGGCGGGGTCATGAACGACTGGGGGGAATCGCCGTTCGCGGCGCACCTGCCGCCTGAGACCGTCCTCGCCCAGATGGAGATGGCGGTCATCGTCTGTGACCGCTTCAGCAACGTCATCTACGGCAACTCGTTCGCCCGGCAGCTCTTCGGCTTCGGCGGCGACGAGGTGATCGGGCACTCGGTGTTGTCGCTGGGCATCGCCGAAGAAGATCACGAGCAGGCCACCGAGCTGGCCAGGCATGTGCTCAAGGGCGGCGTGTGGGAGGGCACCTTCTGCAACCTGCGCGCCGACGGCACCTCGGTCTACACACGGGCGCACGCGGTGCCGCTGCGGCATCCGTCCGGGGCCGTCGACGGCATCGTGATCTTCGCTCGCGAGGCGCTCCGCAGCAACCAGCGCGAGCAGGACCGCTACGGCCTGCTCGAGCGCATCGGCGAGCGGCTGGCCGGATCGCTGGAGCTGCAGACCACGCTGCGCCGGGTGGCCGACATCCTGGTCCCGCAGTTCGCCGACCACTGCTTCATCGACCTGTTCGACACCGGCGAACGGCAGAACCAGGCGTACGGACGGCTCGTCCGGCGCGCGGCGCGGCACGCGGGCGGCTGGGAGCCCCCGCCCGGCACCTGGGCCGACATCGGCGAGTCGATCTCCTACCCGGCCGGGCACTTCAGCGCCAAGGCGATGAGCCGCCGCGACGCGGTGCTCGTCGAGGACATGGTCCAGCACCGCTACTCCGCGCCGAGCGAGTCCAGCAAGCGGCTCGGCGACGAGATGGGCATCACCTCGGTGATCTCGGCGCCGCTGATCGTCCGGGGCGAGCTGCTGGGCGTCATGAGCGTGGCGCTGTCCAACCTGACCAAGCGTCCCGACCCGCACTACGACGGCTTCGACCGCGACCTGATGGGCGCGATCGCCGGACGGGTCGCGATCGCCGTCGACAACGCGATGCTCTTCGAGGAGGAGCGCGAGACGGCGCTCGCCTTCCAGAAGAACCTGCTCCCCAGCGAGCGGCCGCCCAGGCTCGACGGCCTGCAGGTGGCCTGGCGCTACGAGCCGGCGCGGCCCATCGAGTCGCACGGGCACGGCGTCCAGACCCAGGTCGGCGGCGACTGGTACGACGTGATCCCGCTGTCGGCGGGCCGGGTCGGGCTGGTCATCGGCGACGTCGAGGGGCGCGGGGCGCGGGCCGCCGCGGTCATGGGCCAGCTGCGCGCCGCGATGCGCGCGTTCGCCCAGGACGACAAGTCGCCCGCCGAGATACTGCGCAAGCTGGACGAGTGGGTGCGCACGATGACCCGCCCGGAGCGGCAGCGCTCGGGGTGGGCCCCCTACAACGACGAGATCCGGCCACCGTTGGTCTCCTGCACCTACTTCGTCTACGACGCGTGGTCGCGGGTCCTGGAGTTCGCCAACGCCGGGCACGATCCGCCGCTGCTGATCTCCGACGGCGAGGTCTCGGAGCTGAAGTTCGACAGCGAGGGCGCGATGCTCGGCGTCCGCGCCCCGGGCATGGGCGGCGAGATCATCTTCAACGAGGAGTCCGCCGAGCTCAAGCCCGGCACGACGCTGGTGCTCTACACCGACGGCCTGATCGACCGGCGGCCCAAGGAGAACGGCGAGTACCACAGCCGCGAGGAGGCCCGCGAGATGGTTCGCGCGGCCATCGCAGCGGTCGCCCGCCGTGACGTGGAGACGATCGCGGGCGCCGCCTACGAGGCGGTGCAGGGCGACATCGACGACGACGTGGCCATCGTGGTCATCCGCACCGCCGGCGATGAGCTCGCGGTCGAGGAACGCCTGTTCCCGGCCGAGCCGATCATGGTGTCGGAGGCGCGCCGGATGGCCGCCGACGCGTTCGCCGCCTGGGGCATGCTCGACGAGCAGGCCGAGCTGGCCTGCCTGCTGGTCTCCGAGGTCGTCACGAATGTCGTGCTGCACGCCACGACGACCCCGACCCCGCGCCGCGAGCTGGTGCCCTCCGGCATGCCGCAGGTCCAGTTCAACGCGGCGGGCGACCTCGACGCCGTCTTCGACGAGGACGACTGGAACCTCGGCGCCGACCTCGGCCGCCGCGAGCCCCCCACCAAGGACTTCCGGCTGCGGCTCCGCCGCGGCGAGGACGCGATCTGGGTGGAGGTCTTCGACTCCGACCTGCGGCTGCCCCGCATCCGCAGCGCCGGCGAGACCGACGAGGGCGGCCGCGGCCTCTACCTGGTCGACCAGCTGGCCACCCGCTGGGGCGCCCGCCCCACCGCCGACGGCAAAGCCGTCTGGTTCGAGCTCCCGCTGCGTTGATTGGAGCTCCGGCTCCGCCGGGCTCGCCCGGCGGCCCGGATCTCTGTGCGAGCGCGACGAGGTTGTCGCGGGGTTGACGGCGTAGCTTGGTGGGGTGCGTGCCTGGATGGTCGACAAGCCCGGACCTATTGGTGATGGGCCGTTGCGGCGGATCGAGCGGGACGTTCCTGAGCCTGGGCAAGGTGAGCTGCTGGTTCGTGTGCTGGCCTGTGGGGTTTGCCGGACGGATCTGCATGTCGCTGAGGGTGATTTGGCTGTTCATCTGCCCGGGGTTACGCCTGGCCATGAGGTTGTCGGCGAGGTCGTTGCCGTTGGGGCCGGGTGCCGGACGGGCGTGGGTGCGCGGGTCGGGGTGGCCTGGTTGCGAGGCACTTGCGGGGCTTGTCGGTTCTGTCGGCGGGGTGCTGAGAACCTGTGTCCCTACTCGGTTTATACGGGGTGGGACGCGCACGGCGGGTACGCGGAGTATGCGATCGCCGTGGACGCGTACGCCTATGCGCTGCCGTCTGAGCTCGATGATGTTCGTGTGGCGCCTTTGTTGTGTGCGGGGATCATTGGTTATCGGGCGTTGCGGCGGGCGGAGGTGCCGCCGGGCGGGCGGCTCGGGATCTGGGGGTTCGGTGGTTCGGCGCATCTGGCCGCGCAGATCGCCCGGGCGGAGGGCGCCGCGGTACATGTGTTCACGCGGTCGGCGGCGGCCCGGGAGCTGGCGTTGTCGCTGGGCGCGGACTGGGCCGGTGACTCGTTCGACAGCTCGCCCGTCTTGCTGGATTCGGCCATTATTTTTGCGCCTGCGGGCGGTCTTGTGCCCGTGGCGCTCGAACGGCTCGATCGGGGCGGCACGCTGGCGATCGCCGGGATCCATCTGACCGACGTGCCGTCGCTCGACTACCAGCGGCATCTCTTCCAGGAGCGGCAGGTGCGGTCCGTGACCGCCAACACGCGGGCGGACGGGGAGGAGTTCCTCGCGCTGGCCGCCCGGCTCGGGGTGGCGGTGACGACGCGGCCGTACGGGCTGGACGACGCCGATCGGGCGTTGGCCGATCTGGCGGCTGACCGTTTCACCGGAGCGGCCGTGCTCGTGCCGTGAGCTCAGATCGGCTCGGCGGCCACGTGCGCCCAGTTCTGCGTGAACCAGAGCTCGCCGCCGATGATGCGGGGCTTGGCGCCGGTGCGGGGGCCGCCGTCGACCTCTTCTTCGAGGGCCTCGCGGATCTCCGCGGCGGCCGCCAGGGAGTGGGCCCCGGCGAGCCAGGGCTCCACCGGCCGTTCGACCGTGAAGACGTCCAGCCGCCGGACGTTCGCGCCCGCGCTCGTGATCAGGTCGGTGAGCCCGGCGATCGAGAAGGTGCCGGGGTGGTCGGGGTTGCGGACCCGTTCGATCCAGTCGCGGTCGGCCCCGGCAAGGTTGGTGCGCACCACGTCCGCGATGATCAGGCGTCCGCCGGGGCGGGTCACGCGGAGCAGCTCCCGCAGCACCTGAGCGGGATCGCCGAGGTTGTAGAGGGAGAAGCGGGTGGTGACCAGGCTGAACGTGTCGTCCTGGTAGGGCAGCGCGGTCGCCTCGGCCCGTACCGTCAGGGCGTCGGGCGACTCGATCGGAAAGCCGTCGGGGTCGGTCAGGTCATGCCCGCCCCTGGCCGTCTGCTGGGCCCGTCGTAGCTCGCGGTGGGCGGCGTCGGCCAGATCGCCGGCCGCGTCGGCGATGCGGACGGGGCCGGTGCCGAACTCGACGGTGGGCACCCGGCCGTGGCCGTCGGTACGCCCGGCCCAGGCGGCCGGCGGGGGCGCCGCGTCGACGGCGGTGACATGACGTACTTGGGGCGACAGGGCGGCGGGCATCGGCCCGCGGCCCCGGGCGACGTCGAGGCAGACGTCGTCGTTGGTCGGCTCGGCGAAGTCCAGCAGGCGTCGTACGTGCGGGGTCACCGTGCCGCCGGACTCATGGACCTCGGTCGCGGGGTGCGGCACGTCGGTTCTCCCTCGGCTCAGGTCGGCTTCGCCCTGCGGGATGCCGCTCGGTCTGGCCGTACGCGCGCGCCACCGGCACGACTACGAGCGGGGTCTGGAAGCCGAATTCGTCAGTTATGACTCTCCGGTAGGGGAGAAAGTTCGCCCCTCGGAGGAGAAAATGCCACCGAATCTCATGGGTGAAATCTCCCTACTCGATCCGCTCGCCGAACAGGGCCAGCGTCACCAGTACGAACACGACGAACACCGCGATCCAGGTTGGCACGGGCATTCTCATCCGCTGGGCGGCCCAGCGCACCGCGAATCCGCACAACAGCGCCGTCACGACGAGCGCGATGATCCCTTCCATGGCCACCTTCGTTCCGGGGGGAGGTGCCTGTCCCCGAAACGATACGGGTAAGGCGGCCGGGCGCCGATGGCGTCGCCACGCGGACGGCCGGGTCGGTCACGCGGGCGCTCGCGGCCCGAGCGGATCGGGTGGCGATCACCCTGTGATCTTCCGAGTCCGTTGGGTAGGTCTCCTGCGTACGTCCATGTCATGGGGGGCGCGGGATGACCGCTGAGACAACGGCCCAGAAGGAGAGCAGGTCCATGCCGCAGGGCAGGGACCTCTATGTGATCCTCGGCGCGCTCATGCTCGCCATGTTGCTCGCGGCGCTCGATCAGACGATCGTCTCCACGGCCCTGCCGACGATCGTGAGCGATCTCGGCGGCCTCAACCATCTCTCGTGGGTGGTGACGGCGTACCTGCTCTCGTCGACGGCCTCCACGCCGTTGTGGGGCAAGCTGGGCGACCAGTACGGGCGCAAACGGCTGTTCCAGACCTCGATCGTCATCTTCCTCATCGGCTCGGCGTTGTGCGGGGTCGCCCAGGACATGACGCAGTTGATCGCGTTCCGCGCCGTCCAGGGCCTGGGCGGCGGCGGGCTCATGGTCCTGGTCGTCGCGATCGTGGGCGATGTGGTGCCGGTCCGGGAACGCGGCCGTTACCAGGGCCTGTTCGGCGCGGTCTTCGGCGTCTCCAGCGTGTGCGGGCCGCTGCTGGGCGGCTGGTTCGTCGACAACCTGTCATGGCGCTGGGTCTTCTACATCAACATCCCGATCGGCATCCTCACGCTGATCGTCATCGCCGCCGTGCTGCACGCCACGTCCGTCCGCGAACAGCACAAGATCGACTATTTGGGCACGCTGCTGATCGTGGGCTGGGCGGTCGGGCTGGTGCTGATGACCACCTGGGGCGGCACGGAGTACGCGTGGACGTCGCCGCAGATCATCGGGCTCGGCGCCGGCTCGGTCGTCCTCATCGTGGTGTGGGTCTTCGTCGAGCTGCGCGCCACCGAGCCGATCATGCCGCCGCGGCTCTTCCGGGAGGGCATCTTCTCGCAGAGCTCGGCGATCAGTTTCGTGATCGGCTTCGCGATGTTCGGCGCCATGACGTTCATCCCGATCTTCCTGCAGGTCGTGCACGGCGTCTCGCCGACGATGTCGGGCGTGCACCTGCTGCCGATGATGCTCGGCCTGCTGGTCGCCTCGATCGGGTCCGGCCAGCTCATCAGCGCCACCGGCCGCTACAAGATCTATCCGATGGCCGGCGCGCCGATCGTCGCGCTGGCCATGTGGTTGTGCTCGAACATGGACGAGACCACCTCGACGCTCTCGATGAGCCTGCGGTTCGCCCTGCTCGGCTTCGGGCTCGGGCTGGTGATGCAGGTCCTGGTGATCGCCGTCCAGAACGCCGTGCCGTACAAGGACCTCGGCTCGGCCACTTCGGGTGTCACGTTCTTCCGCCAGATCGGTGGTTCGTTCGGTGTCGCCGTCTTCGGCTCGGTGTTCGCCAACCAGCTCTCGTCCAACATGGAGAGCGTGGTCCGCAAGGGCCAGCTTCCGGCGGGCTTCGACCCGTCCGCCGCCGAGGGCAACCCGAAGCTCCTCGACCGGCTGCCGCCGCAGGTGAAGGCCGACGTGCTGCACGTGTACGCCGACTCCATCCAGACCGTGTTCCTCTGGGCCGTCCCGATCGCGCTGGTCGCGGTCGTGCTGACCTGGTTCCTGCGCGAGACACCGCTCCGCGCGACCGCCGGAGCCAAGGACTACGGCGAAGGTCTCGGGGGCGCGCCCACCGTGCGGTCTTCCCGGCACGAGATCGAACGGGCGCTCAGCGTGCTCATGCGCCAGGACGCCAAGGCCCTGGAGCTGTACGAACGCCTCGGCGCCCTCGCCGGGGTCAACCTGACCGCCGGCAGCATGTGGGCGCTCTGCCGCATCGCCAAGGACGGTTCGGTCCCCGGTGAAGAACTCGCCGAACGCGCCGGCGTGCCCGTCGAGCATGGCCGCCCGTACGTGGATCGCCTGATCAACGCGGGTTTCGTCCTGCGCCAGAGCGGCGACCTCGTCATCACCGAAAGCGGCAGGGTGGCCGCCGACCGGCTCTTCGAGGCGCGCCGCCAGGGACTCGCCGAACATCTGGACGGCTGGTCGCCCGAAGAACATCCGGAGCTCGCCGGGCTCCTCATCAGGCTCTCCCGCGAGAGCCTCGGGGACGACGCCGACGGCAAGGCGATCCATGCCGGGGCCGCCTCCGACGCCTAGCGTCCCGCGTGGGAGCGGGGACCTACCGAGACCCAGGTCACATGGCGTTGCGTCCGCGGGGATGTAATCTCATACTGACTGACCGAATCTCACTCGGTTTCGGGACGGAACCCCAACCCCACCTTTTGGAGGCGCAGTGGCCGAGGCGTACATCGTCGGCGCGGTCCGTACCCCCGTCGGCACCAAGAAGGGTGCCCTGAAGGACGTTCACCCCGCCGACCTCGGGGCCCACGTGCTCAAGGAGCTCGTGAACCGGACCGGGGTCGACCCGTCCGCCGTCGAAGACGTGATCACCGGCTGTGTCATGCAGGTAGGGCCGCAGTCGCTCGACATCGCGCGTACCGCCTGGCTGTCCGCGGGCCTCCCCGAGAACGTGCCCGGCGTGACCATCGACCGGCAGTGCGGCTCCTCGCAGCAGGCGATCCACTTCGCCGCGCAGGGCGTGCTGTCCGGCACCCAGGACCTCGTGGTCGCCTCCGGCATCGAGCAGATGGCGGTCGTGCCGATGGGCTCGTCGGTCGCGATGGCGATGGAGAAGGGCATGCCCTTCCCCTACGGCGACGGCTGGAACGAGCGCTACGGCCAGCAGGAGATCTCGCAGTTCCGCGGCGCCCAGCTGATGGCCGAGAAGTGGGGCCTCTCTCGCGAGGACCTGGAGAAGTACGCCCTGGAGAGCCACCAGCGCGCGGCCAAGGCGATCGAGGCCGGCTATTTCGACCGGGAGATCGCGCCGATCGCCGGTCTCGCCAAGGACGAGGGCGCCCGTCCCGACACCTCGCTGGAGAAGATGGCGGGCCTCAAGCCGCTCCGCGAGGGCTGGGCCCTCACGGCCGCCGTCGCCTCGCAGATCTCCGTCGGCGCCTCCGCGCTGCTCATCGCCTCCGAAGAGGCCGTGAAGCAGCACAACCTGACGCCGCGCGCGCGGATCCACACCCTCACGGTGTGCGGCTCGGACCCGGTCTACATGCTGACTGGCCCGATCCCGGCGACCGAGAAGGCGCTGCAGCGCAGCGGCCTGAAGATCGACGACATCGACGTCTTCGAGGTGAACGAGGCGTTCGCCCCCGTGCCGATGGCGTGGGCCGCCGACACCGGTGCCTCGCTGGAGAAGACCAACCCCAACGGCGGCGCGATCGCCCTCGGCCACCCGCTGGGCGCGACCGGCGGCATCCTGATGACCAAGCTGCTGCACGAGCTGGAGCGCACGGGCGGCCGCTACGGCCTCCAGACGATGTGCGAGGGTGGCGGCCAGGCCAACGCCACGATCATCGAGCGGCTGTAAGACTCTGGCGGCCTGTCCGATGGAACCGCGCCTCCGGCCCGTTCCATCGGACAGCGCCGCGCGCTCGCCGTGGCCGAGCTTCTTGCGTGGTCGGAGAGCCGGTCGTGGTGAGCGGCCATGGAGGGAAGCATGTACGAGGCGATCCTGTACGAGGTGGCCGACCGGGTCGCCACGATCACGCTGAACCGGCCGGACGCGCGGAACGCGCTCAGCGACCAGATGATCGAGGAGCTGCTCGACGCGTTCGGCCGGGCCAGGGCCGACGACGGGGTCCGGGTCATCGTGCTGACCGGCTCGGGCGACCGGGCGTTCTGCGCGGGCGCCGACCTCGGCGGGCTGGGCGCCAAGCAGGACGCGGGCCGCTCGGTGGCGGACGGCGACGCCGTCCGGGCGAGCGCCCCGTACCGGCTGTTCACGGCGTTCCCGGCGCTGGGCAAGCCGATCATCGCGCGGCTGGCCGGGCACGCGGTCGCGGGCGGCCTGGGGCTGGCGGCGGCGTGCGACCTGGTGATCGCCGCCGACGACGTCAAGCTCGGCACCCCCGAGGTCAACGTGGGCCTCTGGCCGATGATGATCATGGCCATCATCAACCGGAACGTGGCGCCCAAGCAGGCGTTCAAGCTCTACTACACCGGCGCCCGGATCACGGCCGAGCAGGGGCGCGAGATCGGCCTGGTGACCGAGGTCGTGCCGCGCGCCGAGCTGGACGCCCGGGTGGCCGAGCTGGCCGGGACGATCGCGGCCAAGAGCCCCGTCGGCCTCCGCATGGGGCGCGAGGCCTTCTTCGCCATCGAGGGCCGCCCGCTGGAGGACCAGGTCGCGCACCTGCTCGGCGAGCTGGTCGTGCTGGCCGGGACCGAGGACGCCAAGGAGGGCATCACGGCCTTCCTGGAGGGGCGCGAGCCGGACTTCCAGGGGCGCTGACCTCGTCCGGAAGGCGCGGTGGCACCACCATCCGAGCGCGGCGGCACCATCATCCGAGCGCGGCGACACCTCCGTCCGACCATCGGCGCCTCCGCGATCCGCGGGCGCTCGCGTGGTTGAGTGATCGACCATGCCCGTGCTTGCGAGCCCCGTGCTTGAGCGAAGAGCCGCGCTGCCCGTCGACGACGAGCACGCGCCGCTGTACTCCGTGGGCCAGGTCGCCGCGATGTTGCAGCTCCGGCAGGCGTTCCTGCGACGCCTCGACGAGTACCAGGTGGTCTGCCCTCGCCGGACGCAGGGCGGCCAGCGACGCTACTCCCGGTTCGAGATCTCCCGCGTGCAGTACGTCGTGGAGCTGGTGGGAGAGGGCATGACCCTCACCGCGATCCGCCGCGTCCTGGACCTGGAGCAGCGCGTCCGCGAGCTGGAGCGCCGCCGGGAGGACGACGCCCGCCGCATCCGCGAACTCGAAGCACGCCTGCGCGGCCGTCGCGCCACCGTGCCGCCCATGTGACCCGGCCGAGCCGACCGTAGGCCGCGTGGTCGGGCGGGTTGGTAAGGCAGCGTGTTCTGGCGGGCGATCAGGCGATGGTGAGGCTGAGCGTGCGCTGGATGCGCGCGGCGGTGGCCTGCATGCGGTGCGCGGAGGCCTCGATCTTGGGCAGCTTGCCGGGCCGGCAGGAGATGGCCAGCGCGCCGACGACGCTGCCGGTCGCGTCGGTGACCGGGACGGCGGCGCAGCCGGTGCCGATCGCGTACTCCTCGTGGTCGAAGGAGATGCCGGACGGCTTGGCGAGCGCGCGCAGGAGCTGCTGCCGGTCGGTGATCGTGTGCGGGGTGAGGTCGACGAGCGGGTGCCGGGCCAGGTAGTCGCGGCGGCGCTCCTCGTCGAGCTGACGGAGCATGCACTTGCCGATGGCGGTGGCGTGCGCCGCGTCGTCGAAGCCCACCCAGAGGTCGACGCGGGGCGTGCGGGGGCCGTCGGCGATGTCGACGATGCGGATCTCGTCGTCCTCGTGCATGCCGAAGTAGGCGGCGACGCCGAGCTCGTCACGCAGCGCCATCAGGGTCGGGCGGATGCGGGCGAGCAGCTGCTGGGTCTTGCTCTGGCCGTGCAGGGACTGCACCCGGTCGCCGAGCACCCAGACGCCGTCCGACAGCCGCATCGCATAGCCCTCATGGGCGAGGGTGCGCAGGAGGTGGTAGGTGGTGGCCAGGGGCAACCCCGACTCGCGGGCCAGTTGCTTGGCGGGCGCCCCATTGGGATGCGACGCCACCGCCTCCATCAGGTGCAAGGCACGTTGCACTGAGGCGATGAGAGTAGGTCTCCGTGTCTCATCCATCACGCACAGCGAACCCCTCTGGCCTCGTCAGGTCAAGGCCTTTCGTGATACTGGCTCCATTGGATCACTTCCGGAGTGCCTTCGCGTGGGGTTTACAAAACTCGACCGGCGAATTCAGAGCGGGTGGAACGGTCCTTTCTTGCGCCTTTCCGAGTGGCACGGACTTTGTTCTCGCAGGCAACATTGGTCACCTGAAACGCAGGAACCACAATGTGCCGTTCTCACCTCCGGTCACCGTTCACTCTTCCCCCTCGACCGCCGTGCCGCAGGCTCTACTCAGGGGTACAACTCGGGAGTAACTTCACAGGAAACACGCGGAAGCAACTCCGAGGAGCCGGTATGACCCAGCCGAGCCGCGTCGACGAGCGCACCGCCCGCAAGGTCGCCGAAGAGGCACGCGAGACCGAATGGCGGCTTCCGAGCTTCGGAAAGCAGCTGTTCATGGGCGACTTCCGTCTCGATCTCATCCACCCGCACCCGCGTCCCGGCGCGGCCGCCGCGCGCAAGGGCGAGGAATTCCTGGCCCGGCTCCAGGAGTTCTGCGCGACCAAGGTGGACTCGGCCGCGATCGAGCGCGACGCGCGCATTCCCGACGAGGTCGTCAAGGGGCTGCGCGAGCTCGGCGCGCTCGGCATGAAGATCCCGGAAAGCCACGGCGGCCTCGGACTCGGCCAGTACCACTACGGCCGGGCGCTGATGATCATCGGCTCGGCCAGCCCGGCGCTCGGCGCCCTCGTCTCGGCCCACCAGTCCATCGGCGTCCCGCAGCCGATCAAACTCTTCGGCACCGACGAGCAGAAGAGCACCTGGCTGCCGCGTTGCGTCAACGAGATCAGCGCGTTCCTGCTGACCGAGCCGGACGTCGGCTCCGACCCGGCGCGGCTCCGCACCACCGCGGTGCCCTCTGAGGACGGCGGCGAGTACGTGCTGAACGGCGTCAAGCTGTGGACCACCAACGGCGTCGTCGCGGACCTGGTGGTCGTGATGGCGCGCGTGCCGAAGTCCGAGGGGCACCGCGGCGGCATCTCCGCGTTCGTCGTCGAGGCGGCCTCGCCGGGCGTCACCGTCGAGCGCCGCAACGCGTTCATGGGCCTGCGCGGCATCGAGAACGGGGTCACCCGGTTCCACGACGTGCGGGTGCCGGCCGCCAACCTGATCGGCACGGAGGGCGCCGGGCTGAAGATCGCCCTCACCACGCTCAACACCGGCCGCCTGTCGCTGCCCGCGCTGTGCGCGGCGGCCGGCAAGTGGTCGACCAAGATCGCACGCGAGTGGTCGGCGGAGCGGGTGCAGTGGGGCCGCCCGGTCGGCGAGCACGAGGCGATCTCGAAGAAGCTCGCGTTCATCACCGCCACCGCGTACGCCCTGGAGGCCATGCTCGACCTGTCCGGCCAGCTGGCCGACGACGAGCGCAACGACATCCGCATCGAGGCGGCGCTGGCCAAGCTGTGGTCCTCCGAGATGGCCTGCAAGATCGCCGACGAGCTCGTCCAGGTCCGCGGTGGCCGCGGCTACGAGACCGCGGCGTCGCTGGCGGCGCGGGGCGAACGCGGCGTGCCCGCCGAGCAGGTGCTGCGCGACCTGCGGATCAACCGCATCTTCGAGGGCTCGACCGAGATCATGCATCTGCTGATCGCCCGCGAGGCCGTCGACGCGCATCTGTCGGTGGCCGGCGACATCATCGACCCGGACGCGTCGCGCGGGCAGAAGGCGCGCGCCGCGGCCCGTGCCGGCGGCTTCTATGCCCGGTGGCTGCCGACGCTCGTCACGGGCGACGGGCAGCGTCCCGGCTCGTACGGCGAGTTCGGGCCGCTGGCGCAGCACCTGCGCTATGTCGAACGCGCCTCCCGCAAGCTGGCCCGCTCGACCTTCTACGCCGCCGGACGCTGGCAGGGCAAGCTGGAGTACAAGCAGGGCTTCCTCGGCCGCATGGTCGACATCGGCGCCGAGCTGTACGCGATGAGCGCCGTCTGCGTCCGAGCCCTGGAAGACGGCAAGGAGACGGCAACCGAGCCGCAGGGCGAGCGGCCGGACGACGGCGAGACGGCGCGTTCGCCCGGGGTGTCCGCGATGAGGCTGGCCGATGCCTTCTGCCGGCAGTCGCGGGTGCGCATCGAGGAGCTCTTCGAGGGGCTCTGGCGCAATACCGACGCCATCGACTCCAAGCTCGCCAAGCAGGTTCTCTCCGGTGAATTCACCTGGCTGGAAGAGGGCGTTCTCGACCCGTCCATTCCCGGCCCCTGGATCGCCGACGCCACCCCGGGCCCGTCCAGCAAGGAGAACGTCCACCGCCCGATCGGCTGACACTGCCCGTGTCTTCTGAACGGGAAGCATCGCAGGGTGTCACCATCTGAAAACTCTCTGCCTGCGTTCTGTGCCGAGTGTCGATATGTTGCTCGGACGCAGTGGTGATGACTGACGAGCCCCCGTCCCGGAGTGCGGCCCGACCTCGATGTGCTCGTGGCCACGGCTGTCCAAGGGTTCGGCCTCCCGGCCGCCGCACTCCGGGACGGGATCGTGCGGGTGTCCGCCAAGCGGGTTCGCACGTCCGCGTGAGTGAGCTCACCGGGGCGTTCGCGGCTCAAATGCGCGCAGTCGGCTCCTGAGCACTCACCGTGGACTAGACTGACCCGACCTTGCGCTAGAGATCGGCCCGCCTTGAAGTCCAGGTCGGCACGCCGGTCCGGCGAACGCCAGCCGATTGCCAGGCGAGCCACAACGCACTCCAGCGAGCGGGAAGTATGCACTCACCAGGTCAGAAGAAGTCCATTGCCGGTACCCTCCTCAAGCTCCTCGGCAGCAAGACGCAGCCTGCCGTTCCCACCGCCGGCGACGGCGAACTCGTCCAGCCGGCCGCGGGCGACGGCGCCCTCGAGAACCACCTGGGCGGTGACGAGGCCCGCAACTACCGCAAGTACGAGTACGACATGGTGGCCCCGCACGTCGGCCGTTCCCTGCTGGAGATCGGCTCCGGTCTCGGGCACTTCTCCGAGCAGTTCGCCGGCCGTCTCGACTACCTGGCCGTGAGCGACAACGACCCCTACTGCGTGGGCGAGCTGCGCAACCGGTACGACGACAACGACGACGTCGAGGTGCTCGACCTGGAGCTGCCGGCCGAGATCGACATCCGGCAGAAGGTCGACACCGTCGTCATGATGAACGTCCTCGAGCACATCAAGGACGACGTCCAGGCGCTGCGCGACCTCGCCTCGGTGACCCTGCCCGGCGGCCGCATCGTCATCTGGGTGCCCGGCTACATGCAGCTCTACGGCGACTTCGACCGCAAGGTCGGCCATGTGACGCGTTACACCCCGGCCACCCTGGAGGCCTCGGTCCGCGAGGCCGGGCTGGTGCCCGAGGTGCTCAAGCCGATCAACTTCCTGGGCGGCATCGCCTGGTGGGCCGCGGTCCGCCGCGGCGGCGCCGGTTACCCGGACCCCCGCCTGGTCAAGATCTACGACCGGACGGTCATCCCGACCACCCGCGCCATCGAGCGCCTGGTGCGGCCGCCGTTCGGCCAGACCGTCTTCTGCGTGGCGCGCGTCCCCCGCTGACCGTCCCACGTGCGTGTGTGTCCCTACGCGTGACCTCCGGCACATGTGCGCTTTGACGCGGGCGTGTCGACGCGCGCGCTCGCGAGAGTGGCCGTTTGCGGTAAGTAATCACACCCTCTCGGGTCGTGTTCATCCGGGTACGATGCGGGGAAACCCTCCGAAAGGCCGGTTCCCCCCACCGGCGATGCGACCCGAGGCGGCCCGTGACGAGCGTTGCGCTGGAACGGCGGGCGGGCAGGCTGCCCGCGGATGTGACCAGGTTCGTCGGACGGAAGCGTGAGCTCGCCGAAGGCAGGCGGCTCATGGAGGCGTCCCGGCTGGTGACGCTGACCGGGGTGAGCGGGGTCGGCAAGACCCGGCTGGGGCTCCGGCTCGCGGCGGAGGCCCGGTCCGGCTACGCGGACGGGGCGTGGTTCGTCGACCTGTCGGCGTTGCGCGACGCCGAGCTGCTCGCGCACACCGTGGCCGAGGCGCTGCACGTCCCCGACCAGTCGGCGCGTGACCGGCTCGACATCCTGGCCGACTATCTGGCCGACCGCGAGCTGCTCCTGGTGCTCGACACCTGCGAGCACCTCGTGGACGCCTGCGCGATGCTCGCGGAGGTGCTGCTGCGCGCCGCCCCGCGCCTGCACCTCCTCGCCACGAGCCGCGAGGCGCTGGACGTGATGGGCGAGCACACGATGGTGCTCCCGCCGTTGAGCCTGCCCGACGCCGAGGGCAGCGAGGCCGAGGCCGCGGCCAAGGCGGTCGCGACGTCGGACGCGGTGGCGCTCTTCGCCGACCGGGCCGCCGCGGTCGTGCCGGGGTTCACGTTGGGCGAGGCCGAGCTGCCCGCCGTGGCCCGGCTGTGCCGGCGGCTCGACGGCATCCCGCTCGCGATCGAGCTCGCGGCGGTACGGCTGCGCGCGCTGTCGATCGAGCAGCTCGTCGACCGGCTGGACGACCGGTTCCGGCTGCTCGGCACGCACCGCGCGCAGCGGGCCGGCCGGTCCCGCCACCAGACGCTGCGGGCGGCGGTGCAGTGGAGCCATGAGCTCTGCACGCCGCAGGAGGCGTTGCTGTGGGCCCGGCTCACGGTGTTCCCCGGCGGGTTCGATCTCGCCGCGGCCGAGTGCGTGTGCGCCGACGCGGAGAACGCCGACACCGGCCTTCCCGCCGACTCCGTCTACGAGACGCTCGCGCGGCTCGTCGAGAAGTCGATCGTGCTGCGCGGGGAGGGCGGGCGGCACTACCGGATGCTCGACACCCTGCGCGAGTACGGAGCCGACCTGCTGGCGGAGCTGAACGAGACCGAGCGGCTGCGGCGCCGTCACCGCGACTGGTTCCTCGGCCTCGCCACCGGAGCCGAGGCCGAGGCGTTCGGCGCCGATCAGGCCGAACGTCTCGACCGTCTCATGCGCGAGCACGCCAACCTGCGTACCGCCCTCGACTACTCGGTCACCACGCCGGGCGAGGCCGCGCAGGCGATGCGGATGGCGACGGCGCTGGGCCAGTTCTGGTTCTCCGCCGGTCTGCTCGGCGAGGGCCGGCTATGGCTGGGCAAGGCCCTCGACGCCGACGGCGGGGACGAGGCGACGCCCGGCAGGGCCAAGGCGCTCTGCCTGGCCGGGTTGCTCGCGGTGCTCCAAGGCGACCTTGAGGCGGCCGAACGTTTCCAGGCCGAGGCGGTGCCGCTGGCGACCGACACCCTGGAGCGCGCCTACACCGTCGAGCTGGCCGGGCTCGTCGCGTTCTTCCGCGGCGACCTGGAGACGGCACGGCCGCTCCTGGCGGCGCCGGCGCCGGGCGGCGACATCTGGACGATGCTGCGGCTGCCGTTGCTCGCGGCGCTGCACTGCCTCACCGGCGAGATCGACCGGGCGCTGGAGTACTGCGAGGAGTGCCGGGTCATCAGCGCGGCCTGCGGCGAGCAGTGGTGCCTGGCGTACTCGACGTGGGTGCGCGGGCTCGCGCACTGTCTCCGCGGCGACCCGCAGGCGGCGAGCGTGGAGGCGCGGCGGACGCTGCGGCTCATGCGCGAGCTCAACGACCGGCTCGGCGGCGCGATGGCGCTCGACCTGGCCGCGGGCTGCGCGGGCTTCACCGGGGCGTACGAACGGTCGGCGCGGCTGTTCGGCGCCGCCGACCGGATGTGGCGGATCGTCGGCGCGCCGATGTTCTTCGGCCCCGGCTATCTCTCGCTGCGCGACGTCGTGCTCGGTGAGGTGCGCGTCTCGCTCGGCGAGGGCGGCTGGCGGGTCTGCTACGAGGAGGGGCTCCGGCTGAGCCTGGACGAGGCCATAGACCACGCCCTGGACGACCGTCCCGGCGTCGACACGCGCGGCGTCGACCCGTGGGAACC
Organism: Spirillospora sp. NPDC048911; assembly: GCF_043198015.1. Classification (NCBI taxonomy): domain Bacteria; kingdom Bacillati; phylum Actinomycetota; class Actinomycetes; order Streptosporangiales; family Thermomonosporaceae; genus Spirillospora; species Spirillospora sp. NPDC048911. The sequence goes on along the minus strand of NZ_JBICUD010000014.1, from coordinate 236,223 downwards.
GCTCACCCGCCGCGAACGCGAGATCGCCGCCCTGGTGGCGCAGGGGCTGTCCAACCGGGAGATCTCCCAGCGGCTGGTCATCGCCAAGCGCACGGTCGACTCCCACCTCGAACACATCCTCGCCAAGCTGGAGATGGCCTCCCGCACCCAGATCGCCGCCTGGGTCACCGAGCGCCTCCGGCCCTCCCGCGAATGATTTAGGTACGGCTATCGGGATGTCTCCCGATGCACCCGCGTGCTCGCGTCCGGAAGACTGTGTACCTGCCGAAAGGGTCATGGACCGCCTCTCCGCGCGGAGAAGTGCCGCGTACTTCCGCGGGCCGCGGCCCGGACGGCGACCACTGAAGTTCCCGTGTGGTCCGACGGTTCGGCGGCGGGTGCCCGGGAGGGGAGGCTCCCTCCGCCGAATCCACACCGTCCGGTTCACACGTCCTGATTCACACCGCCACGTCCAAGCCTTTGGTCAGTGGCGGGGGCCGGGGAAGAGGGCCAGGCGGTGCGCGGTGGCGGCGGCCTCGCCGCGGCTGGCGACGTCGAGCTTGGTCAGGATGTTGGAGACATGGACGCTCGCGGTCTTGGCCGAGATGAAGAGCACCTCGGCGATCTCACGGTTGCTCTGCCCGTCGGCGACCAGCCGTAGCACTTCGAGCTCGCGCGGCGTCAGGCCCAGCGGCGGGCCCGCCGGCGCGGTGCCGGTGCCCGGCCCGGTCGCGCGGGTGAGGCGGGCGCGGCGGCGGAGGTCGTCGAGGTGCGCGGCGAGCGGCCCGGCCTGGAGCCGTTCGGCGAGCTCGGCGGCCCGGTGCAGGCGGTCGGCGGCGGCCTCGCGGTCACCGTCCAGGATCGCGGCCTCGCCCGCGCGGGTCAGCGCGGTGGCGAGCGGAAAGAGCTGGCCGAGCTTCTCCCACGCGGCCGCGGCGGCGTCCCAGGAGGCGCGGCAGGTCACCCCGCGGGCACGGGACGCCTCGGCCAGGAACGTGAGCCGGTGCGCCCGCTGCGCGGGGCCCAGCACCTTGAGCCCGGCGGCGCGCGCCTCGATCTGGGGCAGCGCCGGCGCGCCGTCGATCGTCGCCTGGTCGCCGAGCGCGGCGCAGGCGGTGGCGCCGAGCACCATGACCGGCCAGGCGTAGCGGCTGTCGTCCGGGAGGCCGGTGGTGGGGATCACCGGGCGCACGGCCTCCAGCGCCTCCTCGTACCGGCCCGCCGTGACCCGGAGCCGGGCCTTCAGCCGGAGCGTGGCGAAGTAGTCCTGGGTCTTCAGCCACTCCCGCTTGAGATCCACGATCTCGTCCGAGGCGGTGAGCCAGGACTCACCGGTCGCCAGGTCGCCGCGCGCCGCCGCCACCTCGCCGAGGAGCACCAGCAGGGAGGTGCGGATCGTGATCGCGGGATCCTGCTCCAGCGCCTGGTCGAGGACGGTGAGCGCCTCGTCCCAGCGGCCGAGCGAGACCAGCGGCTCGGCGAGGTTGATGGCGAGGAACGTGCCCTTCGTCCGGGCGACGCCGAAGTCCTCGGCCTGTTCCATGCCGCGCCGGGCCACCTCGACGGCCTCCTCGTGCCGCCCGCAGCCCTCCAGGAAGTGCGACTTGATCACGGCGAGGCGCAGCACCACGCGGTGGCTCCCGGTGCGCAGCGCGACCTCCTCGGCCGCGGCGAGCATCTCCTCGTCGCCGTCGTAGTCGATGTCGGCGCAGAACAGCGTGATCAGCGCGTCGGCCTCGGCGGTGACGTCGCCGAGCGCGCGGGCGATCTCCATCGACTCGGCGGCGGCGAGCCGGGCCTCGTGGGTGTCGGTCGTCAGCCGCACGTACTGCGCGAGCGTGGCCAGCGTGCGGGCGCGGATCACGCTCGGCTCGGGCGGCAGGCAGCGCACCGCCTCGCGCAGGTCTTCCACGAATCCGGGCCGGGCGAGCTGGTGGCGCATCTGGCCGCGCAGCTCCAGCAGGGCGGCCCGGCGGGTGCTCGGCCCGCCGGCCTCCTCGACCTCGCGCAGCGCCGCGGAGGCCAGCTTGATGCCGATCTCGTACTCGCCCGCGAGCTCGGCGGTGGCGGCGGCCTGCTCCAGGACGTCGGTGTGGCCGGCGCCGATCCGTTCGGCGGCGTCCGGCACCCGTTCCCACAACTCCAGGACGCGCGACAACATCGCCAGCGACTCGGCGTAGGCGAGGGCCTTGTGGGCGTCGCCGGCCGCGCGGCTGGAGCTGACGAGGGCCCAGGTGGCGTCGTGCGCCGCGTTCCAGTGGTGGCTGAGCTCCACCCACAGCCGGCCGGCGGGAACGAGGCCCGGGGTGTTCTCGAGGGCCTGGGCATAGCGGGTGTGGAGCCTGGTGTGCTCGCCCGGCAGGAGATCGTCGTGGAGCGCCTCGCGGATCAGGGCGTGCCGGAACGCGTAGCCGTCGCCGTCGACGACCAGCACGTTGGCGGCCACGGCGGGCCGCAGCAGCCGGGTCAGCGCGCCGTCGTCGAGGCCCGAGACCGCGGCGAGCAGCGCGTGCTCGATGCGGGTGCCGCCGCCGCTGGCGTCCCGCAGGACGTCCTGGGTCTCCTCCGGCAGCCGCTGCACCCCGACCAGCAGGAGGTCGCGCAGCGACTCGGGGATCTCGCTGGCCAGCGTCCCGTCGCTGTCGAGCAGGGCCTCGATGAACAGCGGATTGCCCTCGCTGCGCGCGTGGATCCGGGCGGCCAGCTGCGCCTGCGGCTCGGCGCCGAGGATGCGGGCGGCCAGTTCGGCGACCTCGGCGCGCGACAGCCGGGCCAGCTCGACCCGCCGGACCTTGTCGCTGCGGTCGAGCTCGGCCAGCAGCGGCCGCAGCGGGTGGGCGCGGTGCAGCTCGTCGACGCGGTAGGTGACCACGATCAGCAGCGGGGCGGAGATGATGTTGCGGATCAGGAAGGCCAGCAGGTCACGGGTGGACCGGTCGGCCCAGTGCGCGTCCTCGATCACCAGCACCAGCGGCTGCTGCTCGGCCAGCCGTTCGAGCAGGGTGAGCACCAGCTCGAACAGCCGGGCGCGCTCCTCGCCGGTGGGCGCGTCGCTCTCGGGCTCGCCGAACTCGGGCAGCAGGCGCGCCAGGCCGCGGGTGTCGCCGCGCGGCAGCAGCCCGGCCACCCCGTCGATGCCGATGTCGCGGACCAGGCCGCGCAGCACGGTGGTGAACGGCGCGAACGGCAGGCCGTCGGAGCCCAGCTCCAGGCAGCCGCCGACCAGCAGCCGGGCCCGGGACGTCCCGTCCCCGGCCGGCGTCTCCACCGCCCGGGCGAACTCCCGGACGAGCCGGGTCTTGCCGAGCCCGGCCTCGCCGCCGACCAGCACGGCACCCGGTGCGGCGGCCAGCGCCTCGTCCAGATCTCCGAGCTCGGCCGAACGACCCACCAGGACAGGGCTCATCACGCGCGCGCTCACGCACCAAGGATGCCTTATGGATCGGACGAGATCGGACGAATTTTCGCCAGCAAGATCGTTAATGCCAGCCCTGGTCCCGGTGCCGATCGAGCTCGGCGACCGGCCCCGGCGGCAGCGGCGGGTGGACGGACGTCCGCACCGGGCTCCCGTCGATCACGCCCCGGCTCGCGAAGTGCTCGTGCGCCATCATCTCGGCGCGCGTCAGCAGCGGGGCCACGGGCGCTCCGGCCGCGCCGAGCCGCTCGACGGCCTCGTCCCGGGTGAGCCCTGCGACCGCGCCCGCGACGGCCTCGTCCAGTTCCTCGACCCGCCCGAGCCGTTCGAGGAAGGGCACCGTCGCATACTCGTCCAACCCGAGAACGCCGCAGGTGGCCGCCCACAGATTTTCCTCGGACACCACCCCGAGCGTTATCTTCTGGTCGTCCTTGGTCGGGTAGACCCCGTAGCCGGGGACGGGTCCGGTGCCCTCGCGCCTGGTGGCCGTGGGAACCGTGCCGACCCAGTTGGCCAGCACGTCGGCCATGCCGAGGTCGATCCGGTCGCCGAGGCCGGTCGCGCGGGCCTTGAGGCAGGCCGCTGTGATCGCGAACGCGGCCATCGTCGCGGCCGCCATGTCGGCCACCGGCAGCTCGTCGGCGTCGGGCGAGACCGCGTCCGGCGGGAGGGCCGCCGCGTACGCCCGGTAGTTGACGTCGTGGCCGGGGACCTTCGCCAGCGGCCCGTCCGCCCCGTACCCCGACAGGGAGCAGTAGACCAGCCGCGGATTGAGCGCCCGCACCACCTCGTGCCCGACGCCGAGCCGGTCGGCGACGCCCGGCCGGAACCCTTCGACGAAGACCTCGGCCCCGGCGGCCAGCTCCAGGCAGCGCGCCCGGTCGCCGTCGTCCTTCAGATCGAACGCGACGCTGCGCTTGTGCCGGTTGAGCAGGTCGAAGTGGCTCCGGAACATCCGCATCGGCTCGCCGCCCGGCGGCTCCACCTTGATCACGTCCGCGCCCAGCTGGGCGAGCAGCTGCGTGGCGTACGGCCCGGGCCGCCACATCGTCAGATCCAGTACGCGCAGCCCGTCCAGCAACGCCATCGGCACTCCCGTAGATCGTGGTCGGCCCCACGGTGCCGCCGCGGTGCCGAGCGAGTCAAGCGAGCGCTTGGTCAATTTGCCGGGGCGTCCTTCGCCGGCGGGCCGTTCAAGAGAACCGCGGGCTGCTTGAGGAGCCATCGCTCGACCGCCGCACTCATCTTCTCGCCCGCCTCCAGCACCGCTGCCTTGGCCGCGGTCGGGTTGGTGTTCGCCGCTTGGTGGAGGATCACGCCGAGCACGAGGCGGCCTCGCACGCGGGAGGCCCACATCAGGTTGCCGCCTGCGGCGGTGCCTGAGCCGGTCTTGATGCCGATGAGGCCGTGCTTGTTCAGCAGCGTGTTCGTGTTGGGCAGCGTTCTCGTGTCGCCGGGGATGGCCGTGTCGGTCTGCGCCACCACCGCGCGGAAGACCGGGTCGCGCATCGCCTCCCTGGCCAGCTTGAGCTGGTCGGCCGCGGTGCTGACGGTGCTGTTCTCGTTGCCGCTGGCACCCGTGTACGTGGTGGCGGCCATGCCGAGGCGGCGGGCCGTGGCGTTCATCCGTTCGACGAAGCGTTCCTGCGAGGCCGAGTCCCAGCGGGCCAGGAGGCGTGCCACGTTGTTTCCCGAAGGGACCAGCATCAGCTCCAGAAGATGGCGCAGCCGTATTTGCTGACTCTCTCTGAGCGGGGCGGTGCTCTCCTGGCCTGCGTACGACTCGTTGGCGGCTGTAGCGTCCACATCGATCAGGGGGCCGTCGTCGCCGGGCCGAAGCGGGTGGCGGCGCAGGATCACGTAGGCGGTCATGACCTTCGTCACGCTGGCGATGGGCACCGGATCCGGGGCGCCGCTGACACCCAGGCTGCCCACGCCTTCCACCTCGACGGCCGACTGGCCCTCGGACGGCCACGGCAGGGGCACGCCGGGTACGGCTGCCCCGGTGACGGACGGTTTGGTTCCGCAGCCGGACAATGCGGTTCCGCAGCAGAACAGGGCGCTCGCCAGCAGGAGAAGCATGAAGGAACGTCGCATGCTGGACACGGTGGGCCAGCCGCGTGTCCGTCCGGCCGTGGCCGTGTCTCCGCCAAGGCTTGACCTTGTATCAACCGTGTATCAGAGGCGGAGGGTGGCGACGGCTCCGCCATCGGGGGCGTTGGTCAGGGTCAGCTCGGCGCCGATGACCTGGGCCTGCCCCAGCGCGATCGTCAGGCCGAGGCCGTGGCCGTTGCCACGTTCGGCGGCACCCGTGCGGAAGCGCCTGGGGCCGTCGGCGAGGAGTTCCGGGGGAAAGCCCGGGCCCCGGTCGCGGACCTCGATCACCTGATCCCGGACCGTGATCTCCACCGGGGACGCGCCGTGGCGGTCGGCGTTGAGGACGAGGTTGGCGAGGATCCGGTCCAGGCGGCGCGGGTCGGTCTCGGCGACCGGATCGCCCGAGGCCACCACCCGCGCTTTGACCCCCACCCGGGCTGCCGACTCCTCGGCCACTTCGGCCAGCGGCACCCGTACCCGTTCGGCGACCTCGGCGCCCGCGTCCAGCCTGGAGACCTCCAGCAGGTCCTCGACCAGCGAGCGCAGGACCCGCACCCGGTCGCGCACCAGCTCGGTGGCCTCGCCCTCCGCCAGCAGGTCGACCGCGGTGACCAGGCCCATCAGCGGTGTCCGCAGGTCATGGGCGACATCGGCGGTGAACCGCTGCTCGGCCAGCAGCCGGTGCTGGAGGCTCGCGGCCATGGAGTCCACGGCGGCGGAGATCTCGGCGATCTCGTCACGCCCGCCGGGCCGCCTGCCGGAACGTCCACCCGGACGCGCGGCGACGCGGGCGTCCAGGTCGCCGTCGGTGATCCTGCGGGCGGTGGCGGCGACGCGTCGCAGCCGCCGGTTGGCCAGTTCGGCCACGCCCACCGAGACCGGCAGCACCACGGCGAGCGCGATCAGCGCGGCCCGGAGCATGGCCCGGTCGAGGGCCCGCAGCCCGCGCAGGTCCGAGCTCATGTCGATCTTCACGGCGGCGACGAGGCCCCCGTCCACCGGCTGTGCGCCCCACATCCACAGTTCTTCGGACCGCCGGTCGTCGTACCAGGTGGCGGGCGACTCGGCGGCCAGCCGGGCGCGCAGCGGCGCGGGCAGCTGATCCGGACTCAGGACCGATTCGGTCCACGGGACGGGCTTCGTGGGGGGAGTGCCCGCGCGGCTCTGCTCGGCGACCTGCGCGACCGACTCCAGCGCCCGCCCCTCACCCAGCCGCATCGTGCGGTCGAGGGTCGTGCGATGGACGAGCAACCCGACCACGGCCACGACCGCGCAGCAGGCCAGCGCGATCAGCGCCGCCACCTTCCACCGCAGCGAGCCGAGCATCATGACCTGCGCAGCTTGTAGCCGAACCCGCGCACCGTCTCGATCCGCTCCGGGCCGATCTTCTTACGCAGCCGCTGGACGCAGAGATCGACGACGCGGCTGTCGCCGTCCCAGCCGTACTCCCACACGTTGCGCAGCAGCGTGGCCCGCTCCAGCACGATTCCCGGATGGGCGGCGAACTCCAGCAGCAGCCGCAGCTCGGTCGGCGCCAGCTCGACCAGCCGCCCGTCGAGCCGGACCTCCAGCGCGGCCGGGTCGACCGTGAGCCCGCCGAACGCCAGCACGCCCGACGAGGGCGCGGGAGCGGTGACCCGGCGCAGCAACGATCTGATCCGGGCCACCAGCACCGGGATGTCGACCGGTTTGACCACATAGTCGTCGGCGCCGGCCTCCAGCCCCGACACCACGTCCAGCGAGTCGCCGCGCGCCGACATCATCAGGATCGGCACCTGGCCGGCCTCCCTGACCCTGCGGCACAGTCCGATGCCGTCCAGCCCGGGGAGCATCACGTCCAGCAAGAGCAGGTCATGGTCGCCGGCGAGGAAGGACTCCAGGCCGCTCAGCCCGTCGGCGGCGGCGTCCACGCCGTAGCCGTACCGCTCGAGCGCCATCGAGACGGACTTGCGGATCACCTCGTCGTCCTCGACGAGCAAGATGGAGATCACGCTGTACCTTACGACCCTCCGCAAAGCGCGGCGCTGGGGCGTTGCCCGATCTGTTCTTTCCTGTGGATCGCTCCTGGGCTAGGCCTGAGTCAGCGGGCTACGGCTTGGCGGTAGGTCTGGTCGGTGGTGAGGAGGTTCCGGTGGGTGTCGTCCGCGGTGATGACGCCGTCGTCCAGGACCAGGACGCGGTCGGCGGCGTTCAGGAGGGGCGGGCTGGTCGTGAGGACGATGGTGGTGCGGCCGCGGCGTAGGTCGGCGATGTTGCGCGCGATGAGTTGTTCGGTGACCGCGTCCACGGCGGTGGTCGGGTCGTGCAGGACGAGGATGCCGGTGTCGGCGGCCAGGGCGCGGGCCAGAGACAGGCGTTGACGCTGGCCGCCGGACAGGTTCGCGCCGCGGTCGCGGACGGTGTGGTCGAGTCCTTCGCGGTGGAGGGCGACGACGTCGGTCAGCAGGGACGCCTCGACGGCCTCGGCGATCATCCGGCTGGTGCCGGAGGGGTCGATGTTCGAGCGGAGGGTGCCCGCGAAGATCTCGCCGTCGTACGGGTTCACCAGCATGTGTTCGCGGATCGATTCGATTGACAGGTCTGCTGTTCGCTGCCCGCTGATCCGGATTGCGCCGTCGTAGGCGTCGGGAGGGATGGTGGCGGACAGGATTGCTGCCAGGTCGGCTGCCGCACGGGGTTGGTACGCGGCGATCGCCATGAACTCGCCTGCGGACACCTGGAACTTCAGCTTGCGCAGGGAGCCGTACCGGACGCAGTCGACTTCGAGGTCGCCGCTTGGGGACGGACGTTCCTGCCCCGGGATCATTGCGGGGGGCGCGGTCAGTACGAGCGCCATCCGCTCGGCGGACGCGCGCGCGATCATCACGTACTTCGGCATCTCGGAGAAGAGCTTCAGCGGTTCCATGATGAATTGCGCCAGGCCCACGGCCATGACGAGCTCGCCGATGGTGATCTGCCCCTGGAAGGCGAGGTGGCCCGCGGTGAGAGTCACGGCGGCGGCGAGGATCGCGTTGAGGGCCAGCGCGGTGCCCGCGTACGCCCCGTTCACCTTGGCGACGGTGATCGCCTGGTGCGTCGCCTCGGTGCTGACCGTCCGGTAGGAGCGGAAGGCCGCGTGGTTGCCGCCGAAGCCGCGCAGCGGGCGCAGGCCGGTGATCAGGTCGGCGACCTTCGCGCCCGCTCGGGCCACCCGGGCCTGCTGTTCTTGGGTGCTTGCGCCGATCCGTCTGGACATCACGCTCAGGATTGACAGGATGGCGGCGGTTCCGATGATGACGAGGAGGCCGAGCCGGACGTCGGCCATGCCGAGTGCCGTCGCCGCGATCAACACCGCGACGAGCGAGCTGATCAGCAGCGGGACGACCTCGATGATGTCGGCGGTCTGGTCGGCGTCCTCGGTGGCGATGGTCAGGACCTCGCCGGACTTGAGATCGACGTCCCTGGCCACCGGCTGGAGCCCGCAGCCCGCGACCCGCACGCGCCAGTGGTGCGCCTCGGTCGTGTTGGCCTTCTGCAGGACGCGCATCCCGAACCGCCACGAGAACGAGACGGTCGTGATGATCACGGCGAGGGCGGCGATCGAGAGGGCGAGGGAGGCCGGGGTCCGGTCCCGCATGGTGTGCTCGACGATCAGGCCGAGCGCGATGGGGAAGGCGGTCTCGCCCGCCTGGTACAGGCCCATGAGGGCGGTGCCCCAGGTCATGGCGCCGAGGTTGCGGCGCAGGGCGGTCCTGAGGATCTCTGAACCGTGCACCTAGCTGCCTTCCCGCCAGGCCTGCCACAGCCGCGCGTACCGGCCGTCCAGCGCCACCAGTTCCTCGTGCGTTCCCTGCTCCACGACGCGTCCCGCGTCCAGGACGGCGATGCGGTCGGCCGCCACCGCCTGGGTCAGCCGGTGGGCCACGAACAACGTGGTGCGGCCCTCGCAGGCGGCCAGGACGGCGCGTTCCAGTTCGGCGGCGCCCTGGCTGCCCGCCTCCGCGGTCGACTCGTCCAGGACGACTACCGGTGAACGGGCCAGCAGCAGGCGGGCCAGGGCGATCTGGGTGACCTTGGTGACGTCCAGTCGCTCGCCGCCCTCGCCGACCAGGGTGTTGAGGGCGTTGGGCAGTGCGTCGACCCATTCGCCGGCGCCGACCGTGCGCAAGGCGTCCGTCAGTTCGGCGTCGGTGGCCTCAGTCGCGGCCAGCCGCAGGTCGTCGGCGAGGGAACCGGAGAACACGTGGGTCTCCTGCGTCAGGATGCTCACCAGGGCTCGCGCTCCGGCCTCGTCCAGATCGGCGAGGTCGGTGGATCCGATGCGGATGGATCCGGCCTGCGGGGATCCGATGCCCGCGATCAGCGCGGCCAGGGTCGTCTTGCCCGCGCCCGTCGCCCCCACGAGCGCGAGCGAGCCGCCGGCCGGAATCGTGAGATCGATATCGCGAAGGACCGGCTCTTCGGAATCGGGATAGCTGAACGTCAGGCCTTCGACCGTCACCGGGTATGACGGGGGGTTCGTTGATGCGGCGCTTGGCGGCGTGGCGGCTGCTGTTTTGGCGGCCGGGTCGCCTACCAGGCGGTCCTCCGCGGTCTCGCCCAGCACTCCGACCAGCCGGGTCAGGCTCGCGCCCGACTTCTGTGCCTCGTCGAACGTGAACATGATGGAGCCCAGCGGATTGAACAGCCGGTGGAACATCAGCGGGGCCGCCGACACCTCGCCCAGGCTGGCGGCGCCGGTCTCCAGCAGGGCGTACCCCACCAGGAGGATCAGGGTCAGCCCGATGAACTCGGCGCGGTTCTCCCTGCCGACGAACCGGCCGAAGAACCGGAACACCTCGATGCCGAGATCGCGCACCCGCCACGACTCGCTGGTGACCTTTTCGCGGAAGGCGTCCTCCAGGCGGTAGGCCCGGACCGTGCCGATCCCGTTCAGGCCGCTGATCAACGCCTGCGCCCGGTCGGCCTGGGCCGCCCGCTGCTTCCGGTAGAGCGGGGCGGATCTCGGGAGGTACCAGCGCAGGGCCAGCGCGTACGCGGGCAGCGCGCCGGCGCCCGCCAGGCCGAGCCGCCAGTCGAGGCCGAACATGCCCGCGGTGGCGATGACGACCAGCACGCCCGCCGAGAAGATCGTGGGGATGGCCGTCCGGATGCCCTTGGACAGGACGGCCACGTCGTCGCCGACCCGGGAGAGCACGTCGCCCTGGCCGACCCGCTCGATCCGCGCGCTCGGCATTCCCAGCATCGCCCGGACGGCGCCCTCCCGCAGCCGTGCGAGGAGATCCGCGCCCAGCCGTCCGATCAGGTAGGTCGACGCCGCGGTGGCCGCCGCGCCGAGCAGCGCGGCGGCCACCAGCAGGGTGCCGATCGTGACCAGGATCGAGGGCGATTCGCCCTCGACCACGCCGTCGACCACCCGGCCGAGCAGGAGGACCGGCAGCACCTGGAGCGCCGCCCCCGCCACCGTGGTGAGCACGGTGGCGGCCGGCGGCCACGGTGCTTCGCGGAAGTGCGCCGCGACCCATCGGGCGGCCTCGCGTCCGGTCGCCGTGCGCAGGGCAGCCGGGGCAGTGAGGGCGTCGGTGCGCTTTTCGGTGGTGCTCACACCTAGCTGACCGACTTGACCATCTCGTCGATCGCGTACGGCAGGGACAGCAGGGTGCCCTGGGACATGGCCGCGCCGATCGCCGGGCCCTCGCTGTCGAGCAGGTACGACACCTTTCCGTTCTTGACCGCGGCGAGGTTGGCGAACAGCTTGAAGTTCTTCAGCGCCGCCGTGTCGGCCTGGTCGTTGATGACGAAGATGCGGTCGACGTCGACCAGGTCGATGCGCTCGGGGGACAGCGTGGTGAAGAACTTGCCGCCCGCGATCTTATCGATCTCCGTGGCGCCCTTGAAGCCGAGGCCCGAGACGAGCCGCCCGCGCACGTCGGTGGTGGTGAACGGCGCGACCGAGTCCTTGTACCAGGACAGCGCGACGGCGGTCTGGTTGGCGAACTCCGGGTGCGCCTTGCGGGCGGCGTCGAGCTTGGCCTGGACGCCCTGCACCAGCTTGGTGCCCTCGGCCTCCTTGCCGAGCGCCTTGGCGATGTGGACGGCGTTGTCCTGCCACGGTGCGCTGAACGGCTCCTTCTCGGCCTTGGTGCGGCCCACCGTCGGCGCGATCTTGGAGAGCTTGTCGTAGCCGGCCTGGTCGATCTCTGAGTAGACCGCGATGATCAGGTCCGGCCGCAGCGCGGCGATCTTCTCGAAGTTCGGGCCGGAGTCGCCGTTGTTCATGACGACCTCGGGACGGGTGCCGCCCCACTTGTCCTTGACCCAGGGCCACTGGGTGTTGATGTCGGGGGTCTTGCCCGGCGGGTTCGGGTACTGGTCGACCATGCCGACGGGCTTGGTGCCGAGCGCCAGGATGGCCTGATCATCGGTGTAGCCGACGGAGACGACCCGCTGCGGGGCCTTGTCGATCTTCGTGGACCCGAACGCGTGCTCCACGGTGACCGGGAAGGTGCCGCCCGCGGCGGCCGGGGCGTCGCCGCCGCCGCTCGGCGCGTCGGTCGAGTCGGAGCCGCATCCCGCGAGGAGGCCGGCGCCGAGGGTCGCGGCGGACAGAATCGCCGCCAGACGTCGCCAGGACTTCGTCGGTGTCGTTCGTCGGAGGGCCAATCGAAATCCCTTGCTCTCACGCTGTCCGGCCTGCCGCCCCGATCAGGGCAGGCACACCCTAACACGTACAAATAAGGGCAGCCTAACCTAACTTGGATCTTGTCGTGCCGTCTCGGGGGCGGGTTGCTACTCGTCGAGGTGGACGTGGGTACGGCCGATGGGCACGATGAGCGGGCGGTCGCCCACCGGGTCGTCGATCACCTTGGCGCGGAGCCCGAACGCCTCGGCCAGCAGTTCGGCGGTGATCACGTCCCGCGGGTGTCCCTGCGCCAGGATCGAGCCCGCCCGCATCACGATGAGGTTGTCGCTGTAGCGGGTGGCCAGGTTGAGATCGTGGAGCACCATGACGACGGTGCGTCCCGACTCGTGCAGGTCGTCCACCAGGTCGAGCACGTCGATGGCGTGCGCCAGGTCCAGGTAGGTGGTCGGCTCGTCCAGCAGGAGCAGATCGGTGCCCTGGGCCAGCGTCATCGAGATCCAGACGCGCTGGCGCTGCCCGCCGGACAGCTCGTCGACCGGACGGTCGGCCAGGTCGGCCACCCCCGTCATGGTGAGCGCGCGTTCCACGACGTCGGCGTCGTCCGACGACCACTGCCGCAGCCAGCTCTGGTGCGGATGGCGGCCCCTGGCGACCAGGTCGGCGACCGTCAGCCCCTCCGGCGCGACCGGCGCCTGCGGCAGCAGGCCGAGCTTCTTCGCCACGTCCCTGGTCTTGAGCTTGACGATGTCGTCGCCGTCCAGCACGACCGTGCCCTTGGCCGGCTTGAGCAGCCGGGACAGGGTTCGCAGCAGGGTCGACTTCCCGCAGCCGTTGGGGCCGATGATCGTGGTGATCACCTCTGGCGGGATCGTCACGTCGAGGCCGTCGATGACCATCCGGCCGCCGTACCCGACCGTGACGTTCCGCGCCGCCAGCCGCGCGACGTGTTGAGCGGCCACATGATCTCCTTACCTGAGATTCGCCCGCACCAGCAGATAGACGAGGAAGGGCCCGCCGATCACGGCGGTGACAACGCCGACCGGGAGGGTGACCGGCAGTGCCGTGCGCGCCGCCAGGTCCGCGCCGATCAGCAGCAACGCGCCCACCAGACCGGAGGCGACCAGCGGCGGCGTCGGGAACCTCGCCAGCCGCATCGCCACCTGCGGCGCCACCAGCGCGACGAACGGGACCGGGCCCGCCGCGCTCACCGCCACACCCGCCAGCAGCACCGCGCTCAGCAACATGACCGCCCGCACCAGCGAGTACCGGACGCCCAGGCCCGCGGCGACCTCGTCGCCGAAGTGCAATGGCCTGAACTGGAACGCGGCGCCCGCCACGACGACCATGAGGACGAGCGTGCACCAGAGGGCCATCCGGACCTCGTCCCACGACCGGCCGTCCAGCGAGCCGACCAGCCACGCCTGCGCGCGGGCCACGTCCCTGATGTCGGCCTGGACGAGCAGCCAGCTCGTGATCGCCTCCATCGCGGCGCTTACGGAGATGCCGATGAGGATGAGCCGGAAGCCGTCGATCCCGCGCCGCCACGCTAGGAAGTAGACCAGCAGTCCCGTGCCGAGCCCGCCCGCGAGCGCCGCCGCGGACAGGCTCATGGAGCCGGAGACCGCCGCGGCGGCCCCGCCCGACACCGTCACCAGGAACACCGCGACCGCGCTGGCACCGCCGGTGATCCCCAGGATGTCCGGGCTGGCCAGCGGATTGCGTGCCACAGACTGCAGGATCGCCCCGGCCACTCCCAGCGCGATCCCCACCACGAGCCCGGCCAGGGCACGCGGCATCCGCAGATCCATGATCACGAACCTGTCGACCCGTTCACCCCGGCCGAAGATCGTGGCGACCACCCGGGACAGGCCGATGGGGAAGTCACCGACACCGATGGACAGGCAGAACACCAGAAAAGCGACCATCGCCAAAAGCAGCGTGACAACGAAGAGCCAGGGCCGCCACACGAACGAGACATGACCGAGCCGCACACCCGATGGCTTCATGCGTTCTTGAACTTTCCGCGCCACACGAGGGCCGCGAAGAACGGAGCGCCGAGAAGAGCGACCACAACACCCGCGTCCAGTTCGCCCGGCCGCACGACCAAGCGCCCCACCACGTCGGACACAACCAGGACTACGGCACCGAGCAGACCCGCGTACGGAACCAGCCAGCGATAGTCGGGACCAGCCAGATACCGGGCCACATGGGCCACCATGAGCCCCAGGAAAAGGATCGGCCCGCACGCAGCCGTCGCCGCGCCCGCCAGCAGAGTGATGGCGACGATGCTTATGATCCGGCTAAGCGCAATGTTCACCCCAAGGCCTCGCGCCACGTCGTCCCCCAGATTGAGCAGGTTCAGAGCGGGCAACCTGCTCAAGGCCAGGACGAGCCCGACCGCGATGAACGCGGTCACCGGCCAGATGACCTTGAACCCGACACCCGCCACGGAGCCCGCGTTCCAGAACCGCAACGCGTTCAGCGACGCCTGATCGGACAGCGCGATCGCCGTGGTCATCGCCGCCAGGAACACCGTGATCCCTTGCCCGGCCAGGGCAAGCGTCAGCGGATTACCAGCCCCCCGCCCGATACTCGACAGCCCGAACACCACCACCCCGGCGACCGCCGCGCCCAGAAAGGCGAACCACACATACTCAAACGGATCAGTGAACCCGAACAAGGCGATCGCCGAGACCACCGCGACCGAGGCGCCGGAGTTGATCCCCAGCAGCCCAGTGTCGGCGATCGGGTTGCGCGTGATCCCCTGAATCAACGCCCCGCCGACCCCCAGCGCGACGCCCGCCACGATCGCGAGCACCGTCCGGGGCACCCGCACGGTCTGCACGATGAGCCTGATCTCGCTCAGCCGCTGATCGGACGCCTCTCCGAACAACCCTCGCCAAACATCGCCCGGCCCCAGAGCCCGCGCCCCCACAGCCAGCGAAGCCACCCCCGCGACAACCAGCGCGACCCCAAGCAACCCCAGCCCCAAGACCCGCCGCCGGCGAACCGCCGCGACCCCGGACGCGGGCCGCTTCTCAATGACCGTGCTCATCCACGTCCGGTCCGGCTAGCACTACTTTCCTCCGACATCGGCAGGCAAATAAGGGGAGCCTAACCTAAATGGACGTCATCGCGATCTTCGGCGGCCACGATCGTCGCCGCGAGCGCCATCCGGTGATCCTTGGCCCAGGGCGGCCCCAGCGTCACCCGCGGTCCATAAAGGACTTCCTTGGCTCGCCCGCCCAGGATCGCGGCCGCCTGCTCCTCCACGGTCTTGGCGTCGTACAGGTGGACGGCCCAGCCCCGCGCGCGTGCGATCGCAGCCAGAACCTGGCGATACATGACGGAGTCGGCGCGGCTCTCATACGGGATACGCCGCTGAACCTCGATGTCCTCGGGAAAGTCAAGAGGCCAGGCCCGTAGCGACATCGAGACGATCGGTTCGGGCAGCGCCGATGCGAGCTCGTCGAGCGAGGCCGACGACGCCCGGGCAGCCGACTCCCGCACCCTGGCCACCAACTCCGCGGCCGCGGCATCATCAAGCGACTTGCCCTCATGGTGGACGGGAGCCGTCGCCACACCCGGCTCGACCAGCTCGATCCGCCGCCGACCAACGACCCGGAAGTCATCCGAAGCCGTCACCGCCACAGCCCACCCGAAATGATGAGCCACTCCCAAGCGCATGTTCGCGATTATCCTCACGTCCGGGCCGGCCAGACCAGGCCGCGACCGCGATCCGCCCCGAAAGGCTCCTCGACGTCGCAAGCACCCACCTAGATGAGGGCTGGAAGCCCACGTCGGGCAGGGGCGGGGTGGCAGGCGGTGCAGCGCGGGCCGCCGCAGGCGCATTGGCTGGCGACGCCTCAGGGGATCGGCTCACGAGCAGGCTGTCCGACGTGCGTGGATCCTGACGCACGGAGCGGAAAGGGCCGCTTCCCTGAAGGAGGCGGCCCGTGTTCCGTTCGTTCGGGTCAGGACTTCCAGGGCTTGTAGGTGTACGCACCGTTGATCGCCCACATGCGGTACTGGGCCTTGGGGTGGTTGAAACCAGAACCCCATGGAGTGCTCCATTCGACTTCGGAGCTGATCAGCACGGTCGCCGCCGAGTGCTTCTTGTTGAAGACGATGCGCGGCGAGTTCTTCTCCTCCTTGACGTTGAGATCCGCCCGCTTGAGGTAACTGCTCGCCCGGATGATCCGCACCTTCTTCTTGTTCCAGCAGTACTTCACGGAGGAATGCCAGTCGTAATGCCGGAGTCCGATGACGGTCTTGTAGACGATGTAGCGATCGGCCACCTTGCACTTCTCGCCGCGCTTGGCCGAGGCCACGGACTTGACGGAGCCACCGGTCTCGGCCGCGTACACACTCTGCTGCCGGCCGCTGGTCGCGGTCGAGGTCTGGCCGGACTGCGCGGCGACCTGTCCGGCCGGCTTCGCCGGGGCCTGCTGTCCGGCCACGAGCATTCCGGTGGCCGCCAAACCGCCGATGGTGGCGACACCGACGGTCGCGGCGATCGCGGTGCGGCGACGCGACGGGCGCTGGGGGGACGTGTTTTCCTGGTGCATTTCTGCCTGCCTTCTGGGGTGTCGTTACGGCGATGGGAAAGCCGTTGATTCCGACGTCGAGAAAGCTACTGAAATGCGCACCGGCCGCCCTAGAGCCCTAAGACCTCAGCCGAAGCCGGGTCCTAGGGCCCCAGAGAAGGTCCCGCAGGCCCTGGAGCGGTCATCGTCCGGGCCGGTGAGCGCTGACCCCTGGGAGGCCCCGCTTGCTCCGAGTGCAATGGCAGGCCTGCTCGGCGGTTCCGGCCCCGGTCCGATGCCGGCGGCCGTTGACGTGGCGTCCAATTCGGGTGACGCTGGCTGTGTAAGGCCAGGTAGTTGGCCGTTTCAGGATGGTGGGGGTGATGGGGGGTGCGGTTCTCGATCTTTTACGAGCACCAGCTTCCGCGGCCTTGGGATCATGGGGAGGAGCATCGGCTCTACAAGGACGCGCTGGAGCAGATCGAGATCGCGGATCGGGTGGGCTTCGACTACGTGTGGGAGGTCGAGCACCACTTCCTGGAGGAGTACAGCCACTCGTCGGCGCCGGAGGTCTTTCTGGCGGCGGCGTCGCAGCGTACTAAGCGGATCCGGCTGGGGCACGGGATCGTTCAGCTGCCGCCCAACGTCAACCATCCGGCGCGGGTCGCCGAGCGTGTCGCGACGCTGGATCTCGTGTCGGACGGGCGGGTGGACCTCGGGACCGGGGAAGCGAGCTCCAGTGCGGAGCTGGGCGGTTTCGGGGTACGGCGTACGGAGAAGCGGGAGCAGTGGGCCGATGCGATCGACGCGATCACGCGGATGTTCGTTGAGGAACCGTTCGCGGGCTGGGAGTCCAAGTATCTGCAGATGCCGCCGCGGAACGTGATTCCCAAGACGCTTCAGAAGCCCCATCCGCCGTTGTGGGTCGCGTGCTCGCGGAGAGAGACGATTCATCTTGCCGCGCGGAATGGGGTCGGGGCTTTGTCGTTCTCGTTCGTGGAGCCCGAGGACGCGGCCAAGTGGACGGGTGAGTACTACCGCATCATCGAGTCGGACGAGTGTGTTCCGGCGGGGTTCGCGGTCAATCCCAATGTGACCGTGGTGCTGCCGTTGATGCTGCATGAGGACGAGGCGACTGCGATCGACCGCGGGATTGACGGGGCGCACTTCTTCGGGTTCGCGCTCGCGCATTACTACGGAACCACGCCGCACGATCCTGGGCGTACGGATGTGTGGGCCGAGTTCGAGGAGCGCCGGGCGGCGCGGGGGTTCGACCGGGATCGGATCATCGCGAACGCGGAGACGCTGAACGTCAACGTGGGGTCGTTGAGGGGAGCGGTCGGTACACCTGAGCAGGTGATTGATCTCGTACGGCGATATGAGACGGCCGGGGTCGACCAGGTTGGGTTTGTGCTGCAGTCCGGGCCCAATAGGCACGAGCACATCTGCGAAAGCCTTGAGCTCTTCGGGAAGGCCGTGATGCCGCACTTCCTGGAGGGGCGAGAGGAACGGGAGGCCCGGAAAGCGGAACGGCTCGCACCGGCGATCGAGGCGGCGTTGGCGCGGCGGGCTCCGGCACGGAAGTTGCCTCCTGGGTATCAGATCGATGAAGAGGCCGAACTCGTCAGGGCCAGGCGCGCTCGGCGATCGGGGCGTCCGGCGGGGCTGCGCCCGGTGTTGGCGGTGGTGCGGGACGAGGCACAGGCCACCGCTCGGCGGAGGGTGCAGCGGGGGTTGTTCCGATGGGTGCATGGGCGGCCGGATGCCGAGATCGAGCGGAGGTTCGGTGCTCGGGCACAGCGGGTCTTCTTCGCCGGGATGGCGCGGCAGTACGACCCGTCAATGGCGGCGGGCTTCGAGGGCGAGCTGGAGTTTCGGCTGAAGCGCACGGACGGGACGCAGACCGCGTGGACCATCCAGGTGCGTGGTGGTAAGGCTCGGGCGCGGCAGGGCGAGGCGCGTGAGCCTGCCATCGTTATTGTCACGGGAACCGGCGACTTCTTGCGGGTGTTCGCGGGCGACGCCAATCCAGCCTCGTTGTTGATGGACGGCCGCCTGAAGGTGCGGGGGAATGTCGAGCTGGCGCCGAAGCTGAGTGAGATGTTCGGTGGGCCTTCGCCGTATTGATCCCTTTATTCTTGCTCGATGTTCTCTCTCCAGGAGCCCCCTGTTTTCACGCGCCTGAAGAAGTCCGAGCGCATCCTCGTCGCCGGCGCGGGCGGCGGCTTCGACGTGTACGCGGGCCTGCCGCTCGCCCTCGCGCTCCGTGAGATCGGCAAGGAGGTCCATCTCGCCAGCTTGTCGTTCAGCATGCTCTATGGCCTCGGCACCGATGTGTGGGTGGAGACGGATGTCGCGGCGCTCACGCCGGAGATTCAGGTCCGGGACTGGTACGCGCCTGAGGCGACGCTCGCTTCATGGCTCGACCGTCATGGCGAGCCGTCGACGGTCTATGCGTTCCCGAGGCTGGGCGTGCAGCCGTTGCGTGACGCCTACCGAGTCCTCATCGAACGGCTCGACCTGGACGCCATCGTGCTCGTGGACGGCGGCACCGACATTCTGATGCGCGGCGACGAGTCCGGTCTCGGAACGCCGGCGGAGGACATGGCGAGCCTCGCGGCCGTGCACGGGCTCGATGTGCCGGAAAAGCTCGTGACCTCGCTCGGCTTCGGCATCGACGCGTATCACGGGATCAACCATGTGCAGGTCCTGGAAAACCTGGCGGCGCTCAATCGTGAAGGCGCTTATCTCGGAAGGACACATCGCGACCGACGTGCTGGGTTAGGCAGTGTGGGCCAGGCGGTGGGTCAGGCGGTGAGGGCGGCGAGTTCGGAGCGAGACGTGATGCCCAGCTTGGGATAGGCCTTGTAGAGGTGGTAGGCGACCGTTCTCGGGCTGATGAAAAGCTGGGCGGCGATGTCGCGGTTGGATGCACCTTGGGCGGCGAGACGCGTGATCTGCAGCTCTTGAGGTGTGAGTTTGGCGAAAGCGTCGGGGGTCTCAGAGCCGGACACGGTTGCGCCGGAAGCGCTGAGTTCGGCCCTTGCCCGGGCGGCCCAAGGCGTGGAGTGAAGGTCTTCGAACGTTTGCAGGGCGGCGCTCAAATGTTCTTGCGCGTCGTTCTTGCGGCGGGAACGGCGGAGCCATTCGCCGTAGAGCAGATGGGTCCGGGCTTGTTCGAACGGCCGGGCCTGCAGTTTGAGGGCGCGGAGATAGTGCGGCTCAGGTGAACGTGACGTCATCGCCTGGCAGCGGGCCAGAAGGGCATCGATCCAGGGGCGGTCCAGAGCCTTGGCCCAGCGGGTGTAGAGGGCCAGAGGCGCGGCGGTGGCGTCCGGACGGTTGAGACGGATCGCCGCTTCGATCAGGTCTGGGACGCTTCGTACTACCGCGGCCTGGTGGCGGGTCGGGCCCTGCGCGATGGTCTGGAGCCGGTCGAAGGCCTCCTGGATGCGTCCATGGCCCAGGTCGAGGAGGGCGAGGGCGGCTTGGGCCCAGGTGATCCCCGCCAGCGAGCCCGCCGGGGCGGAGCGGTCGAGCGCCGCGTCCTGGGCGTGCCGGTGGCAGCGGGCCTCGTCGCCTTCGACTGCGGCGAGGAAGGCCAGCGCGCCGGACGTGTAGCTGATCCAGAGCGGCTGGCCGGTGTCGCGGGCGATGCTCAGCCCCTCCGCGCCGCTGATCGCCGCCTCGCGGTAGCGGCCCAGCATGACCTGGGCGAGCGTGAGCAGGCCCAGGCCGGCGGGGACGGCGGAGACCGTGCCGGCGGAACGGGCCCGGGCGGTGAGCTCGGCCGCGATCTCGGCGCACTCCTCGTCGCGCGCGCTCACGAACGACCGGCTCGCGATCTCGATCAGGCCGCGGGGCCCGGAGGCGGCTTTGCGCGCGCGAGCCAGCGTTTCGTCGAGCGGAGGGAAGCCACTGGTGTCGCGTTCGAGCGTGACGGCCGTGCCCCAGCGGGTCAGCCAGGCGACGGGCATGAGGTCGTCGACGGTGTCGAACGCGTCCACGGCTCTGGCGATCAGCTGTCCGTCGGTGGGGGCGGCCCAGGCGGCGTGGAAGGCCCGCACCCGCATCCAGAACGCGCGTTCCGGATCATGTTCGGCGAGTGCGGCGGCTCCGGAACTGAGCAACTCGTACGCGTGGTCAAGTGAGCCCTGGGCAAAGTCGGCCGCCGCCTGGACTTCGACGAGACGTGCCCGGATCGCCGGGTCGTCCACGTCCGGGAACGCGCGTTCGGCCCGGGCGCGTGCCCAGTCGAGGCGTCCGGCGTCCGTCCCGGCCTCGCACGCGAGAGTGAGCCGCCGGATCGCTGCCACCGGGTCCTCGCTCAGCTGCGCGGCGCGTTCATACCCGGCGGCCGCGGCGGCGTGGCCATTGCGGGCGGCGGCACGGGCCGCGGCGCGCTCCAGTCCGTCCGCGACGCGTTCCTCCGGGCCGGTGGCGGCGACGGCCAGGTGCCAGGCGCGGCGGTCGGCGTCGCGCAGCCCTTCATAGGCGGTGGCGAGCGCGGCGTGCGCGGCCAGCCGGAGCGCGAGCGGCGCGCCGTGGTAGACGGCCGCCCGGATGAGCGGATGCCGGAACGTGAACGTGCTGGGGGAGAGGGAGATCAGGCCGCTCTCCTCGGCGGGCTGGAGATCGGCGATGCCCGCGTCCATCGTGGTGGCCGCGCGGAGCAGGACGGGGAGATCTCCGGAGTCGGCGGCCGCCGCGAGCAGCAGCATGGTGCGGGCGGCCACGGGCAGGGCGCGGATCTGGTGGTGGAACGCGTCCTGCACCCGGCTGGTCAGGGGCATCGGGCCGAGCTGGGGCCCGTGGGCGGCCGCGAGCGAGGGCAGTTCCTTGAGAGCCAGCGGGTTGCCGTGCGTCTCGGCGATGAGCCGTTCGATCTCCGCCGTCGGGAGGTCCGTCCCGCGATCGGTGAGCAGGGCGGCCGCGTCGTCGGCGTCCAGGCCCGCCAGCCGCAGCTCGCGGATTCCGGTGGCGTCGAGCGCACCCGCGTAGTCGCGCACCGCGAGGATCAGCGCCACCCCTTCCCGGCCCAGCCGCCGCGCGGCGAACAACAACGCGTCGGTGGACGCCCGGTCCAGCCACTGGGCGTCGTCGATCAGGCAGAGCAGCGGGCCCTGCTCGGCGACCTCGGCCAGCAGCGACAACACGCCCGCACCGATCATGAACCGGTCCCCGGCGGAGCCCCCGCCCAGCCCGAACGCGGCCGACAGCGCGGCCCGCTGCGGCCCCGGCACCGCGTCCATCCGATCCAGGACGGGGGACAGCACCATGTGGAGCCCCGCGAACGGCAACTCGGCCTCCGACTCGATGCCCGCACCGCGCAACACCCGCATGCCCTCGGTGGAGTCGCCGACGCGATCGCCAGTGCGGCCAGCGGTGTGCCGATCGCCAGCGCGGTCGGCGGTGGAGTTGCTGGCGCGGTCGGCGGCGGGGTCGCTGACGCGGTCGCCCACCCAATCGCCGCCTCGGTCGACGGCGGGGCTGGCGGCTTGGCCGGCGGCCTGGTCGGCGGCAGAAGCGGCGGCCGGGTCGGCGGCGGGGGCGGCGGCCCGGGCAGTGGCAGGGTCGGCGGCACGTGCGCCCGCGCGATTGGCGGCGGGGGCGGCTGCCTGGTCGGCGGCGTAGTCCAGGAGGGTCGTCTTGCCGATGCCGGGCTCGCCGCGCAGGATCAGCGCGCCGCTCGTTCCCGTGCGGGCCTCGTCGAGCAACTCGTCGATCGCCCGCCGCTCTGACCTGCGCCCTCGCAACATGCGGCGACCTTATGACAAATGCTGATACGAGTGCTGATTCGCCCTCTCAGCGGTCTCCCTAGATTCGTGTCCACAACGAAGAACGAGGACGAACGCATGAGGGAGAACGAGATGTTGCTGGCGAACAAGAACGCGATCATCTACGGCGCGGGCGGCTTCATCGGCGGCGCGGTGGCCGCGAACTTCGCCCGCGAGGGTGCCCGGGTCTTCCTGGCCGGACGTACCCGCGACAAGCTGGCGGCGATCGCCGACGAGATCACCGGTGCGGGCGGCCGGGCCGAGGTGGCGGTCGTCGACGTCATGGACGAGCAGGCGGTCGACGAGCACACCCAGTCGGTGGTCGACGCCGCGGGCGCGATCGACGTCTCGTTCAACCTCGCGACCCGGGGCGACGTGCAGGGCATCCCGCTGATCGACATGACCACGGCCGACTTCACCCGGCCGGTCGTCACCGGCCTGACAGCGAACTTCATCACCGCCCGCGCCGCCGCCCGCCACATGGTCAAGCGCGGCTCGGGCGTCGTGCTCGCGCTGGACAGCGGATCGGCCGGCGGCAGCCCGATGATGGGCGGCACCGGCCCCGCGGACGGCGCCCTGGACAGCTTCATCCGCAACCTCGCCGCCGAGACCGGCCCGCGCGGCGTCCGCGCCGTCGGCATCTGGACGGCCGGGCTCCCCGAGACGCTCTCCCCGGAACGGATCGCCGAGTTCAGCGGGACGCCCCAGATGGACGACGCCGCGTTCGAGGGCCTCATCAAGAACCTCGACCAGATGCGCATGACGAACCGTTCGCCCCGATTGGCCGAGGTGGCGGCCACCGCGACCTTCCTCGCCTCCGACCACGCCGCCGCCATCACGGGGACGTGGGTCAACACCAGCAGCGGAATGTTCCCCGGCTAAGGGCCCGTCGCCGCTCCATATCGGTGACCCGCCACTGATATGGAGCGGCGAGCGATTACTGGTAAGGGTCGGTTACCTCGCGGAGCTTGGTCAGGGCGCGGCGCAGTTGCGTCGCGTCCTGTTCGCCTAGGTGCTGGGTCCATTCGGCCTCTACTTCGGCCTCCGCCCTGCGTGCGACCGCGACGGCCGCCTCGCCGCGCGGGGCGATCCGCACCAGCCGGGCTCGTGCGTCGGCCGGATCGGGGACGCGCCGGACGTATCCCGCCCGTTCCAGCTGATCGACGAGGAACCCGGCGGTCTGCTTGGTGATCTGGGCCTGCTCGGCCAGCTCGGTCAGCCGTGTGCCGTTCGGCCCGATCCGCGCGAAGACCCGGCCCTGCGCCACCGTCACGTCGCCGAACCCTGCCGTGGCCAGCGCCCGGACGACGCGGCTCTCCATGGCCCGGTAGGCGATGAAGCACAGCAGCCCCAGGTTGGGTTCGTCGCTCATCCGACCCCTTGACCAGGCAGTCTTACTGGCGAATATTAGTAAGAGAATCGTACCAAACTGGGGGTCGTCATGAACCGTGACGAGGTATGGGAAACGATCGATGACCAGCGGCGCAGCCTCGCCGACCTCTTCGATGACCTGGCCGACCACGAGTGGGAGGCCCCGTCCCTCTGCGCCGCCTGGCGCGTCCGCGACGTCGCCGCCCACCTCACGCTCGCCCACACCGGCATGGGGCCCGCCGTCCTCGGCCTGCTGCGCGCCCGCGGCAACGTCAACCGCATGATCCGCGACACCGCGCTGCGCCAGGCCGAGCTTCCCGTCGACAGTTACGCGCCCATGCTCCGCGAGATGGTTGGCTCGCGTGCGAAAGCGCCTGGTGTCACCGAGATGGAGCCGCTCATCGACGTCCTCGTCCACGGCCAGGACATCGCCATCCCTCTTTCGCGCACCCGCCCCATGCCGCCCGAGGCCGCGGCCGCCGCCGCGTCCCGCGTCTGGCCCAAGCTCTGGCCCTTCCGGGCGGAACGCAGGCTGCACGGCATGAAGCTCGTCGCGACCGACCACAGTTGGACGGCAGGCGAAGGGCTCCTGGTCGAGGGTCCGATCTCGGCGGTTCTTCTGCTCCTGACCGGCCGCAGAGCCGCCCTCACGATGCTCGCAGGCCCCGGCGTTCCCAAACTGGAAGCCCGGCTGGCCGCCTGATCCGAGGTCCCCGACCCGCGGAAATTGGGCCCCAGGGCCCTGTTTCGCGTGGTGGCCGATTCATAGCGTTCACGGATGCAAGGACCACTCCTTCATCCCCCATGAAGGTCCGCTCTCTCGCGTCCGGCCGAAGGCCCCGCGATGACGGAGGTGGCGGCATGGACACATACCGCTGGGACGATCGCCAACTGCTCCATCACTGCGCCGAAATGGACGCCGACTCGCGTCGGCACGAGGCCCGCGTGAAGACGCCCGAGGACGTCGCGCTGCGCGAACATCTCGTCCAGTTGTCAGACATACAGTTCGACGGCGCCCGGCTAGGTCTTCTGCTGAGCTGGACATCTTTCACAGCCCCGCGCACGAGCGCCTTCACGGCGAGGCTCGACGCGAACATGTCCAAACCTTGGCCGGAATTGCTGCCCCACGCCGGAATCCCCGACGGCGGAATCTTCCCAAGCCACGAGGCGCGGCGGCGCACATACTGGCAGCCGGCCGCGAACGCGCCGCCCGCCCTGCACCTCGCGTGGTTGCTGCAGAGTCTCGCCAGTGAACTCTGGGCCTTCAGGGCCGCGCGGCTCGATCTCCACAGGCTGGACGTGGTGGACGCGGCGTACGCGGACATCGTCGTCTACCGCGGGGCCCTCTGTACGGTCCGTGTCCAGATCGCGGACCGCGTCGACCCGCTCGACTTCCCAGGCGTGCTCATCCGGGAGAGCCTCGAAGACCACTTCCGCGCGAACGACCGTCACGACCGTGACGACCATCGTGACCGCTGTGATCGTCGCGACGACCTGATCGACCTACGCCACCGGCTTTAGGTACTCGATCACGCTACGGGCGTTCTGCGGATCGGCGTGCCTTCGCTTCGAACTTGGCGGCGACAAAGAAAGCTCTGAGGCTTGGAGTATGCGCATGCCCACGCGGATGCGCATGCCCACGCGGATGCGCATGCCCACGCGGATGCGCATGCCCACGCGGATGCGCATGCCCACGCGGATGCGCATGCCCATCCGCGTGGGCATATGCACCTGCGGGTTAGTGCTAATTGCTTTGCCGCTTCGCGGTTGGCGGCGGAGGTCACCCCTCTGGCGCACCATTCTGTCCGGCTGCGGGTTGGCGGGGCTGGAGACCTAAAAGCGGCATCGACAAGAAAGGAGGGGGCGGGGCGGGGGCTCGTTCGGGCGTGGGGTTTCCTGGTGGCTGAGGTTCGTGCCCTGGCCGCGCGGAGCGCGGATTGTGTCGGCCGCCCCAGGTAGCCGCCTGGCTGCCCCCTTTCGCGCATGGTCAGACTCCCGCAACCTCAGCCAACGTGACCCCACCTCCGACAAGGCCGCAGATATGCGCAAACGGTCATTTCGGCGTCGCTCAACCGTGCACCTGGTTCAGCCGGCTTAATCTCTGACTCACCCGCCCGCAACCACGCACAAACCGTTGGACGACCACCCACCTAAAGGTTCCAAGATAGGGGTGGCCAGGTACGGCCATAACAATCATTGAAATGGATCTCACCATCGCCGGAAATGACAGTGAGTAGCGATACAATGACGGTATGAATTCGATCGTCCCGGGCCAAGCCTTGGAGACCGCCTCCACCCTGCAATTGGTGGAGGCGGCCGCCGCGATCGCTACTGAACTTGCCCGCCGTCCCGTCCTTGAGACGGGTGGGGCGGCGATGGGGTCGGCCGAAACCCTGGCGACCGTGATCGACCAGCACGAGTACGCGCTGGCCGGAATGATCGGTGTGGTGGATCGGGCCGGTGCGCACAAGGACTGGGGGTTCGCCTCCACGTCGGCGTGGCTGCGCTGCAAGATGGGCATGCGCGATGGCCGCGCCACCGAGCGTCTCACCCTGGCCCGCCAACTGCACCGCCTGCAGCAGGTGCCCGCCCGGATGGCCGCCGGGACCCTGTCGTATGGATATGCGGTGGTCGTCGCCGACGCGGTGCAGCGGCTGGACGATGCAGGCTGCGTAGCGGGCGAGGAGATCTTGCTGACGGCTGCTGGCAAGGGGGTGTCGGTGTGCAAAGTCGCCAAGGCGGGCGACAAGCTGCATGATCTGGTGGCCGAGGTCACCGGCACCGACACGCCACCCGAAGAGGCCAAGCGCGGGTTCAACCGGTCGTGGATCACCATGCACCGGTCGCTGGACGGCGGTCGTTTCATCAAGGGCTGGTTGAACGCCGAGGACGGCGCCATCGTCGACGCCGCCACCGCACACCTGGCCAAACCCGCCGGATCCGAAGACCGCCGGGACCTGGCTGAGCGGACCGCCGCCGCACTCACCACCGTCCTGTCCCAAGGCCACCGAGACAGCAACCTCACCGTCATCGCCCACCTGGAAACCTTGACCGGCAGTGACACACCCGGCCGGTTGCGCGACGGCACGCCGATCCCTGCCGAGCAGATCCGGCGGATGGCTTTGAACGCCAAGATCTCCACGCTGATCCTGGGCGCCGGTGGGGTGCCGCTGTATCTGGGGTACACCGCCCGGATCGCCAGCCCTGGCCAACGCAAAGTCCTGGAAACCCAATACGACACCTGCGCGGTGTGGGGTTGTGAAGTACCCGGCTTCCTGTGCGAGATCGACCATGTGGACGGGTGGGCGCTGGGCAACAGTCCCACCGACATCAACAAACTCGCCCTGTGCTGTGGGTGGCACAACCGGTGGAAACACGCCAACCCCAAACAAATGCACATCAGCAACGACGACGGATGCTTCGTCTACCGGACGCTGCCACCCCTCGGAGCACACGGCTCCAGACGAAGACCGTCCGACCAGGCTGACAATCCGTGGTGGAATCCCCACCACGCGGCCTGAACCCCACCCCATAGCACCAGCCTGCAGCCCGGCGCCTAGCGCACCGGGCTACAGGCGCGCCCTCTACCCGCATAACCGCTTTCACCCGTGGCCCACAACCGCTTTCACCCGTGGCCCACAGTTGCGCCAGCCAACCCTTGCCATAAGCCACCCGCCCTCGCCACCACCACAGACCCCAACGGCGACCGCCAACCAACGGTGCGCGGCCACCACCACATTGGCCAGCCTCGCGCGCACTCCGTGGGCCACAGCAGCCATAAGTACGACCGCCACCCAGCAGCACCAGCACTACCGAGCAGCATCAGCACTCCCCACGCGCAGCGCGGCAAGCCCTTCCGCCACCACAGCATGTGCGGTCACACCAGCGCATTGGCCCTGCCCCCGGCTCACCTCGCCGCCGAGTTTGAACCCAACTCCGCGATGGTCCGCAGACGGGCGACTGGCCGTGCAAGAGGGGTGGCCGATGCCGAGTGTGCGGGGCCTGGAGCGGGTGCCAGCGTGAGCGTGGCCGCGACGCGGCAGCAGGCTCTTCCCGCACCGCGCGGCCACGCCCTTCGCTACCACCGGATGTGCGGTCGGGTTGGCGCGGCGCCTCTGTCCTCGACTTTCCAGGCGTGCCATCCGGGAGAGCCTTGAAGGCCACTTTCGCGCGAACGACCGCCGAGACGGCCTGGTCGACCTGCGCCACCAGCTCTAGATCATCCCCGGCTATGCTGCCGCAGCTTGCGAAGAGTCCAGGTAAATGAGGCATACGTGTACAAGAGCGTTCGTGGCGCTGGCGAACGCGGCGCCCGGCTGGCGCATCACCGCCACACCGGACAAGAACGCCGGACTGCGGGACGTGGCGGTCATCAACGCCAAGGACGCATGGGCGGTCGGCTACGAGGTCGTCAAGGGGGACGCGGCGCCGCTGGTCCGCCGCTGGAACGGCCGAACGTGGCGGAAGCTCGCCCTCCCGGCCGCGGCCAAAGGCGCGTACCTCTTCAGCGTGAGCGCCTCGTCCAGCAAGAACGTCTGGATCGGCGGATCCGACGGCCACGGCAAACAGTTCTAGCTGCGCTGGAACGGAAGCTGGAAGGTCCTCAGCCAGAAAGCAAGCAGCCACACGACGCCCGAGCTCCTCGCACTGAGCAAGAACGACGTGTGGAGCTTCGCCAGGGCGGGTGACGGCCCGTTCCGCGCGGACATCCGTCATTTCAACGGACGGCGGTGGTCCAAGGTCCGCGCGCCCGGCTTCTTCGACCAGGTGAGCGCGCGTTCGAGCAAGGACATCTGGGCGACCGGCTGGATCAACGGGACCAAGGGCCCCATCGCCAGCGTCTTCCGCTGGAACGGCAAGTCGTGGAAGAGGCAGGCCGCCACGCTGGGATCGAACGGCCAGTTCAACGACATTTTGGCCAAGGGAAGCCGGGACGTCTGGTCCGTCGGCAGCCGGTCGAACGCCTCCGTGCTCCTGCACTGGAACGGCAAGACCTGGAAGAAGGTGTCGACGCCAAGCGTCCGAGGCGGCCTTACCGGCCTCGTCGATGACGGCGCGGGCGGCTTCTGGGCGCAGGGACGCGGCAAGTTCTACCACTACCGCGCGGGGCGCTGGGCGACGAAGACCTTCCCCTCCCGCAAGCCCTTCACGACCGTCGTCTCCGCGCTCGCGCGAGTCCCGAAGACGACCTCGATCTGGGCCGTTGGCGCCCTTGAGGACCGACGCCAGGTCAACGCCGCCGACGTGATCCTCAAGTACGGCAAGTAGAACGAGCCGCCCGGCGGGACCAACCTCCCGCCGGGCAACGGCCGTCTCAGAGAGCCTTGACCCGAGTGAGGAACGCCGCCCACTCCGCTTGCGTGAACGCCAGCACGGGCCCATCAGGGTCGGTCGAGTCCCGGGTGGCGATGACCCGATCAACTGCCGCCACCTCGACGCACGTTCCTTCAGTGCCGCCGCTGTGGCTGCTCTTGCGCCACACGGCCGCCACCTCGACACACGTACCCTCTGCGCTGCCACTGCTGTGGCTGCTCTTGCGCCAATTGGCCGACGACAGGTCAAACTCGATCATGTAGTTCTTCCTCCGCGCGGGGGCTCAGCCTAGATCCGACATTACGCGGCGGATCAGCTCTAGGGAATCTGCCGCTGACAGTGCAGCTGCACAGAGGTGTTCGAAGGCTAGGCGGTGCCTGCTGATGTCTTCTGTCTCTTCTAGGTACCAACTGTGGGTGAGGCACTCGACCAAGACGATCGGCAGCGTGCCTGATTCTCCGATGTCCAAGAGAGTGAAGGCGCCATTGTTGCCGGGGTGTGCGCCAGCGGCGAAGGGCAGCACCTGAAGTGTGACCATGCCGTTCATTGAAGCTTCCCAAAGGTATTGAAGCTGGTCGCGTAGGGTGGTTGTGTCTCCGAACGGGCGGTGCAGTACCGCCTCGTCGACGATCGACCAGAGGAGCGGCGGTTGATCGCCCGCCAGAATATTCTTTCGTGCCATCCGTATGGTCACCTGCTCTTCAACTACCTGAGAAGAGATGAATGGGTTGGCTTTGATCATTGCTCGTGCGTACTCGGGCGTCTGGAGCAGGCCGGGCACGTTCTGAGATTCGAATGATCGGATGGCGTTGGCGTCGTCTTCGAGGCTTATGTAGTCGAGGAGGGACGGCGCTATGCGGTCCTGGTAGTCGAGCCACCAGCCCTTCTTGGCGGCGTCGCGGCGCAGGGTGATGAGGGCGTGGCGGAGCTTCTCGTCGGTGACCGCGTACGCGTCGAGCATGAAGGTCAGCTCGCCGTGCGTCAGGCCCTGGACGCCGCGTTCGATCTTGCTGAGGGCGGACGCCTGGCGGCCGAGGCGGCGGGCGGCGGCTTCTAACTTCATGCCGCTGCTCTCGCGGAGGCGCCGGAGCTCGTGACCGAGGCGGAGTCGCCGGACGGTCGGGCGGGGGGACACGGCCATGAGGCCCATACTGACCGGTTACGCTCCGCGATGTCGCGAGTTCAGGCCGTAAGACAATTGTCGATTGAGACTATTGGCGATTTCCTCGTTCGGGGTCGTGTTCACCTTCACGTCCGGTCAGGGTTCGGGTGATGCCGAACGAAGGGAAGGTGGGCGATGAAGGTGGCCACGGACGAGGCTCCGGCCGTGCTCGGGGTCGTGACGGTGCCCGGGATGCCGCGCGCGGTGCAGGCGGTGCGCCGGTTCGCCATGGAGCTTCTGACCGAACGTCCGTTCCGGGACGATCTGGTGCTCTGCCTGAGCGAGTTGGTCACCAATGCCGTGGTGCACACGGCGAGCGGACGCGGCGGGCACGTGACGGTGGCGATCACGGAGGGCGGCGAAGGCGTTCAGGTGGATGTCAGCGATGACGGCGGGACGGGGGTTCCGGAGATCTGCCATGAGGCCGAAGGGGTCAGCGGCCGTGGGCTGCGGCTCGTCGAGGGGCTCGCGGGTTCCTGGGGCGTTCGCGTCTCACGTGAGGGAACGACGGTGTGGTTCACGATGGACCGGTGACGAGGGCCGGTCACCTCCCCAGCGGGAGGTGACCGCTTTCCTCAGGCGTAGGCGGGTTCGCGAACGTGCATTGACCACAGGGCCAGGGCGAGCCAGATGATGCCCGTTCCGGCGACCATGTGGCCGCTGCGGTTGACCACGGCGGGCAGGACGAAGCCCAGGCAGACGGGCGCGAAGCCGATGACGAAGAGCGCTGACGCCGGGCGGGGGACGACTCCGGCGCGGTACATGGCCACGCCGAAGAGCACTGTGCCTGCGAGGGTCAGGAGGGCTGCTCCGATGAACGGCAGCTTGTGTGATCCGGACAGGAGGCTCTCTACTTCGGCCTTCTCCATGTGGACCAGCACGAAGTTGCGGGCGTATGCGGCACCGGCGAAGAGGGCCAGGCCGATGTAGTTGAGCATGAATGCGACGGCGCCGTATCTGCCTAGGTCCTGGCGTTGAGCCAGGTAGAGGCCTGCCAGGAACGCCAGGCCGAAGGCTGGTGACAGGCCGTTGAGGTAGCCGCTGGCAGTCGTCTTGTCTCCGGCGAGAAGTTCACTGAGGCCGCCCAAGGCGATGGATACGCCGCAGATGACGCCTGCGAGTGCGCTGAGGCGGAGCAACGAGGTTGTTGGCACGGAGGGCTCCTTCCCTGAGTGCCTCGAACGTAGAAAGCTCGCTCTGGCGGGGTGAGTGCCTTGCGGCTGAAGTGCCCATGACCTTTGGCCAATGTTCTCGGCGTCCCGTATCAGCGGGCCTCCGTGGCTCTTAGTCTGGGCGCATGCCGCGTATGGCCTCGTGGTTGGCGATGTTTCTGTACGTCACCGTTCTGGTGGCGGGACTGTATTCGGCGGTCGCCGGGCTGTGCCCGTTCGATCTGCGGACGGTGGGCTT
This sequence comes from Spirillospora sp. NPDC048911, assembly GCF_043198015.1. NCBI lineage: Bacteria > Bacillati > Actinomycetota > Actinomycetes > Streptosporangiales > Thermomonosporaceae > Spirillospora > Spirillospora sp. NPDC048911. Next base: position 204,551 of record NZ_JBICUD010000014.1, on the reverse strand, counting down.
CGTCGGGGCGCTGCTGGTGTTGGTGACGCTCGAAGCGCTGCGGCGGGGGCCGGCGGGTCTCATGCTGGCGGTGCGCGGCGGGCTCTATGTGGCGGTGGCCCTGCTCGACTGCTCAGGCATGGGGCGAGCGTTGTTGCTGCTCATTCCGTTCGTCGGTTACTTCGTCCTGGGCCGGAGGGCGGGGTATGGGCTGGCCGTGTTGTGCCTCGGCGGTGTAGTGGCGGCGCTCTCTACCCGGCCCGGCTGGTACGAGGACACCGAGGCGATCTCGGATCTGCTGATGTTCGTGATCGGGCTCGTCTTCGCGGTCGCGATGGCGGCGGTCGCCCACCGGCATGCCGAGCAGGCGGCGGCGCTCGCCACGGCGGCCGAACGTCACCGGCTCGCCAGGGACATCCATGACAACGTGGGCCACCATCTGACCGTGATCTCCGTCCAGTTGGAGAAGTCGGCGGCCTTCCGCGCCATCGACGCGGACGCGGCCGATCAGGCGCTCACGGACGCCAGAGAGTCGGCGCGGCTCGCCCTGGAGGACGTGCGGCGGTCGGTGGGGATGCTCAGGGCACAGGGGCAGTTCTCGCTGGCGGCGGCACTGACCGCGCTGGTCGGGCGGTTCGGCGCGGCTGTGACGCTCGATATCCGGGGGGACGAATCGGTGGTCGACGGGACGGCTCTGCCGGTGCTCTACCACGCCGCTCAGGAAAGCCTCACCAACGCCCATCGCCATGCCTGCGCCGATCGTGTGACCGTGGAGGTCGAGTTGGGGAGGCGGGAGGCGCGTCTGGTGGTCGCCGACGACGGCAAGGGTTTCGCGGCAAGGACCGAGGGCTTCGGGCTGCGGGGCATGCGGGAGCGGCTGGAGCTCGTGGGCGGCTCGCTCCGCGTCGACAGCGTCCTCGGCGAAGGCACGCGAGTCACCGCGACCGTGCCGGGATCGCGATGAACGACGTCCGGGTGCTCGTCGCCGATGACCAGCGGCTGATCCGCGAGGGCATCGGCTCGCTGCTGGACCTGCAGCCCGGGGTGGCCGTGGTGGGGGTGGCCGAGGACGGCAGGGAGGCGGTCGAACGGGCGCTCGCGCTCGCCCCCGACGTCGTCCTCATGGACGTGCGCATGCCGGTGATGGACGGCGTGGAGGCCACCTCGCTGCTGCGGGACAAGTGCCGGATCCTGATGCTGACCACGTTCGACGACGAGGAGTACGTGGTCGCCGCGTTGCGGGCGGGCGCGAGCGGCTATCTCCTCAAGGACCTGCCCGCCGCCGAGCTGGCGCAGGCGGTGCGCATGGTGCACGCGGGGGTCGACCAGTTCGCTCCGGCCGTGACGGGGCGCCTGCTGGGGGCCGTCCGGGACGTGCCCCGCAAGGCGGACGTCGCGCTCACCGGCCGGGAGCTCGATGTGATCCGGCTGATCGCGTCCGGTGCCTCCAACCGCGAGATCGCCGCGCGCCTCTACGTCAGCGAGGGCACGGTCAAGAACCACGTCTCCAGCATCCTGACCCGGCTCGGCCTGCGCGACCGTACGCAGGCCGCGATCTACGCCCACGACCACGGCCTGCTCTGAGCCGCCTCACAGCTCGTCGAGAATGCCCTGGAGGATCTTGGGGGTCGAGGTCGCCGGGGCGGAATGGACGGCGAGGCGGTTCATCACGTCGGTGTAGTGGAAGACGTCGGCCGGCTTGTCGGGATAGAACGCGTTGGTGAGCTGCTCGGTGTAGACCACGTCGGGCAGGTCGGCGGCGGGCAGCCGCAGGATGCTGATCGGGCCGCCCGCGCCGTGGCCGCCCGCGCTGAACGGGCTGATCTGCACCGTGACGTGCGGCAGCTCGTTGACGGCGATGAGCTGTTTCAGCTGGGCGCGCATGGTGGCCCGGCCGCCGAACGGCCGCCGGATCGCCGCCTCGTCCAGGACGGCCCAGAACCGCAGCGGATCGGGCCGGGTGAGGACCTGGTGGCGGGCCATCCGCAGCTCGACGCGGCGTTCGATCTCGTTCTCGGGCGCGGTGGGCATGCCCTGCCGGATGACGGCACGGGCGTAGGCCTCGGTCTGCAGCAGGCCCGGAACGAACTGGACCTCGTAGCAGCGGATCATGCTGGCGCCCTGCTCCAGCCCGAGATAGGCCTCGAACCAGGGCGGCACCAGGTCGCTGTAGGGCTGCCACCAGCCCGGCGCGCTGGCCTGCCGCGCCAGCTCCAGCAACGGCAGCCGGTCGGCCAGCTCGGTGATGCCGTACAACGTCAGCAGGTCGGAGACGTCGCGGTCCTTGAACCCGACCCGGCCCAGCTCCATCCGGCTGATCTTGGAGGCGGAGCCGCGGATCTCGTATGCCGCCTCGTCAGCGGTGATGCCGCTGAGCTCGCGCAACCGTCTCAGCTGTGCGCCCACGACCAACCGCAGCACGGTCGGCCCTGCTCGCCCGTGCGTCAGCGCACTGGGCGGCACGTCAGTGACACGTTCGGTGCCCACTCCCACTCCCGAAAATCCACAAGCGACGCCGAACCCCGGTCAAGAGTGACATCCGTCTTCGGCGGAGACAACCGTACGGGGCGTCTTCGCCTAGCGTTTGCGCGCGACGCCGCACAGGGTGGACGTCTTGGTGATGTCGTCGAACGGGGTGGGTTCGGGACGCCACGACTCGCAGGCCACCACGCCGGGCTCGACCAGGTCGAAACCGTCGAAGTAGCCGACGATCTGCTCGGGTGGGCGCAGCCGGTAGGGAACGGCGCCCGTGTCGTCGTAGTCCTGCTGGGCCTTGTTGTGGGCGTCGTCGGTGTCGGTGTCGTCGTAGAGGGCCAGGTAGCTGCCTGACGGGAGCCCGCTCATCAGGCCCCGGATGATGGACAGCACCTCTTCGTAGGTGTCGATGTGGCCGAGCACGCCCATGAGCATCAGGGCGATGGGGCGGTTGAAGTCGAGCTTTCCCTGGGCGAGGCGCAGGATTTCCTTGGGGTCGCGCATGTCGGCCTCGATGTAGCTCGTCGCGCCCTGGGCCGAGCTGGTCAGCAGGGCGTGCGCGTGGACGAGCACGAGCGGGTCGTTGTCGACGTAGACGATGTGCGACTCGGGAGCGGCCCGCTGGGCGACCTCGTGGGTGTTGTCGACGGTGGGCAGGCCGGTGCCGACGTCGAGGAACTGGCGGATGCCCGCCTCGTCCGCCAGGTAGCGGACGGCGCGCGCGAGGAAGTGCCTGCTCACGCGGGCGACGTCGACGATGCCGGGGTAGATCTGGACATAGGCGTCCCCGGCCTCGCGGTCGACCGGGTAGTTGTCCTTGCCGCCGAGCCAGTAGTTCCAGATGCGGGCGGAGTGCGGCACAGTGGTGTCGATCTGCGGGGGCACCGGGTCGTCTGCCATGGCGCAGCGGGCTCCTCTACACGGGTCCACGCCGGCGGCGTGTTTGAATTTCCCGACCAAGATAGACGACTTGTAGATAATTTGCACTCGCTGGCCGTTTTGTGCAGGTGCCGGGCGTGCGCGATGCTGGGACGGTGTCAATGGAGACTCTTGTGAGCGCCACTGAGCTGCGCGCCTTCCTGCACGGGCTGCCGGGCGTCGACCAGGTCGGGGCGGAGGAGCGGGCCGCGCGGCTCGCCACGCGTTCGATCAAGACCTCGGCCAAGGCCCAGGCCATCGACCTGGCGATCACCATGGTCGACCTCACCACGCTGGAGGGCGCCGACACGCCGGGGAAGGTGCGGGCCCTGTGCGCCAAGGGCATGCAGCCCGACCCGAGTGACCCGGATGTTCCCAAGGTGGCGGCGATCTGTGTCTATCCGGACATGGTCGCGACGGCCGTCGAGGCCCTCCGGGGTTCCGGGGTCGGGGTGGCGAGCGTGGCCACGGCGTTCCCCTCGGGACGGGCGCCGATGGAGGCCAAGCTGGCCGACACGCGGGCGGCGGTGCAGGCGGGCGCCACCGAGATCGACATGGTCATCGACCGCGGGGCGTTCCTGGCGGGTGACTACCTCAAGGTGCACGAGGAGATCGTCGCGACCAAGGAGGCCTGCGCCGGGGACGTGAACGGCGGGCACGGCGCGCACCTCAAGGTGATCTTCGAGACCGGTGAGCTCGTCACCTACGACAATGTGCGGCGCGCGTCGTGGCTGGCCATGCGGGCCGGTGCCGACTTCATCAAGACCTCCACGGGCAAGATCTCCCCGGCGGCGACGTTGCCGGTGACGCTGGTGATGCTGGAGGCCGTGCGTGACTTCCGGGACGAGACGGGGCGCATGGTCGGGGTCAAGCCGGCGGGCGGTATCCGGACCACCAAGGACGCGATCAAGTATCTGGTGCTGGTGAACGAGACCGCCGGATCCGACTGGCTGACCCCGGAGTGGTTCCGCCTCGGCGCCTCCAGCCTGCTGAACGATCTCCTCATGCAGCGCCGCAAGCTGGCCACGGGTGTCTACTCCGGCCCCGACTACTTCACGCTCGACTGACTCGACCGACGAGACTGACTGGACTGGCTGATCATGGACTTCGAGTACGCGCCGGCTCCCGAGTCGCGGGCCGTCGTCGACATCCGGCCCTCGTACGGGCTGTTCGTCGACGGTGAGTTCCGCGACGGGCACGGCGAGCCGTTCAAGAGCATCGACCCGTCGAACGAGGAGCCGCTCGCCGAGATCGCCGCCGCCGACGCCGCGGACGTCGATCGGGCCGTGGCCGCCGCCCGGCGCGCCTACGACAAGGTGTGGGGTCCGATGCCGGGTCGGGAGCGGGCCAAGTATCTGTTCCGGATCGCGCGGATCGTTCAGGAGCGGTCGCGTGAGCTGGCGGTGCTGGAGTCGATCGACAATGGCAAGCCGATCCGTGAGTCGCGGGATGTCGATCTGCCGCTGGTCGCGGCGCATTTCTTCTACTACGCGGGGTGGGCCGACAAGCTGGGGCATGCCGGGTTCGGTTCCGATCCCAAGCCGTTGGGTGTGGCGGGTCAGGTGATTCCGTGGAACTTCCCGCTGTTGATGCTGGCGTGGAAGATCGCTCCGGCGCTGGCGTGCGGCAACACCGTGGTGCTCAAGCCCGCTGAGACCACGCCGTTGACGGCGTTGGCGTTCGCTGAGATCTGCCGGCAGGCCGAGTTGCCGCCGGGCGTGGTCAACATCATCACCGGCGCGGGCGAGACCGGCCGGGCGCTGGTCGAGCATCCCGGCATCGACAAGGTGGCCTTCACGGGATCGACCGAGGTGGGCAAGCAGATCGCTCGGGCGGTCGCGGGCACTCCCAAGAAGCTGACGCTGGAGCTCGGTGGCAAGGCCGCCAACGTGATCTTCGACGACGCGCCGTTGGATCAGGCGGTCGAGGGGATCGTCAACGGGATCTTCTTCAACCAGGGTCATGTGTGCTGTGCCGGGTCGCGTCTTCTGGTGCAGGAGTCGGTGGCCGAGGAGTTGCTGGAGCGGCTCAAGCGGCGGATGGCCACGCTGCGCGTCGGTGATCCGCTGGACAAGAACACCGACATCGGCGCGATCAACTCCGGTGCCCAGCTGGAGAAGATCCGGATGTTGTCGGAGATCGGCGAGCAGGAGGGCGCCGGCCGCTGGTCGCCGCCGTGCGAGCTGCCCCAGCGCGGCTTCTGGTTCGCTCCCACGCTCTTCACCGACGTCGCCCAGTCGCACCGCATCGCCCGCGAGGAGATCTTCGGGCCGGTGTTGTCGGTGCTGACCTTCCGCACGCCCGCCGAGGCCGTCGAGAAGGCCAACAACACGCCGTACGGGTTGTCGGCCGGGGTCTGGACCGAGAAGGGTTCGCGGATCTTGTGGATGGCCGAGCGGCTGCGCGCGGGCGTGGTGTGGGCCAACACCTTCAACAAGTTCGATCCCGCGTCGCCGTTCGGCGGCTACAAGGAGTCCGGCTTCGGCCGCGAAGGCGGCCGGCACGGACTGGAGGCCTACCTCAATGTCTGAGCGACTCGCCGTCCGCAAGACCTACAAGCTGTTCATCGCGGGCGCCTTCCCCCGCTCCGAATCCGGCAGGTCGTACGTGGTCAACGACGGCAAAGGCAACTTCCTCGCCAACGCCTCCCAAGCCTCCCGAAAAGACGCACGCGACGCCGTCACCGCCGCACGCAAAGCCTTCGGTGGCTGGTCCGCACGCACCGCCTACAACCGCGGCCAAATCCTCTACCGCATCGCCGAAATGCTGGAAGGCCGCCGCGCCCAGTTCACCGACGAACTGCGCGCCGCCGGCCTCGCCAAAGCAGCCGCCAACGCCGAACTCGACGCCGCCATCGACCGCTGGGTCTGGTACGCCGGATGGGCCGACAAGCTCGCCGCGGTCGGCGGCTCCGCCAACCCCGTCGCCGGGTCGTTCTTCAACTTCTCCACCCCGGAGCCGACCGGCGTCGTCGCCGTCATCGCCCCCGACTCTCCGCTGCTCGGTCTCGTGTCGGTCGTCGCGCCGGCGATCGTGGCGGGCAACACGTGCGTGGTCGTCGCGTCCGAGCCGTCGCCGCTGCCCTCGATCACCCTCGCCGAGGTGCTCGCGACGTCGGACCTGCCCGGCGGCGTCGTCAACCTGCTGACCGGCCGTCGCGACGAGCTCGCGCCGTGGCTCGCCTCCCACATGGACGTGAACGCCATCGACCTGGCTGGAGTAAAGAATGACCAGGTCAGAGGGCTGGAAGAGGCGGCCGCCGAGAACCTCAAGCGCGTCGTGCGACCGGGCGTGACCGACTGGTCCGCTGAGCCTGGAACGGAACGCATGACCGCCTTCTTGGAGACCAAGACGGTGTGGCATCCGGTGGGCCTCTGATCTCCCTAAGTAACAGAGCGTGTGTAGAGCGTCAACAAATGTGGAATAGATCTCCCCGTAACTGATCCACGGGGGGGAGATCAGTGGCTACCAAGACCGCAAAGCGCACGACGTCCAGCCGAGGTACGGCGAGTCGCGCGAAGAGCTCAGCCGCGAAGAAGAGCACCGGGAGCCGGTCGGCCGCCAAGAGGTCGACCGGCAAGCGCGTCAGCGCCGCCGCCAAGACGGCGACGCCGCGCACCACGGTCAGGCGTTCGACGGCTGCCAAGGGCACCGCGAGAAAGTCCACGAGCGCGAGCAGAGCGTCCGGGACCGGCTCGACGGCCCGTAAGTCGACCACGGCCCGGAAGTCCGCTTCCGGTGCCCGTAAGTCGTCCACCAGCAAGTCGACCACAGCCAGGAAGTCCACCACGGGCAGGAGGAGCACGTCCGCCGCGAAGAAGTCGACGTCGCGCACCACCGCCACCATGGGCCGGACATCGTCGGCGGCGGCCACCAAGGCCAAGTCCGCCGCCACCAAGGCCACGTCCGCCGCCAAGCAGATGAAGACGGCGACGACCAAGGCCACGGCGTCGGCCAAGGCCATGACGGCCATGACCAAGGCGATGAGCACCGCCACCAAGGCGATGAGCGACGCCGCCAAGGCGATGACCACCGCTGCGAAGGCCGTGTCCACGGCCCAGGCAGCGTCGGGCAGCGCAAGGAAGTCGACCGGCGCCCGGAAATCCACGTCGGCCAAGAAGACGTCGGCCGCACGTAAATCGACCGGAGCGAAGCGGACGACCGCACGTAAGTCGCCTGCTCGCAAGGCCGCCACGACCCGCAAGTCGACGGCGGCGAGCAAGTCGACCACGGGGCGAAAGGCGACCACCGCGCGCAAGTCGACCACGGCCAAGAAATCAACGGCCAAGAAGTCGACCGCCAAGAAGTCCACCACCGCCAAGAAGACCTCGGCGGCACGGAAGACCACGGCGCGCAAGTCCACGACCGCGCGCGGGCCGGCCACCAAGAAGTCGACCACGTCGGCGGCCAAGAAGTCGACCAGGCCCAGGACCACGGCGACGCGGGCCCGCAAGTCCACGGGCACGTCCAAGCGGGCCGCCTCGCGCAACTCGGGGCCCTCGGGCAACTCGTCCACGGCCCTCGTCGAGCCGAAGACCGACATGGGTTCGATGCAGCACTCGTCCACCGGAGACGGCGGCTTCCTGTCCGGCGTGACCGGCAGCGGCGTTTCCAGCGGTTGAGGGCCGGGTACCCGGCGGCGGAGCCCCTTCCCTACATTGGGACGGGGCTCTGCCGGATTTCGGAGGGAGTGGACGGTTCATGGACGACGAGACGATCCTGGCGAACATCCACGAGTACGTGGCCGAGGAGCACAAGCTGCGCGAGCGTCACCAGCGCGGTGAGCTCAGCAACGAGGAGGAACGCCGGCGGCTGCAGCAGCTGGAGGTGGCCCTGGACCAGTGCTGGGACCTCCTCAGGCAGCGGAGGGCCCGCCTCGACGCGGGCGAGGACCCCGACGCCGCGGCGGTCCGCCCGCCGGGCGAGGTCGAGGGCTACCTGCAGTAGACCCGCACATGAGAGAGCCGGTCCCGGAGTGCTCCGGGACCGGCTCTCTCATGTCAGACGGGCTACATCCGCGGACGGGCTACATCCGCTCGGGCACCGGGATGCCCAGCAGGTCGAGGCCCGTGGTGAGCGTGTGCAGCGTGGCCGCGCACAGCGCCAGCCGTGACGCCTTCGTCTCGTCGTCGGGCGCCTTGAGCACCGGGCAGTTCTCGAAGAACGCCGTGTAGGCCTGCGCCAGTTCGAAGACGTAGCCCGCGAGGCGATGCGGCTCGCTCGTCTCACCGGACTGCTCGACGACGGTGCCGAAGCCGAGGAGCTTGAGGGCCAGCGCGCGCTCGGCCTCGTGCCCGATCACGATCGGGCCGGTCACCGAGTCGGGGTCGACCCCGCCCCTGCGGAAGATCGAGCGGATCCGGACCGTGGCGTACTGCAGGTACGGCCCCGTCTTGCCGTTGAACGACGTCATCCGGTCGATGTCGAAGATGTACTCGCTGTCGATCGCCACCGACAGGTCGGCGTACTTGACGGCGCCGATGCCGACCTTCTCCACGATCTCGTCGCGGGTGGCGGCGTCGAACTCCTCCTGGTGCTCCATCGCGTCGAACCGCTCGCCCGCCCGCTCGACGGCCTCGTCGAGCAGCTCGGAGAGCTTGACGGTGCCGCCCGCCCGGGTGCGCAGGATCTTGCCGTCGGTGCCGAGCACGTTGCCGATCTGGGCGTGCTCGGCCTGGACCTCGTCGCCCAGCCAGCCCGCCATCCGGGCGACCGCGAAGGCCATCTGGAAGTGCAGTGCCTGCGGCGCGCCGACCACGTAGATCATGCGGTTGACGTGCTCGGTGTCGACCCGGTAGCGGATGGTCGCCAGGTCGCTGGTGGAGTAGTTGTAGCCGCCGTCGCTCTTGCGGAGGATCACCGGCAGCGGCTCGCCCTCGCGTCCGGTGAAGCCCGGCGGGAACGCGCACAGCGCGCCGTCGCTGACGACCGCGATGCCCTTGTCCTCCAGCTCCTGGACGGTGGGGGCGAGCAGGTCGTTGTAGAAGCTCTCACCCTTGATGTCGTCGTCGGTGAGCATGACGCCGAGCCGCTGGTAGACGGTGTTGAAGTAGCGCTTGGACACGTCCACCAGGACCTGCCAGAGCCGCAGCGTCTCGGGGTCGCCCGCCTGGAGCCGCACGACCCGGCTGCGGGCCCGGGCGGCGAACGCCTCGTCGCCGTCGAACTTGCGCCGGGCCGCCTGGTAGAAGGCGGTCAGGTCGCTGACGGAGGAGTCGTCGTCGGCGGCCTTCTCCTCGCCGATGTCGAGCAGGTGCTCGATCAGCATGCCGAACGGGGTGCCCCAGTCGCCGACATGGTTGTCCTTGATCACCTCATGGCCCAGGAAGCCCAGGATCCGGGCGAGCGCGTCGCCGACGATCGTGGTGCGCAGGTGCCCGACGTGCATCTCCTTGGCCACGTTGGGCGAGGAGTACTCGACGACGACCCGCCGCGCGGCGTCGGTCTTGGGCACCGCGAGCCGCGGGTCGGCCAGCGCCTGCTGGGCCTGCCCCGCGATCCAGTCGTCCCGCAGCGTGAGGTTGATGAAGCCGGGGCCGCTGACCTCGACCGTGTCGATCAGGTCGCCCTTGTCGATCTTCGCCACGATCTCGTTCGCGATGTTTCGCGGGTTCTGCTTCTCGCCTCGCTCCGCCGTCAGCGGCTTGACCAGCGACATGGCCACGTTGGCCTGCAGGTCGGCGAACTGCGACGGGCGGATGACCGGATCGGTGTCCGCGTAGGACGGTCCGAAGGCGGCGCTCAGCGCCTCCCGGACCCGGGCGGTGAGTGCGAGTTGCGGATCGGGCATGGTCCAAGGCTATCGGGCACCCGGTGCTGAACGAGTAGTGCTTCTCCCGTATCGCTAATCGGAAGAGTCGCGAGGCTTGGTCGTCCACTTGTCCCAGCGCAGCGTGAGGGTGAGCAGGACGGCGGCACCGGCGGCGATCGCGAGCGCGGTCAGGTCGTTGCGGACGTTGTCGGGCCGCAGGGCGAAGAAGTCGCGCAGCCACGGAACCGCGAGGACGATCAGGAACGCCGAGCCCATCGCGATGACCAGGCCCAGCCGCCACCAGTTCCATGGCCGGGCGATCAGGGCCAGCACCCACAGGGCCAGGAAGAAGAGGGCGAGGGTGGCGGTGGAGCTGTTCGCCGAGAACGGGCTCCGGGTGTATTCGGCGGCCAGGTAGTAGCCGGCGAACGTGGCGAGGCCGCACGCGAGCCCGGCGGGCACCGCGAAGCGCAGCACCCGGGGCACGAAGCCGGATCGGGCCCGTTCCAGGTTGGGCGCGAGCGCCAGGAAGAACGCGGGGATGCCGATGGTCAGGCTGCTGATCATCGTGAGGTGCCGGGGCAGGAACGGGAAGCGGACGTGCACCAGCCCGACCAGCACCGCCAGGATGATCGAGTAGACGGTCTTGGTGAGGAACAGGTTGGCGACGCGTTCGATGTTGCCCAGCACCCGGCGGCCCTCGCCGACCACGTACGGCAGCGTCGCGAAGCTGTTGTCCAGGAGGACGATCTGCGCCACGGCCCGGGTGGCGCCGCTGCCCGAGCCCATCGAGATGCCGAGGTCGGCGTCCTTGAGCGCGAGCACGTCGTTGACGCCGTCACCGGTCATCGCGACGGTGTGGCCGCGCGACTGGAGCGCCTTGACCATGGCGCGCTTCTGCTGGGGATCGACCCGGCCGAAGACCGAGTTGTCCTCCAGAACCTGGGCCATCGCCTCGGTGTCGGCCGGCAGCGTGCGGGCGTCCACCGGGTGCTCGGCCTTCGGCAGGTTCAGGGAGCGGGCGATGGCGCCCACCGAGACCGGGTTGTCGCCTGAGATCACCTTGACCGCGACGCCCTGCTCGGCGAAGTACTCCAGCGTCTTCGGGGCCTCGGCGCGGATCCGCTGCCGCAGCACGATCAGCGCCGCCGGACGTACTGTTTCCGCCACCTCCCCGTCCGGACCCGCTTCGAAGCCTCCCGGGGCCGCCTTCCGGACCTTCGCGGTCACGTCCAGCCGATCTGGAGCGGCCAGGGAGTCGTCGGGGACGCGGGCCAGGGCCAGGACGCGCAGGCCGGTCGAGCCGAGCTCCTCCGCGCGGCGCCGGCCAGGGTCGTCCGGCCCCAGCAGCACGTCGGCCGCGCCGAAGACCCAGGAGCCGTGCCCGTCGAACGCGACGCCGCTCCATTTGCGGGCCGAGGAGAACGGGATCGTCTCGGTGACCTTCCAGCCGGGATCGGGTTCGTCCAGGCCCTCCTTGACGGCCCGCATGGTCGCGTTGGGATCGGGGTCGCCGGCGGCCATCGCCGCCAGCGCCTGCCGGGCGGGCAGTTCCTCGTCGAGCACCGTGATCTCGTCGAGGTCCATGCCGGGCTCGGTCAGCGTGCCGGTCTTGTCGACGCACAGCACGTCCACCCGGGCCAGGCCCTCGATGGCGGGCAGCTCCTGCACCAGGCACTGGCGCCGCCCGAGCCGCACCACGCCGACCGCGAAGGCGATGCTGGTCATCAGCACCAGCCCCTCGGGGATCATCGTGACCACGCCCGCCACCGCGCCCACGATCGCGTCGCTGAAGCCGTCGGTGCTGCGGAACTGGCTGATGAACAGCAGGATCGTGGTCGGGATGATCAGCCACGTCACGTACTTGAGGAACGTGTTGATGCCCGCCATGAGCTCCGAGTGCGACAGCGAGAACCTGCTGGCCTCCTCGACGAGCCGCGCCGCGTAGGCCTCGCGGCCGACCTTCTCGGCGGTGAACGTGCCGCCGCCCGCGACCACGAAGCTGCCCGACTTGACCTCGTCGCCGGGCACCTTGCGGACGGCGTCGGCCTCGCCGGTGAGCAGCGACTCGTCGACCTCCAGCCCCTGCGACCCGGCGACCGTCCCGTCCACCACGATCTTGTCGCCGCCGCCGAGCATGATCAGGTCGCCGAGCACGACCTCCTGCTGCTCCAGCTCGGCGGGCTCACCGTCCCGGACGACCCTGACCGGGGTCTCGCCCACCACGGCGAGCCTGTCGAGGGTGCGTTTGGCGCGCAGCTCCTGGATGACGCCGATGGCGGAGTTGGCGATGATGATCCCGCCGAACAGCCCGTCCTGCCACTGGCCGAAGATCAGGACCAGCACGAAGAGCGTGCCGATCAGCGCGTTGAACCGGGTGAACACGTTCGCCCGGACGATCTCGGTCACCGACCGGCTGGACCGTCTCGGCACGTCGTTGGCCTGGCCCGCCGCGACACGCTCCCGGACCTGGGCCGCGGTCAGCCCGTGCGCGGGCCTCTGCCGTACATCCGTCACTGTGCCCCCGTGGACGCAGCATTCCCAAGATCTTGCGGACGATTCCAGACTAGGTGGCCGCGGGAGGTTCGCCACGGCCGGGCCTGACTTCGGCCCCCTTCGCCGGCTCCTTCGCGGCCCCGTTCGCGGGCTGCTCCGGCGCGTCACGCGGCCGCTCATCGGACGGCTTGCCGGCGGGCTTGTCCGGGACCGTGTCGGCAGGGTCCGCCGGTGCCTTCTCTACGGGCTTCTCCACCGCCTTCTCGGGCTTCTCAGCGGGCTTCTCGGAGGGCTTGTCGCCGGTGTCGGACTTGTCTTTGTCGCCGCCGTTGTCGCGGTCAGAGTGGATCAGGCGGCCCAGCCGGGACGGCGTACGGGTGGCGGCGACCTGGTCGCGGATGCGTTCGACGATCCGCCCGGTCGCCAGCTCGTGGGCGAGGACGCACGCCGAGGTGATGCCGCGGGCCTCGGAGGCGCCGTGCGCGATCACGACCGTGCCGTTCAGCCCGAGCAGGACGCCGCCGCCGTAGGTCTCGGAGTCGAGCCGGTCGCGCAGGTCGGTGAGCTGGCGGCGCTGGAGGAGGCTGCCCAGCTTGGCGGTGCGGCTGCCCGTCATCGCCTCGCGGACCTCGGCGAGCGCCATCCGTACCGAGCCCTCCATGGTCTTGAGGGCCACGTTGCCGGTGAAGCCGTCGGCCACCACCACGTCCACCACGCCCCGCAGCAGGTCGTGGCCCTCGACGTTCCCGGCGAAGCGGATGCCGTGCCGGCCGTTCACCAGCAGCTCGTGCGCGTTCTTGGTGACCTTGTTGCCCTTGCCCGGCTCGGCGCCGATGCTGAGCAGGCCGACGCTCGGGCGATCCAGGCCCAGCCGGATCTGGGCGTACGCGGTGCCGAGCGCCGCGAACTGCACGAGCGTCTCGGGCTTGACGTCGGCGGTCGCCCCGGCGTCCAGCAGCACCGTGGGCCGCGGACGTGTGGGCAAGGTCACAGCGATCGCCGGGCGCATCACGCCCTGCTGGCCCTTGAGCCGCAGCCGCGCGGTCGCCACCACCCCCGCGGTGGAGCCCGCCGACACCAGCGCCGAGGCCCGGCCCTGCTTGATCAGGTGGCACGCGATCGCGACCGACGAACGGGGCTTGCGCCAGCTCGCCAGCGCGCCCTCGCCCATGTCGAGGGACTCCTCGGCGTGCACGATCGGGATCTCGCCCGAGACGCCGTGGCGGTCCAGCTCACGGCGGATTCGCGGGGCCTGCCCGACCAGGACGAGCCGCACGCCGTGGGCGCCGGCCGCCGCGACCGCTCCGGCGATGACCTCCTCCGGGGCGTGGTCGCCGCCCATGGTGTCGACCGCGATCGGCGCGGGCCGAGCCGGCGCCGCGCGCGACTCGCCTTTGCCGGTCATGAGGCTCCAGATGGGGTCAGGGATACGCGATGGCCGCAAGATGGCAGCTCATCGCATCGTATGGCGTCCCTTTACCCGCCCCGACAGCGGAGTCTCGCCCCCGCCGGCTCAGCCTTGCCGCTGGCAGTCCTCGCCGAGGCAGTGCGCGTTCTGCACGATCGGGCGGCCGTCCACCAGGATCGTGTAGTAGTGCTCCCGCTTCGCCTGCTCGCCCGAGGCGAGGACCCGGACGTCCTTCTTGTCGGTCGTGGTGGCGGTGCAGGACACGCGCATCTTGGCTTTGGACCATCCGGGCATGTGCGCGCAGCTCAGCGCGGTGCCCAGCGCCACCCCGCGAGCACGGAGCTCGGCGCCCGCGGTCGCCGGCGTCGAGTTCAGCAGCTCCGCCTGCGTCTGGTAGCGGAGCTCCTTGGTGTCGATGAGGGTGGCGTGGACGATGACGGCGGCCACGCCGATCACGATGAGTGCGGCGATGCCGAGGACGGCGGCCCGTACCCGGTTGTCCTTCGCGGCTGCCTTCAGCCGGTCGTTCACAGCGGCGTTCACACGCGTAGCGTCACCGGCGCCGACGCGGCGAGCCCGCGGCGCCGGGCGGGCTTTCCACGGATCAGGCGAAATCGTTGCCCGATCACGAGGATGCGCCGGGGCAGCCCAGCCCCAGGCAGTCCTGGTCGACCACCGTCTTGCCGCCGACGGTGATCAGGTACTGCTCGCGCGGACGCTCGGTGTCGGCCTGAGTGGCCTCGCCGGACACCTCGACCGGGAGGCCGGCGACGGTCCGGCCGGTGCACCGGACGCGGACGACGGACTCGCTGCCGGTCGAGGGCATCTCGCATGACGGGCGGCCGTCCAGACGGACGCCCCGCTTCCTGAGCTCGGCGATGGTGCCGTCGGTGACCGCGTTGCGGTACGCGCCGTCGGAGATCCGCTGCATGAGATCGCATCCGCTCAGCGCGAAGACGAGCAGCGCGGCCAGCAGACCGGCGCGGAGGGCGTTCACGAATCTTCCCGAGCCCGAGCGCGCGGGGCGTCGAACACCTGCGCCACGGCGTCCGCGATGGCCTCCGGCCGGTCCATCTGCAGCATGTGACGGGCGTTGGGAAGGACCACCTGACGGCCGTACGGGCTCATCTCGGCGAGGAGACGGTGCCCCTCGCGCCACTTCTCGCGTTCGTCCTCGGACTGGCCCGGGTCGCCGAGCGCGGTGAGCACGACCAGGGGGATCGCGGGGAAGGGCTGCCGCTCGCGCAGCCGGTCGAGGTCCTCGGCCATCTCCCGGTAGGCGAGCTCCTCGGACAGGACCGTGCCGAGCACCGTGCCCCGCCCGTACACCGAACGGACGGTCTCGTCCGGGACGGGCTCGCCGCGGTCGCTCGTGCACCGCAGGACCAGCCGCCGTCCCGCCGGTCCGACGATCTTGGACAGCCGGGTGAAGCCCAGGGCCGCCCCCAGGGCCTTGGCCGCCGGGTCCAGCAGGCCCGCGAGCCGTACGCGGGCATGCGGGTCGCGCTCACAGCTGGGATCGACGAGCACGAGCCCCCGGACGAGCTCCGGATGCAGCCGGGCGAGCGCCTCCGCGTGGAACCCGGCCATCGAGTGGGCCAGGACGGTCACCGGGGCGCCGGCCAGCTCGGCGAGAGCGGCGAGGATCCGCACCTCGCGGCGCAGGCTCGGCGGGCCGGCCGCCATCGGGCTCAACCCGAGCCCCGGACGGTCGAAGTTGAACACCCGGTAGCGCCCGGCCAGCAGGTCGACGGACGGCTGCCAGTCGAACCACGCCCCGCCGAGCCCGCCGCTCAGCAGCAGCGGCGGCCCGTCAGCCGGCCCCGTGGTGACCAGGTGGACCTGCTCCCCGTCGACGTTCTCAAGCGTGATCCCTGGCGTCATAGGCGTGTGGTCTCCCGTTCGGGCCGGTCACCGGAGGCGGACCGGCGGAGCCGCCGCCGGTCCTCGTACAGGGCCCAGGCGATCGTGAAGAGCCCGAGCACCAGGATGCTGATCTGGACCCGCTGGATGATGCCCAGCCAGCGGCCGAGGAGCATCGCCAGCACCGTGCTGAGCGCGAACACGGTCTCCGAGACCGCCAGCAGCCAGCCCCAGCGCGCGAGGGCGGGCCACCAGCCGTACCGGCGCGCCGCGATCGACAGGGTGAGCAGCGCCGCCACCCCGAAAACGATCACCATGCTGCTCGTGAAGGCGTGGAACTGGTGGGAGAACGAGACCTTCTCGGTGCGCTCCCGGAGCGAGCACCACGTCTCGAGGCTGGGCGCGCAGTCGAGCGGGAAGACCGCGTCGCCGATGGCGCAGACCCCGAACATGGCCAGGAAGCTCCAGCCCAGGGTCGACCAGGGCCGCCGCCGCAGGGTCAGCAGGCAGGTGAGGGCCACCACGATCGAGATCACTCCGGTGACGAAGTCGCCGGCGCTGTAAACCTGGTGAAACGGCTGGTCAACGGCCGACAGTTCGCTCACATAACCATTGATGACGTCCAGGTCGGGGCTCAGGAAGTGCTCCACCAGGAATGTCGAGTAGGAGATCGCGGCGACGGTCGCGAGGACCACGGCGAAAGCCGGCACCACCCCTGGCGTATCGTCGCGCGGCTCCGGCTGCACCCGTCCCCCTTGCCCGTACGGTCCGTGCCTTCCCGTACCAGTATTTCTGTCTTCAGCATAAGGACGTGACCGGGGCGCCACTTTCACGTGCCGTAATCGTTGTACAAGCGGTGGGCCGCCGGAACCCTGTCCTCGGCGGTTCGTCTGGCTCGGGCTTGACCAGCTTCTTTGTACCCTCTAAGGGGTATCCATTCGGCATGAAGGTGGATCAAACGCTTCAATGGGGGTGATTCGGGGCTCATTGATCACCGTCCGTGACGACGCGCCCCGGGCGCGCGTTTCCCCGCTGACTTTCAAGGAGTACCAACACGTGACTTTGGTGAACGACGCGGCTCCCGCAGTGCGATCCACTGGTCGCAAGTTCCGCGCCTTCACGGCGAAGCACCTCGACGAGCTCACCGCTCGCGCGGGGCTGTCGCCCGAACAGCAGCTCGCGACCCGGGCGGTGGCGACGGTCCTGCCGTTTCGGACCAACCAGTACGTGATCGACGAGCTCATCGACTGGTCGGCGGCACCCGAGGACCCGATCTACCGGCTGGTCTTCCCCATGGCGGACATGCTGCCCGCCGACGACGTCGCGCACCTGTCGGACCTGCTCCGCCGGGAGGCCCCCAAGGCCGAGGTGGAGGCGGCGGCGCGCGCCGTCCGGATGAAGCTCAACCCCCATCCGGCCGGGCAGATGGAGCTCAACATCCCGAGCTTCGGGGACGGCAAGATCCCTGGCCTCCAGCACAAGTACGACGAGACCGTGCTGTACTTCCCCAAACAGGGCCAGACCTGTCACGCGTACTGCACATACTGCTTCCGCTGGGCGCAGTTCGTCGGCGAGGCCGACCTCAAGATGGCCGGCGACGACACCCAGCAGCTGCGCGACTACGTGCTCGCGCATCCCGAGGTGACCAGCGTCCTGTTCACCGGCGGCGACGCCATGATCATGGGCGAACCGGTGCTGCGCCGCTACATCGAGCCGCTGCTCGACCTGGAGCAGCTCGAGTCGATCCGCATCGGCACCAAGTCGCTGGCCTACTGGCCGCAGAAGTTCGTGACCGATCCGGACGCCGACGCCATGCTGCGGCTGTTCGAGCAGGTCGTGGAGTCGGGCAAGAATCTCGCGTTCATGGCCCACTTCACCCACCCGCGCGAGCTGGAGCCGCTGGTCGTCACCGAGGCGGTCCGCCGCATCCGCGACACCGGCGCGGTCATCCGCACCCAGGCGCCGCTGATCCGCACGATCAACGACGACCCGGCGGTCTGGGAGAGCATGTGGCGCACCCAGACGCGGATGGGCATGGTCCCGTACTACTTCTTCGTGGAGCGTGACACCGGGCCGCAGGACTACTTCGCGGTACCGCTGGCACGGGCGTACGAGATCTTCCGGGCCGCCTACCAGAGCGTGTCGGGGCTCTCCCGCACCGTTCGTGGGCCGTCGATGTCGGCGACCCCCGGCAAGGTCTGCGTGGACGGCGTGCTGGACCTGATGGGCGAGAAGGTCTTCGCCCTGCACTTCATCCAGGCCCGCGACGCCGATCTCGTCGGCAAGCCGTTCTTCGCCAAGTACGACCCCGACGCGGTGTGGCTGGACGATCTCAAGCCGGCCTTCGCCGACCGTTTCCCCTTCGAAGTCTGACGATCACCCGTTCACGATCTTCCGCGTCCCTGGTCGGCGCGGAAGATCGTGAACAGGACGCGCAGCACGAGGATCGAGCTGACCGCGAGCAGCCCGTAGCCCAGCACCTCGAACAACCCGGCGTCCCGGGAGATCCGCGGCCCGCCCGCGGTGCCGAGCAACATCGCGGCGACCACGGCGGTCGTCGCGCCGGGTCCGCGCGAGCCGCCGCCGGGTCGCCACGACCAGCTCGTGCGGCCGGGGCAGCGAGCCCGCCGGCACCAGCGCCTCGGCCACCACGATGAAGGTCATCGCGGCGAGGACCGCCGAGCCGAGGGAGACGGCGAAGTAGAGGCCCGGATTCTCCTCCTGGAGCCTGGCGGCCAGCAGGCCCGGCAGCGAGAAGCCGATCAGCCCGCCGACGGCCGTGCGCGCCGTCCCCACGGGCAGGCCCAGCAACCGGCGGCTGGCCCAGGCCAGTCCCGCGACGAGGGCGCCGCCGGTCACCAGGGACGCCGTCCAGACGGCGGGGTTCATGGACGTGGCGGCGGAGGCTTCGGCGAGGAATGCGATGGTCACGGCCGCAATGCTCGCGGCCGGACCCGGTGCCGCGACTCCCGCGCCGGAACGAGATCGTTCCCCCGTCCGGGGGAGGTCAGTGCCCGTACACGGGGACGATCGAGGCCCGGGCCAGGGTGTGCGCGGTGATGTTGAAGCCCGCGACGGCGGGGGAGACGCCGGAGTCGATGCCCAGCGTCTCCTCGTCGAGGGCGTGCACCGTGAAGACGTACCGGTGCGGCGCTCCGGGCGGCGGGGCGGCGCCGCCGAACGCCTTGGTCCCGTAGTCGTTGCGCGCCTGAATCCCGATCTTGGAGTCTTCGGAGCCGGCGCCCGTGGCCAGTTCGGTCACGTCGGCCGGGATGTCGAACACCACCCAGTGCCAGAAGCCGCTGCCGGTGGGCGCGTCCGGGTCGAAGCAGGTCACCGCGAAGCTCTTGGTCTCGGCGGGGAAGCCCGACCAGCGCAGGTGCGGGGAGACGTTCTCGCCGCTGAAGCCCCAGTCATTGAAGACATGCTTGTTCGAGAGCTGCTCGTCGTGGGTCACGTCGTCGCTCTCGACGTTGAACGGCGGCACCTCGGGCAGATGCTCGTGCGGCAGCGGGGCGGGCATGGCGGCCTCCTCGTCAGACGATCGTTGTCCCCTCCATCTCTATCAGTGCGGGGTCACGTCTTCACGGCCCCCATGGTGAAGCCCGTCACGAAGCGGTCCAGGAAGAGGTTGAACAGGAACGCGATCGGGACGGCCATCGTCACCGTCGCGGCCTGGAGCGACTGCCAGAAGAAGACGTCGCCGCGGATCAGCTGGGTCGGCACGCCCGTGCTGACGACCATCTCCGGGCTCGCCGACACGAACGCCAGCGCGTACACGAACTCGCTGGCCGTCAGGGTGAAGCTGAAGACGACGACCGCGACGATCCCGGGGAAGACGAGGGGCAGGACCGCCCGCGCGAACGCGCCGAGCCTGCTGTAGCCGTCGACCATCGCCTGCTCCTCGACGTCCTTCGGCACGGCCTTCAGGAACCCGATCAGCAGCCAGACCGACACCGGCACGGTGATCGTCGGGTAGACGACGACCATCGACCAGATCGTGTCCTCCAGGCCGAGCGCGACCACGACGCGGGTCAGGGACAGGAAGAGCAGCGACGGCGGCACGAGGTAGACGAGGAAGATCGCGATGCCCATGGGGGTGCCCCACGGCCGGTTGAGGCGCGCGAGGGAGTAGGCGGCGGGCAGCGCCAGCGCGAGCGTGAGCAGGACGACGAGGGCGCCGACGAGAAGCGTGTTGGCCACGAACGTGAGGAACGGCGTGTCGGTGAAGAGGAACTTCACGTGGTCGGGCGTGGCGGGCTCGTTGAACAGGAACGGGTTGCTCTCGGGGTTGTAGAGGTCGCGGTTCTGCTTGAACGCGCTGACCAGGCTCCACAGGAACGGAAGGGCGCACACCAGGGCCGCGAGCAGCGCCGCCCCGTACACCCCGCACCGTGCCAGGACGTGCCGGATCGCGTACTGCCGCCGGAGCCGCGCCACCTCCCGCGACGTCTGCCGCGGCGCCCCGCTCTTCGTCATCAGCCGGTCGGTCATCGCGACTCCAGACGCCGGACGGCGCGCAGGATCGCGACCGCGCCCGCGAGCAGGATCGGGAAGAGGAACAACGCGATCGCCGCGCCCTGCCCGACGTCACCGCCCTCGATGCCGCGGAAGTAGGCCCACGAGGCCAGCACGTCGGTCGAGTGGGTGGGACCGCCGCGCGTCAGCACGTACGACACGGTCATGTCGGTGAACGTCATGATGGCGCCGAACAGCCCGGCGACGGCGATCACCGGCAGCGTGAGCGGGATCGTCACCTCGAACATCCGCCGCCAGAAGCCCGCCCCGTCGATGCGGGCCGCCTCGTCGATGTCGCGGGGGATCGCCACCAGCCCGGCCATCACGATCACCGCGGCCAGCGGGGTGAGCCGCCACACCTGGACCGCGATGACCGACGCCATGGCCGCCGAGGGCCGCCCGAGCCACACCACGTTGGTGTCGATCACTCCGAGCCGGCGGAGCACCCAGTCGACCGGCGAGTAGATCGAGTCGAGGAACCACAGCCACGAGATGGTCGACAGCGCGACCGGCGTGGTCCAGGGGAGCAGCACCAGGAAGCGCACGAACCACTTGCCGTGGAAGTCGGCGACCAGGATGTTGGCCAGCACCTTCCCGAGCACCACGATGAAGATCATGGTGATGACGGTGAAGACCACGGTGTTGAGCAGCGACCGCCAGAACACCCGGTCGTCGAAGATCGCCTCGAAGTTGCGGAACCCGACGAAGTCGTACGAGGGGTCGCCGGTCGTCACGTCCGAGAAGGCGAACGCGATCGCCAGCAGGAACGGCACGCCCACCAGCGCGACGATGTAGACGACCGAGGGCAGGAGCATCGCCCAGGCCAGGAATCCCTCCCGGTCGGCGAGCCCCGGCTTGGCGCGCGGGGTCGCGCCCGGCTCGCCGTCCAGCGGGCCGGGCGGCGGGCCGCCCCGGCGCATCCGCGCGTGGGTCACGAGCCGCCCCCGTTCCCGATCGGGACCGCCGGCGTGCGGCCGCCCGCCGCCGCGTCGAAGAACCGGAGCCGCCCCGCCACCACCGCGAACTCGTGCGTCTCGCCCGCCGCCAGCGGCGTCGTGACCGTCGCGGGCAGCCGCGCGATCACCCGCGTCTCCTCGCCGAGCCGCGTCACCGTGCCGTACACGTGCCGGTCGCCCGACAGGTACTCCATCCGGTCGATGCGCATCGGCATCGTGACGCGCGCGTCGTAGGGCACGTTCGCGGCGGGCAGCAGATGCTCGGGCCGGAAGCCGATCAACCGGTCGTCGCGCCGCACCAGGTTCATCGGCGGCGACCCGATGAACGTGGCCACGAACGTGTCGGCGGGATCGTCGTACACCTGCACCGGCGTCCCGATCTGGCGGACGCGGCCGTTCTCCAGCACCGCGATCCGGTCGCCGAGCCCCATCGCCTCGGCCTGGTCGTGGGTGACGTAGATGGTCGTCGTGCCGATCTGCTCCTGGAATTGCTTGAGCTCGTCCCGCGCCGTCGCGCGCAGCTTGGCGTCCAGGTTCGACAGCGGCTCGTCCAGCAGGAATACCGCCGGATCGCGGACGAGGGCACGCGCCAGCGCCACCCGCTGCCGTTCGCCGCCCGACAGCTGCCGAGGCTTGCGGCCCAGCAGCGGCTCGATGCCCAGCCGGCCCGCCGCGTCCCTGGCCTTGCGCTCGCGCAGGCCGCGCGGCATCTTCTCGGCCTTCAACGGGAAGACGATGTTGTCGAGCACCGACTTGTGCGGGTAGAGCGCGTACGACTGGAACACCATCGCGACCTGGCGGATCCGCGGCGGCAACCCGTTGACCACATGACCGCCGATCAGCACCTCGCCCTCGGTCGGCTGCTCCAGGCCCGCGATCGTGCGCAGCAACGTGGTCTTGCCGCACCCCGACGGGCCGAGCAGCACCAGGTACTCACCCGGCTCGGCCGCGAGGTTGACCCCGGCCAGCGCGCGCACGTCCTCGTCCTTCCGGCGACGGCCGCGCAGGTGCCCGTCGAAGGTCTTGACCAGATCCCGTACCTCGACAGCGTTCATTGGCTCGCTCCGCCCGCGGTGTTCAACGCTCAGCCACCCACCAGGCCCCGTGCGCGCCAGTTCTTGAAGATCGAGTTGATCTGCCTGTCCGCCTCGGCGACCGCCTCTTTGGCACTGGCCTGGCCGCGCGCCGCCCGGCCGAACATCGTCGGCAGCACGTTCGTGTTGAAGATCTCGCCGATCGCCGGATTGGACGGCCCGGGATAGCCGATGTTGGCGCTCCACGAGGTGGCCGTCTTGAGCAGCGACAGCTTGTCGGCGGGCTTGGCGCCGAACGGGTCCTTGTCGAGCCAGCCATTCAGCTGCGGTACGAGCGACGGCCAGCCGGGCAGGTCGTAGAGCTCGGAGTTGTAGGTGACCGCAGGGAAGTTGGAGGTGTAGTGCAGCAGGAACTCCTTGGCCGCGTCGGCGTTCTTGGCGTGCTTGGGGATGATCCACTGCTGGATGACGTGCTGGGCCGCCATCGCCGCCCGGGGACCGCGCAGCGCCGGCACGAAGAAGATGTCGTCACCGATCTTGGGGTTGGTGCCCATCGCGGTGCGCCAGGCCGAGATCGAGTTGAGGATGTAGGACGACTTGCCCGCGATCAGCGCCTGGTTGTTGGACGCGGGCACCCAGGAGAAGACCTCGTTGGTCTCGGCCTGTTTCCACAGCCGGGTCATGAAGTCGACGGCCGCCACCGTCGCGTCGGAGTTGATCACGACCTTCTCGTTCGGGTCCTGCTCGGACGCCCCGTACGACCACAGCAGCGCCCTCGCCGCCATGTTGGAGTCGGTCTCCGGCGACAGCCCCAGACCGCACGGCACGCCCGTCGTGCGCTTGATCTCGGACGCGCCCCGCAACAGCTCGTCCCAGCTGCCCGGCCCGTTCGGCAGGCCGACCTTCGCCCACATCGACTTGCGGTAGTCGCCCGGGTCCGGCGACCAGCCGGGGCAGTAGCAGTAGAAGTGCTTGGTGTTGGGGTTGTAGCTGGACTTGCGGCACAGCTCCAGCTGCGGCCCCCACCGCCGCGTGGCCTCCTGCACCACATCGGTCATGTCCAGCACGGACGGCTCGTACTGCGAGAACGGCGCGATGTGCTGGATCACATCGTGCCCCTGCCTGGCCTGGATCTCCGACGCCGCCCGCCGCGGCACGTCCACGGTATTGATGTGATCGACACGGACGGTGACGCCGACCCGCTTGCCCCACTCGGCCACGAACTTGTCGAACCACTTGTCGTGCCGAGGCACGAAGTGGCTCCACATCAGGATGCTCAGCGACCCGCCGAGCTTGCGCGTGGGCGCGGTGAAGACCTCTTTGGGAGCCTGGCCGGGGTCCTTGGCCTGCGGGCCGCTGCTTTCGCTCGCGCAGCCCGCCGCAAGCCCCGCGGCTCCGGCGAGCGCGGTGGAACTGAGAAAGCCGCGTCTGCTCAGCTGCTCGGCCATGGGGAGTCTCCCTCGCCGCTGAAGGTTTCCCTTCGAAGTTAGATCGGCAAGGGCGCCCCATCCAGAGGCGAACAGGTAACTCTATGTAACCACAGCAACGCCGACACCACGGGGCTCATGCGTCCCTGTGATGCCGGCGTTCCGGTGGTGATTACTTCCCGGTGGCGTCGGTGTAGGCCTTGAGGACCTGCGTGGGATCGCCGTCCATCTTGATGCGGCCCTCGTCGAGCCAGATGACCCGGTTGCAGGTCTCCTCGATGACGTCGAGGTTGTGGGCGACGAGGAAGACCGCGCCCGCGTCCCGGCGCAGCTCGTCGATCTTGGCTTTGCTGCGCTTCTTGAACTTGGCGTCGCCGGTGGCGAGGGCCTCGTCGATGAGCATCACGTCGTGCGTGCGGGCCGCGGCGATCGCGAATCGGAGGCGGGCGCCCATGCCGGAGGAGTAGGTCGACATCGGGTAGTCGATGAAGCCCGGCTTGAGGTCGGCGAACTTCACGACCTCGTCGTACTTCTGCCTGGTCTCCTCGGCCGTGAGGCCCATGGCCAGGCAGCCCAGCACGATGTTGCGGGAGCCGGTCAGGTCCTTCATCAGCGCCGCGTTGACGCCCAGCAGCGACGGCTGGCCGTCGGTGTAGACGCCGCCGCCCTTGGCCGGGGGGAGCAGGCCCGCGATGGCCTTGAGCAGGGTCGACTTGCCCGAGCCGTTGGTGCCCACGACGCCGATCGCGTCACCCCGGTAGGCGATGAACGAGACGCCGCGGACGGCGTGGATCTCCTTCATCTGAGGGCGGTTCTCACGTTTGAGGACCCGCATCAGCGCCGTCGCGGCATTGCCCCGGCCGCCGCCCGAGCCGTAGACCCGGTAGATGATGTGCAGGTTGTCGACGACGACGATCGGCTCCCGCTCGCGATCGATCGCGACCGCGGGTTGTGCGTCGGTCACCGGAGCCTTCTCCTTGAGCGCCTTAGCCACGCCCGTACCTCTCCTCCGCACGGTGGAAGTACCAGAATCCCCCGACGAGAGCGATCACGGCCCAGGCGATCGCGTACCACCACAGATGACTGTCGGTCCACTCCCACACGACCAGGTCCTTGGTGCGGTAGGACTCGATCAGCGAGGTGCGGGCGAGCTCTACGTAGACCGACCCCGGGTTGGCCTTCAGCAGCTCGACCAGCCATGGGTGGTCCGCGAGCCGGTCCTTGGCGATCGCCGGGATCGCGAAGATGACCCCGGACGCGTAGAGCCAGGTGCGCAGGATGAACGGCAGCAACTGCTGGATGTCCGGCGTGAACGCGCCGACCCGCGCCAGCACCAGGCTGAGCCCCATGTTGAAGCACAGCTGGAGCAGGAGCGTCGGCACGATCAGCAGCATGTAGAGCGCCGGCGTCTCGCCCCACGCGAACAGGAGCACGAACAGCACCACCATGGAGATCAGCAGTTGCTGGAGCTCCACGATCACGTGGGCGAACGGCAGTGAGGCGCGCGGGAAGTGCAGCGCCCGGATCAGCGACAGGTTTCCGCTGATCGACTTGGCGCCCGCCGTCACCGACCGCTGGGTGAAGGTGAAGACGAAGACGCCGGTCATCAGGAACGGAATGAAATCGGTGACGTGTTTGCTGGTGTTCAGCAGCAAACCGAAGATCAGGAAGTACACCGCGACGTTCAGCAGCGGTGTCAGGACCTGCCAGACCTGCCCCAGGCGAGAGCTCGTGTACATCGACGAGGTCTTGGCGGAGGCGAAGTTCCAGATGAACGTTCGTCGTTGCCAGACCTGCTGGACGTACGTGCGCAGCGGGGGGCGGGCCGCGCTCTGCTTCAGCCCATGGCGGGCGGCGAAGGCGGCCAGCGATTCGGTGCTCTGCCCGTTCATTCGAGGAGACTCCGCGATTGCGCCGACCGGCTCGCCACCCGGGGAGCTGAGCCGTTCCGGGTGACTCATGCCGGGAAGCCTATTGCAGTCGACGATGTGTGAGGGACGTTCGCCCACATGTGACCCCCGCATTGTGATCTTTGGGGAATCATGTCCCGTTCCTTGGGGATACCCCCGTCATGCGAGGGATTCACGGGAGACGGGCGCGGTGGTCACCGATCGTGATCGTTGAGGGACGGCGGGCCGACCAGGGGAGAGGGGTCCTCCGGCGGCTGTCCAAGATCGATCGGCAGGCCTTCGACAGTGTGGCGGCCGCTCACCTGCCCGGACTGGAGTACGTCCTGCCCCGGTTGTCGCGGTTCGCCGATCACGGCGTGCTGTGGTTCACGCTGGCCGGCGGGATGGCCGTGTCGCGGCGGGCCCGGCTGCGGCGGGCCGCGCTGCGCGGCGCCATCGGGATCGCGGTGGCCAGCCCGGTCGTCAACATCGTCGGCAAGCAGGCGTTCCGCCGCAAACGCCCGGTGGTGGACCTGGTCCCGCCGATCCGGATCCGCTGGAAACTGCCCACGTCACACGCCTTCCCCTCGGGCCATTCGGCGTCGGCCGCCGCGTTCGCCGCGGGGGTGGCGATGGAGGCGCCGCGCGTGGTCGCGGTCCCGGTGGCGGCCACGGCGGCGGCGGTGGCGTTCTCCCGGGTCTACACGGGGGCGCACTATCCCGGCGATGTGCTGGCCGGAGTGGGGATCGGCGCCCTGGCCGGGGTGGGCACCCGCCTGGTCTGGCCTGCCCGCCCGCCGGTCGCGCACGTCTCGCGGCGGACCACCGTGCCCGTGGACGTCACCGAGGACGGGCAGGGGCTCGTCGTCGTGGTGAACGGCAAGGCCGGCCCCGCGGAGACGGCCTCGTCCAAGAGGGGCGTCGTTCCCGGCCGGACGGAGCTGGACGTGGCGGTGCTGTTGCGGGAGTTCCCCGCGGCGGAGATCATCCGGAACCGGGACGGCGGGGACCTGGAGAAACTCCTCGACGAGGCGGCGCGGCGGGCCACGGTGCTGGCCGTCGTCGGCGGGGACGGGACGGTCAACGCCGGGGCCCGGGCGGCCCTGAAGTACGACGTGCCCCTGCTGCCGATCCCGGGCGGCACGTTCGACCACTTCGCCCGCGCGCTCGGCATCGAGACGCCCATGGACGCGGTGGCCGCGTACCGGGAGGGCTGCCTCGCCCGGGTGGATGTGGGATCCATCACATCCCGGGGCGACGACGGCCTGATCTTCCTCAACACGGCCAGCTTCGGCGCGTACACCGAGCTCATCGAGCGCCGGCGCAGGCTGGAGACGCGGCTCGGCAAGTGGCCCGCTCTGGCGGTGGCCGCCGTCCGCACGCTCCGGCACTCCAAGCCGCTGGAGATGGTGGTGGACGGTGAGAAGAGCCGGGTGTGGATGGCGTTCGTGGGCAACGGGATGTACGGCTCGCGCGGCGCGGCGCCTACGTGGCGCGATCACCTGAACGACGGGCAGCTCGACGTCCGCATGATCACCACCGGCCACCGGGTGCCCCGCCTCCGGGCGCTCGCCGCCGTGCTGGTCGGCCACCTGCACATCACGCCGGGCTACCGGTCGTGGCATGGCGGTTCGCTTGAGCTGACCGCTACGCAGGGTGACCTCAAACTGGCGCACGACGGCGAGCTGTCGGCGGTCGGGGGCGTGGTCAAGTTCGCCAAGAAGGCCGGTGCTTTGTCTGTTTTCTGCCCCCGTGTGCCGAACTGAAGATTCTCCTTTTATTCACCCCCGCGCCGGAAGGAAAGGGGGCATCGGCGGAGCCCGGCAACCACCGACGAACCGTTGTACCTGGCGGCGCCCGCCTGCTCGATCCGTTCGTACCGTTCCAAAAGAGCCTCCAGCACCAGCCGGATCTCCATCCGGGCCAGCGCCGCGCCCAGGCAGAAGTGCGGGCCGAACCCGAAGGCCAGGCTCGCCGCCGGAGGCCGCCGGGCGATGTCGAACCGGCCGGCGTCGGGGCCGAAGGCCGCCGGATCCCGGTTGGCCGCCCCGTACAGGAGCATGACCTTGTCGCCCTCGGCGATCTCCGCCCCGCCCAGCACGATCGGACGGGTCGCCGTGCGGAGGAAGTAGACGACCGGCGAGGTCCAGCGCAGGATCTCCTCGACGGCGGTCGGCAGCAGCTCCTCCGGCCGGGCCCGCAGCGCCGCCCACTCCTCCGGCCGCTCGGCGAACGCCAGCAGCCCGCCCGAGAGCGAATGCCGCGTCGTCTCGTTCCCGGCCACGAGGAGCTGGATCAGGAACATCACCAGCTCCATGTCGGTGAGCTTGTCGCCGTCCAGCTCCAGGGTGGCGAGCTGGGAGATGACATCTTCACGCGGGTCCGCCCGCCGCGCGTGCGCCTCGCCGATCAGGTAGGTGCCGCACTCGATCCGGAGCCCGGTCCGCTCGTCCTCGGTCAGGTCGGGGTTGGCGCCCGGGACGATGGCCTCCGACCAGGCGTGGAAACGTTCCCAATCGGTCTCCGGGATGCCCAGCAGCAGGCAGATCACCTGCAGCGGCAGCGGCACCGCGAAGCGTTCGACCACGTCGAACGGCTCGTCGCCGGGCACCGCGTCCAGCAGCGCCGCGATCCGGTCCCGGACGGCCCCCTCCAGGCGCCGCAGCACCGAGGGCCGGAACGCGGGGGCCACCAGCCCCCGGTAGCGGGTGTGATCCGGTGGATCGGTGTGCATGATCGTCGGTGGCGCGTCGTAGGAGTGCCCGATCTCGGGGATGAGGATCCCGTCCCGCGACCGGTACGTGGCGGGATCGGTGACGGCCGCCATCACCTCGGCGTGCGTGCCGGCGACCCACAGCGGCAGCTCCGGATGCTTCACGGGCGGCCGCCCGTGAAGGCGCTCGTAGAGCTCGACCGGATGCCCGTCCCCGAACGACCCGTCCGGGAAGTCCTTCGGGATCACGGAAGGATGCCCTCGGGCCGCGGGATCCCGGCGGCGTCGCACATCGCGAGGTAGGCGTTCAGCGTCGACTCGCCGTCCACGACGCCGCTGATGTTGCCGTCCGCGTCGTACTCGATGAACGCGCCCTCGATGATGAAGAGGATGTCGCTGTCCTCCTCGATCATCAGCGTGTGGACCGATCCCGGCGGCTCGTGGATGAACGTCCCGGCCACATAGTCGATCCCGTACTCGGCGTACTTCCACCGGCCCGAGAACGTGTAGGCGTGCACGCTGCCCGTGTGCTTGTGCGCGGGGAGCTGGAACGGGGCCTTGAACCGGTTGCGGACCACCCAGGTGTCGGGCGAGACCCGCAGCACCTGCAGGCCCACCGGCCCGGCGTTCACCCAGGGAAGATCATCGGCATGCACGAACCCGACCAGCGGGCCGATCGTCTCAGTCATGATCAAACGCTAGGTAGGGCGGCGTTCGCGCGCAAGGGTTGTCCGTGTACGTCCCGGTTCGCGGTCCACAGATCGGGTAGGAGACGCTGCGGCGATGTGGGGGGCAGCCGATTCGAAAGGGTGAAGATGTCCACGGGAGTCGATCCGAGCACGCTGACTGACGAGGATCTTCTGCGGGAGCTGGGGAGCCTGTACGACACGAGGCTCGACGCCTTGCGGCACGCCGCCGTCCAGGCGTTCGGCGAACACACCAAACGCATGAACCTGCTCGAGGCGGAGTACGTCCGGCGCCGCCCGGCCCGGGAGATCGATCCCGGCCGCCTTCGCGCCGGCGCCCGCGCCCGCTGAATCGCGATCCGCGACGCCCGGCGAGGCTTTGCACCGTCCTCGCCGGGTGCGGAGCATGCGCGGCGACGGACCCGCCACGAAAACAAGCAAGCCTTTGGTTGGCCGGATGCGGACAGGACCTCTTGGCGGGAAGGGAGGATCTCTGCTGCGGTAGGAGAGGTCTTCGAGAGGGGTGCCGTCGCATGCGCCGGGTTCGTTATGGTCCGCGTACCGCCGAGGAGCTCCAGGCCGCGCGCGAGGCTCGCGCCCGGATTCCCGACATCTGGTCCACCGGGGTCATCGCCGTGTGGGAGACCGATCCCGACGCGGTCGCGCAGGTGCTGCCGCCGCCGCTCAAGCCGGCCGGGCGGTCGCTCGCGCGGGCCACGATCAGCCGCGTGGAGCTGCCCGGCGGGCATGTGCTGGGTGCCGGCTCGGTTGCCGTGCGGGCCGTGCACGACGGGCGGGAGGGTGACTATCCGCTGGTCATGCCGATGACGACGGAACGGGCGCTGATCGGCGGGCGGGAGGTCTTCGGGGAGCCCAAGAAGCTCGGTGAGGTCGTGGTGCGGAGGGACGGAGATCGCGTGAGCGCGGAGCTCGCGCGGCATGGTGTCTCGTTCGTGGTGGTGGCGGGCGAGGTGACGGAGGAGCTGCCGTTGCCGGGGCCGCATGAGAACTTGGACTTCTACTTCAAATTCCTGCCCGCGCCTGACGGGGATGGGTTGGACGGTGACGCGGCTCTCGTCCACTGCACGCGGCGGGGGAGGACGCGGTCGCTGCACCGGGTGGCGGGCGAGGTCGTCCTCAACGAGTCGCCGTACGACCCGGTGGCGGATCTGCCGGTGCGGCGGCTGGTGGAGATCACGCTCGGCGAGCGCACCTCCGTGCAGGAAGGGCGGATCGTCGAACGGGTGGCGGCGGAGGCCGTGCTGCCGTTCGTCCACCAGCGGTACGACGACCCGATGCAGGCCCTCGATGCTTGACCTGCGCGGGAAGGTCGCGGTGGTCACCGGCGGCGCGGGCGGCATCGGGCTGGCGATGGGCCGGGCGTTCGCGGCCGAGGGCATGCGGGTGGTGCTCGCGGACGTGGAGGAGCCCGCGCTTTCCAAAGCGGCCGGGGAGCTCGGCGCTCTGGGCGTGGTGGCGGACGTGACGTCCGAGGCGTCCATGCGTGAGCTCGCCGATCGGGCCTACGACGCGTACGGCGCCGTCCACGTGCTGTGCAACAACGCGGGCATCGGGCCCGCCGCGGCGCCGCCGATCTGGGAGCAGGAGATCGGCGACTGGCAGTGGGGCCTCGACGTCAACGTGGTGGGGATCCTGCACGGGCTGCGGGCCTTCCTGCCACGGATGATCGCTTCCGGGGAGCCGGGGCACGTCGTCAACACCGCCTCGGGGAATGGGGGTATCGCGCCGATCCCGTCTGCGGCCGTCTACGCGGTGACCAAGGCCGCCGTGGTGACACTCTCGGAATGCCTCTACGGGCAACTGGACGGCACCGGGATCGGGGTCTCGGTGCTCTTCCCAGGGCCGCACATGGTGCGGACGGGGATCTTCACCGCCGAACGCAACCGCCCGGAACGGTACGCGCGCACCTCCCCGAGCCCGCCCGCCCGGACCGCCGACGAGATCGCCGAGGCGATGCGCGCGCACGGCCTGGAGCCGGAGTTCACGCCGGTCGAGGAGGTCGCGGACCGGGTGGTCGAGGGGGTGCGGGACGGCCGCTTCTGGATCCTGCCGCCCAGCGACCGCACCGACGCCATGATCCGCGCGAGGGCCGAGTCCATGCGTGCCCGATCCGCCCCCACCTACCTGCGCTGAGCGAGGAGAGCGGCATGAAGCCCTATTTGATCATCTCGGCGGACACGCATGCCGGGCTGCCGACCGAGCGGTACCGCGAGTACCTGGATCCCGCGCGGCACGAGGCGTTCGACGGGTTCCTCGCCCAGCAGACGGCGATCGCCGACGCGCGCAAGCAGCTCGGCCTGCAGAACGAGGAGTTCGCGGGCGCCTGGTTCGAGGAGCACGAGGAGGAACTGCGGGCGGGCTGGGACGCGGCCAGGCGTGATCAGGAGCTCGACAAGGACGGCGTGGTCGGCGAGGTCATCTTCCCCGACGCCGATGCCGTGGCAGGCGGCACCGCCGCTCCGTTCGGGGCCGGGCTGGGGATGGTCGGCGCGGACTACGAGCCGGAGCTGGCGCTCGCGGGCGCGCGGGCGCACAACCGCTGGCTGGCCGGGCTGTGCCAGGACTCGCCGGCGCGGCGCAGGGGCGTCGTCGTCGCCCCGATCGTGGGCGACGTGCCGGGCGCGGTCGCGGAGATCCGCCGGGCGCACGGGGACGGGCTGCGCGGCGGCATCATGATCCCGTCGATGTGGGGCGAGGGGGAGAAGCCGTACCACGACCAGGCGTACGACCCGGTGTGGGCGGTGTGCGAGGAGCTGGGCCTGCCCGTTCACACGCACGTCGGAGCCGCGCCGCGCAACGAGCTCGGCACCCACCTCGGGCTGTACGTGACGGAGGTGGTGTGGTGGTCCGTCCGGCCGCTGTGGTTCCTCATCTGGACGGGCGTCTTCGAGCGCTTTCCAGGGCTGCGCTTCGGGGTCACCGAGGCCGGCGCCTGGTGGGCGGGCAACCTGCTCTGGCAGATGGACGTCGCGTACGACCGCGAGCACGGCACCCAGAAGCTCGCCTCGTTCGGCGAGCACATGAGGCGCAGGCCGTCGGAGTACTTCGACGCGCACTGCTTCATCGGCATGTCGACCCCGAAGCGCCGCGAGCTGTCGCACCGGTACGAGATCGGCGTCGGCAACCTCCTGTGGGGCAACGACTTCCCCCACCCGGAGGGCACCTGGCCGCACACCCGTGACTGGCTGGCGCACGCGTTCGCCGACATCCCGGTCGACGAGACGCGTGCGATGCTGGGCCTGACCGCCGCGCAGACCTATGGCTTCGACACCGCCGAGCTCCGGGCGCTCGCCGACCGGATCGGCCCGACCCCCGGCGACCTCGGCCAGGACAAGGCCGACACCTCGATCTGGAACGCCGCCCGCGAGACCGGTCGCCACTGGCTGACCGGTCCCGATGTCCCCGCCGTCGTCGGAGCCGCCAGGAGGGCTCGATGAACCAGGCCGCCGCCTCGAACCAGCTGATCATTTCCGCCGACTCGCACGCGGGCGCCGACCTGCTCGACTACCGGCCGTATCTGGAGTCCCGGCTCCACGACGAGTTCGACACCTGGGCCAAGGGTTACGTGAACCCCTTCGCCGATCTCCAGGCGCCCGAGGCGGCCCGCAACTGGGACTCCGACCGGCGGCTGCGCGAGCTGGAAGAGGACGGCATCGTCGCCGAGGTGCTCTTCCCCAACACGATCCCGCCGTTCTTCCCGTCGGCCAACCTCACCGCCCCGCACCCGACCCCAGGGGAGTACGCACTGCGCGCGGCTGGGCTCAGGGCGCACAACCGGTGGATGGCCGACTTCTGCGCGCAGGCGCCCGGCCGCCGCGCCGGGGTCGCGCAGATCATGCTGAACGACGTGGACGACGCGGTCGAGGAGATCCGGTGGGCCCACGCGGCCGGGTTGACCGGTGGCGTGCTCGTCCCCGGCGTCGCCCCCGGCGCGTCCGTTCCCCCGCTCCACTCGGAGGTGTACGACCCGATCTGGCGGACGTGCGCCGAGCTCGGCATGCCCGTCAACCACCACGGCGGCACGGGCGCGCCGGGCCTGGAGCCCAACCCCGTCTCGCTCGCGGTCTTCATCGTCGAGGTCAGCTGGTACGCGCACCGCGCGCTCTGGCACCTCATCTTCGGCGGCGTCTTCGAACGTCATCCGGACCTGCGGTTCGTCCTGACCGAGCAGGGCTCCGACTGGATCCCGGGGGTGCTGAAGACGCTCGACTACTACTACTCGCGCTTCCGCTCCGGCGACGCGACGGCGGAGGCGAAGTTCGGCGGCCCGGCGGCCGCGCGGCTCTCGCTCAAGCCGAGCGAGTACTTCGCGCGCAACTGCCACGTCGGCGCCACGTTCATGAAGCCGTCCGAGACCCCGTTGCGGTACGAGATCGGCGTCGAACGGCTCATGTGGGGCAGCGACTTCCCGCACGACGAGGGCACGTTCCCCTACAGCCGCGAGGCCCTGCGCCGGACGTTCCACGACGTGCCGCCCGAGGAGAAGGCCGCCATCCTCGCCGGGAACGCCGCGCGGGTGTACGGCTTCGACCTCGACGCGCTGCGCCCCCACGCCGACCGCGTCGGCCCCTCCGCCCAGGAGCTCGCCAGGCCGCTGACCGAGCTGCCCGAGGGCGCCACCAGCCCGGTCTTCAACCCCGAAACGATCATCCGCGCCTGGTAAAGCTTCGCAAGATAGATCGCGCGTCGGTGCGTCCCTCCCGGGGCGCCGTGCCACGCTGAGCCTCTCCCCCCGACCGTCAGGACCCGTCACGGCTCGTCGTTCTCGGGGAGGGGTGGCCGCGCTGTGGGTGGAGCGAGAAGGAAGCCCTTTCGGATCCACGGCGACCAGCCGGGCTTGGCCGAGTGCGCGCTCCGCTGGTGGCCGCTCGTCGCGGGCACGCTGGCGGTGACGGCGATCCTGCTCGGCACCTATCTGGTGGCGGGCATCGGCCCGCGTTCCCAGGGCGCGGCGGCCGCCGAACGCCCCACGCGACCCACGCCCGCCTTACCGCGGCCCCGCGCCGACCGCTCCGTGTCCGATCAGGCGCCGGAGCCTCCGGCGCTCGGCGTCCATCGCCGCATCAGCACGTACACGACGCGCTACAAGGCCGCCGAGCCGCGCGTCCGCAACATCCAGATCGCCGCCCGCGCGCTGGACGGAACGCTCGTCCGGCCCGGCGCCGTCTTCTCGTTCAACCGCGTCGTCGGGCCCCGCACCCCCGGCCGCGGCTACGTTCCGGCGCCCACGATCGTCGGCTCCCGGATGGTGAACGACGTCGGCGGCGGGATCTGCCAGGTCTCCGCGACGTTGTTCAACGCCGTCTTCCAGGGCGGCATGAAGATCGTCAGATCGCGGCCGCACTCGATGTGGCTGCGGGAGTACCCGAAGGGCCGCGAGGCGGCGGTCGCCTACCCGCACCTCGACTTCACCTGGCGCAACGACACGGGGTGGCCGGTGATGATCCGCGCCTCGTCCACGGGCACCTCGCTGACCGTCAGCCTGTGGGGCACCCGCCGGTACACCGTCCGTACCGAACGCTCCAAGCCCTACGCGTTCGTCCCGTTCACCTCGACGATCGATCGCCGTCCTGGCTGCGTCGTGATGGCCGGGGGACGGGGCTTCCAGATCGACGTGTGGCGCGTCTTGCTGAGGGACGGGCGGCGGGTGCGCAGAGAGAAATTCCACACGGCCTACGGTCCCCAGGCTCGGGTGCGCTGCGGCTAGGGCGTGTCTAGGGTGGGCGGCATGTCGCTGAACGAGGGCACGTACGAGCTGGGACCGGACAACGGGCGGCTGCTGCTCAAAACCAGCCGCAGCGGGCTGGGACGTCGCGCCGGTCACGACCTCACGATCGAGGCCACCCGGTGGTCGGCCACCGCCACGATCGCCGCCTCCGCCGATCCCGCCGGTTCATCGGTCGAGGTGACCGTCGAGACGGACGGTCTGGAGATCCGGGAGGGAGCGGGCGGCGTGCTGCCCCTCTCCGATTCCGATCGCAGCGAGATCAAGAAGAACCTGCGCAAGGTGTTGCAGGCCGACCGCCACGCGACGATCACCTTCCGGTCCACGGCGGTGGACGGTACGGCCGAGAAGTTCTCGGTCGAGGGCGAGCTGACCATCATGGGACGGTCCGAGTCGCTGGTCGTCGGGGCCGCGGCGGCGGACGGCCGCGTGCGGGGCGGCGCGACCGTCCGGCAGTCCCGCTGGGGCATCAAGCCCTACTCGGCCTTCTTCGGCGCGCTCAAACTGGCCGACGACATCGAGGTCGCCTTCGACCTGGCCCTCTGAGGCGAGCCCTCTGCAACGGAACCGTCAGCCCACCGGGCCCTGGTGACGGGCGGCCCGGGTGAACTGGTCGTCCAGCGTGCGCGGGAACGGGACCAGTCGGTGCCGGTCGCGCCAGGGGGCGAACTGGCGCACCACGTTGAACCCGGCGGCCGTGATGATCCGCGCCGCCCGGCCCGCCAGCGGCCAGGCCGGGTAGACGTCCAGGTGGGCGATGTCGGCGGGCAGCGCGGCCGGCCGCCGCGGGGCCACGAGCGTGAGGTCCGGGCTGAGGCCCTCCAGCGCCGCCGTCTCCCGGGCGTACGCGACGAGTTCGAGGATCTCCTCGTCCGGCCCCGAATGGACGATCAGCCAGCCCGTGGGGCCCCGCACGTCCACCACGGGCCGCGCGGGCGGATCGGTGAGCCACAGCGGGGCGACCTCGCGCGACACCGCCTCCAGATGGGCGTGATGATCCGGGGTCAGCGGTTCGAGGACGAACGTCAGGTCGAAGCGCGGCGGGTCGGCGGGCAGGACCGGCCGGTAGTTCTCCCAGCGCAGGAGCCGCGCCAGATGGACGACCCGTGTCCCGGCCGGGATCGCGGCCGCCGTGAGCTCGCCCCGGAGCCCCGCCGGGAACGCGTCGACGATCAGGTCGCGGGGCGCCAGGGCGGCCAGCGTCTCGGCCGTCCAGCGGGTCAGCCCGGCGCGGTCCAGCCCCCGCGGGGCCCGCCGCACCGGCAGGTCGCCGACCACCCGCGGGTCGCCGGCGAACGGCGAGTCCGACAGGAGCGTCACCGGCTCGTCCCAGCCGAGGGTGTGCAGCGCCGCCCGGATCCGGGTGAGATGGCCGAGGCCTCCCCCGTCCACACAGCAGACGATCAATTGTCAGCCCACCTCGCCGAGGACCGCCAGGTAGCCGGCCGTCTCGCCGGCCGGGGTGAAGTCGCGCCGGACCCGCTCGGCACCGGCCGCGCCGAGCTTGGCCAGCTCCGCGCCGGTGGCCCGGGCCGCCCGGTCGATCGCGGCCCGGCAGGCGTGCGCGTCGCCCGCCGGGAAGGTGAAGCCGATCTCATCGTCCGCCACGTCGGCCAGGCCGCCCGCGTCCGAGGCCAGCAGGGGCACCCCGAGCGCGGCGGCCTCCAGCGCCACGTTCGGCATCCCGTCGTAGAACGACGGCAGCGCGGCCAGGTCGCACGAGGCGTAGACGGCCGGCAGCTCGTACCGCTCCATGAACGGCAGGACCGAGTGCGGGACGGCGTCGCCGCGCGCGGCCAGCCATTCCGTCACGGTCTCCTCGACCTCGCCGACCAGCAGCAGATGGAAGGCCTCGGCGTGGCCGGAGGCCCAGAGGGCGTCGAGGAGGAAGCCCACGCCCTTCTTGTTCTTGAGCTGGCCGATGAGCCCGATCGTGCGCCGCCCCGAGGCGACGTGCTCGGCCCGCCAGGCGTTCGCCCGGTCGCGTTCGGAGGGCAGGATCTGCCAGTCGGTCATGTCGACGCTGTTGGGCACCCACGTCACGGCCGCGTCCGGCGCCAGCGCGGAGATCAGGGGACGGTGCGAGCGGGCGACCACGCAGACCCGCGCCGACGCGGCCAGCGCGTCCCGCAGGACGTCACGGCGCCGCATCGAGAACGCGCCGATGTCGATGTCGTTGCCGCGCAGAAGCGTGATCAGCGGCGCCCGCAGCAGCGACGCGTACAGCGGGGCGCCGAGCATCGCGTACGTGCCGCCGAACGCGACGACGTGGCTGTACGAGGTCTGATCGGCCGCCAAGGCCGTCCAGAGCCGCCGCAGGGCGTGCTCCGGATCGTTCTCCAGCGGGGCCGAGAGCAGGCGGCCGCCGTGCTCGCGCTCGATCTTCCATGGCCGGGCGCGCCGGGTGAGGTGCGCGACGTCGACCTCCACGCCCGCGGCGCGCAGGCCGCGCACGACGCGGTCGCACGACTGGGCCATCCCGCCCTGGCTGGGCGGGTAGTGCTCGGTGAGCCAGAGGATCCGTGCCATCAGCTGTCCACGAACCCGCCGTCGTCGTCCGAGCCGTAGTCGCCCGAGCCCGACGACCAGTCGTCGCCGGGGTTGAAGGTGCCCCGGTCGTAGGAGTCGAGGCTGGTGTACCAGGCCGCGTCGCTGTAGGTCTGCGAGCTGCGGTGGTAGTGGTGGCGCCGGTAGCCGCCGACCCAGCGCGGGTCGTGCGGGTCCTGCGCGCCGTAGCCCGCGGCGGCGGCGCACTCCGGGCACAGCCCGTTGGCGTCGACGTGCGCGGCGCAGATCGGCCGGCGGCACTGCGGGCAGGACGCGACGGCCGCCCGGCCGCATCGGCCCAGCACGAAGAAGCCGGTGGTCACGGTGCAGGGGGTCACCCGGTCCTCCTCGTCGCGCCTCCCGGCGGCGTCCAGCGGAACAGCTCCGTCGTCACGTGCAGGATCTGCTCGGGCAGCGCGCGCTCGTCGGCCGCGCCCATGAGCTTGGCGCTCGCCCGGATCAGCGTGCGCCGCCCACCCCGCGCTGTGTTGTCCGAGGGGGGACGACCCCCCGCACCCCCCGGAGCGGCTCCGCCGCGCACTTTGACCGTGACCCAGCGCGGCGGCGGGGTGGCCGGGCACTGGGTGACGGCGCCCTCGGGCAGCTT
The DNA here is from genome assembly GCF_043198015.1 of Spirillospora sp. NPDC048911. Classification (NCBI taxonomy): domain Bacteria; kingdom Bacillati; phylum Actinomycetota; class Actinomycetes; order Streptosporangiales; family Thermomonosporaceae; genus Spirillospora; species Spirillospora sp. NPDC048911. The sequence goes on along the minus strand of NZ_JBICUD010000014.1, from coordinate 166,538 downwards.
CCGCGAGACGCTCACCCGCTGCACCGTCTTCGTCTTCGTCTTGGTCTTGTGCTTGCCGCTCTGGCTGGTCTTGTGGACCCGCCGGTAGCGGATCTTGTCGACGACGGTGAGCTCCAGCACGCTGCCGTCGCGCAGCTCGGCGCGCATCCGCAGCCACGGATCCCACGCCCACCACTCGACGATCTTGCGGACGCGATGCCGGTTGCCGGGGTACGTCTGCTCGTGCGAGAGCTTGCCCTGCACGTTGGGGCCGCGCAGGTCGGCGGTGACGCCCAACATCCCGTCCGGCCGCATGTCGGCGGCGAACACCCGGATCAACGGCACCAGCACCGTGCGCGCCCGGTCGGGCGGGGCCCACTTGCGCCGCCGCACCACCGCGTCATGCCCGGCCAGGCTCTGGATCAGCCGCTCCCAGTCGCCCGGCCGCATCGAGACCGACAGCCCCCGCTGCCAGATCAGCTCCTGGTGCAGCGGGTGGAACTTCTCGATCGCAGCCTTCTGCTTCCGCCAGAACACCGTCCACCCCAATCGTCGGCGCGATCGTACGGTAGACCCCGGCGAGGCGTTCGCGCGAGTGTGGCCAGGTCAGGCCGTCCGCGATCCGCCGCTGTGCCCGCTCGCCCATGGCCCGGGCCTGATCGGGATACTCCAGCAGGATCCGGATCGCGCGGGCGAGCGGCGCGGGCCGGTCGGCGGGGACGAGCCGGCCGTGCTCGCCGTCGGTCATCAGCTCGCGGACGGCGGGGAGGTCCGAGGCGACGACCGGGGTGCCCGCCGCCATCGACTCCAGCACCTTGAGCGGCGCGCAGCCCTGGTCGAGATTGCGGGCGCAGCCGGTGAGCGGCGCTACCGACACCTCCGCGTTCGCCAGCCAGGCCGCCACCTCGTGGTGCGGCAGGGTGAAGCGCCAGTCGATCCGGCCGTCCACGCCGAGGCGCTCGGCCAGGCGCCGCAGCGGCTTGGCACGCCGCTCCGCCACCGACGAGCAGATGACGAGCCGCAGATCCGGCAGATCGGCCAGCCGGGTGAACGCGCGGAGCAGGACGTCGAGCCCCTGCCACGGCTGGAGGGCACCGACATAGACGATGTAGCGGCCGGGGGCGTCCGCGGGGCGGGCGGGCCGCGCCGTCACCTCGGCCCCGTTCGGCACCAGCGTGATCTTGGCGTCCGGAACGCCGATCCGGCCGACCGCCTCGGCGATCACGTTCGACGGGACGACCACGGCGTCGCTGCGCTCCAGGCAGAACCGCTCCAGCTCGCGGATCTTGGCGAGCGTGCTGGGCGCGGTCAGCGGCCAGGTGTGCCGCATCTCGATCGACGGCAGCCCGTTGACCTCGTACACCACCCGGTGCCGCCGCCCCGGCGCGGTGACGGCGGGCAGCGCGCCCCACGGGTCGCGGACGTGGCAGACCTCCAGCGACGCCAGGTGCGGCTCCAGATGACCGGCGACCCAGCCGGAGAACGCCTCCGTCCGGTCGATCAGGTTCGGGATCTCCGCCTCGAACCGCGCGATCTCCCGGTCGCCCTCCCGCTGGTAGCGCGGCAGCCCGCCGCCGCCGATCGCCGCCAGCAGCCCGCCGCCGAAGCGCGTGAACAGCTCGTCCGCCATCTGCGCGATGTGGACCGCCGAACCCTTGCTGGACGGGAACCGGTCGAACGCCACGTACGCGGCTCGGTGCCTGATCATCGGGCGCCCACCCGGAGGGACCGGTGCCAGGCGATCTGGTCGCGCAGGCCGTCGGCGAGCCCGGTCCGGGCCGACCAGCCGAGCAGCCGCGCCGCCCGGCCGGTGTCGGCCCAGGTGCGTTCGGCGTCGCCGGCCACGGGCTTCTCGGCCCGGATCTCGGCGGTCACCCCGAGGGCGCCGGTGATCAGCCCGATCGCCGTCCGGACCGACACCGGCTCGGGGTGCCCGATGTTGATCGCGATTCCGGGCGGCAGCTCGGCCCCGGCGGCCGTGACCGTGGCCGCCACCACGTCCCGGACGTGGGTGAACGAGCGCGACCGGTGACCGTCGCCGAAGACCGGCAGCGGGCGCCCGTTCAGCGCCGCCTCGATGAACCGGTGGAACGCCATGTCGGGACGCTGCCGAGGGCCGTACACCGAGAAGTAGCGCAGCAGGACCGCGGGCAGGCCGTCGCGGGCGGCCCGGACGGTCAGCCGCTCCACCTCGGCCTTGCTGTGCGCGTAAGGGCTGGCCGGGGCGAGCGGAGCATCTTCCCGGTGCGGCCGGTCTCGCGCGGACCCGTAGACCGACGAGCTCGACGCCACGATCACCCGTGGCCGCCGCTCCGCGCAGGCCTCCAGCAGCCGCCTGGTCGCGGTCACATTGTCCCGGTGGACGACCGCCTCTCCCGGCCCCCATGAGCTGCGGACACCGGGGCGTCCGGCGAGGTGTACGACGGTGTCGGCCTCACCGAGCTTGGTGAGGTCGTCCTCGGCCAGATCCGCCTCGATCGGCGTCACGCCCGGCGTCTCGGCGAGGAGGGCCCAGGTCCGTGCCGCGATCTCGGGTGCGAGTGAGCGCGTGGGCGCGTCGACGGCGAGCACCTCGTGCCCGGCGCCTGCCAGCGCCCCGGCCACCTGGCTCCCGATGAACCCGGCCGCTCCCGTCACCACCACTCGCATCCGTGCACATTAGGGCAAGAGGGACTCCAGTCGCGCCACGACCTCGGCGGGCGCGATCTTGACGGTCTCGCCGGTGGCCCGGGTGGTCACCTCGACCACGCCCTCGGCCAGGCCGCGCCGCCCCACGGTGACGCGGTACGGGATGCCGGTGAGCTCCACGTCCCGGAACTTCACCCCCGCCCGCTCGGCCCGGTCATCGATGATCACCTCGATGCCGGCGGCGCCGAGCCCGGCGTAGATCTCCTCGGCCGCGGCGGCGGTCTCGGCGTCGTCGGACTGGGCGATCACCACGGCCACCTGGAACGGCGCGACCGCGACCGGCCACACGATGCCCTTGTCGTCATGGTGGGCCTCGACGATGGCGGCCATCGCCCGCTCCACCCCGATGCCGTAGCTCCCCATGATCAGCGGCACCCGCTTGCCGTCCGGGTTCAGCACCTCGGCGCCCAGCGCGCGGGCGTAGCGGTCGCCCAGCTTGAAGATGTGGCCGACCTCGATCGCCCGCTCGATCCGCAGCGGCTCGCCGCAGCGCGGGCAGGGCTCCCCGGCGGCCACCTCACGCAGATCCGCCCAGGTGCCGACCGGGATGTCGCGGTCGACGTCGACCCCGCGCAGGTGCACGTCGTCGGTGTTGGCGCCGGTGAACATGCCGCGGCGGCCGCGCAGCGCCTCGTCCGCGATCACCGGGTGGCCGGTGACGCCGACCGCGCCGAGGCTGCCCGGCAGCGCGCCGAGCGCGTCCTGGATCTCCTCCGGCACGGCGGCCCGGATCGAGGTGGCGCCGGTCGCGTCGACCAGCTTCTGCTCGTTCAGCGGATGGTCGCCGCGAAGCAGCACGAGCGTGAGCCGGCCGTCCAGCAGGTAGACCAGCGTCTTGATCTGCCGGTCGCCCGCCGCGCCGTGGCCGGTGGCGAGATCCTCGATCGTGCGGACGCCCGGCGTGTCGAACGGCTCGGCGGAGGCCTCGCCGGGGCCGTCGTCCGCCTCGGGCAGGCGGGACGTCGCCTTCTCGATGTTGGCCGCGTAGCCGCAGCCGGGGGAGTGCACGACGAGGTCCTCGCCGATCTCGGCCGGGCACATGAACTCGGTCGAGCCGGAGCCGCCCATCGTCCCGCTGGACGCGTCGACCGCGAGGGCGGGGATGCCGAGCCGCTCGAAGATCCGCACATAGGCGCCGTGGTAGGCCTCGAACGAGGCGTCCAGGCCCGCCTGGTCGAGATCGAAGCTGTAGGCGTCCTTCATCGTGAACTCGCGGACCCGCAGCAGGCCGCTCTTGGGGCGCGGCTCGTCCCGGAACTTGGTCTGGAACTGGTACCACTGCTGCGGAAGCTGCTTGTAGGAGCTCAGCTCCTGGGCGATCGTCGCGAAGATCTCCTCGTGCGTCATGCCGAGGGCCAACTCCGCGCCGCGCCGGTCCCTGAGCCGGAACATCTCCTGGCCCATCAGCTCCCAGCGGCCCGACCGCTGCCAGATCTCGGCCGGATGCATGGTGGGCAGCAGCATCTCCTGCGCCCCGATCCGGGCCATCTCCTCCCGGATGATCTGGATGACCTTGGCCCGCACCCGGACCGCGAACGGGAGCAGCGAGTAGTGACCCGCCGTGAGCTGCCGCACATAGCCCGCGCGCAGCAGCAGTCGGTGGCTCGGGGCGTCGGCCTCGGCCGGATCGTCCCGCAGGGTCGGAGTGAACGTCTGCGACCATCTGGCAGGCGCAGCCTGTCCTTGTATTGGGTGGTGGGCGGGAGCTGTGGGATGGCGCATCTGCGGACGATAACAGCGCGGCACCGAAGGCTTATTGAGTCCTGGCTATGTCGCCCGACTTAGTACCCTCGTTGCGTGAGTCGAGAAGGTGTGACACCGCAGAGCGAGGATTTCTCCGCCTGGTACAACGAGCTGGTCGTGCAGGCGCAGCTCGTCGACCGTGGCCCGGTCCGGGGCACGATGGTCATCCGGCCGTACGGGTACCGGATCTGGGAGCTGCTCCAGGCCGACCTGGACCGGCGGATCAAGGACTCGGGGCACGACAACGCGTGCTTCCCGATGTTCATCCCGGAGTCCTACCTCAAGCGCGAGGCCGAGCACGTCGAGGGGTTCTCGCCGGAGCTGGCCGTGGTGACGATCGCCGGCGGCAAGGAGCTGGAGGAGCCGCTGGTCGTGCGGCCGACCTCCGAGACGGTCATCGGCGAGTACATGGCCAAGTGGATCGACTCGCACCGTGACCTTCCGCTGCTGCTCAACCAGTGGGCCAACGTGGTCCGCTGGGAGATGCGGCCGCGGCTGTTCCTGCGCACCACCGAGTTCCTCTGGCAGGAGGGGCACACCGCCCACCTCGACGAGGACGACGCGATGCGCGAGACCATGTGGGCGCTGGACGCCTACGCGCAGGTCGCGCGCGAGCTGGCGGCGATCCCGGTGGTGGCGGGCGAGAAGACCCCGGGCGAGCGGTTCGCCGGGGCGGTCCGCACCTACACGGTCGAGGGCATGATGCGGGACGGGCGGGCGCTGCAGTCCGGCACCTCGCACTACCTGGGCACCAACTTCGCCAAGGCGTTCGAGATCCAGTACCAGGACGAGGCGGGCAAGCTCCAGCTCGCCCACACCACGTCCTGGGGCATGAGCACCCGCATGATCGGCGGCGTGATCATGACGCACGGCGACGACAAGGGCCTGGTGCTGCCGCCGCGGCTGGCCCCGTACCAGGTCGTGATCGTCCCGATCGGGCGCAAGGAGCAGGGCGAGCTGGCCGCCGCCGAGGCGCGCAAGCTGGGTGCCGCGATCAAGGCGATGGGCATCCGCGTGCACGTGGACGACAACCGGCCGCAGCTGTCGCCGGGGTTCAAGTTCAACGAGTGGGAGATGCGCGGCGTCCCGGTCCGCATCGAGCTCGGCAAGCGCGACATCGAGAACGGCGTGGCGACCCTCGCCCGGCGCCTCCCGACCGTGGAGGGCCAGGGCAAGGAGCAGATCCCGCTGGAGAAGGTGCCCGAGCTGCTGCCGGGCATCCTGGCCGACTTCCAGTCGTTCCTGCTGGCGCGCGCCGAGGCGTTCCGCGACGAGCACACCGCCACGGTCGACTCCTGGGACGCGTTCACCGGGCAGGTCGCCACCGGCTGGGCCGACGTCTTCCACTGCGGCCGGCCGGAGTGCGAGGACGAGATCAAGGCTGACACCGCCGCGACGCCGCGGGTCATCCCGGCCGACGCGCCGGAGGCTACCGGCGAGTGCGTGAAGTGCGGCCGGCCGTCCGCGTACGGGAAGCGCGTGATCTTCGGCAAGGCCTACTGAGCCAGGGCCGGGCCTCGGCCCGGCCGGCGGCGGGCCCTTCCTCATCCGATGGGGAAGGGCCCGCTTTTTTCGTGTGCCTCGTGTTCTTCGGGTGCGCGGGTTAGCACGTCGCTTGAGAGGGCGCATCGGTTTACCGGCGAACGTGGCCGGATGTGGCCAATGTGATGGGAGTTATCCCAGGAACTCTTGCCGGGTTTTGGGGCCTTATGTGCAACATGTGGTGCTTCGTGATCGACTCCGCGTGCGGCGACGCGTGCGGAGAAGTCCCCCCGCTCCCCCAGGAGGCACCCGCGAATGAGTAAGGCGTCGAAGTCCAGGCGATCCCTGGCAACGCCCGTCATCGCCACCGCGGCACTGGCCATCGGTGTCGCGCTCCCCGCCCAGGCCCTCGCGCAGGCTCAGTCCGCCGATGAGGGCGTCGTCCGCTACGCCGGTGCTCCCAACGCCGTCCCGGGCGACTACATCGTGGTGCTGAAGGACACCGCCAAGACCCGCGACAAGGGCGTCCCCTCCGTCGCCCGCACGCTCGCGAGCAAGCACGACGGCACCGTCCGCCGTGTCTTCCGCACCGCCGTGCGCGGCTTCTCGGTGCGGCTGGAGGCGCGGCAGGCGCGGCGCATGGCCGCCAGCTCGGACGTGGCGTTCGTCGAGCAGAACCGCGTTTTCAAGATCAACTCAGCGGCCCCGGCCGCCCCGCAGGCGGATCCGCCCTCGTGGGGCCTGGACCGGGTCGACCAGCGCAAGCTCCCGCTCGACAAGTCCTACAACCCCACCGCCACCGGCAAGGGCGTCAACGCCTACGTCATCGACACCGGGGTCCGGCTCACCCACTCGACCTTCGAGGGCAGGGCCACCAGCGGCTACGACTTCGTCGACAACGACAACGACGCCACCGACTGCCAGGGCCACGGCACCCACGTGGCCGGGACGATCGCCGGGAAGGAGTACGGGCTGGCCAAGGAGGCCAATGTCGTCGCCGTCCGGGTGCTCGGCTGCGAGGGCAGCGGCTCCACCGCGGGCGTCATCGCCGGGGTGGACTGGGTCACCAAGAACGCCAAGAAGCCGGCCGTGGCGAACATGAGCCTCGGCGGCGGGGTCTCGGCGGCTCTGGACGACGCGGTCAAGAAGTCGGTCGCCTCCGGCGTGACCTACGCGCTCGCCGCGGGCAACGACAACAAGGACGCGTGCGGCTCGTCGCCGGCCCGCGTGCCCGAGGCGATCACGGTCGGGGCCACCGACGTGCGGGACGCCCGGTCGTCGTTCTCCAACTTCGGGTCGTGCGTGGACATCTTCGCGCCGGGCTCGGACATCACCTCGTCCTGGGTCACCGACGACAACGCCTCGCGCAGCCTGAACGGCACGTCGATGGCCAGCCCGCACGTCGCGGGCGCCGCGGCGCTGTACCTGTCGGCCAACGCGTCGGCGACCCCGGCCCAGGTGGCCGAGGCGCTGGGCGGGAGCGCGACCACCGGCGCGGTGACGAACGCCGGAACCGGCTCGCCCGACAAGCTGCTCTACGTCGGCGGCTGATCGCGGACCATCCGGTGCGGGGTGTCCCATCGCGCGCGGCGGTGGGACACCCCACCCGGGGTTCCAGGCGATCGGCTCGCCGCGGTCAGGAGTCGCGGCCGTGCTCCAGGGACCGGCGGGTCATCAGGGGCTGGACGAACCAGGCCCAGGCGCTCAGCAGGACGACCGCGATCGCCGTGGCGATGGCGGCCCCGGTCCCGCCCAGGGTCTTGACGATCAGGGTGGTGGAGGCGGCGATGGCGAGGGCGAGGGTCAGCGCGCCGAGGATCCCGAACCGGTTGGCCCGCCTGATCAGCAGCGGCTTCTGGTTCTGCTGGAACAGGATGCGGTGCTGGATGGTCGGGGCGATGAAGAAGATCGAGGCCAGTGCCGTGGCGAAGAGGGCGATGTAGAAGAGCGCCCGGCCGCGGTCGTCCACCCGGGTGAAACCGGGGGCGAAGGGCACGGTCAGCAGGAAGGCGAAGAGCACCTGCACGCCCGTGACCGCGACGCGGAAACCCTGCAGCAACTCCATGAGCTGCCGGTCGAGGCGTTCGTGCTCGGTCTCGTTACGGGTCTTCGTGGCGGCGTCGGACGGTGATGCGGTTCCCATAAGGGGCAGATACCCCCCAAATGGGCAATCTCACTTCCGCCTCAGTTGAGCGGAGAAGGAAGCCTGCGCACCGCCAGCATCGACACGTCGTCCCGGAGATCCCCGTCGCAGTAGTCGACCAGCCGCCGCTCGACCGCGTTCAGCATGTCCTGGAGCGGCGCGGCGGCGTGGCCCGCCAGCACCTCCAGCAACCGCTCCTGCCCGAACTGCCGCCGGGACAGGTCGCACGCGTCGAGGACGCCGTCGGAATGGAGGAACAGGGTGTCGCCCACGGCGAGCTCGATCGCCTCCGTGCCCACCTCGAAGTCGTCGAAGAGGCCCAGCGGCACACCGCCGCTGGAGGCGTACCGGACCATCCCGTCCGGCCGGATCACGATCGCCGGGGGGTGCCCCGCCGAGGCGAGGGTCGCCGTCACCCCCTCCTCGTCGATGGCCAGCCCGGCCATCACCGCGGTCACGAAACGTTCCTCGTCCAGGAGGCTCTGGTTGACCATGGACAGCACCTCGGCCGGATCGGACTTCCAGCCGGACAGCGTCCGCACGCCGTGCCGGGCCGCCGCCGTCACCGCCGCGGCCTCCTGCCCCTTGCCGCAGACGTCGCCGAGGACCATGCCCCACCCGCCGCCCGCCCTCGGGAAGACGTCATAGAAGTCGCCGCCCACCTCGATGCCGTGCGTGGCGGCGCGGTAGAGCCCCGCCACCTCGACGCCCGGGATCGTGGGAAGCCGCTGGGGGAGCAGGCTCGCCTGCAGGGACACGGCGACCTCGTCCCGGCGCTGGTAGAGCCGGGAGGCCCGGATGACCAGCGCCAGATAGCGCCCGAGCCGCTGCGCCACGCCCAGATCGAGGAGATCGAGCGGGCCGTGCTCGCCGCTGCTCGCGAGCGTGATCGTCCCGATGCAGCGGTCGCCGTCCTCGACCGGGACGCACAGGACCGAGGTCGCGCCCATCTTGACGCAGGCCGGCTGGCCGTCGGCGCAGACGCCGAGCAGATCGAGGTCCTCCACGTGCGGCCGCAGCGCGCTCTGCCGGGTGGTGAACACCGTGTAGGGCAGCGTGCCGGGCTCGGGGGCGAGCTGCTCCAGGCTGTGCACGGTCTCGTCGCCGCGCTCGTCGGGCTGCCCCATGACCACCACGCGCCGCAGATCACCGCTCGCCTCGGCGGCGGCGGCCGCGGCGCGCGCGCCCTGCCCGGACGCCGACGCCGGGCCGGGCCGGGGCGGCATGAGGTCGATGAACACCCACTCGGTCATCTCGGCGGTCAGCAGCCGGGCGCAGCGGCGGACCGCCACGTTCTCGTTGAACACGGGCTCGTCGAGGAGCAGCTCGGACGCGGTGGCGAGCACGTCCATCCGGTGCACCAGCGAGGCCATGGCCTCGTCGTCGCGGTCGCCGGGAGCGGGCGCGGACCCGGCGGCCGGCACCGCGGGCGCCGGTGCGGGCCGCCCGCCGGTCGCCGGAGCCTGACCGGAGGCGGCGGCCTGCGAGCCGCCGGCCGGAGAGGCGGTGGCGCCCGCCGCGACGATGACCATCGGATCGGGCTCGCCGCGGATCCACACCCGGGCCATGGTGACGACCGCGTCGACCGGGTGCTCGCGGCCGAGGAAACGGACCTCGGTGCGGCGCCGCCGGCCGGTGCGGACGACCGCGGCCAGCTGCGACCGGAGCGCCGCGCGGGTCGGCAGGTCACAGAACGCGATGAACTGCTTGCCGGAGACATAACCGGGCGAGGTGCCCAGCAGCGCCGCGGCCTGCTTGTTGACCCGGCGCACACCGGCGTCGCGGTCGAGCAGGAAGAGCGGCACCGGGGCGTCCTGGAAGACGGTGCGCAGCACGCGGCGCTCGGTCTCGGCCGTCGCCGACCGGCCGGCCGCGTTCGCCTGGTCGGCGCCCATCGTCCGCAGCGCCGTCAGCGCGAGCTCCAGCTCGACCAGCGCCGCGTCGAGGGTGGCCCGCAGGTCGGGCGCGGGCATGTTGGCAGCCTGCCGCAGCTCTTCGATCCGGCCTTCGAGATCGCTGATCTCGCGCAGGATCGTCTCCGGTTCGAGCTGTTCGGCCATGTACGGTGCTCCAGGTTTTCGTCAGCGAGGCAGGCGGGGTCAGGGCCCGTACTCGGATCGAACGTCCCCCGCCGGCCTTGGTCGCCGTGCGCAGCCTATTCCTGTTGCGCGCGCCTGGCCTAGTGGCGGTCAAGGTGCCCGTGCGGCGACTCACGGTGACGCGGGCGCCGCATGGTATGCAGCCTATGCGGTGCCGAGAGCGGCGGCGCACGGTTCGAGCCGCCCCCTGGTCACCCCTGGTCAGAGGCGGATCACCTTACGTCAGGCCCTGGTCCCCCACGATGCGCTGGGCCAGCGCGGTCAGCTTGACGCGCCGCGACTGGGAGATGCGGCGCAGCTCGGAGAACGCCTCGTCGGCGTCGCAGCCGAGGGCGTGCATCAGGATGCCCTTCGCCTGGTCGACGATGGCGCGGGACTCGACCGCCTCCTGCAGCTGGATCGCGGTGCGGTGGACCTGGTCGTACTGCAGCGTGTTGGAGACGGCCGCGGTGCCCTGAGCGGCGAGCAGGGCCGCGAGGGACTGCTGGTCCGGCTTGAGCGAACGCGGCGTCACCCCGTACAGCGACAGCGTGACCAGCACGGGCGCGTTGTAGTGGGGGGTCGTGCTGAAACAGCGCACCCCGCGGCGCAGCATGTCCGAGGTGGACGTGGGCCAGCGGGTCTCGGCCAGGACGTCGTCCGACGTCGCCGCGCGGCGGGTGCGGACGACGTCGAAGATCGGGCCGTTGCCGCGCTGGAGCTGGAGATCGGTCAGCTCGGCGAGGTCGGGATGGCTGGCGGCCGAGGCCAGCGGCTCGGGCCGCTCCGACTCGTCGGCCGGGAGCGCCCAGCGGACGCTCGCGGCGCCCGCGCAGCCTGGCACGGCGCGGGACGCCAGCTCGGTGACCCGGTGCAAGGTCCCCAGGTCGGACGACTCGCCGACGATGCCCAGGCGGGCGATCTCCACGGCGAGCTGGTCGGTGAGGACGGTATCGGCTGACGGCACATCAGCGACGTTATCCCGTGAAGAGCCCGTTCCGTACTCACGGGCCGGTATGAAGCCGCTGCAACGACCGATCAATCGCCCCGACATATCCGCCTCGCAGTCGTTCTACCCGCGGTCGCCCCGCGGGTTCGGCAGTGGTCCTCCAGGCGCCGGACTCACAGGTGCGGCGGCGCCTTGCTGATCGCGGCGAGGACCTCGGGGACCCCGCCGTCGGCGAGCGCCAGATCACCGATCGACACGATGCCCACCGGCCGCTGCTCCGCGTCCACGACGGGGAGCCGCCGGACGGCCTGCTCGCACATCAGCCGTGCCGCCGTGTCGGTGTCGTCGTCCGGGCGGACGGTCGTGAGCTGCGCCGTGCAGACGTCGCTGAGCGGGGTGAGGGAGGGATCGCGGTTGTCCGCCACCCCGCGCACCACGATGTCACGGTCGGTGACCATGCCGCAGAGTCGTCCGGCGAGCGTGACGAGCACGTCGCCGATCCCCTTGTCCCGCATGACGCGGGCGGCCTCGTAGAGGGTCGCCTCCAGCGGCAGGGTCTGGGGGATCGCGGTCATGAGGTCACTGACCCTCCGAGACATGGCGCCCGCACTCCTTCCGCCCGACCCTGATGTCCGTAGCCGGCTGTTCCGGCGCCGTACCCGTAATGGAACGCCCTATGCGGGAACCGCGGACCGGAAGGCAAAGATGTTGGAAGGCGGCCGGAAGGGGCGAGGGAGTCCCGTCCGGCCGCTCAGAACGAGAAGATCTTGCCGGTGTGGGCGTGCATGACGCACTCGTTGGCGTACGTGCGCTTGAAGCGCGTCGGCCGCCCGTGCCAGTGGCCCTCGGCCACCGCGACGACCGGCGCGTAGATCAGGACGCAGACGGCGTCGCCCGGGTCACGCTCGATTTTGCCGCCGCGTGCGCTCAGCTCCTGGCAGGCCCGGTCGGCGTCCGGATGGCTTCCGCCGTTGGGGCGGCAGAACAGCGTAACCGTGCGCGCGCCCGACGTGGTCGCCTCGGGGAAGGTCAGGCTGAGCCGCAGCCGGGTGGCCGCGCCGGGCACCGGAAGGGTGGTCGCGTGGGCCGGTGCCGCGGGGACGGCGGGAAGGAGCGCGAGAGCGACGCCGGTGAGGGCGCCGGCGACGAGATGCGGCAAGGGGATCTCCCGAGTCGGGTGCCGGTTCATCGCTCAATGTATCCGTGCCGTTACGGAATGTGCAGCGTTTTGGTCAGCGTGATGCGCCGGAAAGGGGTGATCCCGCGGTCACGGGGGAACCGCGGGATCACGTCGGAGGGAGGAGCGTGCTCGGAAGGCGTGCTCAGGGGGCGGGCTGAGGGGATGCGCTCAGGGGATGTGCTGAGGGGATGTGCTCAGGCGGCGAGGGTGTGGTGGTCGGCGAGCGCCTCGCGCAGCTGCTTGCGGCCGCGGTGGAGGCGGGACATCACCGTGCCGATGGGGGTGCCCATCATCTCGGCGATCTCCTTGTAGGGGTACCCCTCGACGTCGGCCAGGTAGACCGCGTCCCGGAAGTCCTTCGGCAGGCGGCGGAGGGCGGTGACGATCTCCGAGTCGGGCATCCGGTCGAGCACCTCGGCCTCGGCGGACCGGAACCCGGCCGAGTGCGACTCGGCCTGGGCGATCTGCCACTCCTCCAGCTCCTCGGAACCGGCGCGCATCGGCTCGCGCTGGCGCTTGCGGTAGGTGTTGATGAAGTTGTTGGTGAGGATGCGGTGCAGCCAGGCCTTGAGGTTGGTGCCTTCCTGGAACTGGTGGAAGTTGACGTAGGCCTTGGCGAGGGTCTCCTGGACGAGGTCCTCGGCGTCGGCGTTGTTGCGCGTCATGCGCACGGCACTGGCGTACAGCGGGTCGACGTAGGGGAGGACGTCACGCTCGTAGCGCTCGGAGTCCACGTGGGCAGGGGTAGTGGATCGGGCGTTGCGAACAGGCATGGTGACTGCGGTCATCATCGCTCCCCGTAGGTCATGACCCGGTGGGCCGGTCGACTCCGCGCGCGGGTCGCGCGGCCGGGCGGATTCAGGCCGCCCCCCGTGTGAGATACGTTCCACCGCTCCCGGCGAGTTCGAACCCGGCTCATGACGCGGCGACGCGGAACCGGTGCCTGGGGCCTCAGGGGGTCCCGGCCGCGCATGGAGGGTGGGCCGGGGGAGAGCGCGGACCGCCGGAGCCAGGGCGACCCCGGTGGCCGGGACGTCGCGGGCATGACGCGGTTCGGGCGCTATCCACTCATCGGTGGTGTTCCCGCTTACTAAGACGCTCGGGAGGGTGCGGAAGGTTGCGTGGCGTCGGTCACATTTCGCCCGCGTGTCGTCACGCTGGGGCTTACCGGCTGGTATTGGATCACCGGAGCCGGCAAGGAACGCCTGGCCGCAAGGGGCACGGGCCGCATGGCACGCCGTGCCGGCCGGAGACGACCGAAGGCCCCGACCGGTGGAGGCGGTCGGGGCCCTCGGGGCCTTGCGTCGGCTCAGCCGAGCAGGTGCTCCAATGCCCGGCGCATCAGGACCCGCTGCTCATCAGGGGTCTTGGCCTGCTCGATCCCGAAGCCGTACAGGATCGAGTCCCTGGTCGCCACCGCCGAGACGGAGTCGATCAAGGCCTGCGCCCGGGTGAACTCGCCGGCGTTCGCGGGGCTGCCGGGGGGCGCGCCCTGGATCGCCCACGGGCCGAGGCCCGACTCGAAGCCCTCGGCGTCCACCTGGCCACCGGTGGTGGTGACCTTGGTGTCGTCGATGAACAGCCCGGTGCCGCCGGTGCCGGGGTCGCTCACGTACGCGATCGACACCTCGACCTTCTTGCCGGCGTACGCCGAAAGGTCGAACACGCCCGGCACCCAGCCGTTCGAGTTGCCGGTGAAGGAGTTCCACTGGCCGCTCGTACCGGTGTTCGTGCAGGGGTTCCCGCCGGTCAGGTAGTGCGTCAGGAACGGGTGGAGCGCGAGAAGGTAACCCTGCTCGCATTCCGTCGGGACCGTGTTGCGCGTCCGGCCGTTCTTGTCCGGCAGAGTCGTCCAGTCCTCCGCGCCGACCGTGTGGGCCTCCACGATCACATGGTCGAAGCCCGTCTCGGTGCTGTAGGAGAGTTGCGCCTGCAGCGCCGGGGCCTGCGCGGCCGTGATGGAGGACAGGTCGATCGTCCGGGTGAGGCGCCGGTACAGCTGGTCCTGGTGCGTACCGGTGATGTACCACTGGCCCTCGAACGGCTCGAACGGCGCGGCCGCCCCCAGGTAGTCGCCCGCCTTCCAGCTCCTGAACTGCGGGAACTGGGCCACGGGCAGCACGGTCGACGTCACCTGGAAGCCGCCCGCCTCGTTCACCGGGTTGGACGGCGTGCCGGCCAGGTCGGCCTTGACGCCGCCGAGCGGCCGGCCGGTCCCGACGACCTGGGTGGGAGCGCCCACCCTGGCCCGGTCGTACCCGCCCAGGTAGTACTGGAAGAAGTCGTCCGACAGCAGTTCGCAGTCGTCCCGGAAGTTGCCGGTGACCACGCAGGGGCGTTCGGGATGACCCTTGAGCCCGTAGTAGATGCCGCCGCCGTTCAACCGGTTGAGCGGGCCGTTGTAGCCGGTCGTCTCGCCGGTGTGGAGCAGCTTGCCGCCCTCGTTGAGGTACGAGCGGACGGACAGGACCAGGTCCTTGGCCCGATCGGCCACCTGGGAGTCGGGCGCGTTCCCGAGGTAGGTCCGGACCGGGTCGTCGGCCGCGTCCTGGGTCAGCCGGTTGTCGCCGAGGTACCAGACCACGGCCTTGAAATGCTTGAGGACGCCGAGGTCATGCGGAACGCCGTCCTTGTCGATGTCCCAGACCAGCGGCCGGTGCCCGCTCGCCTTGACCAGGTCGGCGTACTGCTGCCCGTACCTGGGCGCGCTGGTGCCGGCGGGGTACGTCGGGTTGACGCCCGTGTAGTCCTCGTCCGCGATCACCAGCACGTCGGCCTTGTTCTGGTCGCGGACGGTGTAGGTGAAGTGCGGGCTCTCGACGCGCTTGCCGGCCTTATGGCCGCTGAACCACACCTCCACCTTGTCGCCGGGCCGCTGCCCGGTGACCTTGCCGCGGTACTCGGCGTAGTAGTGGTCGTTCTCGTCGCCGAACCGTTCGCCGCCGCGCCATTCGCGGGCGCCGTCGGTGCGGACCCGGCCGCCGTTGATCCGGTAGTTCAGGTCCTTGTTGCCGAGCGACCTGCGGATCACCGAGGCGACCTCCTGGGTCGAGCCCAGCGAGGTCGAGAACCTGTCCACCTCGAAGTCCGCCGCCGTACGGCCGACGACCGAGACCGGGTTGTCAGGGGTCTGCGCCGACTTGCCGACCGACAGGGCGAACGGCAGGTTGTTGCGGAACTCCATGGCGATCAGGTTCTCGTCGTCCGGGAACTCGAAGATGCTGCCGCAGTTCTCCGGCGTGTACGGGTCGTCCGGGACGTAGCCCGCCGCCGTCACGCAGGTCGCCATCTCGGGCGTGATCGACAGGGCCTTGTGCACGTTGTCGGCCTGGCCGTCGGTGTCGCCGTTGGTGGTGTAGAGCTGCGCGCCCAGCTCGGGCGTGTAGTGCGGCACCGCCGGGTGGTCGATGTCGCCCAGGATCGCGTCGTGGATGACGTCGTCGGGACTGCGCGTGAGCGCCTGCCAGCCGACGCCGTGCAGCAGCAGCTCGGCCGCCGAGTGGTAGTTGATCAGATACTTGGGCTTGACCCGCTTGTAGAGGCCGATCTGCGCCTTGGTCTCGGACTCCGACGCCGGCGCGGGCCCGCGGTAGGTCTGGCCGCCGGGCTGGTCGGTGGAGCCCTCGTTGTCGTAACCCCACTTGTAGGGGAAGTTGCGGTTGGGGTCGACGCCGTCGAGCCCGCTGATCTGGCCGTCGCCGTCGTTGTCGCGGGTGTTCTTGCGCCAGAGCCGGAACCCGTCCTGGAAGGTCAGGTCGTAGCCGTCGGGGTTGACGACCGGCGCGAACCACAGGTCGGTGGTGTCGACGATCTTGGTGATCTCGGCGTCCTTGCCGTAGTTCTCCACGTAGTGGTGGAGCAGGCGGCGGACCATCTCCGGCGTGATCCACTCACGGGCGTGCTGGGTCGCCTGGTAGATCACGGCGGGCCGCTCGCCGTCCTTGAGGGTCGCCACGTTCTTGCTGACCCGGATCGCGGTCATCGGCTTGCCCTGCCCGGACGTGCCGAAGTCGACCGCTTTGGCGATGCTCGGGTTGGCCGCGGCGAGATTGACGATCTCCTCGCGGATGTTGCCCGCGCCGCTGTACGGGCGGAACACCGTGGCCTGCGCCGCCTTGGCGCGGGCCCGGACGTCCTTGCCGCCGACCTTCTTGACCGTCAGCGAGACGCCGCGCTTGGCCAGCGCGGCGGCCTGGACGCCGCTCATCACGGCCTCGACCCGGGTCTTGCCGCCCGCGGCCTTGCCGAAGGCGATGTCCTCGTGGTCGAGCCCGGCGGTGTTGAGCAGCTTGATCTGGTCCGCGGTGAGGTCGCCGGCGTACACGTCGACCGTGCCCGCCGGTTTCGGTTGCGCGGGGCCGGCCTGCGCGGCCGGGGCGCCGGCGAGCGTTCCGATCAGGAGCGCCGTGGCGGCGAGAATGGACGTGGCCGTCCGAGGTCTGACGGCACGCCGGAAGGACATGCGCGGCATCGCGCCTCCCCAAGGCGAGGATCACGTACGTGGGCTGCGTGATCGTCTACCTGGGAGAATCCGGTGTCAATGCGACGGTCGGGCTGTTTGCCGCATCTGGTCAATATCGGATTTTCTGCCCGCCGGTGGGCTAAGGGCGGGGCTGGGGGAGATGGCCGGCCAGAACCGTCCGCACGAGCCCGGCCGCGAAGTCGCCGAGGTCGGCGGGCAGGCCGGCGCCGCTCGCCACCGTTTCGGCGCCGGCCAGGCGGGTGAGGAACGCGTGCTGCTGGCAGCCCCCGAGGAGCGCGGCGGCGAGATAGGCCGGATCGGCCTTTTCGGCCAGCCGCCCGAGCCGCCGCTCGGCCTCCAGATACGAGATCAGCGCGGTGTGGCCGTGCACGGGGCCGGCGGAAGCTCCGGTGGACGCGCCCGGCCCGTCCGCGCGCAACCAGGCGATCAGTTCGGGGTCGGCCAGCACGGGCCCGGTCATCGGCAGGAGTTCGCCGTAGAAGGCGACCATGGCGCAGGCCAGGCGGGTGAGGTTGCCTTCGACGGTGTCGCGGCCGGTCGCGGAGAGCACCTCCGCCATCGCGGCGCGGGCGGTGCCGGTGACCTCGCCGAGGGCGGCCGCGAAGAGGGCGGTCTTGTTGGCGAAGTGGTTGTAGAGGCTGCCCTCGGAGACCCCGGCCGTCCGGGCGATCTCCTTGGTGGTGGCCGCGACGATCCCGCGGCCGCGGATCACCTGGATCGCGGCGGCCAGGATCCGGTCGCGCATGGACTCCGTCACCGTCGACCCCTTCCGAGTGAGTACTCACCCATTATGGCGCGGCGCGGCGCCGGAAGCACCTTTCCGGACGCCCCGGCGGCCGTCAGTTTGTCAGAGTCCCAGCACTGGGAACTCACGCGAGGTAACGTCATCTTTACCGCGGGTTGTCGGAGGCATGGAAATCAAGGCCGCGGGATCCCCTCGACCGCGCCCAACCCACGAACTGGAGACGATGGTTGTGCGGGAGCGGTTCATCTTCCTCGGCGAGGCCGGTCAGCGGATCGGCAGCTCGCTCGATCACCTGCAGGCCTCCCGGACGCTCGCGGAGGTCCTCGTACCGCAGCTGGCCGACTTCGTCGCCGTCGAGCTGCTGGAACGGGTCGCCACGGCCGACTGGGAGCCGGCGCCGTCCGGTGTCGACGGCACCACCCTGATGCGCCGCGTCGCCGTCGTGCACGACGACGAGCCCGGCCGCTGGGACGAGACCGTCCCCGAGGGCGAGGCGCTGTTCCTGCCCGACGACACCCCGTTCGTCGAGGCGATGCGCACCGGCCGCGCGGTGCACGTGCCGCGGATCAGCCGCGAGCGGGCCGAGGCGATCTCCGCCCCGTTCACCGACCGCGACCTCCGCCCGCTGATCACCGGGCGCTCGATGCTCGTCGTGCCGCTGGTCGCGCGGGGGCAGGTGCTCGGCACGTTCAAGCTGCTGCGCAGGCCCGACCGGTCCGGGTTCGACGAGCTCGACCTGGCCATCGTCGACGAGCTGGCCCGCGGCGCGGCCCTGTGCATCGACAACGGGCGGCTCTACCGCCGCGAGGTCCAGATGGTGCAGGAACTGCAACGCAGCATGCTGCCCGCCGAGGCGCCGCGGATCGCGGGCGCCCGGGTGTGCTTCCGCTACCGGCCCGCCGGGCGGGCCGCGCAGATCGGCGGCGACTGGTTCGACGCGATCCCGCTGCCGGGCTGCCGGCTGGGCATCGTGATCGGCGACGTGATGGGCCACGGGGTCACGTCCGCGGCCATCATGGGCCAGCTGCGCACCGCCGTCCGCACGCTCGCGGCCCAGGACCTGTGCCCCGACCAGCTGCTCCGGCACCTCGACGACCTGGCGCAGCGGCTCGGCGAAGACTACGTCGCCACCTGCATGTACGCGGTGTACGACCCGGTCGGCCGGCGGTGCCGGATCGCCAACGCCGGGCATCTGCCGCCCGTGCTCGTCTCCCCGTACGGCGAGACGACGATCCTCGCGCTGCCGTCCGGGGTGCCGATCGGCGTCGGCGACGTGCCGTTCGAGACGGTCGAGTTCCCCGTCGAGGACGGCGCCCGGCTGATCCTGTGCACCGACGGCCTGCTGGCACGCCGCGACCGCGATGTCGCGGAGGGCATGGCGACGCTGCGCGACCGCCTCACGGGGACGAGCCGTCCCCTCGACCGCACCTGCGACGAGGTCGTCGACGCGTTGACGCCCGAGTTCCCCGCCGACGACGTCGCCCTCGTCGCCGTGGCCCTCGACGGCATCCCCAAGGATGACGTCGCGGCCTGGGATCTGGAGGCCGAGGCCAGCATGGTCGCCGAGGCCCGTGCGCAGGCCACCGCCAAGCTCCGCCACTGGGGGCTGGGCGACCTGGCCGACACCGTCGAGCTCCTGGTGAGCGAGCTCGTCACGAACGCGCTCGTGCACGGCGCCGGGGCCATCGGCATGCGGCTGATCAAGGGCGGCACGCTGCTGTGCGAGGTCAGCGACGACGGCCACGAACTCCCCCACCTGCGCGACGCCGACGCCAACGACGAGTCAGGGCGGGGCCTCCAGCTGGTCAGCCATCTCGCCGAGCGCTGGGGCACCCACCGCACCGAACAGGGCAAGGTCGTCTGGTTCGAGCACCGCCTGCCCTGACCTGCCCGCCGATCCCTGGGGTCAGATCCAGCTGTCGAACCAGATGCGCAGGCGCCAGGCGTCGTAGGTGATGACCTCGGCGGTGAGGATGGGATACAGAAGGTAGAAGTTCGCGAGCACCGTGAGCAGGTAGGCGCCGCCCAGGGTGGCGCCCACCAGGCGGCGCCCCGAGTCGTCGGCGGGGCCGAGGAGCAGTCCGAGGACGAGGACGATCGCCAGCACCATGAACGGGATCATCGGCGTCGCGTAGAAGGCGAACATCGTCCGGTCGCCGGCCGCGTAGTAGAACCACGGCAGCAGCCCCGCCGCGTAGCCGAGGGACGCGGCCCCGGCACGCCAGTCCCGGCGGACGAGCCACCAGCCGAGCAGGATCGCCAGGGCGGGGATCGCCGCCCACCAGATCGCGGGGGTGCCCAGGCCCAGGATCTCGCGGGAGCACTTCGCGGCGCCGCAACCGGACGGCTCGGAGTAGTAGAACGCCACGGGCCGCCGCAGGATCGGCCAGTCCCACGGCCACGACTGGTAGCGGTGATGGGAGTCGAGCCCGGTGTGAAACCGCATGATCTGCGCGTGGTAGTGCCAGAAGGAGCGGAGGGGCGCGGGCACGAACGAGAACGTGCCGCCGCGTCCGTCCGCCCAGTGCCGTCCCCAGCCGATGTCCGAGGCGAACCAGCCGCTCCATGACGCCACGTACGTCACCGCCGAGACGACCGGAACCGCCACGAAGGCGGGGAGCGCGTCGTAGCGCAGCGCGCCCGTGAAGGGATGGCGGACCCCGGCGGCCCGGCGGGCCCCCGAGTCCCACAGGAACGTCATGGCCCCGAACGCCATGACGAAGAAGAGGCCGCTCCACTTCGTGCCGCACGCGAGCCCGAGGCAGACGCCGGCGCCCAGCCGCCACCACCGCATCCCGAGGCCGGGGCCGAACGCCAGGTCATCGACGCGGTCGTCGAGCCGGTCGGCCAGCCGGGCGCGCGCGACGTCGCGGTCCACGACGAGGCAGCCGAACGCGGCGAGCACCCAGAACATCACGAAGATGTCGAGGATCGCGGTACGGCTCGCCACCAGGTGCAGGCCGTCCAGGGCCAGCAGCAGTCCCGCCGCGCAGCCCAGCAGGGTCGAGCCCGTCATGCGGCGGGTCACCCGCGCCAGGATCAGGACCGAGAGCGTCCCGACGAGCGCGGCGGTGAAGCGCCAGCCGAACGGCGTCATGCCGAACAGCCACTCGCCGGCCGCGATCATCCACTTGCCTGCCGGCGGATGGGCGACGAAGCTGCCGCCGTCGGTCCAGATGCCACTGATCTGGCCCTTGAGGATCAGCGGGTCGGCGAGGTCCTTGCCCTTGGCGTCCTTGATGGTGGAGTGCTCGACGCCGAACTTCAGGAGAGCCAGCGCGTCCTTGGCGTAGTACGTCTCGTCGAAGACGACGGCCTGCGGCTGCCCCAGCCGGGCGAACCGGAAGAACGCGGCGAACGCGGTGACCAGAAGGGGGCCGAGCCAGCCGAGGAGCCGGGATCCCGGCCGAGGTGGGGAGAGCCACGCCGCACGCTCGCTCATCAGCGACATCCGGCCATCTTAGGGATCTTCAACCCCTGTCCGAAGTGAGGGGTGTTGCGTCGTTGGTAGGAAATTGTCGCCTTAACGGCAGAATTTTTTCGGACCCCGCTCCCGGCCGGATCGCTACTGTCGATGGTGACGGAGGGTCCGCTCTTGGACCTTGTATCGGGGGACGAGTTGGGTGAAATTCTGACACTGCCGGTTCCGGAGACGTTGCACGCCACGTACGCCGTCGCCCTCACCGCCGACCCGGCCGATCCGCGCGAGCTGGCCCGCGCGCAGGTCGCCCAGCGCGTCGCGCCGCCACTGCGCGACCAGGTGCTCGGCATGCTCGACAGCCCCATGCTGACGCTCGACCTGCGGCCCGCGGACGAGTTCCCGCCGCTGCCGACCGACCTGCTCGCCGTGTACGGGGCGAGCGCCGAACAACTGGCCGATGTTCGCGCCGCGTCCCATGTCCTCGCCGTCCGTGCCGCCTACCGGCCGGGCCGCCCGCCCGCCCACGAATGGGCGACCAGGGCCGTCGCGGGCGCGATCGGCGCCGCCCTGTCGGCCCCGGTCATCGACGTGTTCACCCCGCGGCTGCTCTCGCCGGAGCTCATCCGGCGCTCGCTGCCCGGCGCCGACGGCACCACCCGCCTGACCGACTGGATGCTCCTGCCGCACACCGGCGGCCCCCACGGCTTCTGGTTCACCACCAAGGGCCTGGCCAGATTCGGCCTTCCGGAACTCCAGACCGAGCACGTGCCGCCCGGCCTCGTCGAGCCGTGGGGCCGCCTCCTCAACGGGCTGGCCCGGCGCCTGCTCGACCTGTGGCTCGACGAGCTCCCCGCCGGCCGCCAGCCCCTCGTCGTGGAGCTCCCGGAGCTGATCTCCGTCGGCCTGCGGGACGTCGCCGCGGCGGACGGCGTCGAGGAACCGATGCGCCGCGAGGTGACGGTGCGCCTGCGCCTGGACGACGCGCACCCGGACGACGGGCACCCGGACGACGGGCACCCGGGCGGGGCCGAACCGCTCCTGACCGTCCTCGCCGCGGACGACGGCCCCGACCGGCTGGAGGCTCTCTGTGCCGCGCTCTTCGGCACCCGGGTCCCCTGATCGCCGATCGCCTTGCGGCCACCGCCCGCGGGGCACAGGATCGTTGTTGTGAGATTCGGCCCTCAAGAGACTCCCGAGCCCGGCGACCACGACGAACCCGACGAGCCGGCGTCCTCCGGCACCGCGGCCCCCCACCCCGGCGACATCCATGTGGCGGGCCGCAAGAGCGAGCCTCCCGACTGGGAGCCCGTCCAACCCCGCTCCGAGACCAGTCCCGTGCCCGGTCCCAGGGCCGAATCCCAGCCTCTGGAAGGCGACGAGCCGCCGCCGGCCCCCGAACCGCCGCCGGTGCCCGAGGCGCCCGGTGAGCCGCTCTCAGAGGCGACCTGGAAGGCGTACGAGCCGCAGCATGCCTCAGAGCCGCCCGCGCCACCGGCGCCGCCGCCCGCGCCACCGCCCACGCCACCGCCCACGTCGCCGTCCGGCGGGCGGGGCGGGCTGCTGGCGAAGGAGCCGCCGCCGACCACACCACCGTCGAGCACACCACCGTCGGACCCATCGCCGTCGACCACCGCGCCGGACGTGCCGCAGCCGCAGGACGTGCCCGACGTTCAGCGGCCGGTGGGGCGGACCTGGGCGCAACCGGTGCGCCCGGCGCCCGAAGTGTCGATGGCGGATCCGAGCCGGCGCAAGGCACTCGTCGACACGTTCGTGAGCGGGTTCGTCGACAGCACCATCTGGCAGGCGACGCTGGCGGTGCTGGAGGGGGCGTTCCCCGGCCTCGGGCTGGCCGCGTTGCTGACGCGGCGGGCCGACGACCTGTGGCGGACGATGGACACGCTGGCGGACGGAGGCGCGGCGAAGCTCGGGCTGCCCGCGTGGCTCGACGACGCGGGCATGGTGTTCGACCTCAGCGCCCACCTGAACGTCCCGGACGAACCGGCGAGCAAGCCGCGGGCGTCCTGGCCGTACGCCGGCGCGTTCGTCATCGACACGCTCGATCCGCTGCGTTACCACCGGGCGGTCGGCGGGCCGCTCGCGCCGCGCGACCAGGCACAGACGCGGCCGCAGGCGGGGGAGAGCGACGACACCGGAGTCGTCATCGTCGCGGACCTCGCCCGCGCGCGGGTACGGGTGCTCGACTCGGCGGCGCTGTGGCGGTACGCGGGCCAGATCGTGGTGACGACGCTGTACGACCCGCTGCGGCCGGAGTCACGGGTACGGACCCGGCGGGCGCTGCGCGGGTTGCAGCGGGTGGTCTTCATCGATCCGCGGCTGGGCCTCGGGCTGTGCCTGGAGGTCGATGTCGTCCGGACGCCGCGGTGCCTGCTGTCGTTCCGCGTCGACTCGGGCGCGCCGCGGTTCGTCCGGCCCTAGACCGGCCTAGTTGTCGGTGCGCAGCCAGGTCAGGTCGCACTGCTGCTCGTCGGGGAGCTCGCGGAGTTGCGCCGCGAGCTCCCACGGCTCAGCGCGTTCCACCGCCGGCAGCAGCCCGCAGATCAGCGCGTGCGGCGTGCGCACGGCCGTGAACGCGCCGATCCGGGCGACGCCGCCGCCGCGCAGATGGGCGAGCTCGGTGAGCAGGGCGGCCAGCGCCGAGGGGTCCTGCGGGTCGTAGAGACCGCGCACGTAGGTGAACAGCTCCTCCGACAGCGCGCCCGGCTGGCGGCCGGAAAGGTGGTAGGCCGTGCCCCAGTAGCCGCCGTTCGCGGCGGGACGCTGGTCGCGGACGCGGATCTGGAGGCCGTACTCGGCCGCGCAGCGCTCGTACGTCGCCGACAGGAGCGGCTCGGCCTCGCCCTCCTCGCTCAGCAGGAGCCCTGGAACGATCCCCTCCTCGCGGGCGAGCCGGCCGAGCATCTCGCGGTGGAGCTCGCCGACGACATGCTCGACCGAGTCGAGGGAACGGGCGAGCGCGTGCCGGGCCTCACGGTCGAGCTCGACGCTCTCCAGCAGGGCGGCGAACCTGTCGAGCTCGTGCTCGAGGCGTTCCATCCGGTCGCCGAGCGACGCCACGCGGTCGAGCACCTCGGCGGGCGTGCCCTCGGCGGGCGGCTGCGGGATCGGGATGCCCGGGGGTTCGTTGACCTTGGCCTGCAGCACGCCGAGCTGCGTGCCGAGCTCGGTCACCTGGCCGCGCAGCTCGCGCAGCTCGGCCTGCGCGCGCGGCAGCCTCTTGTCGGAGGCCAGGTAGAGCTCCCGCCCGGCGATCGCCAGGCACAGCAGGACCAGGATCACGGTGAGCATGTGGCTCCTCGGGAGGCGGAACGACGCCCTTCGACCCTAACCAGCCCCCAGCTTCTTTGGTGGACAAAGCGGGGTCAGCCGAAGAGTCCGCCCAGCAGGCCGCCGAGGATGTCACCGACGATGCCGGCGGCCTCGCCCGCGACCTCGCCCGCGACGCCGCTCGCCACCTCTCCGGCGTACTGGCCCGCCTGATCCAGGGCGAAGTTCGCGGCGGACCCGGCGACGTTGGCGGCGGCCTGGTCGACCCACTGGCCGACGGGCGGGCCGGCGGCCGCGTAGCCCGCGACGCCCGCCGCCGCCACTCCGGCCGCGGCGACCCCGCCGACCGCTGCGGCGGCGCCCCAGCCCGGGTGGCCGTGATGGTGGCCGCGGTGCTGGTACGCGGGAGGCAGCGGAGCCGGGTGCCCGTGCTGAGCGGGCGGATAGGGCGCGGGAACGGGCGGATAGGGCGCGTGTGCGGGCGGGTAAGAGGCGGGCGGCCCTGGAGGCATGGGCGGGGCGGCGTGCGCGGCGGGCGCGTACGGGGCCGGGGCGGGCGGTGCCGGGTGAGGCGCGTGACCCGGTGCGGGGGCGGGCGGCGGGAAGTGGCCGGGAGCCGCGGCGGGCTGGCCGTGCTGCGCGGGCGGCACACCGTAGGACGGGGCCGCGGCCGGGCCTGGCGGCGGGTACGGGGCCGCGCCGCCGGGCGGGGGCGGGAGGGGCGCGCCGTTCGGTGGCGTGCTGGAGTAGGGCGTGCCGGAGTAGCCGGGGCTCTGCACGGGGCCGCGCGAGCGGGCGGCGGCCTGGTCGAGCCACTTGGAGATCTCGGCGGGCCAGTCGGTCTCGGCGGCCTCCTTGTGCCCGTGCTTGAAGCGGCCGAACGTCTCGTCGGACGAGCCGCCCCCGCCGCGGCGGTCGGCCTCCAGCACGAAGGCGACGCTGCCCGGGGAGGCGACGAAGCTGAGCCCGACCTCACCGATGCGGTCGCGGTACCGCTGGGGCGGCGCGAGCTGGATCTCCTGGTAGAAGGGCAGCTGCTGGCCGACGCCGCGCAGCTTGCTCTGCTCGAACGAGACATTGCGGATCTTGAAGCCGAGCTGGGCGATGGCGGCCAGCACCCACTGCTGCGACTCCAGCGGCTCGACCGAGATCGGGTCGATGTCGCCGGGGTCGGGCACGCCGACCGTGTCGACCTCGGTGCACAGCCCGATGGTGAAACCGGGCAGCTCGCGGCCGAGCACGGTGGTGAACGGCAGCTCGTAGGGGAGCGGGATCGAGAACGCGAGGTCGCGCTGGGCGCCCGCCTCAAGCCGGAACGCGCGCGTGAGGGCGCCGCGGTAGACCTCGGGACCGGCGTTCTGGCCGCCGTACCCGTTGTCCATGCGCGGCATCAGCGCGATCGTGACGTGCCGTACGTCCACGGCGGAGCCGCCGCCGCGAAGGTGGACCTTGCCGGCCACGACGCCGCCCGGCCGGGCGTGCGGCGCCGACAGGATCGTGTCGACCGTGGGGGCCCCGGCGGGACCGCCCGGGCCGCCGAACCCGCCCGGCATCTGCTGCCCGTAGGACACTGGCCGTTCCCCTCTCACGAGCACGCGCGAGGCCGCTCCCCGCAAGGTTCAGACGGAATCCACCATGACACTGGTTGCTTGATTATTCGAACATTTCGCCCGAATCACTAGTCTTTGGCGGTCACCGAGACGGGTGCGTAGCCCAGGGCCTCCAGCGGCTCACGAATCTGCTCGGCGTCGCCGACCACGATGACGGTCAGCTTCTCCGGGTCGATGTGCGTCCGGTACGCTCCGGCGACACCGTCCGGCGTCGCGGCCCGTACCGCCGCGAGGTAGCGGCTCGGGTAGCCGGGGCCGAGGCCGCTCGCGGCCGCGTCGGCGAGCTCGGCGGCGACCGAGCGGGCCGTCTCGTACTCGGCGGGCGCGCGGTCGGCCAGCGCGCTCACCGACGAGCCGCACTCGGCCTCGCTGATCCCGCGCGAGACCACGCCGCGCAGCTCGGTGAGCGCGTCGGACACGGCGTCCGCGGTGACCTCGGTGTGCACGGCGCCCTGCGTGATGAACAGCCCGCAGTGCCGCAGCCGCAGCAGCCCGGCGCGCACGCCGTAGGTGTAGCCCTTCTCTTCGCGCAGCACCGCGTTGAGCCGCGAGGTGAGCCCGCCGCCCAGCACGTGCGAGGCCACCATGAGGTTGGCCCAGTCGGGGTGCGAGCGGTTGGGCACGCCGTGCGCGATGCTCATGTACGACTGGACGGAGCCGGGACGGTCGACGACGACGATGCGCGGCCCGGTCGTGGGCTCGATCGCGTCGGGCGCCCCGAGCGAGTCGCCGGTCGCGGCCCAGCCCTCCAGCGCGCCCGCGAGGGCGGCGTCGGCGTCGGTGCCGGACAGGTCGCCCGCGACGACGGCGGTCGCCTCGGCGGGGACGGCGGAGGTGAAGAACGCGCGCACGTCCGCGCCGGTGAGCGCGGCGATCGACTCCTTCGTGCCGCCGGTCGGCCGGGAGCTGCGCGCCGCCGACGGGAACATCACCGCGCGCAGCTCGCGCGCCGCGCGGCTGCCCGGGTCGGCGTCCTCCTGCGCGATCTCTTCGAGCCGCTCGTTGACCAGCCGGGCCACGTCGGAGTCGGCCAGCGCCGGCTTGCGGATGACCGCCGAGAAGAGCTCCAGCGCCTCGTTGAGGCGGGTCACCGGGACGTCCAGCGCGATTCGCAGCGCGGTCAGGTCGGTCGAGGCGTACAGGCTGGCGCCGATGCGCTCCAGCGCGGCGGTCAGCGCGGTGCCGCCGCCGGGCTCGGTGCCTTCGAGCAGCGTCCGTGCGGCGAGCGTGGCGACGCCGTCCTTGCCGGCCGGCTCGCGGCTCGCGCCCGCGTCCAGGACCAGGCGCACGGCGGCCAGGCGGCGGCCGGGCAGGTCGCAGCGGAGCGTGCCGGGGCCGCCGGTGACGCGGCCCTCGGTGCCGGCCGGGAACGACCAGGCCGGGACGGGCCCGGGCACCGGACGGGGCTGCAGCGTGAGGCCGCTCACTTGGCACCTCCGTAGGTGAGGACGGTACGGGCGCCCGGCTTGAGCCAGCGGCCCGCCATCTCGGTGATGTCGCCGGCGGTGACCGCGGCGGCGCGCTTGGGCGCGGTGAAGACGCGCGCCGGGTCGCCGAACTGCGTGGCGTTGGCCGACAGCGCGTTGGCCAGGCCGGTGACCGTCTCGGTCTGCTCGAAGAAGCCGCGTTCGGCCTGTGCCGCCGCGCGCGCCAGCTCGTCGGCCTCGGGGCCGTCCGCGGTGAAGCGCGCCAGCTCCTCGTCGAGCACCGCGGCGATCTTCTCGACGTCCGGGCCGACCGCGTCGACGATGGCCAGCGACGGACCGCCGGCGAGCCGCGTCACGCCGGCCCAGACCTCGGTGGCGATCTGCTCGCGCCGCACCATCCGGTCGTACAGCCGGGAGCCGGAACCGCCGCCGAGGATCTCGACGGCCAGCTCGGCCGCCTCGATCTCGTCGCCGCCGTCGGGCGGCAACGGGAACATCGCGAAGTAGGCGGGGGAGGGGACCTCTTCGTCGACCGCCTCGGCCGTGACGCCGTCGAGCGGGCCGAGGTCGCCCGGCCGGCCCGAGGGCACCTGCGGACCGGCGGGCAGGCCGCCGAAGTAACGCTCGACCGCCGCGAGGGTCTCCTCCGGGTCGACGTCGCCCACGACCGACAGCACCGCGTTGCCGGGCGCGTACCAGGTGGCGAAGAAGCCGGTGCAGTCGTCGAGCGTGGTCGCGTCGAGGTCCTCCATCGAGCCGATGGGGGTGTGCGCGTACGGGTGGCCCGCCGGGAACGTCAGCGCGCACAGCCGCTCGAACGCGGTGCCGTAGGGCTGGTTGTCGTAGCGCTGGCGGCGCTCGTTCTTCACGACGTCGCGCTGGTTGTCGAGGTTGGCCTGGGTGAGCGCGGCGGGCAGCGTGCCCATCCGGTCGGCCTCCAGCCAGAGCGCCAGCTCCAGGTGGCTGACCGGCACCGTCTCGTAGTAGTTGGTGCGCTCGAACGACGTGCTGGCGTTGAACGTGGCGCCGGCGCTCTCCAGCAGCGCGGCGTGCTCGCCCTCGGCGACATTGCCCGACCCCTGGAACATCAGGTGCTCGAAGAGGTGGGCCAGCCCGGTCCGGCCGGCCCGCTCATGCCGCGAGCCGACGCCGTACCAGATGTTCACGGCGGCCAGCGGTACGACATGGTCCTCGCAGACCACTACGCGCAGGCCATTGCCGAGCGTGTGCTCATGCAGCGGCTGTTCTGCCACGGAGCGCTCCCGTCCGGTCGGTGGTAGCACCGCACGCGACCTCGGTGAGGGGCCCTGGCGGCGGGCTTGATCTCTCCTCACCGTACCGGGTGTGCGCGCCCCCGAGCGCAGGTCCGCTCAGGTGGCGGGGCGGGAGTTGGGACCGGGCGGGCCGGCGGCCTGCTGAGCGGCCTCATGGGCGGCGACGGCGTCGTCCAGCGAGTGGTGCAGCACGAAGATCTTGGTGAGCTGCGTGACGTGGAAGACGCGGCGCACGCGGTCGTTCACGCCCATGAACGACATCGAGCCGTCGCGGGCGCGCAGGCGGTGGTAGATGCCGACCAGCACGCCGAGGCCCGTGGAGTCCAGGAAGGTGACGTCGCCGAGGTCGACCACCAGATGGAGGCCGCCGGTCTCGATGATGTCCAGCAGCATCTCCCGCAGCCGGGGGCTCGTGAACACGTCTATCTCGCCGTTGATCTTGACTACGGTGAGGTCTCTCTCCACCCGATGCTCGACGGCGAATTCCACCGGCTCTCCTGGCTCCTGTCGTGGCTCCTGGGACGACCGCCTCTTACCCCCGGGCTCTCGGGTTATCCCCCGATCGTCCGGTTGATCTGCGGAAGGCCCGTTCAGGGGCTACGGAAGAGCGCCCAGACGACCTTGCCGCCCGGCAGGCCGCGCCATCCCCAGCGCGTGCAGAACGAGTCGACGAGGTGCAGGCCGCGTCCCGTCTCGGCGATGTAGTCGGGCTCCTTGCGGCGGGGCGCGCACGTGCTCGCGTCGAGAATCCCGCAGAGCAGCCACGGCGCCTGGTGGAGGAGCCGCAGCCGGATCGCGGCCGGCACGGAGCGCATCGGGTCGGACAGGCGACCGTAAGTGTCACCGGTACGGCCACTGTGACGTAGCGCGTTGGTGACGAGTTCGGAGACCACGAGCCCGACGTCGTCGCTGAGGGCCCCCATGTTCCATGCCTGCAGCCTGGAGAGCGCGAAGTGGCGCGCCTCGGTGACGGACTCCGGCTCGGGGAGCACGGTGAACGACACGGTGCAGCCCGTCGGGCCCACGAGGGCGTTGAGCGCCGCGTCCAGGCGTTCGGGCAGGTCAGAGGATTCGGGTATGGGTGTCGAGTGCACGACATGGTCCTGTGTTCCGGCCGGCCCCACGACAGGGCCCAGCCCCCACCGCGTGTCGTCGTGCGCCTGGCGTGACGTCATTTCCCGGGACCCCGCAAAGTGATCTCGTTGTGCAGCCGTGGCTCGGAAGTCTCGTGCGTTATCCTACGCATCGTAGCGTGCGAATGCAAGGCCCAATGCACGTGCATCCGCTCGGGAATCTGCTCAGGACTCCCGAACGGGGGGTTCTTGCCGCACGATGTACTCGCATGATCGGAGGTAGCGGCACGACAAGCAGGCGAGTGGCACTATAAGTTCGCTGTCCGCCATCTAGCCGGGAGGTTGGGCGTGACTCCAGAGACGCCGGGAACCGGGTCGACGGTCCGTCGGATCCTGCTCGGCTCACAGCTGCGTCGCCTGCGTGAGGCGAAGGGCGTGAGCCGTCAGGACGCCGGCTACGTCATCCGGGCGTCGGAGTCCAAGATCAGCCGACTGGAGCTCGGGCGGGTCAGCTTCAAAGAACGCGACGTGGACGACCTGCTCACGTTGTACGGCGTCACCGACAATGCCGAACGCGAGGCGCTGCTCCAGCTCGCGCGCGAGGCCAACACCCCGGGTTGGTGGCATCGCTACAACGACGTGCTCCCCCATTGGTTCCAGACCTACGTCGGTCTGGAGGAGGCGGCCACGCTGATCCGTACCTACGAGCTGCAGTTCGTACCGGGACTGCTGCAGTCGGAGGGGTACGCCCGCGCGGTCATCCGGCTGGGCAACGCCGGCGCCACCGAGCGCGAGATCGACCAGCGCGTCGAGCTGCGCCTGCAACGGCAGGAGCGGCTGACCGGCCCGACCGCCCCACGGCTGTGGGCCGTGCTGGACGAAGGGGCCCTCAAGCGTCCCATCGGGGGTCCCGAGGTGATGCGGGGCCAGTTCGAGCACCTCATCACCATGAGCAAGCTCCCCAACGTCACCATCCAGGTCATGCCGTTCCGGTTCGGCGGCCATGCCGCCGAGGGCGGGGCCTTCACGATCCTGCGCTTTCCCGAGCAGGACCTGCCGGACGTGGTCTACGTCGAGAACCTCACCGGTGCGATGTACCTGGACAAGCGCGACGACGTCGACACCTATCTGCAGGCGATGGAACGCCTGTGCGTCGACAGCGCGACTCCGGAGCGCACCGTCGAGCTTCTCGGTGATCTTCTCAGAGAGACATGATGCTCCAGACCGAAAACCGCCATGACATGGCCGGATCGCACCATTACTACGACAACGGGATGCCCGCCACCAAGCTCCACGGAGCCCGCTGGCTGAAGTCCCGGCGAAGCAACTCCCAGGGAAACTGCGTCGAGATCGCCGAACTGCCCGGCGGGCAGGTGGCGATGCGCAACTCCCGGCACCCCGAGGGTCCGGCCCTCATCTACACCCGTCCGGAGATCGAGGCACTCATCCTCGGCGCGAAGGACGGCGACTTCGACGATCTGATCGCTCCTAGCAGCAACTGA
Source organism: Spirillospora sp. NPDC048911 (assembly GCF_043198015.1). Taxonomy (NCBI): domain Bacteria; kingdom Bacillati; phylum Actinomycetota; class Actinomycetes; order Streptosporangiales; family Thermomonosporaceae; genus Spirillospora; species Spirillospora sp. NPDC048911. The sequence goes on along the minus strand of NZ_JBICUD010000014.1, from coordinate 135,476 downwards.
CACCAGGAATCACCGACGACCGCGCCCGGCCGTCCCCGTTCTGCCCGGGCCCGATCGCCGGCGGCGGCGAGCCGGTCCTCAAGCCCGGCCGGCTCGCCCTGTCCCGCCGACCCGCCGCTCACCCGCTCACTCGCGACCCGGCTTGCGCCGGGCCTTCAGGCTGCGTGCGCGGCCGCGTCCGCGGGTTCAGCCGCAGTTGCCGTAGCTGGACGTGACGCCGTTGCCCCCGAAGCGGACACAGGTCTTCTTGGCCGAGAGGTAGACAGGGCCGCCATACCAAGAGAACGAACCGCTGTCGGCGTCCTTCTTGCCGTCGCTCTGGCGCTGAATCCAGACGGAGACCGGAGAGGACTTCCCCACGTTCTTGGTCTTGATCGTGACGGCGCAGTTGAAACCGGAGGGATGGTAGAGCAGGTACGCCGTTCCGCCCGGAACGGGCAGGCTGCGCTGCACGGCGAAGCCGCCCCCGTGGCCGCCGCTGTCGCAGGCCGCCTGAGGCGTGAACTTGTTGGCCGGCTCAGGGCCGCCGCCTCCGCCTCCGCCACCTGTGGCGGGCTTGGACGGCTTACCGCCGTCGTTGGGACGGTTGGGGTCGTTCTTGCCCTTGCCGTCCTTCTGCTTGGGGTCCTTGGACTTCTTCGGGTCCTTGGAGGGCTTGCCGCCCGCGCCCGCAGGGTTGCCCGCCTGGCCGGCATCGCCGGTCGGCGACGACTGGTCGGCGGCCGAGGTGCTCTGGTCGTCCTTCTTGCCGTCGCCGTCACCGGAACGGGTCGCCGCCCAGACCGATCCGCCCGCCAGCACCACGACGACCGCGGCGGCCGCGGCGAGCGGCACGAGCTTGCGGTTGCGCTTGGGCTTCTGAGCCCGCGGCGGAGGCGGCATGTGTCCGGGGGACATGCCCGGCGCCGGCCCGACCGGCGGAGGGGTCAGGTCCTCATACGGGGGCGGCTGCGGGGCCGTGTGCCCCTGTGCGGCCGGCTGGCCGGCGAGGGGGTCGGTGGCCGGCAGCGGCGCCGGCAGGCCGCCGCTCGCCGCGCCGACGAGCCCCTCCTGGGCCTGGCGCGCGGTTGGACGCTGTGCCGGGTCTTTGGCCAGGCAGGCGATCACGACGTCGCGCAGCGGGCTCGGCAGGTTGCCCAGGTCGGGCTCGCCGGTCAGGATGCGGTGCATCACCGCGGCCATCTCGTCGTTGCCGAACGCGGGACGGCCGGTGGCGGCGAACGCCATCGTGATGCCCCAGGCGAACATGTCCGCGGCGGGGCCGACCTCGCCGCCGGTGAAGTGCTCGGGCGCCATGTACGCGGGGGTGCCGACGTTCTGGGTCTCGCCCGCGGCGCCGAGCGCCCGCGCCACCCCGAAGTCGATCACGCGCGGGCCGTCGGTGCCCAGCATGACGTTGTGCGGCTTGAAGTCTCTGTGCACGATCCCGGCCTGGTGGATCGCGGTGAGGGCGGTCAGCGTGCTGATCGCGAGCCGTTCCAGCGCCCCGCCGGCGCGCGGGCCCTCGGCCTCCACGAGCCGGTGCAGGGAGAGCCCCGCGACGTACTCGCTCACGATGTAGGGCTGGTCGCCGGCCACGTCGGCGTCGAGCACCTGGGCCGTGCAGAACCGGGCCACCCGCTTGGCGACCTCCAGCTCGCGCACGAAGCGCATGCGCGCCGACTCGTCGGCCGTCAGGCCCGCGTGCAGCAGCTTGATCGCGACGTATTCGGCGGATCCCTCGTCCCGGCGGCCGAGGAAGACCGCCCCCTGGCCGCCCTCGCCGAGGCGGCCGAGGATCACATAGGACCCCAGCCGCTCCGGATCCCCAGACCGCAGGGGGTGGGCGTCCGGCATCGTCCTGTCCGTCACACCGCTCTCTTCCCGTCGCTTGCGTCGCCTACGTTGCCAGAGTATTTGCCCCCAGATGGTATTTGCTCCGGAAAGCGGCGATCACCGCTGGGGCGCCGGTACCCCCGGCTGCGACGCGCCGCCGCTGGAGCGGCCGGTGAGCGGCGGCGCGTCGCAGGTTTCGGAACCCCTCTCGATGCGCCCAGACACGCCAGCGGCGATGCGAGAGGGCGTACGGGCCCTCGCCTAAAAGCGAATGCTCGTTTTATATTACTGTGGCACGACTCGCACGCTCGATCAAGGGCGAAGGCTCGCCCGGCCAAGATGGACTACAGTCCGGTTGGACGTGGTCATTCGATGGGGGAGGGCTCGTGGAACTGGAGCTGATGCGCACGGCTCCGCCCAAGGAGCGGGCCGACGCGGCGCGGAACCGGGCCAAGGTGCTGGCCGCCGCGGCCGAGCTGTTCGCCGCGCACGGCGTCGAGTCGGTCTCCATGGACGCGATCGCGGCCGCGGCGGGCGTGGGCAAGGGGACGCTCTTCCGCCGGTTCGGCGACAAGGCCGGGCTCGCGGTGGCGCTCCTCGACGAGCGCGAGCGCGAGCTCCAGGACGCGATCCTCTCCGGCCCCGCGCCACTCGGGCCCGGAGCGGCTGCGGGCGAGCGGCTGCGCGCCTTCGCGGACGCCTACTTCGACTTCGCGGCGGCTCATCTTCCGCTCGTCCGGATGTCGGAGACCGCGTCACCGGGGGCCCGCTACCGCATCGGCGCGTACCGCTTCTGGCACCGGCATCTGACGATCCTGCTCGACGGCGAGGACGATCCCGAGGCGCTGGCGCACGCCCTGCTCGCCTCGCTGGCCGCCGAACATCTCGCCGCCGTGGTGGACGATCTCGGCGCGGAGCGGGCTCGCGGCGCGGTACGGGCGCTGTTCGCCGCCCACGCTCGCTGACCCTGCCCTGCTAGCCCTGCCACCTGACCCTGGGCAGCAGAAAGCCCCCGCGAGATCGCGGCCGGGTGATCGGCACCCGCCGGGGTCTCGCGGAGGCTCTCCGTTCGGCTGATCAGGCCGGGTCGGGCGTGCGCCGCTGGGGCTGCGCGAGCCGGCCGTTCTCTTGGCCTGGTGGTCCCTCCGGGGCGTGGTGCCGTTCCAGCCGGGCGGCGACCGCGAGGGCCCGGAGCGAGGTCGACCGCACGTGCGCACGGTCATCGGCCCTGCGGGGCCGGGGAATGCTGCTTCTCAACGCGTCCTCCATCAGGGCATGGCGACAGACGCCGGGGCTTCCGGATCGTCCGTGTGATCGTTGCAACCGCAAGATCCTCCGAGCTATTCCCAGGTGAGGCGCATGTATTCGACCTCGAACCTCTTCTAATGAAATCTCTCCCTTGCAACCATTAGTTCGTCGTGCCATCCTTCCTAATGTTTGAAGCGGATATCAATCATTAGGAGTTGCGCATGACCACCCTCACCACCGGTCACATCGGGCTCAACGTCACCGACGTCGGCCGTTCCGGCGACTTCTACCGGCGCGTCCTCGGGCTGGAGACGCTCGGCGAGTCCGCGGACGCCGAGCGCCGGTACGCCTTCCTCGGGCTCGACGGCACGCTGCTGATCACCTTGTGGCAGCAGAGCGACGGCCGGTTCGCCACCGCGCTCCCCGGGCTGCACCATCTGGCGTTCCAGGTGCCGGACATCGAGGACGTGCGACGGGCCGAGGCCATCCTGCGCGAGTTGGGCGCGAAGCTCTTCCACGACGGCGTCGTCCCGCACAGCGAGGGCGCCCAGTCCGGCGGCGTCTTCTTCGAGGACCCCGACGGGATCCGGCTGGAGATCTACGCTCCGACGGGCGCCGGTGACCGTCCGGCCCCGAGCCAGTCCGCTCCTACCTGCGGCTTCTTCTAGACCGGTGGGGCTGCATCCTGGGGAAGCGGCGGCGCAGCGGCGCATGGGCGTGACCCGCGACGGCTGGGGATCGGCCGGTGTGGCCGCCGAGATCCCGCCGGTCGCGGCGGAGTTCCTGAGCGGGCAGCGCCTGCTCGTGCTGGGGTCGGCGGATGACGGCGGGGCGATGTGGGCGGACGCGGTCGTCGGCCCGCCCGGTTTCGCCACGCCGGTCGGCACGCGGTCCATCGCCGTCGACCGGCGGCCGGCCCTGCTGGCGCCGTTGTTCGCGGCCGGGACGCGGGAGATCGGCATGCTCGCGATCGAGCCGCCGACGCGGCGGCGGATGCGCGTGAACGGAACGGCCTCCGGTACCGGCGACGGGTTGCTGATCCGGACCGAGCAGGTCTACGCCAACTGCCCCAAGTACATCCAGACGCGCGAGTTCGTCGACACCGTGGACGGACGCGGGCCGGGCGCGGCGCGGACGGGCCGTACCCTCACCTCCGCCCAGCGGGAGTGGATCGAGCGCTCCGACACGTTCTTCATCGCCACCCACGCGGCCGGGCAGGGCGCGGACGTGTCACACCGGGGCGGCAACCCGGGTTTCGTCCGTGCCGCCGGCGCGGACCGGCTCGTGTGGCCGGAGTACGTGGGCAACTCGATGTACATGACGCTCGGCAACCTCGAACTCGACCCCGCCTGCGGGCTGCTCTTCATCGACTGGGAGAAGGGGCACACCCTCCACCTGACAGGGCGCGCCCGCGTCGACTGGGCCCCGGACGAGCGGGCCGAGTCGCTGCCGGGGGCCCGCCAGGTCATCGACTTCGACGTCGAGCGGGTCGTCGAGCTGCCCGGCGCCCTGCCCGGGAGCTGGGAGTTCGGCGAGTATCACCGGTTCAACCCGAAGATCGTCGCGAGGGGATGACACGATAACTCCGTGAAGCCCGAAGAGATCCAGGAGGCCGTCGCGCCGGCGCTGGGGGAGCCGCTTGGCATCGAGTTCGGCAACACCCGGTACGCGGTGCGCGGGGACGTGCACGAGGGTCTCGATCGCCCGGGCAGGCTCGCCGGCTGGCTGCGCGCGCACGCCGCCGCGTTCGACGACGGTCTCGCCGAGGCGGCCGTCCGCGATCTCGCGGAGGCCGACCTCGGCAGGTTCGTGGCACTGCGCGACGCGATCCGCGCCCTCGCCCGCCAGGCGGTCAACGGCGCCGTGCCACCCGCCAGGGCGCTCGAGGAGTCGTCCGCCGGGGCGTCTGCGGAGTCGTCTGCCGGGGCGTTCGCGGAGTCGTCTGTGGGGCCGCTCGCGGTTGTGAATGCGGCGGCGGCTGGGGCGCCGCGGTGGCCTCGGCTCGCCCTCGTGCCTCCGATGGTCGTCGAGGAGACGGCGGCGCCGGCGGTGGATGCCGCGCTGGCGGCGATCGCGCGGTCGGCCATCGAGATCCTGGGCGGCCCGCACCGTGCCGAACTGCGCGCCTGCGGGGGGCCCGGCTGCGTACTCTTCTTCGTGAAACAGCACCCCCGCCGCGAATGGTGCTCGCCCGGCTGCGGCAACCGCGCGCGTGTCAGCCGCCACTACGAGCGCCATCGGGCCAGTAGATAGTCCCATTCCTATATAGATCGCACTGCTACTCTCTAGGCATGGCTACCGATCGCCGCGCGAGCTGGCTCAAGGGCGTGCTCGATCTCCTTGTGCTCGCCACCCTCACCGAGGGCGAGAACTACGGGTACGAGATCTCCAAGTCCCTCGCCGCGTCGGGTCTCGGCCAGATCAAGGGCGGCACGCTCTATCCCGTGCTCAACCGGCTGGAGGAGGCGGGGCTGGTCGCCGCCGAGTTCCGGGTCGCCGAAAGGGGGCCGGGCCGCCGCTACTACCGCCTCACCGAGCAGGGCCGCGACACCCTGAGCGAGCAGGGCCGGTTGTGGCGCGCCTTCGACGAGTCCGTCCGTGCGGTCCTCGACCGGGGCGGGGTGGCATGAGCTACTTCGACGAACTCGCCGCCCGGCTGAGCGACCGCGGCGTGCCGGCCGCGGAGATCAGGGGCACGGTCGACGACCTGGCCGCCTACATCGCCGAGTCCGGCGCCGACCCGGCCGAGGAGTTCGGGCCCGCCGCCGATTTCGCCGACGAGCTCACCCACGGCGGCGACGCGGCCGGGCCGGGTCCCGACGCCGAGATCTGGCGTTTCCACGCCGACGCGTTCAACGAGATGCAGCGGCTCAAGGAGTTCGGCGACCAGGGCTGGGAGCTCGAAAACTACGACATGAAGGTCGGCTTCACCTGCCGCCGCGACCTCGACCGGCCGCAGCGCTGGGAGTACCACCGCGAGATGGTCCCCACCTTGCGCCGCAAGGCCGTCGCCGAGCGGCTCGCCCCCGAGGGCTGGGAACTGGCCGTCGCCTGGACGGTCTGGATGTACTTCAAGCGCCCGAAGTCCGCCAGCGTCGGGCCCGCGGGCGAGCTGGACGCCGCTCCCGAGGCGCCCGCCCGTCACTTCTTCTGGAGCAAACGCTTCTACGTCTTCATCGCCGTCTACTCCGCGTTCCTCGTCGGTGTCGTCCTCGCCTGGGTCGCGCTGTCCGGAGATGTCAGTGCGGCCGTCGGCTTCGTTGTCGGTGCCCTCGTCGCCGGGCTCGCCCTCGTCGTGCCCATGGCACGGGCCCGCCGTCAGAGGTAGAGGCCGAACCGCTGCGCCTCCGGGCCGGTCGTGGGCGGGAGGTCCTCGGGCCGGAGGGTGAGGATCTCCGCGTCGGCGGGCCGGTCGGCGGCCGTGATGCGCGTGGCCTGGTTGGCGATGGCGGCGTCCAGCAGGTTGCGCATCAGGCGGCCGTTGCCGAACGTGGGGCCGCGGTCGGCGCGTGACAACAACGCGCGGAGGGCGCCCGCCATCTCGGGGGCGAGGGTGAGGCCCTCGGCGGCCGTGAGGTTCTCGAAGATGGCGACCAGTTCGGAGTCGGAGTAGTCGGGGAAGCGCAGCCGCTTGGGGAAGCGCGACTCCAGGCCCGAGTTGGCGGCGAGGAAGGCGGCCATCTCGCGTTCGTACCCGGCCGCGATGACCAGCAGATCGCCCCGGTAGTCCTCCATGAGCTTGACCAGGGTGGCGATCGCCTCACGGCCATAGGAGTCGTTGTCGGCGGTGAGCGAGTACGCCTCGTCGATGAAGAGCACGCCGCCGAGGGCCTGTTCGACGGCGGCCTGCACCTTGGGGGCGGTCTGGCCGAGGTAGGCGCCGACGAGATCGTTGCGTCCGACCTCGACCAGATGGCCGGACGAGAGCAGGCCGAGCTGGGCGTAGACGCGGGCGATGAGCCGGGCCACGGTCGTCTTGGCGGTGCCCGGATTACCGGTGAAGATCATGTGGCGCGTCGGGACCGTCACGGGCTGCCCGGCCTCGCGGCGGAGCTCGGCGCTGCGGGCCTCGGCGACGAGCTTGCGGACCTCGGTCTTGATCTCGGTGAGTCCGATGAGGCCGTCCAGCTCGGCGACCGGGTCGCTGGCGGGGACGCTGCGCGTGGTGCCGGACAGGGAGGGCGGGAAGTCCTCGGGCCGGAGCTCGGCGAGCTGCTCCGGGGTCGCCTTCTTCAGCTCGACGACCCGCCGCGACTGGAGGGCCGTGGCGCGTTCGCACAGGTTGCGCATGAGCCGGGCGTTGCCGAACGAGCGGCCGCGCGGCGTGCGGCGCAGCAGATCGGTGATCTTCTCGCGCGCCCCGTCGGTCGGTTCGAGGCCGGCCTCGGCGGCGAACGCGGCGAAGATGGTGACGAGCTCGTCGTCGGTGAAGTCGGGGAACCGGATCGTCGTCGGGAACCGCGAGGCCAGCCCCGGGTCGGAGGCGATGAAGCGCCGCATCTCGCGCTCGTAGCCGGCGACGATCACCACGAGGTCTTCGCGGTGGTCCTCCATCATCTTCACCAGCTCGGCGATCGCCTCGGCGCCGTAGTCGCCGTCGTAGTCGGACTGGGTGAGCGAGTACGCCTCGTCGATGAAGAGCACGCCGCCGACCGCGCGCTGGACCACGGCGCGGGTCTTGACCGACGTCTCGCCCAGGTACTCGCCGATGAGCTCGGCCCGCGACGCCTCCACCAGATGCCCGGACGAGAGGACGCCGAGGTCCTTGTAGATGCGGGCGATGAGCCGTGCCACGACGGTCTTGCCGGTGCCGGGGTTGCCGGTGAAGACCATGTGCCGGGCGGGCATCGTCACCGGCAGGCCGGAGTCGCGGCGCAGCTGAGCGGCGCGGGCACCGGCCACCAGCAGCTCGATCTCGTGCTTGACGGGGGCGAGCCCGGTGAGCGCGGCCAGCTCGGCCCGCGGGTCGCTCGGCGATCCGGCGGCGTCGAACGAAGCCGGGACGTCGGCGCGCTTGATGACGAGCTCGGCGCCCGGCTCGGTGCGCGCCCGCACGGCGTCCACCACGATGTCGGCGAGCAGGTGCGCGAGGCGCGCGTTCCGCAGGTTGCGCACCGGCGGGGTCTTGACGAGCAGCTCTCCGGCGGCGGTGAGCGCGCGCTTGTGGGCGCGGGCGCCGCGCTGGTGCAGGGCGCGGTTGAAGAGCTCGGCATAGCCCTCGGCGGTGAACGCGTGCGTGCGTGCCTTCTTGAAGCGCAGCGACAGCCCGGGGTTGACCTCGCGGATCCGCTGGTCGCCGCCCGTCTCGCAGAGCGCCACGACGTGCAGTCCGTCGAAGACGTCAAGGACGCGGTGCAGCTCCTCCAGGATGGCCTCGCCGCTGCGCGGGTCGCGGGACATGTCGTCGAGCCCGTCGATGACGAGCAGGTTGGCGCCGTTGCAGTCGCGGGCGTCGATGTAGAGGCTGTTGGTCGCGCTCGCCACGGTCTTCCCGGCGAAGAAGTCATCGGCCAGCCACACCGGCGGACCGGTGATCCCGCGGTCGTGGAGCAGCCGCGCGATCTCCTGGGCCGCGTCGCGCTTGCCCGTGCCGTCCGGCCCGGCCAGCAGCAGCCGTACCGGCTCGGTGCCGCCCTCGGCGATGTCCGCGAGCGCCGCCACGACCTCGGGCTGGCCGACCAGCCCGGCGCCGACCTCCGCCTTGCGCCTGGCCTTGGCCGTCCGCGCCGGGGCGTCGCTCAGCGACCTGGCGAGCGGGTTGAGGACGGTACGGCGGGGCGCGTACAGCCGCCGCAGATCCATCTGGAACTGGTTGACGGGCACCCACACCGGGCTCGGCAGTTCCGCCACCTCGGGCAGGCCCTGGACCACGCCGGTGAAACGCACCGACATGTCGAGCCAGGCACGGCACGCGTCGGCCGCGCCGGCACCCAGACCACGGCCGAGCCAAGCCCTGGACTGCCGGAACCACTCGCCCGCCTGGAAATCCTCGCGGACGGCGGCGAACCGTTCGAGCAGCTCGCCGTAGCGGTCCTCGCCGAGCACGACCGACAGCTCGGCCGGGACCTGATCGACGTCCGCCTGCAACACCAGGTGGGCGAGCAGGTCGAGCTCGGGCTCGTCGTGCGGGGCCACCTCCCGCAGGTGCTGGTGGACGGGCAGCAGCCCGGCGCACACCCACTCCAGATAGCCGATCGGCCCGGTCAGCTCGGGGAGCACGGCGAGGATCTCGTCGCTCGCGTGCGCGTGCCACGCCGCGTGCTGCTCGGCGATGGAGGCGTGCAGGTCGAGGCCGGGCGGCGGGTCGTCGTACAGCTTGATCAGCGCCTGCCGCCGCCGTTCCAGCGGCTCCACGCCCGCCAGGACGTCGAGGGACTCGCGGGAGAGGGCGAGCGCGACGTCCTTGTCGGGTGCCTCCCGCAGCCAGTCGACCGGGCGGAACGAACCGGGGCCGGCTCCCCACTGCGTCGGTTTGCGCTGCGGCTCGGCGGGCGGGTCGTGGTACGGGCCGAGCACCTCGCGGTCCAGCATCGAGTGGGTGCCGCCGACGATCGCGCCCGCGCCGCACAGGAAGTCGAGGGTGAGCAGGAGGTCCGCGGCGACGAGCGGGGTGGGGCCGGCGAGCATGCCGTGCCGGTCGGTCGTCAGCCCGGCGCAGCGCGCGTCCTTGACGAGGGCGTCGACGCGCGCGCGGATCTCCTCGAAGAGACCGTCCGGCACCCGCCACGGCCCGTGCGCGTACACGTCGAGCACGGGCTCGTCGCTCACCAGCAGTTCGAGGTGCTCCGGCAGTGCCACACGTTCCTCCCCGCGGGATCCGAACCGGTCCCGTCGTATGAATCGGTGCAAAAGCCTAGGGGTTACGCGGAGTCAAGGTGCCGGTTCGGTGAAGCACCGGAACGAACGCGTGTTTTTGCGGCTGTGAGGGTCTTGCGGTTTTGTTCGCGTTTCAGTGGAGTGCGAGGGCAGAACAGCACAGATCAACGGGGTACGTCGTAGTCGGAGGTCCGCCGTTGCCGGAGCACACCGTCTGGGAGAAGATGCCGTGATCAGGAAGTTGCTCGTCGCCAACCGGGGCGAGATCGCCGTCCGGGCGTTCCGCGCCGCCTACGAGCTCGGCATCGCCAGCGTGGCGGTGTACGCGTACGAAGACCGGTTCTCGCTGCACCGGCAGAAGGCCGACGAGGCGTACGAGATCGGCGAGCACGGGCATCCGGTGCGCGCCTACCTCGACGTCGACGGCATCGTCGCGACCGCGCTGCGGGTCGGCGCCGACGCGATCTACCCGGGCTACGGGTTCCTGTCCGAGAGCCCCGAGCTGGCCGAGAAGTGCGAGCGCAACGGCCTGACCTTCGTCGGGCCGCCGAGCGCGGCGCTGCGGCTGGCGGGCAACAAGATCGAGGCGGTCGCCGCCGCGAGCCGGGCGGGGCTGCCGGTGCTGCGCTCGCTGACCCCGGTGGAGGGCGAGGAGCTGGCGGCGGCCGACGAGGTCGGCTTCCCGCTCTTCGTGAAGGCCGCGGCGGGCGGTGGCGGGCGCGGGCTGCGGCGGGTCGACCGCCGCGAGGACCTCGAAGCGGCCGTCGACACGGCGCGGCGCGAGGCGCAGAGCGCGTTCGGCGACCCGACCGTGTTCCTGGAGCAGGCCGTCGATCGCCCGCGCCACATCGAGGTGCAGGTGCTGGCCGACGGCGACGGGCACACCGTGCACCTGCGCGAGCGCGACTGCTCCGTGCAGCGCCGCCACCAGAAGGTCGTCGAGATCGCCCCGGCGCCGAACCTGGACGAGGCAGTGACCGAGCGGCTCTGCGCGGACGCGGTCGCCTTCGCCCGCGAGATCGGCTACGTGAACGCGGGGACGGTCGAGTTCCTCGTCGACGACGCCGGCCGCCACGTCTTCATCGAGATGAACCCGCGCATCCAGGTCGAGCACACCGTGACCGAGGAGGTCACCGGCATCGACCTGGTGCAGAGCCAGATGCGCATCGCGGGCGGCGAGACGCTGGGCGACCTCGGCATCTCCCAGGACGACGTCACGGTCGCCGGCTACGCGGTGCAGTGCCGCATCACCACCGAGGATCCCGCCAACGACTTCCGGCCCGACACCGGCAAGATCTCGGCGTACCGTTCGCCCGGCGGCGCCGGGGTACGGCTGGACACCGGCACCACTCACGCGGGCGCCATCGTCACGCCGCACTTCGACTCCCTGCTGGTCAAGCTGACCTGTCGCGGCCGGACGTTCGAGGACGCGGTGCGCCGGGCCCGCCGAGCCGTCGCCGAGTTCCGCATTCGCGGCGTCGCCACCAACATCCCGTTCCTCCAGGCACTGCTGGACGAGTCGGACTTCCGCGGAGGCGGCGTCTCGACCGCCTACATCGTTGAGCACCCGGAGTTGCTGACCGCGCGGTCGAGTGGCGACCGCGCCACCCGCCTCGTCCGCTACCTCGCCGACGTCACGGTCAACAAGCCGCACGGCGAGGCGCCCACCGATCTCGATCCGGCGACCAAGCTGCCGGAGCTCGACCTGTCCATTCCGGTGATCGAGGGCTCGCGCGACCGCCTGCTCGCGCTCGGCCCGCAGGGGTTCGCCGCGGCGCTGCGCGCACAGAAGAGCCTCGCGGTCACCGACACCACGTTCCGCGACGCGCACCAGTCGTTGCTGGCGACGCGCGTGCGGACGTTCGACCTCCTCAATGCCGCGCCGTACCTCGCGCGCATGACGCCGCAGTTGCTCTCTCTCGAAGCGTGGGGCGGCGCCACGTACGACGTCGCGCTGCGCTTCCTGGGTGAGTCCCCCTGGGAACGGCTCGCCCAGATCCGCGAGGCCGCCCCCAACCTGTGCATCCAGATGTTGCTGCGCGGCGCCAACACCGTCGGCTACACCCCCTACCCCGACTCGGTCGCGCGCGCGTTCGTCACCGAGGCGGCCCGTACGGGCGTCGACATCTTCCGGGTGTTCGACGCACTGAACGACGTCGACCGGATGCGCCCGGCCATCGACGCCGTGTTGCAGACGCACGCCGTCGTCGAAGGCACGCTGTGCTACACCGGCGATCTGTCAGACCCGGGTGAGAAGCTCTACACGCTCGACTACTACCTGCGCCTGGCGGAGCAGCTCGTCGAGACCGGCGTCCACGTCCTGTGCATCAAGGACATGGCCGGGCTGCTGCGCGCCCCCGCCGCCCGCACGCTCGTGACCGCGCTGCGCGAACGCTTCGACCTGCCCGTTCACCTGCACACCCACGACACCGCGGGCGGTCAGCTCGCCACCTACCTCGCGGCCGTCGAGGCAGGGGTGGACGCGATCGACGGCGCCGCCGCGCCGCTGTCGGGGACCACGAGCCAGCCGCCGTTGCAGGCCATCGTCGCGCACACCGACTTCACCGAACGGGCCACCGGCCTCGAACTCGGCTCCCTCACGGCGCTGGAGCCCTACTGGGAGGCCGTCCGCAAGCTCTACGCGCCGTTCGAGATGGGCCTGCCCTCGCCGACCGGCCGCGTCTACCGGCACGAGATCCCCGGCGGGCAGCTGTCCAACCTGCGGCAGCAGGCCGTCGCGCTCGGCCTCGGCGACCGGTTCGAGGAGATCGAGCGCCTGTACGAGGCGGCCGACCGCATCCTCGGGCGGCTGGTGAAGGTCACGCCGTCGAGCAAGGTCGTCGGCGACCTGGCGTTGCACCTGGTCGCGGCGGGCGCCGACCCGGACGACTTCGCCGCGCATCCCGAGCGGTACGACATCCCCGACAGCGTGATCGGGTTCCTGAACGGCGAGCTGGGCGACCCGCCGGGCGGCTGGCCCGAGCCGTTCCGGAGCGCCGCGCTCGCCGGGCGCCAGTTCACGCCCGCGCGCGCCGAGCTGACGGGCGCCGAGGAGAAGTCGCTCGCGGGCCCCGAGGTCCGCGACACGCTCGACCAGCTCCTCTTCCCGGGACCGGCGAAGGAGTACCGCGAGGCGCGCGCCGCGTACGGCGACCTGTCGCTGCTGCCGACGGGGGCGTTCCTCTACGGCCTGCGCACCGGTCAGGAGGTGTCGTTCGACCTCGAACCCGGCGTCCGCGTGCTGGCCATGCTGGAGGCAGTCGGCGAGATCGACGAGGCGGGCGTCCGGCAGGTCATCTGCACGGTGAACGGGCAGCTGCGCACGCTGTCGGTGCGCGACAAGTCCGTCGCCTCGGACGCGCCGCCGGTCGAGCGGGCCGACCCGAACGAGCCCGGCCACGTCGCCGCCCCGTTCGACGGCTCGGTGACGCTGCGCGTGGCGAAGGGCGACGAGGTCGCGGCCGGGGACGTGGTCGCCACCATCGAGGCCATGAAGATGGAGGCCGCCATCACGGCCCCCGTCGCGGGCACGGTCGGCCGCCTCGCCGTCCCGGAGGTCACCCCGGTCCAGGCCGGCGACCTACTGATCGTGATCGGCTGAGCGGGGGCGTGGGTCAGCGGACGGCGTAGTCGCGGAGGGACGGTTCGAGGGCGTCGAAGGCGGTGGCGACGTCCTCGGTCAGGGCCGCCGCGATCTCGTCGTGGCCCTGGCCGGCGATGGTGCGGCGCAGCGTCTCGTCGAAGAGCACCCGGTGGACGCCGCCGAGCTGGGCGGCGGCCACCCGGGGGAGGAGGTCGCCCGGCCCGGCGCCGGTCTCCTCGGCGAGCACGGCGGCGAGGGCGCCCTCGCGCTCCTCGTGGAACTCGCGCAGCCGCGCCACCAGGGCGGGACTGTCGGTGATCATGCGGGCGAACGCGGGACCGGAGAAGCCGATCACCGGATCGTGCGCCGCGACGGCCGCGAGATAGGCCCGGCGCAGCGCGGCCAGCGCCGACTCGCCCGGGGCGCGCTCGCGGACGATCTTGGCGAGCAGTCCGACGAAGACCTCGTGCAGGTCGAGGGCCAGGTCCTCCTTGCGCGGGAAGTAGTTGGTGACGGTCATCTTGGCCACCTGCGCCGCCGCCGCGACGTCCGCGATCGTCACCTTGTCGAAGCCCCGTTCCAGGAAGAGCCGGGTGGCCTGGTGGGAGATGTTCTCCCTGGTCTGCTGCTTCTTGAGCTCCCGGAGGCCCATCGGTTGTGCGCTCATGCGAGCCACCCTATCTCAGATCGACCTAAATTTGTTGTTGACATACTTCTAGGTCGGACATAAATTTAGGTCATCCGGGAATCAAGCCCCGCTCCCGGACGTTCTAGGCAACCTGCACCAAGTGGAAGGACTCGCTTTTGAGCGCTACCGCCCAGACCACTCGTCCCGCCCGCAACGTGACCACGGTCTCCTCCGGAGACCCGGTGAAGGACTACCTCAAGCAAATCGGGCGTACCCCCCTGCTGACGGCAGCGCAGGAAGTCGAGCTGGGCGGGCGCATCGAGGCGGGCAAGCTCGCTCAGGAGCGTCTCGACTCGGCGGGCGGCATGCTCGACGAGGCCGAGCGCCACCGGCTCGAGCTGGTCGTCGCCGACGGGTTCCGCGCCAAGGACCACATGGTGGAGGCCAACCTGCGGCTCGTCGTGTCGATCGCCAAGCGCTACGCGGGCGGCGGCCTGCCCCTCCTGGACCTGATCCAGGAGGGCACCATCGGCATGATGCGCGCGGTGGAGAAGTTCGACCACCACCGCGGCCTCAAGTTCTCCACGTACGCCACCTGGTGGATCAAGCAGGCGGTCGGCCGCGCCCTGGCCGACCAGAGCCGGACGATCCGCATCCCGGCACACGTCGTCGAGGTCCTCAACAAGGTGACCCGCACCCAGCGGCAGATGCTCCAGGACCTCGGCCGCGAGCCCACCCACGAGGAGCTCGCCGCCGAGCTCGACCTCACCGCCGAGAAGGTCGGCCAGGTGCTCAAGTACGGCCGCGAGCCGATCTCCCTCCACACCCCGTTCGGTGAGGACGGCGACGGCGAGCTCGGCGACCTCATCGAGGACGACGGGCCCGACCCCGCCGACGCCATCGCCACGTCCCTGGTACGCGACCAGCTCGACGCGGTGCTGGACACGCTGACCGAACGGGAGGCGGGCGTGATCTCGCTGCGGTTCGGGCTGAACGGCGGCGACCCCAAGACGCTCGACGAGGTCGGCAAGGTCTACGGCGTCACCCGCGAGCGCATCCGCCAGATCGAGTCCAAGGGGATGCACAAGCTGCGTCACCCGTCCCGCACCCGCGTTCTCGTGGATCTCCTCGGCTAGACCGAGCCAGGGCGTGTCTCGAAGCCGGACGACCGGCTTCGAGACGGGTCCGGGCCGCGACGATCGCCGGGCGGCGGGCTACGCTGGCGGCGGGCGCGGGACTGGAGATCGACATGACTGCGGCGGAACCGCTCAGCGGCGTCGCGCGGACGGCCTTGGGCGTCGCGCGGATGCGGGCGGCGGAGCAGGCCCGGCCGGACCGGCTCTTCGACGATCCGTACGCCCAGGCGTTCGTGGACGCCGCACCGGACACACTTCCGCGCCACCTGCCGGCGCCGGGCTCGCTGCCTGAACTGATGGCGTTCCAGGCGGTGGTGCGCACCCGCTTCTACGACGACTACCTGCTCGCCTCGTGCGGCGAAGGTGGCCGCCGCCAGGTCGTCCTGCTGGCGGCCGGGCTCGACACGCGGGCCTACCGCCTGCCCTGGCCGGACGGCGTTCGTCTCTACGAAGTCGATCTGCCCGAGATCTTCGCCTTCAAGGAGGGTCTGCTGGCAGGAGTGCACGCCGCGCCCTCGTGCACACGCTTCGTCTGCCCGGCTGACCTGCGCGGCGACTGGCCGCGCGGGCTCATCGAGGCGGGCTTCTCGCCCGACGAGCCCACGGTGTGGCTGCTCGAAGGCCTGCTGATCTACCTCGACGCCGCCCGGGCCGCCGCGCTGCTCACCACGGTGGGCGTGCTGTCGGCACCCGGCAGCCGTCTGTCCGCCGAAAGCGGCGACAACGTCGGCTGGCTCCGCGAAAAGGCCCGCGAGGTGCCCACGCTCGCGCGGGCGGCGTCCCTCTGGAAGGGCGGCCTCGGCGACGGCACCGCGGGCTGGCTGGAACGCCACGGCTGGCGGACCGAGCCGCACACCCTCGCCGCCGTCGCCGGCTCGTACGGCAGGCCCGCCCCTGACGGAGTGCGCAGCGGATTTCTCACCGCCACCTGGGCTCCGGACTAACGGCCCGGAGTGACGAGATCGCTCGGGTCGGTGTTGGCGCCGCACAGGACGACCGCGACGCGTTCACCTTCGGCCGGCGCGTAGGCGCCGGTGAGCAGGGCGGCATAGGCGGCGGCGGTGCCGTGCTCGACGGCCATGCGGTGGTCGTCCCACAGGCGCTGCCGCGCCGTGACGACCGCGGTGTCGGGGACGAGGACGGACCGCACGCCGGTGCGGAGCGCCACGTCGAAGGCGATGTCACCGAGGCGGGTGGCGCCGAGCGAGTCGGCGGCGACGCCGGCGACCTCGACGTCCAGGGGATGCCCTTCGAGCAGCGCGCGGTGGAGCGTGGGGACGGTGTCGGGCTCGACGCCGACGACCTTCGCGTGCCCCTCCACCGCCGCCGCGACGCCCGCCATCAGCCCGCCGCCGCCGACCGCGATCAGGATCGTGTCGACGTCCCCGTCCGTCTGCTCCAGGAGCTCGAGGCCGAGGGTGCCCTGGCCCGCGCACACCTCGGGCTGGTCATAGGGATGGCAGAACAGCGCGCCGGTGTCGGCGGCCCGCTTGCTGGCCGCCTCATGGGCCTCGGCGTAGCGGTCGCCGATCTGCACGACGTCCGCGCCGAGATCGCGCAGCCGGTCGACCTTGACCATCGGGGCGGTCATCGGCACGTACACCTCGGCGGGCACGTCCAGCGCGCGCGCCGCGTACGCGACCGCGAGCCCGGCGTTGCCGCCGGACGCCGCGATCACCCCGCTGCCCGGCAACCGGCCCTGCTCTGCGGCGGCCAGGATGCGGTTGAACGCGCCGCGCGCCTTGAACGAGCCGGTGTGCTGGGTCTGCTCCAGCTTCAGCCACACGCCGTCGCGCCGCATGACGGGCGTGCGCCGGATCCGGTCTCCGATCCGTGCCGCCGCCGCCTCGACTTCGGAACGCGTGATCATGCTGGTCGTACCTCCTGGCCGTCGGGGTGATCGCAGCACCCACCGTATGCGGTCGGACGCGGGGCCGGTCCCGGTCAGAGCGGCTCGTCGGCGAGATACGGCGGGGCCGGCTCGTACTGGACGTACCGGCGCACGGCCCGGGAGTGGTCGCGGCCGTGGAGCTTGCCGATGAGCCACAACGCCATGTCGATCCCCGCGGACACGCCCTGGCTGCTGACCACGTTGCCGTCCACCACGTACCGCGCGTCGCGCACCACCGTGACCTCGCCGCGGGCCTCCAGGGTGTCCTCGAAGCCGTGGTGGGTGGCCACGCGGCGGTTCCGCGCCGGGCCAGCCTCGTGCAGGAGCAGCGAACCGGTGCACACGCTGGTCACCCAGTCCGCCTGTTCGGCGGTCTTCGCGATCCAGCCGATGAGCGCCGGGTTGTTCACCTCGCGCCGCGTTCCCATGCCACCGGGGACCAGCAGGACGTCCAGCGGCGGGTGATCGTCCAGCGTGTGGTCGGGCACCACCCGCATGCCCTTGGCGCACCGGACCGGATCCGTGCCCTCGGCGACGAGGACGGCGGTGTCGGCGTTCTCGCGCACCATCGAGGAGGCGGTGAACACCTCCCAAGGGCCCACGAAGTCGAGCTCCTCGGCCCCGTCGAAGACGAGTAGTCCGTAGGTCGTCATGCGTACTCCTTCATCGCTCGGAAACGGTCGCGGTAGTCGGACGGCGGGACGCCGAGCCTCCGCTGGAACACGCGCCGCAGCGTCTCGCCGGTGCCGAAGCCGAGCCGCCGGGCCAGCGCCTCCACCGGCTCGTCGCCCTCGGCGAGGGCGCGCCGCGCGGCCTCGACGCGGACGCGCTCGACGTAGGCGGCGGGCGGCACGCCCAGCTCGGCGGTGAAGCGGCGTTGCAGGTGCCGCGGGCTCAGCCCGGCGGTGCCGGCCAGATCGCCGATGGTGTGCCGGGCGCCGGGATCGGCGTTGATCGCGGCGACCACCGACCGGATCGGGTCACTGGCCGGCTGCCCGGACCAGAGCGGCACGCTGAACTGCGACTGGCTGCCGGGACGCCGCAGGAACATGACCATCTCCTGGGCCACCGCGTGCGCGACGTCCCGGCCGTGATCGTCCTCCACGAGGGCGAGGGCCAGGTCCATCGCGGCCGTCACGCCGGCCGAGGTCCAGACCCGGCCGTCCCGGATGAAGATGGGGTCGCAGTCCACGGTGAGCTCGGGGTGTTCGCGGACGAGCTGCTGTTCCCGGCCCCAATGGGTCGTGACCCTGCAGCCGTCGATGAGCCCGGTGGCCGCCAGCAGGAGCGTCCCGCTGCACACCGACGTCAGGCGCCGCACGCTTTTCCCGGCGGCGGTCACCCAGGCGAGGAGCGCCGGATCGTGCCGCGCCTCGTCCACCCCGAGGCCGCCCGTGACGAGCAGGGTGTCGATGCCCGCCGGATCGAGATCTCCGACGCCGTGCGACGCGTGCACCGGCAGGCCGCTGTGGGTCTTCACCGGCCCGGCCACGGGCGCCACGACCCGGCAGTCGTAGCCGCCCGTGAGCCGGTGGGCGTACTGGAAGACCTCGTGCGGGCCGACCAGGTCGATCGGGTGGAACCCCGAATAGATCACGAAGGCGATGCGGCGCATGCCCTCAGGCTCGCCGAGGCGCGATCGTGGCGTCAACGACGCATACCCCACGATTCGCGCCATGCCAGGTGGTCACTTCTTGCAGGTGGTCACTTCTTGGCGGGGGCCTCGTCCTTGAACGAGCAGTCGGCCGGGGTGTCGGGCTGCTCGAAGTTCCCGTCCGGAACGGGCAGCGGCGCGTCCTGCACCGTGTAGCCGGTGATGCGCCCGTTGAACGGGCCGCGGCTGACCGGGCTGAACGGGGCCGGGCCGGTGCCCATCGGCTGGCAGCGCGGGTCGACGACGCCCCACGAGAAGCCCATCCGGTCGAACTTGTGGCCGAGCGGCGACTGGTAGAAGGTCAGCGACGCGCGCCTCATGTTGGCGGGCACGTCGTCCTGGCGGATGCCGGAGACCACGGCGACCGGGCCGGTCGCCATCACGTAGTCGACCTTGACGCTGCCCCAGTGGTGCTTGGAGGGGCCGCCGGGCACGTCGGGCGAGTAGTGGTCGAACTTGATGGTGCCGCGGGCGGCGCCGAACGTGAGCTTGTTGTTGACCATCTTCCAAGGCGCCCCGTGCGCGTCCACGATGAACCGGCGGTAGGGGTACTCCTTGTCGCCCGGGAAGTTGACCCAGGCGTCGCCGGTGACGTGCGCCTCCTTCACCTTGGCGGTGGCGGGCTGGGCCTGAGCGGCGGCGGCCACCGCGCCGCCCCCGCCGAGCGCCGTCACCGCTACCGCCGCCGCCATCCCCGTCAGCACGGCCCGTCGCTTCGAAATGAGCGTCATCGTCGAGTCTCCCTCGGATCTCGCGGACGGTGTCGCCCGCGTTCCCAAGGTTCGCGTCGCGGGGGCCTGTGCCACTTCCCCCGTACGGGCGAGGCGGCTGGCCCGCTGGTCTCGTTCGTGATCGCCCGTGCGGGGGGCACCGCGTTCTAGGTCACGGGCGTCTGATCGTTCGCGCGGAAGGTGACACGGTACGCGCTGGGGGAGACGCCGATCGTGGCCGCCAGGTGCTGGCGCATGGAGGCCGCCGTGCCGAAGCCGGCCTCGGCCGCGACGCGGTCGACCGGCAGGTCGGTCGTCTCCAGCAGGCGCCGCGCGTGCTCGATGCGCTGCTGCGTCAGCCACTGGCCGGGCGTCATCCCCACCTCGTCGCGGAACCGCCGGGAGAACGTGCGGACGCTCATCCGCGCGTGACTCGCCAGTTCGGAGAGGGAGAGCGGGCGGTGGAGCTGTTCCAGGGCCCACGCCCGCGTCGCCGCCGTGGTGGCCGCCGACGGCTCCGGCACGGGCCGTTCGATGAACT
Source organism: Spirillospora sp. NPDC048911 (assembly GCF_043198015.1). Taxonomy (NCBI): domain Bacteria; kingdom Bacillati; phylum Actinomycetota; class Actinomycetes; order Streptosporangiales; family Thermomonosporaceae; genus Spirillospora; species Spirillospora sp. NPDC048911. The sequence continues at coordinate 115,454 of NZ_JBICUD010000014.1, read as the reverse complement.
GGGCCTGCCCGCCCTCGCGCCACGGCGGCACGACGCAGCGGCGGGCCACCTGGTTGGCGGTCTCGCTGCCGTGGTCACGGCGGACGAGATGCATGCAGAGGTCGATCCCGGCGGCGACCCCGGCCGCCGTCAGGACGTCGCCGCCGTCCACGAACAGCACGTCCGGGTCGACCTCCACCTTCGGGAACGTCCGCTGGAAATGCTCGGCCTCGCTCCAGTGCGTGGTGGCGCGGCGCCCGTCGAGGAGCCCGGCGGCGGCCAGGACGTACGAGGCGGTGCAGATCGACACGAGGCGGGTGCCGGGGCGCAGCCGGGAGAACGCGTCCGCCAGCGGCGCGGGCAGCCATTCCCGGTCGTCGCCGGGGTGGCAGACGAACGGCGGGATCACCAGCGTGTCCGCCGTCTCCATGGCCTCGAGCCCGTGCTCGACGGCGACCGCGAAGTCGGCGTTCGTCCGGACCGGCCCGCCGTCGAGCCCGCAGGTGATCACCTCGTACAGCGGCTCGCCGGCCGGGCCCGTCGCGGAACCGAAGATCCGGGCCGGGATGGCGAGCTCGAACGGGTGGACGCCGTCGAGGGCGAGGACGACGACGCGATGCCTGACGTTCATGGCCGGATTCTTTCACATCTCGTGCATCCGGCCATGCGTCCGGCCGTGTCCACCGATCGGTGGACACGAGGTTCAACCGGACGAGGCTCATGCCGGAAGGGGCCCGCCGACCAGCATTGACGGCATGAAGCGACTCCCTGTAAGCAAGCACCTCCCTGTACGCATGGCGCGCTGGAGCGCGTACCACCCCTGGCGGGCGATCGCCGCCTGGTTCCTCTTCGTGTTCGTGTGCCTCGGGCTCGGCATCGCGGTCGGCGGCAACATGGCCCAGTCCGCCGACTACCGGGTCGGTGAGGCCGGCCGCGCCGAGGCTCTGCAGGAGCAGGGCGGGCTGGAGCGCAAACCCCTCGAACGAGTGCTGATCACCTCTCGGGCGTCCGGGCCGCTGGACGCCGGCATGGCCGACGCCGCGGTGCGCGACATCACGGGCCGGATGAAGCGGCTGCCGGAGGTCGCGTCGGTCGCCGGGCCGGTGCGCTCGGCGGACGGCACGGCGGTCCGCGTCGACGTGACCATGAAGGGAGCGGAGCAGGAGGGCAAGAAGCACATCGATCCGCTGCTCGCGCAGACGGCCGAGGTGCGGAAGGCCTATCCGGGGCTGCGCGTCGAGGAGTCCGGCGGCCCGTCCATCAGCAAGGACGTCCAGGGGCAGCGCGGCGAGGACTTCTCGCGCACCGAGATGATCGCGCTGCCGGTCACGCTGATCGTCCTGCTGCTCGTCTTCCGGTCGCTGGCGATGGCCACCGTGCCGCTGCTGCTCGCGATCACCTCGATCATGTCGGCGATCGGCCTGTCGATGCTGGCCTCGCACGTCTTCCCGGACGCGGGCGTCGGCACGAACGTCATCCTGCTGATCGGCATGGCCGTGGGCGTCGACTACACGCTCTTCTACCTCAAGCGCGAACGCGAGGAACGGGCCCGTTCGGGCGGGCGGCTCGGCTCGGAGGCCGTGGTTGAGCTGGCGGCGGCCACCTCGGGACGGGCCGTCGTGATGTCGGGGCTCGCGGTCGCCGCGTCCAGCGCCACGCTCTACCTCGCCGACGACGTCATCTTCTCCTCGCTGGCCACCGGCGCCATCGTGGTGACCGTCGCCGCCGTGATCAGCTCGCTGACCGTTCTGCCCGCGCTGCTGGCCAAGCTCGGGAAGCGCGCGGAACGCCGCGCCGAGCGCAGGGCGCGCAAGCGCAAGCCCGCACGGCCGGTCAAGCCGCGGCAGAGCAGCCGGATCACCGAGGCGGTGCTGCGCCCCACCAGCAAGCACCCCGCGGTCACGCTGGCCGTCGCGGTCTTCGCCATGCTGCTGATGGCCGCCCCGCTGCTCGGTCTGAAGCTGACCGACGTGGGCCGCGAGACCTACGACCGCAACCTGCCCGCGATGCAGGCGTACCACCGGTTGAACGCGGCGTTCCCCGAGCTCAAGGCCATGAACCAGATCGTCGTCCGGGCCGAGCCGGAGCGTGCCGCCGAAGTGACCGCCGCGCTGAACGACCTCGCCGCCCGGACGAAGACCGACCCGCTGTTCGGCGGCACGCCGCAGCTCCGGACCTCGCCCGACCACCGGATCACCATGCTGGAGCTGGGCGTCCCGCACGACATGAGCACCCAGGCGGCGCGCGACTCGCTCACGAAGGTCCGCGAGACCTACATGCCGGCCACGATCGACCGAGTGCCCGGAGCCGAGGCCGAGGTGAGCGGGGAGGTCGCCCGCTATGTCGACTACCCCGAGCACCAGAAGCGCAAGATGCCGATGATCTTCGGCGCGCTGCTGCTCGTCACGTTCGCCCTCACCGTGCTGGCCTTCCGCTCGGTCGTCCTCGGCCTGGTCGGCGCGCTGCTCAACCTGCTCTCGGCAGGCGCCTCGCTCGGCCTGCTGACGCTGGTCTTCCAGGGCACCTGGGCGGAAGGGCTGCTGGGCTTCACCTCGATGGGCTCGATCGGCTCGCGCGTCCCGCTCTTCCTCTTCGTGATCCTCTTCGGGCTCTCGATGGACTACCAGGTGTTCGTGATCAGCCGGATCAGGGAGGCCGTCCAGAACGGCGTGCCCACCCGCACAGCGGTGCTGGACGGCATCCGGAGCTCGGCAGGCGTCGTGACCAGTGCCGCCCTGGTCATGGTGACGGTGTTCGCCAGCTTCATCCCGCTGCACCTGATCGAGATGAAGCAGTTCGGCTTCAGCCTGGCGGTCGCGGTGCTGCTGGACGCGTTCGTCATCCGGCTCCTGATCCTGCCGGCGGCCATGCTGCTCCTCGGCGAGCGGACGTGGTGGCCGTCCCGCCCGAAGGCCCAGGTCATGGCCCCGATCGAGCGCGCGCCGCAGAACGTAGGCTGATCATCATGCCGCAGCCCGACGACCAGGCCTGGATCCACCGCTGGAACGACATCTCCTGGATGCTCCTGGGCCTCGCGCCCACGTTCATCGCGGGGCTGAACGACCAGGGCGCGTTCAGGTACTGGTCGCTCGGCCTGCCGCTGGCCCTGGCCGTGGCCTACGCGCTGACCGTGCGCTTCCCAGGGCGCCGCCTGCAATTCTTGTACGCGCTGATCGTCGGCCTTGGCGCCCTGTCGTTCCTGCGAACGGGCGGCGCGGCGCTCTTCATCGTCTCGATCCCGCACTTCTGGATCTTCGCCGGAACTGCCCGCCGATCAATCCTTCTCAGCGGCGCCGCCGCCCTGTCGACCGTCGCCGGCGGCATCCTCCGCAACGGCGACCCGCTCACCGGCAACGCCATCGTCACCGTTGTCGCCTACGTGGCCAGCGTTGTCCTGGGACTCTCGATGCTCCGGATCATCAAACGAAGCGAGGACCGGGCGAGGGTTCTCAGCGCCGAACTGGAGACCGCGCAACGCGAACTTCTGGAATCACACCAGCGCCAGGGCGCCGTCCTCGAACGCGAACGCCTCGCCCGCGAGATCCACGACACCCTCGCGCAGGGCTTCGCGTCCATCGTCGTGCTGGCCGAAGCGGCCCGCTCGGCCACCGACCCCGAGCTCGCCACCCGCCAGCTGCTCTCGATCGAGCAGACCGCCCGCGAGAACCTCGCTGAAGCCCGTGTCCTCGTCGGCTCCGCGCCCCAGAGCGGCATCGCTTCGATCGCCCGCACCCTGCGCCGCACCCTCGACCGCTTCGCCGAAGACACGAACGTCACCGTCACCGCGGACCTGCCCGACGTCGACTGCGACCAGCAGACTCGCATCGCGCTCCTCCGCTGCACGCAGGAATCACTGGCCAACGTGCGCAAGCACGCCGCCGCCACCACGATCGGCGTCGTTCTGATGCGCCATCCCCACGCCATCGAACTCGAAATCACCGACGACGGCCGCGGCTTCATCGTCGCGGACTCTCAAGGCTTCGGCCTCGACGGCATGCGCAAGCGCCTGGCCGAACTAGGCGGCGAGCTCACCGTCACCAGCTCACCCGGCGACGGCACCCGCGTCCTCGCCATGATCCCGAACGGTGCACCATGACCCGCATCATCCTGGCCGACGACCACACCGTGATGCGCGCCGGCGTGGCCGCACTCCTTGCGGCCGAGCCGTCCATCACGATCGTCGGCGAGGCGGACAACGGCCGCGAGGCGGTAGACCTGGTCAACGACCTGACCCCCGACGTGGCGCTCCTGGACCTCCGGATGCCCGTCCTGGACGGCGTGGCCGCCACCGCCGAAATCGTCAGAACATCGACCCGCGTGCTCATCCTCACCACCTACGACACCGACACAGAGATCGAGCGCGCGGTAGAAGCCGGAGCCATCGGCTATCTCCTCAAAGACACCACTCGCGAGCAACTAGTGGCCGCCATCCACGCCGCCGCCAGAGGCGAGACCGTCCTGGCACCCCGGGTCGCCGAAAAACTAGTCAAACGCATGCGCCAGCCGCCGGTAACCCTCACCGCCAGAGAGATCGACGTCCTGAACGCGGTAGCCGAGGGCCTCTCCAACGCCGACATAGGCAAGCGCCTGGTAATCGCCGAAGCCACAGTCAAAACCCACCTGCTCCGCGTCTTCGCCAAGCTGGACGTCAGCGACCGGACCCACGCCGTAGTAGTAGCGCTAGAGAGGGGCCTCCTGACCCGATGACCCTGACCATCCCCGGAACTCTCCACATCGCGGCCATAATCACCTGGTCCGTTCCTCGGTCCTGAATATACGAAAACCCCGCCGCCGATAATTGGGCAGCGCGTTCGGATGGTCAAACGACGAGGTGTGCAGCCAGACTCTACGCACGTTAGGCACAAGCCCCCAGGCCTCCCGCACCCCCAACGTCAAGGCATGCCCGCCCAGCCCCTTACCGACGAACTCCGGCACTAGCCCGAACGACACGATCTCGACTTCATCCCCAGGATGGGGATCGTAAGTTACGATCCCGGCGGCCTCGCCCCCATAACTCAACAGTCGAAAAGCACGCCGAGGATTATTGGCAAACCAATCAGTCCACTCGTCCTCGGTCCGGCTAGAGCTCTTCCACCCGTAAGACGCACCGATCCGTGCCAGCACGTCAGGAATCAAGGGCGCCCCCGGCTCAAGCGGCACCAGGACAAGCCCAGACACAACCGCCGCCGGAACAAGCTCCTCCACGCCGGTCATCTCGACATACGTAACGATCTCCCGCACCTGCCCGACCCTACTCGCCGCACTCAATCGGCCTGTGTCGGAAGGCTCGGCATCGGGAGCGGTGCCGGGCCTGCCGTGTCCGATCAGGATCGGGTGGGGAGGTGGTCGACGGCCTTGACCTGGAGAACGGTGGTCTTCACCTCGCCGGCGCCGCTCTCGGGCTCGTCGGTCGGGTCGCCGCCGACCGGGCGGGGTGTCAGGTCGAGGAAACGGCTGCCCAGGAAGCGGTAGGTGGAGCGGTCGAAGACCAGTTCCAGCCGGCCGCCGTCGGAGGCCTGGGACAGGCCGATGCCGGGACGGCCGAGGGCGTCGGTGGCGTGCTGGTCCACCTTGACGCGTGGGACGTCGGCGAGGAACTCGAAGATCGCGGGCTCACCCGCCGGATCATGACCGGCGAGCACGACCTAGGCTGATTTCTCACTCACCGAGCGGTGCGTCGTTGCACTTGATCACTTGCAGAACCCTGGTCCCGTGGTGGTTGGAGGGCTGAGGTGACCTGGTGTGAGCGCCTGGTCGTGCGCGAGGGCGTCGGCCTGGCCTGTCGGGACTGGGGCGGGCAGGGACGGCCTGTTGTGCTGTTGCATGGTCTGGCTGGCCATGCGGGTGAATGGGACCTGATCGCACGGCAGTTGCAGCCCCGGCCGAAGTCGTGGCGATGAGCGTTCCGGGCACCGGTCATGACCTGCACCTCCAGGAGCCCGGCGCCCTGGCCGTCGTGCTCTCTGATTTCCTCGCGGGCCGCCGACTTCTCAAGCGTCGCGCGGCTACGCTTTCGGAGGGGAAGTCGGGCGATCAAAGGCGAATAACGACGTGACCAAGCGCAGGATCTTCGATCCCGGAGCGGTTCCCGAGAGATTCTGGCGTCGCGACGACGTTCAGGAGTCTCTGACACACCGCGATGTCGGGCGACTGTTCCGCCTATTCCTGGACGAATTCGCCGACTGCACCGAAACACACCTCGCAATTCTCACCGAATGTGATCACTCCGACATCTCCAACTGGGTAAGAGATCCTCGCCAAGGCCGAGTGTCGGACACAGAAGTACTGACTCGCATTGCCGACGGCTTGCAGATCCCTGATCAGGCTCGGTTGCAGCTCGACCTGCTCCCGGTCGGGCCGGTGGACATCAATGTCGATCTCGCAGGCCCTTGGCGGCTCCCAGAGAAACACGCCGACTGACCCGACCGGTAACCACCTGGCGCCGGTGAGGCCGTGCGGGGGTGCTCCGGTGGTGATCGCCCCGAGCTTTGCCGCGGTCAGATCGGTGTCGCGCAGGTCAAACCCGGCGCCGTTGACGCCTCTTAGCGACGCGCCTCGGAGGTCGCAGAGTTTGAAGGAGCAGCCGTCCAGGCTGGCTGTGGCGAAGGAATACCGGCTGAATCACAGGTTCAGGTTGATCCATGCCTGGCCGGCTGTTGAGCGTTCCCAGTGGAGGGCGAGGCAGGTGCCTCGCGTCGGGGGCGCTGGGTGAGCAGGACGAGGCGTCCGAGACGGGCGGGTATCTCCGTTATCTCTCGTTGGGGATCGTTTGGACGAGGTTGGTGATGGCCTCGGGTAGATCGTCGGTCGTGGTGCGGCCGTCTAGGCGGGGGAGCGCGGTGGCGAAGTGTTCGGCTGCTTGGGTGATGCCGCGGCCGGGGGCTCCGCGGGGCACCTCGGCGGCCAATTGGGGGTCGATGAGTGACTCGGCCGGGTCTGCCAGGGCCAATTCCAGGCGTGTGCCGAACGAGTCGCGGGCATCGCCGAACTGCGACCAGCCGGTCGCGGAAGCGACCACGTGGATCCCGTCCGCGACGCCGCGGTCGGCCAAGTGCGTCAGGAGCCAACTGGCCTTGGGGGTGAGGACGCGCAGGAGTTCCGCCCACTCGTCGATGACGAGGAAGCCTTGTGGAGCGTCCGGTCGCAGGCGTGTGATCCGCTCGATCATGGTTGCCGCCCGGTCGGGTTCGGCGTACGTGAGCACCGAGTCGACGTGGGGGAGGCTTGCGAGCTGGGTCAGACGGCCGTTGCCGAAATCCAGGCAGGAGATCCACACATCGCGTGGGGAGCGTGTGAGTGCGAGGGAGGTGACGAAGGTCGTGAGCAGGGTTGAGCGGCCGCTGCCCGTGGAGCCGACCACGGCGATGTTGCCGCGCCGTCCGTTCAGGTCGAGGGCCAGTGGCTGCTGCTCGTGCAGCAGCGGCCGATCGACCGTTCCAATGACGACTTGGCTGCGGGAGGTCGTTCCCGTGAGGACTCCGTCCAGCGTCGGGGACGTGCTCAACGGCGGGAGGACGATTTGGTGGGCCGGGGGTCCGGCTCGGGGGGTGGGGGCGGACCCGGGTGATGCGTCGGCCAGGGTGAACCGCGGCGGGGGTCCGGATGCGATCTTGAGATAGCCCTCTCCGGCCGGCAGTGACGTCGCTGACGGGGCGATCGCTTCTTGTACCGCGCGCAGCGCGGACTGCACCGGATCGATGTCGTCCGGCGCGATCCCGCCGACCGCTGAACGGCTGCGTGCGGTGCTGATCAGCGATTGCAGCTCGCTGATCGCCGCGAGAGTGCCGGGGTGGTCGGCGAGAACCCAGAGCCTCTGGAGCGCGGTCACGACCGACGCATGCGCGGAGTCAGCGCGTTGCCGCCATCTCTTGCGCCGGTCCCGGGCGCGCTGAAAGTGGTGCGCCGTGGCCATATCGTCGAGCCCGGTCTTGACCTCGTTCAAACTGGTCGTCGCGGTCGACCGGACGTCCAGGGCGTGCTCCGACTCGGCGGCCGTCGCCGTGCGAAGGACGATGCGGAACGAGAGGAAGTCCTGGAGGTGGCGGAGCGCCTCCTGAGTCGGATGCCGAACCACTACCAGCAGATGCAGGCCGAGTGAGGGTCTTGCTCTGGCGATTTGCAGGATGACATCGGAGAACTCGGGCATGCGAACCAGTTCGGGAAAGTGCTCGAGAACGATCAGCAGCCGTGGCAGCGACTCGGCCTCCGCGTCCCGGCGCCGGGTGAGCTCACCCAGCAAAGCGTCGCGCAGGCGGCTCAGCTCATGGTCGATGTCGTCGCCGCGCGGGGTACGTGGCACGGCCGCCAGGTGAGGGAGCCCCTCCAGGGCAGGGAACGTGGTGCCGCCATCACGGTTGATCAGCAGCACGTTGAGAGCCTCGGGGGAGGTCGTGGCGGCGAGGCCGAGAACGATCGCGCTCGCCACCTCGACCTCCTGACCGTCGATCCCTCCCGCGATCAGTCCGTGCCGGAACTCTTTCAGGTTCACCAGAGCGGGGTCGCCCTCGGCGGTCAGCCCGATCGGAGTGCGGTGCTCGCCGGTCGCGAACCGTCCGACCAGATCGGCGAGCGGCGTTCGAGGTGTCGAGTCGTCCGGGACGAGAGGCGACGAGGTGGCCGGAGCCAGTGCCTCGGTGATCTCCGGATGAGCCACCGCCACGCGATCGAGGACCGAGAGCGCGTGCGGGACCTGGTCGCCGGAGAGCGCGTCGGCGAGCCCCAGAAGAAAGCCGGGGTGCTCGCGGACGACCTTCGCCACGAGGGCCTCGGCGAGATGTTGCGGCTGGAGCGTCCCCCAGAAGACGTCCCCGTCCTCCGGCGGGCAGACGCGCCGCAGCCAGTTCGCGAGATCGGCGGCGGTGACCCGGCTGGGAAGCGTCACGACGCGCAACACCAGGTCGGTCGCCTCCTGTTCGTCTCGCGGTGCCGACAGCGCGGTCAGCGTCACGAACGTGTCCATGACGCTCGCTTCCAGCGAGGCGAGCTGCGGATGGGAGGCGAGGCGCCGCCAGCGCTCGCGTTCGGCCCGCAGGAGGCTCGTCGGGGATTGAGGGGTTGCCGGCTGGTCGCTGCTCGGTCGCGCGAGTTCTGACCTTGCCTCCGATGGCAGGACGGCCAGGGTGCGCAGGCCGGAACCCTCCAAGACCGGGCCGACCTGGGTGCCCGCGAGCGGATCCCAGATCAGGAGGCCGCAGATGTCGATGGAGGCGATCAGCGGACGCCCGTCCTGGTCCTTGAAGGCGACGACCGCCAGCACCGTGTTCTGGTGACCGGTGAGAGCTGGACCGAGGGGCCGGCGTTCGAGCGGATCCCAGAGCCGGATGGTCCGGCCGCTGCCGGCGACGAGCAGGGGCCGGCCCTGGGCGGTGAACGCGGCGATGGCCGTCACCGCGCTCTTTCCGGTACGGAGTGGTGCGCGGGCCTGCGAGCCGTTGACGGGGTACCAGAGCCGGACGGCCCCGTCACGGCTTCCGGTCGCCAGGATGGTGCGGCCGCCTGGTCCGGTGAATGTCGCCAGGGAAAGTACCGCGTTCCCACGCGACCCCTGGTTGGGCAAGAGGACGCCGGCCTTGGCGTTGGAGCCAGGGTCCCAGATCTGCACCATCCCGTCGTCGCCGCCAGTGGCCAGGAGGGCATTGCCGTCCTGGTCGGGAAAGGTGGTCATCGCGCGGATCGCGCTGGTGTGGGCGTGGAACAGGGCGCGGATCTGGGCTCCCGTTGAGGGGCTCCAGAACCGTACGATGCCTTCGGACCCGCCGCTGGCGATCACATCGCGGCCTGTCGCGTCGCGGAACGTCGTCAGGGCCGATACCGCGTTGCCGTTGTCCATCGCGAGGCGAACGGCGGTGAGATCCGTGACGCAGAGGGCCGCGTTGGCGTGGCCGCTGACCAGCAACGGTCTTCCGGACGTGGACGTCACCGCGATCGCGCTGGCTTCGGTCTGACCTGCGGGGTTCCAGGAGGTCACGATTCTCGCGTCGGCCGGGTCCCAGATCCGCAGGGTGCCGTCGTCGGCGCCGGTCGCGAGGAGGGGCCATGCGGGTTGTGCGGTCTCCCGGGTGACCCTTGTGACGGGGGTGACGGGTCGCTCGGCTGGAGACGCGCGGACGGGGATGGCTGTGTGGTTGAGGAAGCGGAGAGCCTCTTGGCTGACGAGGGCGAATGGGCGGTCGGCGACGGTACGGGTGCCTTCGGCGGCGGGCATGACGGCGCGGAAGACCTCGGCGGCTGAGCCTGCCCGAGCCTGGATCTCTGCGGAGACCTCGGTGAGCACGTCGGCGGTGGCCAGCGACTCCGGGCGGGGGAGAGTCGATAGAAGGGCCTCGCGAGCCCCTGGGACGAAGTCGTACACCCCGCGTTCGGCGTCCAACGGCTGGAGCAGGCCGCTCAGCAATACCTCGGCTAGGTCGCCGGGGCGAGAAGCGGGGACGAGGCGTTGCTGTATCAGTCGCATGACCGGCAGCGCCGGAACGGAGACCGCGACATGCGCGGCAAGCTCGGCGGCGGTGGTCGAGGCGGCCGCGTAGAAGCGGGCGACCTGTTCCTCGATCGGCAGTTCCCGCTCGCGGCGCGGTGGCTCGGCGGCGGGCTGGAGTGAGCTGGTCACGTATGTCATGGCGGTCGGCTTGCCTTCGCCGCCCGACGCCGTGACCAGGCGCGCCCAGTCGGCCAGCCAGTCGGGCTTGATCTCCAGAACCGGGACCGGGATTCCGGTCTGCGGGCGCCCCTCGTACGGGACGAAACGCAGCGCGGTGTTGGGATCGCCGGGGTGCGACGACGTGGCCAGGCCTGGCACGACCGGCGCGGCGGTGCGGCGCCATAGTCGTTCGACCAGCGGCTGCAGAATGGCCGTTGGGCCGTGTGCGGCCCAGAGGTGGAGTGTTGGGCCGATGTGACCGTTCCACCAGTCCGGGCCTGAGCAATCGCTGACGAGGAGAACGGCCTGGCGGCCTGCCGGGTCGACCAGGGACGCGGGCGAGTTCGCCGGGCCGCCGGGGTACGGGCGGACGCCGGCCCGGTCCAGGTGCCACACGCGGACGTCGCGGAACGCGCCCAAGCGGACGAGCATGTCGCGGAGCTCACGGACGAGGGGACGCCAGATCCGCATGGCCGGAGCGGCGTCGATGACCAGCGCCAGGCTGAGCCACCGTTCGCCGGCGGGCTCCATGACCGGGAGCCAGCTCGACGGGTGGTCGGCGATGCGCGCGGCGGTGGCCTCCTCGTTCAAGATCCGGCGCCGGGGCGAGGGGACGCGGCGTTTGAGCGGCCGCAGGGCGCGCTGGAGAGCGAGCGGATGGCGGAGCATGGGCGCGGTCGGGACGAGCACGCCTTGACCGGCGCCCTTCGGCTCTTCGGGAGCCGGGCGGGGAGCGTGCAGTGCATGCTGCTCGACGGGAGCCGGGTCGGAGTCCGGCGCGGTCGGCGGCTCGACTTCCGGTGGTTCGGCGGGTGTCGGTGGCTCGGAGGGAGGCTCTGCGGAAGCCGGCTCGGGCGGGGGAGCGGCCGGAGCGGCCGGGGCGGGCAAATGGCAGGCCAGCCAGAGCAACTCCGCCAGGTCGCGCGGGGTGAGGGACGCGTCGTCCACGACAACGGCGTCGAGCGCTTCCTTCAGCCGGTCGACGGACACCCTCACGTCCCCCTCATCGCAAGCGGAGGGTCGGGGTTGCGCGCGGGATCGTCCCAGAAGAGGGCGAGGCCGTTGCCGCAGTGGTCGGCGTTCCCCGGCGGGATCCGGGCCTGCTTGCGCAGCTTCATCACGATCGCCGGGAGCTCGTCGGGATGGGCCTTGTCGATGACGGTGGTGAGCTCGGTCAGAAAACGCCGGCCGGTGCAGGCGTCGGCGTCGCACGGCCCGTTGCACGGGTGACGTCGCCACAGCATGACGGGGATGCCGACGCTGAGGGCGGCGGACAGCCAGTCGGCGTTGGGGTTCGAGGCGTAGACGAGCGCGCATGACTCGTCGCTCGCGTCGAGCCAGTCGTAGAACTCGTCGTACCCGTAGCCCAGATGGCAGGCGACGGGGTCGGGACGTGTCGAGCCGCGCTCGCGGAGGGTGCGCCAGCGGCGGCGGGTCAGGTCGGTGGCCAGCAGCGGGCGGAGGCGCTCGACGTGCCGCACGACCAGGGGCACCGAACGCATCGGGCGGGGACGCGCGGAGCCCGCCTCCTTGATGGACCATTCCTCGAACGGCTCGTTCAGCAGCCGTTCCGGCACCACGAACTCGATCATCCAGTCGCGGTCGCGGCCGAGCACGGAGCGCATCAGGGCGGGCAGGGCCCTCTCCACGTGCGGGCGGATCTGGTTCTTGCGGACGCTCACCCGTTCGGTGGGACGCCCCGGCACCCCCTCGACGAGGGTCGACAACGTCAGCTCGTACGGCCCCCGCGTCGTGGTCTCCAGCCGCACGATGATCGAGGTCTGCGGGGCCGACGCCGGGGATGGCCCCGCGGCGGCGGCGCCGGGTGAACGGTCACGCATCCAGGCGTCGAGGCGGATGCGCACCTCCCCATCGAGATGTCCGGCCACGACGTTGAGGAAGCGTGCCAGGCGATCTTCGCCTGGCACGCACTCGCCGACGTACCGCACCGCGTCCCACAGCGAGTGGAACGCGGCGGGCGGACGCAGGAAGAGCGGGAACGCGAGCCTGAAGAGGGCGGCCGGAGGCTCGGTGGTCTCGGCGCCCGCCAGCAGACCGCGCAGCTCGGCGCGGGGCTCCGCGGGCAGCCAGTCGTGCGGCAGGAGGTCGTCGAGCGGCTCCCAATGGCGGCGCACGGTCTCCAGCGGCACCATCCGGCCGATCGTGCCCTCGTGGTGGCCGTGCAGCTCGGCGTCGGTGACCATGCCCACGACCCGGCCGGTCCGCGGGTCGTACACGCCGGCGCCGCTGAACCCCTGATCCAGCCGCCGCAGATGCTCGCTGCCGACGTCGACCTCCAGCCACTCGCGCCGGAGCACGCGGTCGGCGCTGGTACGCAGCGTCACGTGCGTCCCGTCGCGTTCGTGGCCGAGGGGAAAGCCCTGGGCGCGCAGTTCGGGCGGGTCGCGGAGCGCGTCCAAGGGCGCCGGGCGGCACGGCGCGACCGGCGCGGGCTCGTCCAGCCGGAGCACCGCGACGTCACCGGTGTCGCCCATCGCCCGCCACCCGCCGCGGAACTCGACGACGGCGCGTTGCCGGTGCTCGTGCAGGCCGGGGAACGCCACCCAGAGCTCGTCGCGGCCGGCGACGACGTGCGCGCATGTCAGGACGTGGCGGGAGGTGAGGAGGGTGCCCGCGCCCAGGACGACGCCGCCCGCGCCCGGCAGGGCGCCGCGCTCGCTGAACGCGTCGATCCGGGCCCGCCATCGCATGCCGTCCACGCCAACCCCCGCCGCCGGATATCAGCAAATCTAACAAGATCCGCGCTTTGTCATCAGACCAGCGGATCCGGCGTGACTTGTGAATCGATTGCTAATTGACGGTGCCGATGTGTGCGATGACTTCATTACGGTCGGCAGGCCCATGGGAGACAGTCGTCAGCGTTCACTTTCCCGAATGCTGCGAGTCCGCCTGACCGACGGCGCCCCAGGTGGGAGGGCAGCTCGTCCCCACCCCTGGAGTGGCGATGAAACTCAGACTCTCGCTCACCGCGATGGCGGCCGGTGCCGTCATGGTGGGCGCCTCGCTGACCGGTGTGCCGGCCGCGTCCGCCGCGGCCGCCGCGCCGGCCGGCTGCACCGCGTCCGAAGCCGACATCTACAAGCCCCCGGCCGCGGTGACCGGCAATCCCGGCGACATCATCGCCTGCCGCCCCACCACGCTGACCTACGTCCCGAACGCGCCGCAGTTGCACGCCTGGAAGGTCCAGTACGTCACCAACGACGCCAAGGGCGCCAAGGTCGCCGCGTCCGGCGTCGTGGCGATCCCCGACGCCGCGTGGACGGGCGGCGGCGTCCGGCCCACGGTCAACTACGCGCCGTTCACGCACGGCTCGGGGCCGCAGTGCTCCCTCTCCAAGCAGATGACCACGGGGTTCAACGACCAGTTCGAGGCGCCCAACCTGTCGGGCTTCCTCAACAAGGGCTGGGCGCTCGCCGCGACGGACGGCATCGGCTACCTGGACGGGCAGACGCACTTCTACGTCAACGGCCAGGCCAACGGGCGCGCGGCGCTCGACATCGTGCGCGCCTCGCGCAGGATCCCCGACCAGGTGCCCGGCGGCGCGCTGTCGGCCGCGGGCAAGGTGGGCATCCACGGCTACTCCGAGGGCGGCAACACCTCGCTGTGGGCCGCGCAGCTGGCCAGGTCGTACGCGCCCGAGCTCAAGGTCGTGGGCGTGGCGTCGGGCGGCGTGCCCGGCGACCTCAAGATGGTCGCCAAGTTCCTCAACGGCGGGCCGTTCGCCGGGTTCATGGCCGACGCGCTGGTGGGCTTCAAGTTCCAGTACCCCGAGATGCCGTTCGACGAGCTCATGAACGACGCCGGGCGCCAGGCCATCAAGGACGTGCAGACCAACTGCCTCTTCGGCACCCTGGCCGCCTTCGCCTTCCAGAAGGTCGAGAACTTCTCCGCCGACAAGCTCACCCTGGAGCAGATCTACCAGCTCAAGGGGCCCGGCGGCGTGACCTGGGGACAGGTCATCGACAACCTCAAGCTCGGCGTCGACATCGGCCCGCTGTGGTCGTTCGCCAAGTACCGGATCGGTTTCCCGACGTTCCAGTACCGCGGCTGGCTCGAAGAGATCATCCCGCACGAGACCGAGGACGGGACCCGCGCCGCGTACTGCAAGGCCGGCGTCAACACCCTGTGGAACAACACCTACGCGGCCGACCACGCCCTCGGCCTGTGGGCCGCCGCCGGTGACGTCCTGAACTTCCTCGACGACCGCTTCAACGACAAGCCGTTCAAGGGCAACTGCTGACGCTGCCAGCGACGCCGATGCCGGCGCTGTCGGCACCGCGGGCATGCCCGTACCCTGCGGAAGGCGATGGCCCTCTGGCGCGAGAGGGCCATCGCCTTTTTGACGGCCATCGCCTTTTGACAACCGGCACCCGCTCGGAGTCACTCCGGTGACAAAAGCGCGACACCGTCCGCGGGCCCGGGCCGGCAGTTGTCAATCGACTGCGAATTTCTTTCACGAAATGACGATCCCAGCATAAAGAGCCCGGGCGGCAACGTCCGTACGGTCGTGGCACGCGGCGGAACCGATCACTTCCGCACCTCTGTTCATCTGTCGAAGGAGCCCCCATGACAGCGGGCGTCGCCGAGCTCGGCAACAGAGCCCCACTGCCGGACATCTCCCCCAAGCCCGTCCCCATGGTGGAGCGGGTCAGCGTGGTCTTCTTCGTCGTCGGCCCGATCGTCGCCGTGCTGGCCGCGGTGCCGTTCTGCTGGGGCTGGGGCATCGGCTGGACGGACGTGGCGATCTTCGCGTTCCTCTACCCGTTCAACGCGCTCGGGATCACCGTCGGCTACCACCGGCTGTTCACGCACAAGTCGTTCAAGGCCAAGCGCTGGCTGCGCGTCACGCTGGCGATCCTCGGCGGCCAGGCGTGGCAGGGCTCGGTGATCTTCTGGGTCGCCGACCACCGCCGGCACCACAAGTACGCCGACCAGGAGGGCGACCCGCACTCGCCCTGGGCGTTCGGCCCCGGCGTGTGGGGGCTCACCAAGGGGCTCTTCCACGCGCACATGGGCTGGCTGTTCCGCAAGCGCCGCACCTCGCGGAGCAAGTACGCGCCCGACCTGCTCGCCGACAGGGACCTGGTGCTGCTGGGCCGCAACGACGTGTACGTGCTGATCGCGGCGACCACGGTGCTGGTGCCGATGGGGCTCGGCGCGCTGCTCACGTGGTCGTGGCACGGCGCCGTCACCGCGTTCTTCTGGGCGGGCCTGCTGCGCGTCTTCGCCGGCGACCACATCACGTTCTCGATCAACTCCATCTGCCATGTCTTCGGCAAGGAGCATTTCCAGACCCGCGACCGCTCCCGCAACGTCTGGTGGCTGGCCATCCCCTCGTTCGGCGAGTCCTGGCACAACCTCCACCACGCCGACCCCACCTCGGCGCGGCACGGCGTCCTGAAGGGCCAGATCGACATCAGCGCCCGGGTGATCTGGCTGTTCGAGAGGTTCGGCTGGGCCTGGGACGTGCGCTGGCCGGACGAGGAACGCCTCGCCGCGAAGAGGATCTCTTGAGGAGGACAGCGTGAAGGATCTCGACCGCACCCCCCTGATCGAGCGGCTCGGCCGCTGGGCCGAGAAGTACCCGGACGACCGCGCCTACACGTTCGTCGACTACGCCGTGGACGTCGACGGCGTGAGCACCGACATGACGTGGAGCGAGCTCGACCGCAAGGCCCGCGCGGTGGCCGCGACGATCCGCGCGGCGATCGAGCCTGGCGAGCGGGTGGCGATCCTCGCCCCGCAGAACCTCGACTACGTGACCGGCCTGCTGGGCGCGATGTACGCGCGGGTCATCGGCGTGCCGCTGTTCTCGCCCGACCTGCCCGGCCACGCCGAGCGCCTGCTGGCGGTCGCCCGCGACTCCGGGCCGGCGGGCGTGCTGACCACCAACGAGGCCCTGCCGCACGTGTCGGCGTTCTTCGACCAGCATCCCGACTTGCGCCCCCGGGAGGTCATCTTGGTGGACGAGGTCAAGGACGGCCTGGAGTGGACGCCGGAGCCGATCGACCCGGACGACGTCGCGTACCTCCAGTACACCTCCGGCTCCACCCGGACGCCCGCCGGTGTGATCGTCACCCACGGCAACCTCGCGGTGAACGCCGAGCAGTGCTGGGGCACCTTCGAGGGCGTTCCGCGCGTGTCGTCCGGCGCGACCTGGCTGCCGCTCTTCCACGACATGGGCCTGGTCACAGCCGTCGGACTGCCGCTGGCGTACGCCAGCCCCGCCCACCTCATGGACCCGGTCGCGTTCATCATGCGGCCCGCCCGGTGGCTGGAGCTCCTCAGCCAGTTGGAGGATGGTTTCACCTGCTCTCCGAACTTCGCCTACGAGTACCTCACCGCGCAGGTCACGGCTGAGGAGAAGGCCAAGCTCGACCTCAGCGGCGTGCAGGTCTTCATGAACGGCGCGGAGCCGATCCGCCCCGGCACGCTGGAGGGCTTCCTGGAGGCTTTCCGCGAGTGCGGGCTGCGGCCGGAAGTGCAGGTGCCCGCGTACGGGCTGGCCGAGGCGACCGTGTACGTCTCGTCCTCCTCGCGGTACGAGTTGCCGACGATGACGACGTTCGACCGCGACAAGCTGTCGGCCGGCGAGGCGGTGCCCGTCCCCGCCGACTCCGAGCGGGCGGCCACCCACGTCGGATGCGGCACGCCGTACGGGCAGGAAGTCCTGATCGTCGACCCGAAGACCTCCGTCGCCAACCGCGACGGGCTGGTCGGCGAGATCTGGATCCATGGCCCGAACGTGACCGCCGGCTACTGGGGACGGCCCGAGGCCACCGCCGAGACGTTCGGCGCGCGGCTCGCCGAGCCGGTCGAAGGCATGCCGGACGGGCCGTGGCTGCGCACCGGCGATCTCGGCGTCAGGTACGCGGGCGAACTGTACGTCACCGGCCGCATCAAGGACCTGATCATCGTCGACGGGCGCAACCACTACCCGCAGGACATCGAGTACACGACCTACACCGCCGACGAGGCGATCCGGCAGGAGTACGTCGCGGCCTTCTCGGTGGACGCGGGGGAGACCGAGGGCCTGATCATCGTGGCCGAGCGCAACCGGCGGGTCCCGATCCGGCGGCTCGACATCGAGGCGGTGGAACGGAGCGTCCGCGCCGCGGTCAAGAACGGGCACGACCTGCGCGTGCACGACTTCGTGCTGATCGAGACGGGCTCGCTGCCCCGCACCACCAGCGCCAAGATCGCCCGTGCCGCCTGCCGCCAGGCCTACCTCGACGGCACGCTCCAGGTAACGGTCATCCCGACGGACTGACCCGAGGCCGCCCTCACTTCCCGCTGCCGCCGGTGCCCACCCCTGGCGGCAGCGGGGAACCAGCGCTTCAGGCGGGTTGCGCTTCGGGCCTCGGCTCGGGGCGGAGGGCCAGGCGGGCCAGCTCGCCGCGGGAGGAGACGCCCAGCTTCGGGTAGGCGTTGTAGAGGTGGTAGCCGACCGTGCGCGGGCTCAGGAAGAGCTGCGCGCCGATGTCCCGGTTGGTCATGCCGGTGGCGGCGAGCCGGACGACCTGCAGCTCCTGCGGGGTCAGCCTGCCGAGGAGATCGGCGGTGTCGTGGCCGTCCCGCGCCGGCCGGGTCTCGCCGGTGGCGCGCAGCTCGCCGCGGGCCCGCTCGGCCCAGGGCACGGCGCCGAGCCGTTCGAAGATCTCCAAGGCGGACCGCAGCGGCGTGCGCGCGTCGCTCCGTTGACCCGAGCGCCGCAGCCACTCCCCGTACAGCAGCTCGGTGCGGGCGCGCTCGAACGGGCGGCCGCAACCCTGATGGATCTCCACCGCCCGCGCGTACAGCGGGCCCGCCTCCGCGTCGGAGGCCAGCAGCGCCCGGCAGCGGAGGGCGACGGCCTCCGCCCAGGCGACCCCGGTGGCTCGCGCCCACGCCTCGAAGCGGTTCAGCGCGGCTGCTCCGGGGCGGCCCAGGCGCGCGGCGGCCTCGACGTGGTCGGGCAGGGTGTAGAGCCCGGCGATGTCGTGCAGCGCGACGTCGGCTCCGAGCTCCTCGCGGCGGCGCAGCGCGTCCTCGTACCGGCCGAGGCCCAGGTCGAGCAGCGCGAGGGCGCTCGCGGTCCAGACGTCGGGCGAGCCGTCCCCGACCTCGGCGGCCAGGCGGCGGACGGTGTCCTCGTCGCCCTCGGCCGCGGCGAGATGGGCGAGGATGCCGCGGGCGCCGTCCGCGTAGTGGGCCTGCTCTGTGTCCTCCGCGATTTGCAGTGTCTCGGTGGCGGTGGCACGGGCGTCGTGGTGCCGCCCCTGGAAGAGCTGGACCCGGGCCAGATCGCGAAGGGTCTCCGGCAGCACGCCGATGGCGCCCTGCTCGCGGCACTCCGCCACCAGCGCGGCGCTGAGGTCGTCGGCCACCGTGAGATCGCCGGTCAGCACGGCCCACTCCTCGGCGCACGCGCGTTCAAGCAGGCCGAGCCCGTCGAGAAGCTCTCCACCGCCCTGCAACAGCGTGCGCAGCGCGGGCAGCCCGCTCACCGGATCGCCCGCCGCCAGGTGGGACATCGCCAGCGCCGCGTCGATGAACGGATCGGCCCCCGGGTGCGATTCCGGCCGGAGGTCGCGGATGCGCGCGGCCGTCTCCCGGGTCGCGGCCGCGTCGCCGGTCGCCCAGATCACTCCCATCGCGTCGAAGAGCATGAACGCGGCCTTGCGCGGGGCCACCTCGACGACCCCGAACGCGGCGTCCGCCAGAAGCGCGTGCGCGGGCTTGAGCAGACCACGCACGTACGCGTCGAACGCGCGCACCTGCGCCAGCTCCGCCTTCATCAGCGGTTCGGTGACGTGCGGCCCCGCCTGGCTCGCGAACCCGGCCGCGCGGCGGATCTGCCCGGCGTCGGCGGCCGCGCGGGCGGCCAGCGACAACCGGCGCACCCGATGCGCCGTCTCGGTGCTGAGCTGGGCCGCACGGTCGTACGCGGCGGCCACGGCGGCGTGACCGCCCCGGGTCCGCGCGAACTCGGCCGTCTCCTCCAGGACGGACGCCACGTACTCGTCGGGCTCGCTGGTGGCGGCGGCGAGATGCCAGGCCCGGCGGTCAATGTTGCCCACGCACGGCAGCGCGTCGGCGAGGGCGCGGTGGGCGGCGAGCCGGCGGCCGATCGGGGCGCTCTGGTACGCGGCGGCCCGGATGAGCGGGTGCCGGAACGTGAGCCGCCCGTCCACCAGCCGGACGAGATCCTTGCGTTCGGCAGGTTCGAGATCCTCGACCGTGGCGCCGAGCCGTCCGGCCGCGGGGACCACGACGGTGAGGTCACCGGTGCCTTCGGCCGCCGCGACCAGCAGCGCCATCCGGGCCGGCTCGGGCAGGGCGGCGATGCGTTCGGCGAAGGTCCGCTGGATGCGCGTGTGGGGCATCGCGCCGAGATATTCGGAGACCTGGCCTTCGCGCTGCGCGGCGGGGAGTTCGCGCAGCGCCAGCGGATTGCCCCGAGCCTCGTCCATGATCTGGTCGCGGACGTAGCGCGGCAGGTCACCGGCCTGCTCGGCCAGCAGTTCGGCCGCCGCCACGCCGTCCAGCCCGGTGAGCGGCAGCTCGTCGAGCCCGTGCGCGGGGAACGGCGGCGCGTGCGCGTCGCGGGCCGCGAAGACCAGCACCACGCCCTCGGCGTTCAACCGCCGCGCGGCGAACAGCAGCGCGTCCGCCGACGCCGGGTCGAGCCAGTGCGCGTCGTCCACGAGCACCAGCAGCGGCCGCTCCTCGGCGAGATCGCCCAGCAGCGTCAGCACGGCCAGCCCGATCAGGAACCGGTCGGCCCCGGACTCCGCCGCGAGCCCGAGCGCCCCGCGCAGCGCGTCCGCCTGGCGCTCGGGCAGCCTGCCGATCCGATCGGTGACCCGGCTCAGCATCAGGCTGAGCCCGGCGAACGGAAGATCGCTCTCGGCCTCGACGCCGACGGCCCTGAGCACCCGGAACCCCGGCGCCCCGGCCGCGTGCTCCAGCAGAGCGGACTTGCCGATGCCCGCCTCGCCCCGCACGACCACGGCGGCGCTGCGCCCGGCACGGGCGCCGGCCAGCATCCGGTCGAGCTGGGCGATGTCGTCGGCTCTGCCATAAAGCATGGTCGGGAGCCTATGCCGTAGGCGGGCCCGACCGGATCGGGCGCCGGTCCTAGGTCTACGGGACGAGGACGACCTTGCCCACCGTGCCCCGGCCGAGAAGTTCGGTATGCGCCCGTGCCGCCTCCCGCAGCGGAAAGCTCTGCACGGCGGGAACGAGCCGTCCCGCCGCGGCCTCGGTGAGGGCCTTCTCCTGCATGGCCCGCAGCCCGCCCGGCACGTTCACCAGCCGCGGTCCCAGCGCGACGGTGACCTCGGCCATCCGGTCGAACAGGTCCTTGGTGGTCAGCTCGGTCATCGACCCGGCGGACCAGCCGAACAGCAACATCCGCCCGCCGAATCCCAGAAGCTCGAACGCCTCGCGCCCCGGCGCGCCGCCGACCCCGTCGTAGACCAGCGTCACGGTCCGTCCGCCCAGCGCCTCCGCGACCTCCTTGGACCAGCCGGGCGCGCTGTAGTCGACCGCCACGTCCGCGCCCGCGGCCCGCACCCGCTCGACCTTCGCGGCCCCGCCCGCGACCCCGACGACGGTGGCCCCCGCCTGCCGGGCGGCCTGGACGAGCAGCAGCCCGACACCGCCCGCCGCCGCCGTCACCAGCACCACGTCGTCGGACGTGACCGCCCCGATGTGGTGGATGGCCAGCGCCGTCCGCCCCGTCCCCACCATCGCCACGGCGGCCCCGAAGTCGAGGCCGTCCGGCACCGGGAACAGCGCGTCCGCCTCCCGGACCGCCAGCTCGGCGTAACCCGCGTTGACCAGACCCAGATGAGTGACCACCCGCCGTCCCAGCCAGCTCTCGTCGACGCCGTCACCGACCTGGTCGACGACCCCGGCGACCTCGCGGCCGGGCGTGACGGGGAGGTCGGGCAGCGGGAACGGCAGGCCCTCGGCGTCCCCGGCCTGCACCGCCGTATCGAGCAGATGCACCCCGGCGGCTTTGACCGCGATCCGCACCTGACCCGGCCCCGCCGCCGGATCGCCGACCTCCTCGTAGCGCAGGTTCTCGGCCGGACCGAACTCGTGCAGTCGAATGGCGTACATAGTGATCAGCTCCTTCGTCGGTGACCACGACGCTACGAACGACCCGTCCCGCCTCGCCTCAGTCACGCGACTGGGATCGCCCACGAAAGGCACGGACCTGGACGGACCCAGTCATCCGACAGAGGCGACCGGGGGCAGACCGTTCCTAGCGTCACGGCCATGAAGAACGAACTGGCCATTGACGAACCACCGACCGCCGACCTCCCCATGCGCTGGGCGCCCGTAATGGTCGCCGCGCTCGCCATGTTGATGGTCACCCTGGAACTGAGCCTCTCCTCCGTGACGTTGCCCGCCATCGGTGCCGATCTGGACGTCGGATCGGGCGCGACCAAGTGGGTGATCCTGGCGTACGCGCTGCCGACGGCCGCACTGGCGATCCCGCTCGGCCGCTGGGTCGACCACGCCGACGCCCGGAAGGTCTTCCTGTACGCGGTGACCGGCGTCGCGATCTCCAGCGTCCTGGCCGCCGCCGCTCCCACCTTCTGGCTCCTGCTGATCGCCCGCGTCCTGCAAGGGATCCTCGGAGCGGCCGTCGCCGCCGTCTACATGCCGATCGTCGCCGCCTCCGTGCCGCCCGAACGGCGCGGCCGGGCCCTCGGCTACGTCGCGACGGTCATGCCTCTCGGGGCCATGGCGGGCACCTCGATCGGGGGCTTCATCGCCGACGGCCTCGGCTGGCGTCCCGTCTTCCTCCTCAAACTGCCGATCCTGGCGATCGTCCTATGGCTCGGCCACCGGACACTCCCACACAGCGAGAACGGCCTGCCTCGCCCCAGCCGCGCGCTGTACGCCGACACCCTGACCCTGGGCGGCGCCGTCACCGCCCTGCTCCTGGCCTTCGACCGCGTGGAGGACGACGCGTTCATCCTCGCCGCGACCCTCGCCGTCATCGCGATCGCCCTCGGCGCCTGGTGGACGCGCCTCCCGAGCTCACGCCCGATCCTCACGCTGTCTCGCCGTCCCGAGTTCGGCCTGCCGCTCCTGGGCCTCCTCCTGCTGGCCTCCTACATCGGCCTGACGCTCTTCCTCCTGCCCTTCTACGTGTCGGACGTCGTGGACGGCAGCCCGGCGATGATGGGCCTCGCCCTGATGTTCTTCGTCGGCGCCTTCGCGGCGGGCTCACCCCTCAGCGGCAACCTCGCCGACAGATTCCCCATCCGCCTGGTAGCCACCGCCGGAGCCGCGTTGAGCCTCACCGGGACGCTACTGACCC
The DNA here is from genome assembly GCF_043198015.1 of Spirillospora sp. NPDC048911. Lineage (NCBI taxonomy): Bacteria > Bacillati > Actinomycetota > Actinomycetes > Streptosporangiales > Thermomonosporaceae > Spirillospora > Spirillospora sp. NPDC048911. The sequence goes on along the minus strand of NZ_JBICUD010000014.1, from coordinate 92,496 downwards.
TGACCCTCACCTCAGACGCGAACGTCCTGGACCTGGCCTGGCGTCTCGCCCTGATCGGCCTGGGGCAGAGCCTGTTCAACATCCCCAACAACACCGCGATCCTGGCCGCGACCCCACCGGACATGATCGGCGCGGGCAGCGGCGTGAGCATGACCGTGCGCACCCTCGCGTTCACCGTCGGCCCGTCCCTGGCCGCGCTCGCCTACACCCTGGGCGGCTCGGGCGCCGCCGGCTTCCGCGCCGGCGTCATCCTCATCGCCGCCCTCCAAACCGCCGGCCTGCTGGCGGCCCTGGCGGCCCGGACAAGCGAACACGACGGATAACCCGTGCGCCTCCGTGGGCACGGGTTGTCCGTCGTCTTCGCTCGTATGGGCATCCGGTCCGGCTCCGCCGTCGGTGAGTCCGGCGTCTCAGCGGCGGGTGACGGTGCGGATCAGGGCCCGGGTCTCGGCGCGGCGGTTCCAGGCGATCACGGCGAAGATGACGCCGAAGACGGCGGGGAGGAAGGACAGCTCGGGGGCGTCCAGAGCGGTGCACTGGGCGATGATGGCGCCGATCATCACGCCGATCAGCCCGGTCGCGGCGGCGCCCGCCAGGCGGGGGATCAGCAGGGCGATGCCGCCGGCCAGCTCGACCGCGCCGGTGAAGTAGCGGAACCACTCGCCCCAGCCGATCTTGACGAAGGTCTCGACCGCGTCCTTCTGGCCGGCGAACTTCGGCAACGCCGAGACGATGACCAGGAACAGGCCGATGACGATCTGGAGGCCCCAGAGCACGCGGCGGGCGGTGCGGCGGTCGGTGGCGGGGGCGGTGGGGGCGAGGGTGGCGGCCATGGTCTTACTTCCCTTCGGGACGGGTCGGTGTCTCGAAGTGGTAGACCGGGCCGCCACCCGGAACTCATCGGTCCCGCGAAGAAATTTTCGCGCGCGGGTGACGAGGGCCTCTGATCAGGCGAAAGACGGCATGATCTCGTCGTGGATCAGGCGGAGCTGGGTGTCGACGTCGGCGACGCCGGGCACCTCGCGGCCCGTGAAGGACTTCACCAGCGAGCTGTCGGTGATGGCCAGGATCATGTGGTTGACGCCCGACGGCTCGATCTCGCGCTTGATCTTGGCGGTGACCTCGGCCGGGGTGCCCGCGAGCGACAGCTTCTCGGTGATGTCCGGGGTGGTCAGCTCGATGGCCTTGGCCAGGTCGCCGCCGCCGATCGCCTCGATGATGGGGGCGACGTCCTTGGGGCTCACGCCGTTGCGCTCGAGCTGCTCGTCGGGCATCGCGGAGGCGTAGAGGCCCACCATGCTGCGGGCGGCCTCCTTGGCGGCGGCCGAGTCGGGGCCGGTCGCGAAGACGACCCAGGCGCCGATGTCGAGCGACTGCCAGTCCTTGCCCGCGCGCTCCGCGCCGATGCGGACGTGCTTGACCGCGTAGTCGTACGCCTCGCGGGAGTACGACAGCGCGTGGTGCACACCGTCGGACAGCTCGCCGGCCGCCTCGAATGACTTGGGCCCGCGCATCGCGCCGATCTTGACCGGCAGGTGCTCCTGGACGGGGCGCGCGAAGGTGAACAGCCCGTCGTAGGAGTAGAACTCGCCGTCCCGGGTGATGGTGCCCTCGTCGAGCAGCGTGCGGACGACCTCGACGGCCTCCTTCACGCGGGTGAGCGGCTTGGTCTTCGTCCAGTCGATCTTGTACTGGGCGAGCACGCCGAAGTTGCCGCTGCCCAGCACGACCTCGGCGCGGCCGTTGGTGAGCTCGTCCAGCGTCGCGGCGGCCTGCGCGATCAGCGTCGGCTCGCGGAGCGTCACCGCGGACACGCTCGGGCCGAGGCGGATCTGCGAGGTCTGCGCGGCGGCGGCCGCGAACAGCAGCCACAGGTCCTTGTGCCACGGCTCGTCGGCCGCGTAGCAGGCGTAGAAGCCGAGCTCGTCGGCGAGCTTGATCGAGGCGAGAGACTCCGTGAGCGGGTAGTCCGGGAGCATTGCGTAGCTGAACTTCATTGGTCTCCTAGGTCATGCCCTTGCGAATATGAGGGGAAGCTGGGCGGCTCGGACGTCCTCCTGGCGGTCTCCTCTCAGCCCTTGATCCAGGTCAGCCCTTGATCTGGGTCCAGGCCTCGGCCCACTTCTCGTAGTCGAGGCACTCGTTGCCGCGGTCGTCGCCGCAGTCGGCCACCGGCGTCCGCCAGAACGCGATGCGCCGGTAGAACGCGGCGTCGCCGACCTGGAAGTTCTCGCAGAACCCGGCGGCGGTGAACCGGCACGCCTTCGGGTTGGCGGGTGCCTCACCGAAGTACTGCGCGACCTGTGCCTGGACGCGCGCCGAGGTGACCCAGTTCATCCACCGGTACATGCAGTTCGGGTTCTGGGCCTTCGACGAGATCATCCAGGTGTCCGACCAGCCGGTCGCGCCCTCAGCGGGGAGCGTGGTGGCCACCGGCGCCTTCTGGTCCTTGGCCACGTTGGCGATCACCTGCCACGTGGTGCCCGCGTGGTTGTCGCCGCTCTTGAACGACTGGACCTCGTCGAGGTAGTTGTGCCAGTACTGGTTGATGTTGGGGCGCTGCTTCTTGAGCAGGTCGACGGCCGCGTCGAACTGCTTGCGGTCCAGCGCGTAGACGTCCTTGATGCCGAGGTCGGGCCGGTGCGTCTTGAGATAGAGCGCGGCGTCGGCGATGTAGATGGGGGAGTCGTAGGCGGCGATGTGACCGGCGGCGGGCGAACGTTCGTCCCAGACGACGTTCCACGACGTGGGCCTCAGCGGGAACTTGTCGGTCCGGTACATCAGCAGGTTCGCGCCGTAGCCGTGCGGCGCCCCGTACATCTGGCCCTTCAGCGAGTTGTACGGCTGGTTCTTGAGGTAGTTCGCGATGTCGCCGTAGTTGGCGAGCAGGCCGGTGTTGACCGGCGCGACGTCGCCGCCGTAGATGAGCCGCAGGCTCGCGTCGCCGGACGCCGAGACGCCGTCGTAGCGGCCGGTCTTCATCAGCGCGACCATCGAGTCCGAGGTGTCGGCGATCTTCGCGTTGACCCTGCAACCGGTCGCCCGCTGGAACGGGGTGACCCAGTCGGCGGTCTTGTCGTTCGAGCCGTTCTCGGCGTAGCCCGCCCACACGACCAGGTTCAGCCGGCCCTCGCCCGGCCCGATCTCCTGCTGGACCGGGATCGCGGGTGCGGACGCCTCCCCCTTGTCGTCGCCGCCGCTACAGGCGGCGGCCGTCGCGACGGTGAGGACGGCGGTCAGGGCGGCGAGAACGGGGCGTACCGAGCTGACGTTGATCACGATCGTGGGATTGTAGAGGTACAGAGGGTGGTCATGTACTCCGATCCCCCCGTTCTCGTATGCATCGCCAAAATTCTCGACATTAGGCTCATATAGAGCGCGTATAGATCGCTTCCAGTAGTACCCTCTCCTGGGTTCGTCGCTATCCGTCACCAACTGAAAGCCTTCCGCTGTGCGTACAAGGGGCCGCCGAGTGGGTTCGGAAGCAGGTCATCGCCGTATCCGGTCGGGACGACCGGGGCGGTTCAGGTCCGTCCGTTTCAAGGTCGTGGCACTGGTGCTGGTGTCACTGGTGTCACTGAGCGCGCTGTGGGCGTTCGCCGCCAGCCTGACCTTGGGCGACGGGTTGAACCTGCGGAAGGTCGACACCGTCCACGACCACTTCGGCTACCCGTCCGGCGCGCTCGGCAGCGCGCTGCAGGCCGAACGCCGGCTGTCCGCCGTCTTCCTCGGCAGCGGCACGGCGGGCGACCAGGCGGCGATGGAGTCCGGCCGGCTGGTCACCGACCGCCAGGCCGAGTTGTTCCGCCGGCTGGCCGGTGACAAGAAGGCCCAGGACGCCGCCTCCGCCCAGGCCAAGCGGCTGGCGGGCCGGATCGTCCAGCAGCTGGACGGGCTCGCGGCGACGCGGGCGGCGATCGAGCGCAAGCGCATGACGCGGTCGCAGTCGTTCAGCAACTACACCGCCCTGGTCACCGACCTCGGCACGCTGCAGGGCTCGCTGTCCACGCTGAGCAACGCCGACGTGGCGCGGGACGCGCGCAACCAGGTCGCGCTCGTCCGCGCGCGGGAGATGCTCTCCCAGGAGGACGCGCTGCTGGCGGGCGCGCTCGCGGCGGGCCGCGTGACCCAGCTGGAACGTGCCGAGTTCAGCCGGATGGTCGGCGCCCAGCGCACCCTCTACAACCTCGCCGCCCCGGAGCTGACCGACGCCGACCGGGCCTACCTGCAGCGGATCACGGGCATGCCGGAGTACACCCGGTTGCGCCAGCTGGAGGACCGGTTCGCCGGGCAGAGCCGCGGCAGGCCGGAGGCGGGCACGGACGTGCTGTGGAAGACCACGGCCGACTCCAACCTCACCCGGCTGCGCGGCCTGGAGCTCTCCCTCGCGGCGGCCGCCGAGCGCCGCGCCGACCCGATCTCGGACCGCATCATGCTGCGCCTCGTCGTCGCCGGCGCGCTCGGCCTCGTCGCGGTCATCGTGTCGATCGTGCTGGCGATCTGGGTCGCCCGGTCGGTCATCCGCGACCTGTCCGGCCTGCGCCGGGAGGCGCTCGACCTCGCCGACGTCCGGCTGCCCCGGGTGATCCGGCGGCTCCGCCGCGGCGAGGAGGTCGACGTCGCCGCCGAGGCGCCGCCGCTGGCGTTCGGCACCGCCGAGATCGACCAGGTGGGTCAGGCGTTCAACGCGGCGCGGCGCACCGCCATCCAGGGCGCGGTCGAAGAGGCCGCACTGCGCCGCAGCATCAACGACGTCTTCGTGAACCTGGCCCGTCGCAGCCAGGCACTCCTGCACCGCCAGCTGGGCCTGCTCGACTCGATGGAACGGCGGGTCAGCGATCCGGAGGACCTTGAGGACCTCTTCCGCGTCGACCACCTGGCCGCCCGCATGCGCCGCCACGCCGAAGGTCTGATCATCCTCTCCGGCCAGGCGCCCGGCCGCGCCTGGCGCAACCCGGTGGCGGTCATGGACGTCGCCCGCGCCGCCGCCTCCGAGGTCGAGGACTACACGCGGGTGAACGTCGCCCCGATGTCGCGTGCCGCCGTGACCGGCATCGCCGTCGCCGACATCGTCCACCTGCTCGCCGAGCTCATCGAGAACGCCGCGATCTTCTCGCCGCCGCACACGACCGTCCAGGTGACCGGGCAGCAGGCCGCCCGCGGCTTCATCGTCGAAATCGACGACCGCGGCCTCGGCATGACGCCCGAGGCGCTGGCCGCCGCCAACGAGCGGCTCGCGTCCCCGGGCGAGTTCGACCTGTCCGACTCCGCGCAGCTCGGCCTGTTCGTGGTCGGCCGCCTGGCCAGGCGGCACAACGTCAAGGTCTCGCTGCGCCTGTCCCCGTACGGCGGCACGACGGCGATCGTCCTGCTGCCCACCGACATCGTCGCGGCGGGCGAGAACGCGGAGCTCGACGCGGGACCGGCCGCCCTGACCCGCCGCGCCGAGGACGCGCGGATCCCGGTCGGCGCGCTGCACGACTTCCGGCAGGGGACGGGGCCGCTCCCCGAACTCGGCGCCGGGCCGGCCCCGATCCCGGCCTCGGCGGAGCCGCCCGCCCCGACGGATATGCCGGTCATGGGCGGTTCGGTGGTGCGGCTGCCGCTGGGAAACGGCTCCTCGCCCACGGCGTCCCCGCCGTCCTCGACGCCCCCGCCGCTGGTGCACCAGGCGCCGCCGCCCACCGGGCCGCCGGTCACCTCGGTGCCGCCCCCCGTGTTCGACGAGCGCATGCCGGTGCTGGTGCCGCCCGAGTCGGTCATGCCGCCGTCGGAGCCGCCCGGGGAACGGCCCGAGCTGCCGACCCGCCGCAAGGCGCCGGGCGACTCCGGCAACGGCGGCCGGCCCGCCCTGCCGCAGCGCGTCCGCCAGGCGAACCTGGCGCCGCAGCTGCGCAAGGACGCCGGGAACACCGGCGAGCAGACCCTCCCGCCCGAGCCCCGGACCGAACGATCGCCCGAGGAGCTCCGGTCGATGATGTCGTCCATCCAGCTGGGTTCCCGGCGCGGGCGCGCCGAGCCGGTGGAGGGCGGCGAGGAGTCGTGATCAGGTGATGACCGGACCCGGGAACGAATGGTTCGACGAGGAGGCCGGTCCCCTCGTGCGCTCGTACGCGCTGACGCGCGGCCGGGCGCGCCCGGTCACCCGCGAGGGCTTCGAGATGATGGCCGTCGTCGAGACCCGGGGCCGCCCGGCCTACGGCCAGCAGGGGATCGGGCCCGAGCACCTGGCCATCCTGGAACTGTGCGTGCGGCCCCTGCCCGTCGCGGAGATCTCCGGCCACATGCACCTCCCGCTGGTGGTCGTCAGAGTGCTCCTCGGCGACCTGCTCGATCAGGGCCTCATCGGTGTCCTGCGCCCCCGGCGCGAAGAAACCGCCGTCAACGACGGGACCGTCAGCGAACAACTGCTCAGGGAAGTACTCCATGGACTCGAAGCCCTCTGAAACGGTCCCGTACCCGGTGAAGATCCTGGTGGCGGGCGGCTTCGGGGTCGGGAAGACGACGCTCGTCGGCAGCGTCAGCGAGATCCGGCCGTTGCAGACCGAGGAACTGCTCACCGAGCAGAGCATCGGCGTCGACGACACCTCCGGCGTGGAACGCAAGACCACGACGACCGTCGCCATGGACTTCGGCCGCATCACGCTCAGCGAGCGGCTCATCCTCTACTTGTTCGGCACGCCGGGCCAGGATCGGTTCTGGTTCATGTGGGACGAGCTGGCCGAGGGCGCCCTCGGCGCGGTCGTGCTCGCCGACACGCGCCGGCTGTCGGACTGCTTCCCGGCGGTCGACTACTTCGAGCGCCGCGGGCTGCCGTTCATCATCGGCGTGAACTGCTTCGACGACGGCTTCGACTACACCGCCGACGAGATCTCGGGAGCGCTGGACCTGAGCGAGGACATCCCGGTGATCCTCTGCGACGTGCGCAGCCGGGAGTCGGGCAAGCAGGTCCTCACCACGCTCGTCCGCCACGTCATCGGCCGCCAAGCCGCCAAGCGCGCCGCCGAGGCGGCAACCTCCGGCTGACCCTCGCGTAAGGACGACGACCGCGTGCGTGATGAACCACGTCCGGACGTGAACGGCGACGGCCCGCGTTCCGCCGGGGGAGGCGGACGCGGGCCGTCGTGGCCGTGCCGGTCAGACGAGCTCGGGGGCGGGCTCGCGCTTCTCCAGGGCCGGGCCGCCCTGCTCGGCGGCGCGGTCGGCCGGGCTCTTGAGCGGCACCTGCTTGACGAACCAGGTCGCGGCGAAGGCCAGGACGCCGAGGACCGTCGCCATCAGGAACACCTGGTGCGTGCCGGACGCGACCGCCTGCTCGTACACGTTGCGCACGGCGCCGGGCAGCTTGACGAGCGCGTCATTGTTGAGCTGCGCGTTCTCGCCCGAGGCGGCGGCCATGCCGTGGCCGGCCATGACGTCCTGCACCCGGCCGTTGAACAGGGCGCCCGCGATGGCCACGCCGATCGAGCCGCCGATCGTCCGGGACAGGGTGGCGGTGGACGAGGCGACGCCGATGTCCTTCAGCTCGACGCTCTGCATCGTGACGATCATGGTGGTCTGCATCAGGCAGCCCATCCCGGCGCCGAGGAAGGCCATGAAGACCATCGACATCGGACGGCTCGTCCCGGTGTCCATCGTGGAGAGCAGGAACACCCCGGTGGTGACCAGCACGCTGCCGACGATGATGATCGGCTTGTAGTTGCCGGTCCGGGTGATGAACGGGCCGGCGAAGGCGTTGATGAGCACCATCGAGAGGAAGACCGGCATCATCAGGATCCCGGCGTTGGTGGCCGAGGCTCCCTGCACCGCCTGCTGGAAGAGAGGCAGGAACGTCATCGCCCCGAACATCATGACGCCGAGCATGAAGCCGATCAGCGTCACCAGGGTGAAGTTGCGGTTGCGGAACAGCCCGAGCGGCAGCACCGGCTCGGCGGCCCGGCGCTCGACGAACAGGAACGCGGCGCCCGCGGTCACGGCCAGCACGCCGAGCCCGATGATGGTGGCCGAGTCCCAGGCGTACTCGCTGCCGCCCCACGTGGTGGCCAGCACGAGCGACGCGATCGCGGTACCGAGCAGCGCCACGCCGAGGTGGTCGATGCGCGCCTCGCTGCGCTGCTTGGGCAGGTGCAGCACGGTCGCGACCATGACGAGGGCGAGGGCGCCCAGCGGCAGGTTCACGTAGAAGCACCAGCGCCAGCTCAGGTTGTCGGTGATGAAACCGCCGATCAGCGGGCCGCCGATCATGGTCAGGCCCATCACCGCCGAGATCATGCCCTGGTACTTGCCCTGCTCGCTCGGCGGGAAGAGGCTGGCGATCAGCGCGAACGCGCCGACCATCAGCCCGCCGCCGCCGAGGCCCTGGACGGCACGGAAGGCGATCAGCTGGGTCATGTCCTGGGAGACTCCCGCGAGCATCGATCCAATGAGGAAGATGACGATCGATGTGAGGAAGACGCCCTTGCGGCCGTACATGTCGCCGAGCTTGCCCCAGACGGGGGTCGAGACGGCGGTGGCCAGGGTGTAGGCGGTGACCACCCACGACAAGTGCGACATGCCGCCGAGGTCGCCGACGATGGTGGGCATCGCGGTGCCGAGGATGAGGTTGTCGAGGGAGGCCAGCATCATGGCGATCAACACGGCGCCCAGGACGACGTACTGGTTCCTGGCCTTGGGCGGTGTCTCTGTGGCGGTCGGCTCGCCAGTCATGGTCATCAGCTCCTGGGGGGAAGGGGCCGGACGAAACTTACTTGCCGCCCGGCTAGTTATCTGAGGAGACCGTACGACGCTAACTAGCCGGGCGTCAAGTAAGTTAGAGTCAGACCTTGGACCTAGGCCCACGAGGAAGGGAGCGTGCCGTGGCCAAGACCCAGACCCGCCGCAAGGACACGCGCCAGCGCATCCAGGACACGGCACTGGAGCTGTTCCTCGAGCACGGCTACGAGAAGACGTCCCTGCGCGAGATCGCCGAGCGCCTGGACGTCACCAAGGCGGCGCTCTACTACCACTTCAAGACCAAGGAGGACATCGTCCTCAGCCTCTTCGACCGGCTCGGCACGTCGCTCGACGAGCTGATCGAGTGGGCCGAGGGAGAGTCGCGCACCCTGGAGATCCGGCGTGCGCTGCTGAGCCGCCTGAACGGGGTGCTCACCGACAACGCGTCGCTCTTCCGCTTCCTGCAGGAGAACCAGGCGGCGCTGCGCGACATGCGCCCGGCCAGCGACTTCAGGGACCGGATGAAGTCGCTGGGAGGCCTCATGGCCGATCCCGAAGCGGACATGATCGGGCGCATCCGGTCGATCAGCGCGCTCTTCACCGTCTACTTCGGCGGTTTCGCGCTGACCGACATGGAGGGGACGATGAAGGAGAAGCGGGCCGCCCTCCTCCAGGTCGCCGACGAGATCCTCACGGCGGCCCACGACCAGGAGCCCGGCGAGCCCGCCTGACGCTCGGCTAGCGGGACCTCGGCGGCCGGATGCGGTGGGTGAGCCGGAACATGTCGCGGGGGTCGTACGCCGCCTTCAGCTCGGCGAGCCGCCGATAATCCTCCGGCTCGTACGCGGCGCGCACCTCGTCCTCGGTCGCGTTGTCGCCGAAGAGGAAGTTGAGGTGACGGCCGCCCGTCGCCCACGGCTTCATCGCGTCGATGAAGGCGCCGTGGACGGGCTCGGGAGCGCCCGGGGTCCCCGAAGGGTCGAGCTTGGTCAGGAGCCCGACGAGATATTGCGCACCACGGTTGCCGACCGCGCTCGGGATCGCGGGCGTCGCGGAGAGTGCCCCGCCAAGATGCCGCACCTCGACAATGGCCCGTACGGGAGCATCCCCTCCGGTGGTGCGTGGGCCGGCGAGGTTGAGGACGGCTTGAACCGCCTCCACGGTCAGCTCGTCCATGAGCACGTGGCTGGAACGGTAGGCCATCGGCTGGTCCGGCTCGTTGTGGATGGTCGCGTTCTTCGCATACGGCATCGTGTCGACCGAGTCGATGAGGCGCGGTCCGATGGCGCGCAACGGTGCGACGAGGCGTTCACCTTCGGCGGCATCACCGGCGTAGGCGATCCGGATGTGCGCGACATGGCGGCCGCGGAACACCTCAGGGATCTGCGGCACGTCCGGGAACGGCATCAGCGCGATCGACGAGGTCATCTCGTCGGGGACGCCGGCCGACCACTCCCGGAACGTCCGCAGGGCCTCCGCCGCGAGATCGGTGCCGAAGTAGAGGCCACCGCCGTAGATCGTGCCGACCGGCAGCAGCTCGATCTCCATCCCGGTCACGACGCCGAAGTTGCCGCGCCCGCCCCGCAGCGCCCACCGCCGCCTGGACGTCGGCGGCGGAGGCCGCCGCGACGATCAGCTCCGGCCGGTGCGGCCCGGCGAGCTGGTAGCCGATGCGCTCCCCGTCGTAGGCGTCGTCGTCGGCCGGATCACCTCGCCGTCCACGCGTGCGACCAGTGCCTCGAAGCCGTTCATGCTGTTTCCCCTCAACCGACGTGCCTTGCGATATCTACCCTGCCGTCCGGTTTCTCAGAAGTCCAAGAGATAGATCTTCTTGCTGTTAGCATCCTTGGTTATGGAGCTCCGGCAGCTCGAATATCTCGTGGCCGTGACCGAGGAGGCGAGCTTCACCCGCGCCGCCGCCCGGCTGCACGTCGCCCAGCCCGGTGTGAGCGCCCAGATCCGCCAGCTTGAACGCGAGCTCGGCCAGCCGCTGCTCGACCGCTCCGGCCGCACGGTGCGGCCGACCGAGGCGGGCACCGCTGTGCTGCCCTACGCGCGGGCGGCCCTGGCCGCGGTCGCCGGGGCGCGGCTCGTGGTGGACGAGCTGACCGGCCTGGTCCGCGGGCATGTCACCGTCGGGGTGATCGAATGGATGAAGATCCTCGACCTGCCCGGGCTGCTCGCCGACTTCCACCGGGACCATCCGCAGGTCGAGATCACCCTGTCCGAGGCCCGCGCCGCCGACATGATCGACGCGCTCCGCACCGGCCGGCTCGACCTGGGCTTCATCGCCATGGGCGCGGAGCCGCCGGAGGGCCTGGAGACCCAGATCATCCTGGAGCAGGTCGTGGTCGCCGCCGTCGCGCTCGACGATCCCCTGGCCCGCCGTGACACGGTTCCGCTGACCGCCCTGCGGGACCGCCCGCTCATCTGCCTCCCGAGGGGCACCGGGTTGCGGGCGATCCTCGATGACGCCTGCGCCGCCGCGGGCTTCGCGCCCAACATCGCGTTCGAGATCGGCGATCCGCCGATGCTGGCGCAACTCGCCGCGCGCGGGCTCGGAGTGGCGGTCCTCCCCAAGTCGGCCACGCTCGCCTACCAGGACGAGTTGCGGGCGATCGAGATCACGCGGCCCCGGATGATCGGACGAATCGCGCTCGCCTGGAGGGCTGCGGGCCCGACCGGCCCGGCGGCGCGGGCACTGATCGATCTGGCCCGCACGCGCATGCCCGCCCCGGGATGACCGGCGAGCCCGTGCGGCTGCGGCCCCTCAGCCTGGTGGACGAGGGCGACGACGTCCTGGTCGGCGATCCGGAGACGGGCACGTTCGTGGCGATGCCCAAGGTCGGCGGGGTTGTGATCGCCGCTCTCCAGCGCGGGGCGACGCCGGAGGAGGCGGGCCGGGAGGCGGCGGCGTTCGCCGGGGAGCCGGTCGACATGGACGACTTCGTGGCCACGCTGCGAGAACTCGGCTTCGTGGCCGAGGGAGAGGCGGCCGGGCAAGAGGCGGCCGAGGGAGAATTGGCCCAGGCGGCAGTCGCGGCCGGGTCGGCTAGCGCGGCTGGGTCGGTTCGGCTCGGCGGCCTGGTGCGTGTGTTGTTCGGGCGGACGGCATGGGTGGTCTACGCGGCATGCGCCCTGTTCAACGTGGGTGTGCTCGTCGGGGTCCCTTCGATGCGCCCTGACCCGGCCGAGGACGCGTTCGTCTTCGATGACATCGGCCGCAGCATCCTCTTCCTGTATCCGTTCACTCTCGCCGTGATGGCCGTCCACGAGGTCTGGCACTGGCTGGCGGCGCGGGCGGCGGGCGTGCCCGCTCGCTTCGGCGTTGACCGGCGCATGGTGTTCATGGTCTTCGAGACCGATCTCTCGCACCTGTGGGCGGTGCCGCGCGGGCGGCGGTTCGGCCCGCTGCTGGCCGGGATGGCCTTCGACTCCGTCGTGCTCGCGTGCCTGCTGGCGGTGCGGCTCGCGGCGGGCTCAGATCTTCCGCCGGTCGCCCGCTCGCTCGCCGCCGCGTGGTCGTTCGTTCTCGTGTCTCAGCTTTTGTGGCAGTGCATGCTCTTCCTGCGCACGGACCTGTACGCGGTGTTCATCACGGCGGCCGGATGCCGCAACCTCTGGCGGGTGAAGACCTTGCTGCTGCGGCGGGCCTTCGGGCGGCTCGGTGCGGCGGAGGCCGGGGAGCTGGACGCGGCCGATCCCCGGGACGTCCGGGTGGGGTCGTGGTTCCGGTGGTTGTGGCTGGCGGGGTTCGCCGCCGTCGCCGCCTGGGTGCTGGCGTTCGTGCTGCCCACGGTGCCGCCGGTCGTCGAGTGGACGGCGGACGGCATCAGCGGGCCGCCGCTGGACGGGACGTTCTGGTACGCGCTCGTCTGCGCCGCGTTCTTCTTCGGGCCCTGGTTCGTCGTGCTGGCGGTGGCGATCCGGGGGATGGATCTTCGGCGCGTTGTGAGGCATGATCGTTCTTCGTAGGCGTAGCCCACCTCGAGAGGAGCCTCCCATGAAGATCGAGGTCAAGAAGGTAGAGCCGATCAAGGCCACCAGCGGCGCTTCCAACCAGTAGTCCACCGACCCTCGGGGACGGCGCGGCGAGCTTTCTCGCCGGGCCGTCCCCGTTGTCATGGAGGGTCGTCTTGGAGGACCCGTGCTCGTCGCGCTGAAGGAATGTGTGTGGGAGCCGCTCGGCGACGAGCTGGTGGTCGTCGCCGATCCCCGGGAGGCCATCACGCTGGCCGATCCGGGCGGGCAGGTCGCCGCGCTGCTGACCGAGCTCCGCCGCGCGCCGCGTACCGCGCGGGAACTCGCTGGCGCGCTCGCGGACCGAGGGTTCGCGCTGACCGAAGAGGACGTTCGGGAGGGGCTCGACGGGCTGGCCTCCCTCGGTCTGCTGGAGGACGCCGGCCAGAGCACGCTCGGCGACCCGGCGCTCGACGCACGCCACTCGTCCAACCTGTCGTTCTTCGGCTCGTTCGCCGACCTCGAACGATCGCGCGCGGAGTACGTGCGGCGGCTCCGGGAGTCGCACGTCCTCATGCTGGGCGTGGGCGGCGGCGGCTCGCAGATCGTGCCGTGCCTGGCGGGGCTCGGCGTGGGCGCGATGACGCTGGTGGACCACGACGTCGTCCAGCCGCGCAACTTCAGTCGCCAATTCCTCTACCGGCACGCCGACCTCGGGCGGTCGAAGGTGGAGCGGGCGGCCGAGTGGGTCCGCGAGTACGACCCGGACATCGAGGTGCGCACGGTCGACCGCTGGATCGCGGGCGTCGAGGACCTCCGCGACCTGACCGCGGGGATCGACGTGATGGCCGGCGGCCTGGACGGGGAGCGGGGTTCGCACCTCTGGCTGAACGAGACGGCGGTACGGGCCGGGATCCCGCTCGTGACCGGCGGCATGATGCGGACCCAGCTGATCTACTGCTCGATCGATCCGGGCAAGAGCGCGTGCCTGCGATGCCATGAGCGGGCGCTGCCCGGCCCGGCGGAGCGGACGACGGCGGGCGCCGCCCAGCGGCTCGTCCGGGACAGGCCGTTCACCAACGCGCTCATCGGGCCGCTGACCATGCAGTTCGGCTCGCTCGTGGCCTACGAGGCGCTGCGCTACCTGACCGGCTTCGAACCGCCGCGCGCGGCCGGGGCGTACGTCGTGCTCGACCTTCACACCGGGCTCGTCCCCGAATGGCAGCCCATCGACAGGGACCCCTCCTGCCCGGTGTGCTCCTGATCAGCCGCCCACTCCACCTGGCCCCCCGCCTGGCCGCCTCATCCGGACGCGTCGTCCAGGCGGCTGAGCGCGGGGTTGCGGACCTGCTGGAAGATCACCGAGGTACGGAAACCGGCGATCTCCTTCCGCTTGCTGAGCCGGTCGAGCAGGAACGAGTGCAGGTAGTCGAGGTCGCGCACGCCCACGTGCAGCAGGAAGTCGTCGCCGCCCGCCACGACGAAGACGCTGATCACCTCCGGCAGGCCCGAGGCGAACTCCTTGAACGTGTTGATGACCGACCGGTTGAGCGGCCGCACCTGGATCGACACCAATGCCTGCACACCGCGGTTGAGCGCGGCGAGGTCGATGTCGGCGTGGTAGCCGCGGATCACGCCGCGCCGGGTGAGTGACCGGACCCGTTCCAGGCAGGTGGACGGCGCGATCCCGAGCCGTCTGGCCAGCTCTCGGTTGGACTGCCGAGCATCCGTTTGGAGAAGGCGCACGATCTCCGTATCAAGTTCGTCCATGACCGGATTATGCCCGCTTCTTCTGGACAAACGTTCATCTGGATCGCTGCTTCCCCGTTCAGATGGCTACATTCAGCGCATCGAGCTGATCGTATGAAGGGGGGCGGCGGTGGCGGTGACGACGAAGCCGAGTCCGCGGAGCAGGACCGGAATCGGCCTGGGGGAGGGCACGGCGCTCTTGGTGGGCTCCGTCCTGGGGCCGGGCGTGCTGGCGCTGCCTCACCTCGCGGCGGCGGCCGCCGGACCGGCGTCGGTGCTGGCGTGGGCGGCGTTGCTGGCGCTCAGCGTGCCGGTGGCGGCGACGTTCGCGGTGCTGGGCACGCGCTTCCCCGACGGCGGCGGGGCGGCGACCTTCGTGGCCCGCGCCTTCGGACCCCGTGCCGGCGCCGTGGCCGGGTGGTGGTTCTTCGCCGCGGTGCCCGTCGGCACGCTGGCCGGCGGCCTGATCGGCGGCGAGTACGTGGCCGCCTCGGTCGGCGGGGGCCGGGCGACGGCGGTGGCGGTGGCGTGCGGCCTGCTGCTCCTCGCGTTCGCCGCCAACCGCGCGGGCCTGCGCATGTCGGGACGGCTGCAGCTCGTGCTGGTCGTCGCGCTGGCGGCCCTGCTGGTGACCGCGATCCTCGTCGCCGGACCTCGCACCGACCCGGCCAACTTCACCCCCTTCGCCCCGCACGGCGGGATGGGCGTCGTGCACGCCGCCGGGGTGCTGTTCTTCGCGTTCGCCGGATGGGAGGCGGTCAGCCACCTGTCGGCGGACTTCAAGCAGGGACGGCTCCTGCAGCGCGCGACCACGCTCACCCTGGTCATCGTCGGCGTCCTCTATCTCGGCCTGGCCGTGACCGTGACCGGTGTCCTCGGCGACCGCGCCGCCACCTCGGCGGTCCCGCTGGCCCTGCTCCTGGAGGAGGGTTTCGGGGCGGCGGCCCGTCCGATCACCGCCGTCGTGGCGCTCGTGCTGAGCTTCATCGCGATCAACACCTACGTCGCCGGCGGTGCCAGGCTCGGCGCGGCGCTGGCCCGGGACCGGACGCTGCCCCGGTGGTTCGCCCGTGGGGCCGGGCCCGGCCAGGTGCCGCGCCGCAGCCTGGGGCTGCTGGCAGGGGTGACCGCGATCGTCGCGGTGCCGGTGGTGGGGAGCGGACTCGACCTGGACGCGCTGATGAGGGCCACCGCGGCCTGCCTGGCCGCGGTGACCGTGCTCGCCATGGCCGCCGCCGTCCGGCTGCTCACCGGCCGCGCCCGCGCGATCGCCCTGGCCGCCGCGAGCTTCACGGCGGTGGTCGTCGTCTCCTGCGGCGTCTTCCTGCTCATCCCCGCGCTGCTCGCGACCGTGGGGCTGAGAAGGCCCCGCCAGGCGCAGTCCGGCCAGGTACGGCCCGGCCAGGCACAACCCGAGCCATGTCCCGCGCGATGACGGTTCCGGAAAGCCGATTCGAGTCGGTCAAGAATGGAGAAGCCAGGGAAGGTGAGCCGCCCATAGCGTGATCGGTATGGAGGTCGGGCCGGGTCCGGCCCTCGGACCTCCGGCACGGCGCTCACAGAGGAGAACGGCTCATGCAAGCTCGTATGAAGAACCCGGCGATGGTCCTGCCCGGCGCGATGACGGCGATCCAGGACCTCTACAAGGCGACGTACACGGGCGGCGTCCCGCAGACGACGCTGGAGCTGCTGCACCTGCGCGCCAGCCAGATCAACGGATGCAGCGCGTGCGTCGACGCCGGGGCCAAGAGCGCGCGGAAGGCGGGGGAGACCGACGAGCGGCTGTTCGCGGTCGCGGCCTGGCGCGAGTCGCCCTACTTCAGCGACGCCGAACGCGCCGCGCTGGCGCTCGCCGAGTCGGCCACCCGGCTCGCCGACGACCTCAACGGCGTCCCGGACGAGATCTGGGACGCCGCGGCCGCGCACTACACCGAAGAGCAGCTGGCGGCCATCGTGCTCATGATCGGCATCACCAACCTCTTCAACCGGCTCAACGCCACCACCCGGCAGGTCGCCGGAGCGTGGGGCTGAGACCACGTGCCCGAACTGCCCGTCTGGCCTGCCGGAGCCGCGGCCGTGCTGACCACCCTCGACGCGGACGGGCCCTATGCGAATCCCGTCGCCGAGCCGGTCCGGGCCGGTGCGGACTCGATCCTGCTGAGCCTGGACCGCACCCGGGACGACCTCGGCCGGCTGGGGGCCCACCCGCGGGTCGCGCTCCTGGTCTGCTGGGAGGACGGGGGGTTCACGGCCCGCGGCACGGCCCGGGTGGTGGCACGATCGATGGGTGGGGACCCCGACCACACCGCCGTCGAGATCCTTGTCGAGGCCGTCGACGACCTTCAGCGTGAAGGCGCGGTGGACGGACGTGCGACCGCGCTCCGGCAGCTCGTCGCGATACGCCGCCGCTGCCGGGCCGCGGCGTCCTGACCGGAGGGAGAACCATGTTGTTCCGGGCCACCGTCGAACCGTCCGGCAACGCCACGGCCGTGCAGGTACCGGCCGAGGTGCTCGACGCCCTCGGCGGTGGCAAGCGGCCGCCGGTCATCATCACGGTCAACGGGCACACCTGGCGCAGCCGCGTCGCCGCCATGCGCGGCCGGTCGCTCATCGGCATCAGCGCGGCGAACCGGGCCGGTGCGGGGATCGAGCCGGGCGACGAGATCGAGATGGACGTGCGGCTCGACACCGAGCCGCGCGTCGTCGTGGAACCGCCGGACTTCGCCGCCGCGCTCGACGGCGATCCGGCGGCCCGCGCCGTGTACGACCGGCTGGCCTACAGCCACAAGCGGCAGCACGTGCGCGCGATCGAGGACGCCAAGACCCCGGCGACCCGCCAGCGGCGCATCGCCAAGGCCATCGACACGATCCTCAACATCTGACCGATCACCGGCCAGTAGGACCAGCCCGTCGAAGCTCGTCCACGGCACGCCGACGGCCTGTCCACGGCTCGTCCAGGGGCCGCCGACGGCTCGTCCAGGCGCGCGTGTGGCTCGTTCATGGCTCGTTGGCGGGCCCTCGGTGGCTTGTCAGAGGCCGTATTCCTCCAGCAGGCGCAGCCAGATCTCGCTGACGGTGGGGAACGACGGGACGGCGTGCCACAGCTTGTCGAGCGGGACCTCGGCGGTGACGGCGATCGTGGCCGCGTGGACGAGCTCGGCGACGCCCGGACCCGCGAACGTCACGCCGAGCAGCACCTTGCGCCGCTCGTCGACGACCGCCTTGGCCCGGCCCTTGTAGCCGTCGCCCAGCAGGTAGGCGCCGCTGACGTTGGCGAGGTCGTACTCGACGACCCGTACGTCGAAGCCCTCGTCCCGGGCGGCGGCCTCGGTGCGGCCCACGGCCGCGACCTGCGGGTCGGTGAAGACCACCTGCGGCACGCCGTAGCCGTCGGCCGTGTCGCGCAGTGCGGGGCGGTCGTCGGCCTCGCCCTTGGCGCGCGCCGCGATGACGTCGCCGCAGACACGGGCCTGGTATTTGCCCATGTGGGTGAGCAGGCTGCGGCCGTTGAGGTCGCCGACCGCGTACAGCCACTCGTTGCCGGGGACGCGCATGCTGTCGTCCACCTCGACCGGGCCCTTGCCGCCGAGGCCGGCGACGTCGAGCCCGAGGCCGTCGGTGGCCGGGCGGCGTCCGGTGGCCACCAGCAGCTCGTCGGCCTCGACCTTCGACCCGTCCGAAAGGTGCACGGTGACCGTGCCGTCCGGGCCCCGCTCGACGCGCTGCGCCTCGGTGTCGAACCGCACGTCGATCCCGCTCTCGCGGAACGAGTCGGCCAGCAGCTTTCCGGCGAACGGCTCGACACGGCCCAGGAGCTGATCGCCCCGGACGAGGAGCGTCGTCTCGTTCGCACCGAGCGCGTGCAGGGCCTGGGCCATCTCGCACGCCACCACGCCGCCACCGAGCACGACCAGGCGGGCGGGCACCTCGCGCACGGTCGTGGCGTCCCGGCTGAACCACGGCTTGGCCTCGGCCAGCCCCTCGATCGGCGGGACGATCGGCACGCTGCCGGTGGCCAGCGCCACCGCGTGCCGGGCGCGGACGACGGTGACCGTGCCGTCGGCCGCGGTGACCGTCACCTCGCGTTCGCCGGTGAGGCCGCCCCGGCCGCGCAGCAACGTCGCGGGCAGCTTCGTGATCCACTCCGCCTGGCCGCTGTCGTCGAGATGGGAGTTCGCCTCGTCCCGGCGGGCCAGCACCGCGGCCACGTCCACCGGGCCCAGCTCCAGCCCCGGGACGCGCGAGACCTCGCCGACCAGGTCCATCGGCCGCAGCAGCGCCTTGCTCGGGATGCACGCGTAGTAGGAGCACTCGCCGCCGGCGAGGTGATCCTCGACGACGACGCAGGTCAGACCCGCGCGAACCACGCAGTCGGCCACGTTCTCACCGGCTGGGCCGGCACCTACAACGACAACGTCGGTCTCTAGATCGGCCATACGGTCACGGTATCCCTCCGCGCTCCCCGATCCGACCTCACGGCGTGTCCTGGCCGGAACGCGGCTGCGAGCGCTGGCTGATGATCACGTATTTCGGGTCGGCGGCGGAGGCTCGCCCGGCCTCGAAGACCGCGAACCGGGTCGCCGCCGAGCCTGCGAGGAGCGCGGCGCCCGCGATTGCCGCGGCGGCCCGTCCGCGCCTGCCTGCGCGCCCGCCCGCCAGGAGGCCCGCACCGGCTCCGACGGCGGTGAGGATCTCCGCAGTGCGCATCAGCCGGCCGGCCTTGCCCTGCTCGTAGGGCTCGGCGAGCGGTCCGAGGCGGCGGCGCATCAGGTGGCCCGCGCAGAGGTCGAGTGCGGCACCGAACGCGGCGGTGCCGCGGGCGAGGTCGTTCTCGGCGCGGGGTGCGAGCAGGAGGCCGAGGCCCCCGGCGGCCGCGGCCGCCGAGCCCGCGAACAGGAACGGGAGCTCGCGGTAGGCGCCGTGCCAGGCGGGGATGGCGGTGTCGGCGAAGAGCACGCCCGTGTACGTGGCGACCGCGGAGCCGGTCAGCGCGGCCCAGCCGGTGGCCGCGCGGCCCGCGCCCGGTGCCATGCCGGTGACGCCGGTGATCGCCGCGAGCCCGGCGGCCGGGCCGTAGGCGAACAGGATCCAGGAGCCCACGCTCATCGGCGAGGTCGGCTTGAGGACGCGCAGCATGTTGGCGAACCGTTCCGGCCGCCCGAGATCGTGGATGAGCGCCGCCGTGGACAGCGAGATCGCGCCGAGCGCGCCGACCTTGGACGCGGTGGCGAGCCTGTCGCGGCCGGTGGCGTGGGCGCCCGCCGCCAGCACCGACGAGGCGCCCGCGAGCCCGCCGAGGAAGAGATAACCCGCGATGTCGAGGGCCTTCCAGGTCGGCTCCTTGATGATGGGACGCCCGTAGTAGCTCGTGAAGTCGGCGTCCGGCACCATGCTCGCCTCGCCGCGCCGCTTCCCCCGACCGCGACCGCGTTCGCCGTGGCCGCCCTTGGCGCCGGGCACGGCCTCCCTGCCAGGGCGTTGCCCGCGCAGGCCCTCGGTGCGCACCTCCGCGTCGCTCACCGCCGCCTCCGAGTCGCCAGCGTGACCGCGGCCATGCCGCCCAGCAGGGTCAGCGCCGCCGCACCGGCATGCCGCCACATCGAGGGCAGGTCGCGGGTGGTGACCACCGGGTCGGGCGGCAGCCCGTAGACCTCCGGTTCGTCGAGGAGCAGGAAGAACGCGCCGTCCCCGCCGACCCCGTCGGCCGGATCCGCCCCGTACAGCCGCGCGTCGGTCACGCCGCCCTCGTGCAGTTGCTCGACGCGCGCGGCGGCGCGCTCGCGGAGCTCGTCGAGCGGGCCGTACTGGATGGAGTCGGTGGGGCAGGCCTTGGCGCAGGCCGGTTCGAGCCCGTCGCCGATCCGGTCGTAGCACATCGTGCATTTCCAGACGCGGCCGTCGTCCTCGCGCTGGCCGATCACGCCGTACGGGCAGGCGGGCACGCAGTAGCCGCAGCCGTTGCAGATGTCCTCCTGCACGACGACGGTGCCGAACTCGGTGCGGAACAGCGATCCGGTCGGGCAGACGTCCAGGCAGGCGGCGTGCGTGCAGTGCTTGCACACGTCCGAGGCCATCAGCCAGCGCAGCCCGCCGCCGTCCTGGCTCGCGTCGGCCGCCATGCCGAGCACGTCCAGCCCCTCGTACGCCGTGTGGTCGGCTGCCGCGTGCTGGATGCCGTGCTCCTGGAGGCCGACCGGCTTGCGCTGCTCGATGAACGCGACGTGCCGCCAGGTGTCGGCGCTCAGCCCCTGGGTGTTGTCGTACGACATTCCGGTGAACGTGAGCCCGTCCTCGGGGGTCGCGTTCCACTCCTTGCAGGCGACCTCGCAGGCCTTGCAGCCGATGCAGACGGAGGTGTCGGTGAAGAACCCCATCCGCGGTGGATGGTCGTGATGCCCCGCGTCGCCCGCCACGTCCTGTTCTGGACCCGAGAGAAGACTCATCGGTCATACCTCCATGCCGGTCCGCTCGGTGATGCCCGCACGTTCCCGGTAGCCGCGGACGAGCTCGGGGAGCGCCGGACCGCGTGGCCGCCGGCCCGGCCGGATGTCGGCCGTCAGGGCCTTGACCTCCTGGATGTGCACGTTCGGGTCGAGCGACATCGAGGCCAGCTCGTTGGCCGCGTCGCCGCGGCTGTACCCGTTCGGGCCCCAGTGGAAGGGCAGGCCGATCTGGTGCAGGACGCGGCCGCCGACGCGCAGCGGCGCCATCCGGTCGGTCACCATCACCCTGGCCTCGATGGCGTTGCGCGCGCTGACGATCGTGGCCCAGCCGCCGTGCACCAGCCCGCGTTCGGCCGCCAGCTCCGGTGAGATCTCGCAGAAGAACTCGGGTTGCAGCTCCGCGAGGTAAGGCGACCAGCGGGACATGCCGCCAGCGGTGAAGTGCTCGGTCAGCCGGTATGTGGTGACGACGTACGGATAGACGTCGGCGCCAGGGTCGGAACCGCTCGGATGCAGCCGGTTGTCAGGGCGCGAGAACACCTCGCGTACGGGATTGTGTCTTTGGCGCTCGTGCAGCGGGTTGTCGAACGGCGATTCCTGCGGTTCGTAGTGCGTCGGCATCGGCCCGTCCACCAGTCCGGCAGGCGCGAAGAGCCAGCCCTTGCCGTCGGCTTGCAGGATGAACGGGTCGGTTCCGGCGATCGCGTCGGGCCCTTTCGCATCGTCCCCGGGACGGTACGTGGGCGCCTTGGCCTTCTGGAAGTCCGGCACGTCATGCCCGGCCCATTCACCCGCTTCGCCGGCCGAGCCGTCCCACCAGACCAGCGCCTTGCGGTCGCTCCAGGGCCGCCCGTCGGGTTCGGCGGAGGCGCGGTTGTAGAGGATGCGCCGGTTGGCGGGCCACGCCCAGGCCCATTCGGGTGCGACCCAGCTCTGCTCGGACCCGGGTTTGCGACGCGCCGCCTGGTTGACGCCGTCCGCGTACACACCGCAGTAGATCCAGCATCCGCAGCTCGTGGTGCCGTCGCCGGCCAGCTGCTCGTACGAGGAGAGCGGCGCGCCGCCGGGGCCGTATCCGTTGATCTCCGCGAGCACCGCCTCCGCGCTCGGCTCGGCGTGCGGCCCGTGCGTGGGGTAGTCCCAGGTCAGGTCGAGGACGGGGCGGTCTCGCGGATCGGTCGAGCCGTCCAGCCCGGCCCGGATGAGGCGTCCCAGGTGGTACATGAACCACAGATCGCTGCGTGCCTCGCCGCCGGGTTCGACCGCGGCGTGGTGCCATTGCAGGGTGCGGTTGGTGTTGGTGAAACTGCCGTCCTTCTCGGTGTGCGACGCGGCCGGGAAGAAGAACACCTCCGTGGCGATGTCCTCGGTGCGCAGCTCGCCGGTCTCGATCTCGGGCCCGTCCTTCCACCAGGTCGCGCTCTCGATCAGCGAGAAGTCCCGGACGACCAGCCAGTCGAGGTTGGCCATGCCGAGCCGCTGGACCCGGGAGTTGGCCGACCCGACGGCGGGGTTCTCGCCCATCAGGAAGTAGCCCTTACAGACGCCGTCCATCTGGGCCATCGCCGTCTCGTACGTGCTGTGGCTCCCGGTCAGGCGCGGCAGGTAGTCGAAGCAGAAGTCGTTGTCCGCCGTGGCCGCGTCGCCCCACCAGGACTTGAGCAGGCTGACGATGTACGCCCGCATGTTGCCCCAGTAACCGTCCTTGGCGGCGTCCGCTCTGATGAAGGCGTCGAGGTTTTCGTGGGCGTGCGCATGCGGCATGGGGATGTACCCAGGCAACAGGTCGAACAGGGTCGGAATGTCACTCGATCCCTGGATGCTCGCGTGGCCGCGTAGAGCTTGGATGCCGCCGCCAGGGCGCCCGATGTTGCCGAGCAGCAATTGCAGGATCGAGGCAGCCCGGATGTACTGCGCGCCGACCGTGTGCTGCGTCCAGCCCACCGCGTAGACGAACGCGCTAGTACGGTCACGGCCCGAGTTGCTCACCAGCGCTTCGCAGACCTTGGCGAAGAGATGCGGCGGGACGCCGGACACCTGCTCCACCAGCTCTGGCGTGTACCGCGCGAAGTGGCGCTTGAGCACCTGGAAGACGCAGCGCGGGTGCTGCAACGTCTCGTCCGTTGGCACGTCCTCGGAATCGACTGCGGCGCCTCCGGATCCGTGGCTCTCCCCACGTCCCGACTCGCGGATGGACCGGGTGCGCTCGTCGTACTCCTCGTCCCGTTCACCTGCCGCGGCCACCACGTCGGAGCCCTCGTAACGCCAGCTCGCGAAGTCGTAGTGGCGCGTCTCCTCGTTCAGCCCGGAGAAGACCCCGTCCAGGTCCTCGGTATCCCTGAAGTCCTCGTTCAGGATTTTCGACGCGTTCGTATAGGCCAGGACGTACTCGCGGAAGTACGCCTCGTTCTCCAGGACGTAATTGATGATTCCGCCTAGGAACGCGATGTCGGAGCCAGCCCGGATCGGCACGTACACGTCCGCGACCGCGCTCGTCCGCGTATATCGCGGATCCACATGGATGACCGTCGCACCGCGTGCCTTGGCCTCCATCACCCACTGGAAGCCGACCGGATGCGCCTCGGCGTAGTTGGACCCCTGGATGACGATGCAGTCGGAGTTCTGCAGATCCTGCATGAACGTGGTCGCGCCACCCCTGCCGAACGAGGTGCCCAGCCCTGCCACGGTCGAGCTATGGCAGACGCGAGCCTGGTTTTCGACCTGGACCACACCGAGCGATGTGAGGAGCTTCTTGATGAGGTAGTTCTCCTCGTTGTCCAGCGTGGCCCCGCCGAGGCTGGCGATCCCAAGGGTGCGCCGGACCGGTACCCCGTCGACCTCGTCCTCCCAGCCTTCCCGGCGGGTACGCAGGACCCTGTCGGCCACCATCCCCATGGCCGTCTCCAGGTCGAGCTCTTCCCAGTCGGTGCCATGGGGGCGCCGGTAGAGCACCTTGTGGCGGCGCGCCGATCCCGTGGTCAGCTGCAGAGTGGCCGATCCCTTGGGACAGAGCCGCCCCCGGCTCACCGGCGAATCGGGATCCCCCTCGATCTGCACGACCTTCTCGTCCCGCACGTACACGTTCTGGCCGCAGCCCACCGCGCAGTACGGGCAGACGGACTTCACCACCCGGTCCGCCGTCGCCGTCCTGGCCCGGAGCCCGGCCGTACGAGCCGACTGGACGGCCGCCCCCCGTCCGAGCAGGTCACCGCCCGTGAGCTGCCGGTAGACAGGCCAATCCCCGAGCCAGCTGCGAACACCCATAGGGCCGTCGTGCCCGGAAGTGAGGCGCATAAGCCCAAGACACCGTGAAGTGGGTGTACCCGGCCACAAGCCGGTCGCGGTGCCAGGGGAGATTCTCGGATCCGGCTTGACCCTCACGTTGCGTGAGGCTCCAAGGTGGGACGCATGAGCAATTACTACGACGCGTTCGAGATGAGTCCCGTGCCGGTTCCCGGCCCGGACGCCGTTCCGCCGGAGCCGTTCCGTGGCATCTATGGAATGCCCGCGTTCGCGACGATCCCCACGAACGATTTGGCGGAATCGGCGGACTTCTGGATTCGCGGGCTCGGGTTCTTCGAACTCTTCAGCATTCCCGGCAGGGTCGTGCATCTGCGCCGGTGGGCGTTCCAGGACGTGCTTCTCGTCTCGGAAGGGAGCGTGCCGGAAAAGGCGCCGGCGATGAGCATCAGTTTCGCGTGCCTGCTCAGCCAGGTCGACCCCCTCGTCGAGGCCTGTCGCGCTTTGCGTCCGGACTCGGTCGAGGGCCCACGGGACACCCCTTGGACCACGCGCGACGTGACGGTGATCACACCCGAGAACGCACGGATCGTTTTCACCGCGGCGAAGGTCTTCGACCCGGCCAGCGAGGAGGCGCGGAATCTTGAGGCCGTCGGGATCACTGCACCGGGCGCAGGTGGCAGCGCCAATACCGGTGGCGGCGCCAACGTCGGTGGTGGCGACAATGGGGAGCATGCCTGATGCCGCCGACGCCGACGACTCCGTGGAGGCCGACGGCCTGACCGTCGGTCAGGTCTCGGCGCGTCTGGGCGTGACGGTCCGCGCGCTGCACCACTGGGACGGGATCGGTCTGGCGCGGCCGTCGTTGCGTACGGCCGCCGGGTATCGGCTCTACACCGCCGGTGATCTGGAACGCCTGCACCGCATCGTCGTCTACCGGGAGATCGGTCTCGGCCTGGACCAGATCCGGGCCATCCTGGACGACTCGTCCGCGGACGTGCCCGCCGCATTGCGTGCGCAGCGCGCCCAGGTCGCTGAGCGGATCGACCACCTCCGGCAACTCGGCGCCGGGCTGGACCGGATGATCGACGCCCACGAACGCGGCCTGCTGCTGACCGTCGAGCAGCAGGCCGCGATCTTCGGCCCGCAGTGGAACCCGGACTGGCCCGCTGAGGCCCGGCAGCGCTACGCGGACACCCCGCAATGGCGGCAGTACGCCGAACGGTCGGCGTCTCGCGGTCCGGAGGAATGGCAGGCCATCGCCGACGCCGTTGCCGGTTTCGACCGCGCCCTCGTGGAGGCGATGGAGGCCGGGGTCACACCTGGCAGCCCAGAAGCGGATCAACTCGTCGAGCGGCACCGCGAAGTCTTCGCTTCATACTTTCCCCTCACCAGGCAGATGCAGGTCTGCCTGGGCCGCATGTTCGAGGCCGATCCTGCGTATGCCGCCCACTACGACAGCATTCGCGCCGGCCTTGCCACGTGGTTCCGTCGAATCATCGACGCCAGTGCGCGCGCCCACGGAATCGACCCCGACACCGCGACCTGGCAGTAAACGCGGGACCGCGACCTGGGCAGTAGCGCAGAGTAACGCGCGGGTAGTGCGCGAGTAGTGCGCGAGTCTGTGAAACCCACTCCAGGCAATCCGGGGCTATCTACGCTTACCGGGGTGAATGATCATCTCCTGGTGACCACGACCGTGCACAGCCGCGAAGCCGCGATCGAACTCCTGCGGTCGGCGGTACGCGCGAAGCTGGCGGCCTCCGGACAGGTTCTCGGTCCCGCGGTCTCGGTGTTCTGGCACAAAGGTGACCTTGAGCAGAGCGAGGAATGGCAGCTCTCGCTGCGGACGACGGCCGCGCGCTTCGAGAAGCTGGAGGCCCACCTGATCGAAGCCCACCCCTGGGAGAACCCCGAGGTGACGTACATGAAGATCGACGGCGCGGGTTAGGCGCGGGTTAGGCGCGGGCAAGGCGCGGGTTGGCGGCCCCCGTTCCCGGCACGACAGTTCGTGCTAACCACCTTGCACCCGGGGGACGGCGGCCACGTCGGAGGCTCCGGCGCGAAGACCAGGGGACGAACGGGATCGCGGGCCCGTGACCGGCGCCGGGAGTGATCGTTGAGCGGGGGCCGTGGGAGGGCGAGTCTTTACTCCTCCTCTTGTGACTCTTTGTAGTTGCTGCTATACGTAGAGTCGCTTGCTCCAGTCGGGAGCGGGTCGGGTCAACCACGGCACCCCCGCAGGTGACCCGGGCTTGGCGATGGGGAAAGGGAATCATGAAGTCCTTCAGCTACACAGAGCTGGACCTGCTGGTCGGCGAAATCCTGCCGGAACGCGCTGTACTGTCCACGCTGCTGGCGGCCGACGGCGACTCCTTCAACAACAACAACGCCGGCGGCGTCGGGGGCGGCGTCGTGACGCCCGGCGGCTCCACCGTGGTCGTCAACGCCTGCCAGAGCAACCTGACCTACCCCGACGGCGGCCTGCTGCAGTCCGTCGGCCTGAACGCCGCCCACCAGACCACCTCGTTCACCTGCTCACCGGGCAGCGTGGTCTCGGGCCACTGAGCGTCTAGCGGCGAGCCGGGGCTCGCGGCGGCATGAAGAAGGGCTGGCAGATACGCCAGCCCTTCGCCCATTGATCGGAGGAACGAGATGGCCTTTCGCGAACTGGACGACGATGAGCTCGACGGGCTCTCGGCCGAGGTGCTGCCCGGAAGAGTGCTGATGTCGACGATCACGCCATCGCCCGTACTGGGCGACCGGACCGAGGTGTTCTACGCCTGCCAGACCACGCATTACTACGGGACACCGGGCTTGCTAGGGATCGGCTTGCTGGCACAAGAGGCCAGAACCTCCACGACCTGTATGCCGGCCGCGGTCCACGCGTTCTGACGGGAGGCATGGTGACCGACCCAGCGCCGCTCACACTCCCCGCCCTGACCGAAGGCGCCGAGCTGGTGGGCGAGTTCAAAGACTCCGGATACCGCCAGCCGCCCCAGCTCGTCCGCCTGCCCAACCGCCAGCTCGTGCAGCTGGCGCCCCTCCTTTTTCTCGTGGTCAAGGCCCTGCACGACCATCGCCACCTGGCCGCGGATCCCCCTAACGCGCTGGCCAAGGTCGCCGATGCCGTGACCGAGGCGGCGGGCGCCCGGATCTCGGCCGACCAGGTGGTCTTCCTCGTCGACCGCAAGCTGGCCCCGCTCGGAGTCACGACCTACAGCGACGGCACCGCGCCGAGCATCGCCAAAGCCAGCAATTTCCTGGCTCTCCGCTTTCGAACGGCCGTACTCCCGGAATCCGTCACCTGGTTCATCAGCGGTCTGTTCGCCTGGCTTTTCAAGCCCGCCATAGTGCTTCCCATGCTCGGCTTCGTCACGGCGGCCGAAGTCTGGCTGGCCGCCCAGCCGATAGGCGAGGCCCTGAACCATGCCATTCTCGCCCCGGAGAGCATCCTGGTGGTGCTGGCCCTGAGCATCCTCTCGTGCGTCTTCCACGAGATCGGACATGCCAGCGCCTGCCGCTACAGCGGTGTCCGCCCGGGCGTCATGGGCTGCGGCATCTACGTGGTCTGGCCGGCCTTCTACACCGACATCACCGACTCGTACCGGCTGGGACGCCGCGGACGCCTCCGTACCGACCTGGGCGGCGTCTACTTCAACGGCATCGTCCTCATAGCGCTCGCGGTCCTGTACGCCTTCACCGGCTACCTTCCGCTGCTGGTGACCATCCTGGTCGTCAACCTTGAGATCATCCAGCAACTCCTGCCCACACTGCGCTTCGACGGCTACTACATCGTCTCGGACCTGGTCGGCATCCCCGACCTGTTCAAGTACATCCGCCCGATCCTGCGCCGCACGCTGCTCCGCCGCCCCGACGAAAGCCTCCACGCGCTTAAAAGGTGGCCGCAGATAATCGTCACGCTATGGGTGCTGACCGTCATTCCGGTGCTGGCGTTCCAACTGAGCCTGCTGGCAGCAAGAGTTCCCACCCTGGTCATGGCCGAATGGCAACGCCTGCAAAACCTGGTCTCCGCGGCTCAAACCGCCAGTTGGCTGGCCCTCCTGGTAGGAACGCTCCAGTTCGTACTCCTGAGTCTCCCCCTGCTGGGCCTGACCCTCCTCGCCTACTGGACCGTCCGCGCCCTGGCCAGAAAAATCATCAAGAACGACCCCCTGGACCGCCCCACCCCCTCGCCAAGCCCAGCCCCGTAGACTCTGTCGCGTCGCCGTATCGCCGTATCGCCGGATGGCTGATGAAACCTCGTACTCCGGTTCGCCATCAGCGGCCGTCTCGTGGCCACCTCAAAGGGTGGCGGAAGCCCGAGGGGGCAGTGATGATCACTCGCCCCGGCCGGTGGTCGAACCCGTACAAGATCGAGCCGTACGGCCCCTACGACCGTGATCAGGCCATCGATCTGTTCGAGGCCGATCTGGTGGCCGGGAGACTCGTCACGGGAAAGGGGCGACCGCCGCTGGGCATCGCCGACGCCCAGCGTGAACTCGCAGGTAAAGACCTCGTCTGCGCCTGCGCTCCAGACGACCGCTGCCACGGCGACGTTCTGCTGCGATGGGCCAACACCGAACCCTGACCGGCCAGTCGAGGTTCACAGGGGTCGCAGCATGAGGGACAGGCCGTAGTCGAAGCGCTCGTCGAACGAGGCGTCCGCCAACTGGGGCAGCGCCTTGGCCAGCGAGGGGAAGCCGCCCGTGGCGACGGCTTCGGCCAGCCGGCCGTCTCCGGGTAGCGGGGCGGCCTGTTCTTCTTGGGCCAGTCCCAGCGTGAAGTAGACGATGGTCCAGCAGGTCCAGGCGGCCTCGCGTGCTTCGAGGCCGCCGTCGAGCAGCGCCTCGACCATCGTGTCGGCGAAGTGCAGGGTCGCGGGTTTGGCCGCGTAGGTGCCGGTCACGACGGCGGCCCCGTCGCGATGCGCCAAGAGGGCGGCGCGGTAGCGGCGTGCGAGCTCGTGGACCCGCTCCTTCCACGGGGTGGGGAGATCCTCTGTGGACGCCTCGCCGACGATCGCGTCGGCCATGAGTTCGAGCAGGTGGGCCTTGGTCTTGGCATGCCACAGCACGGTGTTCATCCGTACGCCCAGACGCTCGGCGATGGCGCGCATCGACACCGCCTCGACGCCCTTGTCCGCCAGGATCTCCAGCGCCGCCCGGACCACCGCCGCTTGCCTTTTGGTCACTGACCAAGTCTACTGTTGGTCACTGACCAAGGAGGGGACGCATGGAGCAGGTCATCGTCGTCGGAGCAGGCCCGGTGGGACTGTGGCTCGCCGCCGAGCTGCGGCTGGGCGGTGTGAGGGTCACGGTGCTGGAGGCCCGGCGGGAGCGCGATCCGCACTCCAAGGCGCTCACCGTCCATCCCCGTACGCTGGAGATCCTCGCGTTCCGCGGCCTCGTGGACCGCTTCCTGGTCGAGGGCCCGCACATCCCCAGCGGCCATTTCGGCGGCCTGGACGACCGCATGGATTTCAGCGTGCTCGACACGCCGTTCCCCTTCACGCTGGCGATACCGCAGGCCCGCACGGAGGAGCTGCTGGAGGAGCACGCGCTCGCCGCGGGCGCCACGGTACGGCGCGGCCACCGCGTCACCGGCCTCACCCAGGACGCCGACGCGGTGACGGTGACCGTGGAAGGCCCAGCCGAGCCGTACACCCTGAAGGCCGCCTACGTCGTGGGCTGCGACGGAACCGCCAGCATCGTCCGCCAAGCGGCGGCCATCGCCTTCCCCGGCACCGACGCCACCGTGTGGGGCTGGCTCGGCGACGTCGTGCTCGACCGGCCTCCGGCGGGCATCACCAACCTGTCCGGCCCGCACGGCGGCCTGATGATGGTTCCGCTTCCGGGCGGCGTCCACCGGATCGTCGGCAGCGACCCGGCCGGTGTCCGGCCCGTTCACCCGGGCGAGCTCACCCTCGACGAGCTGCGCGCCAAGGTCGCCGCGATCGCCGGGACCGACTACGGCATGCGCGACCCGCACTGGCTGTCCCGCTTCGGCAACGCGACCCGCCAGGCCGAGCACTACCGCGCCGGACGGGTCTTTCTCGCCGGGGACGCCGCGCACATGCACTTCCCGACCGGCGGCGTCGGCCTCAACGTCGGCGTCCAGGACACCACCAACCTCGGCTGGAAGCTGGCAGCGGTCATCGACGGGACGGCGAAGGACGATCTCCTGGACACCTACCACGCCGAACGCCACCCCGTCGGCGCCGAGCTGCTGGTCGGCACGCGGGCGCAGACCGCGCTCATGACCACGTTCACCCCCGAAGGGCAGGACCTGCGGACCCTGCTCAGCCGCCTCATCGCCACCGTGCCCGAGCTGTCCAGGGAGCTGGCGGAACGGCTGTCGGGGCTTGCGGTCGCCTACGAGCCGCCTCCGGGCGCGCATCCACTGACCGGGAAGCGGGCGCCCAACCTGCGGCTCGCCGACGGCGACCTGTTCACCCTGCTCCGTCCGGGCCGCCACGTGCTGCTCGACCTGACGACGACGCCGTACGAGGGATGGCCGGCCGCCGCACTCATCCGTCCCGACGGCCACGTGGCCTGGGCCGGCGATGACCCGTCCGAAGCAGGTCCGCTAGGAGAAGCAGGGCACTAGCAGCGCCATGGGAAACGCCAGGAGCGCGATCGCACTGAGGCAGGTGACGGGGGCCGCGGGGAGGTCAACCGGCGGACCCGGGACGCGAGGGCGTGCTCCGCGGCTCCCAGCGAGCCGGCGGGAAGCGGCCCGGTCCGCCGGCTCGCAGCGAGTGCCATGGTGGGGCCGCCATGGCGCCGCCTCGCGTGATCATCGGCCAGCATCTCCATCCGGCCCCGCTGCCGGCGCCGCAATCGAGCGTTCTGCATGACCGTGCGCACGAGCAATGTGAGGAGCCAGCCCGCGATCACCGATGCGCAGGCCAGCGCGGCCACGCGCCCGGGCCCCAGCCCTCGCGGCGCCAGACCCTCGCCCACGTCGATCTACAAGAGACGGAGCCCGCGCTGACCGCAGCATCCGCCCAGACGGGAACGTGGGCGCCCTGACCCGGCCAGAGTGGACGAAATTCACAAGGCGTCCCTTGCATCACTCGCACCCGGCTAATCTTCTACGAGCTATAGAAGGTTATGTGGAAGCCCGGAGGTCGTGTGGAGCCCCATCGTCGGCGACGGTCGCGCCTGGTGGGGATGCCCATCGCCCTTGCCGCCGCCGCCACCCTGACTCTGGGCACGACGCTGTCGTCCGCCGCTCCCACCGCGTTCGCCGCGGATCCAGGCGGGGCGGCGAAGGTCGCCAAGCTGACCAAGGAGATCAAGGCGCTGGAGAAGTCCTACGGCGGAAACCTGGAGCAGCTGCGCGACGCCCGGCAGGACGCCAAGGACGCGCTGGAGAAGGCGCGGGACCTCAACACCGACCTGGCGCAGACGCGAGCGGCGGTGGCTCAGCTCGCCGCCTCGCAGTACATCAACAACGGCCTGGACCCCACGGCCCAGTTGCTGTCCAGCGACGACCCCGGTGCCCTGCTCGACGGCGCGGCCCTGGCCAGCCATGTCTCACAGAACAAGGCCGCCAAGGTCAAACAGATCCAGGTCCTGGTCGGACGGCAGGACCAGGCCCGCCGCGAGGCCCAGCAGAAGATCAAGAAGCTCGAGGCCGACATCAGCGAGATCTCTCAGCGCAAGGAGCAGGTCAAGAAGCTGCTGAAGAAGTACAAGCCCGAATCTCCCAAGGTCGGCAGCGGCGGCATGACCGCGCGCATGGTCAAGGTACGGGACGAGATCGACGCCGAACTCGGCCCGTTCCCCACGATCGGCTGCACCCGCCCCGGCGACCCCCAGGACCACGGGACCGGCCGCGCGTGCGACTTCATGGAGAGCACCGCCGGCAGCATGCCCTCGGCGGCCCGCATGGCGCACGGCGACCAGGTCGCCGCGTACGCCATCAAGCACGCCGGACGGCTCGGCATCAAGTACATCATCTGGCGCCAGCGGATCTACGACATGCGCAGCCCGGGATGGAAGGGCATGTCCGACCGCGGCGGCATCACGCAGAACCACATGGACCACAACCACATCTCGGTCTTCTAGCGTGTCCTACAGAACGTAGAAAATGTGGACGCCGCCGTGGCGGCATTGGAGATGGCCATGCTGGGCGGAGTCTTCTTCTCGTCATCCGCATACACCAACGCGAACGCGCCGACGAACGAAAGGCTGAACGGCGCGCGTCGTAGGGTTGAAACGCTGGCACTGCGTCGAAGGTGGTGAAGAGTGCGGCTTGGGGAGCTAGAACGCGCGGTCATGAACGAACTGTGGCGCCGTCGCGAAGGCGCACTGGCCCGCGACCTCGCCGAGGCCCTGCCGTCCCACCCGGCGATCACGACGGTCCTGACGATCCTCGAGCGCCTGACCCGCAAGGGCATCGTGTCGCGGACCCGCGAAGGCCGTGCGCACCGCTACTTCGCAGTGGAGAGCAAAGACGCGCATGTAGCAGGCCTAATGCAGGAGGCGCTGGCAGGCGCAGGCGACCGGGAGTCGGCGCTAAGCCACTTCCTCCACTCAGCCAGCGTCGACGACGTAGCAGCCCTACGGCGAATGCTAAAAGCCCTAGACCCCCCTGAAGCCCAGAACTAACGTGCGGGCGCGCACCGCAACGCGTTCACCGACCGCAGAAGCCGACGCCCTCGCGCTCACCCATAAAAGAACGAGGTCAGGCGTTGGCGTCGACCCAAGCCGAGTGGTCGACCGGATTGCCGGCGTTGTAGCGCGAGGCCCGGATGCGAATGGTGTGGCCCTCGGTGAAGTTCTTGTTGCAGCTCCCCTGCGACCCCGAACCCAGCTTGCTGACGCAGCTGCCCGACCTGCCCGAGTCCACGTCGTCCCAGTCGATGGCCGCGGCGTAACCATCGGCCTTGGTGTCGTGCACCTCGAGGTAGTCGCCCTTGCCTGTGAAGCACGCGAAGGCGCCGGTGATTTCTTTGCAGGTCCAGTGCTGGTCGACGTCCGGAGGAGTCCAGTTGACCGCGTAGTCCGTTTCACCGCCGTAATAGGCGGCGAACGCGGCGGTCGGGTTGAGCACGATCAGCGATGCGGCGGCCACCGCGGTGAGCAGGGCCCGGCCCGAAGCACGCAAAGTCGGATCTCCTCTGTAGAGGGCTCCGGGCAACAGGGACAGCGCCCGGCATTTCATGATCCACTACATAAGGCACCTCCCCACGGCGTGCTGTCAACCCCCCATCCGTAACGGCTTTCACGCCGACCCCACTAGCGCCTCCATCGAACCCGAACCGCTAATCCGGACGGCCCCAACGGCATCCGGCCCATCCCCTCCGGCGTGTGCTCGGGCCGCCCCCGACACCTGGTCGACGTAGAACCAGATCACCACGCCCGCGTGGGAGCAGTTCGTAGAGGGCATCCGGCCAGAAGCGCCGCCGCTCGTGCCTTGCACGCCCGTAGGAATGTTGGGCGCGGGGCTGCGTCCACGCGGATGGCGTACGACTTCCGCAGTGAAGGGTGAGTCCTTGGGACGTAGGACGGCCACGCCTGCTTCATTCGGCGGAGCGTCCGCCCAAGTGTCGGATGAGTTGTTGGCTGCCGACGCTATCCAGCCAACCGGCAACAAGTCCGGGGCGCCCAAGCGGCAAGGACCGCTGGGTTTGCATCACTGCGGTTCATTTCGGGCCGCGCAACCGCGGAAAACCAGACACCGCGTCGAAGTTCTGCTCAACATCTACGCCAGGTGCACCGTCGACTGGACGAGGCCGCGCAGCGTCGCATCACCGGAGCCAGACGGAGATTACGGGCGGGTGCCCCCAGGGGCGTTGTCAACGGTCTACAGCGGGCCGCCCGCCTTCAAGATCATAGTGGCGGAAAAGTGGCGGAACGAAGATCACCGAGGGGCGTTCAAGGGTGTCCAAGAGCGCTGAAGCGGAAGAGCCGCTGTCCGGCGTTCTCGCCGGTCAGTGGCCCTTTTCGCAGGTGAGGTGTGGCGCCCCCGGCAGGATTCGAACCTGCGACACCCGCTTTAGGAGAGCGGTGCTCTATCCCCTGAGCTACGGAGGCATGCCGTTGCTTGCCGGAAGAGCGTAGCGGACGGCACATACAGGGTAGAGGAACGGGGGCACCGGTGGCTCCCCCTTATGAGGGGCTATAGGACGGGACGGGTTCATATCGGTACGCTACGTTGCCGTGACGGGACGCCATCGAGGGGACCTAGCGGCTCTGAAGCGTGCTCCCTGGCGGGTGCTCGCTCTTGTTGCCTGTGCGATCGTGGCCCTCGGGCTCCTGGTGGGGATCTTGGGGCGGGGTGGGGAGCCGGCGGAGCCTGAGCGGCCTCGGGTGGTGGCGGCCAAGCCGGCGCCGTCTGTTTCGGAGAGCTATCCCACGTATGGGGAGTACGTGCCGCCACGGCCCGTGAAGAGCCGGGCGCCGCGGGTGCAGGCGACGCCTCGTCCGCGGAGTACTCCTAGCCAGCGGCCCAGCCGGCCCTCGCGGATCAAGCGGTGCCCGCCGGGATGGTCCGAGATCCCCTTCTTTCGCAGGTGGTGCCAGCGGCACGGGTACGGCGTCCGGTGACACCGGATCCGCTCAGGTCACTCAGAAACCTGTAGTAGCGTGCCTGCGGACTGCTCTCAGGGCATCAGGAGGAACGAATTGCCAACCCCTCGGTCGGCGGGGCTGACCGCGGTTTTCCTGGTGACGGCGACGCTGGGCGCGCCGGTGGCGCGGGCCGCGGTCAGTGACCCCCTTGATGCACTCCGGCGGCAGGCGTCCGAGGCTCGTACACAGCTGGAGAAGGCCACCAAGCGGATGGAGAGCCGCAAGAAGGATTTGGCGCGCTCCCAGGACAAGCTTCGCGTCACCCTGAAGGACCTGGGGAAGGCGGAGGCTGAGCTCAACCGGCTCAGGGAACCTCTGGCGAGGCTGGCGAACGCCTCGTATCAGCAGCCGGGCGCCGCTGGGCAGATGGCTATCTTCGGTGGCGGGGACCTGGACGATGCCCTGCGGGCCACGGCGGATGTCACCCATATGGCGAACGGGCAGGACGCCCTGGTGCAGAAGGCCGACGAGTTGCAGGAGCGCCGGGCCCGGCTGACCTCGACCGCGCAGGAACTGCAGTCGAAGAACGCTGTTGAGCAGACGAAGCTCCAGCAGGAGGTCGACGGGCTCAAGAGCAAGTCGACGCAGCTCACCAAGCAGCTGACGGCGATGCTCAAACGGGTCGGCCGCGACCGGCGGCTGGAGTTGGGGTGTGACAAGAGCCTGGCCAAGAACGCGCGGAAGTTCCCGAACGGGCTGATTCCCAGTCAGTACCTGTGTCCGCTGCCGCAGAAGGGCGAGCAGCTTCGGGCCGATGCCGCTTTGACGTTCTACAAGTTGAACGCCGCGTACAAGAAGCGCTTCGGGCGCGACATGTGCGTGACCGACTCGTACCGCAGCCTGGCCGACCAGAACCGTGTGTACTCGCAGCGGCCCGGCTTCGCGGCCGTGCCCGGCACGAGCAACCACGGGCGCGGCCAAGCGCTCGACCTGTGCGGTGGCGTCCAGAACTCGGGTTCGACGCAGTTCAACTGGCTGGAGGCCAACTCCAAGAAGTACGGATGGCTGCATCCGTCGTGGGCGTACTCCAACCCGTTCGAGCCGTGGCACTGGGAGTACGGGACCGAGGAGGACTAGGTGGCCGGCGCCTCGGTGGCGGGGACGACCTCGACGGTGCAGTAGCGGCATCGGCGGGCCTTCACGGGGATGTCGCTGAGGCACTGCGGGCACTCGCGTTCGGTGACCTCCTTGTGCCGGTCCAGGCGTTCGATGAGCTTGGTGGTCGGCAGCACCACGATGAAGTAGATGATCAGCGCGGTCATGAAGAACGCGATCGCCGAGGTGAGGAACACGCCGTACGGGAACTTCGTCCCGTCGATCGTGACCGCCAGCCGCGTGTAGTCGGGCTCGCCGCCGAGCAGCGAGATCAGCGGCGCGATGAACGAGGTCGCGAAGTCCTTCACGAGACTCGCGAACGCGGCGCCCACGACGAACGCGACCGCGAGCTCGATGAGGTTGCCGCGGATCAGAAACTTCTTGAAGCCACCCATGGAGCGCTCCTGCGGGAGGGGGAGTCGTGCAGACCGCCTGTACCCACCGAGCGCCCCTTTTATTGATCATTCTGTGAGTCATGGGTCACCCGCTGAGGTCGGAGTGCACGAGCCTTGTTCGGCACGACGCGAAGAAACCCGGATGCGGCTGAGCCCTGCCAGCGAGGATGAGCAGCGATCCTGACGAACTCTTCACACACTCTCCGACCGGCTCTCCGAACGCGGTGCTGCTGACGCCGACCACCCAGGCCAGCTCGATCACGTCCCCTGCCACGGAACTCACGGAAGCTCTCCTGTCCGCCGGGCGTGGTTCGCGTGCGACTGAGCGCTGTCTGGTCCGTGTCTGAGCTGCGGGTTGTGTGAGCCCCGATCTGCCGTCCGCGGTGACGGCCGTGGTGCGCACCGCGCGAGGCGTTGTACTCGATGCAGAGCGTGCGGGTCTGGACGCGTAGTCGGAGTGCGTGGTCCGCCGGACGAACGAGGCGCTCGGGTGTCTGAGGGCGGGATGTGCGCGGCACGGCGTGTGTGGCGTGCGAGTTATGCGGGGTGCGGAGTGCGCGGGATGCGGTGTGCGGAGTGTGCGGGATGAGGTGTGAGGGGTGCGCGAGGGGTCGCCGCGCCGGGTGTGCGAGGGGTGGAATGTGCGAGGTGCAGGGGTGTGAGGGGCGCGGGGTGTGAGGGGCGGGGTTTGCGAGGGCATTCACGTGCGCGGTGCGGGGTGTGTGAGGGCCGGGATGTATGAGGCGTGGCTGCGCGAGGCACGGGGGCGTGGGTGCGTGCGAGATGGGGAGTGTCCTGTGAGGTCTCTCATCTGCGGTGAGCGGCCCGTGGTCTGCCATCTGTGGTGTGCAGATGGCACATGCACGGTGCGTCGGAGGTGCGGAGCGTTGTGTGCACCGCATGCGCGGTGCGTTGTATGTGGTGCTGGTTGGTTGGTCTGCAGGCGTGACGTGTGGTTGCCGTGTGTGAGTGAGTTGGGTGCGGGGGTTGTCTTGGTTCGGGTGGAGGGTGCGTGTGTGGTGGTTTGGTTAGGTGGCGGGGAGTTCGGACGTGCAGAACTTGCAGCGGGTGGCTCTGATGGGGATCTCGCTGAGGCAGGCCGGGCAGTCGCGTTCCGTTGCTTCCTTGGTGCGGCTCGTCCGGTCGAGGAGGGCGCCGACCGGTTTGACGACCAGGAAGTAGACGACCGCCGCGATGATCAGGAATGAGAGCAGCGCGTTCAGGAAGACGCCATAGGTGAACTTCGATCCGTTCAGCGTGAAGTAGAGAGCGGTGAAGTCGGGCTTGCCGCCGATCGCCGCTATCAGCGGGGTGATGAACGAGGACACCAGCGTGGTCACGAGCGCGCCGAACGCGGTGCCGATGACCACCGCGACGGCCAGTTCGACCAGATTGCCGCGCAGGAGGAACTTCTTGAAGCCGCCCATGGGATCCTCGGATCGTGTTTGCCTGATTACACATCGTTAGCTACCCCACGATAGTGACCGACAATCTTGATCGGGCGGAGGCTGCGACGAGGGCGGCTGCCTGTTCGTCGGACGTGGCGACCACCACCAGGGCGCCCTGGTCGCCGGGATCTGGCTCGCGCGGCAGGGCGATCACTGTCACGCCGTTGGCGATCTGGCGTGCCCACGGGGGGCCTTGGCCGGTGGTCAGCGGATCGTCTGACTGCGTGGCCAGGACGTTGATGTGGTCGCCGGTATGCAGGAGGCGTACGGCGGCTGCGTCGGCGATCCGGATGGGTGTCGCCACTGTGCCTGGCTTGTGCAGCCGAAGGAGGCCGGCGCTCATCAGACGGGCGTCGGTGAGAGGCTCGCCGCGCCGGACCGGCCCGGCTAGTAACCGCCCTGTTGCGGAACCGCGTAGTGCACCGTCGGGCACCAGTTCGGCGGGGAGCGCCACAGTGCGGAGGTCTCCGGAGCGGAGTGCGGAGCCGCCCGGCAGATCGCGGGCGGCGGCGATCACCTCGACCGAGGGCGGCGGGCCGGGCCGGAGTGCCAGCAGCGCCAATCCCGTGGCGGCGGCCGCCGACAGCGCTGCGAGCGGCCGACGCCATCGTGCTAACCGGCCCTTCACCAGGCCCTGCCCCTCATGGCAGCTCCAGCGGGAGCGTCATGCCGTCCAGGGTGCGGGGGCACGGGCAGGTGCGGTCGGTGGGGAGGCTTTCGATCACGTCGGAGACGATGGCGCGGAGGCGGTTGATGTTCTGCGCGAAGACGCGGTAGACCTCGTCCATCGTGACGCCCTCACCCTCTTCGATGCCGGCGTCGAGGTCGGTGACGAGGCAGAGGGGGGTGTAGCAGAGCGCCAGCTCGCGGGCCAGGAGGGCCTCCGGGTGCCCCGTCATGCCGACGAGCGTCCAGCCCTGCGCCGCGTACCACTGCGACTCGGCGCGGGTGGAGAAGCGCGGGCCCTCGATGACGACGAGGGTGCCGCCGTCGACCGGCTCCCAGTCGGCCTTGCGTGCGGTGTCGACGGTGATGCCACGGCCGACGGGGCAGTAGGGGTCGGCGAACGAGACGTGGATCGCGGCGTTCTCGTCGTAGTAGGTCTGCGCGCGGCCGGTGGTGCGGTCGACGATCTGGTCGGGCACGGCGAGCGTGCCGGGTCCGTACGTGGAGGTCAGCGAGCCGACGGCGCTGGGGGCGAGCACCTGGCGGACACCGAGGGAGCGCAACGCCCACAGGTTGGCCCGGTAGGGAATCTTGTGCGGAGGGTAGCGGTGGTCGCGGCCGTGCCGGGGCACGAACGCGACGCGGCGGCCGCCGAGGTCGCCGATCGCGATCCGGTCGCTGGGCGGGCCGTAGGGGGTGTCGACCTG
Organism: Spirillospora sp. NPDC048911; assembly: GCF_043198015.1. Classification (NCBI taxonomy): domain Bacteria; kingdom Bacillati; phylum Actinomycetota; class Actinomycetes; order Streptosporangiales; family Thermomonosporaceae; genus Spirillospora; species Spirillospora sp. NPDC048911. Next base: position 53,498 of record NZ_JBICUD010000014.1, on the reverse strand, counting down.
CACCTCCTCGATGTCGTCGAGGAACGAGTAGAACCCGGAACCGCCGATCACTCCGATCTCGGCGGCGGGCACGGAAGGCGTTGTCATGCCGCTGACCCTAACCACCCTCCGTAGGCATCCGGGAGACCCCCTCACTTCTGTGGATAACTCCGCATCCGGACGTGGCGAAGGGGCCCGGCGGGAGGATGCCGGGCCCCTTCTCGGTGGGGTCTCTCCGCGCGCCCGCGCGGGTCGCGTGAGCTTTCTCAGCCAGCCGCGCGGGCGTTGCACCGCCGGCTGAGCGCCGTACCGTCAGCTGAGCGCCGTACCGTCAGCTGCGCGGGATTCCTCAGTCGGTCGCGCGGCCGCGCGAGCGTTCTACGGTCAGTTGCGCGGGGTTTCTTGGTCAGTTGTGCGAGCGTTCTGCGGTCATGAGCGTTTCCATGGTCAGCCGACCGGGTCGAGAATCTTGGGCGGCTCAGGGGCGGAGACGGCGGTGGACTCCTTGGCGAGGCGTCCCGGCGTCCAGATGCGGCGGCCGATGTCGAACGACAGCGCGGGCAGTAGCAGCGACCGCACGATGATCGTGTCGAGCAGGACGCCGAAGGCGACCACGAAGCCCATCTCAGCCATCGAGACGAGTGGCAGGGTGGCCAGGGCGGCGAACGTGGCCGCCAGTACCAGCCCGGCCGAGGTGATGACGCCGCCGGTGACGGTCAGACCGCGCAGGACGCCTCGGCGAGTGCCGAGTTGCTGCGACTCCTCCCGGACGCGGTGCATCAAGAAGATGTTGTAGTCCACGCCCAGGGCCACCAGGAAGATGAACGCCAGCAGCGGGAATCCGGCGTCCGTCCCCTCGAACCCGAAGCCGTGCTTGAAGATCAGCGCGCAGGCGCCGAGCGAGGCGAGGAACGACAGCACCACGGTGGCCATCATCAGCAGCGGCGCGACCAGGGCCCGGAGGAGGGCCACCAGGATCAGGAAGACCACGCCGAGCACGATCGGGATGATGACCTTGTTGTCCCGGGCCGAGGCCCGCTGGATGTCGAGGTTGGTGGCGGTCATGCCTCCCACGTGCGCGTCGGCGCCGGGGACACCGTGGACCGTGTCACGCAGCCGGTCGATGGTGTTCTGCGCGTCCTTGCTGTCGGCCGAGTCCTTGAGCGTGGCCTCGTACTGCACCAGCCCGTTCACGGTCACGGGCTTGCTTAGCTCGGCGACACCAGGCGTGCCGGAGATGGCGCGGGCGACCTCGCCGGACGCGGAGGCCTTGGCGATGACCACGGCGGGCGAGCCGGAGCCCGCGGGGAAGTGCCGGGAGACCGCCTCGGCACCGACGATCGAGTCGGGCTTGTCGACGAACTGGCCGGCGTCCGAGAGCCCGTCGGCCTTGAGCGAGCCGAGGCCGAGGGTCATGGCGATCAGGCCGACCGAGGTGATCGCCCAGAGGAGACGGGGCTTGGCGCTGACGAGCCGGGCCACTTTGCTCCAGATGCCGTGCTCCTTGTCGTACGACTCGGGGTCGAGGTACTTGACGTCGTAGCGCGGCACGAGCGGCCAGAACATCCAGCGGCCGAAGATGACCAGCAGCGCGGGCAGGAGAGTGGTCATGGCGGCCAGGGCGGTGATGACACCGGCGGCAGCGACCGGGCCCATGCCCTTGGTGGAGTTCATGTCGGCGACGAGCAGGCACAGCAGGCCGACGGCGACGGTGGCGGCGGAGGCGATGATGGCGGGCCCGGCGCGGTGCAGCGCGTACGCCATGGCTTCGTGGCGGTCTTCGTGGCGGTGCAGTTCCTCGCGGTAGCGGGCCACGAGCAGCAGCGCGTAGTCGGTTGCGACGCCGAAGACGAGAACGGTCAGGATTCCTGCGCTCTGTCCGTTCACGGTCACACCGCCGTTCTTGGCGAGCAGGTAGACCACGGACTGCGCCAGGGCGAGTGCGAAGACGGCGCTCAGGACGGGGACGAACCACAACATGGGGCTGCGGTAGATGATCAGGAGCAGGACGATCACGACGATGCCGGCGGCCATCAGCAGGAAGCCGTCGATGGTCTCGAAGACCTTGAACATGTCGGCGCCGCCGCCCGCGGGGCCGGTGACGTGCGCGTTCAGTCCGGGCGGGCCGCGCTTGGCGAGGTCGCGAGCGTCATCGACGGCCTTGGTGACGTCGACATCGGTCAACGGGACGAGGGTCTGCAGCGCCTTGCCGTCCTTCGACGGGAACGGCCCCTGCACGCCCTGTGCACCCGGCAGCTTGCCGAAGGCGGCAGTGTCGGCCTTGGCCTTCGCCGTGTCCGCCGCGGTGAGGGCTCCGCTGGACCGTTCGTAGACGATGACGGCGAGCATCGTCTCGTCCTTGCGGAACTGTTCCTGCAGCTTGACGACCTGGGTGGATTCGGCGCTCTTGGGCAACCAACTGGCCGCGTCGTTCTTCTCTACGTCGCCCAGCTTGCCCGCTAGCGGACCGAGGGCTGCCAGCGCCACCACCCAGAGGGCGAGCACCGCCCATTTGGTACGTCTACCGGCGATCAGGCTTGCGAGTCGGTGGGCCCATCCCGTGGGGGGAGCCTGGCTCGGTGCACTCATTCGTTCCTCTCCTGCCTAGCGTGCGCTCTTCGAGATATGTCGTGTTCGCGATAAGATTGTCTCTGCATTGGAGACTTGTCAAGTACTATCTCGACTTTGCCTGGTCGCCCCCCGCAGCGTCCATGTCAGAGTCCGTGGCGAAGGGTTAGGCCGGTATCAGGAAGCACCCCGAGTCGTCCCTGACCCATCCCTGACGACTCATCGGGGCTCGAAAAGTCATCGCCGCCGCCGAGTCGGCCGAGTCGGCCGAGTCGGCCGAGCCCGTCGAGCCGGCCGAGCCCGTCGGGACCGCCGAGACCATCGGGATGCGGGCCTGTGACGTCGCCGCGGCCTTGAGGGGCTGCGGTCGGCCTAGGTGCTGGCTCAGTGGCTCCATCGCGGCCGTTCGCCGCGTTCCTGGGCATCTCTGGCATGGTTCGATGCTCGCTGGGAGACGGTCCGCCGCGCGTCGGGCTCGAGAGGTGACCGGAGGTACATCTTTCGAGTGAACGGGGCGAGGAGGGGCTACGCCCGGTGGGGTACGAGGGGAGTGGATACTCGGCCGCAAGGAGGGCGAGGTGGGGCGAGCAGGCGGAGGGCCACCCCTGCCCAAGGCCTCACGTCCGGCTGGCAGAACGTCGGAGCGTGCCCGCGGAGGCGCCTCTTGTAACGGAATGCTTCGCTGTCGCAAGCACTTCAGAGCTCCGCCAGGGCAAGGGACATCGCGGCGTAGTGAAGGTCTGCGATTGCGGCTGGGCTGCTCTGAACTGCGTTTATACGGCCATCAGTCGATGCGGGGATGGCCGACGAGGAGATCCCAGCGCAGAACGCGACGTACGCGCACGCCGATTTCCTTGATCGCATCGGCCGGACGGCTCACGTACACCTCGCCGTGCATCTCGCGGAGGAGCGCCGCAGCTCCAGCCTCCACCTTTCGTACCAGGACGAAGGTCCGCGCCTAACGCTGATCATGGAGTGCCGCGCCGCCTTCGTGGCGGGGACGGCGAAAAGGGCCATGGCCGCTATCCGCCGAACGACGGAAACGTAGCCATGGCCCTCTGAACGTTGTGGAGCTCGTTCAGGCGACCTTCGTGCCCGAGCCGCCCCCGGAGTTGCTCGACGACCCCGTCGAACCGCTGGAGCTGCTGGAGCCGTTGGACGAGGAGGACCCGCTGCTCGAAGAGCCCGACGAGCTTGCGGAGCCCGAGGAGTCCGACGAAGAAGACGACGACTCGGACTTGTCGGACGAGCCGTTGGACGACGAGCTACCGGCGCCCACGGTGGACGACGACTTGCCGGAACCCCGGCTGTCGGTCCGGTAGAAACCGCTGCCCTTGAAGATGATGCCGGCGGCCGAGAAGACCTTCCGCAGCTTGCCGCTGCAGTTCGGGCACTCGGTCAGCGCGTCGTCGCTGAACTTCTGCACGACCTCAAGAGGCTCGCCGCACTCGGTGCAAACGTACTGATACGTCGGCACGGTTCCTCCTCGCTGACACAGCCCCGCGGTGGGGCTGGCACTCCTCTAGAACGACTGCTAATGGTACCCATGACTGGAACACGATTCGCCCTGGGCGTATTTCCGTGCCGTGACGCACTGGCCGGGTGGGGCCATCCCCCCGGTCAGTGGCCGGTTTCGCCGAACCAGCCCGCCAGCTTGCCCCGGCGGCTTACAGCGCGGAGGCGGCGTTCGGCGGCGTCGCGGACTTCGGTGGTGCTGACGACCAGGAGCGTGTCGCCCGCGCGGAGGGTGGTGGTCGACTCGGGGACGAAGCTGCTTCCGTCCCGGACGACCAAGGTGACCAGGGCGCCCGCGGGGAGGCGGAGTTCGAAGATCTCCACTCCGTTCAGCCGGGAGTCCAGCGGGATCCGGACCTCCAGCAGGTCGGCGTGCAGCTCCTCCAGCGGCGCGGCTTCCACATCGAGCTCGCGGGCCTGTTCGTCGCTCTTGAGGCCGCACCAGCGCGCCACCAGGGGCAGCGTCGGCCCTTGGAGCAGGGTGAAGACCACCACGATGTTGAAGACGATCGCGAAGAGCCGTCCCGAGCCCGACACCTCTTCGACCATGGGGATCGTGGTCAGGACGATCGGCACGGCGCCGCGCAGGCCCGCCCAGGAGGCGAAGAGTTTCTCGCCCCAGCTCAGCTTGAAGCCGATCGTGGACAGGACGACCGAAAGCGGACGCGCCACCAGGAGCAGAACGAACCCGATCACGAGGGCGGGCACGATCTGGCCAGGGAGATCGCCTGGCGAGGCCAGCAGACCCAGCATCACGAAGAGCCCGATCTGGGCCAGCCACGCGATGCCCTCCGAGAAGCCACGGGTGGCGGGGCGGTGCGGAAGACGTGAGTTGCCAAGGACAAGGGCGCTTACGTACACGGCAAGGAATCCGCTGGCGTGCAACAACGTCGCCGCGCCGTACGAGCCGACCGCCAGCGACAGCACCGCGATCGGGTAGAGGCCGGACGCGGGCAGGGCCACCCGGCGCAGCGCGTACGCGCCCAGCCAGCCGATCGCGATGCCGATCAGGCCACCCGCGATCAGCTCGTAGATCATGACCCCGGCGAGCTCCAGCAGGTTCGGCATGCCCGTCTGGGTCGTGCTGAGCGTGACGACGACGATGACGACGGGCGCGTCGTTGAAGCCCGATTCGGCCTCCAGCAGCCCGCTCAGCCGGGACGGCAACGGCAGCCTGCGCAGCACCGAGAAGACCGCGGCGGCGTCGGTCGGCGCGAGCACGGCGGCCAGCAGGAACGCCAGCCGCCAGTCCAGGCCGATCAGCCAGACGGCGGCGACCGCCACCACCACGACGCTGATCAGTGTCCCGATCGTGGACACCGCCAGCGCGGCGGGTGCCGACGGCCGTACATGGCGCCAATTGGTGGTGATCCCGCCCTCGGCCAGGATCAGGACGAGGGCGGCCAACCCAAGGGTTTCGGCCACCAACGTGTTGTCGAACTGGATGTGCAAAGGGCCGGACTCGCCGATGAGCAGGCCGAGTCCCATATAGGCGAGCAGTGACGGAAGGCCTGCCTGGTGGGACAGGCGGACCGCCACGATGGCACAGAGTACGAGAGTGGCGCCGAAGAGTAGCCAGAGGTCGAGCTGCACATCCCACCCTTCGGGGTCGCGGAAGATTGATCGTTAAGAGATCCTACAGATTCGTATACGGATCACCTATTTGCGACTGACCGTTCGCCCCCGTTCAAGACCCCAAGCCCACCCACCCCCTGCCCTACCTGCCCAAGCCGCCCCACAACCGCCCCACAACCGCCCGCAGACGAGCCACGCCCCACTCACGCTGCGACTTGCCTGCCGTGACGTGGCCGCGTGCCGCCCCTGCCTGAGACAGGCACGACTACCCAGAAGCACTGTGCCCCCAAGCTGTAGCGCCTGCCGAAGTGCAGCGCTGCTACCCCGGAGGTGCCCTGGCTTGCCGGAGGCGCGGCAGGCCTGCCCGAGCTGCGACACGGTCTCAAGGCTGCGGCGCCTGCCGAAGTACGGCGCTGCTAGCCCGTGCCCTGGCCTGCCGGAGGCGCGGCACGCCTGCCCGAGGTGCCGCGCTGCCAGCCTGATGGCGTGCTGAGACCTGCGCGTGGGGCGGCTTGCCTACCCGTGGTGTGGCGGGCTCGTTGGGGGCGCGCCGCGGTCTGCGTGAGGTGCGGTGCCGCCTGTGTGAGGTGTCACGGTCTGCCCATGGTGCTCGGGGCGTGTGCGGCCAGCAGGGGGTGTGGCATGACTGCCTGCGGCGTGGCTGTTTGAGGTGTGGCGCGGCCAGTTTGGCCTTGGCTTGGGACGGTCCTGGCTGCGGTGGGGGGGAGGGGATTAGCGGCGCTTGATCTGCGGGTCGATGCCGTTTACCACGTTCGCTACCGGCTGGCCGGAGACGGCGGCGGTGATGTTGTCCTTGACCATCGTCACCAGCTTGATCTGGGACATGGAGCTTCCACCGGCCGTGTGCGGCGACACCAGCACGTTCTCGTGCGTGCGGAGGGGATGGTCGGCGGGGGGCGGTTCCTCCTCGAAGACGTCGAGCGCGGCCCCGGCCAGGTGGCCTGATTCGAGTGCGGCCAGCACGTCCGCGTCCGGGATGATCCCTCCGCGGCCCACGTTCACGAGCAGGGCGTTCTGCGGCAGGAGCGCGAGCTTCTCCGCGTTCACCAGCCCGGTCGTCTCGGGGGTGAGGGGGATCGCGATCACGAGGATGTCCGAGTTGGCCAGCAGGTCGTCGAACTCGCGGTACGTGGCGGACGCCTCGGGGCGGCGGCGCCGGGACCAGTAGGACACCGGGCTGCCCAGCGCCCCGAAGAGCCGGGCCGCCTCCTCGCCGATCGGCCCGTACCCGATGATCCCGACCCGCTGCGTGTGGATCTCGCGCGGGCCACGGGCGAGCAGCTCCATCTGCGGCCACCCGCCCGCCCGCACCAGCCGGTCGCCGAGGACCAGCTGGCGGCAGAGCGCGAACGCCGCTCCGACCGCCCACTCCGCGACGGCCCGCGCGTTGAATCCGGCGGCATTGGCCGCGGGCACCCCGGCCGCGGCGAGCGCGTCCAGGTCGAGGCTGTCGGTGCCGACCGACGGCATCTGGACGAACGCCAGGTGCGGCGCGGCCGCGACGGCCTCGGTGTCGATGGCCAGCTGCCCGGTGAAGTCCCCGATGATCAGCTCGGCGTCCGGCAGTGCGGCGCGCAGCCCCGCCCGGTCCCTGGTCTCCGGGAAAGTGATCTCCACCGCGTCACCGAGCGGGGCGAACAGGCCGCGGACCAGGCCCTGGTCGAGCGGAGGCAGGGAAAGGAGCCGCCACGGCGTCGTCATGTCGTACCTCCAGGGCGGGGGCGGTCGTGATCTTGTGGGGTCAGCGTAGAGGGCCCTGAGGGAATCGGAGTAGCCCTCCCGCGGGCGTCACGGCCGCCCGGACGCGGCGGTCGTGCGGCTCGGCGGGGACCTCGTCCACCAGTTCCGCGTCGTACACCAGGCCGACGGTCAGGATCGCCGGTCCGACCCTGGCGAGGGCACGGTCGTACGAGCCGCCGCCACGGCCCAGGCGCAGGCCCGTGCGGTCGATCGCCACGGCCGGGACGAGCACCACGTCCGCGCTGGCCACCGCCCCGGGGCCGCGCGGCGGCTCGGCCGGCTCCAGCAGCCCCATCGGGCCGGGGACGAGCGAGTCGGGGCCCTCGTACGACGCCCAGTCCAGGTCGCCGTCCGGCAGCAGCCGCGGGAGGAGGACGTACGCCCCGCGCTTCCACAGGCCGAAGATCAGCCCGCGGGTGTCGGGCTCGGTGCCGAACGAGACGTACGCGGCGATCGTGCCGCCCATCTCCAGTTCGGGCGTCGAGAAGAGGGCGTCGCGCATGGAACGGGCCGCGGCGGCGCGTTCGTCCGAGCTCATTTCCCCTCGGGCAGCCAGCAACGACCGCCGCAATTCGCGCTTTGCGGGGGTCGCGCCAGGCTCGGTCTCGGATTTTGCTGAGTTTGTTATGGAGATTTCAGCCTCCCGCTCAGGGTGCTGCACGTTTCGCTCGCTCTCGGTGGCTAGGGTCTCTGCATGGCCGACTTCGCACCTGTACTCAAGGCGGTCGTCCCGGCGGCCGGCCTCGGTACCCGATTCTTGCCCGCCACCAAGGCGACTCCCAAGGAAATGCTGCCCATCGTCGACAAGCCGGCGATCCAGTACGTCGTCGAGGAGGCGGTCGCCGCCGGCCTCACCGACGTTCTGATGATCACCGGCCGGAGCAAGCGGTCGATCGAGGACCACTTCGACCGGGCCTACGAGCTGGAGGACGCGCTGCGCGCCAAGGGCGACGAGGATCGCCTGGCCGCCGTGCACGAGTCCAGCGACCTTGCGATCATGCACTACGTCCGGCAGGGCGAGCCGCGCGGCCTCGGCCACGCGGTGCACTGTGCCCGCCAGCACGTCGGTAACGAGCCGTTCGCCGTGCTGCTCGGCGACGACATGATCGACGCGCGGGATCAGCTGCTCACCCGGATGATCGAGGTCCGGCAGAAGCACGGCGGCAGCGTCGTCGCGCTGATGGAGGTCGACCCCGACCAGGTGTCGGCGTACGGCTGCGCCGCCATCGAGGGCACCGGCGAGCAGGACGTCGTCAAGATCACCGACCTGGTCGAGAAGCCGTCGGTGGAGGAGGCGCCGAGCAACTGGATCATCATCGGGCGGTACGTCTGCGACCCGGCGGTCTTCGACGTCCTGGAGAAGACCCCGCCCGGACGCGGCGGCGAGATCCAGCTGACCGACGCGCTGCGCACCCTCGCCGACATGCCTGCCGACCAGGGCGGTGGCGTGTACGGGGTGAAGTTCCGGGGACGCCGTTACGACACCGGCAACAAGCTGGAGTACCTGCGCACCGTCGTGCAGTTCGCCTCCGAGCGCCCCGACCTGGCACCGGAATTCATGCCGTGGCTCCGGGAGTTCGTCCGGCAGAACGACGACAAGTAAGACACGCGTGACGCGGGGGAGGGCGGCATGAGGACGGTCGACGAGCATCTGGCGGACATCCTGGCCAACGTGCCGGTGCTGCCGCCGCTTGACCTCGCGCTGCTGGAGGCGGCGGGCGGCGTGCTCACCGAGCCGGTCGCCGCGCCCGTGTCGCTGCCGCCCTTCGACAACTCCGCGATGGACGGGTACGCGGTGGTATCGGCCGACGTCGCGGGCGCCTCGGACGCCGAGCCGGCGGTGTTGCCCGTCATCGGTGACATCGCCGCCGGCGACTCCGGGGTGACCGCGATCCGGCCCGGCCTGACCGCCCGCATCATGACGGGCGCGCCGATGCCCGCCGGTGCCGACGCCGTCATCCCGGTCGAGTGGACGGACGGCGGCGCCGCCACCGTCCGGATCAACCGTTCCGCGCCGCCCGGCCACTACATCCGGCGGTCCGGCGAGGACGTCCAGGCCGGAGAGGTCGTCGCGGGTCCCGGCACCCGGCTCGGCGCAGCGCAGGTGGCCATGCTCGCGGCGGTCGGCCGTGCGCGCGCGACGGTGCGGCCCAAGCCACGCGTCGTCGTGCTGTCCACAGGCAACGAGCTGCGCGAGCCAGGCTCCGAGCTCGCTCCCGGGCAGATCTGGGACTCCAACAGCTTCATGCTGACCGCCGCAGTAATAGAGGCGGGCGGCGTCGGCTACCGGCAGACCATGGTTGAGGACGATCCGCGCAAGGTGCTGGAAACCCTGGAAGACCAGCTCATGCGGGCCGACGCGCTCATCACGACCGGTGGCGTCTCGATGGGTGCGCGCGACGTGGTCAAGGAGGTGCTGACAGGGGTCGGCACCGTGCAATTTCATAAAGTACGGATGCGGCCAGGGAAGCCTCAGGGGTTCGGCCTGCTGGAAGGCACGCCAATCTTCACGTTGCCTGGCAACCCCGTTAGCGCGTACGTCTCGTTCCAGGTGTTCGTCAGGCCCGCGCTACGCGCCATGCAGGGCCTGCCACCGGAAACACTGCCCACCGTCACCGCGGTACTGGCCGAGGGCGTGAAATCCCCGGCCGGGCTCGCGCATTTCATGCGCGCGACCCTCACCTTCAACCGCGGCAAGGCGATGCAGCACAGTTACACCGTCACTCCGGCGGAGGGACAGGGATCCCACCAGCTGGCCGCGCTGTCGTCGGCGAACGCGCTCATCGCGCTGCCCGAGGACGCCGAGGACCTGCCCGCCGGTTCGCTCGTCGAGGTTTTGAGGTTGCCGTCATGAGCGCCATGGGTTCGGAGTTCACCGGTTTCACGCATCTGGACGCCTCGGGTGCGGCACGCATGGTCGACGTCTCGGCCAAGAACGTGTCGTCCCGGACCGCCACCGCCACGGGCTTCGTACGGCTGTCGCCCGATTGCGTCGCCGCGCTGCGTTCCGGTGGCGTGCCCAAGGGCGACGCGCTGTCGGTCGCGCGGATCGCCGGGATCATGGGCGCCAAGCGCACCCCCGACCTGGTGCCGCTCTGCCACCCGATCGCCCTGCACGGCGTCTCGGTCGATCTCACGGTCGAGGACGGCGGCGTCGCGATCAGCGCGACCGTCCGGACCGCCGACCGCACCGGCGTGGAGATGGAGGCGCTGACCTCCGTCACCGTCGCCGGCCTGGCGCTGATCGACATGGTCAAGGCCATCGATCCGGCCGCGGTGATCACCGATGTGCGAGTCGAGGAGAAGACCGGCGGCAAGACCGGCGTCTGGCGCCGCGGCGATTCCTGAGCCGCTCCGAAGCACGGGCGCAGACCATGGAGGCGACGATGATCCGGGCGATGGCCGTCACGGTGTCCAACCGGGCGGCGGCGGGCGTGTACGCGGACAAATCCGGCCCGGTGCTCGTCGAGCTGCTGCGGGAGCTCGGCTGCCAGGTGGACGGCCCGGTGGTGATCCCCGACGGCGAGCCGGTGGCCGGGGCGCTGCGGGACGCCGTGGAAGCCGGGTACGACCTGGTCGTCACCACCGGCGGCACCGGCCTCACCCCGATGGATCTGACGCCCGAGATGACCCGGCGCGTGATCGAACGAGAGATCCCGGGCATCGCCGAGGCCATCCGCATGCAGAGCCGCGCCGCCGTCCCCGCCGCCGTCCTGTCGCGCGGCCTGGCGGGCGTCGCCGGCCGCACGCTGATCGTCAATCTCCCCGGCTCGACCGGCGGCGTCCGCGACGGCGTGGCCGTCCTGGGTCCCGTCCTGCCCCACGCCATCGACCAGATAGCCGGCGGCGACCACCCCAGACCAGGCGCCCCCTGACCACCCAAGACCAGGCGCCCCTGACCGTCCAAGGCCGGACGCGTCCTGGCCGCTCGTGGACCGACGTCGCCGAACGCCGCCGTCCATCGACCACTGGGCCGAGGGGGTGGGGTGGCGAAACTATGATTACGCGTGACCTGAAACCCCCTGACCGACCTGGCCCGCGTATTGCGGCTCGCCGTGGAGATCGCCCGGAATCGCGGGGTTAGTCTCCGCCCTCCGCGACCTGATCCGGTCGGTCGTCCTCGACGCCGAGGTGTGAAGCTGCCATGACCGTCCTCGCCAACGCCCGGTTCGTCCTTCCGAACGCCGTCCAGCAGGGCTGGCTGCGCATCGACGGCGGCCGGATCGCCGAGCTGGGCACCGGCGCCCTCAGCGCGTCCGAGAACGACGGCGCCGACGTCGTCGACCTGGGCGGGCGGTACGTGGTCCCTGGATTCGTCGACATGCACGTCCACGGCGGCGCGGGCTCCTCGTACCAGAGCGGGCGGGCCGAGGACGCACGGAAGGTCGTGGAGTTCCACCGCGCGCATGGCACGACGACGTTGACGGCAGGGCTGGTCACCGGCAGCGCGGACGACATGCTGAACGCGGTGTCGGGCCTGGCCGAACTGGCCTCCGACGGTCTCATCGCGGGCGTCCACCTGGAAGGACCGTTCATCGAGGTGGGCCGATGCGGCGCGCACGAACCCTCGCTGCTGCGCGCCCCCGACCTCGCCGAGTTCCGGCGGCTGATCAAGGCCGGCGGCGGCCACGTGCGAATGATCACGCTGGCGCCCGAGCTGCCCGGCGGCCTGGACCTCGTCCGAGCCGCCGTGGACGAGGGCGTCGTCGCCGCGGTCGGCCACACGGACGGCACGGCGGCGCAGGTCAGGGAGGCGTTCGACGCCGGCGCGCGGGTCGCCACCCACCTCTTCAACGCGATGCGGCCCCTGCACCACCGCGAGGGCGGTCCCATCGTCGCCGCGCTGAACGACCCGCGGGTCACCGTCGAGCTGATCAACGACGGCGTGCACATCGACACCGAGGTCGCGCGCCTCACGTTCACCGCCGCGGGCGCCGACCGCGTCGCCCTCATCACCGACGCGATGGCGGCGGCCGGGATGGGCGACGGCTCGTACACCCTCGGCGTGATGGACGTCGAGGTCAAGGACGGCCGCGCCCTGCTCGCCGGCGGCACGTCCATCGCGGGCAGCACGATCACGATGGCCGACGGCTTCCGCCGCGCCGTCGAGATCGTGGGCCTGCCGATCGAGGACGCCGCCCGTTCGGCCTCGTTGATCCCGGCCCGCGCACTGGGCCTGGACGACCGCGTCGGCTCGCTCGCACCCGGCAAGCAGGCGGATCTCGTCGTGCTCGGCGACGACCTGGAGATCGAAAAGGTCATGAAGGACGGCCGCTGGTCATGATCCTCAACGCGCGCCGACCGGCCGCCTCCTGACCGAAATCCGTGCCACATGACGCTTTTTCGCCGGATCTGAGGGCGCATCATCGGTTTGGGGAAGGTGTCAACAGGCCCCGGACCTGCACTCCGGCAGAGTTGTCGGCGACAATTGATGGCGTCCGGATACTTCACCAGGGAATCATGGAGCCGTGGAACGACTGCGCGGATGGCCGGTCACCTTGACCGAGGGCCCGGTCGGGCTGCGCCCGCTGCGGCATCGGGACGCCGCCATCTGGCGCGAACTCCGGGTACGGAACGCCGAATGGCTGCGGCCCTGGGAGCCGACCAACCCCGAGACGCCGCTGTTCCGCAGCGGCCTCGGACCGTACGTGAGCATGGTGCACACCATGCGCCGGGAGGCCCGGCAGGGTCTCGCGCTGCCCTGGGTGGTCACCCACGAGGGCCGGTTCGCCGGTCAGCTGACCATCGGCGCGGTCGTCTGGGGCTCCGCCCGGTCGGCGCAGATCGGCTACTGGGTCGACCGCCAGGTGGCCGGCCGGGGGGTGATCCCGACCGCCGTCGCACTCGCCGTCGACCACTGTTTCTTCACGGTCGGGCTCCACCGTGTCGAGGCAAACATTCGTCCGGAGAACAGCGCCAGCCGCCGGGTGGTGGAAAAGCTGGGATTCCGGGAAGAGGGAATCCGGCGACGTCATCTGCACATCGACGGCGCGTGGCGTGACCACATCTGCTACGCCCTCACGGTCGAGGACGTGCCCGGCGGTCTGCGCTCGCGCTGGCTGGCCAGCACCAAACAGGCATTTCCGCGTTCGTCCTCGTCGCCCTGACACTTGGGTCCGCGCTGACTTTCGAGTTTGCGCGGGTGGTAAATATCCTGCGATCACGAAGAGTTGGCAAACAGAGAGTAACCGCGAGATCGATCTCGCGACACACCGCCCCTTATGCTCGTCAACCTCTAACAGCGACTCGTACCGTGCGGGTCGTGGCCCTGCTCCCAATGCACGTGCGCGCGCCGAGAGTCGGCCCGCATCTTCAGCGTGCCTGGGTGGTGAGCCGGTGAGCAGCACGGTTCTCTATCTGGCCATCGTCGCGGTGTGGGCCGTCGTCCTCGTGCCCATGTGGCTCCGCCGTGACACCGAGACGACCGGTTTCTCCAGGCTCCTTCACAAGAAAGCCGACGACACCCAAGAACTCACGCTCGAAGAGCCCACCCTCGAGGACGCCGAGGAGACCCTCGACGAGGACACGTCCCCGGCCCCGCGCCGCCGTCCCGGCCGCGCCGCCGTGATCGCCAGGCGCCGCCGCCGCACCACCGGCCTGCTCCTCCTGACCGTGACCTCTGTGATCGTGATCGCCACCGGCCTGGCCCCGTGGTGGGTCTCCGTGCCCCCCGTCCTCCTCCTGGCGGGCCACCTCTCGCTACTCCGCGTAGCCGTGCGCATGGACGTCGCGCAGCGCCGCGCCGAGGCCGAGGAACGGGCCCACGCCCGCGCCGCCGCCCGCCGCGCCGCCGCCGAAGCCGCCGCCGAGGACGCCGAGGTGATCGAACTCGTCCCCCACGTCGAAGAAGAGGTCTTCGACCAGTACGCCGACGACCGCCGCGTCGTGGGCGGCTGAGCGCTTACCGATGCGCGAAGCACCCCCAATGTTTGCTAACCTTGCGGAGTCCTTGGGGCTGTAGCGCAGTCCGGTAGCGCACCTCGTTCGCATCGAGGGGGTCAGGGGTTCAAATCCCCTCAGCTCCACCCAGGAACGCAGGTCAAAGGCCTGATCGGAACATCATCCGATCGGGCCTTGATCATTTGTCATCGAGTTCTCCGACGAGATGACGCGGCCGGTCAACTCGCCTGAGTCCGCGTCATCTGGAGCCGGCCGACTGGACGAACTGCTGGCTGGCGGCGTGTGGGGTTGCATGGCCGCGTAGCTTCCTCCGCCCTGCGCGCACTGCTCCGTTACCTCGGCAAAGATGACCGATCCACGGAACTCGAAGCGAACGCCGTACATGTTCAACCAGTAGAGGCGTGACCATCCCGGGCGCGACTTCGCCCTCTACCTCGTCCGCGCGCGTTCCGAGGGCCAGCGGGTCTTCATGCAGCGGCACATCCGGTTCGTGGCGCAGTGAGCGCGATCTGGGCTGGCCTGTTCGGGCTATGGGGTCAGGTTCTGCGCTTGGCGGAAGGTGTTGGTGTGGCGGGTGAAGAACTTGCCGAAGTTGGTGGGGTCGGTGAAGCCGAGGCGGCGGCCGATGTCGGCGATGGGGGCGTCCGTGTAGGCGAGCAGACGTTTGGCCTCCAGGACGACGCGGGCGTCGATGAGGTGCTTGGCGGGGTGGCCGGTGGCGGCGACGCAGGCGCGGGTGAGGTGTTTGACGGTGTAGCCGAGGCGGGCGGCGTAGTGCTCGGCGGAGCGGGTGATGGCGTAGGAGCGTTCGAGTTCGGCCTGGAACCGGCAGAAGAGTTCGGCGGTGGCGGAGTCGGCGCGATGGACATTTTCGGTGGGAAGTCGGTTGATGCGCAGGAGCAGGGTCGCCAGCAGGTGGCGGAGCAGGGCGACGGACATCGCGTGGGTGGGTGCGGAGCGTTCGGTGGCGATCTGGTCGATCGTGGCGGAGATCGCGGTGCGGTCGGGTTTGGGCGGCGTCCAGGAGGGGGCGGTGAGCCGCGGTTCTGCGCTGCCGAGGTTGGATGGGAAGTCGGCGGTGAACAGGACGACCTTGCCGTCGAGGTGGCCCGGGAGGTGGAAGCGGTGGGCCTGTCCCGGCCGTACCCACAGCAGGGTGCCGGGCCGGCAGGGGTGGGCGACGAAGTCGATCTCATGGTGGCCCTCCCCGGCAGTGATCAGGATGAGGGTGTGGAAGTCTGCCCGGTGCGCTGAGGTCAGCGTGTCGACGGGGATTCGGCCGGTGATGTCGGCCAGCGTTACGACCTCGATCCCCACAGGGCGGCCGTCGGCAGGGTGATATCCGATCTGACGCACACCAACTTGTCGCCGATTGACCATCACGGATCCCTTATTCACCACGCTGACCGTTGTTCTTATCGTCGCAAGCGTGGCACGGGGGTGTGAGTCACCATGCCGTGCGCACAGTTGGCGTCCGATCCCAAGGAGCACGATGAGCGACCCGGAGACGAACAAGGCCGCCATATCTTCCGATTCGACCCCAACGGCAAGATCGTCGAACACTGGGACGTCCTCCAGACCATCCCCTCAGCTTCCAAGAACGACAACTCCATGTTCTGACGACGGACGTCCAGGGCTTGCTGAGCCGTGTGCCGCGACGAGGGGCGCGCACGGCTCTGAGGGGGTGGTTGGTTGATGTTTGCCCAGGTTATTGCTTGCTGATCCCTTTTCTGAGGGTTTGTTGGGTGGTGCACTGGATGCACGTGGGCCAAAACGGGCCTGCGAGTCACGGGGGAGGGCATGCGCCATGGCTAAGTTCATGGACGTACACCACGGGTTCAGGGGCGTCACCGCCGCGCAGCTTCAGCAGGCGCACGACGCTGATGTGGCGATCCAGTCGGAGGAGGGCGTGACCTTCGAGCACGCCTGGGCGGATCCCGACTCGGGCCTGGTCTACTGCCTGTCCGAGGCGCCGTCCGCGGAGGCCGTACAGCGCGTCCACGAGCGGGCGGGGCATCGCGCCGACGAGATCCACATGGTTCCGCTCAGCGTGTAGCCGGGCTCCCTCTACGGTCTACGTATGGCCGGTAGAAGGGTGAGCATGGCGAACGAGTTGGCGGGCTTTCTGTACGAGGTAGGGCTCCTGAAGCGTTACAAGCGCACGGGCTGGCTCGTGGCGGGTGTGAAGGATCCGGAGAGCATCGCCGATCACTCGTTCCGGGCGGCGATCATCGCGAGCGTTCTCGCGGTGATGGAGGGCGCGAATCCTGAGCGCGCCGCGTTGCTCAGTCTTTTCCATGACAGTCAGGAGACGCGTCTCACTGACCTTCCCTATCTGGCCAAGCCGTATGTGACCAAGGCGGCCAACGAGCAGGTCACTGAACATCAGATGCGTGGCCTGCCCGGGCCGGTGACCGAGATGGTCACGGCTGTGGTGGGGGAGTACGAGGGCCAGGTCAGTGCCGAGGCGGTGTGCGCGCGTGACGCGGACAAGCTGGAGTGCCTCATTCAGGCCATGGAGTACCGGGAGCAGGGGAACCAGAACACCCAGCCGTGGGTCGACAGCTCCCTTGCTCAGCTCCAGACCGCGTCCGCCAAGCGTCTCGCCGAGGAGGCGCAGAAGACCGGATCTCTCGACTGGATCATGCGGGCCATGGGCGCCTAGAAAGTTCGCTCGCGGCGGTCACAGCTGGACCCGTCGTCTTGTCTACCTGTCGAACCCTCCGAGCCGCGGGGGGTGAGGCTGAGAGGACGGGACGATGGCACATGTTGTGATCATCGGAGGCGGGTTCGCGGGTGCGTGGAGCGCGGCGGGGGCGGCGCTGGCACGTGAACGGACGAACGGGGACACGGATCTGCGAATCACGCTGATCGCGCCGGGCGAGCACCTGGTGCTGCGGCCGCGGCTGTACGAGCCGGAGCCGGAGCTCGGCAAGGTGGAGCTCAGCAGGATTCTGGAGCCCATCGGTGTCGAGCATGTGCGGGCCTGGGTGAGCGCGATCGACACTGGCCGACGCGTGGTGGTGGCCGACGGCCAAGAGATCGGTTACGACCGGCTGGTACTGGCGGCGGGCAGCAAGCTCGTTCGGCCAGAGGGTCTGCCTGGCGCCGAGCGACTCTTCGACATCGACACGCTGGAGGGGGCACGGCGGCTCACCGATCATCTGCGCGGCCGGGAGAACTTCTCGGTGGTGGTCGTCGGGGGCGGATTCGTGGGCCTGGAGGCCGCGACCGAGCTGGCCGGGCGGGGCCGGGTGCTGCTGGTCGACCGGTCGCAGACGGTCGCGGCCCCGCTCGGCCCGGGTCCGCGCGAGGCGATCGAGGCGGCGCTGGACGAGCTGGGCGTCGAGCGCCGCCTGGGGACGACGGTGACGGAGGTCGGCGACGGATACGCCGTGCTGTCCGACGGCACCAGGGTCGAGGCGGACGCGGTGGTGTGGTCGGTGGGGATGCGGGCCAGCGAGCTCACCGGGCAGATCTCCGGTGAGCTCGACCACCTGGGCCGGGTGCCGGTGGATCAGCGGCTGCGGGCTTTGCCAGAGGTGTTCGTCGCCGGCGACACCGCCGCGGCGGCCTTCGACGACGAGCACATGGTCATGCAGGCCTGTCAGCACGCCACCCCGCTGGGCAAGGTCGCCGGATACAATGCGGCGGCCGACCTGGTGGGGGTGCCGCTGCGCGACTTCACCCCCGGCCCATACGTGACCTGCCTGGACCTGGGCGCCGCCGGTGCGATCTTCACCCGGGGCTGGGACCGCCGGGTGATGGCCTCGGGCACCGAAGGCAAGGAGGTCAAGAAGCGGATCAACCACCACATCCACCCGCCGGTCGACGACGCGACCAAGATCCTCGCCGCCGCCGACCGCGTCTACATCGAGCTGCCCTTCTTCCCCCGCGACGAGAAGAAGCCGGTCGCCGCCAAATGAACCCACCACGCGCTGGCACCGCCCGCCCCCGGCACGCCCAATGGATGCCTTCGCCCCCGATGCAAGCGTCCGCTCCGGCGCCCCCGGTGGCAGCGTCCACCCTGGGCACGCCCGATGGCAACGTCCGCCCGACGTGCCCGGTGGCATCGTGAGTCAGACGCGCCCGGTGACGGCATTCGCTCCCGCGCCCGGTGGAGCCTTCGCCCCCGGCACGCCCGATGGCGGTGTCCGCCCTCGGCGCGCCCGGTAAGGCTTTCGCCCTGGGCGCGCCCGGTGGCGGCGTCCACCCGACGTGCCCGGTGGAAGCGTGCGCCCCCGGCGCGCCCGGTGGTGGCGTGCGTCCCCTTGCGCTCAGTGAGGCGTTCGCCTCCGGTGAGGGCGTCCGCCCGGCGTCTGGTGGCAGCGTTCGCCCCCGGCGCCCCTGGCGGCGGCGTCCGCGCCCGGCGCGCCTGGTGGGGCTTTCGCTCTTTGCGCTCGGTGGGGCCTTCGCCTCCGGCGCGCTCGGTGACGGTGTTCCTCCGGCGTCCGGTGGTGGCGTCCGTCCTGGGCGTCCGGTGGCAGCATCGGGCTTCTGCCGCGTTCGGCGGGGACATTGTCCATGCGGTGATCGCCACGGGGCGGACTTCAGGCGTTGGCAAAGGGGCCCAGTTCTTTGGTTTGGGCCCCTTTGGTTGCCGCTCAGGCCTTGAGGAAGGCCTGGAGCGCTTCGTTCACCTCCTCGGCGTGCGTCCACAGGAGGCCGTGGGGCGCTCCGTCGATCTCGACGTAGGTGGCACTCGGGTGGATCTTGCGGAAGGCGCGGGCGGTGACGTCGATCGGCAGGATGCGGTCGGCCGTGCCGTGCAGCAGGAGGGTCGGGACGCCCGAGGCCGCGACGGCGGCGCTGTCGGCGCGGAAGTCGGTGATCCACGTCGGGACGGCGGCGGCCGAGGCGTGGGCGGACGCGCCGGCCGCGACGTTCCAGCTGGAGCGGAGCGCGGCCTCGCTGAGCCGGGTGCCGAGGTTCTCGTCGGTGTTGTAGAAGTCGGCGTAGAAGGCGTCGAAGTAGGCGTACCGGTCGGCCTTGACGGCGGCGAGGATGCCGTCGAACACGCTCTGGTCGACCCCGCCGGGGTTGTCGTCGGTCTTGAGCAGGAACGGTTCGAGCATGCCGAGGAACGCGGCCTTCGCGACGCGTTCGGTCCCGTAGGTGGAGATGTAGCGGGCGACCTCGCCGGTGCCCATCGAGAATCCGACCAGCACGGCGTCGCGCAGGTCGAGCGTGCGCATCAGGATGTCGAGGTCCGAGGCGAAGGTGTCGTAGTCGTAGCCCTTGGTCGGCTGGCTGGACCGGCCGAAGCCCCGCCGGTCGTAGGTGATGACCCGGTGCCCGGACTCCAGCAGCCCCGGAACCTGCTTCTCCCAGGAATGCCCGTCCAGCGGGTAGCCGTGGATGAGCACCACGGGACGGCCCGAGCCGTGGTCCTCGTAGTAGAGCTCGACCGGTGTCGTGTTCTCGGTGCCCACGGTGATGTACGCCATGTTCCTGCCCTTCTGTTCCGTAGCGGGTGATTCCCGCATTGAGGTGGAGCGTACACGATTACATCGTGTGCGAGCTAATCGCTGGCGATGTGCATTCGATTACACTGAGCGCATGGATCCCGAGTCGCCGCTGGCGGAGCTGCTCTGCTTCGACCTGTACGCCGCCTCCCGCAGCGTCACGTCCGTGTACCGCGTGCTCCTCGACCCGCTCGGGCTGACCTATCCGCAGTACCTGGTGATGCTCACGCTGTGGCGGCACGGCGAACGCACGGTCCGTGAGTTGGTGGACGAGCTCAGGCTCGACTACAACACCCTCTCACCGCTGCTCAAGCGGCTGGAGGCGCGCGGCCTGCTGGCACGGCGGCGCCGTCCGGACGACGAACGTTCCGTCACGATCCTCCTCACGGACGAGGGCCGGGCCCTGCAAGAGAAGACCCGCGACGTCCCCAAGGCCATCAGCGACGCCATGGGCCTCGACGACGCCGTGATCGCCGACCTGCAGGAAGTACTGCGCACCCTCACGTCCAACGCCACCGCCCACGCCGCCCACCTGAGCAGCAACACCGCCAAGTAACAGCCCTGGCCCGCGCAACGCCGCCGGGGGACGCGTTCACCCCCTAGCGCGTTCCCGGTCGCGGCTGACCAGGCCCGCCACTCGGCTGCGGTGCCGGTCGTCCATGACGGGTGAAGGCATTAGGCGTCACGGTTCCGCTGGGCTTTCTAGGGGGATGCGTAGGCATGTGGTGCCGCACAGGTCTAGCCAGGCGGCGTCTGGGCTTCGTACTAGGCGCAGCATGACCTCGTCGCAGCCTGGGCAACGCGCGACCAGGCCAGGGGCCGGGCCGTAGACGCGGAGTGAGGCCACCGGGCCGGTCATGCCGCAGGAGGCGCAGCGGCCCACGGCTGCCGAGACGTCGTTGGTGAAGATCTCGGCCAGCGGTCCGGCCAGGGCGTTGCCGTCGAGGTAGTCCATGTCAGTCTCCGGTGGGGCCGAAGCGTTCGGTCTTGATGCGGGCGGGGTCGTGGCCGAGCTCGACTAGGAGCGTGGCGGCGGCCTCGACGAAGCCGGTCGGGCCGCACACGTAGCAGTCGGCCGGGATGTGCGGACCGAAATCGGCGGCGGTGAGGCGGCCGGGCGGCCGCCGGTGGCCCTCCGGGGCGCTGCGGGTGTAGGCGAGCGTGACGGCCACGGCGGGGTCGGGACGCAGCTCATCGGCGTAGTAGAGCTGTTCGGGGGAGCGCAGGGCGTACACCAGCTTGAACGGGGTCTCCACCTGGGCGGCGCGGCGAGCCCGGATCATGGACATCAGGGGAACGATGCCCGCGCCTCCGGCCACCAGGAGCACCGGTTCAGGGACGGTGGGGCGCCAGACGAACCAGCCGCCTACGGGGCCGCGCAGCTCCAGTTCGTCGCCAGGCTCCATGTCCTGGGTGAGATAGGGCGAGACTTCGCCGTCGCTCACTCGCTGTACGGTGAGCTCCACGCCTTCTGGGGCGGCCAGGGAGTAGCTGCGGCGGGCGGTGTAGCCGTCCTCTGCGGTGAGCTTGACGTCGACGTGCTGGCCGGGGAGATGCCCGGCCCATCCAGGGACGTCGAAGACCAGTGTTCGGGCGGTGGGGTTCTCGTCGCGCACCTTGACCAGGCGCGCGGTGCGCCACTTAATCATCGGCGTAGCGCTGCTCGCGCCAAGGGTCGCCATAGTTGTTGTAGCCGGCGGTCTCCCAGAAGCCGGGCGAGTCCTCGTTCAATAGCTGGATGCTGCGTACCCACTTGGCCGACTTCCAGAAGTACAGATGAGGCACCAGCAGCCTGGCGGGGCCACCGTGCTGAGGCTGGAGCTCCTCGCCGCCGTAGCGGTAGGCGATCCAGGCCTTGCCGTCCAGGAGGTCTTCCAGCGGCAGGTTCGTGGTGTAGCCGCCATAGGAATGGACCAGTGCATACTCCGCCACCGTCTCGACGTCCTCCAGCAGCACGTCGAGGGAGACACCCTGCCACGTGGTGTCGAGCTTGGACCAGGTGGTCACGCAGTGGATGTCGACCGTCGGAGTCTCGGACGGCAGCGCCATCAGCTCCCGCCACGACCACCGGTGCACCTGCCCGGCCTCGGTCTCGACGGTGAACTCCCACTCTGACGGCAGGACGCGCGGAGTGGGCCCGGCGGAGAGCACGGGGAAGTCGTCGGTGAGGTACTGACCGGGCGGGAGCCGATCGTCCTCGCCACGGCGCCTGCCGTGGAACCCGCGTGTGAAGGTGGCCATGTCTCCCTCCTTGGTCGGCTGACCGGCGCAGACGGCTTCGGAGGGCCAGCTCGCCCGCCCACAGCATCGCAGACCGACCGCGACCCCGACCAACCACCCAGCCGTGTGCCCGCGGCCTGGGACGGAGCGCGGGGGTGGGGGGTCATCCGGAATGGGTGAGTTGGGGGCGGGGTGGGTTTGTCATGGTCGCGGCATGAGTGCTTATCCGGGGATTGAGGATCATGGGCTGATCGGCGATCTGCAGACCGCGGCGCTGGTCGGGGATGACGGGACGGTCGACTGGTTCTGCAGCCCGCGGTTCGACTCGCCGAGCCTGTTCGCCGCGTTGCTCGACCGGGAGAAGGGCGGGCGGTTCCGGATCGCGCCGGAGGGCGGCGATCACGTCGCCCGGCAGCTCTACCTGCCCGGGACGGCCGTGCTGGTCACCCGGTTCATGACCCCGGACGGGGTGGGCGAGGTCATCGACTTCATGCCGGTCGCGGGCACGGTGGCCACCGAGCGGCATCGGCTGGTCCGGCTGGTCCGGGTGGTGCGCGGGCAGATGCGGTTCGTCGTCGAGTGCGAGCCCGCGTTCGACTACGCGCGCCGGGACCACAAGACCGAGATCACCGAGAACGGCGCGGCGTTCCATGGGGACCTCATGAGCGTCAACCTGTCGGTGGTGCGGGCGGCGGGCGTGCCGCCGCGTCAGGGCGCGGAGCTCCAGGTCACCGAGCGCGGCGGCGTCCGGGCCGTGGTGTCGGCCTCGGCGGGGGAGGCGGGCGGTGTGGTGCTGGAGACGGCGCCGGACGGTCCGCCTCGGTTGTGGTCGCCGGGCGAAGCCCTTGGTTTGCTGGAGGAGACCCGGGACTTCTGGCGCGGGTGGGTCGGGCGGTCCCGCTACCGCGGCCGGTGGCGGGAGATGGTGGAACGGGCGGCCATGACGCTCAAGCTCATGACATACGCCCCCACGGGAGCGCTGATCGCCGCCCCGACCGCGGGCCTCCCCGAGCAGGTGGGCGGGGAGCGCAACTGGGACTACCGGTTCACGTGGGTGCGGGACGCCTCGTTCTCGGTGCACGCGCTGCTGGGGCTCGGGTTCGACCAGGAGGCGGAGGCGTTCCTGACCTGGCTCGGCCGGCGGGTCCGGGAGGCGGACGCGCCGCTGCAGATCATGTACCGGATCGACGGGTCGAGTGATCTGCGGGAGGAGGAGCTCTCCCATCTGGAGGGGTATCGCGGGTCACGGCCGGTCCGCATCGGGAACGGCGCGGCGCAGCAGACGCAGCTCGACATCTACGGCGAGGCCCTGGACTCGGTCTACCTCGCCGACACCCGGGGCCTGGGGATCGGCTACGAGGGCTGGGTCGGTCTCCGTCGTGTCGTCGACTGGCTGTGCGGCCACTGGGATCAACGTGACGCCGGGCTGTGGGAGACGCGCGGCGGGCCGAAGGACTTCGTCTACGGACGGCTCATGTCGTGGGTCGCGCTCGACCGGGCGGTACGGATCGCCCGTGACCGCGCGTTCCCCGCCGATCTCGAGCGCTGGGTGACGACGCGCGACGAGATCTATGTGCAGATCATGGAACGGGGCTGGAGCGCGGACCGGCAGGCGTTCGTCCAGCACTACGGCGGTGAGGTGCTCGACGCCTCGCTGCTGTACATGCCGCTCGTCGGCTTCGTCGCGCCGGACGACCCGCGATGGCGGTCCACGCTTCGCGCGATGGACGGGGAACTGGTCTCCGACAGCCTCGTCTACCGGTACGACCCGGCCGCGTCGCCCGATGGGCTGCGCGGGGCAGAGGGCACGTTCTCGATGTGCACGTTCTGGTACGTCGAGGCGCTAGCCCGGTCCGGACGGCTCGACGACGCGCGGCTCACCTTCGAGAAGATGCTCACCTACGGCAACCGTCTCGGCCTCTACTCCGAGGAGATCGGGCCCACGGGCGAGCAACTGGGCAACTTCCCGCAGGCCTTCAGTCACCTGGCTCTCATCACGGCGGCCATGCGTCTCGACCAGATGTTGTGATCAGCTGCGGGCCTGATCAGCTGCGGGCCTGATCAGTTGCGGGCCTGGCGGTCCAGGCCCCGGCGCACCGCTTCGACGAGGATGCGGGCGGCCAGGCCCACGATGATCAGGTCGCCGATCATCTGGACCATGGCGAGGATCCGGGCCGGTTCGGAGCGGGGGGCGATGTCCCCGAAGCCCACCGTCGCGAAGACGGTGACGGTGAAGTAGAGGGCGTCGGTCCTGCTCAGGGGCTCGGAGAAGGCGTCCCGCGAGCCGTTGTCCATGAGGCAGTACGCCAGCGCGAAGAGGACGAGAAACAGGACGACCGAGGTCATCAGGGCCTCGACGGCGCGCAGGCGGGGATGCGACGAGCGGACGATGGAGCGGGCGTGCCAGGTGAACAGGACGCCGAGCGCGACGAAGGAGCAGGCCAGCAGGACCGCGGTGGTCACGGTGAAGCTCCGGTCCAGCGGGATGACGTAGTACGTGGTCAGGAGGCACGCCGTCGTCACGGCCGGTCGTATCAGGGGCCGCAGCGGCGGGAGGCCTCCGCCGCGTCCCAGGCTCACCGGCGCTCCGGGTGTCGGGCTCATCGGCGCTCCGTGTCCCGGGCTCATCGGCGCTTCGCGTTCCCGGCTCACCGGCTCTCCGGGCGCCGGCGCGGGATCAGCAGGGCGACGACCCAGCCGATGAACGTGATCACCGCCATCATCGTGAGCGAGAGGGCGAACGGCCGTCCGCCCGGATGGGACGCGGCGACCAGGATCGAGCCCGCCAGCGCGGTGCCCAGCGACGATCCGAGGTTCGAGACGCTGCGCGAGAGGCCGGAGATGTCGCCCTGGTCGCGCTCGGGGAAGCTCGACTGCACCACGTTCACCGACGCGGTCAGCATGATCCCGATGCCGAGCCCGATCAGCAGCAGGCCCGGGGCGAACGTGAGGACGTTCGACTGCTCGCGCACCAGGAGGAGCAGCAGCCCGAAGCCGAGGAGCACCGTGCCGAAGCCCGCGCGGATCAGGCGTCGTTGCGAGTGCCGGTGCGCCATCCGCTCGGCGGCGGCGGAGGCGATGAGGATGCCGGCGGTGGCGGGGATCAGGGTGAGGCCCGTCTGGATCGCGTTGAAGCCCCGTACCTGCTGCAGGAAGACCGAGATGACAAAGAAGGTGCCCTGCATGGTGAGCCATTGGATCGTCTGCGTCGTCAGTCCCAGGTTGGACGTGCGGTCGCGGAACAGCCTGACGGACACCAGCGGGTTCTTGTGGTGCTTCTCCCTCTGCCGGACGTGAAGGAAGAACCAGCAGAGGATGGCCGCGCCGATCGCGATGAAGACCCAGACGGGGGAGATCCCGCCCTTGGGGATCAGCTCGACGTCTCCCACGGTGAACGCCTCGCGTGAGACGAACCAGCCGTAGGTGCCCGACTGGAGCACGCCCAGCACCACGAAGAAGAGCCCGGCCGCCGACAGGACCGCTCCCAGGCCGTCGAAGTGCGGCTTCGGCCCGGTTCTGGGAGGGTCGATGACGCGCCGGCTGAGGACGAGGATCCACGCGACGGCCAGTACCTGCGAGAGGAACGACGCGCGCCAGCCGATCGAGCTGGTGATCACGCCGCCGAGGAGGGGTCCCGCGGCCGAGCCCAGTCCGGCGGCGGCGCTGACGACCCCGAAGTACTTGGCCCGCGAGCCCGTGTCGTCGAAGGCCACCGTGATCAGGATGTAGATGGGCGGGATCAGCAGCGCCGAGCCGACGCCCTCCAGCAGCGAGTAGCCGATGACCATCAGGCCCAGGCCCTGGGCGAGCGTCGCCAGCAGGGCGCCGGTGCCGTAGACGACGAGCCCGGCGACGAAGCACGCCTTGCGGCCCCAGATGTCGGTGAGCTTGCTGCCGGCGATCATCAGGGCCGCCATGGTCAGCGTGAACAACGTGATCGTCGTCTGGATCCCGCGGACGGAGGTCCCGATGTCGTCGGCGATCGTGCTGATGGCCACGTTCATGTTCGTGGCGGCGTAGCTGCAGACGAACTGGGCGAACGCCAGCGGGAAGACCATCGCCCGCGCCGCCGTGGTCCGTTCTTCCGCTGTGCCGGTCACGGCAGGCGGCCGTTCGCGGCGCGTATGTCGTCCATCGTCACAGGATCGGCCGGACCCGCGCCGCGCCGGGTCATCCGCCGCGGGTGATTCCGGCGGCGGCAGGACGGGTGATGCTGCGGCCATGATCGAGGCCAACACCAGGAAGCACAGCTGGGCCCTCGGCCTGGCGGTCTTCGGCGGAATCATGATGCTGCTGGTCGGCATCCTCCAGGGGATCGCGGGCATCTCGGCGATCGCCCAGGACGACTTCTACGTCACCACCCCGAACTACGTCTTCGAGTGGGATCCGACCGCTTGGGGCTGGGTGCACCTCGGGATCGGCGTCCTGGTCGGCTTCGCCGCGTTCGGCGTCTTCGCGGGCATGGCATGGGCCCGCGCCGTCGGCATGGCGGTGGCGGCGGCGAGCGCGATCTCCAACTTCATGGGCATCCCCAACTACCCGGTCTGGTCCATCACGCTCATCGCCCTCGACGTGGCCGTGATCTGGGCCCTCGCCGTCTACATGCGTCCCTACCGGGACGGCTGAAGCTCCCTGCCGGAACAACGGCTCCCTGCCGGAACAACCGAAACCGGAGGTTCACATGTCAGAACAGATGTCCGCGCGGCGCCTGCGCGCCGAGCCCGAACGCGAGCCGGTCAGCGGGTGGGCCGTCGGATTCGCGGTCTTCGGCGGCGTCACGATGGCGCTGATCGGGACCTTCCAGGCGATCCAGGGATTCGCCGCGCTCCTGAAGGACGAGTTCTTCGTCGTGACGAAGAACTACGTGTACGACATCGACGTCACCGTCTGGGGCTGGATCCACCTGATCCTCGGCATCGTCGTCACGGTGGTCGGCTTCATGGTGCTGACGGGCGCCCTCTGGGCCCGGGTGCTCGGCATCGGGCTCGTCGCGGTGAACATGATCTCGCAGTTCCTGTTCATGCCGTACTACCCGGTGTGGAGCATCATCATGATCGCGCTCGACGCCCTGGTGATCTGGGCGCTGTGCGTCTACGACCGGTCGGCGGCCGAGGAGGCCGGCGCCTAAGCGAGGAGGCCGCGGGCGGTCCCTGTCCTGCCGTGGTCATCGGGGCCGCCCGCTTCCGGAAGGAGGATCCGTGGCGGTGCTGGCCGTTCTGGTGGCGATCCTCGTTTGCGCGGCCGCCGTCGGCGGGCTGCTCCTGTGGCGCCGGCGGCGCCGCCGGGCGTCGGCCGGTGCGGAGGAGTGGGTTCGGCGCGACGCGAGCGTCCGCAGCTGGGGAGCGCGTACGTGCGCCCACGACGCGGGCGTGCAGGTGGACGAGGCGGCGTGGGCGGAGATCGTGGAGCGGCTCAGACGGACGTCGAGCAGCTGAGGACGGATGTCGAGCGGCTGAGGCGGGCGGCTCCGGGGCTCGACTCCCGGAGCCACTCGCCCTTCGCCCGCCCGGCCGGGGGACGATGAACGGACGGGCTCGTCGTTCGTCAGCGGCGTCGTTCGTCGGCCGCGTCGTCCGTTAGCCACGTTCTCCGTCAGTCGCGGCGCCTGGCCACCCGGCGTGCGGTGCGCCGGCTCGTGCGCCGCGCCACCCTGCGTGCTCCGAACATCGTGTGCCTCCTGCGTACTCGGTCGCGTTCGTGCGGGTCAGTGCCCGCCCGTGTCAGTGCTCGCCCGTGTCAGTGGCGGTTCGCCGCGGCCGCGGTCTCCAGCGCGTGGAGCCGCTCCGCCTCCTCCGCCGTGTGGAGGCCGATCTCGACCAGATCGAGCGGGCTGATGAAGCCGTCGCTGATGCGGAACCCGCCCGCGCGCATGATGGCGTCGCGGAGCGGCACGGCCCAGTGGTGCTCGATCAGCAGCAGCGCGGCGGCGCTGTCGGCGGGAATGTCGGCCAGGACGTCCCAGGCCTCCCCGCTTTCCGGGAACACGGGCACGCCCTCGGCGGCGGCCTCGGCCCCGGCGATCGCGCCCGGCACCACACCTTCCTCGCCCTCGATGCCGAGCCCGATGAGGGCGCCGACCTTGCTCCCGAACTCGATCGCCTCGTCCCTGGTGAGGTTGCTGAGGTGCTCGACCTCGAGCGTCCCCTCCTTGTCCTTGTAGACGGCCAGCGCGTCGATCACGCGCACGGTGTCGCTCGCGCGCAGCCGTTCGAGCTCGGCGATGATCTCGCCCCGGAAGTCGGGGTGGTCGAAGCCCAGCACGATCAGCTGAACGGGTCCGATGGTCATGAGCCCACCTCCACACTCGGTGTCGGCACAACCTGTCACGGTCACGGAGGCGGCTCCTCCTCCGCCGTGGGTGATACGCCGGGCGTCCCGGCCCCGGACAGTGGGTTTCCATGAACGTGGTCGCGGATCCGGACACGACGAAGCGGGTGGACTACGCGGGAGCGGTGTACGGGTCCCTGCTGGCCGCGTCCGTGGTGGTCGGCAGCGCGCCGCGGAAACATCCGACGCCCGCGGGCGTGCTGGCCCTGCTGCTGTTGGCGACCGGTCTGGTCTTCTGGCTGGCGCACGTGTACGCGAGCCTGGCCGGTGATCGGGAACGCGGCGTACCGCTGAGCCGGGCGGAGGTCCGGGCGATCGGCCGGAAGGAGTGGCCGCTCGCCCAGGCGGCGTTCCCGCCCGCGCTCGCGGCGTTGTCGTGCGCGCTCCTGGGGTTGCCGGACGCGGCGGCGGCGTGGACGGCGCTGGCCGTGGCGCTGGTGAGCCAGGTGGGCTGGACGGTGATCGCGGGGACGAAGGCGGACGCCGGTCTCCTTCTGATCGTCGTCTCGGCGGCCGTCAACCTCGTGCTGGGCCTGGTGGTCGTCGCGCTCAAGGTGCTGCTGGCCCACTGAGGTCACCCCAGCGCGCCGAGGCCGTCCCCCATGCGCTGAGGCCGTCCCAGTGCACAGAGGTCATCCCTGGCGGGTGATGTCGCGGCGGGCCGGGCCGCATTCCCTGGTGCTGACACAAGCCCAGGATCAGGAAGGACGGGACCGCCATGGCGGATCTGATCGCGATCGGCTACCCGGACGAGACCACGGCGATCGACGCGGAGCGCGAGGTCCAGCGACTCAGCCGCGACCTGGTCATCCAGCCCGACGCGGTCGCGGTGATCACCCGTGACCAGGAGGGCAAGTTCCATGTCACCACCAACCACCACGCGGTGGCGGGCGGCGCGACGTGGGGCATGTTCTGGGGGCTGCTGTTCGGCATGCTCTTCTTCGTCCCGTTCTTCGGGATGGCCCTCGGCGCCGGCATGGGCGCGCTCATGGGCAAGATCGAGAAGTCCGGGATCGACAAGCAGTTCCAGGAGCAGGTGCGGGCCATGCTCAAGCCGGGCACCTCGGCGCTCTTCCTCGTGGTCGACAAGGTCACGCCGGACAAGGCCGTGGAGGCCATGAGCAAGTACGGCGGCACCGTGCTCAAGTCGTCGCTGTCGAAGGAGACCGAGAACGAGCTGCAGCAGGCGCTGCACGGCGAGCCCACCGCCTGAACGCCACCAGACGAGCTCCGAACCAGACCAGCCTCGGACCAGACCAGCTTCGGACGAGAAGGCCCGGCCGACCGGCCGGGCCTTCTCAGCTCGGGCCTTCTCATCTGGCGGAGTCACCCAGCGGGGGTGATGGGCTCGGCCGGGCGGGTGCGTTCGATGGAGTACGCCCCGGTGTCCCTGCCGTGGGCCTGTGCATGGGAGGTGTCCCAATGGTTCGTTCAGCGGGATCGCGCCGGACGAGTGGCTGGACCGTGGGCTTCGTGCTCTTCGCCGGGATCATGATGATCATGAGTGGGGTGTTCGAGGCGATCGCGGGCTTCGCGGCCATCCTGGAAGACGAGTTCTACGTGACGACCCCCAACTACGCCTACGAGTTCGACGCGACCGTGTGGGGCTGGATCCACCTGGCGCTCGGCATCGTCGTCGCGGCGGCCGGAGCGGGCGTCATGGCCGGGCAGGTGTGGGCCCGCGTCGTCGGCATCGGCATGGCGGTGCTCAGCGCCATCGCCAACTTCTTCTTCATCCCCTACTACCCGTTCTGGTCGCTGGTCATGATCGCGCTCGACGTCTTCGTGATCTGGGCGCTGTGCGTGTACGGGCGGGACGAGGCGCGGGGGTGACGCGGGGGTGACAAGGCGCGGGGGGTAGCGCCGCGGACGCTGCCGCGCGGGGTCAGGGGCCCTGCGCGGGGCGCCGGGTGTAGGCGATCTGCGGCAGCAGAGTCATGATCATGATGCCGATGGACAGGTTGATCAGGCCGGTCGCGATCTGGCTGGAGATCGGCGCGTCGGTGGTGAACGGGACGACGGCCAGGCTGAGCGTCACCAGCCCCACGATCCAGGAGAAGAAGCCGAGCGGATCGGGCGTCAGCGTGATCAGGATCTGCAGGATGAGCGTGGAGATCAGGGCGCCCATGAACGCCATCACCACGTAGCCGCCGGTGGGCGATCCCCCCACGGTGCCCTCGCGTTCAGGCGAGAGCAGCTCGACGTTGAAGACGCCGCGGGCGATGAGCACGCCGACGAACGCGACGAGGGCCGTGACGCAGGCCGTGGCCAGACCGCCGGCCCACAGCTTGGAGGCGTCGGCCGCCTGTGTCTCCTGGCTGGGCTGCTGGTACATCGACATGGCGATCTCCTCATGTCCGGGATTACCCCGGAACCTAGGTGCCGCGAAGAAGGGCTCGGCTCACCCCGCGGGGGTGATTGACGGGCGTGGAACGCCGGACGCACTCGCGGGGTCCGTTCGGAGCCGGTCCTGACCCCTCGTGACCTGACGTGGTCGGCTGCGTGGCCTCACGTGGTCGGCTGCGCCGCGTCCGCCCGGCGCAGCATCCGGCCGAGGACCGGCCAGCAGGCCATCCCGAGCAGGATCGGGCCCAGGTAGGTGAACATGCGGAACAGGAACACGCCGCCCACGATCTCGTTCTCGGCCGCGCCGCCGGAGGCCCACATCAGGCTGGAGATGTAGAGCGCCTCGGTGACCCCGACGCCGCCCGGCGTGATCTCGATGATGGTGAGCAGCCGGACGAACGCGTACACGGCGAAGATGTCGATCGCGGTCAGCGTGATGCGCCCGGCGCCGACCGCCCGCAGCGACAGCAGCAGGACGACGAAGGTCGTGATCTCCTTGGTGGCGATGGCGCTGGTCAGGCCGAGCCAGTGGCGCTGGATCGAGTCGCGCAGATCGAAGCGGAAGTCCACCACGGCCTGCGCGTAGTCCTGCGGGCTGGGCTCCTGCTTGGCCAGGCCGCGCGCCCAGTTGACCGTACGGCCCGTCCCCGCGCCGATGCGGCGGGCGAACGCCTCGCTGTGCAGGATCAGCCCGGCGACGACGATCCCGGCGAGGGTGATGACCAGCCCGGCGAGAACGAGCACCAGGACCTTCCCGGGGATGTCGCGCTGCGTTGCCAGCAGCCCGATGGCGGCGGTCGGCAGCAGCAGCACGATCGCGTTGTTCCAGAGGCCGTTGACGATGGTCGAGCGGCCGAAGTCCTCGGTGGTGAGGCCGAAGCGCCGGTAGGTGACGTACCGGGACGCCGTGCCCGACGGGCCGGGCACGGTGTTGGAGATCAGCGCCGAGGTCTCCTGGGCCAGGAACGACTGCCGCAGCCCGAGCCGGTGGATCAGGATCACCGGCGGCGTCGACTTGAGCGACTCGATGATGAGGACGAGCCCGACCAGGCCGGCGGCCGCGGCCACGTCGAGCTGCTGGATCGCGTCCCAGATCTCGGCGTAGTCGGCGAACTCCGGGATCAGCACACCGAAGATCAGATAGAGCACCAGCAGCGTGAGGGCGATCCGCACCAGTGACTGGAGCGGGGAGGATCTCTTGCTCTCCAGGACCTTCGGCTTGCCGATCTTCTCCGCCATCTCATCCTCCCGGCGGTGCCGGCGGCAGCCTGCGCACTTCGATCAGCTCGAAGCCGAGCGCCTGGATCCGCGCGAGCACGCCGTACAGCGCGGCCTGGTCCAGATCCGAGCCGCACAGCACGGTCTCGACCGGATTGAGGGTGACCGTGAGGTCGTCGAAGGCGCCGTGGAAGGTCTCGCTGACGCGACCTTTGATCCTTATCTCGTAGGAGCCGGTCTGCTCGGCCGGCCCGTCAGGGAACTTCTTCATGTCCCCCCTTGGCGCGAGGCGCCGTCGGCGCGAGGAAACCTCAAGCATCTTCGGGAAGTCGCGAGTCCGAGTCACTCATCACGGGTGATCCCGCGATCGATTCAGCGGGCTCGTCCATCGGGCTCGTCGATCTCGTCCGGCGGACTCGTCGATCGAGCTCGCCGGGCTCATCCGCGGCGGGTGATACCGGCGGGCCCGCCTCGGCCCGACACTGCCGCCATGGACAGCGCCACGAAGCAGGAGTGGGCCTTCGGGCTCGCGATGTTCGCCGGGCTCATGCTCATCATCATCGGGCTCTTCCAGTCGATCGCCGGCGGCACGGCGATCTTTAACGACAAGTTCTACGCCGCCACCCGCAACTACGTCTTCGAATGGGACGCCACCGCGTGGGGCTGGGTGCACCTGCTCGTGGGCGTGCTGCTGTTCGCCGCCGGGTGGGCGGTCTTCGCGGGCATGACCTGGGCCCGCGTGGTCGCGATCGGCGCGCTGGGGGCGAGCGCGGTCGCGAACTTCCTCAGCCTCCCGGCGTACCCCGCCTGGGCCATCATGATCATCATGATGGACGTCGTGTGCGTCTGGGCCCTGACGGTCTACATGCGTCCCTATCGCGAGGACTGAGTACCGCCCCTACCGAGCGGCCTCCGCCGGATGGGAGCGATGGGCGGTCAGCGTCACCAGCAGCTCGTAGCCGGCGAGCAGGACCGCGATCACGATCAGCCCCGTCCAGGAGGACACCAGCAGCGCGACCGCGGCCGCCACGACGATCCCGCCGACGCGGAGGGCGTCCATGTGGCGGGTGATCCACGCGCGGAGGACGGTGCTCGTCGCGACCGTCCGCGTCGTCGCCGCGGCCGACCGGGCTCCGCGCACGGTCTGCCCGCGCAGCAAGACCGGCAGCCGCCCGGGTCCGACGAGGTAGGCCACGACCGCCACGACGATGCCCGTCCAGAGGATCCAGTCGCCCCACGCCCGCAGATCGGTGAGCGTCTCGTAGATCGCGACGGACGCCCCCTCGCGGTAGACGCCCGCGGGCACGAGCCCGAGCAACTGGTCTCGCACGGCGCGCAGGACGTTCGTCAGGACGAGCACCGCGATCGTGAGCCACAGGCCGAACTGCAGGATCGTCCGGCGCCGGTTCGGTGAGATCCAGATCGCCAGGCCGAGGGCCAGGATCGTGCCGGCGACCAGCAGCCCGACCGAGCGCTTGAACGTCACCACGGCCTCCTGGAGCTGGCCGAGCCGGTCCCGGTTGTAGAGCTTGATCTGGGCGAAGTCGGCCGGCAGATTCACGCCCAGGGCCGTCTCGATGCGCTGCTCCAGGCCCGGCGGGACCTGGCCTGACGTGAGCGCCGGGAGGTCCAGCTTCTTGCCGAACATCGTCGGAAGCTGCTGCTCAAGTGTGAGGAGCAGATCGTTCACGATGGGAAGCAGATTCAGCGTCACCGTGCTGCCTGCGACCGAGACCGTGCCGCTGCGGTTCTCCAGGATCGCCATGATCTGGGCGTGCGCGAACCGGTTGGCGGCCTCCCACTGCGCCTGGAACTGCGAGGTCTGCATGAACTTCTGGATCATGGTGCGCATGTAGTCGCGCACGGCCGTGGTCACCGGAGCCGAGAGGAAGGCCGCTTTCGGCGGCAGTGACTGGGCCAGCCGCTGCTGCACGTTGAGCGCGTTGAAGACCTCGGTGGTGAGGTACTCCGACACGGCCGCCGCCACGGCGGGCTCCTGCGGCAGCGTTTCCACTGTCGCGACCCAGTGGTCGGTCTTGAGCGTCGTCCGCGCGCCCCAGACGCCGATCGCCGAGCAGACGACGCCGAACCCGGCGAGCGCGACGAGGACGGCCGCGAGGACGCTCCGGACGGCGAGCCATCGGCTGCGGCGCTGCTCCCGGGTGTCGAGCCGTTCGCGCAGGCTCGTGACCTCCGCACGGAGCCGGTCCAGCTCCGCCCGCTCAGGTGCCGCCGACGGCCTCGGCGCGTCCGGCGCGTCCGGCGTGCTTGGCGCGTCCGGCCCGTCCGGCAAGCTCGGCGGGTTCGGTGCGTCCGGCGGTCTTGGGGCGTCTGGCGGGTTCGGCGCGGCCGGTGGGCTCTGCGCGGACGTGGGCGCGTTCACGTCGCCGCTTCTCGGTTCCCCGCTCATCGACAGCACCTCGCACGCGTAGCGTTGACCCGGTCCGGGCCGTCCAGGGGGCGATGGTCGGTCCGCGGCGGGCACGCGGCCTCACACCTCTCGGGTGAGGAACACGCGGAGTGAGACGCGGGGTACGGGCCGAATTCCACCCGGGTGATAGAACCGCGCGGGTGATGCCGGTTCACCCCGGTGCCATCGACTCTGACGGTGCTGTCACTTGCCGTATGCCCTCCCATCCCGCCGAAGGGGGAGGCCATGTCGACGACCGCCGGGACGCCGGAGAACGCCACCGCCGTTCCCCCGAGACCAGAGTGGATCATCGAGCGGCCGAGGCCGGCCGCCCGGCTGGAGAAGGGCGTCCGAGGGCCCCTGACCGTGGTCACCGGACCGCCGGGCGCGGGCAAGACGGCCCTCGTCGCGGCCTGGGCGCGCACCAGGGAACCGCTCGGCGGCCTGGCCTGGGCGACCTGTGACGGCGGGATGGAACCCGGGCCGTTCTGGTCGCGGGTGCTCCGTGCGCTGGTGCGCGCCGGGCTGGTCGATCCCGCGATCGTCCCGGTGGCGGACCGGCCCGGGGGCGCCGACGAGCTGTTCATCGCCGACCTGGCGGCGGCGCTGACCGGACGGCCGGACGGGGCGATCCTCGTCCTGGACGACTTCCAGGCGCCGCTCAGCCCCGTCGTGGTCCATGGCCTGGCCGCCCTCGTCGAGCAGGCGCGGCCCACGCTCCGGCTCGTCCTCGTCGGGCGGCACGATCCGCCGCTGGCCCTGCACCGTTACCGGCTCGCCCAGGAGCTCACCGAGATCCGCCGTGACACGCTGGCGTTCGGGCATCGCGAGACCAGGGAGTTGCTGGCCCAGCACCGGGTGGAGCTGCCCGCGCCGGCGCTGGAGGCCCTGCACCGCCGCACCGAGGGGTGGGCGGCGGGCCTGCGCATGGCCGCCATGTCGATGGAGACGCATCCGAACCCGGAGTCGTTCGTCGAGCACTTCGCGGGCGACGACCAGGCCGTCGTCGGCTATCTCGTCGAGCAGATCCTGGACGCGCGGCCGGATCCGGTCCGCCGCGTCCTGCTGCGCACCAGCGTCCCTGACCGGATCACCGCCGAACTGGCCGTGGAGCTCGCGGGAGCGCAGGCCGGCCGCCTGTTCCCCGAGCTGGTGCGGCAGAACGCCTTCGTCCAGCCGCTGGGCGGCGGCTGGTACCGCTACCAGCGGATGTTCGCCGAGGCTCTGCGCGTCGTCCTCAGGCACGAGATGCCGGGCGAGGTCGCCGGGCTGAACGCGCGGGCCGCCCGCTGGTTCGGTGCCGCGGGCCTGCTGGCCGAGGCGGTGCGGCACGCGGCGCGCGCGGGCGACTGGCAGTACGCCTGCGGGCTGGTGGTCGACCGGCTGGCGGTGGGGGAGCTGCTCGGGCTCGCCGGTGACGGTTCGCTGACGGAGGCCTTTCGCGGCGTGCCGGCGGCGATGGCGGCCGCGGCCGCCGCGCCGGAGCCGGCGCTGGTCGCGGCGGCCGAGGCGTTCGGCCGGGGCGACGACCGGGCGTGCGCGCGGGCGCTGGGCCGGGCCGAGGAACTCCTCGCCGCGCTGCCGGACGACGGGCACTCCCATGCGGCGGCCCGGCTGACCGCGACGCTCCTTCGCGTCGTCCGCGCCAGGCCGGACGCCGACGGCTCGCTCCGGACCCTGCTGGCGGACGCGGACGCGGCGCTCGCCGGATTCCCGGCGGAGCTGACGGCCCGGCGGCCCGAGTTGCGCGCGCTCGTGAACGGCACGCGCGGGACGCTGGACTTCCGGGCCGGCAGGCTGGCCGAGGCCGCGACGTCCTTCCGGGCCGCCGTCCAGACGACGGCGGGCACGGGCGCCGACTTCGAGCGCCGCACCGGGCTGGGATACCTGACCCTCGTCGAGGCGCTCTCCGGCCGCTTCAGGCGGGCCGCCGACCTCGCCGGCAAGGCCGCCCGCCTGCCCGACGCCGCGGGCCCGACCGCCGGCCGGCTCGCCGCACCGGCGCATCTGGCGCGCGCCTGGACCTGCCTGGAGGGGTACGAGCTGTCGGTGACGAGGAAGGAGCTCGACCGGGCGGAGCTGGCGATCCGGGACGCGTGGGAAGGCGCCCAGCACCCCGCCGACCCGTGTCTCACCGCTCTCCACGGTCTCGTGAGCGCTCGCGTGGAACTGGCCGAGGGCCGGGCCGACCGGGCCCTGGAACGGCTGGTCGCGGCGCACCAGTTGGCGCCACCGGCCTGGGTGGCCCGCAGGCTCCTGCTCGCGGAGGCCGAAGTCCTGCTCGTGAAGGGGGAGAACGCGGCGGCCCGCGAGGCCGCCGGCCGCGCCGGAGCGGATGACACGGCGGCCGCAGTGGTCGTGACGGCGCAGGCGCAGTTCGGCCTCGGCGACGCCATGACCGCGGCCGGGACGCTGCACCCCCTGCTCGCCGAGTCGGTGGTGGTCCCGCCGGACATCCGGGTGACGGCCTGGCTCCTGGACGCCCGCCTCTCGTACACCGGCGGGGACGTCTCACGCGGGCGCCGGTCGCTCGATCGGGCGCTCCGCCTCGGGGAACGGGAAGGGATCCTGTTGCCGTTCGCCCTCGCGGCCGGTTGGATGCGGCCCGTCCTGCGGCGGGACGGCGAGCTCAGGCGCGCCCACCGGCGGATCCTGGAGCCGGTGGGGCTCGGCGGCGAGACGCCCGAGACCGAGCGGGGCGACGGCGAGGCCGCGATCGTCGGCCACCTCAGCGCACGGGAGCTGGAGGTGCTCGGCCATCTCGCCGGCATGCTGACCACCGAGGAGATCGCGCTGGAGATGTACGTCTCGGTCAACACGGTCAAGACGCACCTGAAGAGCATCTACCGCAAGCTCGCCGTGACGCGGCGCGGAGACGCGGTCAGGCGTGCCCGGCAGATGTCGCTTCTCTGACACGCGCGCTCCCGGCCTCTGCCGCGCGCTCCCGATCTCTGCCGCGCGCTTGCGGCGTCGAGGCGCGCCTGCGGCGTCCGGCTACCTGATGATCTTCAGATCCCGTGCCCGCTGGATCGCCTCGGTCCGCGACGAGGCGCCGAGCTTGCGGTAGATGGCGCGGGTATGGGTCTTGATCGTGTTGACCGACAGGAAGAGCCGATCGCCGATGTCGCGGAGCGACTGGTCGCCCGCGAGCAGCCGCAGCACGGTCTCCTCACGCTCGGTCAGCGGCTCCGGATAGGGGATCCGGTCCGTCCGGGCCGCGGCCGCGATGCGCCTCTCCAGGTCACCGAGCCGGACGCGCAAGGGGTCCCGGGGATCGGAGAGGGTGGCGAGGACCTCGCGAGCCTGGTCCGTCAGCACGCTCGCCTCGCGATGGTCGCCGGTGTCCAGTTCCAGCTCCGCGAGGGCCAGCAGGCTGTTGACCGTCGGCCAGGGCGACAGGCCGACCGTTCGCCAGCGGATCCGGAGGGAGTGCTCCAGGTCGGCGCGGCCCTGATCGAGGTTCCCGGTCCGGAGGGCGACCACGCCGAGGGCGGTGAAGACCAGGGAGAAGGCCGGAGCCTTCCGCAGCCCG
Source organism: Spirillospora sp. NPDC048911 (assembly GCF_043198015.1). Classification (NCBI taxonomy): domain Bacteria; kingdom Bacillati; phylum Actinomycetota; class Actinomycetes; order Streptosporangiales; family Thermomonosporaceae; genus Spirillospora; species Spirillospora sp. NPDC048911. Next base: position 15,682 of record NZ_JBICUD010000014.1, on the reverse strand, counting down.
AGCTCCTCCACGTTCGTCCGCGCCACCTGCGCGAGCACCTCGGCGTGCGCGATCCGGCCCAGGTCGCTCTCGGCGAGCGAAAGGACGGCCAAGCAGAGGATGTGCACCAGCGGTGCGGCGTCCCGGCTCTGCGCGGCCTCCTCCAGCGGGAGGATCGCGCGCTCCGGCTCCCCGCTCAGGTAGCGGCCGTATCCGAGGTTCAGCCGCGCGTGAGCGAACCATGGCGAGGAGGGGTCGTCCTCGATCGCCACCGCCGTCTCCGCCGCGTCCACCATGCCCGGCACGCCGTCGAAGCCGAAGTCGCTGCGGACCAGGGCGACGGCCGACCGAAGCGACCGGGTGCCGTCGGGAAGGGGACCGTTGTGGCCGAGCTTCTCGGCCACGTCGAGCCAGCGGCGGGTGCCGTGCCGGTCGCCGTTCATCGCGGCGACGCGGGCGGCGCAGAGGGCCGCCACCGGCGCCCGCCCGATCCGGTCGTCGCCGATCGCGTCGAGCCAGCCCTGGACGCGGGCCGGCCGGCCCGCCGCCGCGAGACCGGCGAAGCCGCGGGCGATGAGGTCGAGCGCCCGGTCCTCGTCGGCCGCGGCCAGGGCGTGGTCGATCGCCTCCTCGGGCATCCCGTGCCGGTCGTACCAGTCGCTCGCCCGGCGATGCAGCCGCGGGACGAGCCCCGGTTCGGTCCCGTTCAGCTGGTCGAGGAGGAAGTCCCGGAAGACGTGCCGGTAGCGATACCACGTCCGGTTGTCGTCCAGCGGCACCACGAAGAGGCCGGCGCGTTCGGCGCGTTCGATGAAGAAGGCGGAGCCCCCGCTGCCCATGACGGCGTCGCACAGCGGCCCGCAGAACCGGCCGAGCACCGACGTCCTGGTGAGGAACCCGCGCACGTCGAGGGGCAGCGCCGCGAGGACCTCCTCGGCGAGGTAGTCGATGACGTGCCTGTTGGTCCCGCTGAACGTCGCGACGAACGCGACGGGATCGGCCGCGTCGCGCAGCGACAGCGCGGCCAGATGGATGCCGGCGGGCCAGCCCTCGGTGCAGGCCAGCAGCTTCTCCATCTCCGGGCAGCGCAGGCGGACGCCGCTCACCCGCTCGATGAGGCGGCCCGCCTCCGCGGGCCCGAAGGTGAGGTCATCGGTGCGGATCTCGGCCAGCTCGCCCGAGATCCGGTAGCGGCTCAGCGGCAGCGCCGGCTCGGTGCGGGCGATCAGGACGAGCTGGAGACCCGGCGGAGGCTCGGCGATGAAGGCGGCGATCTGGTCGAGGCACGCCGGATGGCGGATGGCGTCGAAGCGGTCGAGCACGAGCACGAGTGACGCGCTCTCGGGGGCGCCGACCTCGCCGAGTCCCTGCTCGACGGCGGCCCAGAGCCGCTCCGGAGAGTCGTCGGCCCGATCGAGCGAGATCCACGCGTACGGCCTGGTCTCCTCCTGACTGTCGAGCCACTGCGCCACCAGTGTGCTCTTTCCGTAACCGGGCGGCGCGCAGACGAGCACGAGGCGAGCGTTGCGCCGTCCCGCCAGGAGCCGCACGAGAGCGGGACGTTCGCTCCACTCCGTGCGAAGCGGCGGGGGTCGATGCCTGGTCGTGAGGCCCGTGTCCGCGATGCGCAGGCGAATGGGTTTCATGTCCAGCCCGACCTTCTAGCCGGGAGCTTTGATGAGTCGATCGTCTGCGCGGCGCGCCCGATCGTCAAGGCGCGCCCGCCGGATTCCGGGGCCGTTCCATCGGCGTCCGGGCCCGCGCGAGCTCCTCCGCGGCGGGTGATGCCGCCGTACCGCACGCCGGGTCAACGTTGCCTCACCCGATGGGAGGCAGGCGCATGTCCGAGCAGCAGCATCGAGAGACGCGGTCGCCCGAAGCACAGCAGGAACGGCAGCCCGGGGAATGGCCGCGGCCCGGAAAAGAGGCGGGGTCCGAAAAGGAGGCGCGGCCAAGCGAAGCGGCCCAGTCCACGATCTCCGCGAGGCTCGCGGGCGGGTCGGGCGCCAGGGACGCCTGGGTGACGGGCCTGGCGCTCTTCGCGGCCGTCACGATGTTCGTCGCCGGCGTCTTCCAGGCCCTGGAGGGCCTCGCGGCGATCATCAATGACAAGTACTACGTCACCACGCCCAACTACATCTTCGAGTACGACGTCACGGCCTATGGATGGGTGCATCTGCTGGTCGGCGCGGTCCTCGCGGTCGCGGGCTACGGCACCTTCGCCGGGCACCTGTGGGGGCGCGTGATCGGCATCATCGTCGCGGTGCTGAGCGCGGTGGCGAACTTCATGTTCATCCCGTACCACCCGGTCTGGGCGATGCTCATCATCACGCTGAACGTCGCGGTGATCTGGGCCCTGTGCGTCTACTCGCACGTGTCGTCGGTGCCGGCGAGGAGGTCGTCGGCGGTGAGGTTGCCGTAGAGCACCATGAAGGCCGCGACCATGGCCGTCCACCCGGTCTGGTGGGCGGCGCCGATGCCCGCGCCGTTGTCGCCGTGGAAGTACTCGTGGAAGAGGATGAGGTCGCGCCAGTGCGGGTCGTCCTGGAAGACGTCCTGGCCGCCGTACACCGGACGCCGGCCATCGGTCCCGCGCAGGAACGCTGCCGATAGGCGCGTGGCGAGTTCTTCGCTCACCTCGTACAGCGTCATCCGCCGGCCCGACCCGGCAGGGCACTCGACGGTGAAGTCGTCGCCGTAGTAGGCGTACAGGTTGAGCAGGGCGCGGATGATGAGCGCGTTCATCGGCACCCACACCGGCCCGCGCCAGTTGGAGTTGCCGCCGAACATCCCGGAGTCGGACTCGGCGGGCAGGTAGCCGACCTCGTACGGCTGCCCGTTCGCCCAGAACCGGTACGGATGCTCCGCGTGGACGCGCGACAGCGACCGGATGCCGTACGGGCTGAGGAACTCCCCGGTGTCCAGGAGTCGCGTCAGCACCCGCCTGAGCTTGTCCTCATCCAGCAGCGACACCAGCCGGCGGCCGGCGGTGCCGGGGGTCTCGGCCGCAGACAGCCTTCTGGCCAGGTCGGGGTGGCGGCTGGCGAAAGCTCGGATCCGGTCGAGCAGGTCGCGGCGCTCACCCTCGGCGCGCGGGGTGAAGACGGTCGACGCGCAGAGCGGCAGCAGCCCGACCAGCGAGCGCACCTTCAGCCGGGTCGCGTCGCCGTTGGGAAGCCGGAGGACGTCGTAGAAGAACCCGTCCTCGTCGTCCCACATCTCGTCCTTGACGTCGCCCGCGCGATCCATCGACGCAGAGATCCAGAGGAAGTGCTCGGCGAACTTGACCGCCAGATCCTCGTAGGCCGGATCGCCGTCCGACAGTTCCGCGGCGATCTGCATCATGCCCTGCGCGTAGAACGCCATCCACGCCGTGCCGTCGGCCTGGTCCAGCGTGCCGCCGGTGGGCAGCGGGGCACTGCGGTCGAACACCCCGATGTTGTCCAGGCCCAGGAACCCGCCCTGGAAGACGTTGCGGCCGTCGGGGTCCTTGCGGTTGACCCACCAGGTGAAGTTGAGCAGCAGCTTGTGGAACACGCGCTCCAGGAAGTCGCGGTCGCCGTGCCCGGTCTGGCGTTCCTCAAGGCTGTGGATGAAGCGCGCCGCCCACGCGTGCACGGGCGGGTTGACGTCGCTGAAGTTCCACTCGTACGCCGGGATCTGCCCGTTGGCGTGCAGGTAGCGGTCACCCAGCAGCAGCTCGATCTGGTGCTTGGCCAGGTCGAGATCGACGGTGGCGAGCGCGACCGCGTGGAAGGCCAGGTCCCAGGCGGCGAACCACGGGTACTCCCACTTGTCGGGCATCACGATGATGTCGTCGGCCATCAGGTCGTACCAGCCGTGGTTGCGCATCCCCGACGGCGTCCACGGATCGAGGTGGTGCTCGCCCAGCCACTCCTCGACGTCGTACCGGTAGTACTGCTTGCTCCACAGCAGCCCGGACAGCGCCTGGCGGATCACCCGGGCCTGGTCCTCGCCGGATCCCGCCGGGGTGAGCTCGGCGTAGAAGGCGTCGGCGTCCGCGCGCCGCGCACGCATGACCTTGTCGAAGCTCGCACCGAGCGGATCGGCGGGCTGCCGGTCGGTCAGCCGCAGCCTGAGGGTCGCCTGGCCGCCGCCGGGAACGGTCAGCCGGTAGTGCGCTGCCGCCTTGGTGCCGGTACGGGCCGGATTGACCGCGCTCTCGTCGCCCTGGACGACGTAGCGGTCGAACGCGTCCTTGACGTACGGTGCGCCGTTCGAAGAGCCGAAGACCCTCTGGACGTTCGTCTCGTTCTCGGTGAACAGCAGCTCCGGCGCGTCCCCGCAGTAGAGCCGGTAGGTGCCGAGCTCTCGGTGATCGGCCTGGATCACGGCAGGCGCGGAGGAGGTGGTGGACGCGGCGGATGTGGTGGATGCGGTGGACGCAGGGGGCTGCGTCGCGGGATCCTCCGCGCGCAGGGTCGGCTTGTAGGCGTCGCCACCCCATGACCAGGTGTTGCGGAACCACAGCGTCGGCAGCACGCGCAGGACGGCCTCGTCCGGGCCGCGGTTGGCGACGGTCACCAGGACGGCGAGGTCGTTCGGCCCGGCCTTGGCGTACTCGGTGAACACGTCGAAATAGCGGTCGCCGTCGAAGATCCCGGTGTCCAGCAACTCGTACTCCAGCCCGTCCCGCCCGCGCTCGCGGTTGGTGACCACGAGGTCCTCGTACGGGTAGGCGGCCTGCGGGTACTTGTAGAGATGGCGCATGTAGGAGTGGGTCGGCGTGTTGTCGAGGTAGAAGTAGTACTCCTTGACGTCCTCGCCGTGATTGCCCTCGCCGTTGGTCAGCCCGAACGGCCGTTCCTTGAGAATCGGGTCCCGCTCGTTCCACAGCGCCAGCGACAGGCACAGCCGCTGCTTGTCGTCGCTGACGCCGCCGAGCCCGTCCTCGCCCCACCGGTAGGCCCGCGAGCGCGCATGGTCGTGGGGAAGGTAGGTCCAGGCCTCGCCGTCGCCGCTGTAGTCCTCGCGGACCGTCCCCCACTGCCGTTCGCTGAGGTAGGGACCCCAGCGCCGCCATGGCGCGTCCGGAGCAGCCGATTGCCGCAGTCGTTCTCGCTCAGCGTCCATGCTGGCAGCGTCACCCTGGCGGCGGCACGCGGACTCATCCGCCGCGGGTGATGCCAGAGGCCATGACCACGCTCACGCTGGCGCCAGGCCACCTTGGGAGGAACCATGGTCTCTGACGCCTCCGGCGGAATCCCCGCCCGAACGGTCACCGGCCCGAGCGCCACCACCCGTCTCCTGGGCACGGCCTGGGGTGTCAGTCTCGCGGCAGGGCTCCTCACCCTGGGACTGGGGATCATGGTGGTGGCCTGGCCAGAGGCCACGATCAAGGTCGTGGCGTGGCTCTTCGGCCTGCAGCTGCTCATCCTCGGCGTCTTCCGGATCGTGCAGGCGATCGTGGCGGACGACAGCGGGGGTGCCCGGGTGCTCTACGCGCTCCTCGGCGTGCTGTCGGTCCTGGTCGGCGTCCTGGTCCTGCGCCATCTGCTTCAGACGGTGGTGGTCCTGGCGCTGCTCCTCGGCACGTTCTGGCTGGTGGGCGGCATCCTCGAGTTCATCAACGCGGTGACGGACCGGCACAGCGAGCACCGGGGCTGGGCGATCGTCCTGTCGCTGCTCAGCGCGATCGCCGGGATCGTCGTGCTGACCTGGCCAGGGATGACCCTTCTGACGCTGACCGTCCTCACCGGCATCTGGTTCATCACCTGGGGGCTTCTCATCAGCGGGATGGCCCTCTGGCTGCGCTACGGCGCCGACTAGGCGGATCGGGTCCGGGCTAGGTGGAGCGGGCTTCGACCCTGCCGTCGCGGACGGCGTCGACGAGGGCCTGATGGTCGCGTTCGTTCTGGTCCGCGTAGGCCTCGGCGAACGAGGCGAGCGCGCGGTCGAAGATGTCGCGGCCGCCGAGGTAGGACGCGATGGCGATCGGGTCGCCGGAACGGGCGTGGGCACGTGCCAGCGAAGCGCCGCACAGATGCCCGAAGAGCGCCATCAGGCCCGGGGACATCGTCTCGGGCTGGGCGATGCCCTTCCAGTCGCGGAGCTGGCGCACGTAGAAGTCGCGCGGCCGCCCGTCGATGCCCGAGACCGCCTGCCAGCCCAGGAAGATGTCGCTGGCCGCCTGCATCAAGCGCTGCCCGGCGACGACGCGTTCGCCCTGGTTCTCGTACTCGCTCGCGCCGGCGTACGGAGCCAGCACGGACTCGGAGGCCTCCTTGGCCTGCAACAGCAGGGCGTCCTCGTCGTCCCTGCCCAGCATGAGGATGATCCAGCAGCGGGTGCCCACGCTGCCGACACCGACGACCTTGCGCGCCATGTCGACCACCCGGTAGCGGCTCAGCAGGTGGCGGCGCTCGGAGGCCAGGCTGCGCCCGTAGTCCGCGACGAGCGCGCGCAGGGCTTCTTCGAGCCGGTTCTCCTCGACCCGGTTCCCCTCCTCGCCGGGAAGCAGCTCGCGTATCGGGGTGATCAACGGAGGATCCGAGGCGATCCGCCGCGCGCCGTCCACCACGCGGGTCAGCTTCACGAAGGCCTGCGCGCTCGTGCGGGTGCGGGCCCGGGCCGCCGCCGCGGCGGCCCGGCGGCGGGCGTCGCCGCTCACCCGTTTCGACTGGACGGCGCCGAGCTGGTCGGCATCGTCCAGCGCGTACCAGACGTCGAGCGTCCGCATGCCCGCGAACTCGCGCATCCGCTCCCGGTACCCGCGCACGCAGTCCATCACGACGGCGGCGCGTTGCCTGCGCGGGAAGCCGTTGGCGCGACCGGCGATCACCAGGCTCGCGGCCAGCCGCTTGACGTCCCACTCCCACGGGCCGGGCAGCGTCTCGTCGAAGTCGTTGATGTCGAACATCAGATGGCGTTCGGGGGAGGCGAGCAGCCGGAAGTTCAGCAGGTGCGCGTCGCCGCACAGCTGGGCGGTGATCCCCGTGTGGGGGAGGGCCCCGAGATCGGCGGCCATGATCGCGGCCGCGCCCCGGTAGAAGCGGAACGGGGACTCCAGCATGCGGCCGTAACGGATCGGCACGAGCTCGGGGAGCCGGGCGGCGGACTGGCGCTCGATGATGTCGACGGGATCGGCCCGCTTCTCGGCGGCCTCGTACACGCCGTGGCTGGAACGAGGCCGCTGGGCGCGGGCCTCCTTCCCGTACGCGGCGCGTTCGGACGGGGTGAGCGGGGTGAGCGTGGTGGTGCTGTTCGTGGTCATGGACGGCCCCCTTCCTCGCCGGAGGATCGCCGACCCGCCGGTGGCTCGGCATCACCTGCCCGAGGTGATGCCGAGCCGGAGCGCGGCCGGTGGGATGACTCCGTGGAGGCTTCCAGGAACACGTTCGACGAGACGCGGGACGGGGTCGCGTGGTGGCGCAGGCAGGGGGCCGCCGCGCGCCTGGCCGTGGCGTTCGGCTCGGCGGCGGTGCTCACGATGTTGCTGTCCGCCGGGCTCAGGAGCATCACGTTGCTGCTCACCGGGGCCGCGGGGCTGATCGTCACCGCTGCCGCGCTGTGGTGGGCGCTGGCGCACCGGGGCATCGTCCGGGCGCTGGCCGTTCTCCTGGCGGTGGCAGTGCCGATCGCCGTCCTGGCGCGTTATGCCGTGCTCGACCTGCTGTGGGTGGTGCTGCTCACGATCGGCCTGTGGTCGCTGGCGATACTGACCGGACGGGCCGCCCTCCGGTGGGACGCGCGGCCCGCAGGCCCTGCGGAGCATCCGGTCCCGCCGCCGAGCAGGCCCTTCCTGATCATGAATCCGCGGTCGGGGGACGGGAAGGTCGGGAAGTTCCGGCTGGCGGAGAAGGCCCGCGCGCTGGGCGCGGACGTCGTGGTGCTCGACCCCGCCCATCCCCGGGACGTCGCCGACCTGGCGCGTGCCGCACTGGCCGACGGCGCCGACCTGCTCGGCGTCGCGGGCGGCGACGGAACGCAGGCGCTGGTCGCGGGCGTGGCGGCGCGAAGCGGCACCCCGTTCATGGTCATCTCGGCAGGGACCCGCAACCACTTCGCGATGGACCTGGGCCTGGACCGGGAGGACCCGTCGACCTGCCTGGACGCGCTCACCGACGGTGTCGAGCTCCACGTCGACCTCGGATTCGTCGGCGGCCGGGTCTTCGTCAACAACGCCTCGTTCGGCGCGTACGCGGCCGTCGTGCAGAGCCCTCACTACCGCGCCGACAAGGTGCGGACCACGATGGAGCTCCTCCCCGAGCTGCTGACCCACCACACCGGGCCGCGCCTGACGGTGACGGTGACGGTGACGGTGGGGAGCGTCACCATCGACGCCCCGCAGGCCGTGCTGGTGAGCAACAACCCGTACCAGGGCGGCGACCTCGCCGGCCTCGGCCGCCGCGAGCGCCTCGACACCGGGGAGCTGGGCGTTCTGGGCGTCACTGTCGACAATGCCGCCCAGGCCGCCGGCCTGCTCCGCGGCCGGCACGGCACCGGCCTGCTCGCGCTGACCGCCGCGAAGGTCGCCGTCGACGCCGACGTCCCCGAGATCCCGGTCGGCGTCGACGGTGAGGCGCTGCTCTTGCCGACCCCGGTCGACTGCCGGATCGAGCCGGGTGCTCTGCGCGTACGGGTACCTCGCCACCGCCGTCCGGCGCCGGTGTCGAAACCGCGGCTGGACTGGCATCGGCTCGTCCAGCTCGCATTCACCTGGAATGGCCGCCGCCACAAGGCCGTAGAGAGCGGCGAGGTCGTGCAGAGCGGTCAGGTCGCGCAGAGCGGCGAGGCCGTGGAGAGCGGCGAGGCCGCGAAGAAGGGACGGTCCGACCATGGCTGACGAGAGGGCGGAGCGCATCGCGGCGTTCATCAAGCCCCTGCGGGTCGCACCCGGATCGAAGGTGGACCTGCTCCAGGACTTCGATCCGGGCTACAAGGCGGGGCTGTTGAAGAAGAAGGACGGCGTGGAACTCCTGCGCACCGGCATCGAACTGCTGGCCGACTACCAGCGGCGCCTGGCCGCCCAGAGGACCCACGGCGTGCTGATGTGCCTGCAGGCGCTGGACGCGGGAGGCAAGGACGGCACGATCCGGCACGTGATGAGCGGTGTGAACCCGCAGGGCGTGCACGTGGCCGGTTTCAAGGTGCCGTCGGCCGGCGAGCTCGACCACGACTACCTGTGGCGCTACGTCAGCGACCTGCCCAGGCGCGGGGAGATCGGCATCTTCAACCGTTCCCACTACGAGGAGGTGCTGGTGGTACGCGTCCATCCCGAGCACCTGGACCGCCAGGAGCTCCCGCCGGAGGCCATGGGCGAACGGATCTGGGAACGGCGGTACCGGGAGATCAACGACTGGGAGCGCCACCTGACCGAGAACGGGTTCAGCGTCGTGAAGCTCTTCCTCAACCTGTCGAAGGAAGAGCAGCGGACCCGTTTCCTGAAGCGCATCGACGTGCCGGAGCGCAACTGGAAGTTCTCGGCGTCGGACGTGCGCGAGCGGACGTACTGGGACGACTACCAGCGCGCGTTCTCGCAGATGCTGTCGGCCACGAGCACGCGCTGGGCACCGTGGTACGTCATCCCCGCCGACCGGAAGTGGGTCGCGCGCATCTGCGCCGCCGCGGTGCTCGCCCACACGCTCATCGACATCGACCCGCGGTATCCGGAGGTGAGCAAGAAGGCGCACCGTGAGCTGGCGGAGGTCAAGCAGGACCTGGAGGACGAGGCGCCCGCGGGCGCGGCGGCCGATCCGTACGCGGCCTCGGTGGCCGGTGCGCACAACGGTGGCAGGAGCCGGACCAAGGGCAAGAAGGCGAAGAAGAAGAGGGAGAAGGAGAAGGGGAGGAAAAAGGAAAGAAAGCAGACCTTGGGGGCCGGCGGGCGGCACGGCCGATGACCGCACGCAGGGAAAAGAGGACCGCGAAAACGGGCGCCCCGGGAACGGGCGTCTCGGGAACGGGCGTCTCGGGAACGGGCGTCTCGGAAACGGGCACAGGAACGGGCACTGCGGGAACGCGCACCGCGAACTGGTACGCGCGTTCACCCGAAGTGGTGGCCGCGGCGTTCGGCGTCGACCCGGCGACGGGTCTTCCGGCCGCGAAGGCAGCCGAACTGCTGGCGAAGAACGGCCCGAACGCGCTGCCGGAGGAGAAGCCCGAGCCGGGGTGGACGCGGCTGCTCGCGCAGTACCGCAGCTACATGCAGATCATCCTGGTCGCGGCCGTGGTCGTGTCACTGGCGATCCAGGAGTGGGGCACCGCCGTCCTGCTGGTGGTCCTCACCCTGGTGAACGCGGTGATCGGGATGCGGCAGGAGGGCAAGGCCGAGAGCGCCATGAACGCCCTCAAGTCGATGATGAAGGCGACGGCCCGGGTGCGCCGCGACGGGACGGAGGCGGAGATCCCGGCCGAGGAGGTGGTCGTGGGCGACGTCGTCCTGATCGCCGCGGGGGACGAGGTGCCCGCGGACGGCCGGATCGTCGCGGCCAGCGCGCTCCAGATCGACGAGTCCGCGCTGACAGGCGAGAGCACGCCCGCCGCCAAGGACGCCGGGACGCTGTCCGCCGGCCGCTCGGGCGCTGACCGCTCGGGCCTCGCCGGCCGCCTGGGGCCCGGCGACCAGACCAACATGGCGTTCATGAACACGCCCGTCACGCACGGCAGCGGAACGGTGGTCGTGACCGGCACCGGCTCCGGCACCGAGCTCGGGAAGATCTCCGGGATGCTGTCGGCCACAGAGCGGGAGGAGTCGCCGCTGACCAAGGAGCTCAACCGGCTCACCCTGTGGATCGCGGGTGCGGCCGGCCTGACGATGGTGGTGATGTTCGTCCTGGGCCGGGCCCGCGGGGAGGCCTGGGACGCGCTGTTCGTGGCGGCGGTCTCGCTGGCCATCGCGGCCATCCCCGAAGCGCTGCCCACGGTGACGCAGACCATCCTGTCGCTCGGCGGCGTCGACCTGGCCAAGCGCAACGCGATCGTGAAGGACCTGCCCTCGGTCGAGACGCTCGGCTTCACGTCCGCCATCAACTCCGACAAGACCGGCACGCTGACCATGAACCAGATGACCGCCGTGGAGGTGATCGACCCGGGCGACCGGTACACGATCTCCGGTATCGGCTACGGCCTCGACGGCAAGGTCCATCATGCGGCCGGCAGCTCGCCGTCCATCGAGGACGCGGTCCTGCCGTACCTCGTCGCCAACGACGCCAAGCTGGTGAACGGCGAGGTCGTCGGCGATCCCACCGAGGGCGCGCTGCTGGTGCTCGCCCACAAGGCCGGCCTCGACCCCGACGCGACCCTCGAACGGCTGCCCCGGCTGGCGACCCTGCCGTTCGATCCGACCTACAAGCTGATGGCCACGTTCAACTCGGCGACGGACGCGGCCGGCGAGCCGGTCGTGCGATGCTTCGTGAAAGGCGCGGCTCCGGCGTTGCTGTCGCGCGCGGCCACGGCCCTTTCCGGCGGTGCGGAGATTCCGTGGGACAAAGCCCTCGACGAACGGGCCCAGGAACATGTCGAACGCATGGGAGCCGCGGGGCGGCGCGTGATGGCCGCGGCCACCCGTGACCTCGACCCGGCCACGTTCGACGCGGCCGGGGACCTGCTCGGCTACGTCACCGACCTGCGGATGACGAGCCTCGTCGGCATGGTCGATCCGCCCCGCGACTCGTCCCGCGCCGCGGTCGCCGACGCGCAGGCGGCGCACATCCGCGTCCGGATGGTGACGGGGGACGACGTCGTCACGGGCGCCGCCATCGCCGAGCAGGTCGGCATCAAGGGCGAGGCCATCCTCGGCGCCGACTTCGCCGCGCTGTCCGAAGCCGAACGGCTGGCCCGGATCGACGACATCGGTGTGGTCGGCCGCGTCGCCCCCGAACACAAGGTTCTTCTCGCCGACACCCTGAAGAAGAAGGGCGAGGTGGTGGCCATGACGGGAGACGGCGTGAACGACGCGCCGGCCATCAAGGCCGCCGACATCGGGATCGCCATGGGCTCCGGCACCGAGGTGGCCAAGAACGCCGGACGGATGATCCTGTCCGACGACGACTTCGCCAGCATCGTCTTCGCGGTGGAACAGGGCCGCAAGATCTACGACAACCTCGCCAAATACGTGCGGTTCGTCCTGGTACTGCTGGTGGTCTTCGTCCTGACGTTCCTGGGCGCGACGCTGTTCAACATCGCGGCCGGAGAGCCGTTCACCCCCGCACAGGTGTTGTGGGTGCACTTCGTCGTGAACGCCGCGTTCGGCTTCGCGCTCGGCTTCGACCGCGAGAGCCCCGGCCTCATGGCGCGCCGCCCCCGGCCGCGCGGCGAGCCGCTCATGACGACCGGCGTGATGGTCACGGTGGGCCTGGCCGGGCTGGCCATCAGCATCGGCCTGCTTCTGATGATCAAGGTCGGCGAGTGGCAGTACGGCAGCCTCGCCATCGGCAACTCCATCGCGTTCACCGCGTTCGCGCTCTGCCTGATCGTCGCCGCCGTCGAATGCCGCAACGAGACCGAGACGGCCCTGACCACCGCCACCTTCGACAGCAAGCACATGAACTGGACGATGCTCGGCGAGTTCGCGCTCGCCGTGGCGGCCACGCAGATGGACGGCTTCCAGAGGCTGCTGGGAACGACCGAGCTAGATCTGGGCCAGTTCGGGTGGGCACTTGTACCGGCTTTGGCATTGCTGGCGCTATGGGAGACCGGCAAACTAACCGCCCGAACCCTCACCGCCGACAGCCCGACCAGCGGCAAGACCCCAGACCATGAGCCCACAGACCACAAGCCCACCGCCCGTGGGTCTACCGCCAGCAGTTCCACCGGCCCTGGGTCCAGCGGTGGCGGATCCGCCGCACGGTCCATCGGCGGCAGTTCCGCTGCCCGTGGGTCCAGCGGTGGTGGGTTGGCCGGCCGTGGATCCAGTGATGGTGGCACCGCCACACGGTCTACTGGTGGTGGGGCCACGGGTAGTCGGTCCACGGGTAGTCGGTCCACGGGTGGTCGGTCCACGGGGCGTGGGTCCGCTGGAGACGGGTCCAAGAGCGGCGGATCCCCAGGCGGCGGGTCCAAGAGTGATGGATCCACGGAGCGCGGGTCCACGAGCGACGGGTCCACAAGCGGCGAATCCACGGGTAGTGGGTCCGCTGGTGGCGGCCCCACGAGTGGCGGGCCCACAGGCGGCGGGCCCACAGGCGGTGGGTCCGCGAGCGGCGGATCCACGAGTAGTGGGTCCACTCGTGGCGGCCCCACGAGTGGCGGGCCCACAGGCGGTGGGTCCGCGAGCGGCGGGTCCGCGAGCGGCGGGTCCGCGGGTGGTGGGGCCACGAGTGGTGGGTCCACGAGTGGTGCGTCCACGGGTGGTGGGTACGCGAGCGGTGGGTCCGAGAGTGGTGCGCCCGCGGGTGGCGGGTCCGCGGGTGGTGGGTCCGCGGGTGGTGGGGCCACTAGTGGTGGGCCTCTTGGCGGCGAGGACGGCGGCCACGGGTCTACTGGTCAGGCGCGGGACGAAGCGTAGGCGGGGAGGATGACCCACGACAGCGTTGTGAGCGCGCTGGCCAGGGTGCCGGTGTTTCGCGCGGTCACCTCGTACCAGCGGGAATGGCTCGCCAAGGACATGGTCGCGGGCGTCGTCCTGACGATGCTGCTCGTGCCTCAGGGCATGGCGTACGCGGAGCTGGCGGGCCTGCCGCCCATCACCGGCCTGTACACGACGATCCTGTGCTTGATCGGCTATGCGGTGTGCGGACCGTCGCGGATCCTGGTCCTTGGCCCGGACTCCTCGCTGGGCCCCATGATCGCCGCCACGATCGTGCCGCTGCTCGCGGCGGGCGGTGACCCCGGCCGCGCGGTCGCGCTGGCGTCGATGCTCGCGATCATGGTGGCGGCCATCATGATCCTCGCGTCGGCGGCCCGGCTCGGCTTCATCGCCGACCTGATCTCCAGGCCCACGATGATCGGCTACATGAACGGCCTGGCGCTGACCATCTTCGTCGGGCAACTGCCGAAGTTGTTCGGCTTCAAGGTTGAGGGAGATGGCCTCGTCGCCGAGTGTGCCGGTTTCGTCGAAGGGCTGGCCGACGGCAAGGCGGTCACCGCCGCGGCCGTGGTGGGGATCGCCGGGATCATCCTTATTCTGGGGCTGCAACGCTGGTTGGCGAAGGTCCCGGCAGTGCTCGTCATGGTGTTGCTGGCGATTCTCGCGTCGAAGCTCTTCGACCTCAGCGAACATGGGGTCGGCACTGTGGGCGTGCTTCCGAAGGGTTTCCCGCCGTTCACCATCCCCGACGTACGGCTGGACGATCTCGCCCTGCTCTTCGCCGGGGCCCTCGGTATCGCCCTGGTTTCGCTTGCCGACACGATCTCCACCGCGTCGGCGTTCGCGGCCCGTACCGGCCAGGAGGTCCGCGGCAACCAGGAGATGGCCGGGATAGGCGCGGCCAATCTGGCGGCCGGTCTCTTCCAGGGCTTCCCGGTCAGCACGAGCGGCTCGCGTACCGCCGTGGCCGAACGTTCGGGCGCGAAGACCCAGCTCACTGGGGTCATCGGCGCCGGTTTGATCATCCTTATGCTCGTCCTGGTCCCGGGTCTCTTCCGTGATCTGCCCCAGCCCGCGCTGGCCGCCGTGGTCATCACCGCGTCGCTGTCTCTGGCCGACATCCCAGGTTCGGTACGGCTGTGGCGGCAGCGGAAGACCGAGTTCCTGCTGTCGGTGTCCGCGTTCCTCGGCGTCGCCCTGCTCGGGGTGCTGCCGGGAATCGGAATCGCCGTTGGCTTGTCGATTTTGAATGTCTTCCGGCGGTCGTGGTGGCCGTACGAGACGGTGCTCGGCCGGGTGGACGGTCTCGAAGGCTTCCACTCGATCCGCAGCTACCCGGATGCCGAACGGCTGCCCGGCCTGGTGATCTACCGTTTCGACGCCCCGCTGTTCTTCGCCAACGCCAAGACCTTCCGCGACGAGCTTCTGCGGCTCGCCAAAACGGAGCAGCCGCCCCAATGGATCGTGATCGCCGCCGAGCCGATCACGGACGTCGACACCACCGCCGCCGACGTCCTCGAAGACCTCGACGAGGCTCTGAACGCTGAGGGCATCAGCCTGATCTTCGCCGAGCTCAAGGACCCGGTACGCCGCAAGATCGAACACTACGGTCTCACCCGCACCATCGACCCGCAGCACTTCTTCCCGACGGTGGAGGCCGCCGTCACCGCTTTCCGCGTGAAAACCGGAGCCCAATGGACTTCGGCCAGCGGAACATAGGCGGGTGGGTGGGTGGGTGAGGCAGGGGCGCGCACTGGTGATTTTTATGGTGAGCATTGTGGTGGGCGCTATGGTGAGCATTAGCGGCGATTGTTTGATCCTTCGGCTGGCGTGGACGTCCGGCTGCGGATTCGCGTATGTGTGAATTGCTGATTTAGTGGCTTGCCGCTTGCCGCTTGCCGCTTGCCGCTTGCCGCTTGCCGCTGGTCATTTTGCTGCTCTTCTGCTCCGCGGCTTTGCCGCTTCGTGGTTTTCGGGGTCGGTCACCCCTCTGAAGCACCATTCCGCCCGGCTGGCAGATGGGGCGGGGCTGTAGACCCAAAAGCGGCATCGACAAGAAAGCGGGGAGCGGGCCGGGGTTTGCTCGGGTGCGTGGGGGTGGTCTGGTGGCTGAGGTTCCTGCTTTGGCCGCGCGGAGCGCGGATTCTCGGTGCCACCCCAGGTAGCAGCCCGCCTTCACCCCCTCGCGCATGACTGGACTCCCGCGACCGCAAC